>JAZKHD010000031.1:0-38790 GCA_040385565.1 Bacteroidota bacterium | reverse complement strand
GTCTGATGATTAGTGGAAACTTTCTCATGCGCAATTTGTTGAACATACACAATAAATTGATACAGTTATGAAAGCATCACATTCCCAATCAGATAGCGCAGACAACGGAATCCCGCCAAAGGATGGGCCAAAAATAATCACAGACCCTGCACTGACAGCAGAGACAGATGACTTAAATACCGATGAGGCAGTATCGTCACCGGAAATTGGTGCCGAGGCGGAAAAGGCAGACAAACCTGAGGAAGATAAGAAAGATTTGCCCATTAACAATGCAGGAATAGGACTGAATCATGATGAAAATGATGATTTAAGTTTAAACTAATTTAGGCAATTAAAAGGCTGGACTAACCGATAATGCAGATAATAAAAATAAATAGCTGATTTGCAATTAATTATTTGTACGTTTGTATATAATTAAATTACATTATAATGCAACAAGGAACAGTAAAATTTTTCAATGAGACAAAAGGTTTTGGATTTATCGTACCAGCTAATGGTGACGCTGAAATCTTCGTACACTCTTCAGGACTAATCGATAGCATTCGTGAGAATGATTCAGTTAGTTATGACGTTGAGCAAGGTAAAAAAGGCTTAAACGCTATTAATGTTAAGATCAGTTAATTAAACTCATTTTATAAGTTAATAAAAAGCATCCTCAAAAGGGATGCTTTTTCTTTTGTACCCGGCCCCTATGTGCCCCTGGTTTTGGTAACTCAAACATTTCTATGTATTCCTTGTTCTAAACTAAATTTATCTACATATTATGAATAGAACAATAGCGTTGGTGATGATCGTACTTGGAATAGTAATGCTTGTCTGGACTGGATTTACATATACTCAACGGGAAAAAGTTGTAGACGCTGGCCCAATCCAAATTTCTGCAGATAAAGAAAAAAGCGTAAACTGGCCACCATATGTTGGTGGAGTCATTTTGATTGCCGGAGTCGTGATACTAACCACCTCCAAAAAGAGTTAACAAATACGCTATATCAAGTCAAATGCACGGGCATACTGCGAAAGTTCAAATGACGTGGTAACATTTAGTTTCTGACGGATGTTTTTACGGTGGGTTTCTACTGTTCCCACTGAAATAAATAGCTTATCTCCAATTTCTGTAGAACTTTTGCCGATAGCCAACAACGATAAAACATCGCATTCTCGTCTGGTTAACTTTGAAAATTGCGTATAGTGATTTCTGAGGAAGTTGTTTTCTTCCAGCAGTCGCTCAACCTTGTTGTTTATATGCTGTAATGATCCTACAGGATACGATGTTGTAATTGTTAAAAGCGGCTGACCAGACTCATCTCTCATCAATATTTTACTGGTGCTAAAATGCCATACCCATTCTTTACTTTTGGATAGCAACCTTACCTGCTGAAAGAACGATATGCTTTTATCTTCATTTTGGTCTACAAACGCTTTCATTTTAGGCAAGTAATCGTCAGCATCTTCGGGATTAAAATACTTTTGATAATATTCACCAGAGGTTAAAGTAGTTACTTCTTCCTGTGTGATTCCAAGTTCACTTAGTCCCCTTTCAGACATAAATTCAACTTTAAACATGGGCAAACGATGAATGATTACCACTCCGGGAAGCTGGTTTGCTACAGATTGAATATCGTTTATGGTTTTTTCGATTTGAATTTCAAGTTCGGACACTGGCGTTGATTTTAACGAGTTACATGCTAAAATAACATTTAGAAGTATATGAATACACTTCAACTGTGTAAAAACTCAGTTTATTTACAAGGTGCCGATGAAAACTGAAACCTGCCCCGATCAAAGCTTATAGGTTTATCTTTTACAAAGGACGACTTACCTAAAAATGTTTCAATTTGCCCCACACCCATCATTAATATACCATCCTTTTTCAGGAATGCCAGTGGATTTTTATAAAATGTTTTGTTCAAAGTTCCGATTCTGAAAGTGTAATCTACAAACAGGGTATCGTCTTTAAATTTTCCAAGTATTGTTCCGTCGCTATCTCCTTTTTCAAGATAATTAATTAACAAGGCACCCGTAATCTTTCCATCTTTCGCGGTAATCAAATTCAATTTTGCCGAATCTACACCATCCACCGCTAAAAAACATTGTTGATTGGCGGAGTCCAGGGCAGTAGCTGAAGTGGTATCTCCTTTTTTTTCAGACGATTGGTTACAAGCGCCAAGCATAAGTAAACTAAACAGCATTAAATAATTAAAGGGGCTTTTCATAATTGATTTTGTTTAATGATGTGATTTACCAGCCGATTCCATAATCCTCACCGTGATTACTTGAACCGCCCCACAAAGTATTATGTTTCCAGTCGAAATAAATAGCATTGATCGGTCCGCTGGTGCGGTCATCAAAGCTTAAAGTATAACCCATTTTCTTTAGGTCATTTCTAACTGAATCTTTCGTACTGTCGTGAAGTAATATTTGTCCTGGTTTAGGCATACGGTCTTCTGTTTTACTTCCTCCTAGAGAGAGCCATAATTGATTGGTATTGAAATTTGCAGCTTCTGTAGCTTGCTGTACGTTCATTCCAAACTCTGTCACGTTGAGAAAGAATTGCAATAGATTTTGATCCTGAGTATCACCTCCCTGAACCGCAGATGATAAATATGGCCTGCCATCTTTCATCGCCAGTGATGGTGATAGCGTCACTCTTGGCCTTTTCCCAGGTGATACAACATTAAATGGATTTAGTGTAGAATCAAGCACAAAACTTTGCATCCGCTGGCTCATGCCGATACCAGTTTTACCGGCGATGCAGGCTGGTAACCAGCCTCCACTTGGTGTTATTGAAACAACCCAGCCTTCTTTATCAGCAGCCTCTACTGATGTAGTACCCCGCCATAACCTATCCTGATAATCTTCAGGCTTTGAGTTGTTACCAAGATCATGTTTAGGTGCAAAATTACGTCTAGTTGTGTCCATCTCAAATCCCCTGTTCTTCAGCAAATTGATGTACGGGTTTATCTTACCTTCAAAGGAATATGGATTACCCGGACCAATTGCAGCATTGTTTTTATCGTATTGGATTAGTTTCGACCTCTCTTTTGCGTATGCCTTGCTCAATAAACCCTTTATTGGTTCTGAAGGGGTTAAATAAGGATCTCCATAATAGAAATCGCGATCGGCAAAAGCCAGGTTCATAGCCTGATAAACTGTATGGATGTACTTTGTACTGTTATATCCCATGCTTTTGAGGTCGAAGTTCTCCAGTATGTTTAATGCCTGTAACATAACCGGCCCCTGGGTCCATTGCTGCATTTTATAAACATCAATTCCTTTGTAGTTTACCATTAACGCATCTTCTTCAATTGGTTTCCAATTGGCCAAATCCTGCATGGTGATCAGTCCGCCTTGCTCTCTGGCACCACGAACGAACTCCTGGGCAATATCTCCTTTATAAAACCTATCATAAGCGGCCATCAACGCATCTTTTCTACTTTTTCCTAGCTTTAATGCACGTTGCTCAGCCTCCACCATTTTGGTTAAAGTGGCTAATAAGTCCTTTTGAATAAATAGTTCACCTGCCTCTGGTGCTTCTCTTTTCTCTCCCTGATGGGTTAAAAACACTTGTTTGCTATATGGCCATTCTTTGATTAGCGCTTTCTGACGTTCCATGGTATTTGCGGCCTGTGCTTCTATAGGATAACCTGAAGCCATCTCCATTGAAGGGGCTAATACCTCCTTTAAACTTAATTTTCCGTAGTTAACGAGCATATAAATAATACCGCCAACAGTACCGGGTGTTGTTGCAGCAAGAGGACCGTATTCTGGCGGAAAATTATATCCTTTGTCTTTAAAGAATTTTACCGTGGCGCCGGTCGGGGCTACGCCCATTGCATTTATGGCAGTAACTTTTTTTGTATTAGGATTATAGATTAAAACCTGTGTTTCACCACCCCAACTAAGCGTGTCCCACATTGTGCATGTCGCTGCAAGCATTGCACATGCGGCATCAACAGCATTGCCACCTTTTTGAAAAGTCATTGCCCCGGCAGTGGCAGCAAGCGGTTTACCTGTAATGGCCATCCAATTCTTACCGTGAAGCACGGGTTTTTGAGTTTGTTGTGCAGAAAGCCTGCAGCAAACTGCAGAAATAAGTAAAAAAATAGTCAGTTGCTTCATAAATAGATAGTACAAGCAACTAATTTAACTATTTAATCATAAAAAAACCCTCAAAAGGATCATATCCTAATGAGGGTAACGAGAATGGTATAAAATTATAGTCTAAACGAGATGCCGAGATTTACGGAGTAGTCTGCAAAGGCTGCATCTCCTTGCACAAAATTAGTCGCTGTAGTACTTGCTCTATCAGTTATACTTTGTGTTCGTTTCCTGTACAATGCGATTGGCACTGTGGTATAAAGACTTACTTTGCCCAACTGGTAGGTTAAAGCTGGTTCTACAGATACTACATAGCCAGGCCTGCGGAAATCGCCGCTTTTACCTATTACGTCACGAACCGGAATACCCTCAATCCTCGCTCCTGCAGATGCTACTAGTCCCAGGAAAGCAACATTTGCTCCTAATCTAGCCATGAATTGATCAGGTACACTACTGATTTGTTCGTTTGCCAATCTTGGTGGGGCAATAAGTTCGCGGTAGGTTCTAACTCCATTATTTTGGCGTGGGTTGCTTAGGTAAAATGCATTTGCATACAAACCAAAGTTTTTTTGAACTGCCAAAAAGCCATTAAGTTCTAGTGTAAGTCCGGTTCCACCATCACCAAGCTGAATGGATTGATCGACCGTACGAAGTTCATCAGTTCCGTTTGGTCCAACAGTTCTCCAATAATCTTTGTAATTATAATCGCCTGTAGCGAATTTCATACCCAAACCAACTTGTAGATTTGCCTGCGGACTGGTTGTGGGATTGAATAACCACCTGTAAGCGGCCACACGAATATCTCCAAGTCCAAAAGAATGCATGCTATGACGCTGAGCATTTGGCTTATTTGTAGGGAAATTATGTTCGTACAACGATGACCTTGCATTCGAAATAACAGGCACGTCAACCATCGCCGACCAACGGTCGTTAAAAACCCTTATTAGGGTTAGATCAGTCGAAAACTGGTGATTGATCACCTCACTTCCGGCTTTAATTCTTTCCTCCTGATATACATCGCCCTTATAGTGCTTGTTTGACATGAAATAACGTGTATTGGCATTGAATACCCAGCTTCCACCTACCATTCCGGCGCTATCAGGATGGCCGGTAAGTGTACACATACCACCGGTACTTCTGATTGCTACGCAGCCCTGGGAGTAAGCTTTGCCGCATAAACCGATTAAGAGAATCGCTGTAAAGATTTTTTTCATTTTAGTTTGCTTGTTTTTAATTTGGTTATTGGTGTTTAATTTATTGCTTGTTATAATTAACCTTTTGCTAATAACGCAATGAACTATTTGGAGCCGAATTG
This sequence comes from Bacteroidota bacterium, assembly GCA_040385565.1. Lineage (GTDB taxonomy): Bacteria > Bacteroidota > Bacteroidia > Sphingobacteriales > Sphingobacteriaceae > Pedobacter. Next base: position 33,377 of record JAZKHD010000031.1, on the reverse strand, counting down.
ATAAGCCTTCAACTTTTCCTGGTTAATACCAAATAATACGGTATTACCTAAGTTGAGAACGCTCCTTACATCTCCCTTAATTTTCAGGCCAGATTGCTGCTGAGGAACATAGTTAAATCCTCCTTTTCCATTTCCTTTTAGTAGTATTCCGTGATTTGCATCGTATTTACCAAAACGAAGTCTGGATTGATTAATATTACCACACAGGATCAAGTCTTTTTTACCATCACCGTCGTAATCGATAGGCGTTATTGTAAATACCGGTGAAAACTGCGCCTCTATTGGCAATACCCTTTCCTGGAACCGGCCATCTTTGCCGCTTTCAAAATAGGCTGTTTTTAGGTAATTTGCTTTTAGCTTCTTTACGTCTTTCAGTTCCTCTGGTGTGAAAATATCCTTCAGTTCAGCATCTGCATAGCTTTTATAGTCAGGGAATTTAGGTCTCATTGAGCTTATCTGATCCAGCATTTCATCACGGGTAACATACGGATAACTCTTGCCTAATATGTAAAAGCACATGATTGGATCCACAGCACCGTTGTCGTCAAAATCTTTATACATCATCTCCGCAGGTTCAGTATCGCTCACCTTACACTGACTGTTTAAACCCAGATTTCCAACTATAAGATCAGGCTTACCGTCGCCATTCAGGTCTTCAACCTTCAGTTTATTCCAGAAGCCACTGTATTCTTTATCAAAGTAATTTTTAGTCTTATTTTGAAGCTTTCCACCGGCATTAATGTAAACTGCAATTGGCATCCACTCTCCCACTATAATAAGATCTTGCTTTTTATCGCCATTCAAATCAATCCAGGCCGCATCTGTAACCATGCCGCCTTGCTTAATGCCGGGAGCAATTTTACCAAGCTGGTCGCTAAAATTACCTCTACCATCATTAATTAAAAGGTAACTCTCCGGTGTTTCCGGATATCTGGATGGAATAACGCGACCGCCAACAAATACATCAGGATGCCCATCACCATTAAAGTCTCCTACCCTTGCACAGCTTTTACTGGAAAGCATCTTGGGTAGTGAGGAAACAGTTTTCGTAAACTTCCCTTTTCCATCATTAAGGTATAGCCTATCCTGTAAAAGCGGATCATTGATGACAAAGTTGTTGTAGCCGCCACTTACAACATACAGGTCCTGAAAACCATCATGATTAGCGTCGAAGAAGACAGCATCAACGTCTTCACTGCCTTTGTCAGCATTGAATGGCTGAGTCGTAATAAGGTATTTTCCGTTCTTTTGCTGTAGAAAGATTGATCCTGCAACATCAACATCTCCACCGATAAATATGTCTTCCAGTCCATCACCATTCACGTCTGCTTTAGCCATACATGGGCCTGCAAAGGAAAGGGCGTTAACTAAAAGTGTTTGCCTCTTAAAATCATTTATTGTATTTTTTTTCTGCGCATATGGAACAGGCGAAGTAACTTCTTTAAAAACGGGAGCTTGTGGCGCTGGCGACGAAAAATTGTCAACTGCATCCGTTTCTTTAACGTATAACGTCGAATTCGTTTGCACATTTTTTAACACCTGCTGCTTACCACTCAACCAATGAATTCTTACAGAGTCTATGGTTTTTTGCTTACCGAGTCCAAAATGCAAAATCGCAGAAACACTAGACAGGTATCCTTTGGCAGGCATTTGATCCAGCCACTGTAATTTACTTCCGTAATATATCGTAACCTTAGCCCCTAAACCATCGGTATTCTTTTTAGCGCCTTTTAATTTGACTTTTAAATATTGAGACGCAGTTACACCGTTATTTTTGTATACAAAAGCGGCTTTGTTTAAATTGTTTACTACAAGATCTAAATCTCCATCATTGTCCAAATCTGAATAAACTGCTCCGCTGCTGTTAGAGGGTGCGTCAAAACCCCAATTGGAGATTTTCTTTGTAAATGTTAGATCACCATTGTTCTTGTACATGTAGTTTTTCACATCAGAAGAAGGCAATTTACCCAGCATTTGCATTATGTGTTTAGGCTCTACATCGCCATTTATACTCCTGAAGTAGTTCTCATTGTATTTCACCACATCCATATTTGTGAAATCATGCAGGTAGCCATTGGTAACGAAGAGATCCTTCCAACCATCATTATCAAAGTCTGCAAATAGCGGTGCCCAGCTCCAATCCGTATTTGATATGCCCGAAAGCTGCCCGATCTCGCTGAAACTACCATTTCCGTTATTGACATGAAACATATTGCGCATGTACTGGTAATAAAGACCGTTCCTTAAATTCAGATAAAAAAACTCGTAATTATCAAATCCCTGCAACAATTTTTGGCGCTTATTGTCTTCCGGTATCATATCTAAGGTGTAGATATCGGGCAATCCATCGTTGTTAACGTCTGAAATATTGTTGCCCATTGAGTACATAGAAATGTGATCCAGGTTATCACTCAACTGATCTGTAAACGTACCGTTCTTATTATTGATATAAAGGTGGTCTTGAATGGAGTAGTCATTTGATACATACATGTCAGGCCAGCCATCATTATTAACATCTGATATAGATGCACTTAAGCCATAAGACAAAACTGAATTATTTAGCCCGGCTTTCGCTGTTACCTCAGCAAAATGGCCACCATCGTTTCTAAACAACTTGGATCCCGACATCAGATCTGGTGTTCTTCTCAGTTCCTGAATGGTTATGTCATCCAAATTGCTCAATACCTTTATGTTTTCATTTACAAGAAGCATATCCAGGTCACCATCACGATCGTAATCAAAAAAATACGACTGGGTGCTATATGCGGGATCATCTAAACCATATTTTTTAGCTTCATCTACAAATGTGGGCATGCCTTCAGCATTCAACCCCTTATTAATAAATAATTGATTACGTCTCAAATCAGGTGCATAATCCCCAGAATAGCAAACATATATATCTAATAAACCATCGCCATTAACATCCACCATGTTGACCCCGTTTTTCCAGGTACCCGGCCTGCCGCCAACACCAGCTATATCTGTAATGTCTACAAACTGCATGTCTCCATTGTTATAATAGAGTTTGTTTCCACTCATATTGCCAGAGAGATACACCTCATCTCTCCCATCACCGGTTAAATCGCCAACGGCTACACCACTACCATTATAAAAGGCAGGGTAATTAAAAACATTGTGTTCGAACGTTTCGTTGATGTTATTGTGAAATCTAATGTTAGTTTTTGATGAATCCAGCAATGTAAAAAGTGGTTTTTCATCAACCTGATCCTTGTCACTTGTGCCGGACCGATTACACGCGGAAAACAAACATATCCCTGCAACTATGAGGTAGAGGTGCTTCATTGAAATGGATTGGTTTAATTTGGTTATTTAGAGGTATTGGTACTGTAAACTGTAAACGGTCTGTATGGTGATGCGCAATTTATTAAAATTATTTTATTGGTAAAACAAAAGTAGGCGTTTCTGTAACAAAAATGTTCAGTTTACCGTTTTTCACATCAACAACTTCTTCTGTCATTTTACTTAATCCTGCTGAAGGGCGACAAACCTTCACAGATTTTACGCCGATAAGTTCCAGATTATAATTTATACTGCCGCCATCTTCGCCCGGTTTAACTAAAACATAAGCCACATTTTTATCTATTTTATACAGATCTACCAGCGGGCTGCTATTCAACGTCTTGACGTAATAATACTCCCCAATCAAATTGCTGGCTTGCACAAAAAAGTCAGTCGCAGGCTTTCTGCTATGGTCTGTATTTATAAGCCCTGATGATGAGAACTTTCCCTCAAGTGAGGCATTGTAATCATAACTTTGATAAAAGAAAACCCGTTCAACTCCAAGCCTAATGTTGAGTAAAGCAGTTCTCAGCAACCAATCCGCCTGAGTAGTAAGAGCTGATTTTTCTCCGATCGGGATAGCTTTAAGTGGACTGCCCTGATTTACATCGTAGCCGGTTTCGGTTAACCAAACAGGGATTCCATTCGCTTCTGATCTAGCAAAACTCACAAATGAGGTAGCAACTTTACCGGCATTAGAAAGTTCAGGAGCCTTACCCCTTCCTGCTTCACCACCAGTGGGAGAACTGTCATCGCCTGTATAATAATGGAAGTTGATGATATCCCAGCAAAGGTTTACTGAGCCATCTTTTTTCAAACCACGGTTTTCTCTACACCAGGCTATCATCTCTCTCACGTATCCAACGTCGGGTTTCGCCAAACCGCCCATCACAACAGTGATTGTCGGATCTGCATTTTTGACACCAACACCTGCGCCCATCGTATTTTTATGCCCGTCATAAAATGCAGAAAGATTAGCAGCATATTGCCTTCCCGATTGATAAGCCTTTGGGCCTTTCCACCACTTATCACGCTCATTGTCACATTCTATATATTGGATAAGATTAAGTCCGACCTTTACTGTGTTTTGCACATCATTATTCCACCTGGGCCGCTCATCCACGCTTAGCAGTTCTCTGCTAATTTTTTTGTTTCGTCCATATCTTGCTGCGTATTGAAAAGCTACTTTGGCTTGTTCAATGTAAGATCTGGGATCAGAAAAATCTTTACCAAACCTTAGCGGAACATTGTCAGCATCACGCATGTCTTCGGGGTAAGTTGCTTGCAACCATTTTGGGATGGTTTTCAAGCAGGCAAGCACCTCAATTCCGTCCAGTTTACAACGGCGATACAGCTCATCATAATTCCAACCACCGCTTTTAGTCGGATTAAAGGAATATCTGCCCTCTTCCTGTTCCAGTTTTTCCCAGTCCATGTAATGCCTGATGGCATTAAAGGATTTCATCGCGTTGAGCTGAACTTCATTGATTGCCAGACTATTCTTTCCATCTAAAAAATCCCACTCAAAAGCATTCACACCAAATGCATTTTTAAACTTTATTTGCCTTTTTGGTAGCTTTGTTTGGCCCTTCGCCACAACACATAGGAAGAGAAACAAAAGAAAGATCTTGATAATTTTCATTTTATGATTCGATACGGGCTTCTTTACCCAAATATATATATAAAGTTCAGGGTAAGAATAGTAATTTAGGTTAAGAGTGAACGGCTCAAGTGCCCCTGCTAAACATTTGATGGCTGTTGCTGTTATATATTTTTATCAGCATACTAAATATGGAACAATTCAGATTGGAGGTGGCAATGGACGGTCAGGGTTACTTCTTCGACATACATTCCCTTGGAAACAAAAAATACGACATCTATAAGGAAGAAACCAAAGTAGGCACTATTGTGCTGGACAACCAGGACCATGAACATTGCGAAACTACAGATTGCGAACTTGACCTTCCTTTAATGAATTCAATTAGAGAAGGTATCCTACTACACGAAGATGTCTCCTACTAAGAAAATTGTTATTGTTGGTGGAGGATTTGCAGGCCTCAATCTCGCTAAAGCGCTTGCCAATCATGATAGTTACCAGGTAACGCTGGTAGACAAAAACAACTATCATTTTTTTCCGCCACTGCTATATCAGGTCTCAACTGCTTTTATTGAAGCCTCAAATATCAGCTATCCGTTCAGGCGGATGTTTCAGGGAAAAAAGAATCTCAGTTTTTACATGGGTGGACTGCTAAAAATAAATCCTGAACAAAACACTATTGATACTGAAAATGGATCACTTTCATACGACTACCTCGTGTTGTCTATGGGAACTGAAACCAATTATTTCGGTATGGAGAACGTCAAGGCGAAGGCATTGCCTATGAAAAGTATTGATGATGCCCTGCAAATGCGAAACCATGTGCTGTTGCGATTAGAAGAAGCAGTGCGCTCTACAAATGTTCGCGATAAAGAGCGTCTTGGAAACGTAGTAATTGCGGGTGGCGGGCCAACCGGAGTAGAGATAGCTGGCATGCTTGCCGAAATGAATGCCAACATTGTTACCAAAGACTATCCTACAGCGAGGAAAGGGCAGGGAAAAATCTATTTGGTCGATTCCGGCGATACGCTATTAGGCCCAATGAGTAAGAAGTCTCAGGAAGAAGCTTATCGTGTGCTCGAAAAACTTGGCGTAAATATCCGGCTGGATACTATGGTTAAAGACTATATCGATGATAAAGTTGTATTTGGTGATGGGGAAACGATTAACAGCGCTACCTTAATTTGGGCCACTGGGGTTATTGCCAGAGAAGCACCAGGCTTGCCTGCGGAAGCTATTACCCGTGGAAGAAGAATCCTTGTAGATGAATTTAATAAGCTTAAAGGCAGCAGCAACATTTATGCTATAGGCGATCAATGTATGCAGTTAAGTGACCCCAATTTCCCTCAGGGTCATCCTCAGCTTGCCCAGGTTGCAATTCAACAGGGAAAGTTATTGGCTAAAAATTTCCTCAAAATAGCAGAAGGTAAAACACAGGAACCATTTAAATACAATGATAAGGGCAGCATGGCCATTATTGCGAAATTTAAAGCCGTAGTAGATTTGCCAAACGGTTTTTTTAAAGGTTTTCTGGCCTGGATCGTATGGCTCTTTATCCATATTATACCAATTGCCGGTTTTAGGAACAAAGCCAAGTTAGCATTTAACTGGTTCTGGAGTTTTGTAACCAATGATCCAACTTTGCGACTTATCATCCGACCTCAGAAAAAATCTGAGACTTAAATCTTACTGGTAAGTACTAAAACCCAGTCGTTTGCTGCCCCACCACTCGTTGGGGGATTAAATGTCATCTCAGGTTTTTTAACTTCTCTTTTTACTGATGTAAATGCTCCTGTACGTGGATTAAACCACTTACTATACAGCGCAACACCCTTTAGAACTTTCGTGTTTAAGCTGAGGGATTTGCCGGTTGGTGTATAAATAAAAGCATAGTGCCCATCTGCTGCACGCGTGGCGCTGCAGTATTCCCCGGTTTTGGGATTATTTCCTGCAATCAGTGTTTGATCAGGTATGCGGTCCAGAAAAGATTGCGATAACATTAATTTTTTTACATAACCCATCTGAGTAGCTCCAGGCAGATTAATAGCTTCCTTCCAGGGGCGTTGAGGCGCGTTTACAGGTTCTCTTTCAGGAGAATAGAATTGCCAAACCGCATGGCAACCATAAGTGTGCCCAAAGGCTCCTGCAAAAACCTGCCAGTAAGCGAGTTTTCTGATATCATCAGCATTAGAGAATCCGTTTTTCTTCCAGTCAAAACAAATGGGATGATCCTCATATAATGGTTCGCCGTCAATAACCGGTTTGGTTGGGGTCAAATTATAATCATAAGAAATCTTGTCATAATTGGTACCGTCTTTACAATGGCCTGTTTGCATCATGTTAAAATCCAGCCATTCATCATTGTGAAACCAGGTAGATGAACCACCATTTTCTTTCGGCTGCGGGTGATATGTCATTAATGCCTTATCGTAACCACCACAACCATCTGCTATTCCTGCAGCCAGCGCACGCCAGATCTCAATGTCCTTATTGTCCCTTGGATTTCTATCGCCACCCATGATCCATATGATGTTCTTTTGATCTTTGTATCTGTTACCCAAAAACCGGCCATAGGTTTTGGCATTTTGAGTATTAAATATTTCAGGCCCCTTGCCCCATGAACTTTTATTTATTTTATCGCCCCACATTGGCAACATTCCAATATACAAGCCTTTACTGGCAGCAAGTTTAACAAAGACGTCTACATCCTTAAAGTATGCTTCATTTAATTTATCCGGATCGTGTCCCTGCATTGGTTTGTGCCCAAAGGCGTTGGGTTCATCTATACCATCCAGTTCGGCAAGTACAACAGCCTGTAAAACGGTAAATCCTCTTTGCTTTCTGTTCTCCATATATAGCTCAGCATCCGCCAAAGTCAACCTATGGAATAGCTCCCAGGCAGTATCACCAAGATAAAAGAAAGGTTTCCCGTCTTCATATACCAGAAAACGCTTATTTGCCGAAACTTTCAGCGCCTGCATTCTGGAGGTACTCTTTTTTTGACCTACTGAATGCAGAGTTATCATGCAGGCTAGAAAGAGCAGTATTAGTTTAAAGATCTTCATGGTTTACAGTTTGGTTAACTATCCTAAATTAACAAATTTAAAAGAATCTGGAATCAGTAAAAACATTTAATTCGATACAGTGTTAGAAGTAAAACATTAAAACATAACAAAATGGGACTAGTAAAAACAGCATTAATTGGCGCCGCAGTATACGGAGCAATTAAATATATCACAAAGAAAGATGATATCACCGGAAGATCAATTGTTGACGATCTTAAAGACAAAGCACCTGAGTGGATTGATAAAGCCAAAGGCTACAAACAGGAAATGGAAGCGAAATACAATAACTTTGCAAGCGAGTTTCCAGAGCAGTAGGAAATAAAAAAGGAAGCCTCAGGGCTTCCTTTTTTTATGAACTCAATTGATCTAATAATACTTCGAGCTTCGCCTCTTCAAGCACAATCCGTTCCGGTCCTTTCTCTGTGGCTTTCCATTTAACAAGCTTTATCATTCCACCATCTATTTCAATTCCTGTTATGTCCCCGTCACTATAACAGCAGCATCCACTATTGAAATACGTATTCTTAGAGTTATCGATCCTTGGTGACTTTTCCCCGCTTATTTTACCTGCAAGAAGTTCTGCTTCCAGTTTTTGGATTAGATCTTCATCATTGTTCTTTTTCGCCCAGTCGAGCTTAGTGTATACCCGCTCCAAATGGGTGAGTGAATTAAACACCGGTTGATGGGTATGTCCCGTAATCAACGCAAGGTTAGATTGCTTGGCAGTCCAACTGTACATGATGGCATTGTGGGCAGATTTTAATTGGTTATCAAATGCCGGCGTATTTGGATTAATCCGAAGATAGGATTGCAATGGTCCCCATACATTCGAAACAAACCATTTACTAAACCAGTTACCATCACTTTGAAGGTCGCCCTGGTGTCCGTGAGTTAAGAAGATCGAGAGCGGTGTGTTGTTAATGGTGCATCTAAATATCGCCCCCTCATAAACACGCATCCGTTCGCCATAAATCCTGTCTATCTGGTACCATGCCAGTGGATCATTGTCCCAATAGAGGTCATGATTTCCAAACAACTTAATAAACGCGCCTCGTTTTAAAAAGAGCTTTTCCGCCTCAAAAGTAGCTTTATTAGCTTTCAACACATTGAGCAATTGGTTTTTCCAGAGCTCTTCACTATCACCCAGGTTACAGTACGTATATTTCTCAGTATTGTAGAAGGCTAATGCCGCCAGATAATTCTTTTCTGAAAGTGCAAAATCGTCGGAATAGTTCCTTGAACCTTTATGCTGGTCGGAGAAAATAACAATTTTAGAGGAAGTATCCAGATCTAACAACAAACCCCTTTTACCCGGGTCTGTTTGTATTTTGTTATACAGCGTAGTTAAAGCCTCATGCACCCGGGTCACATCTGGCCTCGAACTGTATTTATTTGCCAGTCGTATAATTGTATTTGAAAATAGTTTCTGAAGTAATTTCCGCATTTCGACAATTACAATATAGGAAATTATAGCATTGCTGCTATTGCTATATTGTTAAATGCCTGATTCTGATTGTCTAAATCTTTCGCAGATGGTGTAATCGCTCTTCCACTAAGTCTTGTAAAAACGTGGAGGCTTGAAGAAATCATGCTTACAGAAATTGTGCCTCCGTCAAATGTTTTTAATCCTTTATGTATGAGAACTGCACTAACTGGGTCTGCTACATCATCTTTATCAGATTTGAATACTTGAAGTGTACAATTTGCAGGTAGCTTAAATCCCTTCTCAAGATTTTTTCTCACCTTTCCAATCACCGCTTTCAACTCCTTTAAAGTCTCATACGGCCTGTAGTGATAGTAATATTTTTCTTCAGATGTTGCATTGTCCACAGTTGTATACCCAATAATTGGCCCTAACGCTCCCACTAACGATAATGTTTTATCTGCCGGAATCAATATTGGATCAATTAAAAAAACATGCCTGGGTTTTAAATGAATGTTAAAATAGCCACTAGCCAGCATTTCTAAAATGAGCGTACTCCCGGTAGACGACCCGGCAAAACTAATGTTAGTATATCCCGCCTTTTCCAAAGCTTCAAATTCGGCAATGATCGGTTTGCGCCAATCTTCCCATGAAGAATCTTTAAATGTCTGATAATCTCTGCCATGCCCGCCAAGTAACACCTGTGATATGCTAAAGTCTGTTCTGGTACCCGCCCAGCTTTTGAACTCATCCCATTCAAATGTCGTTGCACCGTAACCATGAACCGCGATAATTACAGGTTTTATCTTTTCTGCCGGTGTTGGATTAGGCTTTGCAACTGATACAAGGTATTTTTCTGGAGTGTAGAGCGACTGGTCAAAAAATAAACCACTATCAAGACTAGAACTTTCAATGTCAGGATCTTTACTACAAGAAATTAAAGCGATTGCTAAAAAAAGCAACAAGATGTATTTTTTCATTTCGAAAAGGTTTTTGGTAAGTTCCAGGTTAAGCTTGTTTGATAGAATACAGGGTACAAAGTCCCTGCTCCCTTATCACCTTCTCCGGTAATTGCATTATAGCCTATTGAAAGGCTAATTTTAAGCGGTGCGATAATGCGGTACATAAGGCCCGCATCAGCAGAAATAATAGCCGATGAATTTGCTAAATTCTCAAATAGCTCTGATTCGTAATCGGCCGAGAAATATCCAATATTTCCCCGTAAGAACGGTCGTAACAATTTCTCCGATCTGAAATAATAGGTAGCGGAGCCAATAAAATTATCTTGCGTAATGGCATTTGTTCCCAATGCAGAGCCCAGTCTGCTGGTGTAGTAACTTGCACCAACTGCCCATTTTTGAGTTAAATTGTACTGTGCAGTTAATCCATTTTCGTAGTATAGATCAACAGTTTTTTGAAATCGTATACCGACATCAAAGGTGTGCCGCTGTGCATAAACTCCCTTGGTAAACAGGGCTGCAAAACAACATATCAGAACCAGATTTATTTTTATCATCTGGTATAATATACTTTATTTTCAGCAAGTTACATCATTATGTTGATTAACACGCTCCCACTCATATAGGTCATGATTGCTACTACCAGAATACCAAAAACAGTTAACCAAACGGGATGCTTATAGTCGCCTACAATCCTTGTCTTGTAAGCCGCAAATAATATGGCTGTTAATGTTATTGGCAGAATAAAGCCATTTACTACACCCGCCAGGATTAGCAAACTGACCGGCTTCCCAATAAAAACAAATACGAGGGTAGATACCAATATGAATCCAATAATATATTTGTTTTCGTGTTTAGTTATAGCACTGCTAAATGACTTGATAAATGAAACTGAAGTGTAGGCAGAGCCAATAATTGAGGTGATGGCTGCAGCAAACATTACCAGCCCAAATAATCGGTAACCCAGGTTGCCGGCAGCCAATTGAAATACAGAACCAGTTGGGTTGCCTGCATCTATACTTAGTCCCTTCGCTACTACCCCTAAGGATGCCAGGAATAGAAATATCCTCACGATTGAAGCAACCGATATTCCCATTACCGCACTGGTACTAACTTGCTTTAACGATTCTTTGCCTTTAATCCCTGCATCCAGCAACCTGTGACCGCCAGAAAAAGTAATGTAGCCACCAACAGTTCCTCCAACCAGTGTAACAATGGTCATCAAATCAATTTTTGCCGGTAAGATTGTCCTTACTGCGGCTTCTGCAAAAGGTGGCGAAGAACTGAAAGCAATGTAGATAATAGCTATGATCATAATAAAGCCCAACAGCTGTGCAAAGCGATCCATTGCTTTTCCTGCCTCTTTAACCAGGAAAATCCCAATGGCCATAGCAGCTGATAATACTGCTCCTGTTATTACCGGTATCCCTAATAATGCATGCAAACCCAAGCCAGCACCTGCAACATTACCAATGTTGAAAGCTAGACCACCCAATACAATTAAAACCGAAATGAAACCACCCAGTCCGGGCATTAATTTGTTAGCAATGTCTTGTGCCCTCATTTCTGATATGGCAATTACCCGCCAAATATTCAGCTGAACACCCATATCAATAAGGATTGAGGTCAAGATCACGAAGCCGAAACTAGCTCCCAAAGATTGTGTAAAAACCGTTGTCTGGGTTAGAAAACCCGGACCGATAGCCGATGTTGCCATTAAAAATGCCGCACCTAAAAGTGCACTTCTGTTTTTCATTTTATGGCTATGCCCTCAAGTTTAAATTTCTCAAATATTTTCTCTGCAAAACGTACTGCATGCTCGCCATCGCCATGCAAACAAATGGTATCCGCAGAAATACTTACATGTCGATTGTCTTGTGAGGTTACCAAACCTTGTGTTACCATCTTCATCACCTGCTCAATTGCTTCTTCTTCATTTGTTATCAACGCATTTGGTTTGCTTCTTGGGGTAAGACTTCCGTCTGCCTGATACGTTCTATCTGCAAATACTTCGTTCGCAGTAGTTAATCCAACACTTTTACCAGCAACAATTAACTCACTGCCAGACAAACCGTAAAAAACTAGGGCCTTATCGAAATCTTTAACCGCCTGAGCGATGGCAACAGCCAGTTTGCTATCCTTTGCAGCCATGTTATACAATGCCCCATGTGGCTTAACATGATGCAGCTTCCCTCCCTGCACTTGAACTATCGAAGCCAGCGCGCCAATCTGATAAAGTACCATGTCATAAACCTCTTCATCAGAAACCTTCATCTCCCTCCTGCCAAATCCCTGCAGGTCTGGCAATCCCGGATGTGCTCCAATCTTCAGTCCATATTTCAATGCCAATTCCACTGTCCTTTTCATCACTGATGGATCGCCACCATGAAAGCCACAGGCAATGTTAACAGATGATACAAAAGGCATTACTGCCTCATCGTTACCGATTGTATATGCACCGTAACTCTCACCCATATCACAATTGAGATCAACAGTAAATGCCTTAGCCATATTTCAAAAGTATTGTTTGTTTAAATTGCTTTATTAATTTCTCCCGGCTTACCAGCAGTGCCTGCGCCGCTTCCACAGTTGTTTCTTCAAACAATAGCTCGTCTCCAGGCTTCTTTTGTGCCAGCAAAGGTAGGTCAGCACTAATCACCTGCGCAGCAATTGGGTATCCCCCGGTAGTTTGCCGGTCTGCCATAAGTACAATCGGTTTACCATCAGAAGGGACTTGTACTGTTCCAAAGGTAACAGCGGTCGACAAAAGCTCAAATGGTTCCGTTAATCTCAATTGTGACCCTTCCAGTCTATAACCCATTCTATCTGCCTGGTTGCTAATTTTGAATGGATTTTTGAAAATGGGTTGAACAAAACGATCGTGGTCGGGACCGTTTATGTACCTGATGGTATGGTTTGCCAAGTCAGGATATAGTCTTAAGTCCGCACCCCAATTCAACTTATAAGATTCATTTTTAAGTACGGTTCTGAACGGTATTTCATCACCCTCATGTAGTGCACGTCCATTAAATCCTCCAAATCCGGCTTTTAAATAGGTAGAATGGCTGCCCAAAACCTTTTCTAAATCAAAGCCTCCTTTAATACATAAATATGCGCGACAACCCGCAACTGGTCTACCAAATGAAAGTATAGAACCTTTCTTAATGATAATTGGCTTCCAATTGGGTACTGGAACCGCATCTATCTTTAAACTCAAATCTGCACCGGTAACTGTGACCAGTTGATCACTATCGAAAAGCAATGATCCTCCCAGTAATGTGAATTCAATTCCAGCTTCGTCTTCCTCATTCCCTAAAAGTAAATTACCTAGTCGTAATGCTAAACTGTCCATTGCCCCGCCTACAATGATTCCGTCACGCTGGTACCCATATCGGCCTAAATCCTGAATAGTTGTCAATAACCCGCTCTTCAATATTTTAATACCCATCATCACCCCCTTTCATTTTGATGTATTCCAGTTCGGTAATTGAACTGAATTTTACAACATCTCCGGCTTTTAATAGCGAGGGGGAACTGCGGTGCGCATTAAACAAAACTAATGGGGTGCGTCCAATCAGGCGCCATCCACCTGGGGTTTCTATTGGATAGATCCCGGTTTGCATGCCCGCTATTCCAACGGAACCGGCTGATATAACTGCCCTTGGAGATTCCATTCTTGGGGCGGCAATTTGCTCGCTCATTCCGCCCATGTAGGCGAAACCAGGCGCAAAACCAATCATGTAAACCAGGTACTCTGCTGTCGTGTGCAATTCAATGACTTTTTCAGTAGCAATGCTATTATGAGCTGCTACAAATTCCAGGTCCGGACCATAATCACCTCCATAGAAAACAGGAATTTCTACCAGGTTACGTGTTACCTGTATAGCTTCTTCAGCTATTCCTTCAAGCATCTCATCGATCATGCCTTCCAATTCCTGGTAATCAACAATCCATGGCTGGTAATAAATGATTATCGTGGTATATGCGGGTACGTACTCAATGAAACCTTCAAATGTATATTCATCAAGCCATTCACAAATTGCTTTGATTTTAAGGTTGACTACCGGATCGATAATGTCGCCAAACTGAATAACAACAGCCGCATCTCCCAGAGGAAAACACTTATAATCACTATTGTTAAATTCTTCCATCGGCAAATAAAAGTTGACCCTGAGAAAATAGATGAGGTTACTGCTGTAATATTAATCAATTTACCAATCTGTTTCCAAAAAATTAAGCGTTTTAGGTCTTGGAGCCAATTTTGTATAATCGATTAATATTTCTAATTTAGCATACTTGCCAGCGTTAACGCCTGCAACACCAAACTGCTCAGTACTAGGATGAAAAAAGAAGAGTTAATCTCATCGGGGATGTTGGAATTATACGTATTGGGCGAAACTACACCTCAGGAAAATGCCTTAATAGAAGAAATGGCAGATACCTACCCTGAAATACGTAACGAACTTACTTCTATTGAAATGGCCTTTGAAAGTCTTGCGACACAAAATGCCATTGAGCCAGACCCTATCATTAAACCTTTTCTCGTAGCTACCATTGATTTCATTGAACGAATGAAAGCTGGTGAAGATTTTAGCAAAATTCCAAAGGTTTTAGATGAAAATTCTATTTCCGCTGATTACGAACAATGGATTAATAGGCCTGACATGGTCTTGCCTGACAACTTTGAAGATGTATATGCTAAAATACTGAGTCATACTGAAACGGGAATTACGGCTATTGCCTGGATAAAGCACATGGCACCGCAGGAAGTTCATGACCATGAGTATGAGAAATTTCTAATTTTAGAAGGAACCTGTACTATCCATATTGAAGACGAGCAACATGAGCTTGTACCGGGAGATTATCTTACTATCCCCCTCCATAAAAAACATCACGTATTGGTTACTTCAGAAGTTCCCTGTAAAGTTATACTGCAACGCATCGCAGCTTAAGAAGCTAAAAATCGAATTTTACCCTCGCACGAACTCCCCATTCAGAAACAAGTGGATTATCCAAATAGGTAAAACGTCTTACCAAATCAACACGAAGGATTTTGAAGATGTTCCCAACACCAACACTACCCTCAATATAAGGACCACCATTAAGCGAATTCGTTATCGGCACGCCGCTGTCATTCCTTACAAACTGCATAGAAGTAGTATTCAACGTTGGGTTATTTTCGTCTCTCAATCCACCATATAATCCCTTGAATGACATCACTTCACGCAATTTTAATTTATTTAGAAGTGGGATTTTATTAAAAAAGAACCCATTAAAATTATGGTCGAGGTTAATGCTTGCATAGCGGTCGCTAACAAACTCCAAAAAGTTCATTAAGTTGTAAGAGTTTAGCTGATAAGCATAGGTCTGATTGGCCCTGTGGATTGAAAGCAATGGAAAAGGTATCTGGCCGATGATATAGTTGCCCTCCACAGTTACATCTGTGTAGCCAAGTTGCGATAAGTAAAAACGCTTGTCTATGCTTGCCAGGAAATTATGATAATTGTATTCTCCACCTGCAATGCCTTTTATACCTGCTGTATATCGAAAATTGTAGGTTGGGTATTTATCAATAATAGGAGTTCTGTAAACTTTTCCCTGGTAAAATTTTTCATGTGGCGCATAACGCAGTGTAAGCGATACCTCAGAAGTGCTTATCCTGTTATCAGGGTGGAACGGCATATTGTTTCCACTATTAAAATACAATGTGCCTGCCGGGCTCTGAACCCATTTCTTTAACCCGATTGCGTATGAAAAATGATTCTCAAGTTCATGCATATAATCCAATCTGTAAAAATCGTTATACAGCATCATATTGTTGTCGCCCCGTTTGAAAGACAGCAAGAAGTTATCTTCTTGCACAAACTGTAGTTCCTGACCAGGTATTTTTGTATCCCTTTGGAAACTAGCCCTCAAATAATTCTGTGGAAAAGCATAAACAGACTTATCGTTTAAGGAATAGGTACCACTTAAAAAATATTTCCATTTCTGATCGGTAAAACCATAGGCGCCATATGTTTCAAAGAAGTAGCGCTTGCTTAAAGCGGTAGTTGTGCGCCCGCCTAGTCTCAACCTAAAACCCTCTACCCCATTAAAGCTGTAAAAAGTATTTACAGGCCCTACTTCAAATGGCCCGAAGTCTTTATAACCTGCAAACAATAGGGTTACTGCGTCCATTGTGCGCCTAAAAGATGGAATGCTTTGTAATGTATCCAGATTGGTATACACGCGTGCATTGACAGCATTAAGGGTTTCCGGCCTGTTTGTAACCCAATACTGTTCAGATTTCTTCATCGCATCTGCGGCAAACACCACTGGCGCGGTGCTGCTGTAAACAGTATCTGGCATACGTTCGTTAATTTTATAATCCCTAAACGAAACGGTTCTTTCACCTGTAAAACCTGCACCACTGTTTTTGCTTATCCCAAAGTCAACAACCAGATTGCTTTTACTCAAGTGGTATCGCAGATCTTCACTTTGCTCAAAATCCAGCCTCGCCTCCAAAGCCCTAACAAAGTTCAGGTTAATGTTCTTATTAACAGAAAGAAATGCATTCTGTACTGCATAGTTGCCATCCAGTGTTACGTATAACTTACCCTCAAAAAGCAAGTCTGCTTTATTCCTTGGAGTAAAGGACAATTCGACCAGTTGAGTGGTTTGCGTACGGATGGTATCGGTAATAAAATACTTATAAAAGCCCGGGGCACCATCTGCAATCGGACTTAACAATTGGTTGCTGACTACAGATATATTGTTGTCGTAAATATCGATATCCTGATACATTCTTTCGAAATAGGTACTAAGCCCCTTATTATCAACAAAACGTTCATCGAAATTCACCTGTTTGTCGGCCAGTACTACTGTTTTCAGCTTCTCCGGATTCTTGCGGAAATAATTGTCAGATAATTTCTCCTGCTGAAACACAGGCAGAAGGTTCTTCCCTCCAATTTTTGTGGAGTCCTGCTCCTGAAAAAGAAACTGGTAATTCTTAAAAACCCTACGGTTTTTGAACTTTTCAGACAAATTGCTCATAGAAAAAAGCATACGCTCATATTTCTTATAAGCAACGTAATCATAATGCTCTACCCTGTTTTTGTCTTTATTTTCAATTACCTTTCTGATGAGGGCAACAGCTGGATTTTCCTTGTTACTATATTTTGGTTTCTTACCAGCATTGATAACCACCTCTTCCATTTGGGTAGCTTCACTTTCCAGCTTAATATTGATTACCTGAGCAGTACCTGGCTTTATTGTTTTCACAACGCTTTTATAACCTACATAGCTGAACTTTAGTTCCGTAAAGGAACCGCTTAGACTGATTTTATATTTACCATCAATGTCTGTCTTTCCGCCTTTGCCGCTCCCTGTAACCATGAAAGATACGTATGGGAGCGTTTCCCTTGTGACAGCATCAGTTACTAAACCGGTAATTACGGTTTGTTGTGCGAAAGCCGAGGGAAGAAAGGTAAAAAGGTATAACAGAGAGAGGGCCGTTAATTTTAAATATGATTTCATTGTACTGCTGTTTGTTTGGGGTGGTGGTATTATTAAACGCAGCAAAGTTAATACTCAACTTTTGAATTTTGTAGTTAAAAAGTCAGTTTGAAGCACTAACGGAAATGTTATGACATACAGATGAAAATCAAGCTGGAATGGGCCAGCCCATAAGGTCGGTCATCCTCCTAAATTCCGATCCAATACCAGCGCTTATGGTTATCCAGGCGCCTGTAACGGGGTGTTTAAATGATAATTCTGAGGCGTGTAACAGCATGGTTGTCATTTCCCATTTCTCCAGAAAAAACTTATTCTGCTTATTGCAGCCATGCTTCCGGTCGCCAATAATTGGATACATAATGTGTGCAAAATGCTTGCGCAGCTGGTGCATCCTCCCTGTTGTGGGTGAAGCTTCTACAAGCGAGTACCTTGATGTAGCGTGTTTGCCAAAAGGAACATCCAGTTCGGTTTTCATTAAGGTAACAAAGGATGTAAAAGCTTCTTGTATCGTTCCATTTTCTTTGGCCAGCGGATAATCAATATCCATTTGGTCTGGCGCATGGCCCCTAAGAACAGCAAGGTATTTCTTTTTAACTTCTCCGTTCTGAAATTGCTGCTGCATAGCAACCTCTACCTCTTTCTCAAAAGCAAACAACAATAAACCACCTGTTTTTCTATCAAGTCTGTGTACAGGACTTACATGCCTGCCCACCTGGTCGCGCAACATTTGCAAAGCAAACTCTTTGGCATCGGTAGCAATAGAAGACCGGTGGACCAGCAAGCCGTGAGGTTTATTTATAGCAATAAGGTATTCATCCTGGTATACAATTTCAAGCATTGCGCAAAGGTACTAAAGCCTAACCCATTTCAAAACAAGCGTTTCTTCGGCAGCAACCATTACTGTACCCCTATTGGTAAACGGCTCAATAGCCTCACTCCTTTTTCCTGTCGGATCGATAGATGAAAACACCACCTGAGCTAGCTTCAATGTAGGTACATCCAATTCCAGCCGAACATCTGCACCGGATTTATTCACCATTACAGTAATGAAATGCCCTTCATTTTTCAGCACCTTCATCAGCATTCCCGGCTGTCTCCGTGAAAACTTTACAGGCAACTCAGCAATTATCCCATACAATTCTGAGCTTAGCAGTTTACACAAACCTGAATAATAGGTAATCCGCCCACCCAGGCCTATCAATGATGGCATCCAAAGAACAGATCCGGCACCGTAGGTATTTCTGCAAGCAAGAGTTTCGTCTTTTTCGCGTGCTACAGAGACTGCAGTGTCTAGCTTTAAAATCCCTTTCCACAAATGGGCATCAACGCTGAGTAATGGGTCGGTAAAACCAACCTTGTACACATCATTAACCAACTTAAATTCTCTTACGACCGCACCAAAACATTCACGCAAAGGAAATTGGGCACCTTGTATCAGGTATGCATTTTCATCATAATAAGCTGTTAAGCCATCTACAATAAGCTTTCCGCCTTTGTAAATGAATTCCGACAGTAAATTCCAGTATTTCGATGGAATGCTCACCTGATGTGCGAGGATAATTGCTTTACCAGTGTAATTAGCTAAACTAAAATCGTATTCACCAATTTCCTGAAAAGCAGCATGTACACCCATCTCAGACAATGCTTCGAAGTAAGCCAATGCCGATTTCATTATCCCTCCAACAGCCCTGCCTTCAAAATGTGAACTTTTAATTTGCAGCAACTTTTCTATCCATAAGGATTCACGGGTATAGATTACACTCAGCCCTGAATCCAAAACTACAGCATCATCCACTAACCGCTCATGTCTGTCTATCGCGGCGCTAATGGCACCTGCCATCTGCACCCGGTCGGTTGGCTCATCAAGATAATCTAACATGCCCCATTCACCGGCTTCGAAACCCGATCTGCGCGGATTTAAACACCAAAACATTCCGCCTTTACTCCCGGAACCTATATTAATCCACAACCATTGCGCTATCTCTGCGGCAGTTGGACATAGTGGCGTTTTTCCACTGTAGGTATTATTCCCTCCCTGAAGTTCAGTCATGAACCAGGGTAAGTCACCTGCTCCTGACCGGAGCATTTCGGCGTTTGCCGACATCCCTACAGCATACTGTTCTCTATTAAAATAGTCAAAATGCCAGCTTGCATGAGCAGAGCCTCCCAAACTACTTAAAAACTCCCGCCATGCCGGGAAATCATATTCTGCAGCATGCTTAAATATATCGTGGTTATTTACATGAATTGGTCTTATTGGGTCGTATTTCCTGATTTCTTCGGTTAGCCATTTTAAAAACCAGGTGTTGTAGTGCAGTAAAAAACGTTCTTCTGCCAGATCGAAAGTTGTAAAGCCATTGCTGGTATATTCGTTTGCAGCCAACTCCGATTTCCACAGTTTAAAATGATTTGCCGCTAACTCATCATCAGGCATTGCTCCTAAACCCGGCTCGTTTATTGGAACCCAGCCGTACAAAGAACTAAAGTCGCTAAAATGTATTACAAGATGTTTAATATAATTAGCTACCGATGCCAGGTGCGCATCATCCCTGCAAAATTTGAATCCACCAACGTCATCAAAACCGGTATCCGGAAACAAGTTAGCATAAATTAAAACCCCATGCTTTTCGGCAGCTATAAAGGCAATGTCAAACAGGCTGAAATCCCAAACACCATCCTTATGCATGTAATTTTCGAACATCCTGATCCGGGTTAGCTTCATGCCGTGGCGACTCATTGTTTCAAACCAGCCATTAATTTCAGCTGCTGTTTGACCGGGCTCTATAAAAATTTCTGCGCCGATGTAAATCATTTCAGCATTTTATCAAGGTAAGTATAGGTCATGGGATGGTAGTTTGGCCGGGCCAGTTTGTAAACCTCAAGCGCTTTTTTCCTGCCTTTTTCAGATTTTAGCAGCTCCTTATAAATAGGAATGATATGCCACATGCGACCGTTGTTTATCAGATATTCCTTTATGCGCTTATCTGCCAGTGTGTAATTATTTTTAATCGCCATGGTGTACCAGGCCAATTGAATATCTGTATTGTTTGATGCCGTGAGGTTAAAAGTAAGGTCAAGGTATTCCATTTGGTCAAAAGTGATTTTATCAGGAACCCGACTTAATAAGTACCGTTTTTCGTTAGTGGTAACTACATTCTCTCTAAAAATGTTTGGATTATACATTGGGTTGTTCAGCCAAATCCTGATCATGGAATTGATCTCATCGTATTTTCCACCCTCCTTCCAAAGATTTTTACTAAACGCGATGTTGGATGGAATGCCCGGCCCATATACCCAATCTTTTACCCTTATTTTTTTCTCCAGGTCTGCATTGCCTTTAATCAAATTTTTATTCAGATAATCTACAAAATCTTCAGTTGAAACAGATTTAAAGGCATGTCCATCAAAATAAGCCCTTAAAAATGAATCTAATTTGCTCCTTCCTACTGCCGCTTCTATCGTGCGTAAAAAGAAATATCCTTTTTCATATGCAATATCATTGGTTGCATCATCGGCATTTCTACCCTTGTAATTTCCCTTTAGATATGTGTCCTCAGGTTTGTCAGCCATATCTTTCACAGCTCCATCCAGTGCCTGTCTGCCAAATTCTTCCTGCATTTCCGCCTCTTCTTTACCATAGAGTACTTCAACAATACGGCGTTCAAAATAATTGGTAAATCCCTCATTTAACCAGAAATCATTCCAGGTCTTATTGGTTACCAGATTTCCGCTCCAGCTATGTGCCAATTCATGGCAAATGATATTCACAAGTGAACGGTCGCCAGCAATAATTGTAGGTGTAATGAAGTTCAGGTTAGGGTTTTCCATTCCACCGAAAGGGAAGCTCGGAGGTAAAATCAGCAAATCGTAACGCCCCCAACGGTATGGTCCATATAACTTTTCAGCAGCGGTCACCATTTTACCCATATCTGCAAATTCATAAACAGCTTTGTTTAATACAGAAGGCTCGGCGTATATACCAGTTCTGCCATCAACTGCTTTGAACGCAATATCGCCCACAGCGAGCGCAAGCAAATAAGATGGTATTGCTTTCGCTTGTTTGAACTCATAAACACCTTTCGCGTTTTTTACCTGTGGATTTTCAGCACTCATTAACGCAAGCAACTCTTTTGGAACTGTTACCCGCGCGTTATAAGTAAAACGAATTCCCGGACTGTCCTGGCATGGGATCCAACTGCGCGCTGCAATACTCTCAGACTGCGTAAATAAATAAGGATGTTGTTTGCCTGCGGTTTGTTGTTTATTGAGCCATTGTAAAGCTGCGGCGCCTTTATTTGTTGAATAATAGATAGTGACAATCTCGGTATCATCATTGATGGCTACCTGTAAAGCCTCACCAAGTATAGGATCTGCTTTACCCAGTTTGAAAGTGGTTTCCTTTTCGTCTGCACCAAGCGTTACCCTGGCAACAGATAAGCCATTGTTGTCAAATACAATCTCGCCGGCATCCTTGTTTTTTTCAATTTTCCAAACGGCCTTTCCGGAAATTTGCTCCTTTGAAAAATCAACATTGATATCAAGATCAAGATGCTTAACTACAGCTTTATCAGGTTGTGAGAAAGAATGCGGATCAATAAGTTCCAAACTCTTTTCTGCCTTTTCTTTACAGGCAGCAAAGAACAACACTGCCAGTATTACAATCAATTTCCTTTTAATCATATGCTAAATTAAAAAATACTTGAGATTAACATACTATTAACCTAATGATAAACCCTTCTTCATGTAGGCACCATAGCTTCGCGGCTTATGAACAAAAACATGAAAAAACTAATACTATGCACTATACTCCTTGCGGGGTTAATGGGATGTAAGAAAGATAGCCCAATCAACACACCAGAACCGGAGTTTTTTGTAAACGAAGATCCCTCATCTTTTGCAGAGACCGGCTCATTTGACGTAGGCGAACTGGGCGCTGCGGAAATTACTGCTTTTGACCCACTTACAAACCGGCTATTTGTGGTAAGAAATGAAAATGAAGGACTTGCTAACCAGCTCAATCAAATCGAGGTCATCGATTTCCAAAATCCTGCAGCTATGAAATCTATTGGTTCTATTGCCATGCTGCCTTTTGGTGGTGCCGTAAACAGCCTTGCTGTGTACGATGGTAAATTGGCCGCCGCCATACAGTCTAACGACAAGCAGGCAAACGGAAAGGTTGTTGTATTTAAAACATCCGATTACAGTAAAATTGCCGAGATAACAGTTGGTGCCCTGCCCGACATGGTTACTTTCTCACCAGACGGCAAGTTTATTGTTTCTGCAAACGAGGGTGAGCCAAACGCAGCTTATACAAATGACCCTAACGGAACAATTTCTATTATAGCTGTCGACAATAACTACGCTGTTACCACTCTTGATTTCAGTGGAATGGCTGCTCAATTGGCCACCCTTAAGACTAAAGGATTCAGGATATTCGGTCCGGGCAATAACTTTGCAAAAGACATCGAGCCTGAATATGTTACCATCTCTGCTGATTCTAAAACGGCATGGGTCACTTTGCAGGAAAACAATGCCATTGCTAAAGTAGACATAACAGGAAAAACAATTACAAATATCTTTCCACTAGGGTTTAAAGACTATAATTTAGATGGAAATGAGGTTGATTTAAGTGATACCGATGGTGGATACAAGCCTGCGAAATGGAAAGTGAAAGGGATGTACTTGCCAGATGGAATTGCGGTTTTGGAAGAAGGTGGTGTACCATATCTTTTCACTGCCAATGAAGGTGACGCACGTGAGTATGACGGCTTTTCTGAAATTCTTCGTGTTAAAAACAAAGATGTTAAACTGGATGCTACAGCATTTCCAGACGCGACTAGCCTAAAGCTGGACAACAACATTGGCAGGCTAAATGTGACTACTACGCTGGGCGATACAGATGGCGACGGCGATTTAGATGAATTATATTCATTGGGATCACGTTCTTTCAGTGTTTGGAACGGAACAACCGGTAATCAGGTTTTCGACAGTAAAAATGAACTCGATGCTAAAACCTTTGCGGCAGGTGTATATGACGATGCCAGAAGTGACGACAAAAGCGTTGAACCTGAGGGAATTGCTTTAGGTATTGTAGGTACCAAAAAAGTAGCTTTCATAGGAATGGAGCGCGCGGATGCAGTAGCTGTGTATGATGTAACTGTACCCAGTAAACCAGTTTTTTTACAATTGTTAAAATGCGGTGACGCTCCCGAAGGCGTGTTGTTTATTCCTGCAAAGAACAGCCCAACCAAAAAAAGCTTACTATTGATTAGCAGCGAGGGTGACGGAGTGATAAAAGTTTATACACCCAAAACCATTTAAACAACAAATTTTTAACATGCCATCTACCTACTCTACCTCGTCTACCAAGCCTCACAAGGCCTGATGGTTACATTACCGCAGGGTATAACCGTACTTCGGGACGTATCGTCATCGCGAGCAAAGCGAAGCAATCCATTGGGTTGCTTCGCTTTTTAATTCGTAACATTACATTCTACAATCCAGTCAGCGTTCTAGCTATGATAGGATTCCCTCTGTAAGCCCAAGGCCATCAAGTGTATAAAGTATGACTAACTACAGTATTTGGTTCAGGTCCTCCTCAGGTTTTATACAGGTTCTCCTCAGGTTATCTTCGCCCAAACCTCAACATAACCTGAACCGGACCTGAACAGGACCTGAACATTACCTGAGCCAAAGCCTGTGTTTATTCAGGCTTTAGATTGGAGATTGACAAGCATCTTCCGAACTGTTCCCAAACACTTTCCCCGACATACCTTTCTTTTCCCTTTAACTTTCCTACAGTTCAATAATTGTAAAATAAATTTGCGTAGTCAAATGACTTCACATATATTTGTAGTCAGATGGCTACATAAACACAGTGCCATAATAACTTAGATTTAGATTATGAACTTAAGAAGAGATGTGTTTCAGGCTATTGCAGATCCTACGAGACGGGCTATACTCACTTTGCTGACCACCCAAGCCATGTCTGCTGGAGTTATTGCTGCAAATTTTGATACTGCGAGGCCTACGGTTTCTAAACACCTGCAAATCCTGGCCGAGTGCGAGTTACTAAAGCAGGAGCAAAATGGCAGGGAAATCTATTATTCAATCAATCCAAAGAATATGAAAGAAGTGGCGGATTTTATAGAACCCTTCCGGATGTTATGGGAAGACCGCTTTAACAAACTGGAATCAATTATGAAAAATTATAAAGACAAATAGCATGGAACAGAAGACGAAGATTGAAGCACAAAATGGCAGGCAGGATTTGCTAATCACCAGGGAATTTGAACTGCCGTTGCATTTGCTGTTTAAAGCATATGTAGTACCGGAAATAGTGGCGCAGTGGATGAACACAAAAGTTCAAAAACTTGAAAGCAGGAAGCATGGAAGTTACTCCTTTGAGACAACCGACCCAATGGGAAATAAACATGGTTTTAATGGTGTTATCCACGAGTTTGTAGAAAATCAAAAAATCACCCGAACTTTTGAAATGGAAAACACAGCCTTCCCTGTTTGGATAGAGTATTTGGAGTTCGAAAAACTAACAGACAAAACCAGTAAACTTACGATGCATGTGGTTCATAAATCCCCGGATGTTAGGGATCAGATATTGAAATTACCATTTGCTCAAGGGATTAATTGGGCACATAACAGGCTCGAAGAATTGCTAAAACAAGGATAATGACGAAAACTAAAAAAATAATCTATTGGATTGCTACAATCTGGCTGGCCCTGGGAATGACGTCCACAGGAATTGTTCAAATTCTTAAGCTGAAAGATGATACTGAAAAAATGTCCAACCTTGGTTACCCGCTTTATTTGCTCACATTACTCGGGATATGGAAAATCCTAGGTGTGGTAGTAGTTTTGATTCCCAAGTTCCCGTTACTTAAGGAATGGGCTTATGCAGGTTTTTTCTTCACCATGACAGGTGCTGCATTTTCCCACATCGCTATGCACAGCCCGATAACTGAAATCCTGCCATCATTGCTGCTATTAATCCTCACTTTGGTATCTTGGTATTGCAGACCTGCGAATAGAATGTTAACCCCAGTTGCTAATTAACGATAATCACAATGAATACTAATAAAAAAGAACTCTTGCCTCAGCAAAGTGCGGATTTAATTGATGCGTTAAGAACGCGATTTACAGCCAATATGAATCGTCATAAAGATTTGGACTGGTCGCTGATACAGCAAAAACTTGAAGCAAACCCTGTAAAGCTATGGTCGCTCGATGAAATGGAAATTACCGGTGGCGAGCCTGACGTGGTTGATTACGACAGCAATACTGATGAGTACATTTTCTTTGATTGTGCAGCGGAAAGTCCGAAAGGTCGAAGAAGTATCTGTTACGATCGGGAGGCACTGGATTCGAGAAAGGAGCATAAACCCAAGGACAGTGTTTTAGATATGGCAGCAGATATGGGTATCGAATTGATGGATGAGCAGCAGTACAGGTATCTGCAACAGCTTGGTAATTTCGACACGAAGACCTCAAGCTGGATTAAAACTCCTCCGGAAATAAGGAAATTAGGTGGAGCCATATTTGCCGACTACCGTTACGGTACGGTCTTTATTTACCACAATGGCGCAGAATCTTATTACGCTGCGAGGGCATTCCGTGGTGTACTAAGGGTATAAAACTTAGATATAGCTCAACCACCAGTCCTTTCTTCGTTGCTTTACCTTCATAAACCACCTGCTGGGAAAATATAGTATGGCGACGACTGATAGCCAGATAAGGTAAACAGCCCAAAGGTCGAATCCCCAGTCGCCTATGTTCCCCTGGAATGCGTTCTCTAAATCTTGTATGGTGAAGCCCAATGATAAGGCAACTACAATTTGAGAGAAGTGGATCAGATAAATGTGGCAGATATAATAGAAAAAAGGTACCCTGCCGTATACTGTAAATATCCTGGTCAACTTGTTATCTACGTGTTCCAGGCCAGCTAATGCAATGATGGCGATACCCAGTGTCATGAGTAAATACAGCAATGAAGGTGGGTACTTTTGGCATCTTACAAATGCCAGGACGTTTTTCCACCAGGCGTCTTGTTGTTCCCATGGAAATGGATCGCCATAGCTATTAAGACCACGTAAGATGATAAACAAAATTATGCTCGACAACCCGATTATGAAGAACAGGTTACGCCTTTTTTGTAGGTCTAATTTGTATAGCGTGCCAAAGTAATAACCAGCAGCCATTACCCCAATCCAAGGTATTAAGGGATATAATATAAAAACTGATAAATATTCGTTAAACTGATAAAAGCCCTGCTCATGCACAATGAGCCAGGCCAACTTATAATCGCCCATTGACGCTGATTTTATACCATCTAGGGCATTATGCCCAAACATAAGTATGAGTCCTATGGCTCCAATTATTGCAGGTTTAAGATTCAAAAATAGCAGCAGCGACAAGAATAACATGCTACAGCCTATCGCCCATATCACCTGAGCAAATAGCATATGGAACTCAATATCTACTAGCCATCCGAAGCCGATTAGCGTAAATTCAAGCAGCAATAGCCATAATCCTCTCTTCAACAAAAATAATGCGGCTTGTGCTTTGGTGCTTTTTTTACCGAGTGACAGGAAAGCACTTACACCGGAAAGGAAAATAAAAACCGGTGCGCAAAAGTGAGTAATCCATCGGGTAAAGAAAAGAATTGGACTCGTTTTGCTGAGGTCTAAGGGATCAAAAGGTACGTTCGTATAAAAATCGCGCACATGATCCAGCGCCATTATGACCATAATGATACCCCGCAGAATATCTATAGATTTGATCCTGCTGACATCAGTGCGTAGAGTTACTTCCATAAATTACTGATCTATAGCGGAATATAGTAAGAATTTAAATGTTTCTATCACAATGTTATACCTATTAGTAAAAAGGCGAAATAGTTTATTAGTTTGATAGAATTACATAACCTCTTATCTGCACTAAGATCAATTTATTGACTAATTTGAAACCATGAAATTATTCAGGCTCATTGGATCTTTTTTATTGTTAGTAATTTGTGGAGGCGCTAGCGCTCAGGTTAAACCTATCCCGTTTGATAACTACATCAGCAACGGCAGCGGTCTGTTAAACAGCAGATACGTTATGGCGACAAAGAAAACAATCACTATAGCATTTTTAGGGGGATCTATTACCTACAATCCGGGCTGGCGAAACGCTGTAGGCAATTACCTGAAGACAAAATACCCGCAAACAAAATTCAGGTTTATTGCTGCCGGCATTCCATCGTTGGGGAGTTTGCCGCATGTTTTCCGTTTACAGCGCGATGTGCTTGACTCTGGCAAAGTGGATTTGTTGTTTCTGGAAGCCGCTGTGAATGATCAGGTCAATGGAACAGATAGCGTGACGCAAGTAAAATCTTTAGAAGGTATTGTTAGGCATGCAAGGCAAAGCAATCCTTATATGGATATTGTAATGCTGTCGTTTGCAGATCCCGACAAAACACGATTGTATCAGCAAGGACAAATTCCTGTGTCTGTAGCGAATCATGCGCTGGTTTCCGGACACTATAAATTGCCCCATATTAATTTAGCAAAAGCAGTTAGTGATAAACTAGCCAACAAAGAATTTAGCTGGGAAAAAGATTTTGTAGACCTGCACCCCTCGCCTTTCGGTCAGCAGTTATATTTCAACCCAATAAAACAATTGTTTGATGAGGAGTTTAGTCGCGTTGTTAAAATATACAATTACAAAAAACATCGGCCAGTTAAAGAGCTGTTAAATGAAGGAAGCTTCACAAAGGGAAGCTATTTAGACATCAAAAATGCTATTCTTGGCAGCGGCTGGAGTTATGATGCCAACTGGAAACCGATTGACCATATTGGCGTTAGGGATGGTTTCGTAAATGTACCCATGCTGGTAAGCACTACAGCTGCCGCTTCCCTAAGTATCAAGTTTAAAGGCAACGCCATCGGGATGGCAATTGTTTCTGGCGCAGATGCAGGAATAGTTGAATACAGTATAGATGGTGGACAGAAAAAACAACTTGACCTATTTACACAGTGGAGCAATTCACTGCACTTACCCTGGTACGTATTGTTTGATAATGAATTAGCAAAGGGTAAACACGAACTGAAACTCACGATAAGCTCCGGAAAAAATAAAAGCAGCAAAGGCACAGCCTGCAGAATTGTATATTTTCTTGTTAATAACTAGTTC
Organism: Bacteroidota bacterium; assembly: GCA_040385565.1. Lineage (GTDB taxonomy): Bacteria > Bacteroidota > Bacteroidia > Sphingobacteriales > Sphingobacteriaceae > Pedobacter. The sequence goes on along the minus strand of JAZKHD010000031.1, from coordinate 4,352 downwards.
ATTATCATAACGTTATGTATCGTTTTAACTATCAAAATGTTAAAACTCTTCATAAAAGTGTTAAAATTTCTACAGGTATTTGATTTAAACTATATCTTTAGTCGACAATTGAAACCAAATATGTTTAAGATCGCTCTCAGCAGTTTAATTATCTGCACGCTCTCCTGCGCCCAAGTCTTGGGTCAGGCTAGTAAAATCGACAGTACCGCCATGACCACGCTACGGATAGACCCCAATAGCGCACGCGGTGCAACAGTATCCCAATTCTTTGATGAGGTAGTCTTCACCCCTTTGGAAACAACCAAAGAGAGTTTATTCGGCTCTATTAATTCATTGAAAATAACTACTGACAACTATGTGATCTACGATTGGGAAACAAAGGCGGTACTTATTTTCACTAAGGCAGGTAAGTATGTTGCCAAAATAAACGCTAGTAAAATAGATAAAGAAAAAGATCCAAAAGTTAAGGACCAGAGTTTTTACGGCTTTAACATAAAAACGGAAGACGGTAAACCATTAGTTGAAATCGCCGCAGGTAAGCAGATCTACTATTTTGATTTGACTGCCAAACTGGTAAAAAAAGTTCCGATTCCAACAGAAAAGGACTACACCAACTACAAGAAGTTTAGCGATGGAACAATTATAGACCAGGGTTTTCTAGAAACCAATGCCAAGGATAGTACCTATTACAACTTGAGCATTATTAAGGATAACAAAAGAGTTGAAGCTTATTTTCCTTACAAAACTACTGACTACAAAGGTGATGAGCGTTGGCATGGCGGTCGCCTTTACGACTACGGCAACCCCGATGAGTATCTTTACATAAAAAATTACTATTACAATATTTACAAATTAACTTCTAAAAAGCTGTCGCTGGCCTATCGAATCTTGTTTCCGGCAGGAAACTCTTTACCGATGGATTATGATACCAATCCAATTTACAAAGGGAAGGCTTATGATTATTATGAGAAAAACAGGGATGTTTTTTACGAGATGACCAACAGTTTCCTGCATTACAATAATCTATATTTTCAGGTTAGAAACTGGAACTGGAGCAGGGATGACAAAAAAGCTTTTGTTTATAATTTGAAAACAGCCGAATTGACTTCGGTGGCAGATATTGAACCGGATTCAACTTCACAATTTTTGCCGGTTACAGATTTGGCTTCACAAAGTGATTTCAGGAATAAGGGGTTTCATATTGTGAGTCCGGAATATTTTTACACCAGTTACTCATCGTTGACCCTTTTTACGGCCAAAGAACAAAATGATGATAAGCAACGGACTTACAATGCAGTCCTGACTGAATATTTTAAAACACAGAATAAGAAAAGCAACCCCATTATCATCCAATTAAAACCAAAGAAATACTAACGCTCCATGTTCAAATTAATCACATTACTGCTGGCATTTCTGCTCAGCACAGCCTGTTTTACGCTCAACGCACAGCAAGCTACAGCCGTTAACCCCGGTACTGCAAAAGGAATTGTAAGGGATACTGCACAGAACTATGTACTAAAATCTGCTACTGTTTCTGTTTATAAAGCAGCAGACAGCACGCTTTTAAGTTACCAGGTGACAAATAACTATGGTGAGTTTAGTTTCAAGAATTTACCTGTAAACATCCTGCTAAGGTTGGACGTAAACAATATAGGTTACGCCACCTCAAGAAAAACATTTACCATCCCCTCAGATAAAAATACAATTGATTTAAAGACAATTATAGCCAACAGAAAAGACATAACGCTTGATGATGTGGTGATTACCGTGCCGCCGATAAGTATGAATGGCGACACACTGGAATTCAATGCCGCTGCCTTTAAGTTAGATAGTAATGCAGTTGTTGAAGATTTGTTGCGACAAATACCAAACATAACCCTCTGGGGAGATGGACAGATTACTGTGAATGGTAAAGAAGTTAAAAGCCTGCTGGTAAATGGCAAGTCTTTTTTTGGCGGAGATATGAAACTGGCAACTCAGAACCTGGCTAAAAATGCCGTACAGAAAATCCAGGTTTACAACAAGTCACGAAGTGAGCAAACCTCTAACCCGGCCGATTCTACATTAGAAATGAATATCAAACTTAAAAAGGGTAAAGATATTGGCTATTTTGGGAAGATTGGTGCAGGCTATGGCACAGATGGCCGATTTGAGACTGATGCCAGCATTAATATGTTTTCGCCAAAGATGCAGCTTGCTGTGGTTGGCGCCATAAATAATATTAATAAAATTGCAGATAATACCGGCGACTTGATGTCAAACAGTACATTCAAAGGTGTTGGAACAAACGTAGAATACCAGCCAGACTTTCGGGCCGAGGGAATTACTAGACCTATTGCACTCGGGGCCAACTTTACCTACAATTTTATTGAGAAACCCACCTGGGAACTTAAAAATACGCTTAAATCCAATTACTTTTTGCAGGACAAAAACACAAACTATTTATCAGATTATAAAACTACAACTTCTGTTAACAGTACTGATAAGGTTATTGAGAGCAGCAATACCAACAATCAATCGTCAAATTCCACTCAACGGTTTGATTCAAATTATGAATACACCAAGAAAGGCCATAATTTAAACTTTTCACAAGAGGTAAACTTCAATCGGGGGGATAATGTTAACCAGACTTTCAGGACGGCCACCAATTTGCAGGATGTGGTAACGAGTACAAACAATACGATGAACACTGGCGATTACAACAATAAAAACTTTAGGCTTGGTGGCCAGTACCAGTATTCTCCATATATCATTACACAAGATACCCGCTTTAGGGGAATGGATGTTTCTTATAATTTGAATGCTTACAATAATCAAAATGAAACATTGAATTTGACAGAATTTAAATCATTCACCGGGACTGCAGTTAACCAAAAATTCAATAGAAAGTATAATACACTTGCGGAAGGTTTCAGACAGGAAACGAACCTGTCGGTTAGGGACCTGAAAGGACTAATTTTTGGCAACAAGAAGTTCTCTCGTATGAATGTTGATTTGACAAATAGACTGTTGCTTAATTCAGATAAAAATGATAACAATGTAGAGGATCTTGATACTTTGAACAATGTTTATAGGGAAAATGCTTATTTAGACAATCGAATCACTACAAATGTGATTGAGGAAACACCAGGGTTAAAAATTTCAAGAGGTTTCTCCAAGAGTATGTCGAACCGCTACTACAAGAACTTAAACCTCAGTTTTCGTCCCAAGCAGTTGTTGATTCGTCAGGAGAATAAGTCCGATAGGTCGTTCCAAAATATTACCCGCAACTACAGCCGGTTTGCGCCAGATGCAAGTGTTAGTTACTATAATCATCAATATGGGGAGACATCCAGAAACTATGAACTGGAATATCAAACGACCATGAGAATTCCTACAATTAATCAATTAGCGCCATTGACTGACAGTACCAATCTGTACAACTTGCGCAGAGGGAACATTAATTTGAAAGAATCCGTGCAGCGGGAATTGTCTTTCAGCTTTAGCAGTTATGATCAAAGCAGTAAGAATAACCTGAACTATAACGTAACAATCAGAGCTGGTTTAATTGCAGATAATATTGTGGACAGCCTTATAATTGATGAGCAAAACAGGCGTACCGTTTATAATGTTAACGCAGACGGACATAAATATTTAAATGGTGAAGGTAACATCAGAAAGACGTTCAAGCTTAAAACTTCAGAAATTCAACTTAATATTTACAACAACTTTAATACTAATAGAAATCCTGGTTATACCAATAATGTATTTACTTATTCAAGAAATCTAAATACCTACACAAGTGGATCGGTCAATTATACTTACAAAAGCTATTTAGCAGTAGCGCTTAGCCAGTCGTGGTCTACATATAAGTCTAAACAGGAAGCATTTAACACGCAATACAGTGGTAAAAACGTTGGTACTACGCTTACTTCCAGCTATAACATAACCAAGAAGCTAACCCTAAACAGCAACATTAGCAACAATACGAGTACATCATCAAACGCCAATAATATTGTTTATACCATATGGAATGCAAATGTTGTTTATCGCTTTTTGAAGGGCAATAACGCAGAGGTTAAATTTGCCGCGCTGGATTTATTAAGGCAGAATACAAGTGTTATAAATTATGGAGATGCCAACAGTTTCACAATTGGTACGCAGAATGTACTGAAACAGTATTTCATGACTACACTGTCTTATTACCCAAGGCAGTTTGGCAAGAAAGCAATGAAGTAATTTATTTTGTACTAGCGCCAAAATCGGTGTTATAGTATAGGTTTATGCAACTCGTTTACGAGGTGCTTTTGCAAATTACGTCATTGCGAGGTACGAAGGTACTGTCTTCAAAACCAAATATATTTTGACTTATA
>JAZKHD010000030.1:50649-52232 GCA_040385565.1 Bacteroidota bacterium | reverse complement strand
AACATTTAGTACAAATATGGCAAGGATATCAGGTATAGATTTACCAAGAAACAAAAGAGGCGAAATTGGATTAACCTACATCTTCGGAATAGGTAGATCAACTGCACAGCGTATATTGACTGAGGCAGGTATCGATTTGAGCAAAAAAGTACAGGACTGGTCAGATGATGAATTATCTGCAATCCGTACAATTATTAATGATGGCGTTAAAGTAGAAGGTGCTTTGCGTTCTGAAGTTCAGTTAAACATTAAGCGTTTAATGGATATCGGTTGTTACCGTGGTTTACGTCACAGGAAAGGTTTACCTGTTCGTGGTCAGCGTACTAAAAACAATTCTCGTACTCGTAAAGGAAAGAGAAAAACAGTTGCAAACAAGAAAAAAGCTACTAAATAAAATTAGTACTGAATAATAATTATGGCTAAGAGTAAAAAAGTTACCAAAAAGCGTATTGTTGTTATTGAGCCTGTTGGTCAGGCACACATCAATGCTACTTTTAACAATATCATTGTAACCTTAACAAACAACAATGGTCAGACTATTTCGTGGTCTTCTGCAGGTAAAATGGGTTTTAAGGGTTCTAAAAAGAACACTCCATATGCAGCTGGACAAGCAGCTTCGGACTGCGGTAAAGTAGCATTTGATCTAGGTCTGCGTAAAGTAGAAGTTTTTGTTAAAGGACCAGGTTCAGGTCGTGAGTCTGCAATAAGAACATTGCAGGTATCAGGAATTGAAGTAACCTCGATCAAAGATATTACACCGCTTCCGCACAACGGATGTCGTCCTCCTAAGAAGAGAAGAGTTTAATTTATTAATTTTTAAAGCTAAGAGTCTGCAGCTATAGGTTGCAAGATACTTTAAAACACAAAGCAATGGCAAGATACACAGGACCAAAGTCCAAAATCGCCCGTAAATTCAGAGAGCCAATTTTTGGTCCTGACAAAGTTTTAGACAGAAAAAACTATCCTCCTGGGCAACACGGTGCTTCAAAAAGAAGAGGAAAGCAATCAGAATATTCTGTACAGTTAATGGAAAAGCAAAAAGTTAAATATACTTATGGTGTATTAGAGCGCCAGTTCCGTAACTTATTTACCAGAGCATCATCACGTGAAGGTATCACAGGAGATAACTTGTTGCAATTGTTAGAAGCTCGTTTGGATAATACTGTTTACAGATTAGGTATTGCTACCACTCGTTCAGCTGCTCGTCAGTTAGTTAGCCATAAACACGTAACAGTTAACGGTGAAGTAGTAAATATTCCTTCTTATCAGTTGAAAGCCGGAGATGTAATTGCGGTTCGCGAGAAATCTAAAACTTTGGAAGCAATTACCAATTCTGTTGCAGGAAGAGTAATCAATAAATTCAATTGGTTAGATTGGAATGCAGGTGAGTTGTCAGGTAAGTTCCTTACTTATCCAAACCGTGATGAGATACCAGAAAACATCAAAGAGAACCTAATCATCGAGTTATACTCTAAATAATAAAGGAAGTTAATTGCTTAAAGGCAATTGACTTTTTTGCGTTACATAATTTAATAACGATCTAAAAACATTATAAATGGCAATTTTAGCATTTCAGAAACCCG
>JAZKHD010000030.1:0-50634 GCA_040385565.1 Bacteroidota bacterium | reverse complement strand
TGGTCAATTTGAATTTCGTCCTTTAGAGCCCGGTTTCGGTGTAACAATTGGTAATGCCTTGAGAAGAATTCTACTTTCTTCATTGGAAGGTTATGCAATTACAAGTATTCGTTTCTCTGGTGTATCTCATGAATTTTCTACTATGAAAGGTGTAGTTGAAGATTTAACTGAGATCATCCTAAACTTGAAACAAGTTCGTTTTAAGAAAGTAGGTGATACCGGAGATACTGAAAAGGTTTTTATCGTAATTAACGGTCAGGATCAGTTCACTGCTGGTGACATCACTAAATTCTCAACGAATTTCGAAGTTCTTAACCCGGATTTTGTTATTTGTAACATGGAGAAATCAGTTACTTTAGAGGTAGAGTTATCTATCAACAAAGGACGTGGTTATGTTCCTGCTGAAGAAAATAAAATCAATGATGCTGTTGTTGGTGTTATTGCGATCGATTCGATCTTTACACCAATGAAAAATGTGAAATACACGATTGAGAATTATCGTGTTGAACAAAAGACAGATTATGAAAAACTGATTCTTGACATTTCGACTGATGGATCTATCCATCCGGAAGAAGCTTTAAAAGAAGCTGCAAAGATTCTTATACAGCATTTCATGTTATTCTCAGATGAGAATTTAGTACTTGAATCACAGGCTAAGGAAGAAACTAAAGAAGTAGATGAAGAAATTTTACATATGCGTAAAATTCTTAAAACTGAATTGGTAGACCTTGATTTGTCTGTTCGCGCTTTGAACTGTTTGAAAGCTGCTGATATTCGTACCCTTGCAGATCTTGTGTCTTATGATGTTGCTGATATGTTGAAATTTAGAAATTTTGGCAAGAAATCTTTAACAGAAATACAAGAGCTTGTTAAATCTAAAAGCTTATCATTTGGAATGAACTTATCAAAGTTCAAACTTGATGAGGAATAAATAAATAACATATTGTTAATAGTGTATAATTCCCTCAGATTAATTTCATAGAGACGGTATACACTGAATAAAATTAGAAATGAGACACGGTAAAAAAGTAAACCACTTAGGAAGAACAGATTCACATCGTAAAGCGATGTTGGCTAACATGGCTTCATCATTGATTAAACACAAAAGAATTTCAACTACTTTGGCTAAAGCAAAAGCTTTACGTATGTATGTTGAGCCTTTGATTACTAAATCAAAAAATGATACAACGCATTCTCGTCGTATTGTGTTTGGATATTTACAGGATAAGGAAACTGTAACAGAACTTTTCCGTGATGTGGCTACCAAGGTTGCTAACCGTCCAGGTGGTTATACTAGAATTATTAAACTTAATAATCGTTTAGGTGATAATGCTGAAATGGCATTGATTGAGCTTGTAGATTACAATGAAGTTTATGGTCAACAAGCTGAAGGTGCAGAGAAGAAAACAACTCGTCGCGGTAGAAGCAAAACTAAAAAAGCTGATGCTCCTGAAGCAAAAACTGACGTAGCGGCAGAAGTAGCTCCAGATGATATTGTGAAAGAAACTCCTGCAGCTGAAGAATCTAAGGATAGTAAAGGAGAATAATCCTTTTAATCAAAGTTTTAAACCCGGTTCAAATCGAACCGGGTTTTTTGTTTATATACCTGATAATACCCGATATTTGAATATGTCAAACCAGGAAACTCTTTTTCGGTTCCATTCCGTATTAACATCTGCTATTCGCGCTAATCAGCTCGTTAAACTTTCATTAGGCAATTATCATGGTAATGACCAGACACTAAAAAATATTTATGTTAGAAAAGTTAAAATAAAACGAATTGATAAGCTGTCTTTTACCTATCGTCACCGGACACGGGATATCATAAAGAACTTCGAGATTGGCGATGGAGTTGATCTGATTTTAGCTTTGATTAGCAATGATTTTAAGATTTGTAACCTTTTGTTAACAGGTAAAGAAATAACCGTTGAGCACAATAAAAAAAGTGAAATTACAATTAGAGAAAGAGTGAATTCTCAGACAATTCAGCCTGTTGTATCCCATGACAAAATAAAAAAGAAGGTAATATCCAGCGACGGTAAGAACTACTTAAAAGAACTTAGAGTTACAGATGCGGAAGGTAATGTTTACAACGCGGCACAAAATAAATATAGGCAGATCAATCATTATATTGAGATATTAAGCACCCTTATAAATCAATTGCCACCAGGACGTCTAAAAAAAGTTGTTGATATGGGTTCAGGGAAAGGTTACTTGACCTTTGCACTCTATGATTACCTGACTAATATATTGAATCTCGATATTGAGGTTGAGGGGGTGGAGCATAGAAATGATCTCGTTCAGCTATGCAATAAGATAGCTGTCACGTCGGGATTTGAAAAATTAAAATTTTCAGAAGGTACAATTGCTGAGTTTAAGCATTCTTCAATTGATGCGTTAATCGCACTGCATGCTTGTGATACGGCTACCGATGATGCTATTTTTAAAGGAATACTTTCTGACGCCAGTCTGATAGTTGTCGCACCTTGCTGTCATAAGCAGATAAGAGTTTCCATGGAAAAATCTAAAGTCTCAAATAACCTAAGTTTTCTAACAAAGCATGGAGTTTTTATGGAGAGACAAGCTGAAATGATTACAGATGGAATCAGGGCACTGGTATTACAGTATTTCGGGTACAGCACCAAGATTATGGAGTTTGTTTCTGACGTTCATACGCCTAAGAATATCCTTATTACAGGTGTAAGAGTTGGAAAAGTTAATGAAGAAAGGAAGGCACAAATTCTTGATGAAATTAAGCAGTCATTAAAATTCTTCGGTATTGACCATCATTATTTATTGAATCTAGCTGGATTATAGCCTGTCTTTTTTCTGTCATACTGTCACGCTTTCAATTTGTAATTCGGACAATATTTTCATGTGTCTTGCAAAATCAAAACAATTTTCTGCCAAAACTCTATTGGCACATTGCTTGTTAAATGATTGTAAATATCAGATTTCATAACAAATAGAGATAAACAACATGTCAAAAATTATTGGTATAGACTTAGGAACAACAAACTCTTGCGTAGCCGTAATGGAAGGTAACGAACCTGTAGTTATAGCCAACAGTGAGGGTAAGCGTACTACACCATCCATTGTTGCTTTTGCAGAAAATGGTGAGCGTAAAGTAGGCGAGCCGGCGAAGCGTCAGGCGATTACTAATCCTACAAAAACAATTTCTTCGATCAAAAGATTCATGGGAAGTAGTTTTGCAGAAGTTTCCAAAGAAGCAGGCCGCGTTCCTTACAAGGTAGTAAAGGGTGATAACAACACTCCACGGGTAGAGATTGATGATCGCAAATATACTCCTCAGGAGCTTTCTGCTATGATCTTGCAGAAAATGAAAAAGACAGCGGAAGACTTTTTGGGTCATGAAGTTACAGAAGCAGTTATTACTGTTCCTGCATACTTTAATGATGCACAACGTCAGGCAACTAAAGAAGCTGGAGAAATAGCTGGTTTAACGGTTAAGCGTATTATTAACGAGCCTACTGCTGCTGCCCTAGCGTATGGTTTAGATAAGGCACATAAGGACATGAAAATTGTTGTCTTTGATTGCGGTGGTGGTACTCATGACGTTTCTGTATTAGAATTAGGTGATGGCGTATTTGAAGTAAAATCTACTGATGGTGATACACACCTGGGTGGTGATGATTTTGATCACATCATTATTGATTGGTTGGCTAATGAATTTAAAACTGAGAATGGCATGGATCTTCATCAAGATCCAATGGCGCTACAACGTTTAAAAGAAGCTGCTGAAAAAGCCAAAATTGAATTGTCTAGCACGACTTCTACAGAAATCAACTTACCATACATAACGGCTGATGCTACTGGTCCTAAGCACTTAGTTAGAACGCTTAGCCGTGCTAAGTTTGAGCAATTGGCTGGTGACTTAATTAAACGTACTATTGATCCTTGTAAGTCTGCCCTGAAAAATGCAGGTTTAAAAGTTTCTGATATCGACGAGATTATCTTAGTTGGTGGTTCTACACGTATTCCTGCAATTCAGGAAGCTGTAAAGGCATTTTTTGGTAAAGAGCCATCTAAAGGAGTTAATCCTGATGAGGTTGTGGCTATTGGTGCTGCAATTCAGGGCGGCGTACTAACAGGTGAAGTTAAAGATGTATTGTTATTAGATGTTACTCCTCTTTCTTTAGGAATTGAGACAATGGGTGGTGTAATGACAAAACTTATTGAGTCAAATACAACTATTCCTTCGAAAAAAGCGGAAACGTTTTCTACTGCTGCTGATAACCAACCTTCTGTAGAAATCCACATTTTACAGGGCGAGCGCCCTATGGCTGCTCAAAACCGTACAATCGGACGTTTTATTTTGGATGGGATACCACCGGCGCCACGCGGAGTTCCTCAGGTTGAGGTTGCATTCGATATTGATGCTAATGGTATTTTGCATGTGAGTGCAAAAGACAAAGCTACTGGTAAAGAGCAAAAAATTCGCATTGAGGCATCATCTGGTTTAACTGATGAAGAAATTAAGCGAATGAAAGAAGAAGCAGAGCAAAATGCTGACGCTGATAAGGCTGTAAAAGAAGAAGCAGAAAAAATAAACAGTGCTGATGCATTGATCTTCTCTACTGAAAAGCAACTTAAGGAATTCGGTGATAAATTATCTGCAGATAAGAAAGCTCCAATTGAAGAAGGATTGGTTAAGTTGAAAGAAGCACATGCTTCAAGAAACTTTGCTGATATTGATGCAGCTCAGGAGGCCTTACAAACAGCTTGGAATGCAGCTTCTGAAGACATGTATAAAGGTGGTCAGGAAGGTGGACAACCAGAAGGAGGTGCTCCTGAAGGAAATGCTCAGCAAGACGGTGGAGATAATGTAACTGATGTTGACTTTGAAGAAGTGAAAGACGATAAAAAATAGTAGTTTTTCTATAAAACAAAAAGGCCCGATAAATTTATCGGGCCTTTTTGTTTTATAGAAGTTTAACTCCAGAGCTTAGTAGGATACGCTCCATCTTGTATGAGCTGATCAATGCTGGCTTGCACAAATGGCTTGTCCTCCTTGTAGGTTACGCCAAACCATTGACTATCTGTAGGAATGACTTTTAAGGTAGCAGTTTCATTTTTAACAAGGGTTTCACCGATGAGTGGTATAAAGAACTCAGCCTTTGGCTTATCCTTATTTTCAATAGCAAAAGCTTTGAACATTTCCTCTGTTAAATTAAAAACAGCCGGGGTAAATCCCCAAAAATTCATGGAAACCGGTGTCTCAAAATCAAGAGGAAATTCAGTTCCATGTTCTTCATAAACAATCACGCCCTCTTTTTTATAAACTTGAGTGCGCTCTGTAATATCTTCCAGATATCCCCCTTCATTGGTTTTACAAACACCTCTGGATACAGAGCCAAAATCAGATAGCGTTTTACCAATCTGATACCCCACTATTGAATAATTACTGTCGGTTGCTTCATCATTTAAAAATTCAACCATTTTTTTAAACGAATCATAGCCATAAAAATCATCTGCGTTAATAACACAGAAAGGTTCTTTAACTACTTTTCGACCTGAGAGTATAGCGTGGGCGGTCCCCCATGGCTTTTCCCGATAAATTTCTTCGTCAATTCCAAACTGTTTTAAATCAAAATTTTGGAAAACATACTCGGTTTCAATCCGGCCGTTTAATTTGGGTTCAAAGATTGACTTAAAATTGTCAACGAACTCTTCTTTGATAATAAATACAACTTTTCCAAATCCGGCTTTAATAGCATCATAAATTGAATAGTCAATAATAGTTTCACCATTGGGCCCGAATCCATCAATTTGCTTCATGCTGCCGTAGCGGCTAGCCATTCCGGCTGCTAGTATAAGTAGTGTAGGTTTCATCGGTTTATTTCGAATATTTGAAATCGTGGTCTTTTTTTATATTTAGTAGCGAGTGGTAAATAAGGCTAATCACATTATCAACATCTTCCTTATGAATCATTTCAACTGTGGTATGCATATAACGCAAAGGCAATGAAATTAAGGCTGAGGGTACCCCTCCGTTGGAATACGCAAACGCATCAGTATCGGTGCCTGTGGAGCGGGACGACGCCTGGCGCTGAAAAGGAATATCATTTTTTTGAGCTGTTTCAATAAGCAACTTATTTAGGTTGGTCTGAACTGCTGGCGCGTAGGAAACCACCGGACCCTTACCGCAGGATAAATCACCCTGGGTAATTTTATTGATCATTGGTGTACCAGTATCGTGAGTAACATCAGTTACTATAGCTACGTTTGGCTTAATTCGGTGGGCAATCATTTCTGCTCCGCGTAAACCTATTTCCTCTTGTACACTATTAACTATGTAGAGTCCAAAAGGAAGTTTATTCTTATTTTCTTTAAGTAATCTTGCAACTTCAGCAATCATAAATCCTCCTGCCCGGTTGTCCAATGCCCTCCCTACGTAATACCTGTCATTCAATACCATGAATTCATCTTCATAAGTAATTACACAGCCAACATGGATTCCAAGCTTTTCAACCTCTTCTTTAGACGTACACCCGCAGTCTAGAAATATGTTTTTCAAAGCAGGTGCTTCTTCCTTTTCACCATTGCGGGTATGAATTGCCGGCCAACCGAAAACAGCTTTAACAAGGCCATTCTCTGTATGGATGTTTACTCTTTTAGAGGGAGCTATTTGATGATCTGAACCACCATTACGAATTACATAAATTAGCCCGTCAGACGTGATGTAATTTACAAACCAGGAAATCTCGTCAGCATGTGCTTCAATAACCACCTTAAAATCAGCTTTTGGGTTAATAACACCAACTGCAGTTCCATAATTATCAATAAAACTCTCGTCTATATAAGGCTTTAGGTATTCTAGCCACATTTTCTGACCAGCGTATTCGAACCCGGTAGGAGATGGATTATTTATATATTCTTCAAAAAACTTAAGTGATTTCTTATTGACCACTTCTACATGTTTCGATTTATCTTCTTTTTTCTTGGACATTCTTTAAATTATTATATGCGCAAATATATAAACAAGTCACTAAGCATCAAGTGTGCCAGTAAGGTCAAGTTCCATTATTACAAATTCAATTTCATTCTCTCTAAAATATGGCCCTCTAGCTTTGAAGCCAAACTTTGAATAGAAAGAAGCTACTGATACACGCGCATTACACCAAAGCGTTTCTGCTTTTTCATTTATAACAAAATTGATAAGATATTGAACCATCATGCTGCCATAGCCCTTTCCTTGCTGATCAATTAGCGTAGCGAGCTTTCTAAACTGATAGATTTTGTTAACATAAAAAAGTGATGCCACAGTTGTTAACGCGTCGTCTGTATAGAGGCCAAAGTGAATACCCTCGGGATCAGTTGTTAGTTTGATCGAACCGAAAGGTAGATTAGGATACATTACTTCGTGCCTGATTCGCCAGGTAAGCTCATACCTGATCTGCTCGATTTGTACAGCTTCATTTTGCATGTCGTTTAATTTTTCCACTGTAAATATTGTAAATAAGTATATTAAGAGCAATTACAGCAGAAGTGCCCAGGCAGAATACCGTCCATCCACCGATTTGCCATAGCCATAAACCCATTGCGGAACCTGTAGCAGCTCCTACAAACGAGACAGACATGAAAATGGTATTTAGCCTGTTGCGTGCTTCGGGAAGGATGCCGTAAATACGTGTTTGATTGGTTACATGGATGGCCTGCTGACCGATGTCTATAATGATTATCCCTGCGATGAAAAGTATCAAATATGTTCCCGTAAAATAAAATATGCAGATGCTAAGGAGTTGAAGCAACAGGCCAATGATGACATTTTTTCTCGGATTAAAACCACCACTTAACTTACCTACTAAAGGTGCTGCAAGTGCCCCGGCGGCACCTGCTATTCCGAAGAGACCAATTTGAAGGCTTTGAAAATTGTAAGGCGGACTAGCCAGAAACAGCACCATTGTAGTCCAGAAAGCACTCAGAACTGCAAAGGCAAAAAAATTAATTAGAGATGCTTCCCGTAACAACGGTTGCGTTTTAATGTAGGACCACATAGAAACCAGCAAGTCGGTATAGGTTCCTTTAAATGATGGCTGGCTTTGTGGAAAACGTCTAGCCATCAGAATCAGCAGAACCATGCAAATACCGGCCGCCATGATGTAAACCGCACGCCAACCCCATAGGAACCCGATACTACCACTCAGTGCCCGTGAGGCGAGGATTCCTATCAACAGACCACTCATAATTATTCCTATAGTCTGGCCCCTGTCATGATCTTCACTCAGGTTTGCCGCCATTGGTAAGATTAACTGTGGAACAATTGAACTCGCCCCGATAAGGACACAGGCAATTTCAAGCATAAAAAATGATTTTGAAGATCCTGCGATAAGAAGGGAAATGATAGCGAGTGCAGTAATAACTAGAATTTGTTTCTTTCTTTCAAACATATCTCCCAGCGGTACCAGGATAAATAATCCTAAAGCATACCCCGCCTGTGTGAGGTAAGTAATTTTCCCTGCGTGACTTTCTGTTAAGCCGAAATCTCTGGCAACAAGTATAACCAATGGCTGGCAATAGTAAATGTTTGCAACAAGGAGGCCTGTGCAAAAAGCCATTAGCAAGATATCTGCTTTACTTAACTTCATTAAAGAGGTATGTTTCCGTGTTTTTTTCTAGGGGTATTAACCACCTTATTTTCAAGCATCTTAAAAGCTTTGATCAACTTAACCCGTGTGGCCAGAGGTTCTATTACTTCATCAATAAATCCTCTTTCAGCCGCCCGATAGGGATTAGCGAAAATATCTGAGTATAGTTTTTCTTTTTCCAGCCACTTTTCACCAGGATTTTCAGCCTTTGAAATTTCATTCTTAAAAATGATTTCAGCGGCCCCTTTAGCACCCATTACTGCTATTTCAGCACTTGGCCAGGCGTAGTTAATGTCTGCGCCAATATGCTTAGAGTTCATTACGTCATATGCACCACCGTAGGCTTTTCTGGTAATTACAGTTATTCGGGGTACGGTTGCCTCACTGAAAGCGTAAAGCAGCTTCGCACCATTATTAATTATCCCATTCCATTCCTGATCTGTGCCTGGTAAAAAACCCGGCACGTCTTCAAGCACCAATAAGGGGATATTAAAACAATCGCAAAAACGCACAAACCTAGCTGCCTTAACAGATGCATTGTTGTCTAACACACCGGCCAAATATGCCGGTTGATTTGCAACAATTCCAATGCTTCTGCCGGCCAGTCTGGCAAAGCCAACTACAATATTTTCTGCGTAAGACTTATGGACTTCAAGAAAACTTTCATTGTCTATAATTTCATCAATAATAGACCTCACATCGTAAGGTTGGTTTGCATTTTCGGGCATAAATGTATTTAGTGCCGGCCTAAATTCATTACTTTCCTGATAGCTCAGCATTTGAGCAGTTTCTTCACAATTTTGTGGAAGGTAACTCAGAAGTTTTTTGAGATGATTTATCGCTTCAATCTCATTCGCGCAAGAGAAGTGAGTTACCCCTGACTTTGTTGCATGAGTAGATGCACCTCCCAATTCTTCCGACGACACCTCTTCATGTGTTACAGTTTTCACCACATTGGGCCCGGTTACAAACATATAAGAAGTGTTTTCTACCATTAGTATGAAATCTGTGATAGCAGGCGAATATACTGCCCCGCCGGCACATGGGCCCATGATGGCTGACAATTGTGGAACAACACCTGAAGCCTGGACGTTTTTGTAAAAAATATCTGCATAACCACCCAGGGAAACCACACCCTCTTGAATACGTGCTCCACCGCTATCATTAAGGCCAAGCAGTGGGGCTCCATTTTTCATTGCCATGTCCATTATTTTACAGATTTTTTCTGCGTGGGTTTCCGACAAGGAACCACCGAAAACCGTAAAATCCTGTGAGAAAACATACACTAATCTGCTATTAATTGTCCCGTAACCAGTAATTACACCATCACCAAGGTATTTTTCACGTTCCATGCCAAAATCGGTACTACGGTGCGTCACCATCATGCCAATTTCCTCAAACGAATTTTCATCTAGCAAAAAGTGAAGCCGTTCTCTCGCTGTAAGCTTTCCTTTCTTGTGCTGGGCCGCTATACGCTCTTCACCACCTCCAACAATGGCCTGTTTAATTTTACTGTGAAGGGTTTCGATTTTATTTTTCATGGAAGTGATCAGGTTATGGAGTGGCTATGTTTTTAGGATGCTTTTACCAGCGATATTGGAGTCTTGTAGTAAAAACGTCGTCTTTTAAGTCTGTTAAATATGCCGGTAGCATGGTATGGTCGTTGGTGACATGCTCATTATACACTGTTAGTTTTAATCTTGGGTTGATTAGGAACGTAAAACCGTAGCCAAGAGTAGAGAATTTAATATCACCTGCCGTAGTATTGTTGTTAACTCCAATCTCCTTCCCGCCAACTTTTTTGTTAGGATCATAAATATCGTAAGCCATAATAGCAGTTAACTTGGTTTTTGCAATTTTCTGCGTAAACCATAAATAGTAGGCAGAAAATTCTCTTAGATAGAGGTCGGTTGCAGGTTGCGTATTGAAGCTGGTACTTGCAATTGATCCTCCTATTGAAGATGATGCAGCGATGCCAGGTTGAGTACCTCCAACGTACTCTGCTTTAAATGACGTTGCACCAAAATAATTGTCGTACTGTAGCTGCAAATTAACACCATAATAATCTCTTTTAGCCCCCAGGCCAACATTTGCCGGGCTGGTATTTTTGTTGTAACCATTGCCGTTGTAAGTGAAATAACTTTCAGTATCGTTACGAACTGATCCTGAATAAACAGAAGCTCCAAAACCCACATGAAATTTTTTGTTAGCCAGACTGTCAAACTTGAAATTAAGGTTGCCTATAAGATCTTTTTTAGAATCATAATCTCTTGCTGTATGTCCACTTCCATTCACGACTGCTAAATCCGCAGTCACAAATTTAAAATATGAGGGATGGTACGTTACCATCGCTCCTATGTCTCTTTCTCTGGGCATTAGGATTTGGAAAACTCTGGATCTTTCAGGGAAATCCCGATAACCGGAAGAATAGATAATTGAGTGACCGAATGGTCTGTTGAACAGGCCGGCAGTAATACGAAGATCCTTGAACTCGGGCTGATGAAACTGAATGAATGCATCCATTAACGTTAATCCATTTTGAGTTGCGTCTATTTGAAACACGATACTCGAATACTTATCTGCCCGGTCAATTTTTAGCCTGCCTCTTCTTATCATGAACCGTGAATCAGAATTTTTACTGAAGTCACCACCTGAAAATGAGGAGATGCCTGCAGACTGGGCTTTTTGATATTGCGCCTGTAGGTATCCCGTGATAGCTATATCATGTGCATCATAAGTAGAAGGGGCGTTGTTGTTCTGGCTGAAACCTAACAGTGGAAAAAGTAATGCCAGGCTTAACAGGTATTTAATCATTTGTAAACATTTGAACGACTAAATTAAACTAATTAGCCGATTTTTTTGGACTGGAATTTTGATTTTCTTATGTAAGAATATGATATTTGCCATAGCTATCACTAAATTGCATTCTTTTTACACGCTAGTATTGCATGTGGGATAACTTAGCGTTAGTTTTGCAATAGTTCAATAAAGGTTCATAAATGTTTCTACGAAAATATAAGATCTGCATAGTTGTTGCCTTTTTAGGTATCTTTTTTGCAAAGATGATTATTTCGGGTGCACCTGTATTTTTATTGCATGTCGATAAACAAATTATGAATTCTGTGATCATGCAGATTGAGCTGGAACATAGTTCGGACAGTGATCCAGGCAAAACAAGTTTAAAATATACCGACTACAAACTTGTTGAATTTCATCATGTCGATACCTTTGTAACTGTTCTTATGCAGTTTGGTATTACCAGTAGTTTTATTGAACATTCAAAGCGATATGTTGACCCTTACCACCCGTCGGTTCCAACTCCTCCTCCCAATTTCATTGGTTAAATATTAACCTTTATAGCTTTAGAAGAGCTTTAATTATTTGCAAGTGATATTTACAATGGGTAACCATCCGGTAAATATTGCCTGGAAATTAGTAATTAACCTGCATACTTTATGCATGGCTTCATCTTCATAATATTATACTAATGAGAAACGGGAATTCAGTCTTTTCAAGGCTTGAAGTACAAAAATATATATTAAAAAAGAATTTAAAACGCGATCTGCCATCCAGCATTGTTGTGTTCCTTGTTGCATTACCCTTATGTCTGGGCATCGCACTTGCATCTGGCGCACCTCTTTTTGCCGGGCTTATAACTGGCGTTATCGGCGGAATTGTTGTAGCAAGTATAAGTGGATCACAGCTGAGTGTAAGTGGTCCGGCTGCTGGTTTAACAGCTATCGTTCTTGGTGCAATAGCTACTCTTGGAAACTATCAAACATTTTTACTAGCAGTTGTACTTGCAGGGTTTATACAATTATTATTAGGCGTGTTGAAAGGCGGAACTATTGGTAATTATTTTCCTTCCAGTGTAATTGAGGGTATGCTGGCCGCAATAGGTTTGACGTTAATACTTAAGCAACTGCCCCATGCTCTTGGTGTAGATTCCGATTTTTTTGGAGATGAAAGTTTTACGCAGGGTGACCATGAGAATACTTTTTCTGCGATTAGTAGTGCGGCAAGCCATTTTGGTGTTGCCGCCATTGTAATCAGTTTTCTTTCAATAGTTGTGCTCTTGGTATGGCCACGATTTAAAAAGCTTGCAGTAGTGCCTGCACCACTGATTGTAGTAATCCTTGGTGTATCGCTGGCTTTGTTTTTTAATGGAACCGGATATGCGCTCGAAGAATCGCACATGGTTAAAATTCCTGTTGTAAATGGATGGTCTGAATTTTTAGGTCTGTTTACAACTCCAGATTTTAGTCAGATTACTAACAGCAAGGTTTGGGTTGTGGCTGCTACCATTGCTGTAGTTGCTAGTTTGGAAACGCTATTAAGTTTAGAAGCTGTCGATAAAATTGATCCCATTAAAAGGGTTTCGCCAACAAACCGTGAATTGATTGCTCAAGGAACAGGTAATATTGTTAGTGGTCTAATAGGCGGGTTGCCTATGACTTCAGTAATTGTCCGGAGTTCTGCTAATGTAAATGCAGGCGGGCGTACAAAAATGTCTGCCATCTTTCACGGCTGCTGGCTCTTGCTTTCTCTTCTTTTCATACCAGGTTTGATCAATATGATACCTCTGGCATGTTTGGCAGCGATATTACTTGTTACCGGATACAAACTTACACGTATTGATCTGTTTAAACACATGTACCACAAAGGCTGGGATCAATTTGTTCCTTTTGTTGCTACTATAGTAGCGGTGCTGCTAACAGATCTTTTGAAGGGGGTTGCAATTGGAATGTTAATCTCTATATTTTATCTGCTGCGTACCAACATGCGTAATCCATTTTTCTACAAAATAAAAGAAGATGGCGATAAGAAAAACTTGCGGATCACGCTGGCAGAAGAGGTCTCATTTTTAAATAAGGCAGCTATACAGGTTTTGCTTACCAATATTCCGAAAGAAACAAATGTTATCATTGACGGAACTAATTCCCGGTATATAGATCCGGACGTGTTAGAAACAATATTTAATTACAAGCACAATGCTTATACCAAAGGGATAATCGTAAATTTAGTTGAGATTAAAAAGCATTATACTGTGCCCAAGTTAGATAGTAAAATCATCGAAAAAATTAATAATTAAAATTTTATGTGCGCAAAATTAGAAAAACTAAATACTGATCAAATTACATATGATGGCTTGTTACAGGGTAACAAGGACTGGGTTGCTGCAACCTTAAAAGAAGATCCTGAATTTTTTAACAGGCTTTCTTCCGGCCAAAAGCCTCCTGTACTTTGGATAGGCTGTTCCGACAGCCGTGTGCCTGCCAACCAAATAACCAACACAATGCCTGGTGATATCTTTGTTCATAGGAACATCGCTAATGTGGTTACACACACCGACATGAACTTGTTAAGTGTACTCGATTACTCTGTTAACGTGTTAAAAATAAAACACATCATTGTTTGCGGGCACTATGGTTGTGGAGGTGTTAATGCTGCGCTTGGCGACACACAAGTTGGATTAATTGACAACTGGTTAAGAAACATTAAAGATGTTTACCGTATGCATGAACGTGAGATGTCTACAATTAAAGATCCAAAACGCAGGTCTGATAGACTGGTTGAGTTAAATGCAATTGAAGGGGCAGCAAATATTATGAGCACATCTATTGTTCAGAATGCCTGGGCTAGTGGTCAGGAACTCTCAGTAAATGCGTGGGTTTACAGCCTTGAAACAGGCTTAATTAAGGATTTAAATGTCAGCGCTTCAAAGGCAGAGGATGTTTCGCCGGTATTTAAAATGAAAACTTTATTATAAAAATAGAGTTTATAGTAAAAAGCTCCCGGTGTTTGCCGGGAGCTTTTTTATTTTAGCCTAAAAACGGGTAGCGGTAATCAGTAGGTGGATCAAAAGTCTCCTTAATTGTACGGGGCGATACCCAACGCAATAGATTAATCATTGAGCCTGCCTTATCATTCGTGCCTGAACCCCTTGCTCCACCGAATGGTTGTTGACCAACTACAGCTCCGGTGCATTTGTCGTTAATGTAAAAATTTCCGGCAGCATTTTTAAGTTTTTGGGAAGCTTGTTCAATTGCGTACCTATCTTGAGATATCACAGCCCCCGTAAGTGCGTATATTGATGTTGTGTCGATAATGTCCAAAACTTCTTCAAAATCTTTGTCATCATATACATATATTGTAAGAACAGGGCCAAAAAGCTCTTCGCACATTGTAGTGTATTTTGGGTCTTTAACAACAATTACAGTTGGTTCAATAAACCAGCCATCAGATTTGTCGTAATTTCCACCAGCAATAACTTCTACGCTATTGTCTGCCTTTGCGGAGTCAATATATTTTGCTAGTTTATCAAATGATTTTTCGTCGATAACAGCATTAATAAAATTACTGAAATCTTCGGTGCCGCCCATTTTAAAGCTAGTAATATCCCTAAGCATGTTTTCTTTTATGGCGGGCCATAAACTCGATGCGATATAAACACGGGATGCCGCAGAGCATTTTTGCCCCTGATATTCAAAAGCACCTCTAACAATAGCAGTACTGGAAACTTTTGGGTCTGCAGATCCGTGGATCAAAATAAAATCCTTGCCGCCAGTTTCTCCCACAATACGTGGATACGTTTTATACTTATGAATATTTGTACCAATAGTTTTCCAGATGTTTTGGAAAACAGCTGTTGAACCAGTAAAATGAATTCCTGCAAAGTCTGGGTGATTAAATATCACCTCTCCGGCCTCCGGACCATCAACATAGATCAGGTTGATTACTCCGTTTGGCAAGCCTGCCTCTTTAAAGATTTCCATTATAACGTTTGCAGCATATACCTGAGTATCCGCAGGTTTCCAGACAACAACATTGCCCATCATTGATGCAGATGCAGGAAGGTTTCCGGCAATAGCAGTGAAGTTAAATGGAGTCAAAGCAAACACGAATCCCTCCAGCGGTCTTTGTTCAACTCTGTTCCATGATCCCTTTGGAGAAACTGGTGGTTGCTGCTTGTAAATTTCGGACATATAAGATACATTGAATCTTAAGAAATCGATAAACTCACATGCGGCGTCTATTTCAGCTTGATAAGCGTTTTTGCTTTGCCCTAGCATCGTAGCAGCATTCAATTTATATCTGTAAGGGCCAGCTACCAAGTCGGCAGCCTTCAAAAAAATAGCGGCACGATGTTCCCAGGACAAGCTCTCCCATTGCAGCTTAGCAGCTAAGGCAGTTTCTATCGCTTTCTTTACATGGCTCTTATCACCTATGTTATAATGACCTAGTATGTGCTGATGGTCATGGGGAGGAGTAAGCTTTCCTTTAGTCTGCGTAAAAACTTCTTCAGCGCCAATATACATTGGTATTTCAACTTGTTTTGAACGGGCCTCTGTAAGCGCAGCCTGTAAAAGTTCACGTTCTTTGCTACCTGGAGCATATCCTAAAATGGGCTCATTTACGGGTGCTGGTACGTTAAAAAATCCTTTAAGCATAATAATTTACGTTAGTTCGGCAAAGATAGTTATTTACGGTCCTTTACATTACAGAATGATTAATAATTCTTATTTTTGAGCACCCCACATGAGCACATATTTAAGGCTATTGCTTATTCCTTTTTCTTTAATCTATGGCTTGATAATCCTCGTCAGAAATAAGCTTTTTGACTGGAACTTATTACACTCCACAAGGTTCAATCTTCCCGTTATCTGTGTTGGTAATTTGGTCGTTGGGGGCTCGGGTAAAACACCTGTTACAGAATATCTCGTCGCATTGCTGAAGAATAAGCGGATAGCAATATTAAGCAGGGGATATGGTAGGGAAACTAAAGGTTTCATATTGGCGGACCGTACTGCAACCGCCAGGCTAATTGGTGATGAACCTATGCAATACTTTAATAAATTTCCCGATGTAGCAATTGCAGTTTGCGAAGACCGTGTGCATGGGTTAAGAATGCTTGAGAAAGACTACGATGTAATTATTCTTGACGACGCATTTCAGCACCGCAGTCTCCAACCTGGATTTTCGGTCTTGCTTTTTGATTATAAAACTTTTTTTAAACCCCAATTGCTGCTACCTGCGGGGAACTTGCGTGAACCATTTTCAGGCTATCAGAGGGCTAACGTCATTTTAATTACAAAGTGCCCAAGCGACGAGCCGCAAAAAGAAGCTTTTAAAATAACTTCTAAGTTTCAGGGTTTATCAAGAGAAAAGATATTCTTTTCATCCATTGCCTACTTTGAGCCTGTGTCATTATTTGATCACACTAAAACAGCTCCTTTAAATAAAACAATAAGTATTCATTTGATTACCGGAATAGCAAATACAACAACTCTTCTGGAATATTTGAATTCCATCTCTACATTGACTTCCCATCTAGAATATCCTGATCATTACCAATTCAGTCTAAATGACATCTCGAAGCTTGTTAGCGGTTATAAAAAAGATCTGTCAACACATAAAATAATTTTAACGACAGAAAAAGATTCACAACGCCTGTTAGATGCTCCGATAAAAGAATTACTTTTAGATTTGCCAGTATTTTATCTACCCATACACTATGAGTTAAGGAGTCCTGATAAAAATTTATTTGATCAAATGATATTAGATTATGTTTCAAGCGCTACACGAAACCGTTGAATTTATTAAAAGAAAGACTAATAATTTCCAGCCAGAAATAGGGATTGTTTTAGGCACAGGTTTGGGTGGATTGGTTAATGATATTGATATAGCTTATCAAATCATGTACTCAAATATTCCAAACTTTCCGATATCGACCCTCGAATTTCATTCCGGGAAACTAATTTTTGGAAAACTCAAAGGTAAAGATGTCGTTGCTATGCAAGGAAGACTGCATTATTATGAGGGCTATAGCATGCAGCAAATTACATTTCCTATCAGAACAATGAAACTTTTAGGAATAAAGCATTTGTTTGTATCTAATGCTGCTGGATCTTTAAACCCCGATTTTAAAAAGGGAGATTTAATGGTAATTAATGACCACATTAACCTGCAGCCAGAAAGCCCGCTTAGGGGCAGCAATGATTCAGAATTGGGTCCCAGATTTCCTGATATGAGCCAGCCCTATAACTCATCATTTATAAAAAAAGCACTGAAATTGGCGGCAGCCAACAACATTATGTGCCATCAAGGCGTTTACATAGCCGTTACTGGTCCAAACCTCGAAACTAAAGCTGAATACAAGTATCTTCGCATTATTGGAGGCGATGCCGTTGGTATGAGCACAGTACCTGAAGTTATTGTTGCAAATCATATGGGTATACCGGTATTTGCTATTTCCGTTTTAACAGATGAAGGGTTTCCTGAGGTTTTACAACCGGTTAGTTTGGAGGAGATTCTAAAAACGGCAAGAATTGCAGAGCCAAAAATGACAAAAATATTAAGCGATTTGATAGCTACACTATAATGCGTAAAATAATCTCGGTCTTTCTCTTCTTTTTTTTATCAACTGTCAGCACCGTGGTTTTTGGGCAAGACCTTAAAACCAAAGTAAATGATAATAAGGAGCTTGATTCGCTCAGAAAGGAAGAGGAGGATGGAAAGGATTCGGTAATATTCACTTCAAGATACATTAGATACACCACTTTAAGGCTTACTAAAGATAGTATACAAACCTTACCGCTTGATACCACCCTCAGAGGTTTTCATAATTTCAGTGTTTTAGTACAACCAAAAAGACCCACTATTGGTCTGGGTAATCTTGGTCTCGCCGCAATGCCAATGCTTTTCGAGCCACTAAAGACAATAGGTTTTGATGCAGGGTTTCATGTTTTGGACTATTATGGACTCACGCACGATGACATAAAGTATTATCAGGCTAGAGCACCATTTACAAGTCTTTATTATGTTAGCGCCGGAGAAGTCGAGCAGGTTTTTAAACTAATTCACTCTCAAAATATCAACAAAAATTTGAATGTCGGATTAAATTTCAACAGGATAGGAGCAAATGGAAATTATAGACATCAACGTGGTGACCACCTAAACGGAGCCTTTTTTTCCTGGTTTCAGTCTCCTAACAAACGATATAATCTGTGGACTAACGCCATATTTAATACGCTTAAAGCGGAAGAAAATGGCTCTCTACCTAATGATAGTATCTATACTTCGAGTGCATTTGTTATAGACAGGCAGGCTGAAGTAATTAGACTCGAAAGTGCAAAGCGACTGTATAGGCAATCCTCATTTTTAGTTAAACAGAGTTATTTTGTGGGCAGAATTGACAGTTTAGCAGAAACTGCCGGCAAAAAAATAATGCCAACAAATACAGTTACTTATAGCTTTAGGTATGATGCAAATTCATATTCATTTAAAAAGGACGAGGATGACGATAATACTGTTATACCCCGGGGAATGGCCGACGGTACTTTTACTAATGACAGTACCCGTTACAATCATCTCCAAAACGAATTCATTTACAGCTTTTTTCTCCGGGCTAAATCGTCTTCGCTTATAAAGAATGAATTGAAAATTGATGCAGGGATAAGGCATGACCTTTATAAGTACAATCAATGGGTACTTTATAAGGACAGGACATTCTATTATGACTACAATTCTTCATTTCAAAACGTAACACTATTGGGTTCGGCAGGATACCGCCTGAGTAACCGGATTGATTTAAATGTTGATCTTCAGCAAATATTTCAGGGCCGAAACATTGGAGATTTTCTATATGAGGCAAAAAGCAATGTTCTTTTAAGTAAGTCGGTGGGACGAATCATTCTTGGAGGCTATTTTCAGAACAAATCACCCGAGGAAGTTTACACCAGGTATTTTGGCAATCACTATAACTGGGATAGGAACTTCGACCGGACCAAGACCGTCAATTTTTCTTTCAACTACTTGAATGAGAAACTGGATCTTGATACCAAAGCAGAATATTTTTTAGTTACAAATTATCTCTATTTCCAGCAAGATGGAGCAGTTGGCATTACGCCGGCTCAGTCTTCATCTGCAATCAATTTATTGAAGATATCTGTTGGCAAGAAAATTAAGCTTGGGAAATTCAGCTTAGATAGCTACGTAGTCTATCAAAAGACAGACAATCCCGGCATTCTTCGTACGCCCGAGATATATACTTTTAATAGTTTTTATCTTGATCAGACCTTCTTTAAGGTTCTTAAAACTAACGTTGGTTTTGATGTACGTTATAACACTCCTTATTCAAACTATTCATATTCCCCTGCAGCTGGCCAATTTTATAACGGATCGTCAAAGCAGTTCCCTACAACACCTATAATTGACATTTGGGTTAAGGCTAGTTTAAGGAAAGCGAATATTTTTGTAAAATGCGATTATATTAATCAGGGATTAATTGAAAAAGGTTACTATACCACAAATATGTACCCAATGCAGGACCGTCTGTTATTCAAATTCGGAGTGATGTGGAATTTTTATGATTAAGTTTTTTGAGGTTTCTTTTTCGCTGCCGGAAACAATACATTATTTAAGATGAGTCGATATCCTGGCGAATTTGGATGCAGGTTTAAATCCGTAGTAGGGTCGCCAACCTGGTGCTGATAGTCTTCAGGGTCATGGCCGCCGTAAAATGTAAATCTGCCCTTGCCGATTTCCCCGTTCAAGTATCTTATTTCTTCAGCACCTTTATTTTCACCCAAAACGGTTACACTAGGTTTTACCAGTCGCTTTTTGAAGGCTGTGGTTTGTCCCATAAAACCCTTAATCACTTTATCATGGTTTTGTGTTAGCATTGTCGGTACTAAATCCCATTTAGCAGAAAAATCGAATAATGTAAAAAAATCATTGCTCTGATTTAACATTCTTGATTGTGTAGCATCAATGTCTGAAAATTCATAATTGGAAGGATTTATATCCAGCTTGAAATCTTTAAATGCCAATGTGTTATTAAAATTTAATTTAGCTTGAGCTTGAGGATCAGCAGCATCGCCATCAAACATACGCTCGCAAATGTCAACACCATCCGCACTTAATGCAATATCGAAAGTATCGGTGCCAGAACACATAGCAAACAAGAAGCCGCCTCCCGCACAAAATTCTTTGATCCGCTTTGCTACCGCCAGTTTCATTTGCGAAACTTTAGAGAAACCATTCTTTTTTGCTGTGGCTTCCTGGTTTTTTACGTCGTCCCTGTACCAGGCCGCATTTCTAAAACTAGTCCAAAATCTGCCATATTGGCCTGTGAAATCCTCATGATGAAGGTGTAGCCAATCATAGCCAGATAATTTATCTTTCAAAACATCATCATCATATATAACTTCATAAGGTATTTCAGCATAAGTTAGCACCATAGTAACTGCATCATCCCAAGGTAATTTGCTTTTTGGAGAGTAAACGGCCATCTTCGGCGCTTTTTCTAATTTAACCACTTCCATATTAACTTGAGGCTCACTGATTTCGTTAAGTATTGCAGTAACTTTTGCATCTGCTAATACCTGGTAGGATACTCCCCGTGTTTTGCACTCATCTTCCACAAGTTTGTTGTAGTTTACCAGAAAGCTACCTCCTCTGTAGTTTAAAAGCCAGCTTACTTCTGCCTGCTGTTTAATTGCCCAATAGGTTATTCCGTATGCTTTCAAATGGTTCTTTTGATCTGCATCCATGTAGATTAAGATCGAAGAAGCCCTGGCTGCAACAGAAGCTAAAAGGACGATAAGGATAAGAAATGATTTTTTAAGTTTCATAGGTTAATAGCGGTGAATATAACTTTTTTTCAAAATAAAAAGTATTTTATCTAAGTTTGCCGTTCACAAAAAATGATCATGAGTAAAGCGATAATCAAAACGGAGAAAGGTAACATGACTGTTCAGTTCTATGAACAGGATGCCCCAATAGCAGTAGCAAACTTTAAGAAATTAGCAAACGAAGGATTCTATGACGGGATAACTTTCCACCGCGTAATTCCTGATTTTATGATTCAGGGTGGATGTCCAAATTCAAAAGACCCTAATAAAGCGCACTTGGCAGGTACTGGTGGTCCGGGCTATAAAATCGATTGTGAGTTAACCGGCGAGAATCAGTACCATGACCGTGGTGTACTTTCTATGGCACACGCTGGAAGAAATACTGGTGGTTCACAGTTTTTTATCTGTCACAGCAGAACGAATACTGCTCATTTGGATAGAAATCACACTTGTTTCGGTAAAGTGGTTGAAAATGTAGATATTGTAGACGATATTAAACAAGGTGACAGGATTTTAGGCATTGAGGTTCTTGAAGATTAATTCTGGACTTTTCAAAAAATAAATGATATGAATTTAAGAGGAATAGTTGCAGTATCTGGCAGACCGGGATTGTACAAACTTGTAGGACAAAATAAAGGTGGATATGTTCTTGAAAGCCTGGATGCTCAAAAAGTAAAGATAGTTGCCAATATTACCACAACAAAGCTTGCATCTTTAGAAGACATTACCATTTATGGTGAAGATGAAGACCTGAAACTGACGGATGTTCTGGCAAATATTACTGCCTCAAAAGGAGCCGTACCCGATGCCAAGTCTGATGTTAATGCATTGAAGTCTTTCTTTGGAGAAGTTGCACCTGACCATGACCAGGAAAAAGTTTATACTTCTGATATGAAGAAGATTATTAGCTGGTACCATTTGTTGAAAGACCTTCCTTTGTTTACTGAAGATGCAGTTGCTTCTACTACTGATCAGGATGGTTCAACTATAAAGGCTGATGACAAGGCTGAAAAGAAACAAAAAACAGCGGCCAAACCGGCCAATGCCAAGGCTCCTGCTAAAACGGCACAGCCAGCTAAGAAAGCTAACATGACTAGTAAAAAAGGAGTTTAGTCTCTGTAATAATAATTTTTAAGGCGCCTCTTGGCGCCTTTTTTATTACCTTTCATAATGGAACCATTTGACATAACAGTAATTATTAATGGAAAAGAGAAAGATTTTCTTGTAGTACCATTTACAGACGAAGATAAATTTAATCTATTTTACGGGCTTCGGGCTCTGGGATCAATACAACCAAAACTGGTTGACGGTCATACTACCTGGCATTCTGAAACAGAAATGCCAGAGGAGCTATTAAATCAAATCTCGGCAGAGATAGTAAAAAATATAATTGCCGCAGGTTAGCCACACTTTATAACTTCATGCAAATAGTAAAACAAAGATCAAAAGTCATCCGGTCCTTGCTGGAACTACAGTACCAACTCACTTTTTGTTATAAAACCACGGCACTTCCATCAAATAAAAAAGGTATTCCGCCAGAAAATTAGAAAAAAGCTTTCTCTTTGATTAAAATTAACTAGAATCCGTAACTAAGCCTGAAACCATGCTCAACACGTTTGTTCCCGTCATAAGCAAATCCGTAAGTAGCCCTGAAAATTAGTCTTTGTAAGCCAAAATAGAATTCTGTATAGTTTCTTTTGACAGGCTGGCTCAAGTAGCTTGCTCCAACAACTTCTTCCAATTTCAACTTTCGTAACACTGGAATCTTATTGCTCAGCAGTCCTGAAAAATTATGTTCAAAATGGGCTTCTAGATATTGGTCGTCGGTACTGAATTGGTAGAAATCTAAAAATAAAAATCTTCTAAGATCCGGGCGCACAAATAATGCATTGTTTCCTCGAAAGTGTTTAAAATCTGGATAGAATACCTGGTTATTGTTTAAAAACTTCCCGGCTCCAACAACAAAAGAAAAATATCCCCACAACCCTGCACTGATCCTGCTTTGCGCAATACTGGCATTTATAAGGTCATAGTCTGATGAACTATTTAACACACCGTTTACTCCTTTACGATAGTTTAACATCAAAGTTGGGTATTTAGATTCCTGATAAAATTTGCCGTCAGGACGAGTTATATATTGTTGACTAAACGTATAAGTCAGCGTTGCGGCTAGGGTTAAAGCTGTGTAATTTGGAAATAATCGAACTTCTGATAGTGGGGTAAAAGGATTGTTTGAAGTAAATTCTTTTTCCTTAACATCTCTGATCTTGAAAGAACTGTTGTTTATCAGGTTTGTATTTCGCGTATAATCAACAACGAGCGAGCCCTGCAGGCCATTTGCTAACTCACGGGTGGTACCAATATTGAGAAACTCTTTCTTATAAAACTTGCTAAAGTTGGTTTCAAAAAGGAGTGAGTTAATAGAGTTACTAAGCAAACTCATTGTCCCTAACGGATTAAGGTCATATATCCCCGAGCCCCCGCTTATGCTTACACTTGCCCTTTTAATTGGATCATAGTAATAATTAGCTGTTAGGTTTGCTGTAAATAATTTACTTGAAAAGCCGTATCTCGCCTCAGGTCTAAAGCTATAATACTTTCTGTCATCCAAATTTTTTCTATACGTAATCCCATAGTTAACTGCGAAACCCTCAACAGTATTGTAAAATATCGATCTAAGAACCGGATCAAAACTGACTGATTTTTTTTCATATCGATTATTTATAGTGTATCCTGAAAGGAGTAGCTTGGTAACTTTGAACTCATTGTTGTTTCGCTCAACCGAATCGAGATATTTTTTTGATGTTCTAAGCGCAGCCACGCTATCTTTTCTTACATAATCCCTGCTTTCTTCTGCAGTCAGCGGTATCGGACGACTGTTAAGCCAAAAAAGTGAATCTTTTTTATTTACCGCTTTGGTTACTTTTAATATTTCACCTGTAAAATATCCTTTAGGGAAATTAGGATGAATGTTATAGTTGCTATAAACGCCTACATAGTATCCTTCAAATTTAAAACCGAATACGTTGCCATTAAATTGAAAGTTGATGTTGGAGGGCATATAGGTTTTCTCAGTTTTTAAGAACTGCTGAGAAATTTTGAGGGTGTCAATTAAGTTTACTCCAGAGTTCTTCGACAGAAACACATCCGCATTTACTACATGCCATGAATCATCCTTTATATATATAGTCCCTCTAAACACTGGATCATGCTCACGCCTTGGAATTACCTGTATTTTGTTGATTGTTTCTCCATTGTCAGTTGTTACTCCCAATAACTTATATCGGTAATACAACATTGCATTATCAGCAATGGGCGATACAAACCCTCTAGAGCTCAGTGTATTTTCAAGAAGAATATTTTGATAAAAATTTATGATCAGATCGGATGCTTTGTTAAAACTGAAGGCATTATTACGACCAGCTACCTTGGATGAAACCATCTCTTCATGAATATGGTTCGGTTGCTCGAAAGCAAACGTAGAGGTAGATTCAGATAAATATAAGATCCCTTTTCTATTTGTGTCGAGGTCAAGCGTTTTTTGAATATCTCTTCCAAAGAATTTTTTCGGTGCGCCAACAAGTTTTTGAACACCTTTAATGTACACATTTGCAGTATATGCTTTCACTTCCGTTAGGTGAGACTTTCGCTCTCTAATTGCTTGTCTAATAATTTCGTAAGCAGGATCTTCAGCATTCCCATCAATAGTTACCCCTTTTAATGTATAAGATTCAGGCACAAGGGTTATGTTTTGTGTGATGTTACCCTCTAATGTGATGGTTTCTTCTTTGGCTTTATAACCTATCGCTCGGTACACAATAGTAGCCGTTCCCTTTTCTAATGCAAGTCCGTAAAAGCCATCCACATTTGCAGACGTACCGAGAGTAGTATTTTTAATGTAAACGGAAGCAAAGGGGACAGGCTGTCCTTCAGGATCTTTAATTAACCCACTTAACTTAAATTGCTGGGCTGATACCCCCAAACTGCTGATCAATAAAATAAGCGCGAAGTATATGTTTCTCATTTATGGGAATTAAACCTAAATATCGTATTAGTTACCTGACTTAACAGAAAAATTGTGTTAAAGTTTGTTAAGCCCTTTGAAATTAGGTTATAGATGAGAGACGAGAATTTTATAACTTTGGTTGCATCAATTTTAAAGATATGTACAGCACACTACAACCTGTTCTTAAACAAGAACTCGAGCAAATAGAAAAAGACGGTTTATATAAACGGGAAAGAATAATTGTTACTCCTCAGGGTGCCGATATTAAAATTGACACCGGACAGGAAGTGATCAACTTTTGTGCAAATAACTATCTTGGCTTGTCATCCCATCCAGCAGTTATAACTGCTGCAAAACATGCAATAGATAAATACGGTTATGGTATGTCATCTGTCCGCTTTATTTGCGGAACACAGAATGTCCACAAAGAATTGGAAGAAAAGCTATCCAGGTTCTTAGGTACCGAAGACACCATACTTTATGCAGCAGCGTTTGATGCCAACGGAGGGGTGTTCGAGCCACTTTTCAATGATCAGGATGCCATCATTTCAGATGAGTTAAATCATGCTTCTATCATTGATGGCGTCCGTTTATGCAAGGCGAAACGTTTCAGGTATAAAAACGCTGATATGTCTGATCTGGAGCAACAGCTTATAGCAGCCAAAGACTCAAGGCACAGGATTATCGTAACCGACGGTGCATTCTCAATGGATGGTGTTGTAGCTCCACTGGATAAAATTTGTGACCTCGCTGATAAATATGAAGCATTAGTAATGATAGATGAATCGCATTGCACAGGATTTATGGGCAAAACCGGAAGGGGTACTCATGAACATTTTAATGTAATGGATAGAGTAGATATTATTACCGGAACACTTGGAAAAGCACTTGGTGGCGCTTCCGGAGGATTTACTTCAGGTAAAAAAGAAATTATTGATATGCTGAGACAAAGATCACGGCCATATCTTTTTTCAAATACTTTAGCACCTGCAATAACAGGTGCCTCTGTTGCCGTACTGGATCTTTTAAGTGAAACTACAGACCTGCGTGATAAACTTGAAAGTAATACTATGTATTTCCGTAAAAAAATGACTGAAGCTGGGTTTGATATAAAGGAGGGAGTTCATCCAATTGTTCCTGTCATGTTGTACGATGCGAAGTTAGCACAGGAATTTGCGGCGAAAATGCTTTTGGAGGGGATATATGTTATTGGCTTTTACTATCCCGTAGTGGGGCAGGGGAAAGCAAGAATAAGGGTGCAGTTATCTGCAGCTCATGATATTCATCATTTGGATAAAGCAATTGCTGCTTTTACAAAAGTTGGCAAGGAACTTAGTGTTATTAAATAGCTGTATATTTGCGGTATGTTACAAGGCAAAATAACACAATATACAGAAGAGATCAATGCATTCTCAACCACCAAATCTGAAGAACTTGAGCAGTTCCGTATAAAATTCCTGGGTACCAAAGGAATTATTAAAGATGTTTTTGAAGAGTTTAAGTCGGTTTCCTCCGAGGAAAAGAGAGTTTTAGGCAAAGTACTCAACCAATTCAAACAACTCGCCGAGCAAAAATATCAGGATTTAAAGGACATGGATTCAGTCTCTGAGCCTGCTGCGGGATCGCAAATGGATTTGACGCTTCCCGGCGAAGGTTTTGATATTGGAGCAAGACATCCTCTTGCCCTTGTAAGAAAAGAAATAATTGATATTTTTAGTAAACTTGGATTCGTTGTTGAAGAAGGGCCGGAAATAGAGGACGACTGGCATAATTTTTCGGCGCTTAATTTTCCTGAAGAACACCCTGCAAGAGATATGCAGGATACATTTTTTATCAAAAAGGGTGGTGAAAGAGGCGACATTGCATTGCGTACACATACTTCATCAGTTCAGGTGCGTATGATGGAGTCAGGTAAACCTCCTTTTAGGGCAATCATGCCGGGTCGCGTATATAGAAATGAAGCCATTTCTGCCAGGGCGCATTGTTTTTTCCATCAGGTAGAGGGCTTGTATGTAGATGAAAATGTGTCTTTTGCTGATCTTAAACAAACCTTATTCTACTTTGTACAGGAACTTTATGGAGAAGGTACAAAAGTTCGCTTCCGTCCATCATACTTTCCATTCACCGAGCCCTCCGCTGAGATGGACATTTCCTGTACCATTTGTAAAGGCGCAGGTTGTCAAATGTGTAAATACAGCGGCTATGTTGAAATACTTGGATGTGGAATGGTGGATCCAAACGTTTTGGAAAATTGTGGGATTGATAGTAAAAAATATAGCGGGTTTGCTTTCGGTATGGGTATCGAACGAATCGCAAATTTAAAATTTGAAATCAAAGATTTAAGGCTATTCTCTGAGAATGATACGCGATTTTTGAAGCAGTATAAAACAACATTAATCTAATGTTTAGGAACTTTACAGGCGCCGCTTTATTCACTATCGCCCTTTTGGGTTGCGGGAAGGAGCAAAACCTTATTCCTAACGTTCCGGTAAATTTTAGTGCACCTCTTACAGATCCAAGATTGATTAGATTAAGCAGTCCGGGGGGGGCAGTTATATTATCAGGTTATGGTGTAGCGGGAATAGTGATTTACAGAAGCAATTCAGGAGGATATGTAGCATATGACAGATGCAGTACTGTTAATCCAGAAAAGCAATGTGCAGTTGAGCTTGATGATCCAAGCTTTACAGTTACAGATAAATGCTCAGGTGCTAAATACCTTTTAGAAGATGGGAGTCCGGCAAAAGCTCCTGCAAAAACATCACTGAAGAAGTATAATACGTATATATCAGGGAATTCAATACAGGTAACTAATTAATGGAACCAGAAAAGATCAAAGACAGTATCATCAGAGCCGCAAAGGAACTGTTCAGAAAGTATGGTTATCATAAAACCAGTGTTAACGAAATTGCGCGTAAAGCACGAATAGCGAAGGCGACGATCTATAAATACTTTGAGAGTAAGGAGCAGATCCTCGATGCTATCTTAATGAACTATCTTGATTTAAATCTTCACGAAATACTTAAAAATAAGGCGCAATTTGCTGATGAAGAGGAGCATCTAAAGGCGCTCGTTATGAAAACTTGCAGGTTAACTTATACTGTATGTAATGAATTTATAGGCTGGGACTTTGTTAGGGAGAATGCTAATTCCCAGGAATTTTTAAAGCACCTTTCTGACCAGCTGGAATCTTTGCTTCTATCGGCATACCTGGAACTGGATCATTTTAAAAATAACCCGTCCCGCAAGGAAGGCCTGGCCTTCCTTCTTAAGGCAAGTAAGAGTATTTGTTTCTCATTTGCCTTCACTTCAGTTAGTGATTCAGACGTCCGTAAAAACTTCGTAAGCTTTCAGAAAGAATTGCTGCCCTTCCTTGTAAAAGCTGCTTTATAATTTACGTGTCCTAAAACTATACCGTTTTGGTTTTCGGTATAAAAACATGCATATTTGCCTGATATATTAATTTTTTGGGCTATGAGCAAAGAAATTTTTGAGATTTCCGTTTCAGTAGATGAAGAGTTCGACCTCAGTTTCGACCTGGCAGAAGGTATTTATGGCTTTATTTTAAGGTTTCTGGATAATTGAGCGGGGCATATTTGGTTTTTATTTAAAGCTTACTAAAGCTTATTGGATTCCTTTTATCTAAAAAAACTCTAGCTTTGTGCCATAATGAGTAGAAACAAAAGATCCTCGGCTATAACCATTTTGTCAAACATCAGCATAATTGACATTGCAGAGGAAGGTAAAGGAGTAGGAAAATCAGACGAACTTGTTGTTTTTGTAGACAAAGCTGTTCCTGGTGATGTCGCAGATGTACGTGTTGTAAAAAAGAAGAAAAATTTTGCTGAAGCCGTAATTGAGAAACTAAGTAAAGCATCAGAGCTGCGAACAGATCCTTTTTGTCAGCACTTTGGTACTTGTGGAGGTTGTAAATGGCAGCATATGACGTATGAGGCACAGTTAACTTTCAAAAGTAAAAATGTAGCAGCCGCTTTGCAGAGACTTGGCAAAGTTGATACTTCTGGTATGGAACCTATACTGGGTTCATCAGATAACAAATACTATCGCAATAAACTTGAATATACATTTTCAAACAAACGCTGGTTGGACAAGAATGATATGGTTGAACGGCCTGTTGACCTTGATGGCCCCAATCCGGATCTAGAGTTAAATGCGCTTGGCTTTCACGTTCCGCTTCGGTTTGACAAAATTCTGGATATTCAGCATTGCTATCTTCAAGCAGAGCCGTCAAATTCAATCCGGAACAGTGTTAGAACTTATGCAATCAATAATGACTTATCGTTTTATGACCTTAGAAACCATGAAGGCAACCTAAGGAATTTAATAATCAGGACGTCTTCTACTGGGGAAGTAATGGTGGTTGTCGTTTTTGCATATGCTGATCAGGGTGCTATTGATGGCCTGATGGAATTTTTGAAGATTAATTTTACAGAGATCACAGCCTTGTTGTACATTGTAAACCAGAAAAAGAATGATACAATATTTGATCAGGACGTGATTACTTATTCCGGTCGATCATATATTTTTGAAGAGATGGGTGGATTGCGATTCAAGATCGGTGCCAAATCATTTTACCAGACCAACTCCAATCAGGCGCACGAACTTTACAAAATTACGCAAGAGTTTGCCGCGTTTAGGGGGGACGAGTTGGTTTATGATTTGTACACTGGAGCAGGCACCATTGCAAATTTCGTGGCGAGAAGTGTTAAACAAGTGATCGGAATTGAATATGTACCTACTGCTATAGAAGACGCGAAGTTCAATTCGGTATTAAACGAAATTGACAACACCGTTTTTTATGCGGGTGATATGAAAGACATTTTGACGGCTGAGTTTACACAGGCGCATGGTAAACCAGATGTTGTGATAACTGATCCCCCAAGAGCTGGCATGCATACCGATGTTATAGAACGGTTATTGGAAATGGAATCAAATAAGATTGTTTATGTAAGTTGCAATGCAGCTACCCAAGCCAGAGATCTTGAATTGCTGACTAGTAAATATGAAGTTGTAAGGATTAAACCGGTAGATATGTTTCCTCATACACAGCATGTCGAAAATGTTGTCCTCTTAAAATTACGCAGTTCCGGCCAATAGGAAACAAATTATGGATATTGAAGAATTATTGCCTCAACAACCGGAAGAGAATAAACCCGGAAAAACTAAAAGCCCGCTATTGAGTCTGGAGAAAGATTTGGAACTATATTCAGAATCAATCCGGGAGATTGCAGTCGAAATCAAAGTTGAAGGACTGTCTTTACATCCCATTTTTATTGCCCATCAACATACAGTTAGTATTGGAGAAGTTATACTTGATAGCAAAGAACTAAATACAGAATGGACAATTCAGGCAAGTACTCTGGAGGAGTTTGTAGAAAAAGGAATAATCGCAGCAGATAAAAAAAACATGTTTCTTAAAAGCTATAAAAAGCCCGAAGATTTTATGTGCGTTTTTGTAGTTGTTCCAGAGGGTGCTAACTTTATCTACTTCCCCTATAAACCCAGAAGCAGGGCATAAAAAAACCTGCCGGTATCCGCCAGGCAGGTTTTTAACTACTAATTATCTAAATTTTAATTTAGTCTTTTGACATCGCCACTTTTACTCGAAGAAGTTTTCTTAACAGCAGCATTGCCTTTATAATTTATATCACTGCCGCCACTTGCATTGGCTTCCAGTCCTTTACTTACATTCACATTTATATCTGAACCCCCACTGGCATTTACTTTTGCATATTCAACTGTAAATCCCAAGGCATCAATATCACTCCCGCCACTTGCATTCGCAGTCATATTTACTGCAGAACCCTTCAAATAAACATCAGAACCTCCGCTTGTTTCTACCTGAATGTCTTTAGCAGAGACATTGAGCTTCATGTCTGAACCGCCTGAAGCATGCGCAGAGAGTCTTTCCGTTTTAATGGTATTTTGTGAAACTACATCACTGCCTCCGCTTGCAGATATGGCCAAAAGTGTTTTGTAATTAACATATACCTTCGTATTCTGGCCTTCCATTATCCTGGACCAGCTCGTGTTTTCTTTATACCTTACTCTTAATTGATTGCCAGACTTCTCGATCAAAACTTTATCTATTAGATCAGCGTGAGCGATAATTTTTACGCTTTCTCCACCTGCCTGAGATAGGTACAAGTCAATTCCGCCTGATACTGATATTTCTTGAAAATTACTAACAGATACAGTTTTTGTTTGTTGAGCATTGGTAACTATCGACACCGAAACCATTATTGTAAACAAAGAAATTTTAAATATGTTAAAGCTATTCATAATATGATTTGATTGACCCGGCATTATTCATTAGACGCAGACTTAACCTAAACGTTGCACACAGTTGAAAATATTTTTTTATAGCACAAAAATATTTTTATCTAAGTTTGATTATGAACCTTAAAATGGTTCTTTTTGTGACTGAACAAATCGTCTATCTTATGGCAGAGTCGCAGTTGCTTATTCTT
The DNA here is from genome assembly GCA_040385565.1 of Bacteroidota bacterium. Taxonomy (GTDB): domain Bacteria; phylum Bacteroidota; class Bacteroidia; order Sphingobacteriales; family Sphingobacteriaceae; genus Pedobacter. The sequence goes on along the minus strand of JAZKHD010000030.1, from coordinate 18,893 downwards.
GATAAAAATCAAATACAGCAAAAGATCAATAGAATAGCTTATCAAATCCTGGAAGATAATTTGGATGAAACCGAAATCGTCCTGGCAGGTATTTGGGATCGCGGTTATAAACTTGCTCTGAGGTTACAGGCTGTCCTTAAAAAGATTTCAGATATTGAGATTACAATGCTTAGAATTGAGCTGGACAGGTTCAACAGCAGACTCGTTGCAACTACTGATCTCGATGAACCATACTGGAAAAATAAGGTAATAATCTTGGTTGATGACGTGTTGAATAGTGGGAAAACACTTGCTTATGGCTTGGGTGTATTTATCAACACACCACACAAGAAGATCAGAACCGTTGTCTTGGTTGATAGAAGTCATAAAATATTTCCTATTGCAACAGATTTTGTTGGCCTTCAACTGGCCACAGTATTAAAAGAACATGTGGATGTCATTATGGACGTTGACGGTGAGGAAGACCGGGTCTATTTAAGCTAGCCTCAATTGATACCTTAGTTGCTGAAATTGTAATAGTATGATCGGCTTTTTATACATTGTATTGCTCTTTTTGGTGCTGAGGTTTACAGTTACTTTATTTAACTTTTTGTCCAACCCCAAACTTGGCCATTACGGGAGAAAATTCAGAGATAAAATAACCATTATAATCTCAGGTAATGAGGGTGAGTGCCAAGAATTGTTAGATTCTATAGGTCTGCAGGATTACGAAAATACAGAAATCATTATAACCGGTGATAGAACGGCTGACCAGGTAGCATTTGAAGCCGCAGGAAAATATCTTGTGTTTCTTAACAAAAATGCTGTTGTAAAAAAAGGGCTGTTTAACAGCATGATTTATAGAATGCAGGTGTTCAACCTAACTATGCTTAGCGTAATTCCGAATCGTGTTTTTGTCAATCTAACAGATAGAGTTCTAGCCCCGCTTTCAGAATATCTACTCATTAATTTGCTGCCATTGCGTCTGGTGCGTCTTTTTGCTACTCCAGCATTTTCCGCGGTCAATACCACATGTATTATATTTAACGCTAATATTTACAAAGAGCATCGCTGGCTTGCGGGAGTTGAAGATAACGGTTCAATCGCATTTCGTTTGGCACGGACTATTAAAGATAAAAGCCTTCGAACCGAAATCCTAATTGCCAATAAGCTTCTCTATAAGCAAGGCGGAGAGTCTACTCGGGCATATTCCAAACAGCTTTGTCATGCCTTAGAGCTCAGTGCTTTCGGTGCATTGGCATTTATTGTTTTCGCTTTGGTTGGCCCTCTGGTCTTGCTTATTGAATTTGATAAAGCTTTTTTTACACTGCCTTTGGGATTAATTTTTTTAACCAGAGTAATGATCTCTTTTTTAACCGGTCAAAATCCTTTCATAAATCTTCTTTTGCATCCAATACAGATGATTTCACTTACTTACTTGCTAATTGTTGCGACTTATCAAAAATTGATTATAGCAAGGAAACATATGCAAGAATGATATAAAGGTTTTTTGTGTATTTTTGTCTTACCTATACTTCTGTATTAAATGAATTACGATCTAAGTGTAACTATAGATAAGGCTTCGGGCTTCTGTTTCGGAGTGGTGTATGCTATTGATATGGCTGAAGATATTCTGGATAATGAGGAATACCTTTATTGTTTAGGAGATATTGTGCACAATGACGAAGAAGTAAAACGGCTTACAGATAGAGGACTTCGAATCATTGATCATGACCAGTTGAACGGCCTGCGTGGCGAAAAAGTGTTGATTCGCGCCCATGGTGAAGCTCCATCCACCTATCAACTTGCGCTGGAAAATGACCTCACATTGATAGACGCCTCTTGTCCGGTCGTTTTAAAACTGCAAAACAGGATTAAAGGTTCACACGATGAGGACGAACAAATTTTGATTTTTGGTAAACATGGGCATGCAGAGGTAATTGGCTTACAGGGCCAGACTGATGGTAAGGCTATCGTTTTTCAGGATCTTGCTGAACTCGATTCAATAGATCTTCCTGCTAAATTTACTTTGTATAGCCAGACAACAAAAAGCACTGACAAATTTTATCACATCAAGAATGAGTTGATCACCAGGGGATATGATGTGAAAGCGAATGATACCATTTGCCGGCAGGTGTCCAATCGTTATTCGGATCTCGAAAAATTCGTCGGAAATTACGAGGTGATACTTTTCGTGTCCGGTAAAAAGTCCTCAAACGGAAAGGTACTTTATGATGTGTGTAAAAAATTCAATCCCAACTCATACTTTATATCCAACATAGAGGAAATAGACTTCAGTTGGTTCAACCCTAAAGACCGTGTCGGTATTTGCGGAGCTACCTCAACACCTATGTGGCTAATGGAACAGGTAAAATCTTTTTTGCTTGATCACTAAAAAGTAATTATTCCTTTTACAGAATTGAATTCATTATTTTAATAGCTTATTTTCGCGGCACTGTTATGGGAAAAAAGGGTATATTATTAGTGAATTTAGGCACGCCAGATAGTCCGGAAGTGGCAGATGTAAGAAAATATCTTGACCAGTTTTTGATGGATGAGCGGGTAATTGATATCAATGCATTCAAAAGAACGCTGCTTGTTAAAGGTATCATAGTACCATTCCGTAGTCCGAAAACAGCTAAACTTTATAAAAAAATCTGGGGTGAAAAGGGGTCCCCATTACTTTATTACAGTCTAATTCAGGCAGCCAAACTTCAGGAGCAACTAGGGGAGGATTACCACGTAGAGTTGGCTATGCGTTATCAGAATCCATCTATTATTGCTGCTCTTGAAAAAATGAAGACTGGTCTGGTAGAAAGTATCAAAGTAATTCCAATGTTTCCCCAATATGCTTCTGCAAGTACAGGATCTGTGATTCAAAATGTAATGGAAATAGTTAGCAAATGGCCTACTATTCCGCCAATTTCTTTTGTCAATTCGTTTCATGATAATGAACTTGTTATAGAAACTTTTGCAGACAATGCACAAAAGCATAATCCTCAAAGCTTTGATCATTTATTATTTAGTTTTCACGGACTTCCTGAGCGTCAGCTTTTAAAGTGCGATCATACAGGCAGCTATTGTTTAAAAAATGAAAATTGCTGTGATAACTTTAATGATAAAAACAAATTCTGCTATTCAGCTCAAGGACACCATACCGCACAGTTAATCGCTGATAAATTGTCTATTTCCCGGGATAATTACACGGTTTGCTTTCAATCCCGGCTAGGCAAGGAGCCTTGGGTACAACCTTATACCACAGATGTTTTAAAGAAACTGGCGGCCGAGGGTAAAAAGCGGCTACTGGTACTTAGTCCGGCATTTGTTGCAGACTGTTTGGAGACTTTATATGAGATTACTGTTGAGTACCATGAGGAATTCAGGGCACTGGGTGGCGAGCAGGTGCAATTGGTGGAAAGTCTTAATGACAATCCCAAGTTTATCACTGCACTGGCGCAGATGGCAGTCTCTTAAACTATTTTTCCTATATAGTTAATGATTTGAGCTGTAGCGCCTCTCTTTGATAAAACGTAGGCCTGGGCTTGCATACCAGGAGTATCGCTTTTTGAAAAGTCGTTAAACGCTTCAAGTAATTCGTCTTCATTATTGATGCTCCGAGCAGCGCCCACGTGAAGCAAATCTTTCGCCTCCTGAAATTTATTGTAATTCGGTCCAAATATTATTGGTATCCCAAAGGCTGCTGCTTCTAACGTGTTGTGTATTCCGGCACCAAATCCGCCGCCAATATAAGCTATCCTGGCATACTGGTACAGTGACGATAGCATGCCAATGTTGTCAATTATCAAGGTCTGATTTGCATTTATTCCGTTAAGTTCAGAATATTTAGATGATGAGGGAATCAGCTTTATGAGGTTGCTAATTCTGGATTCGTCAATTTCATGGGGGGCTATAATAAACTTCCAATTTGGGTGCTTATCAATAAGTTTTTTTAGATGATGCTCATCAGAAGGCCATGTACTTCCTGCCACCAATGCAGGGGATCCATTGAGAAATTGCTCAATTTCTTTAAGAGGTTTGGCTGAGACAGCAGTTTCAAACACGCGGTCAAATCTCGTATCGCCACTAAGGGTAACTTTGTTTATGCCAATGGTTTTTAGTAGATCAATGCTTTCTAAATTTTGAACAAAAAAATGGTGAACGCATTTCAATATTGATCTGTTGAACTTTCCATACCACTTAAAAAACACTTGATCAGGCCTGAAAATAGAAGATATTAGAATAATTGGTATTTTTCTGGATTGCAAGGCGTTATAGTAGTGATACCAGAACTCATATTTGGTGAACACTGCAAGTTCTGGATTGAATGCATCGATCAGTTTTCTGGCATTGTTGGGAGTATCTAAGGGAAGGTAAAAAACACCTGCAGCCAGCGGATAGTTTTTTCTTATCTCGTAGCCTGATGGAGAAAAGAATGTGACTACGATTTTTTTATCAGGACGATCAAGCTTAATCTGTTCAATCACTGTACGGCCTTGTTCAAACTCGCCAAGCGAAGCAAAATGAAACCAAATATGTTTTTTATCAGGTTCCAGCCGGACGCTTATTTGATCAAAAACATCCTTTCTGCCTTCAACAAATAATTTAGCCTTCCTATTAAATAATGAATAGCATCTGACAAGTAATCCATAAAATTGAATTGCTATATTGTAAAGCCAAAGCATTTGTTTATTTATTATCTTTAGCCGAAGATAGTTCATTAAATTTGAAACGCCCTTATTATCTTGCAAATGCTGTTTAATGGCAATTTAACTTTAGAAATTTACACGGGTATTAGTAATAAAACATATATAATTAATGGAACGTAAAAGAGTGTTAATTACAGGTGCTGCTGGCTTTCTGGGCTCACATTTGTGTGATAGGTTCATCAAGGAAGACTATCATGTTATAGGGATGGATAACTTGATTACAGGTGACCTGCAGAATATTGAACATCTATTTGGACTGGAGAATTTTGAGTTCGCCCATCATGATGTTTCAAAATTTGTATATGTTTCAGGAAAGCTGGATTATATTTTGCATTTCGCATCTCCGGCAAGCCCTATAGATTACCTAAAAATTCCTATTCAAACGCTTAAGGTTGGCTCCCTTGGAACTCACAATTTGCTTGGTTTAGCAAAAAATAAAGGTGCCAGAATGCTTATTGCATCTACATCAGAAGTTTACGGTGACCCAAGTGTAAACCCTCAGCCAGAAGAGTATTGGGGCAATGTAAATCCTGTAGGTCCAAGAGGTGTTTATGATGAGGCAAAGCGCTTTCAGGAGGCGGTTACAATGGCTTATCATACATTTCATGGTTTAGAAACTAGAATTGTGAGAATTTTCAATACTTATGGGCCAAGAATGCGCTTAAATGATGGTCGTGTATTACCTGCATTCATTGGGCAGGCCTTGAGGGGTGAAGACCTTACTGTGTTTGGTGATGGTTCTCAAACCCGCTCCTTCTGTTATGTGGATGATTTGATCGAAGGCATCTATAGACTCTTGTTAAGCAACTATGCTCAACCGGTTAATATTGGCAATCCAGATGAGATAACAATTAAACAATTCGGCGAAGAAATAATAAAGCTGACCGGTACAAGTCAGAAACTTGTTTTGAGAGATCTTCCTGTAGACGATCCAAAACAAAGAAGACCAGATATTACCAAAGCAAGAGAATTGTTGGGATGGGAGCCCAAAGTGAGCAGGGCTGAAGGTTTAAAAATTACTTACGAATACTTTAAGTCCTTGCCCACTGAAGCGCTAACAAACAAAGAGCATAAAGATTTTACAACATATAACCGCTAAATAAAAAATGTCTAAAATATTAGTAACGGGAGGCACCGGTTTCATCGGATCACATACAGTTGTTGAACTACATAACGCAGGTTATGAAGTTGTAATTATTGATGACTTTTCAAATTCAAGCCCCAAAATACTAAAGCAGCTCAAAGCAATTACGGGAGTAGACCATGAACTGGTTGAGCTTGATCTTTGCGACGAACGAAGGGTACAAGAATTTGCCGCCAAGTATCCCGATATATCAGGTATAATACATTTTGCTGCATTTAAAGCAGTTGGAGAGTCAGTTCAACAGCCTTTAAAGTATTATAAGAATAATTTCTATTCGTTAATAAATCTTCTAAATGCCTATGACAGCAAGCTAAATCTTGTATTTTCTTCATCATGTACAGTATACGGTCAACCTGATGTTTTACCAGTTACAGAGGAAGCACCAACTAAAAAAGCTGAGTCTCCTTACGGAAATACCAAGCAGATAGCAGAAGAAATTCTTATTGAAACCTGCCTCGTTAGTCCATCTTTAAATGTAATCTCTCTTCGTTACTTTAATCCGGTTGGTGCACATGCAAGCGCGTTAATAGGTGAACTTCCTATTGGTGTGCCGCAAAATCTGGTGCCGTTTATCACCCAGTCTGCCATTGGAAAACGCGGGCCTATCACTGTGTTCGGCAATGATTACGATACTAAGGATGGTAGCGCAGTAAGGGATTATATCCACGTTGTTGATTTGGCGAAAGCACATGTTGCAGCAATTAAGCGATTGGAAAATGGTGAATCTGCGTCAAACTATGAGGTATTCAACTTGGGGACCGGCAAAGGTTCTTCAGTACTGGAAATTATTAACGCCTTTGAAAAGTCTACTGGAGAAAAGTTAAATTACACAATTGGTCCCAGACGTGGTGGTGATGTAGAAAAAGTTTGGGGTGATGTTACCAAGTCTTCTAATGTACTAGGTTGGACAGCAGAATTAGGGGTGGATGACATGATGTCTTCTGCATGGAAGTGGGAAAAGTACTTAAAAGATAACCCATTCTAATGCGCTTAGCTCAGCATAAAGAGCTCAAAGCTGAGATAAAGTCTCTTCCGGAAAAGGAAAAGGATAAATTGCTACTCAGATTAATTGCTAAGGATAAGGTGCTTACAGAGCACCTTCACTTTATGTTGCTGGAGAATGAAGAAGACCTTGCCTTGCGATTTGAAAAGCTCAGTCGTGACATCACAATTGGATTATCCGACCTTACTTCGGGGAAGTACAATGCTAAAGATACCTTGTTGAGGATGAGGAAACTCGCTGGAACTATAAACCACCACTTCAAGGTAACGAAGGATGTGATGACCGATCTTGAATTAAGAATACAATTACTTCAAAATGTACCGCTTGATTTCAAGCAGGGGATTTTCTCACCTTTATATCAATTCAACGAGAAATTGTATGTCTATTTTGTCAAGGCAGCGATCTCAATGTTAAACAAATTTTACAAACTTCATGAGGACGTACAGTTCGATATGAAAGATGTTATAAATAAAGTACTACTTAAGACTTACGGCCACAATACTGCGCCGATAGCGGAGCACCTAAGACTACCAAAAGCTTTATAATTTATCACGCATACTTAGCCCGTAAGCACGAAACTAGGAAAGGATATTCTAATTATTCATATCTTAAAGCTTCAACTGGATCCAGTTTTGAAGCTTTTTTTGCGGGGTAATAACCTGAGGCTATTCCTACCAGGACGCAAAGTGCAAACCCGCCCGAAATCCACTCCCATGGTATAATGAAAGATCCTCCCATAGCAAAGGAAATTAAATTCCCCAAACTAATTCCTAAGAAGATGCCAAATGCACCGCCCATAAGACAAATCATAACGGCTTCAATTAAAAATTGCTTTCTGATAACCGATGGATTTGCGCCGATTGCCTTTCTTATCCCGATTTCCCGTGTCCGTTCAGTAACAGATACAAGCATGATATTCATCAGGCCAATGGATGCGCCTATTAAGGTGATACCTCCAATTGCAACACCGCCCAAAACAATATATTTCAGGTTTTCAAACAAGGTTTGTGCAACAGCATCACTCTTAGTTACTTCAAAATTATTGGGTTCTGATATTTTTACCTTCCTGATGTTTCTGAACTCTCCAGTTGATTCACCAATTACATTATCCATTTGGTCATTATTTACGACCATAACTGTAATCGTATAAGAAGGATTTGAATTGGTGTTTATGAGTTTGGCTTTAAGCAAAGGAACAAACACCGCTCTATCGCCACTAAATCCCATACTTTGTCCTTTTGATTCCAACACACCGATCACCTTTAATCTGTGGTTCCCCACGTTAATGATCTTATCCAGGGGAGATTCTTTTTTAAACAACTTAGTGCTGATCTCACTACCGATAATACACAGGTTATTTCCCGATAACACCTCCGATAAGCTGAAATTCCTCCCTAAACTTAAATTAAGTCCCTGTGAATTTAACCCGTTTTCATCAATTCCCTGTATGCCAATATTGGGATTAGTTTTTTCTGTACCATATTTCGCAGTCGCACCTCCGGAGGCGAAAACACTTATCGCCACGGTAGCCGGTGCATTCAGGCGTTCTTTAAAATTTATTGCATCCTCATACTTAATAGACCTGAATGGTTTCGGTCGTTGTCCACCACCGCCAACCCTTATGCCTATACCCCGGTTTCTGATTGTAAATGAATTTGCACCCATACTGGAGAAAGCTTCTGTCATGCTTTTTTTAACGGCATCAAGAGTCGTCAGGATTCCAACCAAGGCTGATAAACCGATTGCGATGATCAACGCAGTAAGCATGGTTCGTAACCGGTTACTTTTTATAGATTGGAGGGCAAGTCTGACGTTTTCAGTATAGGTCATTATAGATATGTAATTTCTTTCCGGGTATAAAATTAAAAAGTCCCGCTGTTAAGACAGCGGGACTACTTATAATGTTACAAAGATTGCCAATTAAACAGAGAAGCTCGTTCCGCACCCACATGTGCTGTTCGCATTTGGATTACTAAATGTAAAACCTCTTGAATTCAAGCCATCCTGCCAATCAACCTGCATCCCTAGTAGATACATTTGGTGTGCCTTATGCATGAAGACCTTAATGCCATCGATAAAAAATTCCTGGTCACCGTCTTTTTTTTGATCAAATCCCAAAACATAGCTCATTCCTGAACAGCCTCCGCCATCAACACCAACACGAAGGCCAAAATCGTCAGTAATTTCTTGTTGGTCTTTTAATTTAAAGAGTTCTTTAACTGCCCCATCGGTGAATGTTACCGGTGCAAATGAAGTTTCAACTGTAGTGCTCATAGTATTAATTGTTACAAAGTGCAAAGATAGTTATATTGTTGCCAACCTATCATTCTTACCTGGACTGTAAGCTTATGATTGTGGGGTAAATATAAATAAAATGTACATTTTTGCGGCGACTAAACCTTAATTATTACTATAAATAAACAAAGCAAAATGGAGCTTTTACCCTTTTTATATCAAGTTGCCGTTACCGCCTTAGCCGGAATTATTATAGTCGGGTTTGCTTACTTTTTACTTAGAAATCATATCACTGATTTTCTGAAGATCAAAATAGCCGCGGTGCCGGAGAAAAAAAGTAATGAATTGCTCTCGCTACAATTGCAGGCACATGAGCGTTTAATCTTATTTGTCGAACGTATTAATCCTGCCAATTTATTGGTTCGGCTTCATCAGCAAGGCATTTCCATATCAGTATTGCAATCGATAGTAATAAATGAAATCAATGCAGAGTACCAGCATAACATCACACAACAACTGTATGTGAGTACTGTCGCCTGGGAAGTTGTTCGTAAACTTAAAGAAGATACCATTTCGATGGTTGCAAATGCCTCTAAGGGATTAGTAGAGGAGGCATCAGGTTTGGACTTTTGCAAGAAAGTCTTACAGCACCTTGCACACCTGGAAGAAAATCCATACCAGCTAACTTTAGATCTGATCAAAAAAGAAATTCATCAGCAGCGCTAAAATGAACGAGAAAAAAATAACCACTGCTTCAGGAATTGAAATCAAAGAACTTTATGCAGATCCAGTAATTAATACTGAAATGCCTGGCCAATACCCTTATACAAGGGGTATACAAAAAGACATGTATAGGGGCAGGTTATGGACCATGCGCCAATATGCAGGCTTTTCGACGGCCGAAGAGTCTAATAAAAGATATCATTATCTGCTACAACAAGGCACTACAGGATTGTCAGTTGCATTTGATCTTCCTACGCAAATAGGTTATGATTCCGATCATGAGATGGCTGAAGGAGAAGTAGGCAAGGTTGGGGTTGCAATTGATTCGCTAAGAGACATGGAGATATTGTTTGATGGCATACCACTTCAGAACATTACCACTTCAATGACAATCAATGCAACAGCTTCCATCCTGCTGGCAATGTATATTGCTCTTGCTAAAAAGCAAGGGGCAGATATAAGTTCAATTTCAGGGACAGTACAAAATGACATCTTGAAAGAATATGCAGCAAGGGGAACATATATATACCCACCCAAACCCTCAATGCGCATTATTACAGACATTTTTGAATATTGCAGTAATGAGGTGCCTAAGTGGAATACAATCTCAATCTCCGGATATCACATCAGAGAAGCAGGCAGTACTGCTGTTCAGGAGCTGGCGTTTACGCTTGCAAACGGAAAGGCTTATTTGAATGCCGCCCTTGACAAAGGGCTTGACATAAATGTTTTTGCAAAAAGACTTTCCTTTTTCTTCAATTGTCACAATAATTTTTTTGAAGAAATTGCCAAATTCAGGGCTGCAAGAAGAATGTGGGCCAAAATCACGAGGGACCTGGGTGCTACTGATGAGAAGGCTCAAATGCTGAGGTTTCATACTCAAACAGGAGGCTCTACCTTAACCGCACAGCAACCACTGAATAACATTGTCAGGGTAACAAACCAGGCGATGGCCGCAGTACTTGGAGGCACTCAATCTTTGCATACCAATGGTTATGACGAGGCGTTATCATTGCCAACAGAGGCAGCCGCCAAGCTGGCGCTACGTACACAGCAGATTATTGCTTTTGAGAGCGGAGTAACCGATACGGTTGACCCTTTGGCAGGTTCATTTTTCGTTGAAAATTTGACCAATGAAATCGAGCAGGCCGCGCAGCTTTATATCGATAAAATTGATGCTATGGGAGGTTCAGTAAACGCCATAGAAACCGGGTATATTCAGAATGAAATTGCGGATTCTGCCTATCAACATCAGATAGAAGTAGAGGAAAAGCAAAGGATTATTGTTGGGGTTAATAAATTTGGGCAGCAAGAAGACGCTGTATATGATTCTTTTCATGTTGATGATTCCATAAGAAAGGTACAAATGGATAAAATAGCCGTTTTAAAGCTTGAAAGGGACAATTCCTCGGCCTCGAAGGCATTGGCTGACTTAAAAGATGCCGCTGCGGGAACTCAAAATTTAATGCCATTTATTTTAGTTGCTGTTGAAGCTTACTGCACGCTTGGCGAAATTTCAGATACGCTTCGCAGTATTTTCGGTGAATATTAACTCACATGTTAATAAATAGTTATCAACATAAAAAATTCAGGTTAACAGGGGTATGCTATTGCTGTTTAAGTACTTACCAAATAAATGAAAATTAAGTTTTTTTTGTTGATAATTTTTTGAATATTCGATCTCTCGAAACAGCAATATTTTAACGCTCGTATCGTAACTGTAAACCAACAAATTATAGAATTACTATGGAAAAAACTTGTACCGAAGTATGGAAGAATTGTCTCCAAATCATAAAAGATAACATTCCGACCCAGAGTTTTAAAACCTGGTTCGAACCGATATCAGCATTGAAATTGGAAGGCAAAGTTTTAACCATACAGGTTCCCAGTTTATTCTTCTATGAATGGTTGGAAGAACACTATGTAGGACTGTTGCGAAAAACAGTTAAAAAGCAACTTGGTGACGAAGGTAGATTAGAATATAATATCGTAGTAGATAAATCCAGTAATACCGGATCTCCTTATACTACCAACATGCCCAGCAATGGAAATGGTGCGGAAGCAAAGATCCAGTCGATGCCAATACCTGTCTCGATTAATAAGGATATAAAAAACCCTTTTATCATTCCAGGCTTAAAAAAGTTAAACGTTGATCCCCAATTGAATTCAAATTACACATTTGATAATTACATAGAAGGAGATTGCAATCGTCTGGCTCGGTCTGCAGGTTATGCAGTAGCAGCGAAACCAGGCGGTACTTCATTTAATCCTTTAATGATTTATGGAGGGGTTGGCCTGGGTAAAACTCACCTGGCGCAGGCCATTGGTAATGAGATCAAACGTAACATGCCTGATAAATTGGTGATTTACGTTTCCTGTGAGAAATTCTGTCAGCAGTTTGTTGATTCCCTGAAAAACAATACCATTAACGACTTCGTTAACTTTTACCAGGCAATGGACGTGATCATTATGGATGACGTGCACAACTTCGCAGGAAAAGAAAAAACACAGGATATATTCTTCCATATTTTCAATCACCTCCATCAATCAGGTAAACAGGTTATTCTATCATCTGATAAGGCACCTAAAGACCTTGCCGGTTTAGAGGAAAGACTATTAAGCCGCTTTAAATGGGGCCTTTCAGCAGACCTTCAAATTCCTGATCTTGAAACAAGGATTGCTATTTTAAGGAAGAAAATGTATGCAGACGGCATTGAGCTTCCTGCAGAGGTTGTTGAATACGTTGCTCATAACATTGATAATAATGTACGTGAACTTGAAGGTGCCATGGTATCCTTGCTAGCCCAATCTACATTAAATAAAAAGGATATCGATTTGGCCTTGGCTAAACAGATGCTTAAGAATTTCATTAAAAATACTTCCAAAGAGATTTCAATGGAGTACATTCAAAAGCTAGTTTGCGATTACTTTGAAGTTCCTGTTGATATGGTGAAATCTCAGACCCGTAAGCGCGAAATTGTTCAGGCGCGTCAAATATCCATGTACCTTTCCAAAAGCCATACTAAATCTTCATTAAAAACAATCGGCGCATTCTTCGGCGGCAGAGATCACTCCACTGTAATCTATGCTTGCCAAACAGTAGAAGATTTGATAGATACAGATAAGAAATTTAAAGGATATGTACATGATATCCAAAAGAAACTAAAGATGAGCTAAGAGCACTTTAAGCTAAAGCACCAATCTTCATTAAACCGTAGAATAGCGCAGTACAATGTATGGACTGCGCTATTTTATTTTCAGCCAATAACGCCTTAACTTCCTCAACTGTATATTCTTCTACAACCAGGATTTCATGTTCGTCAAAATGCTGGTCATGTGTTTTAATTCCACCTTTTAACAGGTATGTGAACGTTATGTTATTAGCGGTTGCCGGATTCGGGTAAGTGCTTGCAATAAGTTCGCTGCTTTCAAATGAATAACCTGTTTCTTCCAGCATTTCTCTTTTTATTGCATCCTCCGGATTTTCATCTCCATCAATCACTCCGCCCGGTATCTCCAGGGAAACAATATCTCCACCATGCCTGTACTGGCGAACCATGATGATCTTCCCATCGCCCGTAAGGGCAACAGCATTTACCCAGTTGGGGTATTCAAGCACATAATAGTCATCTTTAATAACACCGTTTTGAAGGTCAACAACGTCTACACGAAGGGTCGCCCATTTTTCCTTAACTAAGTATTTGGAAGAGATCGTTTTCCATTTTAGAATTTCCATAAAACCATTGATTTTTACCAGCTACCGCTGCTTCCACCGCCACCAAAGCTTCCACCGCCGAAACCACCAAAGCCACCTCCGCTGCTGCTCCCGCCGCCGCCCCAACTGCTGCCAGAACTTCTGCCGCTGCCCAAAAGCATGCTCCAGAACAATGCATTAGCAACGCCGCGACTGCCAATTACCTGTCCACCATTGCGGCCGCCACCACCTCTCTTTATTAAGCCTACAATAACCGCAATAATAATAATTAGCACTATGACTGAAGGAGCACCGCTACCTTTCTTCTTTTTAGATTTCGGGTTATCATTTTTATACTCACCCCTAGTGTATTTAATAATTGAAGTGGTTGCTTCATCGAGGCCTTCATAATAATTGCCGGCTTTGAAATTCGGTTTTATATCATTGTCGATGATTCTTTTAGCATAAACGTCAGGTAAAACGCCCTCTACGCCATAGCCGGTTTGAATGGAAATTTTACGGTCTCCAAGCGCAACAACGATTATAATGCCATTGTTTTTTCCACTTTGGCCAACACCCCATTTTCTTCCCAGTCCCAGGGCATATTCATTAATGTCATATTCGCCAACAGATTTAACTATTGCAATGGCAATCTGCGTAGAGCTTGAATCATCGAATGCAACCAGTTTATTTTCCAGTTGCTGAATTTGCGCAGCTGACAGCGTATTGGTATAATCATTTACCAGTTTACTTGGCTTTGATGGAAATTCCTGAGCGATGGAATTGAAACCAATAATAATAAACAGTAAAGCTAAAAATCGAGTTCTCATGCTTATTTGCCTTTATTTTGATCCATGAAAACAACTTCATTGGGAAGTTCGTTAATGTCACCATTTTCAAATGGGAAAAATGTAGCCAGTTTTTCTCCGGCAAGCATGACTCCGGCGATAATACCTTGAGCCAGGTTACCTGAGGCAAAATGAGCCTGCATCGCCACCTTTGTAGTTTCCCAAAAATCATCAGGCACTACGCGATCTATTCCTCTATCGCCAATAATAGCAAACTTATGATCCGCATGTGCAAGGTAAATCAATACACCATTGTGCCTCGATGTTTTATCCATACCTAATTCAGCAAAATAAGAGGTAGCCCTTTCAAAGGCATCACCCTCACAGTGCTTGTCTATAGCAATTCTTATTTCGCCAGATGTGGCTTTTTCTGCTTCTGCGATAGCAGCAGCTATTTGTTCTTGTTGTTCCTCGGTAAATATACCCATGGTAATTTTTCAAATAGAAAATAAGGTAATCCATGCTTAAGAGCTAGCGTGGATTACCTTTCAATAAGAATTATATTTTAAAATTCAACTTTTGGTGCATTTTGTGCACCGGCCTCTGCCTTGAATGCTGCTTTTTTACTAAAACCAAACAGGCCCGCTGTTAAATTATTTGGGAACGACCGCACTTTAGTGTTGTAAACTTGTACAGATTCGTTAAAGTCTTTCCGGGAAACTGCAATTCTGTTTTCAGTTCCTTCAAGTTGAGCAGAGAGCTCACTGAATTGTTGCGTAGCTTTCAATTCAGGGTAGTTTTCAGTCAATACCATAAGTTTACCTAATGCCTGACTCAGTTGTCCCTGTGCTGCCTGATATTTTTGCATGTTCTCTTCAGTAAGTTTATCTGGATCGATAGTAATCTGGCTTGCCTTAGAGCGTGCCTCGATTACCTGGGTTAATGTAGTTTGTTCAAATTTAGCGGCACCTTTCACAGTGCTAACCAGGTTAGGGATCAAATCTGATCTTCTTTGATATTGAGTTTCAACCTGCGCCCATTTTGTTTGCACATCCTCATCTAATTTAACCAAACCATTGTACCCACAACCGCTTATGGCAACCATTAAAACCAGTACACCAACTATTGCTAAGACTACTTTTTTCATATTTTTTATTAGTTTAAAGTGATTCTCCTTATTAGAGAATTTCGTTTTGTTGTCAATTGTTAATTTACATATTAGAACTCAATTTTCATACCTTTGTTACAGCAGTCGACAAAAACCTGACATTCTAAGCAAAATAGATGGTTAACAAGCACTAACCCTAACAACTTAGACTTTTTGGCAGTTCAGTATTTAGTATATTTGTAGTATTCAGGATAAAAACCTGACTCAATTATGCAAAGAGACAT
The DNA here is from genome assembly GCA_040385565.1 of Bacteroidota bacterium. GTDB lineage: Bacteria > Bacteroidota > Bacteroidia > Sphingobacteriales > Sphingobacteriaceae > Pedobacter. Next base: position 3,229 of record JAZKHD010000030.1, on the reverse strand, counting down.
CGAAATTACCCTCGCTCCAGAGGAATTACATCAGGAAGCAATTATTAAAATCAAGTTAGCTGAGGCACTTAAAATTAATACTTCGTCACTTACAAGTTATCAGATTTTGAAACGGTCTATAGATGCCCGCTCCAGAAAGGTGATTTACAGGTTAATGATTAAAGCATTTATCAATGAAGAAAAGCCAAATGAACACCATTTGGTAAACTACCCAAATGTTAAGGACGGGAAGCAGGTGATCATTATTGGTGCAGGCCCCGCAGGGTTGTTTGCGGCATTACAGTGTATCGAAATCGGACTTAAACCTATTGTCCTGGAGCGTGGTAAGGATGTAAAGCAGAGGCGAAGAGATCTTGCTGCAATAAATAAGGAAGGTATCGTAAATACAGAATCGAATTATTGTTATGGAGAAGGTGGCGCAGGGACCTATTCGGATGGCAAACTTTACACCAGGTCAAATAAAAGAGGCGATATCAATAAAGTATTGCAGGTTTTTGTAGATCATGGCGCTACTCAAGATATTCTGATGGATGCCCGGCCACATATTGGTACAAACAAATTGCCCCATATTATTACCGCAATTAAGGAAACCATATTAAATGCCGGAGGTGAGGTGCACTTTGATCAAAAGGTAACTGATTTTATTATTGACTTCGATGCGGTAAAAGGCGTGGTAGTTGCCAATAGCGAAACCTTTACGGCAGATGCGGTAATTTTAGCTACAGGACATTCCGCCAGGGACATCTATCAATTGTTGCAGGCTAAGGGCATTCTCGTAGAAGCTAAGCCCTTTGCTCTGGGTGTAAGAATCGAACACCCGCAGGCAATTATAGATGCCGCCCAATACCATTGCGATATCAGGAGTGAATTTCTTCCCCCGGCTTATTATAGTTTAGTAGAACAAGTAGGCAGCAGGGGAGTATTCTCATTCTGCATGTGTCCCGGTGGCATCATTGCACCATGTGCCACACATGACAACGAAATTGTGGTTAACGGTTGGTCTCCATCGAAAAGAAACAATCCCTTCGCTAATTCAGGCACTGTAGTTCAAATCACGCTAGATGATGTAAAAGGTGATGATCCTCTCCGTATGATGAACTTTCAGGCCGAGGTTGAAAAAACAGCATTTAAGTATGGCGGAGGAAATTTAGTTGCCCCCGGACAGCGGATGATAGATTTTGTTGAGGGTAGATTCTCTAATGATCTTCCAAAAAATTCTTATTTACCGGGCACCAAAAGCGCGATGCTTAAAGAAATACTTCCCGATTTTGTGGCTTCAGCTTTAAAAGATGCATTGCCCTTTTTTGGTAAAAAGATGAAGGGGTACTTTACCAATGAAGCTATTTTGGTTGGAGTTGAAAGCCGAAGCTCATCTCCAGTTCGCATCCCAAGGGATAAAGAAACTTACCAGCACCCTCAAATTAAAGGACTTTTTCCATGTGCGGAAGGCGCTGGCTATGCTGGTGGAATTGTTTCTGCGGCCATAGATGGCATCAACTGCGCCAATGCAGTTTTAAAGATTGCCTAAACAGAAACAATACTTAATTGTTGTTTTGGTATGATCGACTATGTAGCTGAACTTCGTAAAGCCTATAATGGTAATGCCTGGCATGGCAACAACGCTTCCCACATTATTTCTGAGGTTGTAGCGCACCAGTATTTCGCTCATCCCATCCCAAATGCACACTCCATTGCTGAAATTGTGTTGCACTTAACATCCTGGACTGATGAAGTGGCTTCCAGATTAACAGGCAACCTACCTGCAGATCCGATTGCAGGAGACTGGCCTTTTCCGAAGGAAGAAACTTCAGCGGAATGGAATAATATTGTTAGCGATTTTCACTTAGCAAACGAAAGATTGATCAACCTAATCATCTTTTTTTCTGTGGACGACTGGAATTTATCAGTTAAAGGGAGTTCTTCTGAGTCTATCAAATATTCTGAGTTGCTTAACGGCTTGTTGCAGCATCATGCCTATCACGCTGGCCAAATTTCTCTACTTTCAAAATTTAAATAATGAAAAAGACCTTAATTATCGGCGCAACGCCAAATCCGTCCCGTTATGCTTATAAAGCGGCACAAATGCTAAAAGGCAAAGGACATAATATTGTGAACGTAGGAATAAAGAAGGGAGAAGTTGCCGGTGTTGAAATTGAACTACCTGAAACAATCCATAATGATATACATACAATAACACTATATATTGGGCCTGATTTGCAATCTGGCTATCATGACTACATATTAAGGACCAATCCGAAAAGGGTGGTCTTTAATCCCGGAACTGAGAATTCCCAATTAGCAGAACTGTTGAAGGAAAATGCTATTGAACCTGTTTATGCCTGTACTTTGGTGCTGCTGGCAACGGGACAATACTAGAGGTATCTTGAGCTATCCCCATTCTGATAAGCCAATTCCATATAATGTTTTACTTCTTCGTTAACATCATCTCTGAAATATAATCTTAAATGATGATTGTATTGTGAGGTGCCTGGCACCTGCTTTATCTTTCTGAAGCACATATTGTCTTCCATTGGCTTGTTAAAGGGAAGCACAATATCAATAAATTCTTTTCCTATTTGAATCACGTAAGCAATTCCCCGGTCTCGGTTAAATGCGATCATTGACTTTGTTATTCGAATATCCAATGCTCCAATACTGTTATACTCATTTATAAAATGATTTAATAGTTCGATAGCATGAGGTGTTTTATTTGTCAGGAATGCGTTCAATTCTTTGTTGTTCATTGATCCCTATTCAACTTTTGTGTGTGCTGGTCTTTATTCTATGTACTGTATGCTTATCAAATATAAACTCATAGATAGGTAATCCGTTTATTTTTTAAGGATATAAAGCGGATTTCGCAAAATGTGTGCTTGGATTGTGCACTTGTATTATACGGTTTCGATACTATGAGGGACTTTTTCTGACTATAATCGGCCTTTTAGGGGTGTGTTCTCTGTGAATACACAGAGCCAACACAGAGCAAAGACAGAGCGGACACAGAGAATACACAGATTTTTATAGGTGCCATATGCAAGTGCCCTATATTGAAATAGGTTTATAAGCAGGATTGCAAGCCATTCAATAATGCGTTATTGCGCTGCAAAGCGAAGTATAGCGAGTTGATTTTTGAAACATCCGAATCAAAAATGGTATTTATAATAATAGGAATATAAGTGGATGAGCTGCATTTAGCGATTTTGTATAGCTTTGTTTCAATAGGGTAGTA
>JAZKHD010000029.1:0-47584 GCA_040385565.1 Bacteroidota bacterium | reverse complement strand
TACGCTAATTTTCTCAAACCCCAATTGTCCTCTTGAACAATTTCGGCTCCGCTGTCAGTAAGGATCTTGCTAAATTTCGCTAATGCTTCTTTGGCAACTTCTTCTGACAACAACGGGGTTAGAACGATAACAGTTTCGTACTGATTCATTGTTATTTATAGTTTTTTAATTTGTAATTCCGCCTTTTATTGCGGGAGGGCAAAGCTAAGAATAAAAATCTAATAATCAAAAGGTTTAGTGTTTACCGAACAGATAATTGACTCCAACTTTGAAACGCTCAACACTTATGCTACAGTCTGCTGCGGTTGCAATTCTGGTTTTGTAAGTATAAGATGCAATCAATTCATATTTTTTCTTAAAAACAAGACCTACTGACACAGGAAATGAATAGTATAAATTTTGAAATGGAGTTTCATCTCTATAGGTGTAATTTTTAATCTGGGTCATCACAATACTCACATTGGTAACCTCGAGGTTATAAACATCCTTGCTAAATTTGGATATATTAAAACCTGTCCCTACACTCCCATATACCTTTAACGGATCTCCATTGTAAAAATGATAAATTATTTGCGGGGTAAATACTGCATTCAATGACTCAAAATTATGGGCAGCATACGATGCTGGTGCAGTAGGGTTCTCATTAACCATTTCATGACTCGTTTTAAAAACAGCAAGCTCGACCCTGAAAAGCAGCTTACCGATATTTGGGTTGAAAAGAAAATCAAATCCCCCATGTAAATATGGCGAACACTTAATTATATTTTTGACGTTTTCCCCAGCTAACGCAACTTCACCCTCATAACTTGTCGTGTTACCAACTACCCCAAGTCCAATAAATGTCCTGATTCTTGAATTCTTTGATTTCAAAACTTCCTGATCATTAATTTTCGCCACTAACTTCTTGAGCGCATTCTCTTCATACGGGAGTTGAGTGAGCATTTTCTCAAAATCAGCGTAGTCACCATCAGAATTTTCAATTGTCAACACCAGTTGCGTTCTATACTTATTGTCGGTTACAACCATTTGGGCTTTATCCTCCCTGAAATATAATTGCCTTATGAGTTCAAAAGGTATTGATGTGGATGGGTCCTTAATATAAAATCTATTCTTTATTTTATCTCTGTAAGAATATAACACAACCTTACTTCCCTTTTGAAGTACTTGTAAAAAAACTGGTTTGGTTAACGTGTTGGTATCCGGCCCTACAGACAAGTATGCGCCGGTGTTTTTACTTAACGAGATAGAAACGTTGTGTCTTTCAAAAGCCGCGAGATTATTGATCCCGTATGCAATGCAATTACTTAAATCATACTTTTTTGTAAATCCGTTATTTGCCCTAAAATTAAAAGCGGAAGGGTTATTTAGGTTTTCCCTGTAATCAAGTTTACCCGTAATCGTATCCTTCTCATTGGTTACGATGTAACCTGGCTGGAAATTCGATTGAGAAAAGCCAAATAATGGGACTAACGACAATAAAATTAGGAAGAAGCGTTTCATAATATGATATTGGGTAAAAATATAACTCATTGCAATGACTAGGAATATTTGACACTATTTTCCTAAATGATACTTAATACCTGCCTGCATAATTCCAATCTTAAGTGCAAACGCATTATAATTTGAAATAGAATAAGGAGGAGTATATGTAAGTCCAACCTCAAACTTCTTCTTAATGAGAACTCCAGCATTAACATTGTAAGAAAAAGTTGTAGCAACCAAAGCAATTTCTGAAGGAATAAATTGATCAGGAGATCCCGTAACGGGAACAATTATTCCAGCTTTATTATTGCTGAACGAACTATAATTCAGACTACCTCCTGCACCTATATATCCTTTCAGCTTTTCTGTATTATAAAGATTAACCATAATTTTAGGGCTCAAACTCAACGTTAAATGATCGAACGAATGAACAGTATTTCCGTTCATAATTTTCAGATCTTTCCCCATATATGCAGATACCTCTGCCCTGTAAACAAATAAGCCAGAAGTTGACCCGTTGAATATGTCCACACCCAATGACACTGAAGGCATTATTGAGGATGTTTCGGTAGCTGCACCATTGGACAACGGATGCTGACCCGTGTATCCCGGTACAGTATTAGTTATCCCTGCACCTATAAAAATACGGCTGTTCTTTTTAGCTACTCTCACAACTTCTCTGTTCATTATAGAGACCATTTTACTTAGTTCCTGCAAGTCATACTTAAGAGACTCCATATCCCCTTCATAATAATCGGTCCCTATGTTGCGGTTTCTCATTTCAAATAACAGTTGTCCTTTGTAACGCCCGTTATCTAAAATCAGCTCGTATGGCTCGCCGACGCCGCTCCCTTTAAGGAAAAATCTCTCCTTTAGGCTATCTTTGTAAGCATAAAGGGAAACATTTGCCCCTGTTAAAACTACTTTTAAAAATACTGGTGTTTGAACAGATGTGGACTGACTGATACTGAAGCGCTCAAATTTTTCATAACCTGTTATACAGAATGCTCTGCAGTTTTCCAGGGTCATTGTTTGCAAAGCAGCATTTTCCCCTGGCTTAAATTTGAAAGTAGTAGGAGTACTCACTTGTGGCTTGTAATCGATATAACCTTCCAGCGTGTCTTTAGCGTTGTTAACAATATAGCCGCGCTGGAAATTTGATTGCGCAGTGCATAGCGCAGGAAAGGCCAATAATAGGCCAATGAGAAAGCGTTTCATAATTTTGGTTTGTTTTGGTTGTTCAAAAATATATTTATTTTAAACAATTCAAAAATAAGAGGCCATTCTCTCGGTATTATTTCCCAACAATACTATATACCTCTCTAAAAAATTTATAATTTCGTTGACGAATGGAGAATTTTATTGTATCGGCCCGTAAGTATCGCCCGGCAACGTTTGAAACCGTTGTTGGTCAGCAGCACATTACCGGTACGCTAAAAAATGCCATCAAAAACAACCAGCTTGCACAGGCATTTCTTTTCTGTGGTCCGCGTGGTGTGGGTAAAACAACCTGCGCCCGTATCCTGGCAAAAACAATTAACTGCACTAATTTAACGGCTGATTTGGAAGCCTGTGGTTCTTGCGACTCATGTGTTTCTTTTCAAACCGGACACTCTTTTAATTTCCATGAACTAGATGCGGCTTCTAATAACTCGGTTGATGACATTAGAAGTCTGATAGAACAAGTACGCATCCCACCACAAGCGGGAAAGTATAAAATTTATATCATTGATGAGGTTCACATGCTTTCTGCAAATGCATTTAATGCATTCCTGAAAACATTAGAAGAGCCTCCTTCTTATGCCATATTTATTTTAGCAACTACAGAAAAGCACAAGATCTTACCTACCATTCTGTCCCGTTGTCAAATCTTTGATTTCAACAGGATACAGGTAGATGATATAGCGGCCTTGTTGTCAAGAATTGCCCAGCGTGAATCAATAAAAGTAGAAGCGGATGGCTTACATATAATCGCCCAGAAAGCCGACGGAGGATTACGAGATGCACTCTCCATGTTTGATCAGATTGTTAGTTACACCAATAAGGATGTAACCTATAAAGCGGTTATAGCTAACCTTAACATTCTTGATTACGATTACTATTTTAAGCTAACAGATTACCTGACTAACTCCAACGTAAGCGATACACTGATCTTGTTTGATGACATTTTGAATAATGGTTTCGATGGAAACAACTTTATAAACGGATTATCGAGTCATCTGCGTAACCTGCTCGTGGCTAAAGACCCCCAAACAACCAGATTACTGGAAGTTAGCGAAAACATCAAGCAAAAGTATTTGAGTCAAAGCCAGCAAACGCCAGTCTCATTTATTCTTACCGCATTAAATCTTGCCAATCAGTGTGATCTAAATTACAAAAACAGTAAGAACCAGCGTTTACAAGTTGAGCTCTCTCTGATTAAAATGTGCCACATTACCTCAGTTCTGCAACTGGCGCAACTACCGAAATCAAACTCAACTGACGAAGATCAGATTAAAAAAAAAACTAATGTAGGTTCGTCTCCCGCAGGTCTTGCTGCGCAAGAACCAACCGCAATTCCTCTTTCTAAACCTGTTGAAGCCCCTGCTGCAAGTACAGAAGAACCACAACATCCAGAAACACAAAAAATAAGTAGCAGTCCGCCGGTTTCCACAACAAGCAGCATACCCAGCGGCAGGATATCCTTGAAGCCGTCAAACGATCAAAATAAGGTAAGCTCCTTAATACCCTCTCTTACTGATCTAAACCGAATCGCAAATGGCGAAGATGATGATGAACCAAAATACATTAGCGGAGATGCCAAAGAGGCTTTCAGCCTGGAGCAACTATTAGAATGCTGGAACAGTTATGCCGAAAAGACTAAAGAAGACGGAAAGATCAATGTCTATACTTTACTTAGCACCGCAGAACCTCTGCTGGAGGGCGAAGATGTTATCATAGTTCATGTGGAGCACAAACTACAGGAAAGCCTGTTACAAGATGAAATGATAGACCTGATGAATTACATCAGGCCCAGATTAAAAAACTTCAACATCAGTGTAAAAACCAAGCAGGTAGAACGTGCTCATGTTAACCGGCTTTACACCAATTCAGAAAAATATCAGTATTTACTAGAGAAAAACCCAAAACTCGAAGAAATGAGAAAAAGGTTTAACCTGGACATCAACAACTAAGGCTTACTTCGCAGGAGCGTCGTTAATTGGATATCCCTCTTCGTCAAGGTCAGTACGTTCATCTTCAGGAGTACGCGCTAATATCTCATCTTCAGGATCTACTTCAATGCTTTCACCATTGTCTATGTGCATGCCCAAATCATCTAAACCATTCTCGATCTGGTCTTCTTTCTTGGCATATTCATCACCTATATAAGGATTTGCTTCATCGTAATCTGAGTTGAAATCGGCACCATTTGCAGATGGCGTTTCATATGGAAAAGGATGGTCATAATCTTTATCCGCACCTTTTACGTCAACTTCGAAGGTATTTTTATCTTCATCAAAAGTTAAATTATTAAAGTCTTTAGTTTCTCCTAAGTCAGAATTGTGAAGTTTATCATTTGCAACTGGGTTCTCAGAACCTGTATTTTCATCTATGCTCATAACCTTATATTTTATAATTGTATAACGTTAGTAAAACAACATTTGTTTGGGTCTTAAACTAAAAATCCCCCAATACAAATGTATCGGGGGATTTTCATAAATATAGAATTATAACTATTCGTACTAATAATTACAATGCAGCTAACGCCGTATTTAATGTCTCACTTGGTCGCATTGCTGCAAAGGCTAATTCATCATTAGGGTTATAATAACCACCTATATCTTGTGGTTTACCCTGAGCACCGATTAACTCGGCAACAATTTGCGATTCCTTTTCAGCCAGTGCTTTTGCCAATGGTGTAAACCTGGCCTGCAATTCTGCATCCTTAGTTTGAGCAGCCAAACCTTCAGCCCAATAAAGTGCTAAATAAAAGTGTGAACCTCTGTTATCAATCTGGCCTACTTTACGTGCAGGCGATTTATCATTAGCCAAGAACTTCTCAGTAGCCAAATCCAATGTTTCTGCAAGCACTAAAGCTTTTGCATTGTTTTGCGTTTGTCCTAAATGCTCTAATGAAACAGCCAATGCTAAAAACTCACCTAATGAATCCCAACGCAAATAACCTTCTTCCAGAAACTGCTCAATATGTTTTGGTGCAGAACCACCAGCTCCTGTTTCAAATAAACCACCGCCATTCATTAAAGGAACAATCGACAACATTTTAGCCGAAGTACCCAATTCCAAAATAGGAAATAAATCTGTCAGGTAATCACGCAGTACGTTACCAGTAACAGAAATAGTGTCTTCTCCCTTACGGATGCGTTCTAAAGTAAATTTAGTAGCCTCAATAGGTGATAGGATACGAATATCTAATCCCTCAGTATCATGACCGGCAAGGTATTTCTTCACCTTTGCAATAATTTCCCTATCATGAGCCCTATTCTCATCCAGCCAGAAAACCGCCGGCGTAGCCGATAATTTAGCCCTGTTGACAGCTAGTTTAACCCAGTCCTGAATAGGTGCATCCTTAGTTTGGCACATGCGGAAAATATCTCCTTTAGCCACCGGTTGATCAAAGTAAACTTTACCAGTAGCATCTGTTACACGGATGGTTCCGCTTGCAGTCGCCTGGAAAGTTTTATCATGAGAACCATACTCTTCTGCCTTTTGAGCCATTAACCCAACATTTGGCACCGAACCCATTGTGGTTACATCATATGCACCATGAGCTTTGCAATCGTCAATTGTTGCAGTATAAACCCCAGCGTAAGAACGATCTGGAATTATAGCGATTGTATCTTGTTGTTTATTATCCTTATTCCACATTTGTCCGGATGTGCGGATCATAGCCGGCATAGAAGCATCTACAATCACATCAGAAGGCACATGTAAATTAGTAATGCCTTTATCGGAATTTACCATGGCCAATGCCGGACCATTAGCTATAGCTGCATCTATTGCTGCTTTTACTTCAGCTTCCTTTGCATTGCCTGCAATCTTGGCATACACATCGCCTAAGCCATTTCGGGTATCAATATTAATTTCCTTAAACAGATCAGCATATTTAGTAAATACATCTGCAAAATACACCTCTACAATAGCACCAAAAATGATGGGATCGGATACCTTCATCATGGTTGCTTTCAGGTGAGCAGACAATAACACCCCTGCTGCTTTAGCTTCTTCAATAGCCTTCGCCACAAAAGATTTTAATGCAGAAATGCTCAATACAGAACTGTCAATAACCTCACCGGCTTTTAGTGCGCCAAGACCTTTCAACTCTGTAACCGCACCGTCTTCAGCAACAAATTCTATTTTAAACTGACCGGCTTCTTCCACAGTAACAGATTTCTCTGAACCATAAAAATCACCCTCAGGCATACTTACTACTTTAGTCTTAGAATCTGCGCTCCACTTACCCATTGAATGTGGATTCGCTTTTGCATAATTCTTAACCGCCTTAGGTGCCCTTCTATCTGAATTACCTTCACGCAAAACCGGATTTACTGCCGAACCCAACACTTTAGCATATTTAGCTTTAATTGCTTTTTCTTCATCAGATTGTGCATTATCCGGATAGTCCGGGATGGCATAACCTTGCCCTTGCAGCTCAGTTATCGCTCCAACCAATTGAGGAATAGAAGCAGATATATTAGGCAACTTAATAATGTTAGCCTCAGGAGTTGTGGCCAAATCGCCAAGCTCCGTTAATGCATCTCCAACTTTCTGTTCTTCTTTTAAGTAATCAGGAAAGTTTGCTAATATTCTTCCAGCTAATGAAATATCCCTCGTCTCTACATCAATACCTGCAGAAGCTGTAAATGCTTGTACAATTGGCAATAATGAATACGTTGCCAACATGGGCGCTTCATCCGTTTTGGTGTAGATAATTTTTGCTGTGTTCGACATATGTTTATTAATACGATTATATGAATGAAAAATAAAGCAGATTGTTTAAGAAAATATGCTTTTATTAAAATCGCCTAAAGATATAATAAACAGGTGAATTTAATAGCTTTGTTTATCTATGAAAAATCTCTTTACCGCATTATTAATCTGTTTGGGCCCTGCTCTTATGGCACAAACCAAAACAGACACCACCAAACGTTTACAGGAAGTAGTCATCAAACCCTATTTTACAGAACAGCCTCTATTGCGCGCTACTGGAAGCATCGGACTTATTGATAAAACCATATTAGATAAGGAACCATCCAATTCCCTGGTAAGTGCGGTAAACACCATTTCTGGTGTGCGCATGGAAGAGCGATCGCCAGGCAGCTATCGGCTATCTATCAGAGGCAGTTTGCTCAGATCACCTTTCGGAATCAGAAATGTGAAGATCTATTTTGATGATTTCCCACTTACTGATGCTGGCGGAAATAGTTATTTAAATGCGCTCGATGTCGCGGGCGCGAACCAGTTGCAAGTACTTAAAGGTCCGCATGGCAGTATCTTTGGAGCAAACTCCGGTGGTGTTATTTTAATACAGCCACAAACCGCAGCCGATTCAACCATTGCACAACTAAAGTTAGAAGGCGGCTCTTTTGGTCTTTTCCATCAAACTGCCATGCTTAAACAGCAATTTAACAAGTACAGCTTTGAACTTACACAAGCCTACCAGCGAAGCGATGGCTATAGGGACCATAGTGCTATGGACAGGAAATATTTCCAGTTGCTGCAAAAGTTAGACTACTCAAAAAACGCCAGTTTGAAAGCAATCGTTTTCTATGCAGACCTCCATTACAATACGCCTGGAGGACTAAACGCCGCACAGTTTTTAGCTAACCCTAAAGCCTCCCGGCCTGCAACACCGGCAACAAAAAGTGCGATAGAGCAACAAGCCGGCATTTACAGCAATACACTTTATGGTGGTGTTTCTAACACATGGAATATAAATCAGCACTTTAAACACGTAGTATCCGTATTTTCTTCTTATACAGATTTCAAGAATCCATTCATCACCAACTATGAGAAACGAAAGGAGTTTACACTCGGTCTCCGCTCCTACCTGGAATACATCAACCAAACTGAGTTAGTAAACTGGAAAGTCAACCTAGGCCTGGAAAGCATGCAAACCAGCACAGACTTTGATAATTACGACAATAATTTTGGCGTACAAGGCGTAGTACAGGCATCAGATGAGTTGCAAGCCAAGTCTAACTTTGCATTCGTACACCTAAGTGCAGACATTGCACAAAAACTACTGATAGAACTGTCTGCAAGTTCTAATCTATACAGTTACAATTATGAGAGCCTTGCCCCAATTGCTATCGCAAAGCGAAAAAAGAAGTTCAGCAACCAGTTTATGCCACGGCTGGCCCTTTCCTATCTTATAACTAAAGATTTTTCTCTTAGAGGTTCCATAAGTAAAGGATACTCCCCGCCAACACTTGCAGAAGTTAGGGCATCAAATAATGTAATCAATGTAGACCTGCAACCTGAATACGGATGGAATTACGAAACTGGTTTCCGTGTGCAAGCACTCGATAACCGACTATACGCTGATGTGACCGGCTTCTATTACCACCTAAAAAGTGCCATTGTGAGAAGGGTTGATCAAAACGTAACCGAGTTTTTTGTAAATGCAGGTGGCACTAAACAATGGGGCTTAGAAACTTCTTTATCTTACTGGCTCATCACTGCAAAGCAAACAGGTATAATTCGCAGCCTTCAAATAAAAAACAGCTATACCTTAAGTCGTTTCAAGTTTGAAGAATACCTCAATAATACCGACAACTATTCTGGAAACTTGCTAACAGGAGTGCCTAAAGCAGCAATAATAAGCAGTGCTGAAGTGACTTTGCCAAAGTCGATTTATGCGTTCGTCCAACACAATTATACTTCCAGTATTCCTTTAAATGATGCCAATACTGTATATGCCAGAAAATACCATTTGATGCAGGCCAAAATTGGAATTAAGAACCTAAAATTAGGTAAATTGCCATTAGAGCTTTTTGCCGGGGCCGACAATTTACTGAACGAGAAGTACAGCTTAGGTAACGATCTTAATGCAGTTGGGGCCAGATACTTCAATGCGGCCGCAACGCGAAGTTTTTATGGCGGACTGGTTGTAAAAATGCAATAGATTACTACTATATTTATTCCCCTATAAACACATAACGATGAACACTAAGAAATTATTTGGCGCTTTGGTAGTTGCCATGATGCTATTGACCAACCTGGCCTCGGCACAAAAAAACCGCATACTTGTTTTTTCTAAAACTGCAGGTTTTAAACACTCCTCTATCGGAATAGGAGTTGCTGCAATTCAAAAACTGGGTACAGAAAATAAATTTGCTGTTGATACCACTACTGATGCCAGTAACTTCAATGCCGCTAATCTAAAAAAATACAAGGCTGTTGTTTTCCTTAATACAACTGGGAACGCTTTAACCGACGAAGAACAAACTGCCTTTGAGCAATTCATAAAATCTGGAAAAGGGTTTGTCGGTGTTCATGCTGCAACAGATACAGAATATGAATGGGCCTGGTATGGTAAACTAGTAGGGGCTTACTTCATCAGTCACCCTGAACAGCAAACGGCTACTTTGAACGTAGTGGACAGAACTACTATAGCAACAAAGCATCTTCCTGAAAAATGGAGTAGAAAGGATGAATGGTATAACTTTAAAAATATTGGAACTGATTTAAAAGTCCTGATTAAAATAGATGAAACCAGTTACAAAGGTGGAGTAAATGGCGAAAATCACCCTATGGCCTGGTACCATGATTTTGATGGAGGTCGTGCTTTCTACACAGAGTTAGGTCATGTTGAAGAATCTTACACAGACCCACTTTTTCTAAACCACGTGCTGGGAGGCATCAAGTATGCGCTGGGTGCAAAAATGAAATAAATAGGTCGACTTTTGCCTCAAGCCTTAATACTTCTAAATTTATCACAATACTGGGAAAATGGCTTTGGCAGGACTATTGTTAATTAATCAACATGGATACTACGAAATATAATCTCCGTAATTTTTTGTTTGCATGTTTAAGTACAGTGATGTTTGTATCTTCTTGCAACAGCGATAAAAAAACCAATTCAACAACAGATAGTTCGGCAATGGTTGCAACCGATACCATGAGTACCCTTCCGGCTGACACTGCATTAGGAAACTGTTACGCATATATAAAAAACAGAGATACTGCCTCATTAAAATTACAAGTAGCTGGAGAGGAAGTAACTGGCGACTTAAGCTACAAGCTTTTTGAAAAAGACAGCAACAAAGGCAAACTAGCAGGAGAACTGAAAGGTGACACTATTATCGCAGAGTACACTTTCGACTCAGAAGGCATGCGGTCAGTTCGTGAAATTGTGTTTCTTCACAAAGACGGCAAACTGATAGAGGGATTTGGAGATGTGGAGCAAAAAGGGCTTAAAACTGTATTTAAAAACAGGGCTGCACTTAGGTTTGATACTGGCTTGGTCTTCGATAAAGCTGACTGTAGGTAATTTAACAGTTCTCAAACTTTTCCCAAAAGCCATCTACAGGTAGCTTTGCGAAAATATTTACCGGCTCTTTCTTTACAGGATGTATAAATTGAAGTCTTCTGGCGTGCAGGCAGATACTTCCTTTTCGGCTGCCGCGAGGGTATCCATATTTATTATCTCCTACAATAGGGGTCCCTAATGAGGAAAGTTGTACACGGATTTGATGAGATCGACCTGTCAAAGGATCTACTTCTATAAGATAGTAATCGTTCAGCTCCGTAATCACTCTATAACTGAGCTCAGCACGCTGACTGCCCTGCACTTCGGTTTTGTAATAGGTAACTACATTTTTTTGCGGGTTTTTTACTAACCAGTGTACCAGGGTGCCAGATAATTCTGCAGGTTTATTTCTTACAACCGCCCAGTAGGTTTTCTTTACTTCACGATTTTTAAACATTGCATTCATTCGTTCTAATGCCTTACTTGTTTTTGCAAACAGAATTACACCACTTACCGGTCGGTCTAAACGATGTACTACTCCGAGAAAGGCACTATTAGGCTTGTTATATTTAGCAGCTAAGTATTTTTTTACCTGCTCATCAAGCGGCTCATCGCCGGTTTCATCAACTTGTACAATATCCCCGGCTTTTTTGTTTACAGCAATGAGGTGGTTATCTTCATAAAGAATGTCTTTATCGGTTACCGGCATTAGTACTGCTCCTTTGCGTTAGGAAAATCTTTAGATTTAACATCATTGATGTAAGATTTGGCCGCACCCGATACTCCCTCATAAAGATCTAAATACTGACGTAAAAAACGAGGTTTAAATCCCTTGGTTAGGCCTATCATATCATTAACTACCAAAACTTGTCCGTCGCAATCTGGCCCTGCGCCGATTCCTATAGTCGGTATAGATAAACTTTCAGAAACTTCTTTAGCCAGGCGGGCGGGGATTTTCTCTAGTACAATACCGAAACATCCAGCTTCCTGCAAAGCTAGTGCATCAACTTTCAATTTTTCAGCCTCGGCCTCATCTTTAGCCCTTACTGTGTAGGTGCCAAATTTATATATAGATTGCGGAGTTAACCCTAAATGTCCCATTACAGGTATTCCCGCAGTGATGATCCGTATTATTGACTCTGTAACTTCTGTACCGCCTTCTAATTTCACACCATGGGCACCAGATTCCTTCATAATTCTGATGGCCGAATTTAAAGCTTCTTTAGAATTGCCCTGGTAAGAACCAAAAGGAAGATCTACCACAACAAAAGCACGACTGGCACCCCTCACTACACCCTGGGCATGATAAATCATTTGATCTAAAGTTATGGGAAGCGTTGTTTCATGCCCGGCCATCACGTTAGAGGCAGAATCGCCAACCAATAAAACGTCTAGTCCGGCATCATCGAGAATGGTAGCCATAGAATAATCGTATGCGGTTAACATGGCGATCTTTTCTCCGCTGTGCTTCATTTCCTGAAGGATGTGGGTAGTGATACGTTTTACTTCTTTGTGGATTGACATGACATATTATTTAGTACTGGCAAAATTAGTTTTTACATCTGAAATATAGAGAAGTTTATTGTTTTAAAAAGGCCTTGATATAAAGTTGCAAACGCGTATCTTTGTACTCCGAAATGAAGGGGTTATTTAACAGCACATTTGTTAATTACGAAAACGACGTTACAGTCGGATATAATCGTTCGTTTTCCTCTTTTTCCCTCAACAAAAATTTTTATTTTAATAGATCGCATGACTAATTACACAAAGTTACCTGCAATTTTGCTTCTTGCCGACGGCACTGTATTTTATGGTAAAGCCGCAGGAAAAATTGGAACAACTACTGGAGAAATCTGCTTTAACACAGGAATGACCGGTTATCAGGAAATTTTTACAGACCCATCTTACTTTGGACAAATCATGGTTACCACCAATGCACACATTGGTAATTATGGAATCCATAAAGATGAGATCGAATCTGGAAGCATTAAAATCGCTGGATTGGTTTGTAAGAATTATAACATTGGATTTAGTCGGAAAGAAGCTTCTGAATCTATTCAGGATTACTTTCAAAATGAGAACATAGTGGGTATTTCAGATATAGATACCCGCTCTTTGGTGCGTCATATTAGAAATAAGGGAGCTATGAACGGTATCATTTCTTCTGAGATCACTGATCTGGAAGAATTGAAAGCAAAGCTTGCGGAAGTCCCATCGATGGACGGGTTGGAATTATCGTCACATGTTTCAACAAAAGAATCTTATTTCTATGGTTCTGAAAACGCTACTTATAAAATAGCAGCATTGGATTTGGGTATCAAGAAAAATATTTTAAGAAACTTTGACGATAGAGATATCTATGTGCAGGTATTTCCTGCCAAAACAACTTTTGCAGAAATGGATAAATGGGGTGCTGATGGTTATTTCATCTCAAATGGCCCTGGGGATCCGGCAGCAATGCCTTACGCTATTGAAACCGTGAAAGAAGTATTGGCTGCAGACAAACCGTTGTTCGGTATTTGTTTGGGTCACCAGTTGCTGGCAGAAGCTAACGGCATAGGTACAATGAAAATGTTTAACGGTCACAGGGGTTTAAATCACCCTGTTAAGAATATTATAAAAAACCATTGTGAGGTAACTTCACAAAACCATGGTTTTGGAGTAGTGCCTGATGAGGTTAGAAAATCTGACAAGGTTGAGATTACCCATATCAACTTGAATGATCAATCTATAGAAGGTATACGTGTTAAAGGAAAAAAAGCATTTTCCGTACAGTACCACCCTGAATCATCTCCTGGTCCGCATGACTCAAGATACCTTTTCGACGACTTTATAGAAATGATAAAAGGTGAATTGGCCTGGTAGGTTAGGTTTACCTACGAAAACCATCATTTCACCGACATTTTTAGAGAGAAGTAACTTAGGTTACTTCTTTTTGTTTAAAAGCTTAATACATTTAATACATGGAGACAAAAAAGGTTATCATCAGTGTTAAAAATCTGGTTAAGAAATACGATGACTTTGTTGCTGTAAACGGCATAAGCTTCGATGTTTATGAGAATGAGATATTCGGTCTACTAGGCCCAAATGGTGCAGGTAAAACAACCACTCTGGAGATTATTGAAACACTTAGAATAAAAACATCAGGTGAGGTGATTGTTGATGGACATTCTGTTGATCATGATGCCAATAAGATTAAAAGTATAATAGGTGTGCAGTTACAAGCTGCGGGTTATTACCCGAATCTAAATTTGGTGGAACTTTTAGAATTATTTTCTGGATTGTATGACGTTAAGATAGATCCCATGGAGATGCTTGGTAAAGTAAACCTCCAGGATAAAGCGAAGGCAAAATACAAAGCCCTTTCTGGCGGACAAAAGCAAAGATTTTCTATAGCCACTACTTTAATAAATTCTCCTAAAATTATCTTTCTTGACGAGCCTACTACAGGGCTGGACCCACAGGCACGCAGAAACCTTTGGGACTTGATTAATGAGATTAGAGGTAATGGTACCACAGTTGTTTTGACGACTCATTATATGGACGAAGCAGAGCAGCTTTGTAACAGGGTAGCGTTTGTGGAGCGTGGCGAAATTATTGTATTGGACACTCCTGATGCATTAATAGACAATTTGGTAAACACCGGGTTTGAAAGAACGAAAGAAGTAAAAAAAGCAAACCTGGAGGATGTATTTATACAGCTGACAGGTAAGGAATGGAGAGAAGACAACTAAGAAAGCAAATGAATAAATCTTATAGTAATACCAATGCCACACTGGCACTTGCTAAAGCAAGCTTCAGGTCAATTATGCGCAGCCCTTCTGCCGTAGTATTTACATTAGCCTTTCCATTAATCTTTATTCTTGTATTTGGTTTTCTTGGTAGTGGTGGGGTTAGGATAGATTTGGCTGTTTCGCCACAGTCTGACTTGCAGAACCCGGTAATCAAAGCACTAGAGAAAATAAGTGTAGTGAATTTGATTAAGAACAAAGAAGTTTCAGAGATTAACACAGCTTTGGAAAAAGGTAACTACGATGCGCTTATTAATGTACAAAAAAACGCTGCAGGTAAACCAGCTTACCTGGTCAATGTACAGTATACATCTGCCTCTATGGATAAAGGCAGCATACTTAAATCTGTATTGAATAATTTGCTTTACACATTAAATACGAGAGATACTCAGCCAACTGTCGCCACGATAAAAGAAAGCACAGTCACTGGTCGTATTTACAGAACAATAGATTTTATATTACCCGGGCAGCTAGGCTTTTCTTTATTGAGCACGGGGGTTTTTGGAACTGCATTTGTATTTTTTAGTTTGCGACAAAATCTGGTGATCAAGCGTTTTTTTGCAACACCCGTAAGCAAAGCAAGCATTGTATATGGGGAAGGTATTGCGAGAATAGGTTTTGCACTATTGGGTGCTTTATTTATTATACTTATAGGACATTTCTTTTTTCACTTTACACTGGTACATGGTGTTATAACCGTGTTAAATATGCTATTACTGGCCTTAATAGGGCTGATAGTCTTTATGGGCTTTGGCTTTGTAGTATCAGGTGTGGCAAAAAGCGAAAGTACAATACCACCCATTTCTAACATCATTACATTACCTCAATTCCTGCTATCTGGAACCTTTTTTTCAATAGATGCTTTCCCTACCTGGTTACAGCCAATTAGCAGGGCTTTACCCCTAACTTACCTAAATGATGCCATGAGAAAAGTAGCTTTTGAAGGTGCCGGATTATGGGATGTTAAACAGCAAATACTGATCATGATTATTTGGGGCATAGGTATTTACGCTGTTGCAGTAAAAGTTTTTAAGTGGGAATAGGCACGTATTTAAAATTTATTATAACTTTGGATATTGCCGTAGTAATTGTACATTTTACACTAAGGCATTACGTACAAACAAAATATAGATAAAAATGAGTTTAATAATTGATGTTCATGCGCGGCAAATACTTGACTCCCGTGGCAATCCTACTATTGAGGTAGATGTAATTACAGAAAATGGTGTTCTTGGTCGTGCTGCGGTACCTTCTGGTGCTTCAACCGGTGTACACGAGGCTGTAGAGCTTAGGGATGGTGACAAAAAAGTTTATTTAGGTAAAGGCGTTTTAAAAGCTGTTGCCAATGTGAATGACAAGATTGCCGACGAGTTAAAAGGCATTGATGTATTTGAGCAAAATGCTATCGATTCTTTATTAATTAAATTAGACGGAACAGAAAACAAGGGTAACCTTGGTGCAAATGCTATTTTAGGCGTTTCTTTAGCTGTTGCTAAAGCTGCTGCACAAGAGAGCCGCCAGCCTTTATACCGCTATATTGGTGGTGTTAATGCAAATACGCTACCTATTCCAATGATGAACATTGTTAACGGTGGATCTCACTCTGATGCGCCTATTGCATTCCAGGAGTTTATGATCATGCCAGTTGGTGCATCATCTTTCTCTGAAGCATTGCGTTGGGGAACTGAAGTGTTCCATAATTTGAAAGCAATCCTCCATGATAGAGGCCTTTCGACTGCAGTAGGTGATGAGGGTGGTTTTGCGCCAACTTTTGACGGTACTGAAGATGCTGTAGAAACCATTCTTCAAGCAATTGAAAAAGCAGGTTACACTCCGGGTAAACAAATCTGTCTGGCATTTGATTGTGCTGCTTCTGAATTTTACAAAGACGGAAAATACGACTATACAAAATTTGAAGGCGATAAAGGTGCTATCCGCAGCAGTGCAGAACAAGCAGAATATCTTGCTTCGTTATCTGAGAAATATCCTATCATTTCTATTGAAGATGGTATGGGAGAAGATGACTGGGAAGGATGGAAATTATTGACCGACAGAGTGGGCGACCGCGTTCAGTTGGTTGGTGATGACTTGTTCGTTACTAATGTGAAGAGACTACAAAGAGGTATTGATGAGAAAACTGCAAATTCTATTTTAGTAAAAGTTAATCAAATTGGTTCATTAACTGAAACAATCAATGCGGTTACTTTAGCTCAAACTAACGGTTATACTTCAGTAATGAGTCACCGTTCTGGAGAAACTGAGGATGTGACGATCGCAGATTTGGCTGTAGCATTAAACTGCGGACAAATTAAAACTGGTTCTGCTTCACGTTCTGACAGGATTGCCAAATACAACCAATTACTTCGTATTGAAGAAGAATTGGGTGCCGCTGCACGTTTTATAGGTAAAGATTTCAAATACGCTATAAAATAGTCTAGCATATAAACTTGATATAACCCAGTGCCTTTAACAGCACTGGGTTTTTTGTTTTATTTTGGTAATGATTGAATAAAAGATATATTTGTTATATGTATCGTTTACTGGATCTTATTAGAAATAAATACTTTCTCACTGTGATCGCGTTCGTAGTGTGGATGTTATTCTTTGATAAGAATGATCTGATAGCACAATACGAATTCAAATCTGAAGTAAGTAAGTTGCAGGAAGAAAAAGACTTCTATGTACAAGAGATTGCCCAGGTAAAAACTGATCTTAATGAGTTGAACACCAACTTAGGAACAGCGGAGAAATTTGCGCGTGAGAAATATTTCATGAAGAAAGACAATGAAGACGTCTTTGTTATCATTCGCGAAGCCAGGAAAGATTAAACTTCTCCGGTTCTTTTTCTAAAAAACCATTCCACAGATAACAGCACCAAAGTTAAAGCAAATAACCATTTGTAATTGATTAGTTCTTCATATTTTCGGTCCTCGTAACTAAGGGTCTTAATTTGATCATTATTTAAAATGTCCTTGTAGATGTTGAGCAATTGTACTGGGTGATACATTTTTCCATTAGTTTGCGCAGCCATACTCGCCAGTAGTTGGTGATTAGCTGTTGTCTGCTGATATTCTGCCACAACATTATTGATGAAAAATATTCCTTTTGCAGTATAAGGTTTATCCCCAAGTTTAGTGGTTGCTGTATAGCTGTAATTGCCTGCAGGCAGTGTTCCGGCATCAAGCTGATAAGCAGCATCTGTTCTGGTAAATAAGAAATTATAAGATTTACCCTGACTATTCTTTATTTGAATCCCTACATCCGGAGAATTAACGGGTTTATAGCTATCGTTATACAGAGCGGCATTGAGAAGGATCGGTTCGTCCTCATCAAAAGAACTTTTAGTACTGTATACTTTGAATTTCCGCTTATCGTCTTTTAAAGACAGATACTGGACTGATTTGGAAATGAGATTGCCAACAGCTGTCCCTTCAATGTTATTCTTGGCTTCAGATAATTTCCATCTCCAAAGACCCTCCCCTATAAGGTATTCCATCTTTTTACCCTTGTCGGTAGTAAAAATCAGTTGTGGGTACTGGGTTTTGATCTTACCAACACGTTGTGTGAGCGCAATAGTTGCATTAGTGTTTACGGATATACTGCCCAATGGGGCCAACAGCGGATCAAAACCTTCAATTATTTTAGCTGATTGGGCATCAATATCAAATGCAGTGAATTTAGGATTGATATCTGAATAACTTTGCTGCAAAGAATTGTTGTTACCAACATATGTTAATGCGGTTTGCATTTGATTGAATGCCGCTAGATTGCTTTGTGCCCCCAACACAAACCACAGTGATGCTGTACTAGCTTTTACGCCATTTAAAAAAGGTATGGCTACATTATACGTGGATGGCAGCTGATAAAGTATAATCAAGCCATAATCGGCCGGATTAAGATTATTTAAGTCCTCACCTACAACAACATTCACTTCATAGTGTTCATTTGAGGCAATTGCCTGCTTAAAAATGGCAACATCAGGATGAGAAACCGCAGCCGCAATCAGTACCTTTTGTCTGGCGTCAATTACATCAATAAAGATATGACGTGTGTTGTTCGCAGTAGACACTTCCCCTGGCAAACTTGTAAGCGTCAAGGTATATTTTTGGGTACCAAGTTTTGTTGCTTTAACTTTAAGCGCCAGCGTTTTAACAAAAGGATTTGAACTAACGGCTACCAGTGTTGAAGACAACTCTCTGCCAGCTTCGGATACTTTTAAAACCGGCAATGCGCCCTTGCTTTCAAAGGCCTGAACCTGCACTTCTATTACAAATTCATTGTCAAGATAAACAATATCATTACTATTTACATTGGCAATTTTGAGGTCTTTCTTGGGAATAGTATCACCCAGTGCAATTGTATAAACTGGTGCTTTGAGTTTGCTGAGGTCATATAAAGGGCTGCCACCACGATTAAATATACCATCGCTTGATAAAATTACGGCACCAATATTTCGGTTCTGTAATTCATCATTAATCTTGGAAATGAATTTATAAGCATTGGTCAACTTCCCTTTATAGGAAAAGTCAAAACCAGAACTCACTGTATCACTGAAGCTGTACTTGCGTACATCATATTTTTCAGAAAGCTTGTCAGAAAGCTCTTCCAATTCCATTTCGTAGCGTGTTGAGTTGAATCCTGCAGCTTTGACTTGACCTGCCGATATAGAATTATCCTGCCCTATAATGATCAACGGCTTTTCCAACTCGTAAGAAATAGTACGTAATAGCGGAAAAAAAAGTAGAAATGATATTATTGTTACTAGCGTTGCACGAATTACAGCGAGCAGATACCTTACATTTTTACTTACATGGTCAGCTTTGCTGTACAGTACCCATGCAAAAAAGATACCGGCAGCGATACATCCAACTAATGATAAAAAAGTATAAAATGTGAAGGAGCTTTCCATTTACAGCATTCCGCCGCAAACTGACAAAACTTGCCCGGTTACGTATGAACTCATGTCTGAAGCAAGAAATACACACACATTGGCAACATCTTCTGTTTCTCCGGCCCTTTTAAGAGGAATACCGTCTTCCCAACCTTTTACTACTTTAGGATCGAGCACTTCAGTCATTTCCGTACGGATAAAACCAGGGGCAACAACATTGGTACGAATGTTTCGTGAACCCAATTCTTTTGCAAGTGATTTAGAAAAACCAATGATACCAGCTTTTGAAGCGGCATAGTTTGCCTGACCAGCATTACCTTGTACCCCAACTACCGAGCTCATATTAATGATCGATCCTTTACGGGCCTTCATCATCACTTTTGAAGCTGCTTTACACACGTTAAAAACAGATTTGAGGTTTACATTGATTACATCATCCCATTGCTCTTCGCTCATACGCATCAAAAGACCATCTTTGGTAATACCGGCATTATTCACTATAATATCTAATGCACCAAAATCAGCCACAATGGTGTTGATCAGAAGTTCTGCTTCATCAAATTTGGATGCATCTGATCTATATCCCTTAATTGTTGTGCCATAAACTTCAAGTTCAGTAACTAAAGCCTCCCCTTTTTCTACTGAAGACAGATAAGTAAAAGCCACGTTAGCCCCTTGCTCTGCAAATTTCTCGGCAATCTTACGACCTATTCCTTTTGATGCACCTGTTATAAGGGCTGTTTTTCCTTCTAATAACTTCATTATATTTCTTGATATTTTATAATTAACTAAACTGCGGGCTCCTGCTGACTAAGGCAGTGGAAACTTCCCAAACCCCAAATAATGTCTGTTGAATCGATACCGACAACTTTTCTATCCGGGAAAGCACTTTGAATAATTTCCAATGCTTTCTCATCATTCACATCCCTGAATGTAGGTACTACAACGGCGCTGTTTGCGATATAAAAATTGGCGTAAGAAGCAGGTAAACGTGTATCCTCGTGTATTACAGGTGATGGCATTGGTAATTCAATTATGTTTAACGGGTCTCCGTTTAATAACCTCATACCTTTTAGGGCGTGCAAGTTTTCCTTTAGTAACAGGTAATTTTCATCTAAAGGGTTACTTTCTATTACTGTCAGCACGGTATTTTCATTCACAAAACGGGTGATGTCGTCAATATGACCGTCTGTATCATCACCTACTATGCCATCACCGAGCCACAATATTTGTTCGGCGCCATAGCATTCCTTCAGATATTCTTCAATTTGTTCTTTATTGAGGTGCGGATTGCGATTTTCGTTAAGCAGGCAGGCTGTTGTAGTTAAAATTGTACCTGCACCGTTGAATTCCACTGATCCGCCTTCCATTATAATACCGGGGTTGAAGACAGGAATGTCAAGATGATCGGCGATAAGCGTTGGGATGACATCATCTTGCTCAAAGGGTGGGTATTTTCCACCCCATGCGTTATAGCCCCAGTCAACTATCACCTTTTTTGAGTCAGCCCTGGGATTAATTAAAAATGCAGGCCCATGGTCCCGGCACCATGCATCATTGCTGGGATTGAAATAAAATTCAATCTGCGATAAGTCAGCTCCCTGTTCTGTTAATTTTTGAATTGCAAACGCCTTTGTTTCCTCATCGTTTACATTGATCCTTACTTTTTCGCCTTCGGCAATAACTTTAATAAATTTACAATAGGGCTCGTAAATCGAATCAATTTTCCCAGGCCATGATGCTTCCTTGTGTGGCCATGTTAACCAGGTGGCTTCATGCGCTGCCCATTCTGGAGGAAACCTATATCCTGCCTTTTTAGGCGAATGTTCAAATAGATTCGTCATCTATATATCTCTTAGTGATCTGCGAATAACTGTCAATCCTTCTATCTCTCAAAAAAGGCCAATGCGTTCTGTAGCTATCAGATTTTGACATGTCAATCTCAATAACTTTCAACTCTTCTTTATCGTGGGAAGCCTGATATAGAATTGTACCGAATGGGTTGGAAACAAATGATCCTCCCCAAAAATCCACCCCGGCCTCATGGCCTACTCTGTTAATACTTACTACAGGCACGCCATTAGCGATGGCATGCGACCGCTGAATGGTTTGCCATGCATTGTATTGTTCTGTATTGGTTGGCAAGTCTTGAGTGGTTGCCCAACCAATTGCGGTTGGATAAACTAAAAAGTCGGCCCCCATTAATGAGGTTAACCTCGCAGCTTCCGGATACCATTGGTCCCAGCAAATCAGTACCCCAATTTTAGCATACTTAGTTTTAAAAACCTTGTAGCCCAAATCACCCGGAGTAAAATAAAATTTCTCATAGAAACCGGGATCATCCGGGATATGCATTTTACGATATTTACCCAAATATGCCCCGTCTGCGTCAAGAACAGCAGTAGTATTATGGTATAAACCTTCGGCACGTTTTTCAAATAGAGATGCTATAATAACCACATTGAGTTCAGCAGCAATAATTGAAAGGGCATCTGTTGAAGGACCGGGAATACTTTCTGCAAGCTTAAAGTTCTCGTAGTTTTCTTCATCACAAAAATACAATGAAGTGAAGAGCTCTTGTAAACAAACTACCTGCGCACCCTGAGCTGCAATTTCTCTGATTTTTACAATTGCCTTGTCCAGATTTTCCTGCTTATTACTGGTGCAACTCATCTGCACCAATCCAACTTGTACTTTAGCCATGTTCAGTCAAACAAATAATTTCAGGTAAAGTTAGCCAAAAAAAATAAATAGGGAGGAGACGAATACAGGCTATTTGAGATGCATAAATGCAATAGATGAAACTGTCTATAATTTAGGGTATAACGACATCTTTTCCTATTTCTCCCTGATATTCCAACTTGAGTTGGAATAAACAAAATGAACAGAGACACCCATCATATTGTTCACTTATACTTTGCATTTCGTTTAAGTTAAGCGAAACCTCATTGCATTGGCACTTCGTGTACGAATTTGCTTTACACTCAATTGCCGATCCGCACCGTTCACAAGCTATGATTTCATGTTTTGCCATCTTGGATACAAAGATACAATACTGGCATGGCATCCACTTTGAACCTTCTCATTATTACACTATTATTAAAAAAGAAGGTTATGAATAAAAAAATCATCCCCCTGCTAAGCTTGTTTTTTGTAGTCGCAGCGTTCAATGCTTGTAAAAAAGACAAACCCGTTGAGCCACCACCCGAAGGTGAAGGTCAAGTATCAAGCACTTTCAGTTATGTAACAACGAAGGAAATTCCTATTACGGTGAGGCTACTTACCAATAGCGAAAAACCAATTCAAGGCGCAGTGGTAAATATTTCGGATCCTAGAGATCAGGACAGAATTTACATGCGTGCTGTTAGTGATGGAAATGGATATGTAAGAGGTACACTTTCTTTGCCTTCATATCTGGATACCGTAGTCATCAGCCCAAATTACGTAGGTTTGTCGAATCGTATTAAGTCGCGCATAGGCACAAAAACAGCGCTTAACGTCATTGTAGGCGGTCAATTTATGGCAAGTGGCGACATTGTTCAGGAAATTGTTATTCCACCTGCTCAAAATCCCGGCGGATTGTTATCTACAATCGCTGCTGGAAAGTCACTGTCGCTAACCTATGGTTACCCATTACCTTACACATCGTCAGGAGATGCTATAGTTTCTAATGCAACTTATGCGTTCGCTTTGGGCAGGCCAAAATACCTTGAAGCTACCGCTGATGTGATAGAAACGAGTTTGCTTAATTATATAAATGCCTCATTACCAGAAGGGAAACCATTAACTGAAACCCATCCCGAGTATCTTGCCACAAGTGCAGCCAATAATATAGTAGTAACACAGGCAAGCGATCTGTACGTAACATTTGTTTCAGAGGGAGCGATTTATAATAACTCCTTAGCATATTATAGCTATGACACTAATGATCCTCCTTCAAATGTTACAGCTGGAGGAAGTTTGGGAGGCATTGATAAGGTAACAATGGTTTTCCCAAATGCGTCAGGCTACCAGGGCGGCGGTGGGCTGCTCTCTGGCGATAAAGTAAAATTAGGAAAATTTGAGGCAGGCACTACGATTGCATTTGTCTTGCTTCAAAATGCATGGACAGGGGCTGGGATAAACACCGGCCTGTCTGGAAAATTCTATTCAGAAACAAAATTTAACCCGGAACTTACCTCTGCCAGGAAAAAGCACTCTGCTCTAATATACGATAACATACATAATTTGTATATCATGGGATTTGAGGACCAAAACAGAGAGTTGGGTGGCGACAATGATTTCAATGATCTTGTATTCTATGTAACCTCCAGTCCTGTCTCGGGTATTTCAAACACAGGAGTTTCAGTGGTTGATAAAGGTGGCGACTCTGATGGAGACACGGTTCTTGATCAGCTGGATGACTTCAAAAATGATCCCACCAGGGCGTTTATTACCTATTCCCCATCATCAACAGGATGGTCTACACTTGCGTTTGAAGATAACTGGCCAACAAAAGGTGATTATGATGTCAATGACTTAGTTGTAAACTACAGATATACATTTATTTCCAATGCCCAGAATAACGTTTTAGAAATGACTGGTGAGTTTCTGCCTGTTGCTGCTGGCGCGGGTTATAAGAATGGTTTTGGGGTGCAGCTACCCGTAGCGGCGTCAGCTGTGGCATCTGTAACCGGTCAAAGTTTGCTGAATAATTATATCCAGCTTGCCGGAAACGGTGTTGAATCCGGTCAGGCTAAAGCGGTAGTCATTCCATTTGATAACCATGAAAACCTGTTAAAGAATGCGGATGGAAGCAGTCAGGTTAATTCCGATCCTACAAAACCGAAAGTAACTCCTGCAAAAGCTACAGTTGTAGTCAAATTTACTATTCCTGTATCTGCAAGCAGTTTAGGAAACGTACCATTTAATCCATTCCTAATTGTAAATCTGAAACGAGGTACAGAAATCCATTTGCCTAACAATGTTCCAACGGATAAAGTAACAAGCAGCATGTTTGGCACATTTGACGATAATAGCAACGTATCAACAGGGCGCTATTATTTAAGCAAAGAAGGTTCTCCCTGGGGCTTGAGTTTTGTAGATTCTTTCAGCTATCCAACGGAGGGAAAATCGATTACACAAGCTTATCTCCATTTTAATGAATGGGTAACCAGTAACGGTGCATCTTTCAAAGATTGGTATGTTAACACCGGATCAGGATATCGAAACAGCGGTTTAATCTACACTAAATAACAACTAAAAAGGCTGGTTATGATTCAATCATACCAGCCTTTACTTTAATATATTTGGTTAGAATATTAGCCTGAACAGCTGATACAGCCTTCTTCCATGGTACAAACCGGGCCTTCGATTATTTCTTCAGCACTTTGTGAAATATGCTCAGGAATTACCGGCTCCATGTTTTTACCAGCCTGATTCTCAACGGTAAATTTAACAGCTTGAGAAGCAGCTTGTGTGCGCAAATAATACATGCCTGTTTTCAAACCTTTCTTCCATGCGTAGAAATGCATTGAAGTTAATTTTGAGGTATTAGGCGCATTGATAAATAAGTTGAGTGACTGAGACTGGCAAATGTATGCGCCACGATCTGCAGCCATATCAATAATACTACGCATTTTGATCTCCCAAACTGTTTTGTACAGTTCTTTGATGTAATCAGGGATTTCAGCGATATCCTGAATTGAACCATTTGCCAAAATAATTCTGTCCTTCATTGCCGGAGTCCATAAGCCTAATGCTACGAGATCCTTCAATAGGTGCTTGTTTACTACAATAAACTCTCCGCTCAATACCCTTCTTGTATAAATATTTGAGGTATATGGTTCGAAACATTCGTTGTTACCTAAAATCTGCGAGGTAGAAGCAGTTGGCATCGGAGCAACTAGCAATGAATTATAAACACCGTCTTTAACAACTTTTTCGCGTAGTGTTTCCCAATCCCAACGGTTGCTGTCCGGGGTAACGTTCCAAAGATCGAATTGGAATTTACCTTTAGACAATGGTGATCCCTGAAAAGTTTGGTACGGGCCATTTTTAAGAGCAAGATCATGAGATGCAGTCATTGCTGCGAAATAGATTGTTTCAAAAATCTCCTTATTCAGGATTCTTGCACCTTCGCTTTCAAATGGTAAACGCATTAAGATAAATGCATCAGCTAAACCTTGAACACCCAAACCTACAGGTCTGTGACGCATGTTTGAATTACGGGCTTCTTCAACCGGATAATAGTTGTAGTCTATTATCTTATTCAGGTTCAGGGTAGCCTGGTAAGTCACATCGTATAATCTCTGATGATCAAATTCTCCGTTGATAACAAATCTAGGCAACGCAAGTGAAGCAAGGTTACAAACTGCTACTTCATCTTTAGAAGTATACTCAATGATTTCAGTACATAGGTTTGAACTTTTAATAGTTCCTAAGTTTTGCTGATTAGATTTACTGTTGGCAGCATCTTTATACAACAAGTAAGGGGTACCTGTTTCAATTTGTGAATCGAGGATCGCAAACCAAAGTTCCTGTGCCTTGATTGTTTTACGTGCCCTGCCTTCTTTTTCATAACGTTCATACAAAGCATCAAATTCTGCGCTATGGCAATCTGATAAACCTGGTGCTTCATCAGGAGAGAATAAACTCCAATCGCCATTTTCTTCTACACGTCTCATAAACAAATCGCAAACCCACAGGGCATAGAACAAATCACGTGCACGCAATTCCTCTTTACCGTGGTTTTTACGAAGGTCTAGGAAACTGAAAACATCAGCATGCCAAGGCTCCAGGTAAATTGCAAACGCACCCTTACGTTTACCTCCACCCTGATCTACGTAACGTGCAGTGTCATTAAACACTTTAAGCATCGGTACAATACCATTACTTGTACCGTTTGTGCCGCCTATGTAGGCTCCTGTTGCACGAATGTTGTGAATGCTTAAACCAATACCGCCTGCACTCTGAGAAATTTTGGCAGTTTGTTTTAAAGTATCATAAATACCCTCAATGCTATCATCCTGCATGGTCAACAAAAAGCATGATGACATTTGCGGTTTAGGTGTTGCGGCATTGAATAAGGTTGGAGTAGCATGCGTAAACCAACGCTCGCTCATCAGGTTATATGTTGCAATGGCACTTTCAATATCACTTTTGTGAATACCTACAGATACACGCATGAATAAGTGCTGAGGGCGCTCTACAATTTGCCCATCAACTTTAAGCAAATAAGATTTCTCTAAAGTCTTAAAACCAAAATAATCAAATCCGAAATCCCTGTCGTAAATGATGGTACTATCCAGCACGTCTGCATTTTCCTTTATCACTTCCCAAACATCATCTGCAATTAGTGACGATGGTTTACCGGTTTTGTTATCGATATAGGTGTACAGCATCTCCATAGTTTTGGAGAATGACTTGGTGGTATTCTTATGTAAGTTTGATACCGCAATACGTGAAGCAAGTAATGCGTAATCTGGATGTTTGGTTGTTAACGAAGCAGCAGTTTCAGCAGCAAGGTTATCCAGCTCTGAAGTAGTTACACCATCATATAATCCTTCGATTACCTTTTTGGCAACATCGATCGGATCTACAAGTTCTGCATTAAAACCATAGCAAAGTTTTTCAATGCGGGCGGTTATTTTATCAAACCTAACCGCTTCTTTACGGCCATCTCTTTTTAGTACAAACATATTATTATAGGGATTTAGTTATTGATTTATCGTTATTTCACAGTGTGATTAGTTGATGCTATATATGGTGCTAAAAATCATCATCTAAAGAAAAAGCAGAGGCCTTATCTTCAGTGGACGTTAACACACCGCTTTTCTGGTAGTCACCTACCCTTTTCTCAAAGAAATTGGTTTTTCCCTGAAGGGAAATCATTTCCATGAAATCGAAAGGATTAGTAGCATTATATATTTTTGTGTAGCCCAATTCACCTACCCATCTGTCGGCAACGAACTCTATATATTGCGACATTAGCTTGGCATTCATACCAATTAACGCTACAGGTAGTGCATCTGTTATAAATTCTTTTTCGATCTCCACTGCATCTTTTATGATGCCATGAACAGCTTCTTCTGTTAATTTATTTTCGAGCATGCTAAAAAGCAAACACGCAAACTCGCAATGCATACCCTCATCTCGGGATATTAATTCGTTACTGAATGTTAATCCTGGCATCAATCCACGTTTTTTAAGCCAGAAAATAGAGCAGAAACTTCCGCTAAAGAATATCCCCTCTACGGCAGCAAAAGCAACAAGACGTTCTGCAAAGTTACCACCTTCTATCCATCTTAACGCCCATTCTGCCTTACGTTTAACACAAGGCACCGTATCTATCGCATGGAAAAGCCTGTCTTTTTCTTCAGGATCTTTAATATAAGTATCAATAAGTAATGCATAGGTTTCAGCATGAATGTTCTCCATCATGATCTGGAACCCATAAAAGCAGCGCGCTTCAGGAAGTTGCACCTCACTCATGAAGTTAACTGCGAGATTTTCATTTACAATACCATCGCTGGCGGAAAAGAAGGCTAGAATATGAGAAATAAAATGACGCTCACCGCTATTCAAATTGTCCCAATGTTTTTGATCGTCAGACAAGTCGATCTCCTCTGCAGTCCAAAAGCTTGCTTCGCTCTTTTTATACATCTCCCAAATGGCGGGATATTTAATTGGCAGAAGGACAAACCGATCCTTATTTTCTCTTAAAAGTAATTCTTCTTCTTGCATAGCCTCTTTTTAATAGTGAATGATGAGTTAAGAGGTACTTAATAAATCTTACAGCCTAAGGAGCGATACTTAATGATAAAAGATTAAAAAAACGTAATGCCGTCTGCAATCTTAAGCAATTAAATACTAAACCTTTAAGTAAAAATCTGTGTGTGATTTATTAAAGAACCTTACTAAAACAAATATAAAGGATGAGGCCTTTTTTGTAGAACAAAGTTGTTAACACCAGTTAGGAATTGACTGTTCAAAACATCAGAATGGAGTCATAATCAATCCGCAAAAAAGCTAATTATTTCTTTTTAAGGGGATAGAGAAAGTTTTTAATTGTTAATAATTTTAAAAAACTGACTTTCTCATCAACATAGTTAGGTGTTGTCTTCCGGCAATTGATAGGTTATTTCTACCCTCGATTGGCCTTTGCGATAGAATCCAAGGGCCTTTGCTGCACCTTCAGACACATCTATCATATATTTTTTGGAATGGGGTCCGCGGTCATTGATTGTAACATCAATAGATTTTCCATTATCAAGATTAGTTACAGTAACTATAGTACCAAAAGGAAGTGTTAAATGTGCTGCAGTCATCTTTTTACCGCGATACTTTGCTCCGCTTGTTGTTTTGCGACCTTCAAATTTCTTTGCATAGTAAGTAGCATAGCCAGATTTCATCGAAATTTTAGACCCGCTTAGTAGCTCCGTTTCAGGAGATGCTTCCATTTTTGCAGCCGAAATGTTAGATACAAGTTCTTCAGAAGAATTCTGGGCGAAGCTCAAAGAAGAAAGAAGCATACCGCATAAAAATAAACAATACTTCATATTTACTAAAGTTGGTGAGCTTGCAAACATAAACAAACAAACCACTTATCAAAAAAAAGCCCGGGAACTTATTCCCGGGCTTTATAGCAATGTCAGTATTAATAAAATTATTTCTTATCAGGAACAAAGTTCATGGAAATTGAGTTTACACAGTTCCTTGTATCTTTTGCTGTAAATCCTTCACCTATAAAAACATGACCAAGATGGGCCTTGCAATTTGAACACACAATCTCAGTTCTGCTACCATCTGCGTCAGGAATCCTGAGTACAGCACCTTTGATCTCATCGTCAAAGCTAGGCCATCCACAATGAGATTCGAATTTAGATTCTGAACGATATAAAGCGGCATTGCACCGCTTACAGGTATAAGTTCCTTTCTCTTTATTGTTCAGCAAAGAACCTGTTCCTGGATATTCTGTTCCCTTACGCACAATAACATCTTCTTCTTCCTTAGTTAACTTATTCCACTCCATATTTTTAGTTGTTTTTTTAGGGTCTTCTTTTTTGGGACTCTGGGCGCAAGCCATGAAACCTGTAACCATTAACAAGCCACCTAATAGTAAAGTTTTATTGATCAAAGTTCTCATTTCAAATGTGATTAGTTAGAACAATATACGTATAACTAACAGGGTAAGTTTGTTAGTTAAGTAATATTAGTGTCAATCCACCGGAAAATGAAAAAGCTCTGATGTACAATCACCAGAGCTCTCATTTATACGAAACGATGTTTTTTATTTTTTTAAAAGCGCAACCATTGCTTCACCAATTTCAGCAGGGCTTTCCACTACCGTAATTCCGCATTCAGCCATGATCTTCATTTTGGCTGCAGCAGTATCATCTGCACCTCCAACAATTGCACCTGCATGACCCATTCTACGGCCGGCAGGAGCAGTCTGGCCAGCGATGAAACCAACAACAGGTTTTGTGCCATTTTCCTTAATCCAACGCGCAGCCTCGGCTTCCATACCACCACCTATTTCACCAATCATGATAATTCCCTCGGTTTCAGGATCGTTCATTAAAAGCTCAACGGCCTCTTTAGTTGTCGTTCCAATAATAGGATCTCCACCAATACCAATAGCTGTGGTGATACCCAAACCAGCCTTTACAACCTGGTCAACAGCTTCGTAAGTAAGGGTTCCAGACTTAGAAACAACACCCACAGTACCTTTCTTAAATATAAAACCGGGCATAATACCGATTTTAGCTTCATCAGCAGTGATAACCCCTGGACAGTTTGGTCCAATTAAACGGCAATCCTTATCTGAAATATATTCTTTAACCTGAATCATATCCTTTGTAGGAATTCCCTCAGTAATACACACAATAACTTTAATCCCGGCTTCTGCAGCTTCCATGATAGCATCTGCAGCAAATGCAGGGGGAACAAAAATAATGGATACATTAGCACCTGCTTTATCAACCGCGTCTTTTACAGTATTGAAAACAGGTTTATCAAGATGTGTCTGACCGCCCTTTCCAGGGGTCACACCACCAACAACATTAGTACCGTACTCAATCATTTGAGAAGCATGGTAAGTGCCTTCATTGCCTGTAAAACCCTGAACAATTACTTTTGAATCTTTATTTACTAAAACACTCATGTATCTTTATTTTTTGTTGCAAACTTAGAGAAAAGTGTCTGTAAAGAAGAAAGCAATTGAAAAAAAAATCGACTTAGCTTTTTCACGACTCTTCTATCAGGAGTAAATCATATCCCTGAAACTAGACATCAAACGTAATTTAACAGTTGTCATTGCGATCAAAGCGATGTAGTCCTATGGGTTGCTTATCGTTTTAATTCGTACTATTACAAGCATTAGCGTTCTGACTGTAAAAAGATTGCTCCTAAAAGCTCCAGTGTAAAGCTAATATAAAGATAGGCCAACTACAGTATTTGCATCAGGTACTGCTCAGGTTTGATACAGGTCCTCTTCAGGTTATGTTCGCCCAAACCTGAACGTAACCTGAAGAGGACCTGAGGAGGACCTGAACATAACCTGAACCAAAGACTGTCTTTATACTAGCTTTATACCGGAGATGCACAAGGGTTTTTAAAGCCCTGCCTGCGGCCTTACACTTTGTTCCTATTTTTTATTGATAAGATTTTTGATCCGGATGTTCCTAAAATCAACTGGCTGACCTTCGCTTTGCAACGCAATAAAGCCACTACTTAACAGCTTGCCATCTTGCTTATATTTTGGGTTATAACCGGTGGCAACTCCTCCGCCGATTTGTGGTTTGGAATATTGTAGTACTGTGTCTCCATTAATAATATGTTTAATCAAAGAATCACCAAGCACAATCAACTCCCCCCTTACCCACTGATCACCGTCGTAGGTTTTGGAGGTTGAGTTGATACAATGATCGGCGGAGATCTTTCCTTTATAAACCACATCTGTTCCAGGAGAACACATGTTTCCGGTAGGGCGCGACCGCCCGTCACCTAATCCACCTAAAAGCTGCATTTCAACGGAAATTGGCCAATCCTGTTCTTTTAACATTGTTCTGGGATCCTGGGAATGGAACATAATCCCGCTATTTAATAAAGTATAACCCGGCGCCCCCTTTTGAAGCTTACCAACGAAACGATACTCAAACTTTAGGTGATAGTATGAATAGGGAGTCTTATAGTATAGATGCCCAAACTGATCGTTAAAATCGTCATACTGATCATACCGAATCTGAATCGTACCATCGACAACCCTAAATGTGTTCCCGAAATTATTACCGGTTTCGTGGTGGTAAATTTTCACAAACCAGTCATCAATATCCTTACCATTGAATAACTTCTTAAAGCCTTTTTCAGTATCAGGGCTTCCTAAATTTTGTTTGATCCCTCCACAACTCAACAGCACCGCACAAATGATCACATAAACAGTTTTCTTTATCATAAAACTTCTTCTTCGTTTCTTTCTATTGCAGCAGGCTGTATCGCCAGCTTATATTTTTCTTCGTCAAATTCATTTTCACTCTTCGCAATTACTATTGTAGCAATACCGTTTCCAATCATGTTTGTTATAGCCCTCGCCTCAGACATAAATCTATCTACACCCAGTAAAATAGCGATGTGTTCTACAGGCATGATCTTCAATGCAGTTAAAGTAGATGCCAAAACAATAAAACCACTTCCAGTCACTCCGGCAGCACCTTTTGAAGTAACCATCAACACAGCCATCACGCTTATTTGCTGACCAAGAGAAAGTTCAACGCCAAAGACCTGGCATAAAAAAATAACTGCCATGGACAGATAGATGGCCGTGCCGTCCAAGTTAAAGGAATATCCAGTTGGAATAACGAGCCCGACCACAGATTTCTTACAACCAATTGCTTCCATCTTCTGCATCATACTTGGCAAAACGGATTCAGACGAGGAAGTTCCTAAAACGATAAGAATTTCTTGTCTGATATACTTAAGATACTGCCAAAGGCTAAACTTATAGAATCGGCATATTGCGTAAAGCACTACGAATATGAATAATATGCAGGTTAGATAGACGGACCCCATGAGTTTTGCCATTGGCAATAAAGTTTTTAATCCGTAGGTACCCACACTAAATGCCATACCGCCAAAAGCCCCAATCGGTGCGAACCGCATCACAACTTTCATAATGTTAAATAACACCTTTGATATCTTATCAAAAGTCCCCAGCAGGGATTGACCGCTATCGCCCATTTTATTCAGGCCATAGCCAAATAGAATTGCAAAGAATAATATCTGTAATATCTCTCCTTTAGAAAAAGCTTCAAAAATGTTGTGAGGGATGATGTGCGCTAAAAACTCCAGCCAATTAATACTCCCTGCCTGCTCAGTATAGGCCTTGATCTTATTAACATCACCTCCGGGCACCTGTATACCTACACCTGGTTTTAAAACATTGGCCACAACCATGCCTATAATGATGGCCAGGGTTGTTACCAATTCAAAATAAAGAAGTGCTTTGCCTCCTACCCTGCCAACTTTTTTCATGTCACCCATATGCGCAATACCCAATACGATTGTCAGAAATATTATTGGCGCAATCAGCATGCTGATCATGTTGATGAAGCTCTGACTGATTAACTTTGCATTAGGCGCAAACCCCGGGTAAAAGGCTCCAACAGCTATCCCAAGGGATATTGCTACCAGGACCTGAAATGTGAGGTTTGAAAGAATGGATTTCATTTTACTATAATAGGTAAAAATTACAAGTAAAGAAATTTAAAACACTGAGACCTCGTCACAGAATATCCAACTTTTCCTGTTAGGCAAATCTCGCCATTCGGGAAGTTTCTTAAGATTAACTGCTTTCAATTTAACATATCTTGCAACCTTGCCATTAATAGGAATTTCAATGCGGCGTGTCTCTTTCTCATAATTTTCAAAAAGTTTAGGTGTAGTTACTACCCCCGCACTTACATAACTTTTATCATCTAATGAAATAAGGACTTCCACTTGCTCCGGCAAAAAGCTCCAGTGTCTTTGATCTTCAAGAAAACCGGCAGTTACCTGACTTATTGTTTGTGGCGAAACCAAATCAATAACAACTTCCATATTGTCTCCGTACCAGCCCAGGTAATTGTATTGGAAATTGTTATATCCCATACTGCCATCAGTTAGTGTTCTTGCACCCTTGGCAGGGTAATCAGCGTTGTTTGGTATAACTATCCTAACCGGCTTATTTAATGCTTTGTGTAGCAATGGCCCGTCTTTCAGGATCTTGCTCCATTCACTTGCATAAGCATTCAAGTCTGGACCACCCTCGGCTAATTCTTTTATGCCAGCCCTTTTAGCAGATTCCAAAAAACGACTAACTTTTATGTCAAAGCCGGGTTTAACCTGCCAGCTATTCGCTGATCTTACAAATGCTCCATGCTTTTCAATGCCGTAAAAACGTGCCTGCTGAAGTACAGCATATTCAAGAGCCAAACGCTCTTTCTCTACCCTAAGGGCAATTTGCGGCATGCTGCTTACAGCAGCTTCAGCCTTATCGAGGAACCCGTCATAACTCACGATTAGCTCTGGTGTTAGCCAGGTGTTCCATTCAGCTACCGGATCACCATAAATATCGAGCATCCTCTTAGATTTAAGAGATTGCTTTTCCAGTTCATTTTGATATAGCATTAAATACGGTGCGGCCTTGCCATAATATGAATTCATAAAATCCAGCTTTACAGCCGCCACATCCATTGTCGGTTTCCATGCTAATTTTGCCAGCAAATAAGTTTTAAGTTCAGAAAACTCTCCCAAAGTGCTTTCACTACCCTGAGCAAAGATCCCATTGATTTTTCCTGCGCCGAAATAATTCATATTATCCTGAAGTGTAGCCAGATTTGGGAATGGACTCAGGTAATTTGTAAACTGGACTACATAATCCCAAATCATAACATTGCCAGTTAATGCTAACCAGCCCTTAAAATCATTTCTGAACCCTGCCGATCTTTGATTGATTTGTATTGGGACCGACCTTTCTAAATCGATTGTAGATAGCATAATGCTGACATTTGCTGCTGGCTTTATACCCACTGGGGGATGTTTGGAATACAAATATGCCAAGGTAGAGATGGTTTTATCAGGGAACTTTTGGGCAACCTTATTTACAAAATTAATTATTGAACCCTGGGGCCCGCCGAACTTCATATCTATAGCTGCACATTTGTCGCAAGTGCAATACCCCAATCCATCGTTTTGACCGACTGACCATATTCTTTTTAAAGGGTCTGATTTAATTTTTTCACTAATTGTTTTTACTGCTATTTCGAAGACTGCTTTATTACTTAAGCAAAGTTGTGTAGGTTTCCGCTGCCCATTTACCAATGCGAAATACTCCGGATGCTTTTCAAAATAAAGACTTGGAGATACGAGTTTGTCGAAAGTATGGCCCCAAAGACCCCAATGGTCTTCCAAAAGCTGCAGTTTATGCCAATCGAGGTATTCTGGATCGTATTGGTCCTTATAATAAACCTGTCTGAATTTAAGTACTGGATTTTCAACAACGTCTATTAACGGAATAGTGATCGTGTTTTTCAGTGGCACATATTTAACCAAAGCGGAGAACTTACGGCATTTTAGATACTGTTCTAGAAAATGATAAACACCATATATTAAACCTTTGCCATTCCCACCCTGGATAAATATTTTGCTCCCATTTGTTCTAATCAGAAAGCCATCAGAACTAAGAAAATCATTAAAGTTCTTTCTATTAGTTTTGCCTATACATATTTCTCGTTTTTCTTCTGCAGAAGCATCATCATGAATTTCTAATGATGCACCACTAATTTCATTAATATATTGGTTTAAAATCTCTGCAGCTTTTTTATCCCCGCTATTTGGCTCTAATGGTATAACAATTTTATACACTGACTTTTTATTGTCAACAATTACCAATTGCGCCTTTGAGATGTTTACCATAGCTAAGAAAGTTAATGTAAGTAGGCTTATTCTGGCAAACTGCATATCTTAAAACTTGTGTTGAAACGAAATAGAGACATCAATTTCATTTCTTTGAGTATTGGGATATCTAAAGTTATTCCAACCACCAAATATACCAACGATATTTGTTTTCAATAAAGTACGTTGGTAGCCGATAGTAGCCCTCGCATTTTGAACATTTATGCGATTGGCAAAATCAAAATTTCTGCCGCGGTCATCTGGCGAAAAACCATAACCAAGAATTGCAGTTAAATAGTTATCAACACTTTCCTTTATATAATACCTACCGGAAAGCGTGTAGGAGTTAGCGACATTTTTACCATTTGGCGTTACAAATGTCCGTAGGCTCAACCAATATTTTCCAAAATACTTTCCCAACGCGCCAGTAAAACTTACGAACTCCTCATCATTCTTTTGATACCTCAATCCCAGTTCCGGTTCCCAGCCTTTGCTGACAGGAAAATAAAATGAATATCCAAATCTAAATCTTGGGAAGACTATAGAATTAGAATAAGACATACTTATTAATGAGTAACTCTTACCGTGCAAGGGATATGCCTCAACCTCAAATTGATAACCCCTGGAGGATTTACGGTCGGCGTAATACGCCCGACCAATTATGGAACCGTATTTTTCAGATCGCAAATAGGATGCACTATAGATATCCCAGGGCTTTCTGCCTGATTGATCAAATGCTGTCACAGCGTAGGATAGTCCAACCCTATTCTGTCTGGTTAACAGCAGCAAATCATTGTTCACTAACTTTATTTTGTTGTTTTGAGGATATAACTTAGCTAAAGAATCTGAGAGTATGTATGCATCTTTTACGCCCCCTTGCGCACGAACAAAGTCTAGCTTTCTAAGCTGCATATTTTCATCCTGAGGATAGATTTTTAAATATTTGTTGGTATAAACTAAAGCATTTGTAAAATCCTTCTGTTCATAATAAGCATTTATCATATAATTCAAAGCGTCTTTATTATCGGGCTGCTTGGATAAAACACTTTGCAGCATTTGTACCGCTGCAGGGTAATCTTTTGTCGCAACATATGCTCTGGCTAAAAGTAGCTGTATATCGATATAATCAGGACTAATTGCCAAGCCTTGTTTTCCCAGACGAATGGCTTCAGGATAGTCCTGATCCACATTAATCTTCTCAATTGCCTGCTTTAACAAGTCATCAGAAGACACACGCTGTGCTTGCACCAAGTTTATAATTCCAAAGCATAAACAGATGCTGAGCCATAAATACTTCCTTTTATAACTTTCTTTGTTCATAATCTGCAATAGGTTTCTCTTCTTTTTTAAATCCTGTTCTTGTCATTTCACCCCATGACAATTTTCTTTTAGTAAAGAAAAACCAATTTCCACGGAGTGAGAAAAACAGAGCCAGCGGATGGTATGCAAACGGCTCGGCAATAGCGGCCAGACAAAGTTTAAATACCTCTCTTTTTTTTGCGTACTTCATGCCTGTAATTTCATCCCATAGAACAGCAACTATCGTAATCATGACTGAAAAGGAATAAATAAACAGAAGCAGCACAATAGCATAGGGCCAGTTGATTTTGTGAAAGACAATTAGGTAGATGTAATATAAGATACCGCCAAATTCAAGTAACGGTGCTAACCATTCAAAAAACACCCAATATGGAAAAGCAAGCATTCCAAATATCTTATATTTTGGATTGAAAAATGCTTTCTTGTGAAACCATAAAGTCTGTGCTAAGCCTTTAGTCCAGCGGGTACGCTGTCTTGAAAACACATCTAAACTAGATGGAACCTCTGTCCAGCAGAGAGATTCAGGTATATACATTACCTTGTACTTCATTTTATTATCATGCATCCAGATTCTCATTCTGCTGATTAGCTCCATATCCTCACCAAATGAGACATGATTGTAACCACCAGATTTTAGAACGATTTCTTTATCGAACAGACCGAGTCCACCCGACACCAACATCAATGCATTTATCCTGCTCCACGCCATTCTACCGACAAGAAATGCACGTATATATTCTAATTCCTGAAACAATGGCAAATACTGGTTGGGCACCTTAACTTTCTTTAGATAACCGTTTTCTACTTCGCAAGAATTAGATATCCTTATTACAGCACCTGTGGCAATGACCCTGGTCTTTTCTTCAATAAAAGGTTTGACCATCTTGAGCAATGTATCCTTATGCAGAATACAATCAATGTCTGTACAAAGAAATACCGGATACGAGGCAACATTGATACCAGCGTTGGATGCATCTGCCTTACTTTTCCCGTTAACTTTGTCGACCACAACAAGTTTGGAATAAACAGGATTTGTAGATTTAAATATACGCTTAACGGGCTGCGTGGCTACTTCTTCATGATAAGCGAAGTCAACTTGTATCAACTCATACTCGTCAATCAGCTGCTGTAGGGTATTGTCAGTGCTACCGTCATTGATTACAATGACTTCAAACTTTGGGTAGTTTAGTGACAAGAGTGTATGTACTCCATTTCTCACCGTTGCACTTTCATTGAATGCCGGGGCTATAACGGATATACCGGGAACATAGCTTGAACTAAGAAGGGAATTGTAATTAATAAAGCTATCCCTGCGCCTATATTTTCTTATTTCAAAAATGCTAAATATTACCAGCAACAGATAGCTTAACATTACTGCCAAGGCATAATAAAAAATAGCGTATTCAAAAGTTACATTTATCCAGTGCTTAATGAACTCCATAAAGATTTAATGGCTCTTGGTAATGCCGAAGGACGGCTAACTGCTCATCATCAAGGTTTTCAAAACTGCTTAATGCTTTTTCTCTGAAATGTTGAGGATGATAAATAATTGCTGCGGCAGCACTTTTTAGTAATGAAAAATGTTCCGCTTTAAGGAATTTATCCTTTATAAAATCTATTGAAAATCCACTTGCTATCTGCCCTAACGTGGCTAGTATTTGTGACTTATTTTGATTAGTTTCTGTTGGATATCTTCTTTTAAGTCTTTCCTCCGCTTCTGTTGCACCGAGCATCCCTAATGCGCATATCAATTGGTTTCTGACAAACTCGTCCTCGTGATCCAATATTGACATAAGTTTAGGCACGGCATCAAACTGCTTGTAATGAATGATCAATTTTATGCATAATAGTATAATGCTCCTGTTGGTAGTGCCCAGGTAGACTTTAAAATCAGGAATTGCCAGCCCATCGGCTTTAGTAATTGTATCCATTAACAAAATCTGATGCCATTCACTAAATTCTCCCTCTTCATCGCTTAAAAAAGCAAAAGGATTTTTAGAATTCAATTTTAGGAGTGCAGTGTATGCCGCCACGCGGACATCATCATTATCGTCAGTCAATAGCGTTGATACCGCAGCTATAGAATGGTTATCTTTCATCTCTTGAACTTCATTTAATCCCTGGGCTTTTATAAACCATTGTTTACTTCGTAACTTACCAAGTGTAAATTCTCGTAATCTTAAGCGCGAATAAGTTGCAGATATAATTCTGGTAATGGCCCCGCTAAGGTTGAATTTAAAGTAAAGCAGAAGCTTAACTAAAGATTGCTTAAACACGATGTCCTTATTTTTCAATGATTCCAATCTGCTCACAGTGCGGGTAAGTTCAGTACGGGGTATTTCAGTTATTGAGTTATACTTCAACAGATGATTATTCAGCTCATCTAAAATTATAGCTTCGGCTGCTTCCATATCATGTTGGAGCTTTCGAACCCTAATGCGATTAAAATATATAACGATAAGAGTTAAAATTATGGTTACACCAGCAGCCAAGGTTACAATTCCCGCTATCTGAATGATGAGCGGATAGCTATTAAAAATTTCCATAATAAAACTTTAAGCGGCATTTTGGTCTTGTTCCAGCTGTTGTTTAATTTTTGCA
Source organism: Bacteroidota bacterium (assembly GCA_040385565.1). Lineage (GTDB taxonomy): Bacteria > Bacteroidota > Bacteroidia > Sphingobacteriales > Sphingobacteriaceae > Pedobacter. The sequence continues at coordinate 8,118 of JAZKHD010000029.1, read as the reverse complement.
ATCAGAACATTTATAGAAAAAGGTTTAACGATGTAATCTTTAACACCAATAGCCAGAATTTCAACTATCAGCTCGTCGGATGATAATGACGATAAAACGAAGATAGGTGTGCTTTCGTTCAGTCTCGATTGCTGAATACGCATTATCAGTTCGTGACCGGCTATATTTGGGATCATCAAATCAGTCAATATCAAATCATATTTGTTAGTGTCTGCAAGCGCTATCGCGCTTTGCCCGTCATGGGCAGTTTCTACTTCGATATTTTCATTCTGTAATCTGGTTTCAAGGAATCTGTTCACCAAAATTTCATCATCTATAATTAATACGCGGGGGGCCATAAGCATAGTTATTTAGTTAAAGTGCTAATAAATAGGTATTTATAAAATAAAGAACTAGATATAATACAATTTACAATAGCTATGCCTTTTTGAACAAAATGAACAATGGATGAACATATTTTTTACAACTACAGGTTTTATAGACTGATTTTCAGACAATTATGGCTGCATTAGTCAAGATTGTTCGGAATTCATGGCTTTACAGGGATGTGTTAAAAAGTATTCAGGACGATTTTCCACACTTTGTCCAAATGTATCCCCAAATGCAATTCACGTATTAATAAAAAAGTTTGAAATCAAGTGATTGAGCATCTTTTTGAAGCTGGCGTTCTATTTGCCTATATGGATTTAGGGATAAGTGAGGATGCATTGAGATTACGATTTTAATGCACTATACTTCTGGGTTGGTAGAATGGCTTTGAGGGATGCCATTCTGCTGACTTCCAGAAAAAATAAAAGCTCCTGTACTCAGGAGCTTTTTTTATGTTTTGCCTGCCCTTCACGGATCACCCGCTCACAGGACTTTTTTCTATTTTAAAGCAGTAAGAAAACAGGATGTTTTCTACTGGATATCCTGGTAACAATTTAAAACAAATTGTGTTGCCGTTTATTAAAATTTTATCAACAATTCAACATTTGTTCACGATCTATATTTTAAGTGTTATTTAGAAGTTGCAGCGGTTTAATTTTAGCTCCAATATTTGAAATAAAGTCATTATCTTCAAATAATTAAACTTTAAGCTAACCAAATGTTCCTCTCCTCAAAACTCAGCTCAAATCAGTGGCTGATCACTCTTATTTTCCTATTTTCCTGTACAAGTTCTAATCCGGTAGATGATGCCTCGGATAAGCTTTTTACGCTTTTACCTTCAGAAAAAACCCACATAGATTTCAGTAATGCCATAGTTGAGACGCCAGGAGTTAATGTAATGGCTTATCAGTATTTCTATAATGGGGGTGGTGTTGCCGTCGGGGATCTCAATAGTGACGGATTGGATGACATTTACTTTTCAGGTAATATGTCGCCGGCAAAATTGTATTTGAATAAAGGGGGTATGCAGTTCGATGATATTACATTAAAAGCAGGATTTTCTGATCCGGAAATCTCCTGGAAAACTGGCGTTACAATGGCAGATGTGAATGGTGACGGTAAATTGGATATCTATCAATGCTATTCAGGAGGTCTTCCTGCACCCAACAGGCAAAACAAACTATACATCAATCAGGGAAATGATAATAACGGCCTGCCATTATTTAAAGAACAAGCAGAACTTTATGGATTGAATGATGATGCGTACAGTACCCAGGCTGTATTTTTTGATTACGATAAGGACAGCGATCTAGATATGTTTTTATTGAACCACAATCCGAAAGTTTTTACAACACTAGATGAACAATCATCACAAACGGTTTTGAAAGAGCCAGCACCTAAGATTAGGGTTAAGCTTTTTAAGAATGATCAAAATAAATTTACAGATGTCTCCGATGCAGCCGGCCTTATAAACACATCGTTCACTTATGGCCTTGGAGCAGGAATTTCTGACATAAATAATGATGGATGGCCAGACATATACGTGTCCAATGATTATTCGTCCCCTGACTTTTTGTATATGAATAACGGAGACGGGACATTCACGGACAGGCTGAAAGAAAAAATTGGTCATATTTCTATGTATTCAATGGGCAATGACATTGCAGACATTAACAACGATGGCTTACTAGATATATTCACTCTGGATATGTTGCCTGAAGACAATCACAGGCAGAAACAATTGTTCGCACCTGATAATTATGAATACAACGACATACGACTCAAATTAGGTTTTCATCAGCAGGATATGAGGAATATGCTTCATATAAACAATGGCGATGGAACCTTTAGTGAAACTGCGCAATTATCAGGTATTTCAAATACAGATTGGAGTTGGGCACCACTTTTTGCAGACTACAACAATGATGGATTGAAAGATCTATTTATAACAAATGGATACCTGCGCGACTACACGGACATGGACTTTCTAAAATTCCAGGGAAATTACTTGCAGGAGACCGACCCTGCACTGGTAAAATCAAGCTTATTGGAATTGATAAATAAAATTCCATCATCCAATATCAAAAACTACCTTTTCAAGAATAATGGCGATGTTACTTTTAGTAATAAAAGTGCAGATTGGGGTATTGATATTGCTTCAAATAGTAATGGTGCTGCCTATTCAGATTTAGACAATGATGGTGATTTAGACCTAATTGTTAATAATGTTAACCTTCCAGCATTCATTTATCAGAACAACTCATCTGATCAGAAAAGCAACGAATTTCTTAGAATCAAACTTAGTGGCGCCGCACAAAACACACAAGGAATTGGCGCCCGGTTATGGCTTTTTTCTGAAAAAAATCTACAGTTTCTTGAACAGAATCCCTCAAGAGGTTATCAATCAAGTGTTAGTCCAGTGTTGCATTTTGGCCTGATAAAGAAGCAAAATATTGATTCTCTAAAAATAGTTTGGGCAAGTGGCAAACAACAAATCATTAAAAACATAAAAGGCAATCAAACCCTTACCCTTAAGGAATCAGATGCAATTGAGAGTTCCAATTTAAGCGACATATCTGCTCCGAAGTTGTTTAAAGAAATAAAATCACCTATTGCATTTGCACAAAAAATTAACATTACGAACGACTTTAAACGCCAGCCGCTACTAGTTAATCCACTTTCATTTAACGGTCCGTGTGTAATAAAAGGCGATGTTAATGGTGATGGACTTGAAGATGTGTTTGTAGGTGGAAATCAGGATCAGGAGGGCAAGTTATTTTTACAAAAGAAAGGTGGATCATTTGAAGTAAAGTCAAATTCAGTGTTCAGTGATTCAAAATCTGAGGATGCGGATGCAGTATTTTTCGATGCAAATAGTGATGGCAAAACTGACATGTATATAGCGAGTGGTGGCTATTCCAATTATTTGCCTGAAGACCCGCTTTTACAAGACCGATTGCTCTTTGGTGATGGTAAAGGAAATTTCCGTAAAAGTGGCACTATACTTCCAAATATGAAAGTGAGCAAAAGTTGTGTAAGGGTGGCTGATATTAATGGAGATGGGTATCCCGATCTGTTTGTAGGAGGACGGGTAGTTCCAGGAAGATACCCAGAAACACCCCAGTCTTACTTGCTGATAAACGATGGGCACGGGAATTTTGAGGATCAGACAAACAGAATATCACCAAAACTGCAAAAGATAGGCATGGTAACAGATGCGGCCTGGACAGATTTAAATAACGATAAAAAACCAGACCTCGTGCTTACAGGTGAATGGATGCCAATTACTGTTCTAATAAATGAAAACGGAACGCTAGTAGACAGAACTAATGCACATTTCGGAAAAGCGTATTTTGGCTGGTGGAATAAGTTAAAAGTGGAAGATATAAATGGAGATGGGAAACCTGATATTATCGCGGGAAATTTTGGGCTGAATACTCAGTGTAAAGTAACAGAAAAGGAACCTGCAGAGCTTTATTACAAGGATTTTGATGACAATGGATCCATAGATCCAATTTTATGTTTTTACATTCACGGTAAATCATTTCCTTATGTGAGCCGTGATGAGTTATTGGATCAAATGAGTATTATGCGCACAAGGTATTCTGACTATAAAAGCTACGCTGATGCTGGTATAAAGGATATTTTTAAGCCCGAAGAACTTGCTGGAGTTTCAATATTAAAAGCCAATTACTTAAAAACCGCAGTTTTCTTAAATAGTGGGAAAAGTACTTTTAATAGTATTGAACTTCCGATACAAGCACAGTATGCGCCTGTATATGCGATAAGCGTATTGGATTATAATAAAGATGGCATTAAAGATCTTCTCTTGTGCGGTAACATCTCTAAGGCAAGGCTAAAATTTGGAAAAAGCGATGCTAACTCCGGTATATTACTGAAAGGTAACGGCAAAGGAAATTACTCTTACGTTAAACAGCCTGAATCTGGTTTTATGATTAAAGGAGATGTGCGCAGCATCATTACCATAAATAACGATTTGCTTTTCGGAATTAATCAAGGAGCATTAACAGCCTATAGGTTAAGATAATTCCATACAAACAACAATACGCTTGTATGGAATCATTAGTCTTATACAGGTGCTGACAGTTATGAATTGCCGAAGATCGCCCGAAAGGCAGACCAGCAAGCATTTTTTATTTCTCTTGGCAGTTCATCTTTAACGTAAAACTGCATGCCTTTGTCATTGTAGAAATAGCGGAAATAATTACCAAGTCTGTCAGGTTGTTCACCTGTCAAACTATTCTTTCTAGCGTTAAGCCACAGTGCATAGGTTACTTCAATTCCCTCCAGGGCTTGTTGTAAGTCTTGTAATTTACCGGAATCTTTGTCGCTCAATATCAATTCACTCTTATCAGTCATAATTATTCCATTATCCCACAAAGGTAGGCATAATTTATGGCTTACCCGGAAACACCTAGGAAACAGGCGTTTTGATACCCCCAGAGTTGAATTGCAAATCGTATAAACGTTTATAATAACCGTTTAGCTTTAGCAGTTCCTGGTGTGTGCCAGCTTCCTTTATCTCCCCTTTATCAAGAACAAGTATTCTATCAGCTTTTTGAATAGTAGACAGACGATGGGCGATGACAATGGATGTTCGGCCCTGCATTAGATTTTCTATTGCCAGCTGTATGAGCATTTCGGTTTCTGTATCTACAGACGACGTGGCTTCGTCTAGCACAAGAATAGCAGGATTGTAGACCAAAGCCCTGATAAAAGAAATTAGCTGAGCTTGTCCCGCAGATAAAGTTGCTCCCCTCTCCATTACATTATACTGGTACCCACCGGGCAGTCGTTCAATGAAATCGTGAGCGCCAACCTTTTTTGCAGCATCAACTACTTGGGCTATTCCAATTTTGGGATTATTAAGTGTTATATTATTGAAAATGGTATCAGAGAAAAGAAATACGTCCTGTAAGACAGTAGCTATATTGCTTCTAAGATAACTAAGATCGTAATCTTGTATTTTAATGCCGTCAACTTTGATTTCGCCTTTTTGTATCTCATAAAAACGATTTAGGATATTAATGGTTGAAGACTTTCCTGCACCGGTAGCACCCACTAATGCAATTGTTTTTCCTGCATCAACTGTAAAGCTGATGTCCTTTAGCACATAGTTTTCATCGTTATAAGCGAACCAAACATTGTTGAATTCAATAGCACCACTTAGTTTTTCAGGAACAAATAGGCCTTCATTTGGTGTAACTTCGTTGGTATCTAAAACTTTAAACACTCTTTCTGCACCAACCATTCCCATTTGCAAGGTATTAAACTTGTCTGCCAGTTCACGGATTGGTCTAAACAACATACCAAGATACATTATGAATTCAGTGATAATACCAGGTTTAATGCTTAAAGGATGAGCTAAAATAGACTTAGAGCCATACCATATTAATAGAGCCATTGACATGGCAGAAATTACCTCCACAACAGGAAAAAAGATAGAATAATACCAATTGGATCTTATGTTGGCATCTCTATAGCGTGAATTGATTAGTACGAATTTTTTGTATTCCTGATGCTCACGTGCGAAGTACTGAATAATTGATATTCCCGTTATGTGCTCTTGTAGGTAGTTATTTAAATTGGATACTTGCGTTCTGATCTCCTGAAAAGCAGATTTGATGGCTCTCTGAAATACCCCTGTGGCAATTATAAGTACTGGAACCGGAAGCAAAACCACTATAGTGAGCATCCAGTCTCTTGCGAGCATCACAGCAACAATAACTATTACCATCAGCACATCACCAATAATCATAATCAAACCTTCGGAGAATATTTCAGCGATGGTCTCCAGGTCAGAAACAGTTCTGGTAATTAGTTGCCCTATTGGTGTGTTGTCAAAATATTTGAGACGAAGCTTAGTTATGTGATTGAATACGTTAATGCGCAAGTCCTTAACAGCAGACTGCCCAATGGTATTTGTCAATAATGTATGACTATATTGAAGTGTAGCCTGCAAAACCAACAGCACCAGCATTAGGATAGTCATATTCAGGAGCCCGGCATAATCACCCTCAAAAATGTAATGGTCTAAAGTATACCCAATTATTATCGGCCTTAATGGTGCTACTACGGCCAACAGGATTGTAAGAATAACTGCCCAGAAAAAAGTTCTTCTATACGGCTTTACATATTGAAAAACCCTTTTCAATAGTCCAATATTTATTACGTCCCCTGTTATTTTAGACATATTAATTTATATAAGGATATTTTATACCAACGAGATAAAGTCCGCATGCGGGTACCGACTGACCTGCATTACTCCTATCCTTACGCTCAACTATTGATATGAATTCCTGCAAAGTAATTTCCTCCTTACCTATCTGTATTAATGTTCCGACAATTGCCCGTACCATATTTCGCAAAAAGCGATCTGCCTTTATGGTAAAAATCAAATTACCATCAACATCTTTAAAATGTGCTTCAATTATCCTGCAATTATTAGTAAAGGTTTGGGTGTTGGATTTAGAAAAGCACGAAAAGTCAACATAGTTGAGCAAATGGTTTGCTGCAGTATTCATTAGATCCAGGTTTAATACCCCTTTGAATAACCATGACCTATGGAGTTTGAATGGGTCTTTCTGAAAATGGATATGATAATGATAAGTTCGTTCTGTTGCATCGAAGCGGGCATGAGCATCAGGACTCACCTCAACCAATGATTTTATAGCAATTTGATAGGGCAGTAAAGAATTAATTCCACCGATAGATTTTGTTAAGTTTTCCTGCCCGGGAATTGTGGAGTCGCTAGTGAAACTTAAGTCAAAATGAGCAAAAAATTGAGTGGCATGTACACCAGCATCTGTCCTCCCGCAGCCCAGACTCGTAATCGGCTGACGAAAGTAAATGCTGAGCGCTTTGTCCAAACATTCTTGTACTGTTAAAGCGTTAGGCTGTATTTGCCAGCCGTGGTATCCGGTGCCATCGTAGGACAATTCGATAAAGTAGCGCTTAGTAATCAACACTGCAAATCTAATGTTCTTAATCTATTTTTAGATTGCTTAGTTTACCTCTTTTAATATCTTTGTTAAAATTATGGAATTGTTATGATACAGAGAATTCAGTCGGTATGGTTGTTATGTGCTTCAATAGCGTTGCTCTTACTATTGGTAGTACCCATTATTGGAAATGTACAGGAAACCTCAGCGTTTTGGATACGGGCAACCGGACTTTATCAGCAAACTAATGGCGCCACTTCCAAAATTGATTCATACACACCTTTAACCATTTCTGTGATTGCTGTATCTGTAATGGCACTGGCTATTATTTTCAATTTCAAACGCCGTACTTTACAAAAAAGGATGATTTTGTTTCTTATAGCACTTATAAGTTCAGTCTCATTCTGGATGTTCAACTATGCTCAGAAAATTCCTGGGGGATTGGAAAGCGCATCCTACAAGGCAGGTGTCTCATTACCCTTAATTGCAATCGCGTTTTGCATACTCGCAGTAAGAGGTATAGCGAAAGATGAACGTTTATTACGATCTGCCGAAAGATTACGATAATTAAATACCTCATTTTTATTTAGTTACGCTTCTGCGTAATACCGAATATAAACCGTACCTTTGCGGCTTAATAAATTATAATACATGACAAACCCATTTAGTAAATTGGGGATAAGTGATGACGTTGTTAATGCTGTAACGGATTTAGGTTTCGAAAATCCAACACCTATTCAGGAACAAAGTATTCCTGTACTGTTAGAGGGCAATAACGATTTTGTTG
>JAZKHD010000028.1:0-77964 GCA_040385565.1 Bacteroidota bacterium | reverse complement strand
CCTATTCAGGAACAAAGTATTCCTGTACTGTTAGAGGGCAATAACGATTTTGTTGGTTTGGCCCAAACAGGAACAGGAAAAACAGCCGCATTTGGTTTGCCGCTGTTGGAATTGATAGACTTTAAGAGCAATAAGCCGCAGGCGCTGATTTTATGCCCTACAAGAGAGCTTTGCTTACAGATTACCAGTGACATCAAGAATTTCTCAAAGAACATCTCTGGTGCTAATGTTGTTGCCGTTTACGGTGGCGCGAACATTATGCAGCAGTTGCGTGAAATTAGAATCGGCGTACAAATAGTTGTGGCTACACCGGGCCGTATGTTAGATATTATTGGCCGTAAGGCTATAGATTTCACTAACGTGAAGTATGTAGTTTTAGATGAGGCTGATGAAATGTTGAACATGGGCTTCCAGGAGGACATTAACGACATCTTGTCGACTACTCCTGATGACAAAAAAACATGGTTATTCTCTGCTACAATGCCTCCAGAGGTTAGAAGGATAGCTAAAAATTACATGGACTCTCCAGTAGAGTTAACCATGGGTACTAAAAATACAGGTAACGTAAATATTGAGCATGAGTACTACATTGTACGTGCAAGAGATAAATACGCAGCGTTAAAACGTATCGTAGATTTTAACCCTGAGATCTTTGCAGTAGTATTTTGTAAAACCAAACTGGATACCCAGGATGTTGCAGAGCATCTGATTAAAGATGGCTATAATGCTGATGCACTACATGGTGATCTTTCTCAGCAACAACGTGATAAGGTAATGCAACGTTTCCGTGATCGTAACATGCAATTGTTAATTGCTACTGATGTTGCTGCACGTGGTATTGACGTTAATAACGTTACTCACGTTATCAACTACTCTTTGCCAGACGAGATCGAAAGCTATACCCATAGGAGTGGTCGTACAGGCCGTGCCGGCAAAACTGGTATCTCAATCTGTATTGTTAATTCCAAAGAGATTGGAAAAATTCGTCAAATTGAAAGAATTATTGGAAAGCAGTTTACAAAGGCTGATCTTCCTACTGGTTTTGATGTTTGTGAAAAACAATTATTTGCGTTAGTTCATAAAGTACATAATGTTGAGGTTAACGAATCTCAAATCGAGCAGTATATGCCTCGTATTATGGACGAGTTTGCTGAACTTAGTAAAGATGAAGTAATCAAACGTTTTGCATCATTAGAGTTCAATCGCTTTTTGGAGTATTACAAAAATGCCCCTGATTTGAATTCTTCAAGTGACGATCGTGGTGAGCGTGGAGAACGCGGTGAACGTGGCGAAAGAGGATCCAGAAATAGCGAAGGTTATACCAGGTTATTTATAAATCTTGGTTCTGTTGATGATTTTACAAGAGGTGACCTATTATCTTTTGTTTGTAACAACGGAAAGATCAGCGGCAAAAGCATTGGAAAAATTGACCTTAAGGGAGTGTATTCATTCTTCGAAATCGAAAATGCAACTGTTGAATCCCTATTCAACAACTTTAAAGGAGTTGAGTTTAACAACCGTGGTGTAAGAATAGAAAAAACTGCTGATGGTGACGGAGGTGGTGAACGCAGAAGCGGCGGCGGTGGTGGTCGTGGCTTTGGTGGTGGAGAGAGAAGAAGCGGCGGCGGCGGTGGATATAGTGCTGGCAGACGTGAAGGTGGAAGCGGAGAACGCAGAAGCAGCAGCGGCGGTAGCGGAAGACGTGAAGGTGGCAGCAGTGCTGGTGGTTTCAAAGACTTTTCTGGTAGAAGCCGTGATGATCGCGGTGGAAGCGGCAGACGCGAGAGCGGAAGCAGCGATAGAAAACGCAGATCTTAATTAGATATAACTATAAAGGCCCTTTGAAAATTCAAAGGGCCTTTTTTTATGCTTTAATAACTACATGAGACTGAGAAGTCTACGGTCTTTTCTTTATCTCATATGCTTTAAGATAAATCTTCGCGCCTTTTTTATTTACGTAGTACTTTCTGTTGCTGCCATCTATATAAACATTCGTTCCATCAGGAGCCATCATACCTTTCCAGGTTTTGTCGGCCACTTTCGCACTACCTTTAACTGCGACTTCGGCAGTTTTGTTACCAACCTTTTTGGCGGTATTATCTATTGTCTGTCCTACAGTTTTCTTTTTTTCCTGAGCAATGCTGCCAAAAGCAGTTGCTGTACTTAAGGCTACAATTAATAGCCCCTTTAAATATTTAGTTTTCATAGTGTTACTGTTTTATACTATGAACAACGGGAGTAAACATTTGTTTTCTCAATTTAAGTGTTCAGTAAGCTGCCTCATCTTCAACTGAGGAGATTGTCCTTCATACAAAATAGCATAAACTGTTTGACATATGGGCATGTCAACCTGATATTTTTTATTTACGTTATGCATACACTTGACGGCATAATAACCTTCAGCGATCATATTCATCTCCAGCTGCGCTGATTTAACCGTATAACCCTTGCCAATCATATTACCAAATGTGCGATTTCGACTAAACTGAGAATATGCTGTTACCAGTAGATCTCCCAAATAGGCAGACTCTTTAATATCCCGGTTAATGGGATGAACAGCATCTACAAATCTTTTTATTTCGCGGATGGCGTTAGAAATCAATACTGCCTGAAAATTATCACCGTATCCAACTCCGTGGCAAATACCGCTGGCAACTGCGTAAATATTTTTTAAAACCGCAGCATATTCAGTCCCGAAAATATCATCGGATATATTTGTTTTGATATATCTGGTTCTTAACAAACTCGCAAAAAATCCCGCAAGCTCAAGGTTTACAGAAGCTATGGTTAAATAAGATAGTTTTTCCAGGGCAACTTCCTCAGCATGGCATGGTCCACTGATTACAACAATATCTTCTAGTGGGATTTGATATTTGCAATTTAAAAACTCACCAATAATTAGGTTTTCATCAGGTACTACCCCCTTAATTGCAGAAATAAACTTTTTACCTTTCAGATGTTCAGGAGTAATTCCAATAAGTGTCTCCTTTAAAAATGCCGCAGGCACATTTAAAACAACATAATCTGCCTTTTCAATTATTTTGTGGATATCATTAGAAATGTGATCCTCAGGAATTCTAATTTCAACAGAACTAAGATAGTTTGGGTTATGTCTATATTTTTGAATGTGCGAAATGGCATCACTATTCCGCATCCACCAGAAAATATCTTTAGGCAATATGTTATCAGATAGCATTTTTACAATTGCAGTAGCCCAGCTACCACCGCCAATCATTGCAACTTTAGGTGTCATAAATGTATTAAATAAAAAACCCCGGTCTTATGTTTTAGACCGGGGCAATTTAACTATTTAAAATGACTGATGTGACGTTGTTTTATTTAGGCGCAGCAAACAACTGGTCCTTGGTTGTTTTTTCTACTTTCAAACCATCCTTAAGTTTATTTTGGATGGCAGAATACGGACCGGTAACTATTTCCTGTCCCGCTTTCAACCCTGTTTTAACAATGATGTACTGGTCGTTTTGTATGCCTGTTGTAACCTCAGCTTTTTTAACTGTTGCGTCAGCATTATACAAGTAAACATATTGTTTGATGGTTTTATCCGTGAGCTTAGACTTCTGCTTATCCTGGTTCGAGTCATTAGGCTGACTCTCGCCTCCCTTAGGCTTATTTTTATCTTCTGTGAACACACACTGTATAGGAATAGCCAGGCCATTTAATGATTCACTTTCGATATCGACAGTAGCGGATAAACCTGGTCTGAACGGAGAAGGTAAATCCTTGGCACCGCCTTTCACATTACTATATGATTCAGCAACAATTCGAACCTTGACATTGAAATTTGTTACCTGATCAACACTTGTTGTAGTACCTATGTCTTTAGATGAACTCGCAATTTCAGTAACAATGCCTTTAAACTTTTTATCAGCAAACGCATCAACCTCAATTACAGCACTGTCTCCTACATTTACTCTGTTGATATCATTCTCATTCACGTCAACATTAACTTCCATTGAAGAAAGATTAGATATTCGCATAATTTCAGTACCAGCCATTTGTGCAGTACCTAATATTCTATCACCTAGTTCTACAGAAAGTTTTGAGATTACACCGTCAACAGGAGCAAAGATAGTTGCCTTAGCAAGGTTCGCGCCAGCTTCCTGCACATTTGCACCAGATTGCTGAAGCATAAACTTAGCTGCAGTCACATCCTCCTTAGCACGACCTAAATTCGTTTTCGCTGTTAAGTAAGCTGCTTTTGCTGCATCAAATTCTGAAGCAGAAATTACTTTTTTGTTAAAAAGCTCCACATTACGTTTATAAGTAGCCTCTGCATTTACCATGTTACCCTGACTCTGAGCAAGCATTTGCTGAGATGATGCAACGTTGGCTTTCTGAGAGCTGTAAGATGCAGTTGCACGATCGTAACCCGATTTTAGAACGTCAGGTCTCACGCGGCAAAGTAATTGCCCTTTCTTAACAACATCGCCTTCTTTAACAAGTAATTCAATTACTTCCCCTGATACCTCAGAGCTGAGCTTTACTTCAGTTTCGGGCTGTATCTTGCCACTTGCAGTAACGGTCTCAATTACTTTCTTTACTGCAGCCTTCTCGGTAGTTACTTTCTCTGCTTTTTTACCTCCAATAAGGCCGGTAAGTTTTGCAACCACCAGTAAAGCTATGATTATGCCTACTGCTATTAAAATCGGTTTTAGTTTCATTTGTTATTGTTTATTTTTTGTTATGCCTGGTGCTAATTATGTATGCTGATGTTTAAAATGTGATTTGACGACCAAGATAATAATCAATCACCTTTGCTTTAAATATCAAATCATATTTTGCCCTGATATTGTCAATTTCTGCCCTATTTTTATTTGTTTGTGAAGTACTATAATCTAAAGAATTAACCAACCCTACATTATAGCGCTGTTCAATTACAGAGAAAGCTTCTGATCTTGCATTAAAAGTCTTAGTTGTAGATTCGAATGTACTTCCTGCAGCCTTTAAGTCAGCCACTGCCTGATAGATAATCTTGTTGAGGTTATTTTTAGCAAGTTGTTCATCGGCCTGATATTGTAATAAACTTATCTCAGCCCTCTTAACACCGGAACGCGCCTGAAGACCATTGAAAATAGGAATACTTAATGTCATTCCTATGCCTTTAGATATGTTATTTCTTAACTGATCAGAAAAGGTTGCATTTGGGAATGCCACATTATAATTGTAATTATAGAAATAGCCGGTCCCATAACTGCCGCTAACCGACAAGCGAGGATACAAATTACCTTTTGCTACATCAATCCCCTTTTTCGCAGCTGCTGTTTGCAATCCCGCCAACTTTAGATCAGGAAAAACTTTAACTGCTTCGGCATAAATCGCTTCCGGATCATAAACTGTAGATGGCTTATTAAACGTTGAAAGTACGGGTGCCTGAATATCATACCTGGTAGCAGAGGGGATGTCCATCAATTGTGCAAGCGTTAAATATGAAATAGTCAATGCGTTCTCCGCTGTTGTAACATCAAGTTCGGCTGTTGCCACTAATGACCTTGACTCGGCAATATCTGCCAGCGTCTTATTTCCAACATTTAACAGTTCCTGTTGCTGAGCAAGCTGATTTTGTGCTACAGTTAATTGCTGACTGGCTGCAATTAATCTGTCTTTGTTGTATAAAATATCCAAATAAGAGACGATCACCTGCAAAGTAAGATCGTTCTTCAATTTGTCTGTTGTGGCTTTACCTGCCTCTAAAAGAATCTTATTTTGTTTGACCTGATTCACTTTTGAAAAACCATTAAACAAATCCACGCCGGCACTAACGCCGGGTCCAAAACTATAATTCTGAGTGTTTTCAAAGATACCTGAAGTACCGCTATTATTTCTTCCCCAAGCCATTCGTTGCGATAGATCAGCATTTACGCTTGGGTATAATGAAGCCTTGGATTGCTTTAAGGTAACATCAGCGAGTTCTTCATTTAATTTCGACTTTTTAACCTGAAGATTATTGTTCAGGGTATTTTCGATTGCCTTCTGAATTGTAATGACTTCCTGGGCAATAGAGGTATTTACAAACCCTGCGGTTAAGATAATAGATAAGGCTATGGTAAGCTTCTTCATAATTTAAATTTCACAATAATAAGATAAACAACTTTTTGATTTTGTAAATTTTCGGGTACAACAACAGTTTCCTATCTTTGATCATGTACCTGGTCCGATCTCCGTTACTCTTAAAATGGTATTATCCTCAGTTAACCTGGAATAAACAACGGGACCATAAAGTCATTTATTTAACCTTTGACGATGGACCTATACCCGATGTTACAGACTTTGTTTTAAAAACTTTAAAAAGCCATGGTGCCAAAGGGACATTTTTTTGTATCGGCGATAACATAATTAAACATCCTGATATTTTTGAACATATAAAGAACGATGGGCACAGCATTGGCAACCATACTTTCAACCATTTAAAAGGCTGGGTTACTCCAGATGCAATGTACCTGGATAATTTTCAAAAATGTCAATCGCTAACCCAAACTACCTTGTTTCGACCTCCTTATGGAAGAATAAAAAAAAGTCAGATAACTGCAATTCATTCCTTCAATGAACACATAGCTATAATTATGTGGGACGTCCTAAGTGGCGATTTTGATCAAAAACTTCGTCCGGATCAATGTTATCAAAATGTGATAAAACATACCAGAAACGGATCAATCGTAGTCTTTCACGACAGCATAAAGGCCACGTCACGGCTTTTTTATACGTTACCGAAAGTGCTCGAACATTTTTCTGCATTGGGTTATGAATTTAAGGCGCTACCCTATCCAGGGCTATGAACTTAAGAATCTACCAATCGAAAGGCCAAAAGCAATTATGCGGATAAATTATTGCAGGATAGCGCATTACACTCCAAACTTCTGCCTGGAGTTGTTCATTACCGAACACAACTGTTCAATATAGGACTAAGTCAATTATTTAGAACAGGTATAAATAATATAATGATTTACAGATGATGGCCTCCCCCTGTTTTTTTTTGTAAATTCGCTACAAATAACAAAATACTTACCCTTTTAACCCATATTATCAATGGCTTTTGATATTGAAATGATCAAAAAGGTGTATGCAAACTTTGGCCCCCGAGTTGAGGCGGCACGTAAATTAGTAGGCAGACCTTTAACACTTTCAGAAAAAATTCTTTACACCCACCTTTGGGATGGAAATGCTAATACTTCTTTTGTTAGAGGAACTGACTACGTTGATTTTGCTCCAGATCGCGTAGCAATGCAGGATGCAACTGCCCAGATGGCGCTTTTACAGTTCATGCAAGCTGGAAGACCTCAGGTAGCAGTGCCATCAACAGTACATTGTGATCACTTAATTACGGCTAAAAACGGGTCTGAAATAGACTTGCCTGCGGCGAATACGGAAAGTAAGGAAGTATTTGATTTCCTGGCATCTGTTTCAAATAAATACGGCATTGGTTTCTGGAAACCAGGCGCTGGTATTATTCATCAGGTTGTTCTGGAAAACTACGCATTCCCTGGTGGTATGATGATAGGTACCGACTCTCACACTGTTAATGCAGGTGGTTTGGGTATGGTTGCCATAGGCGTAGGTGGTGCAGATGCCTGCGATGTTATGGCAGGATTACCATGGGAGCTTAAATTTCCTAAACTTATCGGTATCAAGTTAACCGGCAAATTGAATGGATGGACTTCGGCTAAAGATGTTATCCTTAAAGTAGCAGGTATTTTAACTGTTAAAGGCGGTACTGGTGCAATTGTAGAATATTTTGGTGAAGGCGCCACTAGCATGAGCTGTACTGGTAAAGGAACCATTTGTAATATGGGTGCTGAAATTGGTGCAACCACATCTACCTTCGGCTACGATGAAAGCATGGAACGTTACCTAAGAGCAACAGACCGTGCAGAAGTTGCTGATGCTGCAAATCAAATCAAAGAACATTTAACAGGCGATCCTGAAGTATATGCTGACCCGGCTAAATATTTTGACCAGATTATCGAAATTGATCTTAATGAGTTAGAGCCATATTTAAATGGTCCATTTACACCAGATTTGGCTACACCTATTTCTAAAATGAAAGAGGTTGCGGAAGCAAATGGATGGCCGATGAAAATAGATGTAGGCTTGATTGGTTCTTGTACCAACTCTTCTTATGAAGATATTTCAAGAGCAGTGAGCATAGCTAAACAAGTAAGTTCAAAAGGCTTAACTTCCAAAGCAGAATATTGTATCAATCCGGGATCCGAGCAAATCAGGTTTACAATAGCACGGGATGGCTTCCTTGATGTTTTTAATAGCATTGGCGCAAAAGTATTTACAAATGCATGCGGACCATGTATTGGTATGTGGGATAGAGTTGGTGCTGAAAAGCAAGAGAAGAATACTATTGTTCACTCCTTCAACAGAAACTTTGCAAAACGTGCAGACGGTAACCCAAATACTTTTGCTTTTGTTGGTTCTCCAGAATTGGTAACTGCACTAGCTATAGCGGGTGATTTAAGCTTTAATCCATTAACTGATACATTAACAAACGACAAAGGCGAGCAAGTAAAACTTGATGCACCTTCAGGTTATGAATTGCCTCCAAGAGGTTTTGATGTAGACGATGCGGGTTATCAAAAACCAGCTGAAGATGGTAGTGGCGTACAAGTGCTGGTATCCCCTACTTCACACCGTTTACAATTACTTGATCCATTTAAAGCTTGGGAAGGTACTGATCTGAAAGGACTGAAGTTGCTAATCAAAGCTAAAGGAAAATGTACTACAGATCATATTTCTATGGCTGGTCCGTGGTTAAAGTTCCGTGGTCACCTGGATAACATTTCAAACAACATGCTTATTGGCGCGGTTAACTATTTCAACGACTCAACTGATTCAGTAAAGAACGTTTTAACCGGTGAGTACGGACCAGTACCTGCAACACAAAGGGCTTACAAAGCAGAAGACCTTGGTTCAATCGTAGTTGGTGATGAAAACTATGGTGAAGGATCAAGTCGCGAGCATGCTGCAATGGAACCACGTCACTTAGGCGTACGTGCAGTGCTGGTGAAATCATTTGCCCGTATCCACGAAACCAACCTTAAAAAACAAGGTATGCTTGGGCTAACGTTTGTTAATAAGGATGATTACGATAAGATTTTAGAAGACGATGTTATCGATATTGTTGGCTTAACAACCTTTGCACCAAATGTGCCTTTGACATTAGTATTAAATCATGCTGATGGAACTAAAGAGGAGATATTGGTAAATCATAGTTATAATGCTCAGCAAATCGATTGGTTTAGGGCAGGTGGTGCATTAAATATCATTAGAAGAGAAGCAGCCCTAAAAGCAGCTGCCAACGCATAAAAGTGCTGGAGAATTACAGAAAATGCATAAAAACTCCCGCCTTAACAGCGGGAGTTTTTTTATTTCTTAAAATTCGTGTTCGCAATTGAAGCAATGGTGCGCTTTTTTAGCATTAAAAGGGTATACCAAAAGCAAAAAAGAGATAAGTATGGTAAATAGTCCAAAGCGCTTCTTTGTAGCCTGAACATAGCCGACATCAGCTGATCCACAATTAGGACAAATTTCGCTTGACTGAGCAGGGGCCGGTTCTTCCGAATCTGGTTCGGCAAACTCATCCATATAGATTTGCATATCTTCGTCCTGAAGAATATTTTTCGCTGCTTCAAAATCACGCTCAAACATATGCAACTTTACGCCGCCTAGTGCCTGGTTATATAAAGGATTAATAGTGATTGTATTTTCATCAGAAAGGAAGCATTGTATTCCGCTACCTATTAGTCTTTCCTTAACTATACTTGCCTCAATTGGATTATAGTAGGTTTCAAATATTACAATTTTATCCATGTTCAGTGCGTTTCATGTCAATATACAAAATTGTGCTAACTTCTAAGAAAGTCCCTAAACCAATAACCGGAATCTTTAATAGTCCTTTCCTGGGTCTTAAAATTTGTGTACACCAATCCAAATCGTGCTTTAAACCCTTCTGCCCATTCAAAATTATCCATTAACGTCCAGGCCATATACCCGGCTATATTAATTCCCTCGTTCTTAGCTTTTAGTACAGCTTGCAAATACAATTCATAATAGGCAATGCGTTCCACATCATGTACCCTATTATCACTCGTCAAAGTATCCCGATAGGCTGCCCCATTCTCTGTAATCATTAATTTCTTTATCCCGGGGTAGGCTGCAAATTGTTTGATGATATTGTAAAAACTTTCAGCGTTAATTTCCCACCCCATAGCGGTATGAGGTTTTTTACGGCTCTTCGCTTTCACCTCCCAGGCCTGAATCACTGGTACGAAAGCATTGTATTTTACAGTTAGGGGAAAATAATTCTGCAATCCTATAAAATCAAAGTCAAAGGTCAAACGGCTGGTATGACGCCACGTTGAATGATTGATAGCAAACTTTTCAAGTAATTCCCAATCTGCTGTGGGATAGCCCATACCCAACAAAGGCTCTATAAAAAGCCTGTTCATTAAGGTATCGATTCGCTTAGCGGCAAGAACATCAGCATCACTTTGCGAGTACGGAATAACTTCAGAACAGGAAAAAGTTGTTCCTATCGTAGCACCACTTATTTCAGCCCTCAATATCCTGCCGCCGTCTGCCTGGGCAATTGCTGCGTGGTGCACTGCCGAGAAGAAATTGGTAACCCCTGTTTTCCCAGGCGCATGTATGCCGAGCATATATCCAAGCGAGGTAAAACCGAAGGGTTCATTCAGCACAATCCAATGTTTTACTTTATCACCATATTCCTTTGCACACAAACGCACAAACTCATTAAATGCATCATTGATTCCGAAAGAAGTCCAACCCCCCTCCTGCTCCAATACATCCGGCAGGTCCCAATGGTATAAAGTAACATAAGGAACTATTCCTTGCTTCAAACATTCATCAATTAAACCATGGTAAAACCGCACACCCTCATGATTAATACGACCTTTCCCTTCGGGAAGTAATCGCGGCCATGAAATAGAAAAGCGGAAAATAGAGAAACCAAGTAATTTTACCAACGCGACATCTTCCTTATAACTATGGTAGAAATTACAGGCGTCACCTGCTTTCTTCGAAAAAGTATCCCAAATGGATGGGCCCTTTCCAAAAAGGTTTGCGGCGCCTTCTATTTGAGCTGCAGCCACAGCAACTCCCCATTCAAAATCATCGCCAAAATCAGACGCTTTTATCATTCTTCCATTTTACTTATGCAATATCTATCATTAGTATTAACTTCATATTAAATCATAAAGTTTAAGTCCAATTAAGATAGCTTCTTAAGCATCCGAGATTCATGAAAAAAATCTTTTTGTTTCTTTTATTTATAATTAAGGTCACTAGCTCCGTGAACGCACAAGAGCCAGATAAAACCTGGTGGTCCTTTTCCTATCCTGAAAACAAATCTTTAGATAGTGGATCACTAAATCTACGTTACCTCAATGAACGCTTCGCCGGGGAAAACGGCTTTATAAAATTAAGCAATGATGGCAATTCCTTCGTCAACGGAAAGGGAAAAGAAATTCGCTTCTGGTCGTGCAATGGCGGCAGTCTGGCTGCTGAATTCAGCGATGCAAAATTGGATACCCTTGCCAAATTCCTGGCAAAAATAGGGGTAAATCAAATACGGTACCATGCGGCTATAAATCCTCGTGGTAAAAACACAAAGATTACTGATGTTGATACCAACGAAGTAAAAAATATCTGGCGCTGTGTGGCCGCGATGAAAGGCCAAGGAATTTATACTGTGATATCTCCTTTTTGGCCACACAATGGACATATGGGTGGTTGGGTACCTAACGAATGGGGCATAGATGGTTATTCTGGAAAAGATGATCTCTGGGCTGTCCTTTTCTTCGATGAAAAATTAAAGGCCGGATACAAGGCTTGGGTAAAATACTTATACACCACGCCTAACCCATATACAGGAATTGCCTTGAAGGATGAACCTGCAATTTCAATTATACAAATAGAAAATGAGGATGCTGTGTTCTTCTGGACAATAAGCGCAATTAAACCTGCTCTGGCAAAATTAATAGGGACACAGTTTTCTACATGGTTAAAGCAAAAGTATGGCCCCGATAAGGCCATAAGGGATACCGTGGACCTGATCAACATTTATGAGCTTACTATCCCCGCTAGAAATAATAATGCTCAGCTAATAAAAGATCAGGTGGAGTTTTATGCCTTCAAACAACGTGCTTTTTATCAGGAAATGACCGATTATTATCGGAAAGAGCTAGCCTGCAAACAGCTCATAAATGGCAACAATTGGAGAACTGCATCACAAAGCAGACTGCTAGATCTGGAACGGTGGACTAACAGTGCGGCAGATGTAATAGCAGCAAATAAATATTTTGATCCACAGCACACAGGGCCAAATAACGGTTGGCGTATAGATCCCGGTGATTTCTATGGCAGCCCTTCCGCATTAAAGAACCCTCAAGATTTGCCGACTAACATCAAACATGTATCCGGACATCCGATGATCATCACTGAAAGTGCATGGAATTTACCAAACAAATACCAAACTGAAGGTCCGTTACTTATTGCCGCCTACGGCGGATTAACCGGGCTCGATGCCTTCTTTTGGTTCGCACCAACGGCCGCAACATATGCAAAAAATCCATACTACGACTTCCTGAACATAAATGGCCAGCATCCAATGAATCGCTGGACAACCTCTACACCCGGAGAAATGGGCATGTTTCCTGCTAATGCGCTAATGCACCGCCTTGGATATATTAAGGAAGCAAATGCTGTAAAAGAAACCAGAACAATGGAAAGCTTACTCAATCGTGAGGTACCTCAAATTTTTGAGGAACAGTCGTTTGACCCAAATCGCGACTTTATTTTAAGCAAGGCCGAAAACGAAGGAAAGCGGGAACTCTCTCCTTTAACGTTTTTAACAGGTAGTATTACTACGAGTTACGGCACAAGTACCAATACGCTTTCGACGACAAAAGGCCTCGAAAAATTGATAGATGCCAGTCAACAGAAAATTACTTCAGTTACGAAAGAACAGCAACTGGATTATAAAAGCGGGATATTTATTCTTAACACCTCCAAAGCAAAAGCAGTTAGCGGATTTCTCAATCAACAAAAGAGTTTCAATCTAAATTCGGTAAGTATCGAATCCGAGAACGAATATGCCACCATCCAATTGGTTAGTATGGACGGTAAAGACATTAATATTTCCAAAAAGATGCTCCTGCAAGTCGGCACATTATTTAGACCCACAGGGTGGAAAGAAGAACCAACCGTATCAGGAAAAAATGAAAAAAAAGTAAGCGGGTTTAAAATTACCAATACCGGAAAAATGCCCTGGCTTGGAATGCCAGCCATAGGGAATATAGTTATTAATAATAAAAATATCAACAAAGCTACCCAGCTAGATGCAGCAGGATACGCAATTAAGAAACTCAATCTGGAAAAAACGAGCAAGGGCGTAAAACTTCATCTACCCGCCGATGCGCTGTATATTTTAATTGAATGATTAAAGCGAAAGCCCAATCTCTTTTAGCAAGAGGGCGGCGTTAAAAGTTTTACAGGGGCCATGCTTTAATTTATAATCAAAGTTCATCTGCCCCTCCGATATCTGGATATCGAAATGATAGTTTCTTACACTAAGCGTATAATCGGCTTCCATTTCAGACAGTTGCAAATCGTGTGTCGCAAATAATGCAGGAGTTCTTTGGGAAATGAGTTTCTCTATAAATACTTTCGACCCCAAATATTTATCTCTGCTATTTGTACCCCGCAACATTTCATCTATAAGTACAAAGGAATGCGGGTTGGTTGCAGTTACATCCAGAATCATTTTTAACCTGTTCAACTCTGCTTTAAAAGTAGAAGTTTGATCATTTAAGGAATCCTTAATACGCATGTAAGAAAGTAGGTTGAATATAGCACTATTGAATCGCTCAGCACAAACAGGAGCACCCGCAAAGGCAAGAACCATATTGATTCCAACTGTTCGTAGAAAAGTACTTTTCCCAGCCATATTCGATCCGGTAACCACATCGGTAGTCGGTGATTCAAACAAATGAAAGTCATTCGGCACCCTCACCTGTTCAGGAATTAACGGATGTCCAATTTCCGCACACGAAAAGCCAAACTCAGCATCAATTACCGGAAACACCCAGTCAGGCTCGTTATACCTCAATGTCGCTAGAGAAATAAGTTCCTCAAACTGACTGATTCTATATAATCCCTCAACTAAATTTCCGGATGATGCCTTATGCCATTTGGCCAGTCGAATTGCACAACGCAAGTCCCATAGCAGGAAAATATTCAAGATTGCAGCTAAAAAAACGTTTAACCTTGCATCAAACGCCGTTATAATGGAAGCCAGCTTTTTAATTTGATCGCTTACCGTAGCCCCTGTTTCCACCGTCTTAAACAGCGAATTTATGTAAGATGATTTCCAGTTCACTTCTTCCGTCCATTTAATTGTACCTGAAAACGAGTTCAGTAAATTAGAACTTCCTGAAAAGCCATAATAAACCTGGTTGGTAGCTGCAAGATTGAAAAAAGTAATAGCAACATTTACAAGGGCAAGCAAGCCGAATACAGACCAAAGGACTCCATTGAATACGATAGCAATTATAAATAATGCCAATGTTAAAAATGGCACCGCAGCAACATACAATTTCAGTATCGGAGCTTCTGTAAATGCCAGCTGTTTTGGTAACTGATGCTGAAGCTTATCCTTAACCATTGTTAATTGTTGTGGATTATGGTCTTGCAATTGCGCACGAAAATGAAAAGTTTGGTCAATATGTTCATTTAGTTCCTCAATAGCCTCCTGGCGCAAAACAATAGTATCCTTTGTGTTTGCATTTAGTAAATTGTTGCCAAGGAGACGCATTCCGTTATCGGTTTTACAACGGTTAATTAATGCAAATAACGAACCCGCACCTACCACATCAAGGTCTGAGGCATAAGGATGCGATTCATCAGCAAAGGATTCGCCATTATCATAACCATTTTTCCGCGAAAGGATTTGACCAACCTCATTCTCATAAATCCAAAGCAGTTTAACTGCGTAGTCTAACTCAAGTTGCAACGCGGCTTGCTTTTTTACCAGATATAAAAATCCCAGAACGGGAATCAACAGCATTATGCCAAATGTCCAGTGGAACCCATAACTAATCATCAGGGCAACAACTAATATCTCGGCAATAAAAGCGCCCAGTCTGGATAAAGAGACTTCATTAAGCTTACTTTTAAGATTACTGACGATCGTCTGTTGCTCCGCTACATTGCTATTGTATGCGGCAAGAATGCTACCTTTTGTTTTAACCATTATACAGCAAATTTATCTAAGTTTGGGACAATAACATGGAAAGATGAAAATAACATTGCTCGTTGTTGGTAAGACTGAAGACAAATACCTGATAGAGGGAATTGAAAAGTATATCAGCAGGCTTAAACATTATATAGGGTTCAATCTCATCGTAATACCCGAAATAAAGAATACAAAAAACTTAAGCGAAGCACAGCAGAAAAGCAAAGAGGCGGAATTCATACTCAAAAACATCAGTAATCCAGACCAGGTAATCTTGCTTGATGAAAAGGGTAAAAAATACACGTCTGTACAGTTTTCAAATTACTTAAACAAACAGATGATCGGCAGTGTTCAGCATTTGATATTTGTGATCGGCGGACCGTATGGGTTTGATGAGCAAATTTACAAAAGATCCAACGGAAGCCTTTCTCTGTCGGACATGACTTTCTCTCATCAAATGGTAAGGTTATTTTTCGTAGAGCAGTTGTACCGTGCTTTCAGTATTTTAAAAGGCGAGCCTTACCATCACGAGTAACTTATGGAAAAAGTACCCGCAAAGCATCATCAATAAAAAGGAGTTTTTTATGCGTTTACCATCAGAATATAAAAGGAACTACCAGTTCAAAAGCAACCGCAAAGGTGATAGACTAGGTTATATTATAGCCGTCATTATTTCCGCAATTGCAATATTGCTCTTTTGGTATTTCGGCTAAGTACCAATTCGTACTTCCTATTAAAGCAAACTATTTTTTGCCGGTTAGTGATTTAATTAAGTCGGTCTCTTCGGTTTTGTATGGAGTGCCGTCTTTCTTGAAAATCTCATGAAACCAAAGCTTTGGATCAGAACCATCTTTAATTGGCTCATCCCATGCATATTTGGTATTGGTTTTACCATCAACGAGTCCCCAGTTTATTGCAGCAATCTTTTGTTCTTTTAAGATAGGCAATATCACCTCAAATGTACTTCCATTTCTTCTGGCCATGTATTCAGTACAGATCAAAGGGCGGTTGTATTTTTTTAGTTCGTCAATACGTTTTTGGTGCGACGGTGGCTTTTCGTAATTGTGATAAGTGATCACATCGCTGTTTTCAACCTGAAAAGCATTCAAATCCTTTAAGCTATCATCCCACACTCCAGCAGATAATGGCTGGGTAGGATTTATTTCTCTTGCCCAAGCAAATACTGCCTTCAACAATGGCATTGATTTGTTGCCGTAGCCATTATTACCTGGCTCGTTGTACAAATCCCATAATAAAATACGTTTGTCTTTTCCGAAGGTTTTTAGAATGTCCTGCACATAAGCTTTTAGGTATCCCCATTGATTTGGATCGTCATGTACTGCCCTAAGCGGACTTCTTAGCCATCCTGAATTATGTACTCCCGGCTTTGGTTCCGGCTGAACGCCAACTGCACCTTCCGGGTTCCAGCAATCGTCAAAAAATACGATCAGAGGCCAAATATGATGTTTCGCAGCAATAGTTAAAAACGTATTAATGTTCTTTTTTAGGCCTGGGGCATCTTGTTTCCAGGCAAGATCATGAAGATAAACACGAAGTGTTTTCATTCCTAAACCTTCAGCAAGCGCTAATTCTTTATCTATTGCAGAAGGGTTGAATGTGGCCGATTGCCAAAATTCGAGTTGGTTTATTGCATATGCCGGCGTATAGTTGGCTCCTACCATCCATGGCAATGGAGCGTACCAATCGTTCGCCTTCTTTTCAGTCCATTTTACAGCTTGCGCTGCTATCTTTTCTGTAAAAGAGAGCAACAATACTAGAGATAAGATCGCTGTGAATTTTTTCATTTGGTGTGTATTTATTTCGAATGCTGAAGGTAATAAAAAAATACTACCAAGAAAAAAATGTATATTGTTCTTAGTTTAAGAACACCTAAAGTTATAGTCTGGATCTCTCCTATATGCCATGCATAAAAATAAGACTTAAATAGGAGTTACATAGGACTTTCATAGGACTATGCAAGCTGTTAGACACATACAAAACTCCTTACAGTATCCTTTTTCTGTCCTGTATGTATAATTGCCATATGGAACCCACATAAGAGCCTTCCGCAATCTCATATTTTTAGACTTTCCATTTTATCCATCGTTTGGCATTATTTCCATCCCTGGGTTACTAAAAAATTTGTTTCTCAGAGCACACATTTTTTCCCATCTTTGCACCGTATTAAACGCCGTTTGCACCGGTATCAATTAACATGACAACATATCAAACACTACTTTACTACTGCTATAGTCCAATAGCCGAGGCAGAACAATTTGCTGCAGATCATCTTAAATTTTGTAAATCTCTTAACCTTGTTGGGCGGATAATTGTCGCTGATGAAGGATTAAATGGTACGGTATCCGGAACTTCCGAATCTTGTGAAGCTTACATGAAAGCGATTAAAACAGATGCAAGGTTTGCCAAGACTGATTTCAAGATTGACAATGTTGCTGAACCATCTTTTATCAAAATGCACTGCCGTTATAAATCGGAAATTGTTCATTCAGGATTAAGGGATCCACATATTATTGATCCCAATAAACAAACAGGTAAACATTTGGAGCCCAAAGAATTTCAAAAGATGATTGATCAGGAAGATGTAGTTATTCTGGATGTCAGGTCAAATTACGAGCACAACCTTGGTCGCTTTAAAAACGCAATTACACTTGACATCGAAAACTTCAGGGATTTCCCGGAGCAAATCAACCAATTGGCCAAATACAAAGATAAAAAGGTACTTACTTATTGCACTGGAGGTATCAAATGTGAAAAAGCATCTGCCTTACTGTTACACCATGGCTTTAGTGATGTTTATCAGTTACATGGTGGTATTATAAAATATGGAAAAGAAGCTGGTGGAGAAGATTTTGAAGGCAAATGCTATGTGTTTGATAACCGTTTGGCTGTCGATGTAAATACGGTAAATCCGAAAGTTATTTCAAAGTGCTACAATTGCTGCACAATTACTCCGAAGATGATTAATTGTGCTAATCCTGAATGCAATGAGCATTTCACACAGTGCGATAACTGCGGCGAAGAATTGCAGGGATGCTGTTCTGTTGAATGCACAAGCAATCCCCGCAAGCGCCAGTATGATGGAACCGGATATTACGTGAAAGTTCCCCAACCTGTTAATACCACAAAACTTAAACCGGCCGAAAACGCCATTTAAAATTATAGGCACAGCCTTGCATGATCAAAGAATTATTTAAGTTCATAATTCTCTCTGCGGTCTTTTTTATTGCTAGCGTAACCGCTCTGGGACAGGATATAAAAAGTATTGGGGTACCGTATATCCAAAATTTACCTAAATCTCTATATCAATCAGGCAATCAAAACTGGTCGGTTGCTAAGGGTGCTAACGGAGTTTTATATCTTGGAAACGCTGAGGGTTTGCTCACTTATGACGGTAAATACTGGCGAAAATACCAAATGCCAAACAGGCAAATAGTTAGAGCAGTAGCAACCCAGGGTGATAAGATCTTTGCAGGAGGCTTTGGTGAGTTTGGCTATTGGAGCACCAAAAATGGCAAATTAACTTACACTTCATTATCAGTCCTCATTCCGAAACCTTCAGGTATAAATGAGGAAATCTGGAAGATATATGTGGATGGTAAACGAGTCCTTTTTCAATCATTTAACGCCCTCTATATTTATCAGGATAATAAAGTCACTCTAGTACCTGCAAAAGGACTCTTTCTATTCCTTCATAAAGCAAATGAAAGTTTTTATATCGAAGTGCTTGGGAAAGGTTTATTTGAACTCAAGGGCACTAAACTTTTGCCGCTAAGGAACACCGGCTCCATTAATCCGAAAATGGTGCTATCCATCCTCCCGTACAAAAATGGGGGACTTTTAATTGGCACCAGTAATGACGGACTACTGGTATATAATGGTGAGCATTTTGTTTCTTTGAATACACCAGCCAATGATTTTTTAAAAACTTACCAACTCAACAATGGCACAGCATTGCTCAATAAATATTATGCGTACGGCACGATACTGAACGGGTTGATCATTATTGACGCGGAGGGAAATATAGTACAACGCATCAGCAAATCTACCGGCCTTCAAAACAACACTGTTCTAAGCATGTATGCTGATGGGCAGCAAAATCTATGGCTTGGATTGGATAATGGAATCGACAGGATTGAATTTAATTCGCAATTGTATTCCTACTTTGATAAAACGGGGAAATTTGGAACTGTTTATTCCAGCCTCATCCATGGTGGTAATATTTATCTTGGAACAAATCAGGGTTTGTTTTACAGTAAGTGGAGTGGCGGAGCCCAGTTCAGCTCCTTTGATTTCAAACTTATTCCCGGTTCTCAAGGTCAGGTTTGGGAACTTGCGGAAATTGACGGCCAATTGCTTTGCGGTCATAATCAGGGTACGTTTAGGGTGGATGGGTCAAAATTGACTTTGATATCTCCGGAAGCTGGCGGGTGGACGATAAAAAAATTACGTTCTAATCCGAACTACTTAATCCAGGGCTCTTACAATGGCATAATGATTTTCAAAAAAGACAATGCCGGTTTGTGGGTGTACAGCCATAAAGTATCTGGATTTGCTCAGCCATCAAGATATGTGGAACAAGATGCTAAGGGAGACATATGGGTCAGTCATGCGTATAAAGGATTATACAAACTAAAGCTCAATGAGAACTTAACCAAAGTTGTATCTACCAATAGTTATAACGAAAAGAATGGCCTTCCTGGAGATTACAACATTAACGTGTTTAATCTCGAAAATAAAATCGTGTTTTCCTCTGAAAAGGGGTTCCTGACTTATGATGACATCAGTAATCGTTTTACTAAATACACAGCGCTGAACAGATCTTTATCCGGCTTTTCCGCGGCCAATAAAATTATTCCGGCAGCGCAAAGTAAATATTGGTTCATTAATCACGGTAAAGTTGGACTTGCAGATTTAACTGAGCCGGGACGGCTCCAAATTGACTCAAATACGTTCAGCGTATTGGATGGGAGAATGGTGCAGTATTATGAAAACATCAGCCGGATTAGTAACAATATCTATTTAATCAGCGTAGATGATGGATTTGTAATCTATCATGGGGCAAGAATAGTTGCCGGTGAGAAGCAAAAACTTCCCGCGGTAATCATAAGTAAGGTTGAAGACATAACAGACACTTATAAGACCATAACAGAAACTGGGAGCATCGGTAGTGCTGTTGAAATACCTTATGCCAGAAACAGTATACGAATTGATTATTCACTCCCTTATTACCGCCAGGCTAAGATTAATTTTCAGTATTATTTAGAGGGCTATTCACAGCAATGGTCTGACTGGAGCCCGGCAACACAAAAGGATTTCACCAATTTGAGTCAGGGCCACTATACCTTTAAGGTTAGGGCAAGAATAAATGAGGAACTAACAAGTGGTACCACAAATTTCGAATTCACCATACTACCGCCATTCTATTTGAGCTATTGGGCATTTGCTTTTTATCTAATTGTGGGCGTTGCAGTTGCTTTTTTAGGTAAGTTTTTATATGAACGGAAATTAATGCGTGATCAGGAACTGATTACAAAAAAGATGCGTGCGGAAAAGGAAGATGCTTTGAAAAAAGAGGCCGAAACAAGAGAAAGGCAAATTATCGAATTACAAACAGAGAAGCTACAGGTTGAGTTGCAAGGAAAGAACAGAGAGCTGGCCAATTCTGCAATGAGTCTTGTTTACAAGAATGAATTATTGCAGAAACTGAGCCAGGAAATGCTCAAAGTAAAAGACGCTACCGGTAAATTACTAGGAGAGGATCAATTGCGAAAAATACAAAAAGTAATAGATCAAGGCATGAATGACGAGCGTGACTGGAACTTGTTTGAAAGTAGTTTCAATGAAGCGCATGAAAGCTTCTTCAAAAAACTGAAGGCCAACCATCCGGATCTTGTTCCCAATGATTTGAAGTTATGTGCATACCTGCATATGAATATGAGCAGTAAAGAAATGGCGTCTTTACTAAACATTTCGCTGCGCGGGGTAGAAATCCGACGTTATAGGTTAAGAAAGAAGCTTGATGTACCCCATGACAAGAACCTTTCTGAGTTCCTTATGCAGCTATAACACTACATCATTACCTCTCATAAATGGTTTTTTACCCCCAAAAAACAACCTTATTTTCAATCATCAATGTAGTGCCTAAATTTGCTATGCAGGCATACAATAAACGCCTTTATTACCATTTCCTGACGTTTAAAAGGTTTTGCCTAGACATAAAATCAGTCATGATGTAGTAATGTGAAGGCGATTTTTTTGGTTTCTACCACCACTCTTCTGAGATTTAGCTAACTAAAATATATAAACGTATGAAAAGAATCCTTACCCGGTTTCCCGTTTTAACTTTCTTATGCTTTTTGTTTATCGGCACCGCATCTGCACAAAATGTTACGGTAACCGGTACTATAACTGATGCAGCAGATAATACATCGCTGCCTGGTGTTGGCATATTGGTAAAAGGTACAACAATTGGAACAACGACAACTTCAACCGGCCAATACAGTATAAGTGCGCCGGCAAATGCAACACTCGTATTTACCTATATAGGCTATACGCTTAAGGAGGTTGCTGTAAATAATCAAAAAGTAATTAATGTTGCGCTGGCAGCATCAGCGGAACTACTCGAGCAGGTAGTTGTAGTTGGCTACGGTACCCAGCGAAAGTTAGACGTTACAGGGTCTGTGGCTACTGTAAAAGGTGAAGACATTGCTAAACAAGCTTCTCAGAATCCGGTAAGTTCTCTACAGGGAAAAGTTGCCGGCGTAGCAATTACCAATGTTGGCACACCAGGGGGAACGCCTCAATTAACTATTCGCGGAACCAGTACCATTTATGGCAATACAGGCGCGTTGTATGTTGTAGATGGCGTGTGGTATGACAATATCAACTTTTTAAACCCTGCAGATATTGCAAGCATCAGCATTTTAAAAGATGCTTCCAGTCAGTCTATCTATGGTATACGCGCCGCCAACGGCGTAGTTTTGGTAACAACCAATAAAGGTAAAAAGGGCGATGCCACTATAAATTATAATGGCTTTGTTGGCGTGCAGAGTGCAACCAATATGGTTAAAATGGCCAATGCCACAGAATATGCGACGGCAGTTAACGAAGCATATGCATTACAAGGCCAGGCACCACTATTTGCCAATACCAATTTAGGCGAAGGTACTGATTGGTACAATCAGGTGCTTAGAAATGCTATGATTACCAATCACCAGCTATCTGTTAGCGGAGGTTCTGAAAAATCAACCTATAACTTGTCCCTCGGTTATTTAAATCAGGATGGTATCGTTAAGAAGAATAACTTCCAACGGTATACTGCCAGGTTGTCTAATGACTTTCAAATATTTGAACCTTTAAAGGTTGGTTATAATGTAACCGCTACATCAAGCAAATCGATTGATGCACCAGGTAGTATATTTAGGGCTCTGTATGCCGCCTCACCAGTAATTCCTGTATTTAAACCAGACGGATCTTATGGAAATCCTAATGATTTCAATTTGGGTAATGGAAGTAACATGAACCCTCAGGCTACGCTTGATTTCTTTAACCAGCGAACTACAAAATACAAAGTAACCGGAAATGTATTTGCTGAGCTAAAGTTTATGAAGGACTTCACGTTTAGAACTAGCTTTGGTGGAGACTTTGGGCAGGATGAAGTTCGTGGTTATGTGCCAAAATATAGTGCCAGTGCTACTCAGCAAAGCACGATCTCTAAATTAGATATCGACAGGATAGAGGATAGAAACTGGATTATAGAAAATACATTAACGTTCGATAAAAAGTGGGCAGACCACAGTTTGACCGTTCTTGCCGGACAAACAGCACAGCGTGTTAAACAATACACCATTAATGCCGAGGCACAAGGTGTTCCATTTAGTTCTGACAGTGACCTTTACCTCGCACTTGGCGATGCAGCTACCAGAAGTGTTTTAGATGCAGGTAAACTAAGCACCTTTGCTTCTTATTTTGGAAGGGTAAACTACTCTTTCAAAAACAGATATCTCTTAAATGCTTCCATTAGAAGAGACGGTGCCTCACAGTTTTTTGGAACTGGCAATACCTGGTCTAATTTTCCTTCTATTGGAGCTGGTTGGGTAATTACAAATGAAGACTTCATGAAAGATCAGCAGATCTTCAGCAACCTAAAACTACGAGGAAGCTGGGGTAAAGTTGGTAATGCAGGAGTACCATTTAACCCATCTACGCTAACGGTAGATCAGTCGGCGGCCCTTATTGCCATATTTGGTGGCAATCCTTACACCGGAGCAAGTATCAGAACCATTGTGCCCCCTTCTCTACTTTGGGAACGCAGTGCAGGAACAGATATTGGTCTGGAAATGGGATTCCTTTCTAACAGGCTAAGTGTCGAAGCTGATTATTACAGCAGAAAAACTGAGAAAGCCATTTTTGACATTCCAGTACTGGGTAGTATTGGCACTACCAACAGCACGATCATTGCCAATCAGGCAGATATAAAAAATAGTGGCGTTGAATTTTTAGCTACCTGGTCTGACAAAACAAAAGGCGGACTCACCTATTCCATCAGTGGTAACGTTGGCATCAACGAAAATAAAGTGCAAAATGTAGCTTCAGGAGCCAATCCTATTTATAAAGGGGGAGCTGGCATAACCAGTGGCTATATTTCTACAAGAACGGTAAACAACAGGCCAATTGGAGAATTTTTCGGTTATCAGGTTGACGGTGTTTTTCAAACTCAGGCAGAAGCTAACGCCTGGACAAACAACACTTTCAAAGCAGGTGATTTCAAATATGCTGATATAAATGGTGATGGAACAATTGATTTGCGCGACCGTGTTGTATTAGGTAATCCAAATCCCAAATTCAGTTATGGATTGAATACTAACTTCGGCTATAAGAACTTTGATCTTACATTAGATATTCAGGGGGTTGCCGGAGTGGATGTGTTTAATGCCAATTTGAGTAATCGTTTTGGAAACGAAAATTACACCAGTGATTTCATTAGCAACAGATGGAACGGTGCTGGCTCATCGAATACCTATGCTTCTGCAAGTCTTGCAAGCGGCCTAAACAATGCTCCTAATTCTTTTTACGTTGAAAAAGGAGACTATATCAGACTAAGAAACATCCAATTCGGGTACACACTTCCGCAAGCGATAACCTCCAAATGGAAGGCACAAAAACTGAGGGTTTATTTCAATGCACAAAATGCGGTAAACCTATTTGGCTATAAAGGCTTTAGTCCTGAAGTTGGAGGAACCCCTACAAATGCAGGAATAGATACTAACGTTTATCCATTGTATGCAACTTATAATTTCGGAATCAACCTAACATTCTAATCGACCATATATGAAAACACATATAAACATACAGGCATGCTTTACAGCTGCCGCATTGAGCGCAATGCTGTTTACAGCGTCGTGTAAAAAAGATTTTTTAAACGTAGCCCCCCAGGCTCAACAACCTGCAGTAGAATTTTGGAAAACATCTGAAGATGCCGTAAAAGGAGTCAATGCCATCTATGCCCAATTACGCAGTTGGGATAATGTAGCCTTCAATGCAATAAATATTGAAAGCACAGGTTCAGACGAAGCCGATAAAGGAAGCACCCCTACTGATGCGACATTTTTCAACCTATATGATACTTATACTGTTACCTCCACTCAAGGGGCACTACAGGGATTTTGGACCGGTCAGTACCAGAACATAAATCTATGCAATCAGGTATTGGACAATGTACCGGGGATCACTATGGAAGAAACCTTGAAAAACAGGATTCTTGCTGAAGCAAAATTTGTAAGAGCCTACTCTTATTTCAGGTTGGTACGTGCTTACGGAAACGTAGTGCTGAGGCTCCATGTTCCTAAAGACGCATCAGAATACAACATGCCGCAATCAGATAAAACTGCGGTATATGCTCAGATTGAAAAAGACCTGACCGAAGCTGCAGCAGCACTTCCACAGTCTTACGGCAGTACAGATCTGGGTAGGGCAACAAAAGGGGCAGCACTTGGACTACATGCAAAAGTGGCGATGTATCAAAACAAATGGACTGACGTATTATCCTTAACCAATCAGGTAATGGGCCTTGGGTACAGTTTGTTTGGTGATTTTGAAAAAGGTTTCAGAACTCAAAATGAGAACAATGTAGAATCAATATTTGAGATACAATGTGAACTTGTTCCCGGAAATGCAGATGCTTCAAATTCCCAATACAGTCAGGTCCAGGGTGTAGCAGGCGTTGCGGGAGGCGGATGGGGCTTCAATACCCCATCTGAAGCCTTAGCTAATGCTTTTGAGACTGGTGATCCACGAAGAGATGCTACTATTATTTTTAAGGGCGAAACCACTCCTCAGGGCGATATTATTCCTACTACAGTACCAAATGAGCGTTACAACCAGAAGTCTTATGTACCGTTTGGCTTAAGAGTTTCAGGCTTTAATGAAGGTGCTCAACAAAATATAAGGGTGCTGAGATTTGCAGACGTCCTGTTGATGAATGCAGAAGCAGCTAATGAATTGAATGACCCTAGTACTGCCAGAACTTCGCTAAATAAAGTTCGCTTCCGCGCAAGAGGTGGAAATGCAGCAATCCTGCCTGATGTAACCACAAGTGATAAATTGGAACTTCAGAAGGCAATATGGCATGAGCGCCAGGTTGAGCTGGCGATGGAAAATGACAGATACTTTGATGTGATCCGCCAGGGACGTGGCGTAGCAGTCTTTGGTCCCAAGGGCTGGAAAGCGAACAAAAATGAAGTTTGGCCTATCCCTTCTACTGAAATTGATCAAAGCGGCGGATTATTAAAACAAAACCCCGGTTATAATTAATAATTTAGGTTAATAATCACGTTATGACCAACCGCATCAATATATTTTGGCTATCGTCAGTAATTTGCTTGACGTTATTTACCCAGTCTGGCTTTTCGCAAAAAAAGCAGGCTGGGATAAAGCCTGAATTAAAAATTCAGAAAAACCTGACTGATGATCAGTTACTCGATCTGGTACAGAAACAAACCTTTAGGTATTTTTGGGATTTTGCACATCCGGTAAGTGGAATGGCTAGGGAGAGAAGCAATGCTTCTTTTGGATATGGAGATGAGGTTACTACCACAGGAGGAACAGGGTTCGGCATAATGGCTACTATTGTGGCGACTGATAGAAAGTGGATTACCAGAGACACAGCCGCCAGATTTCTTTTAAAAACTGTAAAGTTTTTGGGAAAGGCAGATGCCTATCATGGGGTTTTCCCACATTGGCTAAACGGTGAAACTGGCAAAACTATTCCCTTCAGCAGAAAAGATGACGGTGCTGATTTGGTTGAATCGGCCTATTTATTTCAGGGGTTGCTAACTGCCAAACAATATTTTACGGGCGATAACCCAATTGAGAATGAGCTTAGAGGTAGGATCAACACGCTTTGGGAAGAAGTTGAATGGAACTGGTTTACGAAAGGCGGAGAGGAAGTATTGTATTGGCATTGGAGTCCAAATAATGGTTGGGCCATGAATTTTCCGTTAAGAGGTTATAACGAATGTTTGATAACTTATGTCCTTGCCGCTTCGGCCAAAAGATATGTAGTGCCTGCATCTGTTTACCACAGGGGCTGGGCGCAAAGCAGTTTCTTCATTAATGGGAAAACGTTTTATGGCCATCAGCTCCCCCTTGGATTCGACAATGGTGGCCCGCTTTTCTTCTCTCATTATTCTTTTGTAGGTCTGGACCCGCGTGGGTTGAAAGATCAATATGCCGACTACTGGGAACAAAATAAAAACCACACCCTGATAAACAGGGCCTATGTGCTGGACAATCCTAAAAAGTTTAAAGGATATGGTGAAAACAGCTGGGGCCTAACAGCAAGCGACAGCTGGGTTGGTTATGCAGCCCACTCTCCCAATGAAGACCTTGGGGTAATTACTCCAACTGCCGCCCTATCTGCCTTTCCTTACACGCCTGAATATTCTATGCAAGCGCTAAAGCATTTTTATTTTGATCTGGGCGACAAGATTTGGAGCGAATATGGATTTGTTGATGCCTTTAGTGAGGAAAAGAATTGGTATGCAAAATCACATCTGGCAATAGACCAGGGGCCAATAATAGTTATGATTGAAAATTATCGTACAGGACTGCTATGGAAGCTATTTATGAGCAATCCCGATATTAAGGATGGTTTAAAGAAACTGGGGTTTGAAAGTTCAGCAAAATAGAATTGCTATATTGTAAGTTAAAAACAAATTATAATGAAAAACAATATGCTATCTCTCTTTTGCTTTGTCGCGTTTTTAGGCTTAACTTCTTGCTCATATGCGCAAAATAAACCTTTCTGGAATGAAATAAACCAGTTCAAGAAAATGGACAGTGTTTCAATGCCTGCAAAAAACGGGATCGTATTCACAGGTAGTTCATCTATTAGAATGTGGACAAATTTAGAAACGCTTTATAAAGGCTATCATGCCATTAACCGGGGGTTTGGTGGGTCTGTTTTAACTAATGTTAATGATTACCGGAACGAACTTATCATCAAGCATAAACCAAGGCAAGTTGTAATCTACTGTGGCGACAACGATATCGCATCTGGAGCAACCGCAGAACAAACTTTTGAGATTTTTAAAACACTATTTAATAATCTGCGGACAAGCCTTCCCAAGACTAACATCACGTTTATTTCCATGAAATTAAGTCCTTCGCGGGCAAAATTTATACCTGATGTACTTAAAGCAAATGCATCAATTAAAGGATTTATTGCTAAACAAAAAAATGCTTCGTTTATTGACATTACATCTAAAATGCTGGATGCCAATGGCGAAATGAGACCAGAATTATTTCAAAACGACATGCTTCACATGAAGCCTGCAGGATATGAAATTTGGGCTAAAGAAATAACCCCTTATTTAAAAAAGAAATAACACCCTTATGAAGTTTACCTTCCTGATACTTTTTGCATTATTATTTGCCGGTACTGCCGCTGTTTCACAAAGCAAAAAAAACGTACCTCCTGCTGATCTGAAAATGAATAATTTCATTTCCAATCTGATGTTAAAAATGACGGTTGATGAAAAAATAGGTCAGCTAAATTTGTTAACCGGTGGTGAGGCTACAACAGGTTCGGTAGTAAGTACAGGGGTAGAAACAAAAATCAGGAATGGTCAGGTAGGAGGCATCTTTAGCATGACTACACCCGCAAGAATACGTAAGGCGCAGGAAATTGCAGTTAACAATACCAGACTAAAAATACCAATTATTTTTGGCCAGGATGTAATCCATGGTTACAAAACAACATTCCCTATTCCGCTGGCATTGTCTTGCACCTGGGATTTACCAATGATACAACAAACGGCTAGAATTGCCGCTATCGAAGCCACGGCAGACGGGCTCAATTGGACCTTCTCCCCTATGGTCGATATATCGCGGGACCCCCGATGGGGCAGAATATCAGAAGGATCCGGTGAAGACACTTACCTTGGTTCACAGATTGCCAAGGCGATGGTACGAGGGTATCAGGGAGACGATTTATCCAAATACAACACCATGATGGCATGTGTTAAGCACTTTGCCTTATACGGCGCAGCCGAAGCAGGGAGAGATTACAACACTACCGACATGAGTTTGGACAGGATGTACAACGATTACCTTCCTCCTTACAAAGCAGCTATAGATGCGGGTGCGGGCAGTGTTATGACATCATTTAATGACATCAATGGTGTGCCTGCCACGGCAAACAAATGGCTTATGACAGATGTGTTGCGCAACCAATGGGGCTTTAAAGGATTCGTTGTAACAGATTATACAGCAGTGAATGAACTGATGGATCACGGACTGGGTGATCTGCAAACGGTTTCTGCAAGATCACTTAATGCAGGTGTTGAAATGGATATGGTTGGAGAAGGTTTTCTAACCACATTAAAAAAATCTTTAAAAGAAGGAAAAGTAAAGCAGCAGCAGATTGATCATGCATGCAAACTTGTACTTGAAGCAAAATATAAACTTGGGCTTTTTGAAGATCCTTTTCGCTACTGTAATGAGGAGAGGGCAAAGACAGAAATTTTGAAACCAGAACATCTGGTCTATGCCCGCGAAGTAGCGACTCAATCTTTTGTTTTATTAAAAAACCAGGGTCAGCTACTTCCTCTTAAGAAAACAGGAACGGTTGCATTAATTGGGCCCCTGGCAAATACTGGCAGCAACATGTTGGGTACATGGAGCGTGAACAGTGATCTGGCAAACACAAAGTCATTAATGGACGGTATGTCGGCAACATTAGGAAGCTCAGTAAAAATACTCCACAGCTTAGGCGCTAACCTGATGTCTGATACCGCATATCAAAAAAGAGCGACCATGTTTGGACGGGATATTCCTCGTGATAACAGGCCTGAAGAAGATATAATTAAAGAAGCTGTTGAGATTGCAAAGAAATCTGATGTCGTTTTAGCAGCTTTAGGTGAGAGTTCCGAAATGAGCGGAGAAGCATCAAGCCGCACAAACCTCGAGTTACCAGATGTACAAAAGCGACTATTACAAGCCTTATTAAAAACCGGCAAGCCTATTGTACTTGTGCTATTCACAGGCAGGCCCCTGGCTTTAAAATGGGAAAATGAAAATGTTCCGGCTATATTAAATGTCTGGTTTGGCGGCACCGAGGCTGGAAAGGCGATAACGGATGTGTTGTTTGGCGACGTCAATCCTTCAGGAAAACTTACGGCTACCTTCCCCCAAAATGTTGGACAGGTGCCAATCTATTACAGCCATAAAAATACAGGCCGGCCTTTACCGCAGGGACAGTGGTTTTCTAAATTCAAGTCGAACTATCTTGATGTAAGCAACGAACCACTTTATCCTTTTGGTTACGGATTAAGTTACACCACCTATGAATACAGCAATATCTCCTTAAATGGAAAGACCTTCAAGGCAGGACAAACACTAATGGCAAGTGTAACCGTTAAAAATACCGGCTCAAGGCCTGGTAAAGAAGTTGTGCAATTGTACTTACAAGATTTAGTTGGCAGCTCTACACGTCCGGTTAAGCAGCTAAAGGGTTTTCAAAAGATCAGTTTGCAGGCGGGAGAATCAAAGGTAATTTCGTTTAACATTACAACTGAAGATTTGAAGTTCTTCAATTCTGAGTTAAAATTCCTTGCAGAACCCGGAGATTTTAAGGTGTTTATAGGATCAAATTCCCGCGACGTAATGGAAACGCAATTTAAGTTCACTTTATAAAAGGTTATTTGATTTTACTACTTTAGTAGAATGAACCCAACCAAATTAACGACCACTCTTTTACTTTTATTTACACTTGGAGTGAACGCGCAAGACTTTAAAAAGTACGACCGGGGAAATTTTATTAAAGGAAAAGATAGCATTTACTACCGTATACTTTTTCCTGAAAAATTCGACCCAAAACTACAATATCCTATACTGTTCTTTTTACATGGCGCAGGAGAAAGAGGTAACGACAACGAAAAACAACTTATAAATGGTGGCAAACTGTTTTTAAAGGAAAATGTACGAAAAGAATTTCCTGCAATAGTAGTCTTCCCTCAATGTCCTGAAAATAGTTTTTGGGCAAATGTTGGCTTTACCAACAAACCCGGAATGGAACGATTTAATTTTGTAAAGGGTGGAGAACCCACAACCTCAATGCATGCACTGCTTGGCATGATTGACAATTTTCTTGAAAAACCATTTGTGAATAAAAAACAAGTATATGTTGGCGGTTTGTCCATGGGTGGCATGGGCACATTTGAATTGTTAAGACGTAAGCCTAAAATTTTCGCTGCAGCCTTTGGAATTTGTGGTGGTGATCATGTGGCTAATGTCCAAAAATACAAAAAGACCCCTTTATGGATCTTTCATGGTGAAAAGGATGATGTAGTACCCGTAGGATTATCTACAGCCCTTGCTGATCAACTGACCGTATTGGGAGTTAAACCGAAAATCACGCTGTATCCTAACGACAATCACAATAGTTGGGATTCTGTATTCAAAGAACCCGAACTATTGCCATGGTTATTTTCTAATCACAAGTAGGCTTTACTCTGCCATGTTGTGGTAAACAGCCTGAACATCATCATCCTCTTCCAGCTTGTCTATCAGTTTTAGTACATCGGCAGCTTGCTCCTCATTTACTTCATGATGGGATAAAGCAATCCGCTCCAGTTTAGAACTTTTAAGCTCAATTCCTTTTTCTTCCAATGCCTTTTGTAAAGAACCAAAGTTCTCAAAGGCACCCTGTGCCACGGCAATATCATTCCCATCTTCATCTGCTTCAACATATAGTTCGTCTAAGCCGGCGTCAATGAGTTCAAACTCCAGTTCTTCAAGGTCAAGATTTTCAGTTGGTACAAATCTAAATATGGATTTTCTGTTGAAAACAAAGTCAAGTGATCCTGTTTTGCCAAGGGTACCATTTGTTTTGTTGAAGTAGCTGCGCACATTAGCTACAGTGCGATTGGTATTATCAGTAGCTGTCTCAATAAGTACAGCTACACCATGAGGTGCATACCCTTCATAGATAATTTCCTCATAATTGGCCATGCTTTTATCAGATGCCCTTTTTATAGCAGCATCCACACGGTCTTTTGGCATATTAACCGCCTTGGCGTTTTGTATGGCAGTACGTAAACGAGAATTGGTTTCGGGATGAGGGCCATTCTCTTTAACAGCCATTACAATATCTTTACCTATACGTGTAAACTGTACGGCCATTTTGGCCCAGCGTTTAAATTTCCGCTCTTTTCTGAACTCAAATGCTCTTCCCATTCTTAATTTATTTCTTTAAATTCTTTAACATATCACCAGTCATTTTCGCCAAATCAAATTCAGGTTTCCAACCCCAGTCTTTCGACGCAAAACCGTCATCTATAGATCTTGGCCAGCTATCAGCAATCTTTTGTCTGGGATCATTTTCAGTGTAAGTTAGCGTAAATTCAGGAATATGCTTTCTAATTTCCGCAGCCAAAACTTCCGGTGTAAAGCTTACTCCTGTAAAATTATAACTAGATCTTACCGCTATTTTTTCTGAGGGCGCGTCCATCAACTCAATCGTTCCCCTTATTGCATCATCCATGTACATCATCGGCAATTCTGTTTCTGCATTTAAAAATGAGGCATAGCTACCTTTCTTCAATGCGTCATGGAAAATATGAATTGCATAGTCCGTAGTTCCACCACCCGGGGCAGCTTTCCAACTAATTAATCCCGGATATCTTATACTTCTTACATCCAACCCAAATTTTTGATTGTAGTATTCACACCAGCGTTCTCCCGCTAATTTACTAATACCATAAACAGTGTTTGGATCCATTACACAGAATTGAGGTGTATTGTCCTTTGGCGAATTGGGGCCAAATACCGCGATTGAACTAGGCCAGTAAACTTTCGCAGTTTGATAGGTAATAGCAAGATCCAATATATTCAAAAGACCATTCATGTTCAAGTCCCAGGCCAGCTTCGGGTTCTGTTCTCCGGTAGCGGAAAGCAACGCAGCTAATAGATAAACTTGTGTCGGCTTATACTTCTTAAAGATGGTATTCAGCGTGTCTTTTTCCAGCACATTTACGAATTCAAAGGGTCCTGAATTCTTAATATCGTAGTCAGGTCTGCGAATATCGCAGGCTACTACATTGCTTTCGCCGTAAGATTTCCGTAGGGCAGTTACTAATTCTGTCCCGATCTGACCATTTGATCCAAGTACTATTATTTTTTCAGCCATTTTTTTTGAATTGGGCAAAGTTATAAAATTGCATCAAAGCTCTTAAAAATCTTTTATCTAAACCAAGTCTGAACATATTTGATTTGTCCGCACTCAGATTTCAACAACAATCTGCCATAAGAGCTATCAGAAGCCACTTTATTGCAACAGTAACAAAAACATTATAATTTTACTTAAAATGTGTATTTAGGACACTAACTATTTATTTTTTCTTAATATTACAAAACGAAAGACATTTAGCACACAACTAAGTCGCCAAACACCAAATATGAATTATCCATTCAAAGTCCTTCCTGTATTGAAAAATACATGCCGTAACTTTCGGTAGAGGTTAGGTAATGGTTGCTTTTGTGCCTGTGCATTTAATAATAAACAGTAAGAACTAAAGTTAATGAAAACGAGAAAAATTAGAATGGGGATGATAGGCGGCGGTAAAGATGCATTTATCGGAGCTGTTCATCGTATCGCTGCAAACATCGACGGGCAAATTGAGTTTTGCTGTGGGGCACTAAGCATCAATCCGGAAGTTGCTAAAGAATCCGGAGACATGCTATTTCTTCCTGAAGACAGGATCTACCTGACTTACCAGGAAATGATCGAGAAAGAGAGCAAACTGCCTGCCGACAAACGTATCGATTTTGTAACCATCGTTACTCCAAACTTTGCACATTTTGCACCTGCAATGCTTGCTCTTGAAAATGGTTTTAACGTAGTGATCGAGAAACCAATAGCCTTATCTTTAGATGAAGCAAAACAACTACAACAAAAAGTTGAAGAAACTGGCTTGTTGCTTTGCCTAACACATACCTACTCTGGCTATCCAATGGTAAAACAAGCCAAACAAATGGTTAAAGAAGGTAAAATTGGAGCGGTAAGAAAAATAGTTGTAGAATATCCTCAAGGTTGGTTGAGCACTTTAACAGAACGTGAAGGAAATGCGCAAGCCGCATGGCGCACCGACCCAAAGAAAAGTGGTAAAAGTGGTTGCATGGGCGACATAGGTACACATGCTGCACAACTCGCTGAGTATATTTCAGGTTTAAAAATCAGTAAAGTTTGTGCTGATTTAAATATTGTAGTACCAGGCAGAGGATTAGATGATGATGGTAACGTGCTATTGAAATTTGATAACGGCGCCAATGGAGTACTCATCGCTTCTCAAGTTGCAGCTGGTGAAGAAAATGCATTGAAAATTAGAGTATATGGCGAGAAAGGTGGCCTGGAATGGCATCAGATGGAGCCAAACACTCTAATATTGAAGTGGTTAGACCAGCCTGCACAAGTTTATCGTGCCGGACAAGCTTACCTTTCTGACGCGGCAAAACACAACACACGTGTTCCGGGCGGTCACCCGGAAGGATATTTAGAAGCTTTTGCCAATATCTACAGAAACTTTGCGTTAACCTTATCGGCAAAGATCCATGGCACCACGCCTACAGAGGCGATGCTTGATTTTCCTAAAGTTGAGGATGGCGTTAGAGGCATGTCATTTATTGACAATGTAGTAGCTTCCAGCGAGTCTGATCAAAAATGGTTTGATTTTAAAGTTTCATAAAAGAGCATGACAACAATTAAAGGACCTGCAGTATTCTTAGCCCAGTTTATTAGCGACGAGGCACCATTCAATTCATTAGATGCAATTTGCGAGTGGGCAGCCAGCCTTGGTTTCAAAGGTATTCAGGTACCAACATTAGACCCAAGGTTTATTGACCTACAAAAAGCAGCTGAAAGTAAAACCTACGCCGATGAACTTACAGGAAAAGTAAGGTCTTATGGCTTAGAGATAACAGAACTATCTACACATTTACAAGGTCAGCTTGTAGCGGTTAATCCTGCTTATGACCTTGCATTTGATGCTTTTGCACCAGATCAATACAAAAGCAATCCTAAGGCTAGACAAGAATGGGCTGTTCAGCAAATGAAATATGCAGCTAAAGCTTCCCAGAACTTAGGTTTAAATGCCCACGCTACTTTTAGTGGTTCATTATTATGGCACATGTTTCATCCATGGCCACAACGTCCGGAAGGACTTGTAGACGCAGGTTTCACTGAACTGGCAAAAAGGTGGACCCCAATCCTGAATGTATTTGATGAGTGTGGAGTAGATGTGTGCTATGAGATTCACCCTGGTGAAGATCTTTTTGACGGCATCACCTACGAAATGTTTTTAGAGAAAGTAAATAACCACCCAAGAGCTTGTTTGCTTTATGATCCATCGCATTTTGTGCTCCAACAACTGGATTACATCCAATATATTGATTTCTATCACGAACGTATCAAAGCTTTCCACGTAAAAGATTCTGAGTTTAACCCAACTGGTAAGCAAGGAACTTTTGGAGGATACCAAAGCTGGGCTAACCGTGCAGGTAGATACCGCTCACCGGGCGATGGACAAGTTGATTTCGGAACTATTTTTAGTAAACTGGCTCAGTATGACTATAAAGGATGGGCAGTTATGGAATGGGAATGTTCAATTAAAGACGCTCAGGTGGGTGCACAAGAAGGTGCCGAATTTATCAAAAAACACATCATCAAGGTAACTGACAGGGCTTTTGATGACTTTGCATCTGCTGGTGGCGGCGATGAAGCATTTAACAACAAAATTTTAGGTTTATAAAGCAATACACAAATGAA
The DNA here is from genome assembly GCA_040385565.1 of Bacteroidota bacterium. GTDB lineage: Bacteria > Bacteroidota > Bacteroidia > Sphingobacteriales > Sphingobacteriaceae > Pedobacter. Next base: position 42,343 of record JAZKHD010000028.1, on the reverse strand, counting down.
AAAATCAATTCTTTTATTAGGCTGCCTGGCCATTACGTGGGCATCCTGTCATAGTCCGGAAGAGCGCGCAGCGATGAAAGCTTCTGCAGACTCTGCAAAGCTGGGCTTAATGCCTCCGAAAGCTGAAGTTGCTCCTGATTCCGTTGCTGTAGATACAACTACCAAAATGGCTGAACCAAAAACGGACGCCCCTGTAGTTGCCGCCGTGACTACACCAGACCCAGCCGTTAAACCAGCCGCTGCTGCTACTGCTGAAATGCCAGGCGAAGCGCTGATTAAAAAATCGGACTGTTTAGCTTGTCACAACGTTAAAAACAAGATTGTTGGTCCGGCTTACATAAATGTAGCTGCCAAATATACAGCGGCCGACATCGATCAGCTTGCAGATAAGATTATTGCCGGAGGCGCTGGTGTTTGGGGCGAAATTCCAATGAGTCCGCATCCGGGTGTTAGCAAAGCTGACGCTAAAGAAATGGTAAAATACATCTTATCGTTAAAGAAATAATATCATAACCTAACCAAATTGAACAATGAAAGAAATTAAAAAAGACCAGGACGCTGCCTCAAGACGTAGTTTCCTAAAAACCACTGCAATTGCAGCCTCTGCGTTTATGATTGTTCCGCGTCATGTATTGGGCGGTAAAGGTTTTCTTGCGCCAAGCGATAGGCTAATTGTTGCCGGTGTTGGTGCCGGTGGTAAAGGTGAGTCTGACATTGCAATGTTCGCGAAAAGCGGTAAGGCTGATATTGGTTTTCTTTGCGATGTGGATGACAGAAGAGCAGTCAACTCACGTAAAAACTTTCCAAAGGCAAAATATTATAAAGACTGGCGTGAGATGTACGACAAAGAGCATAAAAACTTTGACGCCGTTTCTGTTTCCACTCCAGATCATAACCATGCCATTATTTCTTACCACGCCATGCAGTTAGGCAAACATGTTTATGTTCAAAAGCCATTAACACATGATCTTTTTGAAGCGCGTTTATTAACCACTGCAGCAAAACAATACAAGGTAGTAACTCAAATGGGTAACCAGGGGGCATCTAATGATGGCACCAGACTATTATCTGAATGGTATGATGCCAATTTAATCGGAGATGTGCATACCGTTTATTGCTGGACAAACAGACCAGTTTGGCCACAAGGAATCGCATGGCCTACTGGCAAAGCTGAGATTCCAAAAGAGCTTGACTGGGACCTATGGTTGGGTACTGCTCCTAAAAAAGATTATGTAGATAAATTAGTGCCGTTTAACTGGCGCGGATGGTGGGATTATGGAACAGGCGCTTTAGGCGACATGGGATGTCACCTAATTGAAGCTCCGTTCAGAGTTCTTGATTTACAATATGTAAAAGATGTACAGGCAACTGTTGGCAGCGTATATGTGGATGAATTTAAAAAAGGCGTATTCCCTGAAAGCTGCCCTCCATCAAGTCATATCACAATGACATTCCCTAAAACAAGTAAAACCAAAGGTGATATTACATTGCATTGGATGGACGGTGGTATCCAACCGGAAAGACCAGTTGAATTAGAAGCAAACGAAAGATTTGGTGACGATGGAAATGGTTCATTGTTTATCGGTACAAAAGGTAAAATGATCGCCAGCACCTACTCAAACGATCCGTTGTTATTGCCAACATCACGCACTAAAGATGCAAAAGTTAAGCAGAAATGGGCGCGTGTTAAAGGTGGCGCTGATGGTCACTATGCACAGTGGGTTGAAGGTGCTATCGCAGGTTATGGTAAAACAGAACTGAGCTCTTCATTCGATAAGGCAGGACCACTTACTGAAGCTTTATTAATGGCAAACCTTGCAGTTCGCGGTTACGATCTTAAAGGTGGTCACATTAAATTGTTGTGGGACAATATCAACATGAGAGTAACTAACTTTGACAGCGTAAACCAATATGTTAAACGTGAGTACCGTGAGGGCTGGAATCTTAATAATAAATAATTAATGAAACAGTATATTTTATCTGCACTCATCATTGGTACAATGATGAGTTGCAGTTCTACTAAAAGTCAGACCGGCAACACCAAAGGTTTTGTAAAACTATTTGATGGCCAAAGCACTAGCGGATGGCATACTTACGGCAAAACTGCCGCCAGCAATAAATGGAAAGCAGATGCAGGAACACTTCACTTTGTACCATCAGCCGAAGGCGATGGTGGTGATTTGGTAACCGATAAGGCATACAGCAACTTCCACCTGAAAATTGACTGGAAGGTTGCGCCAAAATCTAATAGCGGAATTATTTTCTATGTACAGGATGACCAGAAAAAATATGGCGCTACCTACCTTACAGGACCAGAAATGCAAGTTCTTGATAACGACGGTCACCCGGATGGAAAGATTACCAAACACCGTGCAGGAGATCTTTACGATATCATCAAAAGTAGTTCCGAACCGGTAAAACCAGTTGGAGAATGGAATACTGCTGAAATTATTTCTAACAAAGGAAGTCTTGAACTAAAACTTAACGGTGTTACGGTAGTGAAAACAACGCTTTGGGACCAAAACTGGAAAGACTTAGTAGCAAAAAGCAAGTTTGCACAGTGGGAAGGCTTCGGTGCTTTTCAGTCAGGCAAAATTGCACTACAGGATCATGGCGACGAGGTCTGGTACCGCAACATCATGATCAAAGAATTATAAATTAGGGTAACTAAACATACAAATGAATTTAAATAATCGAATTAAACTATCAACCATGATGTTCCTGGAGTTCTTTATCTGGGGTTCATGGTTTGTAACTATGGGAACATATCTTGGCAAAAACCTTTTGTCGGATGGAGTGCAGGTTGGATCAGCATACAGTACGCAATCTTTAGGGGCTATTATCGCTCCATTTATTATTGGGTTAATAGCCGACAAGTTTTTCGCCGCGCAAAAAATATTAGGTGTTTTACATTTAGTTGGTGGTGTGCTGCTTTGGTTTGCTTCTACCTCGTTAAACTTTGAAAGTTTCTTCCCGTTTATTCTGGGCTATATGATTGCCTACATGCCAACATTGGCATTAGTTAATTCGATTTCTTTTAAACAACTGACAAATCCGGAAAAGGAATTTCCTGCCATCCGCGTTTTCGGCACCATTGGATGGATCGTTGCTGGTGTGATCATTGGTTGGTTAAACTGGGAACAAAATGGAAATTTGGTTATGACATTTAAAGTTGCTTCTGTAGCCTCTATTATTTTAGGCGTATTTAGCTTCTTTCTTCCACATACTCCTCCATTAAAGAAAGGTGAAAAGACCAGTATTGGAGATATATTAGGCCTTGATGCTATAGGATTATTAAAGAATAAATCATTCTTATTGTTCTTTATTGCATCTGTTGCGATATGCATACCGCTGTCATTTTACTACAACTTTACCAATCCTTTCCTAAACGAAGTCGGAATGAAGGCAGCTGCCGGAATTCAATCTCTGGGGCAGGTTTCTGAAACGCTATTTATGATTCTAATGCCGTTATTCTTTGTAAGGTTAGGCGTAAAGAAAATGCTTGCCATAGGTATGATCGCATGGGTACTGAGGTATTTATTCTTCGCTTTCGGTAATGCAGATACTAACTACTGGATGCTTATAGGTGGAATTGTACTTCATGGTATTTGCTATGACTTCTTCTTTGTTACAGGTCAGATCTACACAGACCGCCTGGCGGGAGAAAGATTTAAAAGTGCTGCACAGGGCTTTATCACCCTGGCTACTTATGGTGTTGGTATGTTAATCGGATCTTTTATTTCTGGTATGGTGGTAGATAAATATGTTGTTGGTACTGGTCATGATTGGTATAGCATCTGGATCATCCCGGCAGCAATTGCAGCTGTTGTTGCGGTCTTATTTATGTTGTTTTTTTCTGACAAGAAAAAGGCTGGCGATGCCGTTACAGTTTAACATTTATCAGCTATGAAATCAGAATTGAGCAGAAGAGCTGCACTAAAAAATATTGTTGCTGGAACCGCCGCTCTAGGTGTTTCGGCATCTTTACCAGCTTTTGCTTTAGGTGAACAAAAAAATAAAATGCTTAAAGGAAACGTAAATCATTCAGTTTGCCGCTGGTGCTTTGGCGGCGTTGACCTCGACACGTTATGTATTGAGGCAAAGAAAATTGGCATCAAAGCGATAGATCTTGTTGGTCCGAACGATTGGGAAACCTTAAAAAAACACGGTTTGGATTCTTCGCTATGTAATGGGGCAGAAATTAACCTTGAAGATGGCTGGAACGATACTAAATTTCATGCTACGCTCATCAAGAACTACACAGAAATGATACCCCGTGTTGCAGATGCCGGTTACAAACAGTTGATCTGTTTTAGCGGAAGCAGAAGAGGAAAAGACAACGAAACCGGTTGGAAAAACTGTGTTGAAGGTCTGAAACAAGTTTTACCTGTTGCTGAAAAATATAAAGTGACATTAGTAATGGAGTTGTTAAACAGCAAAGTTGATCATAAAGATTACCAGTGCGATAACACACCATGGGGCGTAGAACTTTGCAAGAGGTTGGGATCAGAAAACTTTAAATTGCTTTATGACATCTACCACATGCAAATTGATGAGGGGAATGTAATCAGCACGATAAAAAACAATTATAAATACATTTCTCATTACCATACTGCGGGTGTACCAGGAAGACATGAACTGGATGAAAACCAGGAACTTTACTATCCTGCTATTATCAAGGCTATTGTTGAAACAGGATTTAAAGGTTACCTTGCGCAGGAATTTATTCCTAGAAATAAAGACGTATTTAAGTCTTTAAGTGAAGCGGTATCTATTTGTGACGTATAATTTAAAAGATGAACTCTAGAAGAACGTTTATAAAACAGGCAAGTATTGCAGCAGCGGGTGTTGCTATATTACCTAATTTTTATTGTGCACCGGCAGCATCCGGTAAAATAGTTGGCATACAGCTTTATACCTTAAGGGAACAATTGCCTAAAGACGTTAAGGGTGTAATCGCCAAAGTGGCACAAGCCGGATACAAGGAAGTTGAAACTTATGGCTACACAGCAGAAACAGGTTTCTGGGGTTTATCTGCTAAAGATTTCAGCAAAGTACTGGCTGATAATGGACTAAAAGCACCAAGTGGTCACTTTACCATGGGTGATTTTATTAAGTCTGGAAATGTTGAAGAACTGAAACCTCTAATCGAGGGAGCAGCGACATTAAACATGGAATACTTTACATGTCCTTGGCTTGATCCTACTTTGAGAACCAGCATAGATGATTTTAAAAGACTTGCCGAAAGATTAAATACGGCTGCTGGTTTAGCTAAAGCTTCAGGCCTGCAGTTGGCGTATCATAACCATGATTTTGAGTTTACAAAATATGGTAATGAGATGGGTTACGATGTATTGCTTGCTGACACTGATAAAGACAATGTTCATTTTGAAATGGACCTTTATTGGGTGGTGAGGTCTGGTCATGATCCAATTGCTTTGTTCGATAAACATCCCGGACGTTTTGTAATGTGGCATGTAAAGGATATGGACAAAGCCAATCCAACCATTAACACAGAAGTTGGTACTGGTTCAATTGATTTCAAGGCCATTTATAAGCATGCCAAGCAGGCAGGGCTTAAACATTTAATTGTAGAACAAGAGAATTTTTCAATAGATCCTTTCGTTAGTATTAAGAAAAGCTTTGACTACGTAGACCATAACCTGATATAAAGACCTTAAAGTCGTAAATTATTAAAAGGGAAGTGGTTAAATAAATCACTTCCCTTTTTTACGTAAAATAATCTCATATTTGCGGACTTATTAAACGTAAAACCAGTATAAATAATAAAAAACAGTAAATATCAAATTAGAAAAATCATGAAAATTGCAGTAGTAGGTGCCACCGGTTTGGTAGGTACCGTAATGTTGAAAGTATTAGAAGAGCGTAACTTCCCGCTAACCGAATTGATCCCTGTAGCCTCAGAAAAGAGTGTTGGTAAGGAAATCTCTTTCAAGGGCAAGAAGTTTGCTGTTGTAAATATGGATACAGCAATTTCAATGAGACCGGATATTGCTTTATTTTCAGCTGGCGGAGGCACCTCATTAGAGAATGCACCACGTTTTGCAGAGGCCGGTACAACTGTTATCGATAATTCTTCAGCATGGAGAATGGACCCTTCTAAAAAGTTAATAGTACCGGAAGTGAATGCGCATGTATTGTCTATCGATGATAAGATCATCGCCAACCCAAATTGCTCTACAATTCAAATGGTTGTGGCATTAAAACCTTTGCATGATAAATATCGCATCAAACGTGTGGTGGTATCTACTTACCAATCGGTAACAGGTACAGGGGTGAAAGCAGTTGAGCAGATGATGAATGAGCGTAAAGGCATTATGGATGGACCAATGGCCTATGCTTACCCTATCGATTTGAACGTAATCCCTCAAATTGATGTATTCACAGACAATGGCTACACCAAAGAAGAAATGAAGATGATCCTTGAAACCCGTAAAATAATGGGCGATGAAACCATCCGCGTTACGGCTACTACAGTTCGTATTCCAGTAATGGGCGGTCATTCTGAATCGGTAAACATAGAGTTTGAAAATGAATTTGACGTCATCGAAGTAAGGGACATCTTAACCAAAACACCAGGAATAATTGTAGTAGACGATCCTGCTAACTTGAAATACCCAATGCCAAAAGATGCGCACGAACGTGATGAGGTATTTGTAGGACGTATTAGGCGCGACGAGTCATTACCAAACACACTTAACATGTGGATTGTAGCTGATAACCTTCGTAAGGGGGCAGCAACAAATGCAGTACAGATAGCGGAGTACCTGGTTCAGAAAGAACTGATATAAATTATCAATAAAATACGCTGGCGTGATGTAGAAATAGCAATACCTGCTATTTTTACATCACGTTTTTTATTTAGTATATGCTCAAAAGATCCCTTTTACTTTGTTTGCTATTTATCAGTTCTGCTGTTAAATCGCAAACTCCTGCGCAAAAATTAGAACAGGCATTTACTACGCTTATAAATGATGAGCAATCAAAATACGCTATAGCCTCCCTTTGCGTTTTAGATGCAAATACAGGCAAAACCATTTTTGCACGTAACGAGAATATTGGGCTTGCGTCTGCCTCTACCTTGAAAACAATAACTTCCGCCACGGCCTTTAGCGTATTGGGAAAGGATTACCGGTTTCAAACAACCCTTGGTTATAACGGAACTATCACTGCCGACGGCACATTAAATGGCAACATTATCATTCTGGGTGGTGGCGACCCAACCCTTGCTTCATGGCGATATGAAACTACCAAAGAAGCGGTTGTATTAAAAAAATGGGTAACCGTAATCAAAGCAGCTGGTATAAAAAGAATCACAGGGAGTGTAATCGCTGATGAAAGCATTTTTGGTACTCAGACTACCCCAGATGGCTGGATATGGCAAGATATAGGAAATTACTATGGAGCTGGCGCATCCGGACTCACCTGGCGGGAAAACCAATTCGATCTGCACTTACGGGCAAATAGAGACAACTCCGTTACTGTCCTTAAAGCAGTTCCTGTAATGCCCTACCTTAAAATTGTGAATGAGCTGAGGGCAGGAGCCGAAGGCACTGGCGACAACGTGTATGCTTACCTCCCACCTCTTGGCACTACAGCATATTTACGCGGCACATGGGGACTGGGCGCTGCAAAATCCGGTATCTCTGCATCACTACCAGATCCAGCTTTCGATGCCGCATTCCGTCTGCAGGATACTTTAGCCAGTGTTGGTATCACAGCCACCGTGCAGCCTACTACAAGCAGAATGATTACGGCCTCAAACCAGCAAATGCCTAAAATAACGCAGCAACTAACCATTATATCCTCACCTACCTTGAGTGAAATTGTTTACTGGTTCAATAAAAAAAGTGTAAACCTATATGGAGAACACCTTATAAAAACCATAGCTCTTAAAATGGGTAAAACACCAACTACTAAAAATGGCGCAGCAGCAATCATTAACTTCTGGTCAGAACGAGGTATTAATAGAAATGCATTAAACATTCTTGATGGAAGCGGCCTTTCTCCAGGTACCAGGATTACTACTTCCGCAATGGCTAATGTGCTATACCAGTCGCAAAAAGAAAGCTGGTTTAAAGATTATTACAATTCCTTCCCGGAAAACAATGGCATGAAACTCAAGAGCGGTACGATCAATGATGTATCGGCTTTTGCCGGATATTATACCGCCGGCAATGGCAATAATTACATTATCGTTATCAATATCAACAACTATTCAGGCTCGGGTATCAACAAAAAGTTGTTCAGGGTTTTGGATGCCTTAAAGTAAAAATTGGTAAATTGCCGGGATATGAAAAGATTCTCTGCATTATTCATTCTCTGCGTCTTAAGTTTTAAAGTTTATAGTCAGGCAGCAATTTCAGAAGCCGCCATTTCCACAACTCCTGTAAATCACACTGCTGATATTGCAATCATTCCAGAGCCCGTTTCTTTAATAAAAACTGAAGGACATTTCATATTGCCGACCAATGTGGTTATTCAGTCGTCCGCTTCACCAGAATTAAAACAGTTGGTGAGTTTTTTGCAGGAAAGATTATCCATACCTACCGGAAGCTTCGTGTCAAACGTAACTGATCAGAACGCAAAAGCAACCATTAAACTTATACTCAATGATAAACCAAATGCATACATAGGCAAAGAGGGATATACATTGACAGTCACAACTTCATTAATCACAGTAAAAGCCAACAAACCTGCAGGCCTGTTTTATGGCGTACAGAGTCTGATACAACTATTTCCTAAAGAAATCGAGAGTAAAACACTTGTGGAAGATATCGAGTGGGCAGCACCATGTGTTGAAGTGACAGACTACCCCCGTGTTGGCTGGAGGGGGTTAATGTTTGATGTAGCCCGCCACTTTTTTACTAAAGCAGAAGTAAAACAGTATATAGACGCAATGGTGCGCTACAAATACAACCTTCTTCACTTGCACCTTGCAGACGATGAAGGTTGGAGGATAGAAATCAAAGGGCTTCCAAAACTAACAGAAGTTGGTGCCTGGAGGGTTAATAAAGTAGGTGAATTTGGAAATTTTATCCCGCCTACTGCGGATGAGCCACGTACTTATGGCGGGTTTTATACACAAGACGACATCCGTGAACTGGTTCAATATGCAAAAGACCGTTTTGTCGATATTATGCCTGAAATCGATGTTCCGGGACATAGTCTGGCAGCAATTGCTTCCTATCCTGAACTTTCCTGCACCCCCGGAGCGGAAACCTACAGGGTTAGATCTGGTGAAAGAATCATGGATTGGTCCAAAGGTGCCCCTCCTATCGCACTTCTTGACAATACGCTTTGTCCGGCAAATGAAAAAGTATATTCTTTTCTGGATACGGTACTAACACAGGTAGCCAGCTTATTCCCCTTTGAATACATACACATGGGCGGCGATGAAGCTCCTATCAATTATTGGGAAAAGAATGATGCAATAAAAGCTTTAATGCAACGCGAGGGCTTAAAGAACATGCACCAGGTTCAAGGCTATTTTGAAAAACGCGTCCAAAAGATAGTGGAGTCAAAAGGAAAGAAATTCATGGGTTGGGATGAAATACTCGATGGCGATATGCCCTCAAGTGTTGCGGTTATGAGCTGGAGGGGAATAAAATATGGTATTGATGCTTCCAGGAACAAACATGAAGTGGTGATGAGTCCGACTACCTTTGCTTACCTCGATTACATGCAGGCTGATGCCATCACAGAACCAAGGGTTTATGCTTCTCTGCGACTAAGTAAATCTTATGAGTTTGATCCTATACCTGCTGGTGCGGATCCAAAATATATCAAAGGGGGTCAGGCCAACCTTTGGACAGAACAAGTTTACAACATCCGACAAGCAGAATATATGACATGGCCGCGCGGATTAGCTATCGCTGAATCAGTATGGTCTCCTCTGGAAAAGAAAAACTGGAATGGCTTTTTTAGCAAAGTAGAACAACACTTTAAACGATTGGATATCGCAGAAACCAAGTACGCGCCTAGTGTATACGATCCAATTTTCTCTGTAAGCCGATCTGCCGATAAGCAGTTAATGATTGAGCTGAGTACGGAAGTTCAGGGTCTCGATATCTATTACAGCTTTGACAACTCTTTTCCCGACAGGTTTTATCCAAAATACACAGAGAAACTTATGCCGCCTAAGGACGCTACCGTACTAAAAGTGATTACTTATAAAGGCAAAGAGCAGGTTGGCAGGATGATGAATATGCCGATTGACGAATTGAACAAACGAGCAGGCAAAAGATAAGGCATTGAGGTATTTTGTTCACATTGGCTACAACGGCCTCAACTACAACGGTTGGCAAAAGCAACCTGGGGTATCTAACGTTCAGGGAGTTATAGAAAAATCCCTTAGCCGGATCCTTAAAACAACCGTTTTTATCAATGGTTGCGGAAGGACGGATGCCCATGTGCATGCCAGTCAGTTCTTTTTTCATATGGATATAGAAAGAGATTGGGATTTCGACCTTCTTTTCCGACTCAACAAATCCCTGCCCGCAAACATCGCGGTATTTGATATCATACCCATGGAAGGTGAGCCTCACGCGCGATTCGACGCTGTCTACAGAGCTTACGACTACTTTTTACACACTTATAAAGACCCATTTCTTAATGGTTTAAGTTCATTCTATTTACTGGATAAACTGGATTTTGATAAGATGCAACAAGCAGCGGCAGTGCTTCCTAAGTATAAAGACTACCGTGCTTTTTGTACTAGTCCGGACAAATATGAACACACCATTTGTAATGTGATGTCGGCCTCGCTTTCGGTTGATCCAAATGGCGAGAGGCTTAGGTTTCACATCTCATCAAACCGTTTTTTAAGTAAAATGATCAGGATTATCATAGGTCAGCTGTTAAAGATTGGGCGCGGCACACTGTCAGTCGACGAGTTTGAAAACTACCTGATCAGTAATCAAACGCCAGAGTTAATTACTCCGGCACATCCACAAGGGCTGTACTTGTCAAAAGTTACTTACCCATATTTAAACCTACCTCCTCGCACAGAGTTTTCAGCCATCCTGCAAAAACAGGCTGATGAAACCTGGATTAAACTTTAATTGCAATATATGAAACAGCTATTAGCGCTAGTCCTAATAATAGTAAGTGGTCAGGCATTCGCTCAAAGCCCGGTGAGTCCTTATTTTGACCTAACGAGAAAAGATTTCAATAAAAAGAATGCTTTTGAGACTACAGCCTTCGTTGAGCAACGCTGGCGACTCCCGGGAAATAAGGGTTTTAATGAGAGCATATACTATGTTGAAGGGATTCTAAAAAAGGCAGGCTTCCAACTTCAAAAAGATAATGAGACAGAAGCAGCCCTTACTTATCGGATAGAGAAACGCCCGATGAAGAGAAATGCCTGGGAGCCAATTAATGCAAGCTTAACTATTGAGGGTGAATCCAATGCCCTTTTATCATTCAGCAGCAACAGGAATATGATAGCCATTGGTTCTGTCTCCGCACCTCCTGAAGGAGTTACCGCTGAAGTGATCTCCATTGATGCAGCCACAATTAAAACATTGAGTAACCAGGACCTTAAAGGCAAAATAGTTTTTTCAGAAACCGGCAGTGGCCGTATTTTTAATGCGGCTATTAACGCAGGTGCCATTGGTGTGCTGGGCTACTCCATGCCTTCTTATACTCAACCTGAAAAACATCAGACTTCTATACAATTTTCAAGTATCAGCAATCCAGACAATAAGGGTTGGGCTATAAACCTTTCCTATGCTGCAAAAGAAAAATTAAAAGTTGCACTCTCAAAAGGTGTAGTTAAGTTAAAAGTACAAATTGATGCCAAGTCTTATCAGTCGGAAGAATTAACTGTCGTTGCTAATGTGCGGGGAGCTGTTAAGCCTAATGAACGCTTCGTGTTCAGTGCCCACGTTCAGGAGCCCGGTGCTAATGATAATGCCACAGGTGTTGGAACATTAGCTGAAATGGCCAGGCTCACCGCTAATTTGGTACAACAAGGAAAATTAAAACCCCAACGCACGTTAACATTCTTATTTGGCGATGAAATAGTTTCCACGCAACGCTATATAAAAGAAGACGGAGAACGCGCCAAAGGTATTCTATGGGGCATGAGCCTGGACATGGTTGGCGAAGACACTAAAAAAACAGGCGGAACATTTCTCATAGAAAAAATGCCCGACCCTTCTGCAATATGGACCAGAGGCACAGACAAACACTCAGAATGGGGTGCGGGCGAAGTAAAAGAAGGAGATTTGTTTCCCCACTATTACAACGACTTCATCATGAAAATCTGTACAGAGCAGGGAAAATATGCCAACTGGACAGTAAAATATAATCCTTTTGAGGGTGGAAGCGACCATACACCTTTCCTGCAAAATAAAATTCCGGGTCTGCTCATGTGGCACTTTACAGATGTGTTTTACCATACGGATAATGACAGGCTTGATAAAGTATCAGACATCACCATGCAAAACGTGGGCATCAGCGCATTAACCGCAGCATACACACTTGCAAATGCAGATGAAAATACCGCTACATACACGGTCAACGAAGTTAAAGATGCAGCATTGAAAAGATTAAAGACAGAGTTTGATTTAAGCTTAAAGGCAGTCAAAGAAGGTAAAGCAATCGGTGATGAAAAACACATCATACAAACGTGGGGCAAGTATTATACAGATGCATTGGCAACCATTTCCAGAATGCCCGTGGATGCAAAAACTACGCGTGTTGGCTCAGCAATCAAGGTAGCGGTATTAGCAGTAGAAAAACAAACACTCCAGTATCTACAAGACCTGAAATAGTTGTTCCTTAACCTTTTCCGGACTAATATCAATTCCACTGATCGTCAACGAAGCGCGTCTATAAAATAGATTTCGTTCTGCTAATTTGCTTTCTATAAACAGAACAAGCTGTGCCTCATCTAGACCGGCAATTAACGGTCTCTTTACCCTTGCATTGATTAACCGTTTCGCCAGGGCAATGGGTGGCATTTCTATATAAACAGTACTCCCGGCACCGTTCATAAAATCCATATTGTCGTAAAAGCAAGGCGTTCCACCTCCTGTAGATACCACACAATCCTCAGGATATGCGGTGCTTTTAAGCACTTTATTTTCCAATTCCCTAAATGACTGCTCACCATTTACGGCGAAATATTCACTAACAGACATCCCGGTTTCAGCTTCCAGTTGATGGTCAAGATCAATAAAAGGATAGTCCAGCTTTGTAGCCAGTTTCCTGCCCAAAGTTGTCTTGCCACACCCCATAAAACCCAGCAAAAATATTTTCATTCTAAGCTAATTTTACCCTTGGATCTACAAAGGCATATAAAATATCTACCAATATATTTATGATCACAAACACCATTGCGATAAACAAAATAGAACCCATAATCACAGGGAAGTCTGACATCTCCAATGCGGTAACCGCAGTCCTGCCCAAGCCGTTATACCCAAAAATATATTCAACAAAGAAAGACCCGGCAAGCAGAGAAGCAAACCACCCTGATATTGCTGTGATCACAGGATTCATGGCATTTTTTAGCGCGTGCTTATAAATAATGGTGTTCCTGCTCAATCCCTTAGCCCGGGCAGTCCTTATATAATCTTGTGCAAGTACATCAAGCATCGCACTGCGGGTTAATTGAACAATGATGGCCAATGGCCGTAAACCTAACGTAACCATCGGCAGCCAAAGGTTCTTCCAGGTCATAATTTCACCCCTGAAGGGATCATAAGTATACAGACTACCCGACATGCTCAATCCGGTATAATCGCTCAGCACAAAACCAAAAAGCCATGCAATCACAATACCTGCAAAGAAAGACGGCGCCGATATTCCCAATATGGCAAAAGAATTTGCCGCTTTATCAATCCAGGTATCCTTATTAACTGCAGAAAGCACCCCTAAAAACACGCCAATAATGGTAGCAAAAACCATTGCGCTTAGCGCCAGGATAAAAGTATTGGGAACTGTTTCACGAAGTATGGAAGTAACGTTCCTTTTTGTCTGGTAAGACCTGCGCAAGTAAGGCAACTTCAAGGCAAGCACCTCTGTGCCTATTCTAAAAACAGGAACATAGCTATATTTCTCCTGTGCTTCCAAAGTATTCTCGTGAAGCCCCAACGGTGATAAATCATTAAGGTATAAAAAGAACTGTACCGGTCGCGATTTGTCTAAGCCAAATTCCTTACGCACGGCCTCCAGCGATTGAACGTCAGACCTTTGCCCCATCGTCATCCTTGCCGGATCGCCGGGTAAAACATTAAATAAAAGAAATACAACTACAATTACCCCCGCCATCACAGCAAAGCCGTATAAAAACTTTTTGATGGCGTAGTAAAACATTACTTTGCAAAGTAGGTCTTGGAAAGCTCGTCGAAAGAGGGCACGTTGTGGAAATGCCATTTCCCGATGATATCGCCATTCTTTAACAACAAAACCCCTGGATTCGCACGCACCATGCTTTTCAAAGGCACCGCATCCGCATAAAAAGTCTCCATAAACAACTTCATCTTTTTACTGAAAGCATCCGCATCCTGTGCAGAATTCGCCGTAAGCAATACCGTTCTAATGTTAAATTGTTCAGTAGCATTGAGCGCAAGCGCATTCAATTCGGCAATACCTTTTTCATCTGTATCCCTTAAGTTCCATGCCACAACTACAAAATTATAGTAAGGGTTCTCAGTAATCTCTTTTGTGTAATCAGTGCCCGAGCTGTCAGATATTTTAAGGTCGCGGATCTTAGCCTGATAACCAGCCTTCACCAACCTACTATCTGGTGTACCAACTATTTCCCAGTTATTGTCTTTCCATATTCCGGTACTTAAATATTCTTTATCGCTGAGCCTTTTCTTTTCACCCGTCTTCTTATTGGTCATGTTGTACATGATCTCAAATTCATCGGGTATGGCACCCAAAGGGATACTCATAGATTGGGGAATGTTTGAACCTACTTTGTATGGAAGGAAATCTAAAATTGGGAGGTTATTATACGTGTAAACAGTAAACAGTAATGAGAGTACCACTACCACACCAAATCCTATTTTCTGCCATCTCACACTATTGGTAACCGGGTTGATCAAATTCCTGTAGCTAAACAGGTAAATAATCATCACCAGTAACACCAGGTCTTTAGAGAAAGACTGCCAGGGCGTTAAAGGAATAGCATCACCAAAGCAACCACAAGAAGTGACAACTTTAAAGAACGCAGATACGAAGGTTAAGAAAGTAAAGAAAATAATAACACCCAAAAGTCCGGCCGTAACCTGCTTGCGCCAAAAGCCCAAAAGCAACAAGGCACCTAATACAATTTCTAAGACACACAGCAACATGGCAATCCCAGTAGCATAACCACTAAAGAAAGACATATGAAACACATCAAAATACTCCTCCAATTTATATCCAAACCCTAGAGGATCGTTGGCCTTAATCAATCCGGAAAAGATGAAAAGCACACCAACAAATAACCTGAAGAAATTAAGCAAGCCTTTTTTCATAACCTTATTTTACCCCTAGTTTTATTAACGCGAAAACAGAATAGTTAAGCATATCCTGATAATTGGCAGCAACTCCTTCAGATGCAAGTGTATGACCTGCATGATCCTCAATTTGCTTCACCCTTAAAATTTTCATTAAAATGAGGTCCGTTAAAGAACTTATTCTCATGTCCCTCCATGCCTCACCGTAATCATGGTTTTTAGCAAACATTAATTCCTTCGTTTCATTAACCTTTTGATTGAAAAGCAGCTCTACACGCTGCACATCCAGTTCATGTGGTTCCGATGCATCCATTTCCAGCTGCATCATTGCTATTACACAATAGTTTATTATGCCAATGTATTCTGAAGTAATATCCTCCCCAACCATAGAAATCTTCTTCTCTTCCAGCGTGCGTATGCGCTGAGCTTTAATGAAAATCTGATCGGTAATGGACGATGCCCTGAGGATGCGCCAGGCGGTGCCGTAATCACTGGTTTTCTTTATAAAAAGCGCCTTGCAAACTGCAATAACTGAATCGTATTCCTGTGAAGTATTTGTTGCCAATTTTATCTAAGTTTGTATCATTAACAATGGCTAAAGATACATTTTTATACCGAAAGACGACGCTGAACCTGCAAGGAAAACTGATGGATTTGGCCACCCCATGTGTTATGGGTATACTCAATGTAACACCTGATTCCTTTTACGCAAACAGTCGCGTAAGCGATGTTAATGGCGCATTGGCAATAGCAGAAAAACACCTTAATGATGGCGCCTCTTTCCTGGATATCGGTGCTTATTCATCCCGCCCGGGAGCACAAGATATCAGTGCTCAGGAGGAGATGGACAGACTTCTTCCCGTTGTAGAAGCCATCCGTAAACATCTTCCTCAGGCGCTTTTATCAATTGATACATTTCGTGCTGATGTTGCACTGGAGTCTATTAAACTAGGCGCGCACGTAATTAATGATATTTCTGCAGGTAATTTAGACGACAAAATGTTTGATACCGTTGCTGAACTAAAGGTGCCTTACATTATGATGCACATGAAAGGCACTCCGCAAACCATGCAGGAGCATGCTGCGTATTCAGACATTACACTTGAGCTGCTGGACTATTTCAGCGATAAGCTTTATAAACTAAAGCAGCTTGGCGTAAAAGACATCATCATTGATCCCGGCTTCGGCTTTTCAAAAACCTTAAATCACAATTACGAATTGCTGCAGCGAATGGGCGACCTTAGAATTCTCGGACTGCCAATCCTGGCCGGTGTATCCAGAAAAGGCATGATACATAAGGCACTGGAAATTACCGCGGCAGAATCCCTGAATGGCACTACTGTAGTGAACACCCTTGCCTTACTGAAGGGAGCCAACATACTAAGGGTTCACGATGTGAAAGAAGCTATGCAATGCATCAAGCTGGTACAACGGGCACAGCAACAGTATACTGACTAAAAATTTCCTAACTTGCGTTGATGAAAAGTTTAGACTTCGACTTTCTAAAGTTCACGGCTACTGATGTTATCGACATCATTTTAGTTGCCCTGATCATTTATTACATCTACAACCTGATAAAAAATACCATTGCTGTAAACCTTTTGCTGGGCATGCTGATCATCATGATCATCTGGTTTGCGGTAAAGCAATTGCACATGAACCTGCTTACTGCAATTATAGAAAAGTTTATAAGTGTAGGCATTATTGCGTTGATTGTCATATTCCAGCCTGAAATCCGACGATTCCTGTTACTGATAGGCAAGAACACCTTCCTACAAAAAAATAAGGCATGGTGGGGTTATTTGTTTGGCAACAAGGGCATTGAAAGAGATAATCTGGTACGCATAAAGCCCATTATAGATGCATGTAAGAGCATGAAAAAGGCACGTACAGGGGCGCTAATTGTATTCGTTAAATTCTATGATGATCAGTTGTTTGCCAATAGCTGCGAAGTGATCGATTCTAAAATCTCAAAACGGTTACTGGAAAGTATTTTCCAAAAATACAGTCCATTGCATGATGGCGCGGTAGTCATCTCAGAAAATAAAATCAAGAGTGCCAGTTGTATATTGCCACTAACCGATAATGATAAGTTGCCGCCGCAATTCGGACTTCGTCACCGTGCAGGAATAGGCATCTCAGAATCTACTGATGCCGTGGCTGTTATTATTTCCGAAGAAACAGGAGAAATCGCATACGCGAAACAAGGTCGTGTTAGAATGAATGTCTCCTTTGGGGAACTTGAGAAACTGCTTAATAAAGACTTTTAAGCGTTAGTAGTAACTGTATCCTTGTAAAAGGTTATTGTTGTTGAAGGCCTTAAAATCACAATCAAGCGTCTTTACATCTACTTCAAGACTAATAAAATTGAGGTTGCCGAAGCTGCTTGCCACTGCTGTATCTGTCGCATCTAAACCAGTGGCTATTTTAACCAACCCGTTAACGGGAACAAGGTTCGTCGCATCCATAATAACCCAATAGCCGCCAAGATAAACCTCAAAACAAGCATGGAAATCAGGTGGTTGCAGCTGGTACGCATAACCCGTAAAATACCTTGCCGGTATGGTTAGAGCGCGGCACAATGCCACACCCAAATGCGCAAAATCCCTGCAAACGCCAATTTGCTCCGAAACCGTATCATATGCTGAAGTTTGAGGCGTGGTATGCCCTGCACTGTACTCCACATTCTTATAGATCCAATCCCTTATTGCTAATACCTTCTCATAGGTCTGCTCAATAGCTCCAAACTTATCGTAAGCGAATTTGTACAATTTATCAGACTGGCAATAACGACTTGGGTTCAAATATGGTAAAACCGATACCGGCATTAAACTAATTGGTACATCATCCAACAACGAAACGTTCACGGTCTTGATTTGATTCTCTACGATCCCTTTATAGGTAAAGGTAAGTGCTCCTGAGTTTGGGATCTCAATTACTTTGAATCGCTTCTCGCCAACATTTGAGAACCATTCATAACTAACCAAATTCATACTGGAATCAAATTCTTCCTGAATAACGAACTGCCCCACAGATTTAAAGGGCTGAATATTAAGAATTAATGTAGAGGGAGATGTAGATTCGTACTTTAATGTTGCTGATACCTCAAACTTCATAGCGCAACCTCATTTTCTACATGCAACTTATTGAAGGCAACGTCCATCCACTCCTCCGGTATATTGTTTAACGCTATTTTGAGCTCTTCAGCCCATTGGTCTGAAATGGCTTCTAAATCCTTTTTACCATACCTGTGTTCAACCATACCAAATGTATTGTTACGGTACAAAACCACGTCAATCGGAAAATCAACATCATTGGCACTTGCCCGCGTAGAGTCAAATGATAAAAACCCGGTTTTCAAAGCCAGGTGCATACTGGATTCACTGGTTAAAGTTCGATTGAGAATAGCCTTGCCATGACCGGAATTGCCTATCACAACAAACGGGGCTCCCTCACCCAGTTCAACCCAATTCCCTTCAGGATACAAAAGAAAAAGCTTGTGTTCCTTATCGTCTTTCAGCTGACCGCCTATAATGGTATGTAAGTTGAACTTTAATCCGCTTTGCTCCAGCTCTGCACGGTCTTCCTGGGCCACACGTTTTACCTGAGCTCCAAATGCATTTACTGCTTTATATAATTTGTTATGAACTTCCCCTTCTTCAATCAGCTCCTTAAAATATTGAACCGCCTTATCCCTTACCGAACGCAGACCACTGGTCATTAAAAACAAAGAGTATTTATCGCGCTGCTCTATATGAACTTTCTTTTTCTGAGTAGTATCCGTTCCTGACGTAATTCTAGTATCGGCTATCGCTACAAGCCCCTCTTTCACCTTTATCGCTAAACAGTAAGTCATATCCAAATATATCAATTTGTCCCAATTATCTTTTACAAAATCTGGGTTGTGGACTATAAAAAGTGAACATCTTGCTGACTGTTAGTAACAAATAGTTAACTTTGCACTCCACGGGTGATTATTATTTCATACTTTGTGTGTGATAATTAAATTTGAGCCTTGGGATAGGTCACCAATAATGATTTTTAAACTTTTTAACGCATTACTAATATCACTGTTACTGTGGTCTGGGGTAACCTGTGCTCAAAACACAAAGGCACTACCACTTACGGCTTTTGGTATTATAGATCTTCGGCAAGAAACATTTGAACACAATGTTACCTTAAACGGTGAATGGGGTTTCTACTGGAGTATGCTTGTTGCGCCCGAAGACTCTGTAACCGCGCCACCTCAAAAGGTCAAATTTCCATCTAGATGGACCGACTATAAATCATGGGAACGCAAACTTCCCGCGTTTGGTTACGCTTCTTATAAAGTAACTGTACTACTACCTAAAAATTCTGAGCAACTGAGGATAGCAATGCCGGAAACTTACACGGCCTACGCACTTTTTTTTAACGGCAAACAGGTGGCTGCAAATGGAAAGGTTAGTGAATCTTCAAAGGGCTTTGTCCCCTATTGGCAATATAAAGGGGTTGATGTTCCCCGCAATGTAGATTCATTAGTCATACTACTTCAAATATCAAACTACGTACACAGTAAAGGGGGCATAAGCAAAGCTCTTGTTATTGGAAAAAAACTAAATATTGAAACCAACAGGCGAAAGGCCGAAGCCATAGACTTCATATTATTCGGTTGCCTTTTAATGGGTGGATTGTTCTTTATAGGATTATTCCTGCTTGGCAATCGTGATAAAGCAATCCTGCTTTTTGCGGTTTATTCCATAGTATATTCTTACAGGATTATTGGGGTAGACAATTATGTGCTGCATTCTATATTCCCTGGTATGGACTGGTATGTTTTAGTGCGGCTAGAGTACATGAGCTTATTTTTAAGCATAGGAATTTTTGCGTTGTACACAAAATATTTATACCCACAGGACATCAATAAAAAAGCGGTGGAAATTGTGAGTATTGTATGCTTTACATTTGCTTTTGCCACACTTTGTATCGCGCCGGTGTTCTTTACCCAACTGGTAAACCCTTTCCTGGTCATCACGGTTTTCTGCTTAATCTATGTACCCTATGTTTACACAGTTGCTTACATAAAGAAAAGACCTGGAGCCATTTATACCTTGTTGAGCTCTTTGGCACTAATGCCAGCTTTCGTATTAACGCTGTTGCATTATTGGAATATCATTGACTCCTATCAGCTACTTACATTTACATGCTACATCTGTTTTTTCTTTTTACAATCGCTGGTATTATCTCACCGCGTATCTTTTGCACTTAAACAGGCTACCACGCAGGCTGAGGAAGGGCTTGTTGTAAAAAGTGAATTCCTGAGCACCATGAGCCACGAGATACGCACACCGCTAAATGCAGTCATTGGTATGAGCCATTTGCTTTTAAAGAATGACCCCAGAGAGGATCAGATTGAGCATCTGGATGTGATGCTGTTCTCCGCAAATAACTTATTGTCCATTGTTAATGATATCCTGGACTACACCAAAATTGAAGCAGGCAAGGTTACTTTTGAGCATATCGACATGGATATTGCATCCATCGCAAGGAACATTGTAAGCGGGCTGCAGGGTTCAGCCACAGATAAAGGCATTACCCTCAAACTGGATGTAGACGATAAGCTTAAGAATAAACTTCTCGGCGATCCTACAAGAACATCTCAGGTAATTACAAACCTAGTGCACAATGCCATTAAGTTTACCCAAAAAGGTCATGTACAAGTTGGAATTGAAGTGGCCAATCAAAATGAAAGGACGGTTACTTTAAACATTTATGTTAAAGATACCGGTATCGGTATTTCAGAAGATAAGCAAAAAATCATTTTTGAACGTTTTACTCAAGCAGATTCTTCAACAGTAAGGGGCTTTGGAGGAACAGGACTTGGACTGGCAATATCTAAGAAGATCCTAGAACTTCAAAAATCATCCTTGAGACTGATCAGTCAGGAAGGAAAAGGATCTACTTTTTATTTTATTCAAATATTTGAGAAGAGTATTAAGGAGATTAAAGCACATGATCCTGAAAAACTTCCAAACGAAGCAGACAAACCACTTACCGGAGTCCACATTTTGCTTGTTGAAGATAACCTGATGAATGTACTGGTGGCACAAAAATACCTTGAAAGATGGGGCGCTACCCTGGACGTAGCCCATAATGGGCTGGAGGGTTTAAATATGGTAGACCCGAAGATACACCGTCTGGTCCTTATAGATTTGCACATGCCTATTATGGATGGCTATGAGGCCACAAGGAACATGCGTGCGAGAGGGATAAGCCTGCCGGTAATAGCGCTTACTGCCAATCTTCCAAATGAAATTGCAGAACAGGTTAGAGATGCCGGCATAGATGATTTCGTAGTAAAACCTTTCCTGCCGGATGAATTGTATAGCAAAGTATTGTATTACGCATCAAAAAATCGCTAAATGTAAAGAGCCTTTGTCAAGTTAGACAAAGGCTCTTTACATTTAGCGATAAAAAAGCTGTTTAGCAATACTGGTCAAAAGCACCAGTTAAGCTGTCGGCAATCATTTGAGCAGGTCTGCCTTCGATTTGATGACGCTCAATCATATGAACTAATTTACCATCCTTAAATAAAGCCATTGCCGGCGAAGATGGAGGAAAAGGCATCATATAACCTCTGGCCCTATCAACTGCTTCTTTTTCCATACCTGCGAAAACGGTCACTAACCTATCTGGATGCTTTTCGTTAGACGCAGCTAAACGAGCAGCAGGACGGGCATTGGCAGCCGCACAACCGCATACAGAATTTACCACAACAAATACGGTACCTTCTGTACCAATTGCACTGTCAACATCTTCTGCAGTCTTCAATTCCTCAAAACCAACCTTAGTTAATTCTGCACGCATCGGTTCAACTAAATATTCTGGATACATATGTTTTAAAAATTATTTTCTATTTGAGTTTACAAAGGTAGTTCCCTCAAAAACAGTATCAAAGCGATAATTCCTAACGCATTCAGTTTTTACCTTTCAATTACTTTGAAGGGATTGTATGATCAGACGCTGATAATCAAATTGTTTTGGCATTAAGGATTAATTAAGGAAGGATTCTGCAATCACCGATAATAACTGATTACAAATATTTATATAACTACAGTATAACTGCCATTTTTATATATCCTTCATATATGGTTTTTTTATGGTTGCTATATGTATAGATATAGAAACGATATGGCAAGTATATCTTAATGATATGTCAAGGATATAGCAACCAGATAAGTATATACTATAAATTCAGTAATTATTAAGTAAACAATATAGTCAACTACCCATTGAATGTGAACTCTTATCATAACATCATCATCGACGGTATATTGATCAATTGTAATTTATTCTCACCTTACACAAGCCTTTTTGACTTTGGTTAAACTATTCCCTATTTTTGCATCCGGAATTCAATGATTAAACACTGTGTTCCATAAACTTAAACCAATAAAATATGTCATCAGTAGAGACAACTTACGTTCCTTACAAGGTTAAGGACATTTCACTGGCAGAATGGGGCCGCAAAGAGATCGGATTAGCAGAGGCAGAAATGCCTGGTTTAATGTCGCTTCGCGAAGAATTTGGCCCTACTCAACCCCTAAAAGGCGCACGCATTGCTGGCTGCCTTCACATGACCATCCAAACTGCGGTTTTGATTGAAACTTTGGTTGCATTAGGTGCAGAAGTTACCTGGTCGTCATGTAACATTTTCTCAACACAAGATCACGCTGCTGCTGCAATTGCTGCTGCAGGAATTCAGGTTTATGCCTGGAAAGGATTAGATGAAGAGAGCTTCGACTGGTGTATCGAACAAACTTTACACTTCGGTCCGGATCAACAACCATTAAACATGATCCTTGATGATGGTGGTGATTTAACCAACATGGTGTTTGATAAGTTCCCTGAGCTTATTGCTAACATTAAAGGATTATCTGAAGAAACTACAACAGGAGTTCACCGCTTATATGAGCGTATGAAAAACGGAACGTTGCACTTACCTGCAATTAACGTTAATGACTCTGTAACTAAATCTAAATTTGACAACAAATACGGTTGTCGTGAGTCATTGGTAGATGCGATCCGTCGTGCTACAGACATCATGATGGCTGGTAAAGTTGCAGTTGTTGCAGGTTACGGTGATGTGGGTAAAGGTTCTGCAGAATCTTTGAGCTCGCAAGGTGTACGTGTTATCGTTTCAGAAATTGATCCAATCTGTGCATTGCAAGCTGCAATGGAAGGTTATGAAGTGAAGAAATTCGCGACAGCAGTTTTAGAAGCTGATATCATTGTAACTACGACTGGTAACTGTGACATTGTTCGTGCGGAGCACTTCAAAGCAATGAAAGACAAAGCTATTGTTTGTAACATTGGTCACTTTGACAATGAAATCGATGTTGCCTGGTTAAACTCTAACTACGGTGATACTAAAGTGGAGATCAAACCTCAGGTAGATAAATATACTATCGATGGTAAAGACATCATTCTATTAGCTGAAGGCCGTTTGGTAAACTTAGGTTGCGCAACTGGTCACCCTAGTTTTGTTATGTCTGCTTCATTTACTAATCAAACGCTTGCACAATTAGAGCTTTGGACGAATCCTGACAAATATGAAAACAAGGTTTATGTTCTTCCTAAGTATTTGGATGAGAAAGTAGCTCGTTTACACTTAGCTAAAATTGGTGTTGAACTGGATGTATTAGATTCGCATCAGGCTGAATATATTGGCGTTGCAGTTGAAGGTCCTTTTAAACCAGAAGCTTACAGATATTAATTTCTGTCAATAAATAATTAAAAAGGGGCCACGAAATGGCCCCTTTTTTAATTTTCGAAAGGTTTGGGTTACTGTTTAAAATCACTAATCTCATTTAACAAGCCCTCTGCATTGCTCAATTTTTCGCCATACATACGCAGATACATTCTCACATTGAGCGGATAAAATACCAATACTAAAAGGACAATAAACAGAACATACAAACCCGTATGTAAAGGCTCTGTATAAATATCCTGTTCAAATCCCAGCTTTAGGAAGGCAGGTATTAGCGTTGCCAGCCAGATGACTACGATTGAAAAATCATACTTACCGGTGGATATGGAGCTAACCTTAAACTCATTTATTGCCTTTTGCAGATCCAAAATTGGTGTCTCATGCATATCTAACCTGGTGAATTTCCTCGTATTGTTCAAGTGGTAAATGAAAGAACCCAGCATACAAAGTCCCCCTAAGAAAATAGTGATGCTATAAACAAGTTCAGTCCGCATATAAAAAGCTAAAGCAACCGAGGTTAGAAAATATATAAATGCCATATTTCTTCCATGAACAGACACAGCAAGCAGCTCTTTAAAATAGTCAACAGCTTTGTCTAAATTAATTCGCTTAAGTAAGGTCTCGTTAAGTTTCAGGCTTTTACTCAGTTGTTTCTCATGATCTGCCCAAAGATCTTGCATTTCAGATAATTCCATAATTCAATTGGTTAGTTTAAATTGTTCTTTTAATATTTTCTTAATCCTGCTTATTTTTGTGCCCACATTACTTTCCGAGATACCTAGCAGGTCTCCTGTTTCTTTGTAACTTTTGCCATCCAGGTGAAGGATAATCACAGCTTTATTTAGGTTGTCCAGTGTTCTGATGAAGGTATATAGCATTTTGATATGGTTCTCCAATTCTGGATTTGTTTCATTGTTGTCGACTACCTGCAGTATGCTTTCGTCAATAGCGATTGTCTGCGCTTTGCGGTTGTGGTCTTTACGGTAATGTGAAATCGAAACATTCAATGCAATACGGTATATCCATGTCGATAATTTCGCTCTACCATCAAAATTGTCCAGTGCTTTCCAAATCTGTATTAAAATCTCCTGCTCAAGGTCCTGTTTGTCCTCAGGATCCTTACAGTAAGAATTAATGATTTTATAAAGGATCTTTTTGTGGTCCTTTAAAACTTCAATGAATCTTTCCTTCTTATCTTTCAAGTATCTATAAGTTTCTATACCCTATTATTCGCACGCTTCGTCTAAAAATCACAATTCGTGATCAGAATATTTTATCTTTGTCTATGGCAAAACTATCAGTAAATATCAATAAGATTGCTACGCTTCGCAATAGTCGCGGAGGCAATAATCCTGATCTGGTAAAGGTAGCGTTGGACTGCGAGCGTTTTGGCGCTGAGGGAATAACTGTTCACCCCCGTCCTGATGAAAGGCATATCAGGTATCAGGACGTTTACGACCTGAAAGCTGCAATCTCAACAGAATTTAACATCGAAGGCAATTGCCGTGAGCAAAAGTTTGTTGACCTGGTATTGGCAAACAGGCCCGCGCAGGTTACCCTGGTGCCTGACGCCGAGGGACAAATTACCTCTAACCATGGTTGGGACACCATTAAGCATCAATCCTATTTAAGGGAAATGGTTTCGCTTTTTAAAAGTGAGGGCATTAGGGTGTCAATATTTGTTGATCCTGTAGTTGATATGATCGCTGCCGCAGCAGATAGCGGAACCGATAGGATTGAACTTTACACGGAAGCTTACGCCCATAACTACTACAACAATCGTGAAAAGGCGGTTGTTCCCTACGTTGCTGCAGCACATAAAGCACATGAGGTTGGATTGGGTATAAATGCAGGTCATGATCTGGATTTGCACAATTTAAAATACTTTTCAGAAAGCATTCCCGGGCTGCTTGAAGTGAGCATTGGTCATGCCTTAATTAGTGATGCGCTTTATTTGGGTTTGGAGAATACAATTCAACTTTATTTGCGCCAATTAAGCCACTAAATAGTTACCCAATTGCAGCTTCTTTAACCATAAGTAGGTGTAATTTTATTAACTTTGCGCAACTTTTTATTCAAAGAATTCATGAGCTTAAACATTCATTACCAGGAAGACTTTAAAGACCGTCACATTGCACCAAATTCGGATGATACCGAAGCAATGCTTGCTACGCTTGGCGTAGATTCTATTGACGAACTGATTGAACAGACGATCCCTAAAAAGATTAGATTAAAACAAGATTTAAATCTGCCGGAGGCTAAATCTGAGAAGGATTATCTAAGCTCATTGAAACAAACTGCTGCACTTAACAGGGTTTTTAAATCTTACATAGGCCAGGGTTATTATGACACAATTACTCCCGGAGTAATATTGCGTAATGTGATGGAAAACCCGGGATGGTATACGCAATACACGCCATACCAGGCAGAAATTGCGCAAGGCAGGTTGCAAGCTTTGTTAAATTTCCAGACTGCAGTGATTGACCTGACGGGGATGGAAATTGCCAACGCATCTTTGCTGGATGAAGGTACTGCAGCAGCAGAGGCAATGTTTATGCAATACAGCTTGCGTAAAAACCAGTCGGCCAAAAAATTCTTTGTTTCAAGATTATTGTTTCCTCAAACTATTGATATCCTTAAAACACGTGCAAATCCGTTCGGCATTGAACTTGTAATTGGGGATCACCTGACTTTTGGATTGCATGATGAGTTCTTCGGGGCTATTGTACAATATCCGGCAGGGAATGGTGAGGTGTATGATTATACTGCTTTTGCAGAACAAGCACATGAAAAGAACGTAAAAATTACGGTGATTGCTGATTTACTTAGCCTTACGCTATTGACGCCTCCGGGAGAATGGGGTGCTGATATTGTTGTAGGAACCAGTCAGCGTTTTGGTGTACCGATGGGCTTTGGTGGCCCGCATGCTGCGTTTTTTGCCACAAAAGATGAATACAAGCGTTCCATTCCAGGTCGTATTATCGGAGTTACAATAGATAGTAATAATCATTATGCCCTGAGAATGGCTTTGCAGACAAGAGAGCAACACATCCGCAGGGATAAGGCTACCTCAAATATCTGTACGGCACAAGCGTTATTGGCTATCATGGCTGGTTTCTATGCAGTTTACCATGGTCCGAAAGGATTAAAGTTAATTGCAGAACGTACGCATGGCCTGACCATTACTTTAGCGGAATCATTAAAAAATGCAGGCTATAATGTATTGAGCAAAGTATATTTTGATACCATACAGTTGGATTTACACGATTTGGCAGACTCTATTCATAGGGAATGCCTTGATAATGAGATCAACTTACATTTCAATGGCCCGATAGCAACGATCGCTTTAGATGAAACAACTTCTTATGATGATGTGAAGCTGTTGGTAAAGATTTTCTCTAAAGTAAAGGCGATAGCTGCTGATGCCGCCGAGGTAGCGGGAAGTGGTGTTGAAACTGTTATTCCTGCAAGTTTACAACGCACATCTGAATATTTAACACACCCTTTATTTAATACGCACCATTCTGAGCATGAAATGCTGCGTTATATCAAGTCATTAGAGGCCAAGGATCTTTCGCTTTGCCACTCTATGATTGCATTGGGTTCATGTACAATGAAGCTAAATGCGACAACCGAAATGATTCCTGTTACATGGCCTGAATTTGGCCGGGTGCACCCTTTTGCTCCGGCAGACCAGGTTTCGGGATATTACACGATCTTTAATCAGCTTGATAAGTGGTTGAGCGAAATTACCGGTTTTGCAGCTATGAGCTTGCAGCCAAACGCTGGTGCACAGGGCGAGTATGCAGGCCTTATGGTAATCAGAGCATATCACCAGGACCGTGGTGATGAGCACCGTAATATTGCGCTCATCCCTTCGTCGGCACATGGTACCAATCCTGCTTCAGCTGCTATGGCGGGTATGAAAATCGTTGTGGTGAAATCATTGGAGAATGGAAACATTGATGTTGATGATTTAAAAGCGAAAGCGGAACAACATTCGGCTAATCTATCGTGCTTGATGGTGACCTATCCATCTACACACGGTGTATTTGAAGAAAGCATTATAGATATCTGTGACATCATCCATGAAAATGGCGGACAAGTTTATATGGATGGGGCCAACATGAATGCGCAGGTTGGCTTAACTAGTCCGGCTAACATTGGCGCTGATGTTTGTCACCTTAATCTTCACAAGACTTTCTGTATTCCTCATGGAGGAGGTGGTCCGGGTATGGGTCCGATTGGAGTTGCTGCTCACCTTGTAAAATACTTACCAGGTCATGCTGTGGTAGACATTAATAATGAAAAATCCATTCCTGCAGTATCTTCGGCACCATGGGGTTCGGCATCTATCCTGATCATCTCTCATGCTTATATCGCAATGATGGGTGCAGACGGCCTAACAAATGCGACCAGGTATGCTATTTTAAATGCTAATTACATGAAGGCAAGGCTTGAGCAACATTATCCAGTGTTGTACTCAGGAGCTAATGGCCGTTGTGCGCATGAAATGATCTTGGATTGCCGCGCTTTTAAAAATCATGGCATTGAGGTAGTTGACATAGCAAAACGATTAATGGATTATGGTTTCCATGCTCCTACCGTTTCATTCCCGGTTGCGGGTACGCTGATGGTAGAGCCTACTGAAAGCGAGCCTAAGCACGAGCTTGACAGGTTTTGCGATGCATTGATCGCCATCCGTCATGAAATTACATCAGTAGAAAACGGTGAGCTGGATAAAATTGATAATCCATTGAAAAATGCACCTCACACCGCAGCAGTTGTAACCGGAGACGAATGGCAGCACAGCTATAGCAGACAGACAGCAGCATTCCCTTTGCCATATGTTGCGGCCTTCAAGTTTTGGCCTTCAGTTGGCAGGGTAAACGATTCGTTCGGCGACAGGTCATTGGTATGCGCCTGCCCACCTATCGAAAGTTATGCAGAAACTGAAACTTTCGTATAAATACTATTACATCAAAAGGTTTGGTTAAACCTTTTGATAATTTTAAACTCCAATCCATCACTGACATTAAGAACCCAGTTAATTAAAAAAAAGAATGAAATTAAAAATCACATCCATTGCGCTACTACTTGTTGTAGCTGTAAGTTCAGCTTTTATAGCGCCATTTAAACCAGTTACTTATAAAGTAGATCCTGCTGCTTCAACCCTGGCCTGGACTGGAAAAAAACTTGTTGGCGGGCATAACGGGACAATTGCCCTGCAATCAGGTAACTTGATTTTCGACGGTAAAAAACTAACTGGTGGAAATTTCGTGATCAACATGGCAACTATAGCTGATGTTGAAAAAAGCGCCAGATTGGAAGGTCACTTAAAAGCTGATGATTTCTTTGGAGTTGATAAATTTGCTACATCAAACCTTGTTATTAAAAAAGTTGTTGGAGCTGGAACTGATGTGACTGTTACCGGAGACCTAACCATAAAAGGTGTTACTAACCCAGTTACTTTTCCTGCAACGATTGCATGGAATGCTGACGGATCTGTTACTGCAACTGCATCGAAGATTGTGGTTGACAGAACCAAATACGGAATCAAGTTCAGATCAAAAGGAATGTTTCCTGATGTTGGTGACAAAATGATTTATGACGAATTCGAGCTTGCAGTAAAACTGACAGCCAAAAAGTAAACATATAGATTTAACGGATGGGCCACTATTTTAATAGTGGCCTTTTTTTTGAGCGATAAAAATAAACTAAGAGTTTAAACATTTAAATAGAATTTTTATATCTTAGATGAACACAATATCTCTTTTGTTAAAACGTTATGACAACTTCTAAAATAAATCTTCTAGTGATTGATGATGACGAAATTAACATCTTCATTATCAAAAAGATTGTAGCGAAAACGGGATATAATGTGGAAATGGTTTCCAAGAATAACGGCCAGCTTGCCATTGATTATTTGAAAGAGGTTTCTGAGGATAATGAGCGATTTCCGCATTTAATGCTGGTAGATATCAATATGCCTGTACTTAATGGATGGGAATTTTTAGAAGCGTACGATGAATTAAATCCTACTCAGAAACCAGATATGTACATGCTTTCATCTTCAGTATATGAGAATGACATAGAGAAGGCTAAAACTTATAAAACCATAAAAGGATTTATATCTAAACCCTTGTCGATAGAAAGGCTAACTGAACTGCTGAGATTAATTGTAACTTAACCTATACTACTTTAAAATTACCATTGGTTAACTCAACAAATCCAGTGGCTTTAGATTTTCCATGGTAAAACAAGCAGTTCCAATTTTCTGCTGCAGCCTTTTGACCAAACTCATCTCTTAACTCCATAGCTTTCCTGCCATCAAAATCATATTTAGCAATAAATTTTTTGATTAGTTCTTCAGGCTCAGGCAGCACATCGCCACCAAAAAATACTTTATCGCCACCGTCTTCTATTAAAAACACCTGATGGGAAGGCGTATGGGCGCCCGTAAGTTCGTATGAAATTTGAGGTGTTAGGGACCCGGAATCTTCTACGAAATGCAGTTGTGCATTGCGCTGCAAAAAATCAAATATCTCGGTTTTATAGGATGAAGAACTACTTGTAAATGCCTTTTCCCATTCTCCCTGTTGTATAACATAGGTAGCATGGGGAAAACTGAGCTCCATTTTATCGTTAATATACTGCACCATCCCACCGGAATGATCAAAATGGAGGTGAGACATGAGTACGAAATCAACGTCATCTGGTTCGAAGCCCGCTGACCGGATGTTCTCATGCAATATGAGTTTGCCATCTGCATTATTGTACCCCAAACCTGTATCGAACAACACAAGGCTGTTACTTAATTTTACAAGGAAGGGCTGTACATGTATAAACAATGACGCAGGCCTGTCTTTCGGGTTGTGGATTGCCGGATCAAATGGTAAAAATTTCTTGGTGGCATCTACCGAATAAGACCCCTCATATAGTGTGAAAACTTGCAATGGCGTACTTCTTAGTGAGAAAAAAAGAATAAATGATATATTTACGATATCAATGCAAAGATAGAGAACGTGCTTGAACAAACAACCAAATGATAATGAAGAAAAGATGGGTGCGGGTGCCAGAGGGTGATAAAATTGAAACGGTTTTGCTTGCACAGCAGCTGAATATTGACGAGAGTTTAGCACAAATTTTAGTTCAGCGGGACATTAGGACATTTGAAGAAGCAAAAGATTTCTTTCGGCCTGAAATGAACAAACTCCATGATCCATATTTGATGAAGGACATGGATAAGGCGATAGAAAGAATAGACAACGCCATAGCAGGAAAGGAAAAGGTACTGATATATGGAGACTATGATGTAGATGGAACTACAGCCGTGGCATTAGCATTTAGTTTTTTCAATAAAATAACTGATCACATCGATTACTATATTCCTGACCGCCATAAGGAAGGCTACGGCATTTCCAGGACTGGAATTGATTATGCATACGATAATGGTTTCTCCCTGATTATTGCCTTAGATTGCGGAATTAAGTCGCTGGAAATGGTTGCTTATGCCAATACATTAGGCGTTGACTTTATCATTTGTGACCATCACCTTCCGGGCGTAGAGCTCCCATTGGCCGTTGCCGTACTCGATCCAAAAAGAAAAGACTGCAATTATCCTTTTAAGGAGTTAGCGGGCTGCGGAATTGGATTTAAACTAGCGCAGGCATATGCGAGCAAGCATGGTTTGCCTGCGAGTAGTTATGAGCAATACATGGATCTGGTAATGGTGAGCATAGCGGCAGACATTGTGCCTATTGAAGATGAGAACAGGATTTTAGCTTATCATGGACTAATCAAGCTAAACACAAACCCTTGCAGGGGACTTAAAGCCTTAATGGATAGCTCCGGCAGGCATAAGCAATACACCCTTACTGATGTGGTTTTTGTATTGGCGCCAAGGATAAATGCTGCAGGAAGAATGTTTCATGGAAATGAAGCTGTAAAGATGTTGATTTGCGATGATGATGATACTGCGGTAGAGCAAAGCTCATTCATTAATATACAGAATACGGACAGGAAGAGTTCTGACCAGAGCATGACGGCGGAGGCATTAGAATTGATTGACGAATGCGAAATACTGATTGGTAAGAAGACCACTGTAGTTTACAATAAAAACTGGAATAAGGGGGTGATTGGAATAGTTGCCTCACGTTTAATAGAGAAATATTACCGTCCGACCGTAGTGTTTACAGAATCAAATGGTTTAATTACAGGATCGGCTAGATCGGTAGCAGGCTTTGATTTATACGAAGCCCTACTTGGGTGTGAAGATCTGATGGTGCAATTTGGCGGGCATAAATTTGCTGCCGGTTTAACCATAAAGCCAGAAAATATTGATTTGTTTTCGGAACGTTTTGAAAGCATAGTTGCGTCAAGTATAACGGAAGAGTTGTTGTGCCCTGAGATTGCGATAGACAGTGAAATTAGCCTGGCTCAAATTAGCGGAAAGTTTCAGCGGATAATTGCGCAAATGGAACCATTTGGTCCGCATAACACTGCACCTATATTCTTGACTGAAAATGTTTTTATTGAAAGGCAACCGCAAGTACTGAGTGAAAAGCACCTTAAGTTTAGTATAAAACAGTTAAATTCAGCAAATTTTGAGTGCATTGGTTTTGGCTTTGCAGAATATGAGCCGATGTTACAACTAAACAGACCATTTTCTGTTTGTTATGCAATTGAGGAAAATGTGTGGCGGGACAAACGCAGTGTTCAGTTGAATGTTAAAGGAATAAGAATTAATTAAGTTTTAACCAAATGATATTAAGAGCTGAGCATCTGATTAAGAAATATAAGCAACGTACTGTGGTAAATGACGTTTCTTTTTCTGTAAGTCAGGGCGAAATTGTTGGTTTGCTAGGCCCTAACGGAGCTGGTAAAACTACCTCATTTTATATGATAGTTGGGTTAATAAAACCCAACGAAGGCACTATCTTTCTTGATGATGAGGATATCACTACAGACGCTATGTACAAGCGGGCACAGAAAGGGATAGGTTATCTCGCTCAGGAAGCCTCTGTTTTCCGTAAATTATCTGTTGAAGATAACATCATGGCCATTTTGGAGATGACTAACATGAGCAAAGAGGAGCGCCATGAGAAACTGGAAGAATTAATTAATGAATTCAGTTTACATAAGGTTAGAAAAAACAGGGGCGATCTTTTATCTGGTGGTGAACGAAGAAGGACTGAGATTGCGAGGGCCCTTGCTGCTAGTCCGAATTTTATATTATTAGATGAGCCATTCGCAGGAGTTGACCCAATAGCAGTTGAAGAAATTCAAACTATTGTTTATAAACTAAAACAGAAAAACATTGGGATACTGATTACTGACCATAATGTGCAGGAAACTTTATCTATTACTGATCGGGCTTACCTTCTTTTTGAAGGAAAAATACTAGAATCCGGCACACCCGAAGTACTGGCTGCAAATGAAATGGTGAGACGGGTCTATCTTGGCTCCAACTTTGTTTTGCGCAGTAAAAATCTATAACCAGATTAAACACTTATGGCAATTGTAAATTCAATTTTTACATGGTATATGAAAAAGCGCGTTCATCAGATCGAGCTATTCATGAAATATCCCCATGATGTGCAGGAAGAATGGTTTCACAAGTTAATAACCAGCGCGCAGGATACAGAGTGGGGCGAACTATACGATTACCGAACGTTAGAGACACCAAGGCAGTTTAAACAGCGGGTTCCAATTCAGAATTACGATACGTTAAAACCATACATCGAGCGGATGCTGAACGGGGAGCAGAATATCTTATGGCCTTCGGAAATAAAGTGGTTCGCAAAATCATCCGGAACAACCAGTGATAGAAGTAAGTTTATACCCGTATCTGAAGAATCACTACAAGAGTGTCACTTCAAAGGTGGCAAGGACTTGCTATCGATATTTTGCAATAACAGACCTGATAATCAAATCCTGACAGGCAAGGGTCTTGTACTTGGGGGTAGTCACCAGATAAACCAGCTTAACGAAGATTCGTTTTATGGAGACTTATCGGCAGTTTTAATTAAAAACTTGCCTATGTGGGCTGAGTATTACAGAACACCAAATATGTCTATCGCGCTGATGGACAATTATGAGGTGAAGATGGAAAAAATGGCGGAAGCGACCATTAAAGAGAATGTAACCAATATTGCAGGAGTGCCAACCTGGACGATCGTGCTGGCTAAAAAAGTGCTGGAGATTACAGGAAAGAGCAATTTGCTGGAGGTTTGGCCTAATCTGGAACTTTACATACACGGGGCGGTTAATTTTAAGCCATACCGTGAGCAGTTTAAAGAATTGATACCATCAGAAGAAATGTATTATCTGGAGACCTATAATGCTTCTGAAGGCTTTTTTGGGATACAGGATGAGGTTAACTCTGATGAAATGCTACTCATGCTGGACTACGGCATCTACTATGAGTTTCTACCAATTGAGAAGCTGGAAGATGTACATCCAGATACCCTTTCATTAGATCAGGTAGAATTGAATAAGAACTACGCCATTATTATTTCAACTAATGGTGGTTTATGGCGGTACATGATTGGTGATACTGTTCAGTTCACCAGTATTTCTCCGTATAGAATAAGAATTACCGGGCGCACCAAGCATTTCATTAATGCTTTTGGGGAGGAAGTAATTATTGACAATGCAGAACAGGCGATTTGTAAGGCCTGCAACAACACCGGTGCAGTTTTTAAAGATTACACCGCTTGTCCGATATATTTTAAAGGTGAAGAGGTTGGTGGCCATGAATGGATCATTGAATTTGACCAGCAGCCGAATGACTTTGAAAAATTTGTAGATATATTGGATCAAACGCTCAGGGATGTAAATTCTGACTATGATGCTAAACGGTTTAAGGACCTTGCGTTAAAAAGACCTATAGTACACAACGCACCTTTTAACACGTTTTACAACTGGCTAAAGCAAAAGGGGAAGCTTGGAGGTCAGCATAAAGTACCAAGATTGGCCAATGACCGAAAATACGTTGAAGAAATATTGGAATTGCTTTAGTAAGTTTTTATAGCTATATTCAAATAGCTAAATAATAAACACTTATGAAAACAGTTCAACAAATACTAGATGCGAAGCCGTCGCAAATATTTTCAGTAGCTGAGCATTCATCAGTTTTAGCTGGCCTTCAATTGATGATGGAAAAGAATGTAAGTGCGCTGCTTATTGTAAGTGGCGACGTTTTAACCGGCATTTTTACCGAGCGCGATTATGCCAGAAAGATCGTTTTACATGGTAAATCTTCTGCCGAAACTTCGATAAGTGAAGTGATGACCGCCAATCCAATCACAGTAGTTCCTACAGATAGCATTGAACATTGCATGCAAATTATGACCGATAAACATATCAGGCATTTGCCGATCATGCGAAGTGGTCAACTTTTAGGAATGGTTTCTATTGGGGATCTAGTTAAATTTATTATAGCAGACCAGAAGCAAACAATTTCTCAGTTAGAGAGCTATATAAGTAGTTAGTAAAAAGTCATTGCGAGGTACGAAGCAATCTGTTTAAGCATTTCCCAGTTAGAGAGCTACATAGGTAGTTAGTAAAAGGTCATTGCGAGGTACGAAGCAATCTATTTAAAAGATTGCTTCGTACCTCGCAATGACAAAGTTCTCGAAATGACAAGCTCTCGCAATGACACAGTTCTCGCAAAGACACAGTTCTCGCAATAACAAGCTCTCGCAATGACAAAGTTCTATTTGAAAGCCAATACTATGTTACCAGATCTTAACCCTATCTTTTGGTGCAAGGTAAAGTGAATCACCAGGTTTTACATTGAATGCGGTGTAGAATTCTGGTATATTTCTTACCACACCATTAACCCTGAATTTTGCAGGGGAATGGGGATCTGTCCCGATTTGATTTCTTATTGCTTCTTCATTAGCTTTATTTAACCATGCTTGTCCCCAGCCGATAAGCACTCTTTGTTCGCCGGTAAAACCATCCATAACAGGAGCTGGTTTACCTTCCAAACTTGACTTATAAGCTTTCATTGCAATACTTAATCCGCCAAGGTCCCCGATGTTCTCTCCTAGCGTGTAAGTACCGTTAACGCTTAAATCAGGAAATGCTTTAAAATCATTGTATTGAGCAACCAAAGCATTAGTTCTCTTTTTAAATTCAGAAAGATCTTTTGTTGTCCACCAGTTTCTAAGCACTCCGTCGCCGTCAAAAGTACTGCCCTGATCGTCAAATCCGTGACCGATCTCATGCCCTATTACCGCACCAATACCACCATAATTTACCGCGTCGTCTGCTTGCATGTCAAAATAAGGCGGCTGAAGTATGGCCGCTGGAAAAACGATTTCATTTAGGGTAGGATTATAATAGGCATTAACCGTTTGTGGGGTCATCCCCCATTCAGTACGGTCTACAACCTTACCCAATTTGTTCATGGTTCTGTTGTACTCGAACTCAGTTGCCCGAAGCTGATTGCCGTATAAGTCGCCCTTGGCAACCTTTAGTGCACCGTAATCTCTCCAGGTATCAGGATAGCCAATTTTCGGCATAAACTTTTTGATCTTAACAAGCGCTTGCTTTTTTGTTTCAGGACTCATCCAATCCAAGACGGTGATACTGGTTTCGTAAGCCTTCAACAGGTTATTTACCAATTTGAGCATTCTCTCTTTTGCGGCAGGTGGAAAATGCTTGTCAACATACAGCTTGCCTACCATCTCACCTAAACTGGCATTAACCATCGACACCGCTCTGCGCCACTGTGGTTTTTGCTCCTGGATGCCCATCAGGGTTTTTGAATAGAAATCAAAGTTTTCCTTATCCAATGCTGAGGTTAAAAGTGTAGCAGCGCCAGTAACCGCACCCCATTTTAGGTAGCTTTTCCAGCTTTCAATGGAAGTGTTCTTTAAGATGGCGTTTAAGTCTTTTGTGTAAGCTACCTGGGTAACCACGATACTGTCTGGATTTTTGACACCAGACTCAGTTAGAAATGTGTTCCAATCAAAATCAGGTGCAAGTGAAGGCAAACTATTAACAGCGTACTTATTATACAATGCAGCGATATTCCTGGTGTCTTCCTTCTTCATTTGCTTTCCGGCTAACTGTGTCTCAAGTGCCATAATTTGGATTGCCTTAGCTTTTGCGTCAGGTACACCGGCAATTGTGAGCATCTTCTCGACGTGAATTACGTATTTCGCACGAAGTGCAGTCGATTTCGGATCAGTCAAAAAGTAATATTCCCGGTCAGGAAGCCCAAGACCACCTTGCCAGGTAAGCAACATGTATTTCTTTGGATCCTTAAAATCTTCTGAAACGCTAACGTTGAAAGGTATTTTTATGCCAACCCTATTCGCGTAGGCCATATATGAAGCTAAATCTTTAAGTGTTTTTATAGCATCGATTTTTTTGAATTCGGCATTTAATGGAGCTAGACCAACAGAATCCCTTCTGGCCATGTTCATATAAGACTCATAAAAATCCCCGATTTTTTGCTCTTCGGAATCAACTGCAGGACTGCCTTTTGAAGCATTTTCGATAATCGCTTTTACATCTTCCTGGGCTTTGTCGTTGACAATGGAACCCGCACCGTATGAAGCTTTGTCGGCCGGCAGCTTTGTATTTTTAACCCATGTACCATTTACAAACGCCGTAAAATTATCTCCAGGTTTGACGGTTGTATCCATGTTCTTTGTAATGATACCAGAATGCAATTCTTTACCGGATTCGGTATTGTTACAAGATGCTATGCTTAGCAAAGTAATTGCAAGCAGAGGTAGTGCCATTTGTCTTTTAATTTCCATCGGTTTTTTTTGGGTTAGTCATATTGCGGTCTGAAAACCAGCGAATAAGATTAAATCTAGGAATATTTTCTTCCTAAATGTAATTTTATAATAAGATAGGCCGCGTGAGTTGAATTAGGCGCAATTCTTGAATGGAAATCATCTTAATTCATGGAGAATGGAAGAGGTTTACAAGAACGGATCAGTTATCATATTATTCAGTTTCGTGTTATTAATGACCGTTGCAGAAATGTATTTTAGTTATAGACACGATAGGAAACATTATGAAAAGCGCGATACGTTAAATAATTTCTATTTGATGACTTTTGCTTTTGTAATTAACCTGCTTACCAAAGCAGGAACGTTTATTTTATTGCATTATGTTTATTTAAATTATCGTTTTTTTGAAATTCAAAACGCCATACTTTACTGGTTTATTCTGTTAGTTGCACAAGACTTTCTCTATTGGATACTACATTACACTGGTCACTATGTAAGGTTGTTCTGGGCTATGCATGTGACACACCATTCTTCAAGTCTCTTTAATTTAACCACTGGGTTTAGATCTACAGTATTTGAACCATTGTACAGGGTATTCTTTTACTTGCCTCTGGCTTTAATTGGGTTTGATGCGTTCGATATACTTTTTATTTATTTAATAACGCAGATATATGGAAACATAGTGCATACACAACTGGTGAAGAAGTTTCATCCGGTTATTGAATATTTGTTTGTTACTCCTTCTCATCACCGTGTGCACCATGCAAGCAACCTTATCTATTTGGATAAAAATATGGGGATGGTACTAATTATTTGGGACCGGATGTTTGGAACTTTTCAGGAAGAGCTTGAAGGGGAGAAAATAAAATACGGATTAACCAAACAGCCAACAGACCAGGGGCCAGTAAACATTGTATTTCACGAATTTATAGCGCTTTCTAAAGACATTAAAAAAGTGCCTTCCTATGTGGACAAATTAAAATATATTTTTTACCCTCCGGGCTGGAGTCATGATGGCAGTACTCAAACCGCGAAGGTAATGCAAAACATCAATTCAGGCATTTCTAATTCAGATCTAGCTTAATTGCCCTGCTTAAAGTTGGGTTTTTTGGAAAGTAGTAAATAATAAAAATCTTCCTGTATTCATCATCTCCTAATGCCTCAATGTTTTTATCCTTTATCAATTCATTGTAAACCAGGTTTACCGTGTTGGAATGACCGGCAATTAGAACTGTTGAACTGCCTGAAGCTTCGATCTTCTTTACCAGGTCAGTAGATTTTGTGGGATCGTAAGTTATAAGTTTCAGCTGGTTTTGTTCTGCAAGCGGCGTTATGGTTTGAGAAGTGCGTTTGTAAGCGGTAGTATATGCTGCTTCGATCTTATTATCTGAAAATATTTTGGTCAGTTTAGTTGCAAATTCCTGTCCCTTAGGTGATAAATCTGGGTCCTTTCCTTCTGGAAGTTTCTCTGCATGCCGAAGAAGTATAATGGTGATCGGCTTTTCCTGGGCAGATAGCGTGAAAGACTGGAATACTCCAAGAATGAAAATCAGGCAAATCAGGTTTCTTAATTTCATAAGGCTTACGTTGTTCTTAAATGGTAATATCGTTAGATGCTTTTATAAAAATATAAAATATTTAGTGGGATGACGGTGGGGACATTTCTTTTCTTTCACTACACATTGTAGGAGGATATCCAAAATGCTTTTTAAATGCAAAGGAGAAATGTGAAAGGTTTTCAAATCCGGTTTCAAGATACACTTCAATTGGCTTCTTTCCTTTCTCAAGCAACTGATAATGGGCAAGCTCCAGCCGCTTTTGGATAAGCCATTTTTGAGGTGTAGTATTAAAAGACTTTTTGAAGTCACGTTTGAATGTGGTCAGACTTCTGCCTGTCATTCGACCAAATTTCTCCATATTCATATTAAACATGTAATTCCGCTCCATAAAATCAACAATATTAATTTTCTCCAATTGGGAAAAATCGGCCAACACATTATCAATGTTCGGATCAAGTGCCCTAAGAATTGTAATGGCCTCTTCAATCTTGACGGATATGATTTTTTCTGGCAATTCACTTTCCAGGTCATAATATGGAATCAAAGAGGCAAAAAAACTTTCTAACATTGGATGCTTCTCATAGGTTTTCACCTGATGATGATTAACCTGTGTAAGCTGTGGTGGATTGCTGGCATAAAACCCTTTCAATCTATCTGGCCTAAAAAAGATGACTATCGCCTTATAAGGGAGTCCGTCTTTAGGATTCTTAATTAGCGTAGATAACTGGTTGCTAGGAAAAAGCAATGTATCTCCCGGACCAAAGAGATAGGAACGATCTGCCTGTACTACCTTCATTTCTCCGGAAATAATTCTTGCAAAGGAATGATGTTCCATGGCAATCTCGTCCTTAAAATACTTTTCCTCTATACAGGATAATAATATTTCGGCATAATCGCTTTGTTGTTTTCCAGACATATCAATTAAAATATAAAATTTACACAATAGAAGTAGACGTAAGTTAGCCTATATCCATCTCAATAGTTAAGTTTTAAATGTCAAAAGCAGCACCTATCATCTTTTCACTTAATAGCCAAAGTTTTTTAGCTGATTTTTCTTCCAATGAATGAGGACTTACTCCTTTCATTAAGCCTATATATATTGTTTCATTATGTAATGAATCATCAAGCTCTGCTATGTCGTTGTCTTCACAATAAACACCACCCAAGCCATCAAGTTTAGAACTGGTAGCACACCAAACCGTTGTTGAAGCACCTTGATGTATTGTTTTTAATCCTTTCGAAGGATCATTAATTATATTCCCACTTTCATCAAACACCCCATAGTTGACCAAATCTTCATGTGGTACATTTCTTCCCAATTCTGTTGCTGATATAATTCCAGGATGTAAAGAAAATGAACGAACCCCTAATTTTTTGCCTCTAGTATCTAATTCCAATGAAAAAAGAATACTTGCTGTTTTTGATTGCCCATAAGCGGCGAAGGAATCAAACTCTCGATGAAGATAGTTCGGGTCATCAAAGATGAAGGGAGAGAAATGATGACCCCATGAAGAAACATTAACAACCCTCGCTCCTTCAGCTTTAACCAATGCAATCCAAAGTCTTGCTGTTAGTTGAAAATGTCCTAAATAATTGGTAGAAAGTTGAGATTCATATCCACGACCATCACGTTGCAAAGGAACCCACATGATACCTGCATTATTGATCAGCAAATGTAAAGACCTGCCAGAAGCTAAGAATTTATCTGCAAATGCGTCAATGGAAAGCGGTTCTGCTAAATCCAGCGCTTCTACTTCTACATTTGATATTCCCTCCAAGTTCTTTCTTGCTTTATCTACATTTCTTGCAGGAACTATGATTGTTGCACCTGCAGACGCTAATGCTTTTACCGTTTCCAGTCCAATACCGGCATAACCACCTGTTACTATTGCTATTTTGCCCGTAAGTTCAATCCCTTTAATTACATCATTAGTGGTTGAAGCTGCATCATATCCTGAATGCAAAGGATGCTGCAGTGCACCTCTATAATTATTTTTATCCATTACGATTCTGATTAGCTTTTGTGTACAAGTTCCAATTCATAGCCATCAGGATCCAGTACCCAGGCAGCATAATAACCTGGATAGTATTCTGGGAATATTCTTGGTGCGTATATTGATTCGGCACCGGCTTCTATAGCCTCTTTATAAAATGATTTAATCTGTTCATGGTCGTTTGCCACAAATCCAATATGCACCCCACTCGGATTAGGATTGCCCTCTTTTAGCCAGAAAAATATAGTATTGCCGTCGCCATAACCTTTTAAATCTGGGTGGCCATCTTCACCTTTGAAATCCATAGACATAGAAATACCCATTGGTTGAAATGCTTTAGTATAGAAAGCCATTGAACGCTCGAAACTGCTTACAGTTAATATTATGTGATCTATCATAATTTGATTTTTATATGATCAAAGATAGGTCGGCAACTTAGCAACAACTTTGTTTTAAGGGCTTATTTTGCTTTGTTAAAAAGGCCAACTCATTGAGTTGATATGGGAATTAGTAAACTTATTAGCCAGTTTAAAATTCTATGCGATAGTTTTAACAGTATCGAACCATAAAAGAAGAAAATATTATCTATCAAAAATTCGATAGGAAGTTTTTAGTAAACAACAATAAAGATTTAAAACTTTTGTACAGTAGGGGTGCAAAAATGGTCTTGAATTAAAGATCGGTCTCTATTAGCAACGATTTGAAAATCAGCTAAAAAAAAAGCAACTAACTCTCGTTAGTTGCTTTTGGCTCCCTCTGCTGGGCTCGAACCAGCGACCCTCTGATTAACAGTCAGATGCTC
>JAZKHD010000027.1:0-6989 GCA_040385565.1 Bacteroidota bacterium | reverse complement strand
ATAACTAAAAAAATGCCCATGAAATACTACAGACAAATACAAATAGGAATAATTATACTTTTTATAGCAACGATGTGCATGTGGATTTATGGTTGAGATAGTTTCACCGAAACAGATTTTCCAAAATCACATTGTGAGGATCAAAGAAGTCATTATTATTTTAAATTTTGAATTGGGATAAAGAACGTAGAAACAAGAACAAAGAAGCAAGAATATAAATCTAACTAAAATCATGCCTATGATAGAATAATAACGATACTCAAAAAGCCCTTCGACTGCGCTCAGGGTGACAAAAAGTAAGTGCAAAAAAAGGCCCTCCAACCGTCTGGACAACTGCATAGAGGACCAATGCTAACAAAACTAACGTTTCATTTAACTAACCAATATTATGAATAAAAATTCATTATTTATGGGTTGGGCAGTATTTTATTATCCTATTCTTTTTGGATTGTATCTGTGCTGTCTTCCCGTTATGGCTCGAACGCCATTGCCAAAACTCATTCTTCAACAGCACACTATTACTGGAACTGTAAGAGACAGTCAGAATGTACTGCCCGGCGTTACTGTATCTGTAGAAGGAAAATCAACAGCGACCATTACTGATTATCAAGGTAAATATAGCATAACGGCCACGGCCACTGATATTCTTGTTTTCTCTTTCGTAGGATATAGCACTTTAACTGTTCCTGTAGCGGGACGTACTGTAGTTCCTGCACATCTACAAGAGGATGCCACCCAATTGCAAGAAGTGAAAATCAATGCCGGCTACTACTCCGTAAAAGAAAAAGAACGCACCGGAAGTATTGCGAAAATCACATCAAAGGATATTGAAAAACAACCTGTGACCAATGTTCTTGCTACCATGCAGGGGAGGATGGCAGGGGTAAATATTACCCAGACTACGGGAATGCCCGGTGGGGGATTTGATATACAGATACGGGGACAAAACAGCCTGAGGTCTGACGGTAACAGCCCCATGTATATTGTGGACGGTGTGCCTTATGCTTCTGAACCTATTGGAAGCCTTTTTACGTCTGGACATTTGCCGCGAAGAACGAGTCCATTGAATAGCATTAATCCCGGGGATATAGAAAGCATAGCAGTATTGAAAGATGCCGATGCAACCGCTATTTATGGTTCACGTGGTGCCAACGGTGTTGTGCTCATCAGCACCAAAAGAGGAAAACCGGGCAAAACTAAATTCATGGGAAGTGTCTCCAGTGGTTCAGGCCATGTCACCCGATTTATGAAGCTAATGAATACCGAAGAGTACCTCGCGATGAGACGTGAAGCGAATGCCAATGATGGCGTTACGGATTATCCGGCCAACGCCTATGACATTAACGGAACATGGAATCAAAACCGATATAC
This sequence comes from Bacteroidota bacterium, assembly GCA_040385565.1. Classification (GTDB taxonomy): domain Bacteria; phylum Bacteroidota; class Bacteroidia; order Sphingobacteriales; family Sphingobacteriaceae; genus Pedobacter. Next base: position 5,618 of record JAZKHD010000027.1, on the reverse strand, counting down.
GAACTGGCAAAAAGAATTGTTGGGTGGGAACTCCAGTATCAGCACTATGCAAACCTCATTGTCAGGCGGTTCAAAGCAAACGCAATTTGTATTAAGTGGTACTTATAATAAAGAGACCACTGTGTTTCCGGGTGATTATAAGTACGAAAAAGGGAATGTGCACATGAATCTTAATCATGAGTCGGAAGACCAACGGTTCAGGATTAATTTCACTTCGGGTTATGTGGTACAAAAGAACAATATGCCGACAGCTGACTTTATGGGAACAGCGCTAAGCTTAGCGCCCAACGCACCTTCGCTTTATGATACCTTAGGGAATTTGAATTGGGAAAACGGCACTTTTGACAATCCGCTTCAAGTACTTGCGACGGACTTTAGAGGGAGAACCAATGACCTTATTGCTAACTCACTGCTTTCCTATAGTCTGTTTAAGGGATTCGAAATCAAATCGAGTTTTGGTTATAGCGATTTGCGTTACAAAGAATTAAATCTGTTTCCTTCAACGATGTATAACCCCGCTTATGGTTTAGACAGTTCATCATCGTTGGTTTTTGAGAACAATACCAGCCGCAATTCGTGGATTATTGAGCCGCAGGCTAACTACCAGTTTACAGCAGGCCAAGCCAAGATTGATATGCTTGTTGGTGGCACTTTTCAACAGCAGACGGCTAACCAAGTTGTGCATATGGGCTATGGATTTGCGAGTAATGGCCTCATTGAAAATCCGGCATCGGCATCCTTATTCTCTATTATGAACAGTGATGCAACGGTGTACAAATACCAGGCTTTTTTCGGCAGGGCAAATGTGAACTGGAAAGGCCGTTATTTTATCAACATGACGGGTAGGAGGGATGGGTCAAGCCGGTTTGGGATTGGTAACCGGTTTGCAAGCTTTGGGGCTGTTGGGGCATCATGGCTTTTTGGTGACGAACCGATTATAAAAAACAATGCAGCATTCCTCAGTTTTGGAAAGCTACGAGCCAGTTATGGTACCACCGGAAGTGATCAGATAGGAGACTACCAGTATCTTGATACCTATAGTACATCTGGCAGCAATTATCAAGGTACAAGCGGCTTACAACCGACACGATTATTCAATAAGGATTTTGGATGGGAAACCAACCGGAAGCTTGAAGTTGCACTAGAAACAGGATTTTTGAAAGACCGTATTTTTTTGACTGCGGCTTGGTACCGAAACCGTTCGAGCAGTCAATTATTAGGTGTGCCTTTACCAGGAATTACTGGATTTACCTCGATACAGGCAAATCTTGACGCAGCAGTACAAAACAGTGGTTGTGAATTGACCTTACGCACGTTGAACTTACAAGGCGATAAATTGAGTTGGACAACGAATTTCAATTTTACTCGCGCCAGGAATAAACTGCTTTCTTTTCCGGATCTGGAAGCTTCACCTTACCAATCTCAATTTGTCATTGGTAAGCCTTTGAATATTGTTAAGGTATTCCATTATATTGGTCTTGACCCGCAGACCGGTACTTATCAGTTTCAGGACTTAAACGGTGATGGAGTACTATCAGCTAATGATGACAGGGGTTTTGTAAAAGAACTGAATCCGAAGTTTTATGGCGGATTGCAAAACCAGTTGAAGTACGGAGCGGTGCAATTGGACTTTTTGTTTCAGTTTGTTAAGCAGGAAAACTACACTGAAGCATTTGGTGCCGTTTTGCCGGGAACACTGTCGAACCAGCCGGCATCGTTTGTGTCGCACTGGCAAAATCCTGGGGATAGTGGTCCTAATCAGCTTTATAGTACGGGAATCAATCCTACTGCCCAGCGTGCAAACACCCTTTACTCGCAAAGTGATGCTGTTATAGCGGATGCTTCTTACATCAGGCTGAAGACTATTTCGTTGACCTATGATTTGCCGAAACGTTGGACAAAATCCTTTAACTGCAAGCTGAGCGTGCAGGGGCAAAATGTATTTATCCTCACTTCTTATAAGGGAGCGGATCCTGAATTTAAGACGGCAGGTTTCATGCCACCTTTACGCGTTTACAGCTCTACATTACAAATCAATTTTTAACTGAAGCCATGAAAAATATACTATCAAAGAAAGCAATCTTACCTATTTGGATTATAAGTATTGCTATACTGTTTACAAGCTGCGATAGCTTCACAGAAGTTGACCTTCCAGAGTCACAGCTTAGTGCTGATGCTGTTTTTGAAGACCGTGTTACCGCTAATGCTGCGATGACTGATATTTACACAAAAATGCGCGACAATGGACTGTTCACAGGACAGTTTACAGGATTGTCGAACCAGTTGGGGCTCTACAGTGATGAACTTACCTCTTATTATAATCCGGGTAGTTTATCATTTAATTTCGGTAATAATGCTTTGCAAGCATCGGGAACGGAAATAGCACAATTATGGAACAGTAGTTATAGCCAAATTTATGCTGCCAATGCCGTGATTGAGGGTGTGGATCATTCTGTTTATCTCCCTGAACCTGACCGTAACCAATTGAAAGGAGAAGCCCTTTTTGTGCGAGCGCTGATTCATTTCTATTTGATAAACTCCTTTGGTGGTGTACCATATATTAGCACTACCAATTATGCAGTAAACCGTATTGCGCATCGCACTGCTGAAAATGAGGCACTGCTCTTAGTCAAATCGGATCTTGAACAGACTATTGCGCTTTTGCCCGAATCGTATAGTAGTCCAGAACGTGTAAGGCCAAACCGCTATGCGGCTTATGCCATGCTGGCGAGAGTTAACCTTTATCTCCATTTATGGGATGAGGCTTCCGATGCTGCTTCTGCCGTTCTGAACCAAACTGACGTTTATGTCTGGGAGAATGATCTTGATAAAATTTTCCTCAAAGAAAGCACTACTACGATTTGGCAATTGATGCCCGCTATGATGGGAGACAACACAAAAGAAGCAAGAACATTTGTATTTTTTACCGGACCGCCACCGTCCTCATCGCTCTCACCGACCATTCTTAATGCGTTTGAGGCTAATGATCAAAGAAAAGGGCATTGGACAAAAATGATTACAAAGGGTGTAAATAATTGGTTTCACGCTTATAAATATAAAGCGTCTTCCAACACAGGGAGTTCTGTAGAATACTCGATTGTGCTCCGACTTGCGGAGCAGTATCTGATTCGTGCGGAAGCCAGAGCACAGCAAGGTGAACTGATTGGCGCTAAAGAAGATTTGAATAAGATAAGGAATACAGCGGGCTTAGGTGATACACCAGCGACAAGCAGTACAGAAATTATTACAGCCGTGCTAAAGGAACGTCAAACAGAACTTTTTTGTGAATTCGGACACCGCTTCTTTGACCTAAAAAGAAATGGCTTATTGGATACTGCATTGTCTCCTGTAAAACCTGGTTGGAATACTGCAGATAGATTACTTCCGCTACCTCAAAAAGAATTGTTACTAAACCCGAATCTTGCCCCGCAAAATGACAGTTACTAGAATAGTTCAGACAAAGAAAAAACTTCATCATTCTTTTTTCTTCCACTTAGCTGCTTATTATTTTTTGCTATTTAGCTGTACTGTAGTAGGACAGGTTTTGCAAAAGAAAACGGTGCCCGAGGAAGATTATCATTTATGGAGCACTATGGTATCGCACAGTATTTCTGATAGGGGAGGCTGGGCAAGTTACAGCCTGCAATACGATACAGCTGATACATTATTTGCTATATCAACGAAAAATAGAAAAAAGTGCGTGTTTCCTAGTGGTACAAATGGGGAATTTAACGGTGAAAATTGGTTTGCCTGTAAACAGAATGATACGTTGGTTATGCAAGACTTGACATCAGGAAAAGTCAATTACTTCCCGAAGATTAGCAGCTATTCCTTTTCGGGCAATGGTAAATACCTAATACTGATTAGTGATGATCAAAGTGGCAACCGACACTTAACTGTAAAAAACATGCGTGGCAACACCGTGGCTAATGCAGATCATCTCAGCGAATGGGCATGGAATGCACGCAAGGATGCTATTGTCTACATTACCGGAAAAGAGAAAATTGAAATACTTGAAATCTTTGATAATTTTATAAAAAAAGAGATTGAGGTTTTTACACAGGGGGAGATTAAAAACCTGAGTTGGCTTAACCAGACTATTGCCTTTATTCAAAATAGTGGCTCGAGTGGCAAGCTGTATGCTTATCGATTAGATACAGGGAAGCTTTTGTCATTTGATCCGGATAGCTGTCCCAATTTTGCTAATGATATGAGCATAGCTGCTGGTTTTGGTTCGATTAAGATTTCAAAAGATGAAAAGCGTATCTTTTTCAGGTTGAAAGAACGCCTGTCGAATGAAAATACAGCCGAAGTTGTTCAAGTGTGGAATGGAAATGACAAGCAAATCTATCCCAATTTAAAAATGTACGGTGACGTTACATTACAGGATAAAGTCGCAGTATGGTTTGTAGATTCGGGTCGGTTTTTGCAGATTAGTAACAAGGAAGAGCCGTCTGCACTAATTGGGCGTACCGCAGAATATGCTTTGACATGGAATGAATTAGCTTATGAACCGCAATGGGATTCTGAGGGACCACGAGATATTTTTGTTACTGATCTGGAAACAGGATTAAAGAAATTATTGCTAAAAGCCTACCCAGGAACTGCCGTAACACCGGCATTTTCACCAAACGGTAAATATCTGTCGTATTCCATAGATGATAATTGGTGGCTCTATGATTTTGCGAAGGGCGAACACCGTAATATCACTGAAAATCTAGGGGTTCCAGTGTTTAATATAGATTATGACCGCGCCGGAAAAGTTCCTTTGTATGGCATTGCAGGATGGAGCACTCAGGATCAATCACTATTCGTTTATGATCAGTACGATATTTGGGAGATAGCAACTAACGGTAAGAAAAAGAAACTGCTGACTGCCGGGCGCAAAAACAAAATCACTTTTCGTTTTGCGGCTTTGCAGCATAGTGAGGGGTCTAAAAGAGATTATATGGATAGGACAAATAGTGTTTTGGACATTTCACAAAAGACGCTTTTATCTGCCCAAAATGCAGTCACCTCCTATAGCGGATTTTATTCGTATAGCTTAAAAACAGGCGCGAGTCCAATCGTTTGGGAATACAAAAGGACTGGTCGTGCTGTTAAGGCTAAAAACAACAACGCTTTGACTTTCATTTCGCAGCGGTTTGATGAACCACCTAAACTAATGTTAATTGGTTCCTCAGGTAAATTAAGTGAACTATATCAAAGCAATCCACAACACAAGAACTATTTGTGGGCTAAGGTTGAAAAGGTTGCCTATGTTGTAAATGGAAAACCTTTGTTGGGCGTTTTGATTTATCCTGCCGATTATGACTGCAGGACAACATATCCGATGATTGTAAACATTTATGAAAGACAAGGGTCTAGTTTGCATAGATATATCAACCCAACGCTATTTAACGAGACCGGGATAAACTATTCGGTACTTTCATCCAAAGGTTATTTTATTCTTTTACCTGACATTGTTTATGAAATGAGGCAAACAGGTGAATCAGCAAAAAAATGTGTATTGGCTGCAGTTGATGCGGTTCTTTTAAAATATAATGTTGATCCCAATAGAATTGGATTAACAGGGCACTCCTTTGGCGGATTTGAAACCGACTACATTATAGCAAAAA
>JAZKHD010000026.1:0-50445 GCA_040385565.1 Bacteroidota bacterium | reverse complement strand
GATCCTTCCGATCCTTCACCGTCCCATCTAAATTAACGCTCTCCATTATAATACGCACATTGTACAATATTATTGTTTCTCATATCGTAATTATCTTAGCGCACTGGGTTGTCAAAGAGTGAATATGAAGATTGAAATCAATATCTGTTTAACAAAATTGGACCATCTGCTACACTAGTATTAAACAAGTGCCATACAAACTCGATATTGCTTCGCAACCTAGGGACTTTTCCCGAAGCTGTATCGTACTTGTATCGAAGCATCGTCGAGCCTGTTATTTCGCAATATTTTTCCTTTAGTCATGGAAGGCATCCATTTTATAAATACTTGGATTCTTCTGGCTGTATAAAGCGGCACTCGTTCATAATTCATCAGCATGGTTCGCCTAGTCGGTGTGACTACGATTGCAAAAATTCTGTCGAATTCATGCTCATCTGAAATTCATTGTTCCAATTGCGCCGAATAATAATTTCCTCAAGGAAAGTGGCAGTTGAAATAAAGTTAGTAGCTTTACTTCTCATGAGTGGAAAAAATGACGGCTAGATCAAACGAAATATCCTTAAAAGAGGTATTTGATCGTTATTATGACCGTTTACTCTACTTTGCTTGGCTGTATGTGCACGACAAGGAAACTGCCCGCGATCTTGTACAGGATGCATTTATTACCTATTGGGATAACATCAACCAAGTATCAAATCTGGAAAAACAGATAAAAAATTATCTTTATGTAAGTGTGAAGAATGCTTGTCTAAAACACATCAGGCATAATGCGGTAGTCAGCAAATATCAGCTTACCCTTGAAGCTGAACCCCAAGAAGAGGCCATTGGCTTGCATCGGATTATCCGTGCTGAAGTTATCGGGGAAATATATAGAGCTATTGAAAATTTACCTGAGCCGTACCGAAAGATTTCTAAACTGGGTTATATTGATGGCCTCAAGAATCAGGAAATTGCCGATCTGCTTAATATGCCACTAAATACTGTTAAAAGTCACAAACAAAAAGCATTACGTTTGCTACGACTCAAATTGCGACCCGATCAATATGTGCTATTTCTGGTTTTTGTGAGATTATTCTCCTGAAAATCAGTTATTTACAAATAAATTCAAAAAATGTTCATCCTTAATTGATCCGAACGGGTCATTATTATATGGAACCATATAATGACCCATATCATTACGCAGAATTGCTTTTACGCTATATGCGTAATGAGATTTCAGTAGATGAAGAAAAGACACTGGAGTTTTGGCTAAATCAGGATGAACGTAACCGGGAATTTTTTCTCCAGCTTCAAAATAATGAATCGTTGGTTGGGGAAAATGATCTTTTTGGTCAAGCTGAAAAAGACAATGCCTGGCGAAAAATACAACGTACCATCAGGCCGAAACCACAGAAACTTTGGCCGCGCATTATGGCAGCAGCATCAATCCTGCTTTTCCTTTCAACAGTGGGCTACTTTATGTTACGCCCTAATCATGTGCAGCAGTCAACTGCAAAGTCATTTAAAAATGATGTTCCGCCTGGCCATAACCAAGCAACGTTGATCCTGGCCAACGGAAAAAAGATAACGCTTACACCTGGTTTAAATGGTGAATTGGCAAAGCAAGGTCAAACCAGTATTAAAGCTACAGAAGGCATAATTCTTTACCAAGGCCAAGAGGGTAGTGAAAAGGTTGATGAAAATACATTGATTACCGCCAAGGGCGAAAGCTCTCCATATCCATTGCAACTTGCAGATGGTACCAGAGTTTGGCTAAATGCAGAATCATCACTTATTTTTCCAACAGCGTTTTCTGGACCTGAAAGAATTGTAAAATTAACAGGCGAAGGTTTTTTTGAAGTAGCTCACAATTCACGTAAGCCATTTAAGGTAGTTACAGAAAAACAGACGATAGAAGATATCGGAACACAATTCAATGTCAAGTCTTATAGCAATGACCATTTAACTGCTACCACATTAATTGAGGGAGCGATAAGGGTTGTAGCTGCAGATATAATTGCGAATCCAAAATTGGGAGAACAGGTTTTGTCCAAAGATGATTTTTCTACCGTTAGGCAAGCAAATTTAAAGGAAGTATTAGCGTGGAAAAATGGCTATTTCCGCTTCAATAATGCGCCCATTACAGATGTGATGCGCGAACTTGCCCGCTGGTATAGTATTGATGTTATCTATCAGGGTAATGTTACTCAAGAAAGATTTACCCTCAAAATATCGAGATATAAAAATATCAGTGCCGTATTACGGATACTGGAAGCAACCAAAGGAGTTTACTTTAAAGTAGATGGAAGGAGGGTCACCGTACTGAAGAAAACTTAACCAAACACACAAGGTTTCACCAAATAAAAAAGGCCATTCGCGCTAACGAATGACCCTCTAATTCGGTTTAACTGAACAATCCAAATTATTCTAAACCAGCGAAGTGCGCCACATGTCGAAAATGAAAGCACAACGCCCTAAACCAAACTTTAACAAATGTATCACTTTTACAAGAAATTCGTACAGGATCAGCCCTGTACCCAAAAGATTCTGCTGATCATGAGATTAACAACGTTGATAATGATATTGGCCATTCTACATGTAAGTGCTTCTACGCGTGCGCAGAAGGTTTCGCTTTCATTGAGAAATGTGCCAATTGTTGCTGTTTTTGAACAAATTAGTGATCAAACAGGATATGATTTTGCATTTTCAACGAATACGTTAAAAGGCGCGACGCCGATTACAGTTAATGTGAAGAACCTGGAAATGGTTGATGTACTGAAGCAAATTCTTGCAAATCAGCCAATCACTTATGAACTGGTAGACAAAACGGTTGTTATAAAACCGCGTGATGTAGCTCAAAGCGCAACTATTAATCATGTCTTGCTATTAAATACGGTATCTGGTTTTGTCTTAGATACACTTGGAAAACCAATAGTTGGTGCTACAGTAAAATTAAGTCCCGGAAAATTTGCTACTGCGACAGGAAAAAATGGTGTATTTAGTTTTATAGATGTGCCTTCAGGTAGTTATACACTGTCTATAAGCTCGGTTGGCTTTAAGCGATTGCAGATGGATTTAGAAGTTAACGAATCTACCAAGGCATCATTACTTTCTTTAGTACTTAAAGAAGCTAGTAAAGTCCTAAATGAAATTGAAGTAAATACAGGTTATCAAAGGATTAAGCCCGAGCAACTTACAGGAGCTACATCACGCATGGATACTAAAGAGTACGAATCACGAATTAGCACTGATTTTCTTTCTGGTATAGCCAATAAGCTCCCGGGGGTATTGATAAACGACGATATAAAGTTTGAAGGTAATTCGTTATTCCAAATCCGTGGCCTTTCAACTATAAATGGTGGCAGAAGTCCACTAATTGTAATAGATGGATACCCTACAGAGCTTTCATTGAACATGATAGATCCAAATGAAATTAAATCGATTACTATACTAAAGGATGCTGCAGCTGCAACCATTTATGGTGTACGTGCTTCAAATGGAGTAATTATAGTTGAGCGTAAACAGGCCGAACAAGGTAAAACCCGTGTTGATTTTCGAACATCTCTTAGTCTCCGACAAAAGGATAATTTCGATCGGTATCGCTGGGATAAAGATGGGGCATCAACCAGTATTGATTATGCATTAGGTTTGTATGATCCCAATGTCCCTTTTTCATCACTAATCGCTCAGCCAAACGGTAGAACTTTGAACTACCCATTGCCGCAGTTGCTTAGGCTAGCGAGTGGGGCAGGAGGGCCTTTAACACCCGCACAATACCAACAGCAGCTTGCAGATTTGCGTACTTATAACAATAGTGATGATTACGGCAGGTTATTCTTGCGTACTGCCGCAACACAAACCTATAACCTTAATTTTTCTGGAGGTAACCAGAATGCTACTTACTACATCACCACCAATTATACTGATAATAAATCGCAGCAGAAAAACATCGATAATAACCGTTTGCTATTATCTGGCAGAACCAATCTTAAATTCTCAAAGCGATTTGCATTAGAGATAAATACAGACGTTTTAAAAAGCCAAAGTAATCAAGCTCCAGTATCAGATATTAACAGTTTTTACCCCTACGAGCGTTTCGAAGACGCCAATGGAAATCCTATGGCGACGAATTTTGGATCGCTGTCCAATCCTTATTATAATCAAACAATAATGGCCAAAGGTCTATTAGACAATTTATATTACCCGTTGGCTGAAATGAACGAAGTTTCAACTAAAACGAATTCCCTAAGTATTCGGGTTACCGCTAATGCCATCTATACATTGGAAAATGGATTCAGTCTTACTTTTGGAGGTGTTTACGAGAACTCTCATACAGACCTGCGAGATTTAGCATCAGCTCAGTCTGCCAGAGCCAAGCAAATCGTTAATCAATATACTACCCCGGGAACTGGAGGCAATCTCTATAACTATACTATCCCGCCAGGGGCTTATTTGCAGCAACAAGGAAGCAATACCAACGGTTATACTGGTCGCGCACAATTGAACTATAATAAGATCTTGGGTGAGGACCATACCATAAATGCTATATTCGGCGGTGAAATAAGGAGAATAAAAACGGAAGGTAACAGAGCAGCCTACTTTGGATACAATGATCAAACTCTCCTCCAGCAACCAGTAAATTATCAGCTGATTGACTTTAATCAGCCTACCTATGTAGCCAATTCAAATCTAGCCTACAATAATTTGATCAGCCAGCAATATGACGATAATCGTTTTATCTCTGGATATTCTAATGTTGTATATTCTTTCCAAAGCAAATATTCAGTTTCAGGTAGTATTCGTATAGATCAGTCGAATCTTTTTGGTACAAATCCAAAATATAAATACAAACCACTCTGGTCTGTTGGTGCAGCCTGGAACATTGATCGTGAATCATGGTTAGAAAATGTATCTTGGTTAAAATCGCTAAAATTACGTGCGGCTTATGGGTTTAATGGCAACGTAGCCAAAAATTCGCTGCCACAAGTTATTGCAACTTCCGGAATAAATACCAATTTCCCTACAGGATCTTTAGGTGTCCCGATGTTATCATTACGTAATCTTGCTAATAGGTCTCTTCGTTGGGAACAGACTCAAAACATTAATGTAGGTCTAGACTTTAGCATATTTAAGAATATTTATGGAAACATAGATTTTTACGGTAAAAAGAGTACAGATATAATGGCATATACCCAAATTGATGCTTCAAAGGGAGCAGCATCAGCTTTGGTTAATGATGCTTCTATAAATAACCGTGGCATTGAGCTAGGCTTACATGCAGATTGGTTATCCCAAAAGAACTTTAACTGGAATACGGGCATTAGCTTCTCTTATAATAAAGGCAAAGTTCTTGCAGCGTATAATAGCTCACTTACCAATGGTTCACTGTCAAGTGCCTATGTTACAGGGGCCAACGCAAATTACTTTGTAGGTTATCCAGTAGGTACCACATTTGGTTATAGATTAACTGGTGTGAATGCTACAGGTGGTCAGTTGATCCGGTCTGCTGACGGTAGCACTCGTGACTTCGTTAATACCGCTTTGGATAAAGGTCTTGCTGATGTTTATAACGCAGGAACAACTATACCCCCAACTAACATTGGGTTGAGTAATCGTGTTGATGCAGGCAGATTTTACTTTTATTGCATGATCAATTATTATGGTGGCTTTATAGTTAGAGCGCCTGCAGCACACCCTTCTGCCAAGCGGCCACAAGAAGGAGCTAATAACTATTGGAGAAAGGCAGGTGATGAAAACATTCCTGGTGTATTACCTTCTTTACAGTGGCTGAATCTTTATGGTCAATATTTCGCTACTTCTGATATTTATACTGCTAGAGGCGATTATTTCACACTTGGCGATCTAACAGTATCTTATGATGTGAGTAAATCGCCATTTCTTAAAAAAGTAGGTTTCAAACATTTTGAGGTAAAAGTACAGGCAAGTAATGTATATACAGTTGCATTAAATAGATTCAACTATAGTATGGCGACTGGAAGCTACTACAAACCCTATGTTACTCCAACCTATACAATTGGCCTATTCACTACTTTATAATCCTGAAACTACAATAAACATGAAAAAGAAATTATATAATATTTGTATGCCCATAGCGATGTGCTGCATACTCTGCCTGGCTTCATGCGATAAATATTTAGATGTGCAACCAAAAGGGGTACAAACCTTAAATACTGTAGCAGATTACAATCAATGGTTAAACAGTACCGATCTGGAATTTATGCCAGAAGAACTCAACCTATTGGGAGACAATTCAGATAATACAAATCTCAGTAATCCAGCAAGTTCCCCAGGTCAGCGGGTTTATAGCTGGGAAAGTCAGTTTAGTACTAATGAAAATGATGTACCACTTTTCTGGTCATATCATTACAAAAATATCTATTATTACAATACGCTCTTAATGGGGATCGATGCCGCAGTAGGGGGTAGCAATGAGCAGAAAGCTTCGTTAAAAGCCGAAGCACTTGTAGGAAGGGCATTGGAATATCTTTATTTGGTTAACGAATATGGTAAGGTTTATAACAGTTCGACTGCAAGTAGTGATTTGGCCGTGCCTTTTGTGTTGTCAAATGATATAACCGACCCGACACCAAACCGCAGTACAGTTCAGCAAATCTACGATCATATCATAAATGACCTCACAGCAGCTATTCCTAGTCTCCCTACTGATAACAGTAGGAACCGATGCAGAGGCAGTGTAGCGGCAGCCTATAGCCTTTTGGCCAGGACCTATTTGTTCATGGGTAACTATTCGCAAGCAGCGATTAGTGCACAAAAAGCGCTAGATAGCAGCAATAGTAAAATGATTAATTACACAACGCTTAATAGTGCGGACGGCATATTTGCGGCAACAATAAGGACTGATGCATTATACTCTAGGAGCAGTTCAACAATTCTAGGTTCAAATGTGCCCACCGTGGCTTTTTTAAGTACTTGGAATACTGCAGATAAGAGGTACTCGCTATGGCATTTTGGCTTTTTTCCATTAAGGGGTTTTATCATTTATTATCCTTTCGGCTCTCTTCTCACAGCTACCACCTATAGAGGTACGCCAAACTGGGGAACAACAGTTCAAGAGATGCACCTAATAATTGCTGAAGCAGCTGCCCGAGCGAATGACCTTACTACAGCATTAGACAGACTGGATCTTATCCGCGTAAATCGTATTCCCGGCTCAGTAAAGTTTACTTCTACTGATCAAGCTACAGTACTTACACGTATATTAACAGAACGCACGTTTGAAATGCCATTCAGCGGAATGCGATGGTTCGATATGCGGCGGTATGATGTGGAGAACCGTATGCCAGTTGTTACCCGGACTTATACGAATAATACGGTAGCTGCTACTTTGCAACCACATAGCCCTAGGTATACTTTTCAAGTGCCAATTCAGGTCACTTATTTTAATCCAGGCTGGATACAGAATCCTTAACACAATAATCTTATTTGGGTGCTGTAACCAAAATAAAATCGGTTGCAGTACCCTAATATTGCCTATAAATTCCTCAAACGATTAAAATCTATTACGATGAAATTTTATTTATTACCTATGTTAATGCTGGTGTTTACATGCAGTTTTGCGCAGCAGGGAACATTGCCGAATGATTTAGCTATTGATGTAAACAACAGTATAGCGAAATATTTTCCTATCCATAACGGTGAACTTCTATATTCCAACTATTTGCTGGATCCACAAGAGTTTAATAAAAAGATAGCCCTGGTTAAGGAGGAAGCTTATCAACTGGCTAACACTCCAGATCCTAAAATAACTGCATTAAAACGACTGGACGTAGATTATCGCTTACGCAATTTACTGGTGACCTACAAACAGATGTTTGGGATGGATTCGACCGCAATGATATCATTATTGAAGGTAGTAGCAGAGAAGAGTAACGATCCGCAGTTCGGACAGTTACTTATAACTGCACAACAGAAAATATACGCTAAACGGATGACAACTGCCCAGTTGGTATACACGGATAGCCTTATTTTTTCAAAAGCCGATCCCAATATTGATTTAGTGTATGCCCATTCTGAAGCTTATCGCGCGTGGGTAAAAAGTTACCTAGAGCAAATGTATAAGACCAAGTATCAAGCCGATACAACATTTAGGAATATCAAAGGGGGAATGCCTCTAAGTGTAATTACAAATGAAATAAAAAGCCCCATTATTAGAGATGTTGAATATTATCTACAAACACTTCTCAACCTTAAAGTGGTCAAAGATCCTGTGTTGTTCAAAAAGCTTTATGATGAGTTTAATGTTTTAGAAACAAACGTCGGTCTTAAAAAAGAGGTTCAGACACTGCATGATAATTTTCAACGAATGCAAACCTCCAACTCCCTTGCGCCAGATTTTACGTATGGTGATATTAGCGGTAAACAAATAACGCTTAGCAACTTACGTGGTAAATTTGTATATATAGATGTTTGGGCAACCTGGTGCATACCTTGCAAGGCAGAAATCCCGTCGCTAAAGAAGATGGAAGAAGAATTTAGAGGCAAAAATATTCATTTTGTAAGTCTATCTGTTGATAAACAAGAGGATGCCGGCACTTGGCATAAATATGTAACCAGTAATAAATTAAGCGGCTACCAAATAATGGCGGATAAAGATTTTCAATCGGATTTTATTAAAAAATTCAATATTGCATCTATACCCCGTTTCATCCTGATAGATCCCGCTGGTAAGGTGGTAGATGCTGACGCCAAAAGACCATCAGACCCTAAGTTAAAAGAACAATTGAATAAATTATTGTAACCATATCGGGAGCATGTCTCTATAACATCTTCATGCTAATTTCCTATGTGACATCTAATCAAATTTACACACAAATGAAAAAATTATTCTTATTCCTATTCGGAATACTTCCCTTGGCCACCTTTGCACAAAGCGGTAAATATATCGTTAACGTTAATCTGAAGAATCTAAATAAACCTACTAAGGCTTATTTGATTTATTATAATGCTGCTGGAAAGTATATTGCAGACTCAACAATTTCAAAAAATGGAGGTTTTCAATTCCAGGGACAAATACCAGATATTATTAAGGCAAATTTGTTGGTAGATCATACTGGTAAAGGCAGAAAAATTGCTGCTGATTCTGATGTAAGAAGTATTTATTTAGAAAGTGGCAAAATTGAACTCAAAGGCATTGATTCGGTGAAAAACGCCATCGTTAGTGGAGCCCCCGTTAATGAAGACTATTCGAAATACTTCGAATTAGCAGGTCAACATCTCCAGAGCTTAGAAATTATAAAGGCGCAGGCTTACGCGACCCAAAAAAGTACAGATCAAGATGAAAAAGCAAGAATCGATTTTGTTTACGGCATTATTTCCAGGGCAGTAAAGACTTTACAGCTTCAATTTATTAAAGAAAATCCTCAATCTTTGATCAGTTTGGAGGTGCTTAAGGAAATGTCTGGTGTCTCTATGGACCTTGTAAAAATCGAACCATTATATAGTGAATTATCCGACAAGGTGAAAATCAGCCCTTCTGGTCAAGAATTTGCCAAGACGATCGCTTTTGAAAAAAATGTTGCCGTTGGCGCAATGGCTCCTAAGTTCATTCAAAATGATGTTAACGGTAAGGCCGTATCTTTAAATGAGTTCAAAGGTAAATATGTCTTAATCGATTTCTGGGCATCCTGGTGTGGCCCGTGCCGTGCTGAAAATCCAAATGTTGTAAAACTCTATAATCAATATAAAGGCAAAGGTTTTACCGTTGTTGGAATATCAATGGATGGCGATTTTACAAAAAATGCCTGGATAAAGGCTATTAAAGACGATGGTTTGGAATGGACACAATTATCGGACCTCAAATTTACAGAGAATGCAGTGGCTAAACTATATGGCGTTAAGGCTATTCCGCAAAATGTCCTTATCGATCCTTCGGGCAAAATTGTAGGTAAAAACTTAAGGGGAAAAGCTCTGGAGGATAAATTAAAAGAGATTTTAGGTTCATGAGAAAATTGTTTCTTTTTTCAATATGCCTCCTAGCTTTTTCGATTTTAAAAGCGCAGGTGAGAACGAAAGCTGCCAACAACACGCTGTTTTGGGAAATTTCTGGCAATGGGCTAAAAAAGCCATCCTATGTTTTTGGAACTTACCATAATGCCGACAAAGGTTTTGTAGATACGATGCTGATCGTGAAAAGTAAACTAGCTGCAGCAGATGCTATTGTTGGTGAAATTTTATTGGATGGTACAGATACCTCCCTAAATGATAAGATAGCTCAATATACTTTTTTAAAGGGTACAACATTAGACAAATTGTTAACTACGGAAGAATATAATCTTGTTGCCGACTTTTTAAAAAAGGCCACTAGTTACGACATCAAAATGTTTAATTTATTTACTCCGGCTGCTATCATGGCTATGGTTTCGCCACAGCTCGCCCCCAAAACCTTTACAAAAGAAAACCCTATGATTGATCAATCATTCCAGGATTATGCACGCGCAAATAACAAACGAATTTTTGGATTTGCAACGGCAGATGCCCAGGCCAAAGTTGTTTATGATGTTTCTCTAGAAATTCAGAAAAGGAATTTGTTAAAAAGTGCCACAAACTGGGAGAAATTAAAAGATCAAAATTCAAAAATGTATAGCCTATATATCAGTCAAAACCTCACAGAAATGGAAAAAATGTTCTCCCCAAATGAGGATAATACGCAGGAAGATATAGACAAATTACTTAAAAACAGAAACTTGAATTGGCTTGGGCAATTGCCTGAAATGATGGAAGGCAGATCATTATTCATTGCGGTAGGAGCTGCTCATTTGTTTGGAAACACAGGCATGATCAAAGGGTTGCGCGCAAGAGGTTATAAGGTTAAACCTATACAGACTACAGGGGAGAAGCTTCAGTAGCAATTGGCTGTACTGGTAATCATCGCAAAGAAATTATGAGAGCCCTGCGGGAACCTTTTTAAATGAGCGACCTGGTATTGTAGTAGGCGTTGAAATTTGTATTCAAGCATTAATTGACCGATAGTTTATGGATAATTTTGATCATATCTTATTGTTTAAAACGAACATCGAAAGTGAGGATTGTATTAACAATTTGAAAGAAGTGCTAAATTCTTTTGAAGCTATTTTAGCCTGGAACATTGATTTAGATGATTGTGATTATGTTCTCCGAATCGTGTCGTATACCTTAAATCATCAAGAAGTTATTAAACTTATTAATAGTCAGGGCTACAAGTGCTGTGAATTAACCTAAAGAACCAAACTTCTACTGCTCAAATGTCATCAACTGAATCCCCCGAGTATTTTGTAATACGGGGATGAACACACTTTGCTAAGGATAGTCCATTTAGCCTACAGTCAGAAATATTTATTACACCACAAGCTAAAAAATGAACCGATAACCTGATCAGGTTATATTATAAAAAGCAACAAATGAAAAAACATTTTACAATTTTACTAGCCATATTTAGCATAACGGTTGCCGTACATGCACAGCCAAACAATTTAATAGATTGGCATAACAAAGACCTTAATGCAGACAAAGTTTTCGGAATTTCTACTATCAAAGCATATGACCTGCTTAAAGGCAAAACGAGCAAACCCGTGATTGTAGCAGTTATTGATGCCGGTATAGATACCCTGCACGAAGATCTAAAAAGCATTTTATGGATTAATCCAAAGAAAAAAAAAGGAGATAACGGCAGCTATGGGTGGAGTTATATCGGTTCGAAAAAAGGGAACGTACAGTACGATAACATGGAACTAACACGTCAGGTACGGCAATATCAGCAAAAAGATACCACCAAACTGACCGCTATTGACTTTAAGGTTTACCTGCAGAAAAAGGCTGAATTAGACAAGCAATTGAGTTTGTATAAAAAGATGCTTTATGGGTTAGAAAGTATGAAAAATGTGCCAGAGGGAATGATTACAATGATTGCTCCCCTCAAAACTGCGGTAAACTACCATTTAAATCTAGCGTACGATCCAAGAGCCGAACTAGTAGGCGACGACTATTTTGACAGTAAGGAAAGGAATTACGGATCACCAGATAATAATGGTCCTGATCCTATGCATGGTACTCATGTAGCCGGCATTATTGCCGCTTCCAGAAATAATGGAATCGGCATGGATGGTATTGCGGATAATGTGAAGATAATGGCTATCCGCGCAGTGCCAGATGGCGACGAACGTGATAAAGATATTGCGAACGCTATTCGTTACGCAACCGATCATGGCGCAAAGGTTATCAATATGAGTTTTGGAAAATATTATACTCATGATAAGAGAATAGTGGATAAAGCTGTTAAATACGCATTAAAAAAAGATGTACTATTAATAGCAGCTGCAGGAAATGATAATAAGAATATTGATTCGTCGGTTCATTACCCAAACCGCAATTATGTCGATGGTGGCCAGGCGGGAGCCTGGATAGTAGTTGGAGCATCAAGCTCTGTAAATGATGCTAACTTAAAGGCTGGGTTTTCTAATTATGGGAAAACAACTGTAGACGTCTTTGCACCGGGTGTGAAAATTTATAGTAGCGTACCAGGCTCGAAATATGAATATCAGGACGGAACCAGTATGGCTTCGCCAGTCGTGGCTGGACTAGCCGCAATGATCCGGGGTTATTATCCTAAATTAACAGCGCTACAGGTAAAAGAAATTATCCTAAAAAGCGTAGTTAAGGTTGATCATCTGGTGACATTGAACAAAAAAGATGTGCCATTTACCGATCTGTGCAGTACAGGAGGAATTGTAAATGCGTTAAGAGCATTGCAACTTGCGGCAACCTATTAATAAAATTTATGCTATTAACATTCAAATAACATCCGAATGATATTCATATAAGAAACATTATAATGCAATCTGTTTTAGTATAATATAACACCACTTGATTCAGTTGAAATTGCTAAAGAACATCCTGCGTTATTGGAACAAAACCACTGCGACACGCGTAATTGAGGTGATGTAAGAAAATTATTTTTCCAATTATTTAACCTGTGTTTGTGATCAGAATCATAATTAAGATTGATCTTAAACAAGCTCAATCTGCAAAATTTTGGTATATTTGATACAAATTTAAATGATACAACAATGAGTTTTTACGTTGAAAGAAGAAGGGAAGTAATGCTACATATCGAGAACTATATGCTTGATATGATGGGCACATACTTGAAGCCGATTGATACAAATTGGCAACCGTCTGATTTTTTGCCTGATTCAACAAGTGAGACATTTTATCAGGACATTAAAATATTACGTGAAAATGCAAAGGATTTATCTTATGATCTGGTTGCTGTATTGATTGGTGATACAATTACTGAAGAGGCGTTACCAACTTATGAATCCTGGTTAAGCATGGTTGATGGGATCAGCAGAAATGAACAAGGTGGGTGGATGAAGTGGGTGCGTCATTGGACTGCCGAAGAAAACCGACATGGAGATCTGCTTAATAAATACCTTTATCTTTCAGGTAGGGTTGACATGAGACAGATGGAAATTTCTACCCAATATCTAATTGCAGATGGTTTTGAAATAGGCACAGGTCATGATCCCTACAGGAATTTCATTTATACCAGCTTCCAGGAGTTAGCTACAAACATTTCTCATAGAAGAGTGGCTTCACTAGCTAAGAAAGATGGAGATGCTTTATTATCGAAAATGTGCGGAGTTATTGCTTCTGATGAGGCGCGTCATGCAAAAGCATATAAGGATTTCATGAGCAAGATTTTTGAGGTGGACCCTAATGAGGCAATGATTGCTTTTGAGGATATGATGAGGAAAAAGATCGTGATGCCTGCACACTTCCTTCGTGAGATGGGTCTAAAAATTGGACAGACATTTGGTCACTTTACTGATGCTGCTCAACGCCTTGGAGTTTATACCGCTATTGATTATGTAGAAATTATGCAGCAATTGATAGAAGAGTGGAAACTGGAAAACATGCGTGATCTTAATGAGGCAGGGGAAAAGGCCCGTGATTACATAATGGCACTACCCAATAGGTTGCTTCGTGTTGCTGAGCGTATGAGTAATCCTACGATGGACTACAAGTTTAGCTGGATAAACGGGTAATTAGAAATACCTTTTTTTTATTGATGTGTAAGTTCTATAATTGGTTCGCCTACACAACCACTTGGCATTTGAATATGTAGCATCGCTGCTAAAGTTGCCGCTATGTCTGTCATATAATGGGTTTTATTAGTCTTTCCGGGTTTAACGTTCCATCCCATAAATACACAAGGAATATGAGAATCATAAGGATTCCATGAACCATGGGTCGTACCGGTGCTTCCACCCCCGAAATAATTGGATTTAAGAATATAATAAATATCTCCGCTTCTTTTAGCATTGTAACCATAGGTAACTGCTTTTTTTATTTGTTCAGGAAGCGTTTCACTGGAAAGTTGATCAAGGTCAATAGCATCCATGACAGCATCTTCTTGTTTTAGTATTTCTATAGCCAGGGCTTTTATTGCATTAAAATCTGCCTTCGCTTCTTTAATTGCAACATGATCAAAGTAAAACTCACTGTTACTTGACGTGATAATTGCCTTTTTCACTTTGAATTTATCTTCTATCATAGTGTTGAGTGACTTAAAAACTTTAGAGTCGCTAAATAATCCTCCAGGTAGTTTATTGTCGGCCATAAACCCAGGCACGTGTGCAGCGCCATGATCTGCAGATAAAAAGAATAGATAATTCCCTTTCCCAACAGTTTTATCGAGATAATTAAAGAATTCTTCAAGGTCCTTATCCAATCTTAAATAAGTATCTTCAACTTCCATGGAGTTAGGTCCATATTGGTGACCAACATAATCAGTAGAAGAACAACTAACTGCAAGGAAATCAGTTGACGGACCTTTACCAAGGTCTTCTGATAGAATGGCAAGCTTTGCGAGATCAAGCGTAATCGTATTTCCATATGGTGTACTTTTAATCATCTCGTAATTCTTATTCATGTATAATTTTAATGGGTGTGGAAAAGACGGTGTTTCTTCTCCTCTTGCCTTGCCTTCATATTTATTATTATCATCTGTACTCTGGGTATAGGTATTAATAGGATATAAAGTATTCCAGTTTTTATCAAAGAATTTATTGGCAAGTTTAATTTTGTTATAGTCTTCAAGCCAGGTTGGTAATTTTGACATGTAATGTGTACTTGTTATCCAATCGCCTGTTTGACCGTCGTACCAATAGGCAGCGTTTGCTGAATGACCAGCCGGCATAATGGAGCCACGATCCTTAAGAGAGATGCCAATTACTTTGCTTTGAAAGTTTGTGGCTAAACGAAGCTCGTCGGTAATGGTAGTAACCAACATGTTTTTTGGCGACATTTTTCCAGCTGTAGTGTTGCTACCGACAGTATTAACTGAGGTGTCTTCTGCACAATATACATTCCTTTTCAACTTCCGGTCGAACCAGTCATTCCCAATGATGCCATTAATTGCTGGCACTGAACCGGTATATATACTGGCGTGTCCGCATGCGGTATAGGTTGGTGTGTAAGGTATAAATGTGTTTTCGGCTGAAAAGCCTTCATTAATGAGGCGTTTGAATCCGCCGTTTGAATACCGGCTGTAATATCTATAAAGATAGTCCCATCTCATTTGATCAATTACCATCCCCACTACCAATTTGGGACGACTAACTTGTGTGGGAAATGGTTTTGAAGATTGGGGTTTGGGTTTAGCTGTTTGTGCACTAGCTACTATGCTGGCTAAGCAAAGAATATTAAAAAATAATGTTAAAGTTCTTTTCATTTTAGCTGATATTGACGTTTATTGTTTAAAGGTAATTACTTAAGCGCAAGTATTATTTACTGTATTGTAAAGATTTTATACCACTTCGGCCACGACGAATGTGCTACCACCGATAAATATAAAATCGTTTGAATTTGCATGGTTTAGAGCGGCTTGATAGGCCTCATGAACTGATGTATAGGCATCACCGAATAGATTGGCCATTTGAGCAGCTGCCTTAAGTTCATTTGCTGAGAGCGCACGCTCCAAATCGGGTGCACAAAAGTAATATTGTGCTGAATCAGGCAGTAATTTAAGTACTGCTGAGATATCTTTATCTTTCACCATTCCAATTACCATGTGGAGTTTCCTGTAACTTTGGCGTTGAATATTATTTACGACCTCCTGAACTCCTGCTTCATTATGACCTGTATCGCAAATTATTAAAGGATTCTGGCCTAGTACTTGCCAACGACCTTGTAAACCTGTTAACTGCTTTACATGTCTTAAGGCATTGTTAATGTCCATATTTGATAAGGTGTATCCTTTCAATCGCATCAATTGCGCAGCTTTGATTACCGGAAGAATATTCTTTAGTTGATAGGAGCCAGTGAGGTCAATGGAAAGCTTCTTTAGGATGATTTGTTCATTTTCAATTATAGTCATCTGAATCAAATTCCCTGAATAGTCTACATCAGTTAAAGAGAGCATTTCGTCTGCAAAAAAGATATCGCTGCCCGTCATGGACGCCTTCTCCAGGAATACTTGATCAGCATTTTCCTGTCGCTCACCAATAACTACAGGTATTCCTTTCTTTATGATACCAGCTTTTTCAGATGCAATTTCTTTGGTGGTGTTTCCTAATATATTTGTATGATCCAAACTGATGTTTGTGATAACAGATAATTCAGGTGTTATAATATTTGTAGAATCTAATCTGCCGCCTAATCCAACTTCAATTATTGCAATATCTACAGCTTCATTCGCAAAGTAAGAGAATGCCATCGCAACAGTTACTTCAAAAAAAGACGGATTTATTTCCTCGATTAATTGACGTTGATTATTGACAAATTCGATTACGAAATCTTCGGAAACCATCTCCCCATTTATTTTAATGCGTTCTCTGAAATCTTTTAAATGTGGAGATGTATAAAGACCTGTTTTATATCCTGCCTGCTGAAAAATAGCTGCCAGCATATGTGAGGTTGAACCTTTTCCATTCGTACCGGCCACATGTATAGATTTGAACTTATCGTGGGGGTTGCCGAGTTGCGTACATAAAGTAATGGTATTGTAGAGATCTTTTTTTAAAGCTACCGAACCCAATTTGGTAAACATCGGCAACTTGGCATAAAGGTAATCCAGCGTTGCTTGATAGTCCATTGTTAGCAGTTATATAAATCCGGATTACTTAACTTTGAAGTAGAAAATTACAATTTTAAGCTGTACATCCGGACCGGATTCTGATTGTGTAACCCTGGCTCTCATGACAGCATCTTTACATTTTTGCCAAAGCTCCCTATCATTTAAAGTGGTGCCCTTAACGCCCGGTGTTGCATCTAAAACCTGACCACTTTTATTGACTTTTATACGCACAGCTACTTTTCCAGTTTTCTGACCATCGTCCTGTGGAAGAACCAAATCAGTAAATTTTCTCAAATCTATTGGGGTTTCGCCGAAGCCGGAGCCGCCCTCGCCATAGTTTGAAGCATTCGGATCACCGTCAGGATCCCCCTGGTTTCCAGGCGTTGTTCCAGTACCATCGCCTCTTCCTTGTCCGGTATTCTTTTTCCCTTTGTAAAGTGCATTTTGATTAATAACCGGTTTCGAGGGTTTATCTTCCGTTACAGGAGTTGGTGCAGCAGTTGTAGTTTTCGTGGGCTTTGTATTAACTGCAATTGCGTCTTCAGTATTTTGCGTTTGAATTGTTTTGTCAGTGTTTTCACTAGATGTGGTAGGGGTTACTTTATCTTCTGGAGTAACCTTATCAGGTGCCTTTCCATTAGCAGTAGGGTCTGCAGACGGTTCTTCAATGCTTGTATAATCATCACCCATTCCTTCTTTAGACGTTCCATAATTTACCACCATTCCACCCATGCCTGCATCTTCCATAGGTTGAAAAGATCCAATTACAATAAAAAAGCTTATAAGTAACAAAATAGCCATTATCCCAGTAGCGATAGCGATAGCTTTAGGGTAGTTGTTTTCCTCAGGCATATTTTGCGATGTATAATTAATCATTTTTTAGGTTCTACAGCTACAACAAGTTTTAATTTAAGTTTGTTAGCGATATCATTAACAACGAAACCATCTTGATACGTTACATTTCTGGAAACGTAAAGAAGAATTGTAAGATCTGGAGCTACCTTTTGATAAGCAGCTAAAGCCGGCTCCAGCTCAGCAATGGTTACAGGCTTTTTATCTATAGTATATTGTAAATTTTCGTCTATAGTAACTGTAACGGCTTTTTTGGCAGTGGATTGTTGTCCGCTTGACGACTGTGGAAGCAGTAGTTTGACCACTGTTGGATTTACCACAGCAGAAGCCAACAGGAAGAACAACATCAAAAAGAACATGATGTCATTCAATGCAGAGGTGTGCACCTCGACAGTTGCTTTATTTCTTTTGCGTAAATTCATTACTTTCCTGGCTCCTCTAATAAATCAATAAATTCAATAGCATCAGTTTCCATTCTTAGGATGATGCGTTCAACCATCATATTAAGAATATGGTACAATACATATGAAATAATACCGATTATTAAACCAGTAGCCGATGTGATCATTTTAGTATATAAACCGCCAGAAATAGTTCCAATTTCAATTGCACCTTTTATAGATACATCATGAAAGATGGTTATTACACCAATAATGGTTCCCACAAATCCGAGCATGGGAGCTATACCGGCAATAATGCCAAGAATTCCTATGTTTTTTTCCAATTTAGACACTTCCAACTTACCATTGTTTTCAATAGCTGCTTCAATATCCTTGATTGGCCTACCAATACGTTTCAAACCTTTCTCAAGCATTCTGCCTAATGGCGAGTTGTTGTTTTTACATAATGCGATCGCATTATCCAGCCTTCCGTCATGGATATACTGCTTTATCTGAAGCATTAGATTAGATTCAGTTTTGGATGCTTTTCTGATTGTAATGTAACGTTCTACGAAAATAATTAAACCCATAAACGCAAGAAGTGCCAATGGTATCATTACCCAACCGCCCTTAAATAGTAAGTCTATAAAGTGAAGTTCTGGAGGTGCAGCTGCGATTGGCTGCGTTAGGTTATTAGCTGAATCAAGAACTTGGGTAGCCGTATCCGTGGCAGCTTGCAATAATGTAATCATATTATATTGGTTTGTATGTGTGTTTATTTTGATAAATGTAGAGCTCGTCGTTTCTTAATTTCTTCACCAGTTCTTTTCGTCCATCTTTTGCAGATTTCTCATCATTAAAAGTGGCAATACTCATTTTAATTCTTCTACCAGGCATTGCGGGAATGGGTTTGGCTGTAATACCTTTAGTCCTCATGTCAGCAACATATTTTTTGACTTCTTTTTTTGTCAGAGATGCGCCAATAATTTCCCATGTTGTAGCGGTGTCTGCTGCTGTGCTATCTGTTATAGATGGAAGGACACCAGCTTTCAGTGTATCGACAGGCTTAATAGTATCTATCACAATCTTAGCAGGAGTGGGACTTTTTGAGGAAACTATCTTTGGTTTTTTAAATTGAGCTATCCTGCTGAAAATTGAAGGTTTCATAAAATAAAGCAACGCCAAAAGTATTGCCAGAATTCCAGCTACGATCATAAATTTAACCCAAAGCGGTTTGTTTTGCTCAACAACATCAGTAGGTAAAAAGGTTTTTTTAACTTCTGCAGGTCTGGATTTTGCGCGGTCGAAATGCCATATGTTGGCTGAACCATTTACTGAAGGATCAGATGCAATTACTGGAAATTCAGTATTTGTCTGTGGCACATCAGAATTGTTTTCTATTGTTATTATAGCTTGTTTTTCAGATTCGTTTTGCTCACCTAGTTCGTTTTGTGGTTCCAGGTCATTTTGCTGTTCAATTTCCCATTCACTTTTCGTTTCATCGTCGTGATGCGGAAGATCTCCGGGTTCGTTAGATTCTTCCACTTTTGGTTCGTTGGCAACCTCAGTGGAAAGTGTTTCATCTATCTGAACAAGCTCTTGTTCAACAGTTTCAGCTTCCGATGAAGTAGCTGGATCATGCGAAGGCTTTGTATGACCGTAAATCTCATCAGCAATTCCATTTACTTCCTGGCTGCCTAATTGTTCATCGTCTGGTTGCAGATCTTCAGCAGTTTCAATTTCAAAGGGGGCTGGAGAGTAATGTGGTGCTTCAAATTCTGAAATTTCTTCAAAGATTTCCTGATTATCGTGGCTCTCTTGCCATGAGTCATTTACGTCAACTATAGGTTTACTAACTAAGTCCTGATCATCATTGATGTTCTCAGTAGAGTTGTCTTCAATTAAAGATTGTGCTTTAGGAGGTTCAGCATTAAGTATTGGCAATCCGTAGAAACCATGACTAAAGGTTGTCGAGTTGTTTTTCTCCAGTAAAAGAATATCGTTATGCTTCGCAAGCTTACCCAAATCTCCAAAAGCTACTTCCTTACCTTCAGCAAGTTGCTCGTGCAATTCATTTGCAAATACACTAATAAAGTAGTCTGCCGATTCAACCGAGATATTTCTATTTTTTGCAATATAGTTCCTAAGGAGATATTGCTCACTCAAATTTTCGCTAAAACTTAGCGAATGGGTAGGGGGAATAAATGTATGATTTTCACTGTCATACCGGCCCGGAACTTTGATTCTGGTAATTGTTCCCAGCCCTTCAATTCCCACTTCTTTATGGGTTTTAACTAGTGTTGCCAGGTATGATAGGATATCCATTTTTGTAAAAATAAATTATAATTCTGTACCAACCAATTTATAATAAAAACTGCTTAGAACGAATAGCTAATTCCACCAAAGATATTCATACCAATTGCCTCGTAATAAAGATACCTGCTGTTTGTCGTGTTTAGTAGATTATTTGCTCTGGCGAACGCTGAGAACTTAGTGTTGATCTTATAGCTTGCACCAACTCCCAAATCCACAAACCCCTTGACTGTTGTAACGGTTTCATTCGCGGGAATAGGAACCAAGTAAGGGTTAGGAGGTGCTGATGTATAAATCTTGGCCTTACTGTCGTCTTGTATAGCCACAGAAGCGTTTAACGATATTTCTTTTGTGATGTTATAAAGTAAATCTGAACTAACACGTAGAAGTGGTTTGAACCAGCTTTGTGTTTCTGCAGCAGGCTTGTAATCATCGAAGTTAACTTTACCTGTCCATTTCAAGGCATCGCTTACCTGCACAGAAAGTTCTCCTTCGAGGCCAATTAATTTCATAGATCCGTAGTCGTATATCACATCAAACTTGTTAAAATTGGCGAAGTTATTTACGAAAAGGGGCATGTCTTCAATTGTTTTATGGTAAAATCTGGCTTTGTAGCCAAACCCCGGGCCGCCTGTACCTTTTATACCACCGCTGATACTCAGCTTTTCAAAAGAATTCTTGATTGTGATGTTGCTGTTAAGGAAAGGGTTTTCATCAGTAAACTGTTTGAGAGAATTGCGATTAACGTCGCCCTTCACCTCACCAAAAATTTGCAGATAGTCTGGAATTAATGTGAAATCAGCAGTTATTGCCGGGAAGATCCGGGTAGATGAAAATGTACCAAATTCCTGTACAAAATTTATTCCTGCATTAATTTTGACTCCTTTTGCTTGAAGTCTGATATAAGGGTTTAGTTTCAAGAGGTTATTACTAACGTCTGTTATTGAATCTTTAGTGTTACCAAACTCTGCAGACGCTGCCAGCCCTAAATTAAAACTGCTAATACGCTTGTTAAGGTATCCGTTAAGAACAATAGATTTTTCATTAGCATTAAATTTATCGCTCCATAAATACCCGTTTGCCTTGGCTGCATAACTGAAAGCATCAGGGTCATCAGTAAATTTGTTCACCACTTCACCTTCCGCTTCAAAATAGTTTAGAACCTGCTTTTCAGGGTTAGGGTTCATTGTTGGCTTATTTGGATCTATGCCATAAAAATAAAGCCCATTTCTTTGAAAAGTTACGCGACCATTTAATGTATATTGATCACCGATGCTTCTTCCAAAAGCACTCAACTTTTGCTGATCCGCCTGTTGTTTGTTTAATTTTCCAGATTGACTAAAGTGCTGAAAGAATGCTCCAGCCTGTAAAGCAGGATCATCTCCAATATTTACGTAAGCTTCTCCAAATATGGTCTTAGCTGTACCAAATCCTCCTTTAACATAATTATTAATTAGTTCAGCTTTTTTTTCATCTGCTACCTGTTGGGCCTGAAGCTTATTGATGTCCGAATTTAGTTCTAGTTTTCTGTCTGTTAGGCTGTAGTTAAACTTTGCTTTGTAGGTTTTTACATCATTCAAATCAGGACTTCTTCTTAATTTTACGGCTTCTGCGAGTACGGGTTTGTAAGGACGTACAACTTCAATTTCTTCGGTAACTACCTTTTCTTCAACTTTTTTCGTTTCCTGTGCAGACGCCTTGAATGAACCTACAACAGAAAGTATTACAGATATATATAATAGATTGGTTAATCTCATCTTGCTTATTTTATTTTTTGTAGTTTTTCTTTGGCTGTCGGAATAATGTCGTCTTTACCATCATAGTTATCGATGATACTTAGCAGAGTGCTTTTTGCCTGCAAGTTGTCTTTGAGTGCTACGTAATTATCAGACAAAAGGATAAACGCTTTAGCTACCCAATAATCATGAGAAGGCATATTGTTTATCAAATCAAAACAAGTTTTGGTGGACGTTTTATAATCACCTTTAGTATACTGAACCACCGCAAGATTATACTTGGCTTCTGCAGCAGCAACCGTTTTAGTTTTGGCAACCACATTATTGAAGGCTTTCAATGCTGTTGCAGTGTCTGCTTTCATTAAGTATGCTTTACCTGCATAAAGGTCTGCACTATTTTTTTCTTCTTCAGATCCTTTTTCTGATTCCTTAATCAGCTTTACGTATTTGATCATATCATCAGGCATTTGTAACGCATCGTATGCCTTTAATAGATTATTGATAGCATAGCTATGGTGAACCTTGTAATCTGCAGTGGTTTCCAGCCTTTTTAAATAAACTATCGCTTCATTGTATTTTTTTTGGTCGAGGAAAAGTTTGGAAATACTAACTAAAGAACGTTCAGTGTAGTCGCTGGTCCAATCATTTAAGATATATTCATAGTCAGCAACGGCTTCTAGCGGTCTTTCAAGTTTTACCAATGATTCAGCTCGCACAAATTTTGCTTCTTTATCGTGGATTGCTTTAGGGAACTTATCGAAATAAGCATTCACTGCTTCAAAAGCACCTTTGAAATCACCCTTTAGGTATCGGTTATTGGCAGCTTGAAAAACAATATTATCTTGTTCGGCCATTGAATAGTTTCCAAGAGGAGTAGAGTTGGCATATGTAATAAATCCATCTGAATCACCTCGATCAACATAAATATTCTTAATCGATTCGAGTGCTTGCTTTGCTTCTTCTGAACTTGCATATTCACGAATTACCTTTTTGAAGGATTCTAGCGCTTCATCATCTTTATCTTGATTGTATTGTACCAATCCAATAGTGACTAATGCACGTGGTACATAGCTACTATTTGGATACTTGCTTACCAGGCTAATTAGATCAGACTTTGATTTGTCAAAATCACCTTTGTTGAAATAAGTGTAAGCAGTTTCAAATCCCGCATCATCTGCATAATTTGAATTTGGGAATTGTGCTAACAAACTTTGCATGGTAGTAATTTTCGCGTCATTCTGATTGTCCAGACCCTGGATCATTCCACGTTGGAAGAGTGCATAATCTTCGCCAGTTGCTTTAATCGCAATTATTTTGTTGTAATTTGTTAAAGCATTGCCGTAGCTCTTACTCACAAAGTAAGAATCAGCCAACCTGATTATAGCATCGTTAACCGTTTTTTGATCTTTATCGTTTCCGTTTAAGAATTTTTCAAAATAGTTTGCCGCTTTGCTGTATTTCTCATCCTCAAACGCAGAGTAGGCGAGGGCGTAATTAGCGAAATTGTATACACCAGTTTTTTGAGCACCTGACATATCAAGGAAAGTTTCAAAATGGCTCACTGCTTCGCCAAATTTTCTAAGTTCATAAGACGCTTCTGCTTTCCAGTAAGTACTAAGAGCTAAAATTTCTTCGTCTTGAGGAAATTTTTCTGAACGTAGAAACATAGATAAAGCATTGGGGAAAGCGCGCTCATTGTAGAATTCCAGACCTCTGAAATAGGTTACCTTTTGAAAAGCCTCTTTAGCCTCGGCTGATTTGTTTGGTATAGGCTCAAGGATATCAATAGCCGCCTGATAATTTTTACTTGTTAGCAATATCTCTCCAAGTAGGGTCTTGGCTTCATTAATTTTTCTTGAGTTGGGGAATTGTTTAAGAAAATTCTGAGTAGCCTCTAACGCTTGCTGATTGAAGTCAAGTTCATAACTTAGACGGGCGTAATTTATCCATGATTCTTCCTGGATAAATTTATCGAAGTTCAATCGTGATGACCTAAAAAATGCACTTCTCGCTTTTTCCTTGCTCTTTAACTCTATAAAGGAACGCCCCATAGTATACATTCCACTTTGTAGATACACGTCGTCGGTATTTAGCTTTTCAAGTACATTTACTGATTGAGAATACTTTTTCAACTGGAAAAGCGAATACCCATACTGATAGGTGAAAAGGTTATTTTGAATGTTAGATTTGTCTTTCGAATAAAACTCTGCGAAGTACTTTTCTGCATTTATATAGTCGGACTTAACAAAGTATGAAGCTGCGATTAAACTTAGCATTTCAGCTTCATATTGTTGTTTGGAGCTTTTTAAAATTGGGATCGCATAACTAAGTACATCGTCATATCTTTCGTCAAGATAGTACATTGAAGTAATATAGTATGGATAGCTTGCTTCATAAGTAGGTGAGCCTTTCAGCTTTTCAAAGTTACTTAGTGCAGTTTTATATTCTTTATTAAGATAATTGATGTATGCAAAGTAATAAGTGGCACTTTCTTGAAATGGGGATTCATCCTTTTTCACAATTTCGAACAGCGGCTCGGCTTTTTCAATATCTTTTAATTCGAAATAGGAATATCCTTGCTTAAATTGATATTCAAGTCTTTGTTTTGCTGAGAGCGTTGAAGGATCCGTTTTTTCAAACCATTCCAATGCTTTTTGGTAATTCTTTTGTCCGAAGTAAGATTTACCAACGTGAAAGTATGCTAACTTTGTATTCGGATTTAAGGGATAGTCTTTAATGAAATTCTGAAACAAACTTTCAGCGTCTGTATTTCCTAGCTCAAGTGCACAAACGGCTGCGTAAAATTTAGCGTTCTCTTTTAGAATTGAAAGATCTGCATTGCTTTCCTGCTGAGTGCCTGGTTTCTCTCTGTTTTGTTCAACCAACCTGAACTGCTGAGCAGCGGCGACATATTTCTCGTTGTTGAGGAGTTCCAGCCCAGTTTGATAATTTTTGTTGAGGGTTATTAATTTACTGCTTTGAGCATAGCCTGCGGATAACCCGCCAGCTAATAACAGCGGAATAAATAAAAACTTTTTCTGCATTTGATTTCAAATATGGTTGGTACTAATATAAATATAGAATTGTGTCTTGTTAACATAAGAAATTAACATCTGTTGATAACACAGGTTTTAACGGTAAGAAAAGGAAAATGTTGTAAAAAATTTTTAATCCCCCTGAGCTGCGAGAAGGTACAGCACAGCCATTCTAACAGCAACACCATTTTCAACCTGGTCCAGAATGATGGATTGTTTGCTGTCAGCAACATCACTAGTTATTTCCACTCCTCTATTGATTGGGCCGGGATGCATAACGATAATTTCTTTATTCAAGTTGTCCAATATTTGTTTATTTAAGCCATACATCATGGCATATTCACGTAAAGAAGGGAAGTATTTTATGTCTTGTCTTTCCAATTGGATTCTAAGCATATTTGCTACGTCACACCAGTTAAGTGCTTTTATGAGGTCGTGTTCTACTTTTACACCTAGGGTTGCTATGTGTTTTGGAATAAGTGTTGTTGGGCCGCAAACCATTACTTCAGCGCCTAGTTTCTGAAGACACAGAATATTTGATATGGCTACACGAGAATGCAAGATGTCTCCTACAATTACTATTTTTTTCCCTTCAACGGTGCCCAGTTTCTGCCGTATGGAATAGGCATCAAGCAGGGCCTGGGTAGGATGCTCATGTGCGCCGTCGCCCGCATTGATAATTTGAGCGCTGATATGTTTACTTAGGAATACACCTGCTCCTGCGTAGGGATGCCGCATGACAACCATATCCACTTTCATAGCCAGGATATTATTGACTGTATCAATCAGGGTTTCACCTTTGCTAACTGAGGAGGATGAAGCGGCAAAGTTAACAACATCAGCCGAGAGTCTTTTTTCAGCAAGCTCGAAAGAAAGTTTTGTACGTGTAGAGTTTTCGAAAAATATATTGGCAATGGTAACGTCTCTCAAAGATGGAACCCGCTTTATGGGGCGGTTAATTACATCTTTAAAATTATCGGCAGTTTCAAAAATCAATTCTATATCGTTTCGGTTAATATCCTTAATACCTAAAAGATGTCGGGTTGATAGTTTTTCTACTGCCATATTATTTAATGGTTTCTGATATTAGTACTACTTTGTCTTCTTCTTCAGTTTCTTTCCAAGAAACTTTAACGTGTTGGGAGTTTAGGCTATCAACTTGCAATCCAATGTAGTTGGGTTCAATTGGTAGTTGTCTGGAAAATCTCCTGTCAATAAGTACAAGCAACTCCACTTTCGCTGGCCGACCGTAAGCCAATAGCGCGTCCATAGCTGCCCTGATTGTTCTCCCAGTCCATAATACGTCATCTATGAGTATAACGTTCTTACCTTCTATAATAAAATTGATTGTGTTGCTGCTTGCAGATACCAAGCCATCTTTTCGTCTAAAATCATCCCTAAAAAAAGTGATGTCAAGATTACCTTTTTTAATATTATCACTTGCAGTAACTTCGGAAAGTTCTTTGGCAATCCTGTTCGCGAAAAAACTCCCCCTAGGCTGGATGCCAATTAAAACAGTATTAGAAAAATCGTTGTGGTTCTCAATTAATTGATGACAAAGTCTCTTAATTGTGATTTGAAATTTTTGCCCGTCTAGCAGCGTTCTTTTTTGCATTGACTATTGATTAGGCAAATATAATAAAAACTTTCAACCTCAAATAAAGAAGTCTTGCTAAAAGCAACACACTATTTTAAATCTAGTTATTTAGGAGCTCATTGACACCCAACTCAAAAAAAAAGCCCCTCTGTATGAGGGGCTTTTGAATATAATAGTTAAAAAACTAGCCTTTTTTAGCCTTGCTTTCTTCACCTTCCATTTGTTGTTTTAGCTGTGCTAACACGCCTAAATCGCCTAATGTAGATTTTTCAACAGATTCCTTAACTTTCTTCACAGCATTACTTGAAGCTTTAGCTTCTTTTTTCTTGCTTGCTCTTTCTTCAGCAACTGCCTCAGCTTTAGCCTCTTCCCAAATACGGGCATGAGATACTACGATACGTTTCGCATCTTTGTTAAACTCAATGATTTTAAAATCATTTGTTTCCTCTGCTTTGATTGTTGAACCGTCTTCTTTAGTCATATGTTTAGTTGGTACGAAACCTTCTACTCCGTATGGCAATGCGATAACAGCACCTTTATCAGTTACTTTAACAACTGTACCTTGATGAATTGAATCTACAGTAAAGATAGTTTCAAAAGTATCCCAAGGATTTTCTTCCAATTGTTTGTGTCCTAAGCTTAATTTACGGCTTTCAACATCTAATTCAAGAACAACAACGTCTAATGTATCACCAACTTTAGTGAATTCGTTAGGGTGGTTAACTTTTTTAGACCATGAAAGATCAGAGATATGAATTAGTCCGTCAATTCCTTCTTCGATTTCAACAAATACACCGAAGTTGGTCATGTTTTTAACTACTGCAGTATGTTTGCTTCCGATAGGATATCTTTCAGCGACATTCTGCCAAGGATCTTGAGTTAATTGTTTGATACCTAAGCTCATTTTACGCTCATCTCTGTCTAAAGTTAATACTTCAGCTTCGATTTCATCTCCAACCTTCAAGAATTCTTGTGGGCTGCGAAGGTTTTGTGACCATGACATTTCTGACACGTGGATCAAGCCTTCCACACCTGGAATGATTTCCAAGAATGCGCCGTAATCAGCTACAGTTACAATTTTACCTTTCACCTTAGATCCGATAGCCAAGTTAGTGTCTAAAGACTCCCAAGGGTGAGGAGTAAGTTGTTTTAAGCCTAAAGCAATACGTTTTTTCTCATCATCAAAATCAAGAACAACAACGTTAATTTTCTCATCTAAGCTTAACACTTCTTTTGGATGCTCTATGCGGCCCCAAGAAATGTCAGTGATGTGAAGCAATCCGTCAACGCCACCCAAATCGATAAATACACCGAAATCAGTAATGTTTTTAACTGTTCCTTCAAGTACCTGACCTTTTTCAAGTTTAGATACGATTTCAACTTTTTGGCTTTCCAGATCGTCCTCAATAAGGATTTTATGAGAAACAACCACATTTTTAAATTCGTGATTGATCTTAACGACTTTGAATTCCATTGTTTTACCCACGTAGATATCGTAATCGCGGATAGGTTTAATGTCAATTTGAGAACCAGGTAAGAAAGCCTCAACACCCATAATGTCAACGATAAGACCACCTTTTGTACGGCTTTTAACAAATCCGTTGATGATTCTGTCATTGTCAAGGGCTTCATTGATAGTCTCCCATGATCTCTGAGTTTTAGCTCTTTTACGAGATAAAATCAATTGGCCATTTGCATCTTCAGGAGCTTCCACGAAAACGTCAACTGTGTCGCCAACTTTTAAATCTGGTGTATCACGGAACTCAGAAGTTGATACTAAACCGTCAGACTTAAAGCCAACGTTTAATACAACATCTTTGTTGTTTATTGAAACAACAGTACCACTAATGATTTCACCTTGAGTGATCTGATTAAAAGTATCGGTATACATATCTTCGAACTTTTTACGGTCCGCGTCGCTGTAATTCCCAAATGCTTTATCGTCTGCATCCCAGTCAAAATCTTGATCTGGTGTTGCCAATGATGATTTGATCTGTTCGATCGACATTGAATCAGCTTCTGACTCAATGGTTTCTTTTTCAGCCAGACGAGCGTCTGCGCCTTGTAATTCGGCTGTTTTAGCCTCTAGTTCTTTTTCTGCTACTTGTTTCTTAGCCATTAAAATTAAATCTCCTTTTCCCCGTTAGGGACGGCAAAGATAGAAATTTATCTTTTTAATGAAAAGATTTTTTTTATAAATGTTATTGATTTTGAACGTCTTGTATTATTAATACATACCTTATCAGAAAAGCTTCGTCTTTTTCCAACCTCATAACACGTGTTGGCATTCCGTCCATCTTAAATCCCATGTTTAAGTGTGAGGAGGAATTTTGATATTTTTTAAGTTAATCATTGAAACAGGAGTCCATTGATCCTCCTACTCCCTTTCTCAGAAGTCCTGTGCAAAATTAAATACTGTTAATTCTAAAATATCTAACGAAAAGCACTTATTTTTTACTTAACTATTAATTATATCGTCTAATGAACATATTTGTGGCATAATTAATAGCTCGTGAAAAAAATAAGTATTCAGGTAAAATTTACTGACAGAGATTCCGATGCCTTAACACGGCATCTTAACGATATTAGGAAATACAAATTACTAACTATCGAAGAAGAAATTGAATTAGCAAAAAAGATTAAGTTAGGTGATGTGGACGCGAAAAACCGATTCATTTGTGCAAACGCTCGATTTGTTGTTTCGGTAGCCAAGACCTTTTATGCATACGGTGTGTCCTTACCTGATTTGGTGTCTGAAGGTAATTTAGGGCTTATAGAGGCTGCACGAAGATATGATGAGTCGAAAGGCTTTAAATTTATCACTTATTCAGTTTGGTATATACGTCAGTATATTCATAAGTATATTGTCGAACAGCGGGGGCTAATCCGAATTCCTGGTAACCAGCGGATCATTCTAGCTAAAATCAACAAAGTAAATCAGGAATTTGAGCATACCTTCCACAGGTCGGCTACTTATGAAGAAATTGCTGAACGAACAGACTTGTCACTGCAGCAGGTAAAAGATAGCTTGTCAAATCCTGGACAAGTACTTCATCTAGATAGAATGATTGGTGAAAAGGAAAATCTTGCTTTAATAGATGTAGTTGTAAATGAAAATTCAGTAATACCAGATCATGATATGATTATACAATCTGACAACCAAAATGTAATTGAACTTCTGGCAATTTTGTCTGAACGTCAAAGAAATATTGTTCAGCATTTTTTTGGACTAAATGGATTTTCTCGTCTAACCCTCGACGAAATAGCCGAGGTTGTTAAACTTAGTAAGGAACGAACACGTCAGCTTAAAGATGAAGGAATTAAATTGATGAGGTGGTCTAGTAAAGGGAAGTCCATGTTTAATAATAGCTAATAGATATGTTACTTACTAATACCTCACCACTACTTCCAACCACCGCCAAGTGCGCGATAAAGATTTACAACCGCCTGAAGTTTTTGTAGTTTGTCATTAATTGAATTCAATTGGGCATTCAACAAAGCTTGCTCAGAAGTCAGCACATCAGTGTAGTTTGTTGCAGAACTGTAGCGAAGCAATTCTTTTGTATAGTCAACGGCTTTGGTCAAGGCTGCAATTTGCAATGCTCTTGTGACTTCCTTTTCTCTTGCTGTTAGGTACGCATAAAGTGCGTTTGAAACCTCTTGTCCACCGGAAAGTAATGACTGTTGAAAGGCGTATAGCGCAATTTGTTGCTGTGCGCCCGCAGTCTTTAACCTTGCTTTGTTTATACCTCTATTGAATATTGGTTGGGCGATACCGCCCACAAGGTTGTAAAATATGGAGTTATCAAAGAAATTTTTAACTTGCAGGGTCGATAATCCTCCACTGGCAGTTAATGTAAGAGAAGGATAAAAGTAACTCTTAGCAATGTTGGTGTTTTCAAATGCGGCTCTGAATGCGTATTCGGCAGCTTGCACATCTGGCCTGTTTTGCAGCAACTGTGCAGATATACCAGTTTGTAATGAACTATAAATTTGCTGATCGTCAAGTTTGGTCCTCTGGACCGTTCTGGGAGTTCTTCCAACAAGCACACTCAATGCATTTTCAGTTTCCTTTATGTTTCTTCTAAGGTCAGGAAGTGTGACCTGTGCTGCATACAAATTAGCTTCACTTTGCACAACTGCAGCCCCATTTACAATTGCACCTTCTTTCAAGGCTTTCATAGTTTCCACATCAGTTTGCCTGATCTTAATTGTTTGTTCTGTTATATTCAATTGTTTATCAAGCGCCAGCAAATTATAATATGTATTAGCTATAGTTGCAATCAATTGAGTTTGAATAGCCCGTTTAGCAGCATCGGTCTGTAAAAGTGAGGCAAAAGCTGATCGCTTAGCGCTGCTTAATTTCCCCCAGATATCAGCTTCCCAGCTTGTAGTTAATTGCGTCCTGTAAGTTTGGGTCTCCGTATTGATATTTATGCCTGGTGGAAAGTTTAGTGCGGCAACAGACTGTTTTGCGTCTGTAACGGATAATTCAGCATTCAAGCTTGGTAAAAATGCCGCCCCGCTTTGTCTCAACGTAGCCTCAGAAATCTTAATACGCTCAACAGCCTGTTTTAAGTCGAGGTTTTCCTGTAAACCTTGTTCAATAAGGTTCTGCAATGGTATGTCCGCAAAAAGAGATTTCCATGGTAATGCAGCAATCGAAGTTGTATCGTCAGTCATAACATCTCGGTAAAGATCACTGGAAACAACAGTTGGTCTCTCGTATTTTTTAGTAATACAGCCCCATGATCCAAGAACGAGAATGGTAATGATTAGGTGAGCTATCTTTATATTCAATTTCATGGTTTTCAATTATTGTGCGTTTATATTATCAAACGGCGGTTTATTGCTTACTCTTTCTTGAAGTGTTTGAAAAATGATAAATAAAGCAGGGATTACGAAAATCCCGAATATTGTTCCTACAAGCATTCCTCCTACAGCACCAGTACCGATCGACTTGTTCCCGGCGGCACCTACTCCAGATGATAACATAAGAGGAAGAAGCCCAAGTATAAAAGCAAAAGATGTCATTAAAATCGGCCGCAACCGCGCGGTGGCACCACTAATAGCTGCATCTGCGATACTCATTCCTTTCCTTCTCCTATCTATTGCATATTCCACTATTAAGATTGCATTTTTAGCAAGTAATCCAACCAGCATGATGAGGGTTATCTGGGTATAAATGTTATTGTCCACGGTGAATATCTTGTCAAATATAAACACCCCTGCTAAACCTATAGGAAGTGAGATCAAAACTGCCAATGGCAGAATGTAACTTTCATATTGTGCACACAATAAAAAGTAAACAAATATTACACAAAGCAGGAATATAAATATCGTCTGACTACCACTAGACATCTCTTCTCTCGATAAACCTGAAAATTCATACCCGTAACCTGCGGGTAGATGAATTGCGGCTTCTTCCTGAACAGCTGCCAGTGCATCACCAGAACTGAAACCCGGATTCGGACTCCCTGTAACTGCAATGGAGGTAAATAAGTTAAAACGGGAAATAGCTTGCGGACCATAAACTTTTTTTAACGTTATAAATTCGGTAATCGGAGCCATCATTCCTTGGGCATTCCGTACATAAATGCCATTTAAACTCTGTTCATTTGCTCTATACTGAGCATCAGCCTGATACATAACCCGATATTGTTTGCCAAACTTGTTAAAATTAGAAGCGTATACTCCTCCAAAATAACCTTGTAGAACACCCAGAACATCACTTACTGATAAGCCAGCCTGTTTAACTGTGGCAACATTTACATTTACTTGAAACTGAGGGAAATTTGGATTGAAGGAAGTAGAAGCAAATTGAATCTCTTTTCGTTTACCCAATGCAGCTAAAAAATCATTGCCAACGGCGTTAAATTTATTAATATCTCCTCCCGTTTTATCCTGGAGTTGGAATTCAAAACCTCCGCTTGTACCGAACCCCTGTATGGTTGGAGGGGCAAAGAAAATTATCTTCGCTCCTTTAAGATTAGCAGTTTTTGCAAATAATTCTCCAATAATAACTTTAACATCACGTGTTCTTTCAGACCATGGTATCAATCTAGAGATCACCATTCCATAAGAACTTCCAGATCCGCTGATCATACTTCTTCCCACAACCCTTAAGGAGTTTCTAATCTCTGGAACAGTGTGAACTGTGCTGTCTATCTGTGCAATAACCTCATTTGTACGCTCTTGAGATGTAGAAGGGGGTAAAGAAATGTCTGACATTATGGTCCCCAAATCTTCATTTGGTACAAAACCTTTTGGTGTAGTATTCATTGTCCAGATGAGCACAATTGTAAACAATACTATGCCCAGACCTGCAATCCACTTTTTCTTTGCAAGAAAGCCTACGGAGCGTTTGTACCTATTTGTCATTAAGTCAAACGATGTATTAAAGCCAGTATAAAAACGCTGCATAAAGCCCATGGATTTACCGTTATTATCCTTGTGAGGCTTTAATAATAGCGCACATAATGCCGGACTTAAAGTTAACGCATTAATTGCAGAAAGAATAATTGCGATTGCAAGAGTTAAACCAAATTGCTTATAAAAAACACCTGATGATCCCTGTATGAAGCTTACCGGTATAAATACTGCGGCCATTACAAGTGTAATAGATATGATTGCTCCTGTAATATCCTCCATGGCATCAACAGTCGCTTTTTTTGCAGATGTGTAACCTTCATCCAATTTTGCATGCACAGCCTCCACCACAACAATAGCGTCATCCACAACAATTCCTATTGCAAGTACGAGTGCGAATAGTG
Source organism: Bacteroidota bacterium (assembly GCA_040385565.1). Classification (GTDB taxonomy): domain Bacteria; phylum Bacteroidota; class Bacteroidia; order Sphingobacteriales; family Sphingobacteriaceae; genus Pedobacter. The sequence goes on along the minus strand of JAZKHD010000026.1, from coordinate 16,685 downwards.
TAAGCAGATTAATAGTAAATCCAAACAGACTAAGAAAAAAGAACGTCCCAATAATCGCCACAGGAACGCTGATAGCAGGTATTAAAGTGGATCTGAAATCCTGAAGGAAGATGAACACAACTAAAAAAACAAGGATAAATGCTTCTATCAGGGTATGTATTACTTTTTCAATTGACGCGTCAAGAAAATCGTTCACATTAACCAATGCCGTATAATGCATGCCTTTAGGAAAGCTTCCTGAAGCCTCATCCAGAACTTTAATAGAACCTTCAATAACATCTTTCGCATTAGAACCTGCAGTTTGATTGATAGCAACCCCTAATGCAGGTTTTCCATTGAATCTGACCGAACTGGCATAACTCTGAGCACCTAATTCAATTCTGGCAACATCTTTCAACCGTAATATCTGTCCGTTTCCGTCTGTACGAATGATTATATCGCTAAATTCAACTTCGTTTTTTAACCTTCCTGAGTATTTTAATGTGTATTGAAAAGACTGCAAGCCTTGCTCTCCAAATTGTCCAGGTGCTGCCTCAATGTTCTGTTCTGCCAGTGCAATGCTAACATCATTTGGAACCAGGCCATATGTCGCCATAACATCTGGTTTTAGCCAAATCCGCATCGTATAGTCCATTAAACCGAATGCGCTTGCATCACCAACGCCGTTAATGCGTTTTATTTGAGGAATCAAATTTATATTTGCATAATTCTGCAAAAATTTTTGATCATATGAAGCACTGTCGCTGTAAATAGCAAATATGAGTACATTACTCGCCTGCCGTTTGGCTGTAATCACGCCCGATCGGGTTACCTCGGCCGGAAGCAAACTTGTAGCTCTTGATACCCGGTTTTGGACGTTTACCGCGGCAAGATCTGCATTTGTGCCAAGTTTGAAATTGATTGTTATTGTAGCTGTTCCATCATTACTTGCTGTTGAGGTCATGTAGGTCATATTCTCAACACCATTAATCTGTTCTTCCAACGGAATAACAACACTGTTCATAACAACATCTGCATTGGCACCTTGATAGGATGCAGAAACCTGAACTGTAGGGGGTGCAATTTCAGGATATTGGGAAACAGGCAAAGTAACGAGACCAAGTATGCCTAGTATGACTATTATTATCGAGATCACCGTTGATAAAACAGGTTTCTCTATAAATTTTTTAAACATATATTATTTAATTTTAAGGTCTGCAAAGACCGAATCAGAGCTCTTTATTTCTGGTTTAATTTTGGTTCCATCCTTAAGTGATTGAAAACCTTCCAAAACAATTTTGTCACCAGATTTAAGTCCCTTAGTAACAACATAGAAATTGCCCTTGGGAATCGCCATAACTTCTACTTCAGTATTTATTACCTTACTGCTATCGCCCAAGACATAAACAAATTTTTTGCCTTGCAGGTCAACTGTTGATTTTTGAGGGATAAGCAAAACATCCTCCAGATATTGTGGAATGCGAACTGATGCACTTGCGCCACTTCTTAAAAGCATCACAGGGTTGGAAAACGTAGCTCTCAGACTTGCCGAACCGGTGCTGGTATTAATAAGTCCGTTAATAGATTCTATTTTACCGTTTCCTGCATAAGTACTACCGTCAGACAAAACTAGAGATACCGCGGGAATGTTGTTCATTTGTGCTGCAAGATTTGATCCCTTGTAATTTCTTGAAAAGTCTAACAATTGTTTCTCATTCATAGAAAAATACGCGTACACTTTAGATATGTTTGATACGGTTGTTAATGGTTGGGCACTGGATCCGCTTACCAGACTCCCCGTTTTATAAGGAATGCTTCCAATCACTCCGTCTACTGGACTGGCAATTTTAGTATATCCAAGGTTAACTCTAGCATTCGCTAACTCAGCCCTTGCCTGAGCTAATGCCGCCTTTCGACTCTGCAGTGTTAGTTGGGCAGCCTCCAGATCGTATTTACTGATAATATCTTTTTCAACAAGCGGCTTAGTTTTATTCACCTGTAATTGCGCTGCGTTAACGTCTGCCTCTGCACTGCTTATAGAGGCATTTGCAGTTCTTACTAATTGTTCATACTGTGGAGCACTTATTGTAAAAAGTAGTTGGCCCTTTTTCACCGTAGTACCTTCATCAACGTATATCTTTTCTATAAAACCATCTACCTTAGGTCTGATATCTATGTTTTGAATTCCTTCAAGTGTTGCGGGGTAATCAGTTTCAAGAGATGTAGACTGAGCTTGAAGTGCAACAACTGGGTAACCAGGTATTTGATCGGTTACTGATGCAGGTTTTTTATCTAAACCGTTTCCGCAGGAACTTAAAATGGCAAATAAAGGTAAAAGGAAATGCGCTAAGGGGGTTTTTGCTTTCATTTTTAACATTAACGTGAACGTAATAAGCTAAGGGCCGAAATTATCTATTGTTATAAACACTTAAAACATTGAAATGTAATGTTTAATTCTTCACAGCCATTGTAACTAAACATTTGCAAAAATTACGCCCTGTTTCCTGAAAATCAAGGTTTGTTGATTTATTGCGCCAAATGTACACTAACTTTTTCTAGAGCAAATTCCAGTTGCTCATCTTGTGAAAGGTCAGTGTTATCCAGTATAACGGCGTCATCAGCACGAATCAGGGGGCTTTCAGCTCTGGTGGTGTCCGCATAATCACGGTGGGCAAGGTTTTCAAATACCTCTTCAAGAGTTATAATTGTATCTCCTTTGGATTGTATTTCCTTAAATCTTCTTTCTGCCCTAATTTTGGGATCAGCAGTCATAAAAAATTTGATTTGTGCATCTTCGAAAACAGTGGTTCCGATATCACGCCCATCCATAACGATGTTCTTGGATTTTCCCATTCTCTGTTGCTGTTTTACCATTTCATGTCTTACCTGCTTATTTGCAGAGACATAGCTAACAGATTCTGATACTGGCATTTGTCGAATTTCGTCAGACACTTCTTCTCCATTTAGCGTAATATGAGATTCATAATCTCTTGCATGGAAATTTAGTTCTATATTATCCAACGCCTCTTTAACATCGATTTCACTTTTTAAGTCTACCTGATTTCTGAGAAAATATAGGGTAACAGCCCTATACATGGCGCCGCTGTCAATATATATAAAGTTAAGCTTTTTAGCCAGGGCTTTGGCAAGTGTGCTCTTACCACATGAAGAGTATCCATCAATTGCGACAACAACATTTTTTCTCATATAATACAAAGATAACACTTTAGCGTTTTCGAGTTATGCATTTATGTAGGTAATCTTGGTCATGTTTGTTAGTTTTGCACTATGATACCAGGTAAGGAAGATATCCTGAAATGTGTTTATTTCAAAACATCCCGAAGTGGGGGCAAAGGCGGACAAAATGTAAATAAAGTTTCCAGTAAAGTAGAACTTGTATTTCACATTCCCTCGGCAGGTTTTCTTACAGACGAAGAAAAGGATATTTTGCTGAAAAAACTCCACAAAAGACTGGATAGCGATTTCAATATCCATGTAGTTTCCCAGGAAGACAGAAGTCAACTCATGAATAAAGAGCGTACTATTGTGAAGCTGATTTCGTTAATTAAATTCGCCCTAACCATTCAGAAAAAGCGAGTTCCCACCAGAATACCCAAGGGTGTTATTAAAAAGCGTCTGGCTAATAAGCATTTGATTGCTACAAAGAAAGAGTACAGAAAAAAACCTGTTCAAGAACAGTTTTCTAGTTAAATCTGTAAAACATGCTTATCGATCCATATTGATGGGCTCTAGCATTGCTTTCTATTTCTTTGGTTTTAAATATCAGGCCAAAATCAAAAGTGAATCTTTGTGAGCTATAATTAAAGCCAACCTGTTGCGCAAAAACAATTGGTTTAACATCAAATGTTACTGGACTGTTGTTTTTGAACAGACTCCCTTGTACGGTCGCGTCATAGGCAATATAATTCAACTGAGGCTTTACATAAAAAAATACCTCTTTAGTAACCAATCCTTTGCTTTTTAAATTATTTCCTATAAAAGAGTTTGTTGACGACGAATTGAACAATTGGTTAATGTTACCTGCCCGAAGTAAAACTCCCAAGCCAGCACCACTGAAAGTGGTCCCTGCATTTGCATATCCTTCAACGGAAATATCGGCTGCGTTATCATCTAAGCGGTGGATCAGTTTAGTATATTGTGCGGTAAGATTTACAGCTATTTCATCCCTGATCTGAAATTCCCAGCCCGCTAACTCATAAAAACCTATCGTGTTATGTAATAATTCCTGACCACTTTCAGCCAGAGAACTTGGCCCCGTGGTGCCTAACTCAGCGCTGATTTTTAGTACGCCTTCATCAAGACTAAACCAACTTAGAGCCCCAGAACCATATAGATATCCAGCAAAGGGACGGTCCTGCACCCCAGGATTAGGAGCATATCCAGAAATTGGGTTATAAATTTTCTGCCCAACAGAAATCTCATATATTTTCTTTTCCAGACCCTGTTTTAACTTACTCTGGTCAGTTGCTCTTCTAAAACTAAGAAAAAGTCCATTGGTGTAATATCGATCAGAACCTTGAGCAAGGTATGAATCGTTATCACTCTTAAATCCAAACTCATTTTTGTAACTCTGAGCAACAAGATCACTAATACCTGCTATTAGACAGAAGAAGAAAATAAATATATTTTTAGTCATACTAAAATGTATAACCTAAACTTAGGCCTCCATAATATGGAATAAAGAAATCTTTGCTGAACACTGGCGATAAGCCGGCCCTGAATGAAAATCCGCTATCAATAGGTTGTACTCTATAAAAAAAACTCATGGTCCCAATCACATTACTTTCATTCTCACTAAAAAGAACACTAGTTGACCCGCTTGTAGCCAAATAAGTTGCGCCTAAACCTATTTCAAAAAATTTATTGCCTTTACCCATCAGGTAGTTCAATGATATAGGAATAGTTGTAATGCGGTCTCCCGAATCACTTATGTATCCAATCCCTGCACGACCGCCAATACCAGTACGGGTATTCTTAAACCTCGTGTCGTAGTTTGCAGTGAAGGTTAATCCTTGTCCGCCCAACTCAATAAAAATGTTCTGTGCCCTTCTTGTGGTGTCCTGAGCTTCAGCTTTGTAACTGATTGCCAATAAAGCAAGTACCGCGATGATCCCTAATTTGTTCATTTGGTCGTTAGTTTGTTTAGCTCAATAATATGCAATTAAAAGCTATTTTGCAATTGCTTTCTCCTTGGGTGTTAGATTCTGCGGATTTTTAACTTTATCTCTCGTCAAAGCCAGGTTAATAACTTCTTTCATTTCAGTAACGTAATGAAAATTTAAATCCTTTATATAGCTCTCCTTTATCTCAAGAATATCTTTCCTATTAGATTTGCATAAAATAATATCTTTAATGTCGGCCCTTTTTGCAGCTAGAATCTTTTCCTTTATTCCACCAACCGGCAACACTTTGCCACGTAAAGTGATTTCTCCGGTCATTGCCAAGTTAGATTTTACTTTACGTTGAGTAAAAGCAGACGTTAATGCGGTCAGCATAGTTATTCCCGCAGATGGGCCGTCTTTAGGCGTGGCACCGGCAGGAACATGAACGTGGATATCCCACTGTTCAAATAATATATGATCTATATCAAAAAGTTCAGCATGGGCACGCAAATAAGCAAGGGCAATAATTGCAGATTCTTTCATTACATCCCCTAAATTACCTGTAAGCGTTAATTTACCCTTGCCTGGACTTAAACTTGCTTCAATAAATAAAATGTCTCCCCCAACCTGAGTCCATGCAAGTCCAGTAACAACTCCCGCTACTTCGTTTCCTTCGTATAAATCTTTGTCGTAGGTTGGAGCCCCTAAAATGCGTTCAACATCTGCAAAACTCAAATTAGGTTCGTATAACTCTTCCATAGCAATTTTCGTAGCTACACCTCTAACCAATGAACCTATTTTTTTTTCTAAACCTCTAACTCCTGATTCCCTGGTATAATCTTCTATAACTTTTTCAATCAGGTTATTTTTCAAGTTGATATCTTTCGTCTTGATACCATGTTGCTCCTTCTGCTTAGGTAGCAAATATTTCTTAGCAATCTCAATTTTCTCTTCAATAGTATAACCATTTACTTCGATAATCTCCATCCTATCTAATAAGGCAGGATGTATAGAACTAAGTGAATTGGCAGTTGCTATAAATAAAACATTTGATAGATCATAATCGGCCTCCACATAATGGTCGTTGAATGCATTGTTTTGTTCGGGATCCAGAACTTCAAGCAGGGCGGATGAAGGATCCCCTCTTTGATCGGAGCCAACTTTATCAATTTCATCCAGAACAAAGACAGGATTGGCAGCACCTGCTTTCTTTATTGATTGAATAATTCGACCTGGCATAGCACCAATGTAAGTTTTTCTATGTCCTCGAATTTCAGCTTCATCACGAATGCCTCCTAAGGCCATTCTAACATATTTTCTGTTTAACGCTTTAGCAATTGATTTACCAAGTGAAGTTTTACCCACTCCAGGAGGACCCACCAGGCATATTATAGGGGCCTTCATGTCTCTCTTGAGTTTTAAAACTGCTAAATACTCAATAATGCGTCTTTTTACTTTTTCAAGCCCGAAATGGTCTTTATCTAAAATGCGCTGGGCTCTTTTTAAATCAAAGTTATCTTTTGTAAAGTCACCCCATGGTAAATCCAGTAATAACTCAAGATAATTGATTTGCACCGAATAGTCAGGTGCTGCCGGATTCATTCTACCTAATTTTTCCAGTTCTTTATTAAAATGATCCTTAACTTCAACAGCCCATTTTTTCTTTTTTGCACGAAGCTGCAATGCTTCATATTCCAAATCGGATGAATTGCCGCCAAGCTCCTCCTGGATTGTCTTTAACTGTTGATTTAAGAAATAATCCCTTTGCTGCTTATCAAGGTCAACTCGAACCTTGGATTGAATTTGATTTTTCAATTCGAGCATTTGAAGCTCTACGGTTAATAGATCCATCACCATGGTGGCCCTATCCCGTAAGTTCGTCATCTCCAACATCTTTTGCTTGTCTGCAACATCCGCATTCATGTTGGAAGAAATGAAATTAATCAAAAAAGATGTGCTTTCAATATTTTTGAGCGCAATGCCTGCCTCACTGGGAATATTTGGCGATAACTGAATAATCTGCGAAGACATTTCTTTTATAGATGCAACAAGCGTTTTAAACTCCTTGTCAATCTTATTTTTGGATTCGGTAAACTTGGTAATACTTACTTTTATGTACGGTTCCGACTGCACCTCCTCAATTAGGCGGAAACGTTGCTTACCTTGAATAATAACAGTAGTATTACCGTCAGGCATCTGCAGCATCTTTATAATATGGGCCACAGTACCTACACTATTCAACTGCTCAAATGTAGGATCCTCAATTGTTACATCCCGTTGAGAAACTACGCCAATTATCCTATCTCCCTTATATGCCTCTTTAATCAGCTTAATAGATTTGTCTCTTCCAACGGTTATAGGAATTACTACTCCTGGAAACAAAACAGTATTTCTTAATGGAAGTATAGGAAGAATTTCAGGTGTTTCCTCGTTATTCATCTCATCTTCGTCCTGTTGAGACATCAATGGAAAGAATTCTGTGTCTTCATTTATAATTGGTAGTGCGTTGCTAAAATCAAACTGATCTTGTTTACTCATTAAGTATTTTTTTATATTTCAAAACGACAAACTGACAGCTATCGTTAAGGAATTCATTATTAATATGGATTAGTGTATATTTTCAACTGTTGTGCCAAAAGAAACAATTGATGCATTAACTGTTAAAAAGTCAGCGTCAGAAATTTAATTTTCAGCTCCCATCATATTTTCAATACTGCAGCGTTGTTATGGAATAAGTTTAATGGTACGATAGTTGTCTAATAAGATTTTTACTGTAACTTATTTTTGTTTTATCCATATTAGAGGCTTAAGTCAAAACTAAATATATTTATACTCTATTAAGTAGATTTTAATGAACTATTTCAAACAAACCACACTGTTGCTGCTTATTTTTTTAACTGGTCAGAGTATTGCCCAAACCAATAGTTATGATAAACTTGGGTTCCAGGCTTTGATGATGAAGGGAGATTTCAAAGCGGCAGTTTCTCAACTTGAAAAGGCTGATACTAAAGATCCAAATAATGCCAATGTATTAAAAATGCTGGGTTATTCTTACTATCAATGTGGTAATTTCGAGAATGCAGTTTCTACTTATAGCAGATATATTAGCTTGAAGCCTGCTGATTATTCCGCCTATTATTATCGGGGGAAGGCCAGATTAAACGTTGCGAATGATCCTAGAGAATCCCTGAATCAGATGAGAGATAATTTTTATTTGTCAGCTATTAAAGATTTCTCGAAAGCCATTGAAATCAATGGCGAAGAAGATCCTCAATTGCTGCAAAATAGGGGATTAGCTTACAAGGATTATGCAATTTATAAGTCCTATAAAATTAAAAAGACCGTTGAAAAAACTGCATGTATAAGTTTATTTAACAATTCTATTTCAGATTTTCAAAAAATCCTTATTGTTCAGCCACAGAGAACAGACATTAGCAATCTTGTTGGATATGTGAAAGCGCAGATAGCGAGCTTGAAATAAATAATCTCTAGAAACGTCCTGTGATTGAAAAGGTTTTATTAGTAAGAAATCTTATATTTTGATACTTTTTAATCTGGTAAAGACTGTCGGGAAAATAAATCAGGCTGTCTGTAGAGGCGTATAGCAAATTCTTATTTTGAACAAATACTTTTATTCCTATCACTTTCCTTTCTTTTAGAATAACAATAAGCTTTTTAACAGGGATTTTTTCATCTACCGATTTGTAGGTAGTGCTTTCCCCAGATTTTTGAACCGTAAATAGGCCTTTCCACGATGTCCGGTTTATGCCGGCCTCAACAAAAGAATTAAACTCTTTGTTCCAGTCGGCAATTTTCATACGCCGGGTTTCGCTAAGTTTATTTACTTCAACGCATTTACTGACTTTGGGGCTCAATTTTGAAAGTCGGGCTGCCTCAGCTTTAAAATATGTTTTGCTGTCAAAATAACTACCACTTTGAAAAGTTCGAGGCTTTTCGTTTCCACTACATCCAAAAAGCAACAGTAATGCAGCAAAAAATCTGAAGTTTGATTTTTTCATTATATCAAAACGTCCCCAGTCATAATTTCTGGTTTCGAAATTCCCATAATAGCTAAAATGGTGGGAGCTACATCACCTAACTTGCCATCTCTAATATTTTTAAAGTTATTATCCACTAAAATGCAAGGAACAAGGTTAGTTGTATGAGCAGTATTCGCAGAGCCGTCTTTATTAATCATGAATTCTGAATTTCCGTGATCTGCCAAAATGATGAATGAGTAGCCATTTGCTATGCCTGTATTTACAACCGTTTCCGCACATCGATCAGCAGTCTCAACGGCTTTTATCACGGCCTCAAATACACCAGTATGGCCCACCATGTCCGGATTTGCAAAATTCAAACAGACAAAGTCGGGCCACCCTGTTTCCAACTCCTTACAGATAGCTTCGGTTATGCCTTTAGCACTCATCTCAGGCCGCAAATCATAAGTGGCAACTTTTTGTGAAGGAATCAAAATTCTTTTTTCATCAACAAATTCCTGCTCTCTTCCACCGGAAAAGAAAAACGTAACGTGCGGATATTTTTCTGTTTCAGCAATTCGTATTTGTCTTTTATGATTAGCCTCCAGAACCTCTCCAAGAGTTTGTGATAAGTCATCTTTAGTAAAAATCACTTTTACACCTTTGAAGCTTTCATCGTAAGTTGTCATTGTGACATAGTAAAGGGGTAACTTATACATGTCGAAATCTGGGTAATCAACCTGGCTTAGAACAGATGTGATTTCCCTTCCCCGATCAGTTCGGTAATTAAAGCAAATTACTACATCACCAGGCATGATACTAGCGATAGGATCGCCATTTCCTTGCGTAACAACAATTGGCTGGATAAACTCATCTGTTATTCCCTCTTTGTATGACTTTTCAATTGCCATTATAGGGTCGTAAACTTTGCTTCCAATTGCTTTTGTGAGTAAATCATAGGCTAGTTTCACCCGTTCCCACCTTGTATCTCTGTCCATCGCATAGTAGCGACCAATCAGAGTGGCAATTTTACCATTAGATCCCAAAAGATGTTGCTGTAAATCCTTGACAAAATTTAGGCCTGAATTGGGATCCGTGTCTCGTCCATCCAAAAATCCGTGAATGAACACTTCATTTAGCCCTTGTTCGCCTGCTGCATCACATAAAGCTTTTAGGTGTTCAATATGAGCGTGAACACCACCGTCAGAAAGCAAACCTATAAAATGTACAGCTTTATTATTAGTTTTTGCATAATTAAATGCTTCCAAAAGCGTCTCATTGTTATGCAACGTCTTATCAGAGATAGCTTTGTTTATTCTTCCTAGTTCCTGATAAACAACGCGTCCGGCACCCAAGTTCATGTGTCCAACTTCAGAGTTGCCCATTTGTCCTTCTGGCAAACCAACTGCTTCACCTGAAGCTTCTAATTTTGAATTCGGATAGGATTTTAATAGATGGTCGAAAAAAGGCGTATTTGCCATGTATGCGGCGTCAGAATTATCTTTTTTGCCATATCCCCAACCGTCAAGAATTAGTAGAACTACTTTTTTAATATTCATTTTAAATATTTGCTGTTATCATGCAAAGATAAACCATTTATGGTTTTTTTCAGTTATGATTAATTCATATAGAAAATAATATGGCATAATTTGTGTGCCCTAACAATAGTTAGGTGTGCCATAATATGAAACCATTACTTATATTAATTGTTTTGTTTTTTCATTTTCCTGCTTCAATTGCCATTCAAGGCGATGTTATTGATGATCTGTGCAGTCAATTTAAAGCTGGAGGATCCAAGGAAATAGCCGCCAGTTTTTCGCCAACTGTAGACTTAATCATCATTGATGAGGAAGATGTCTATTCTAAAGCACAGGCTGAACAAATATTAAGAGGTTTTTTCAGCAAATATCCTCCAGTCAAGTCTACGGTACTCCACCGCCTCAATACCAATCCCAATTTCCGTTATGGCGCTTTTTCTTTGATTACCAAAAATGGATCCTTTCGTGTATCCGCAACTTTAAAAAAATCTGGTAGTGCTTTTTTTATAACGGAATTAAAAATAGAAACAGAGAAATAGAGGTAAAATGCTATTTTTGGGATTAAATTTGAGTTTTGGATAAGCAAATCATAGATCTGTTCATAAAAAATGCGCTGGCCGAAGATCTCGGTGATGGTGATCACACCTCTCTTTCAACTATTCCACGAAACTCTCAGGGAAAAGCTAAATTAATTATCAAGGAAGATGGCGTCATAGCTGGCATCGAGCTTGCACTAGCGATTTTTCATCATATTGATCCTAATCTTGAAGTTAGCGAACTCATACATGACGGTGCCGAAGTTCGTTTTGGGGATATCGCACTCACTGTCTCTGGCAGTGTACACTCTATTTTGCTTGCCGAACGCCTGGTATTAAATTGTATGCAACGAATGAGTGGTATTGCTACTAAGACTCATAATATCGTCGTATCGCTTTCTTCCTATAAAGCCAGATTGCTAGATACAAGAAAGACTACCCCTGGATTAAGGCTGCTGGAAAAATGGGCCGTGCGTATTGGAGGAGGTGTAAATCACAGAATGGGTTTATATGATATGATCTTGATTAAGGACAACCATGTTGACTACGCAGGCGGGATTGCAAAGGCAATATTGTCAGCAAAAAAGTACCTTGTCGAAACTAACAAGACTTTGCAATTAGAAATTGAGGTGAGAAATTTCATAGAATTACAGACGGTGCTGGATACCGGAGGTGTTGATCGAATCATGCTTGATAATTTTGAACCTACGGATTTAAAAAAGGCAGTTTGTTTGATAGACGGAAAGTACATTACGGAGGCTTCAGGAGGGATAACCGAAAGCAACATTATTGATTATGCTGCATGTGGAGTTGATTTTATATCAATGGGCGCGTTAACACATTCCGTTAAAAGTTTAGATATGAGTTTAAAAGCCTTTTAGAATATGATATCAATCTATTCTATTTCAGCAGTAATCGTAGCTTATCTTTTTGGTTCAATACCAACTGCTGTTTGGTTAGGTCAGGCTTTTTATGGCGTCGATGTTAGGGAGTACGGAAGCGGTAATGCCGGAGCTACTAATACATTTCGTGTGTTGGGCAAAAAGGCCGGAATAGCAGTAATGATTATAGATATTGCAAAAGGGTACACCGCAACAAAACTTGCCTACTTTATAGGTCTGTCGGTCACCGGGCCACAGCATTCTTCACAATTTATCAATTACGAGCTGGCCTTAGGTGTCACCGCTGTAATGGGACACCTGTTCCCTATATTTGCTGGTTTTAGAGGGGGTAAAGGAGTGGCTACCCTTTTTGGAATGATTTTGGCAGTTAACTTTCCGGCAGCTATGTTTTGCGTTCTTGTATTTGTAGTAGTATTGTTGACCACTAAGTATGTTTCGTTAAGCTCTATATGTGCGGGTTTTACCTTCCCTTTAAGTATAATATTCATATTGCAGTCTACAATAAGGTCAGAAGTGCTTTATGGGATGTGTGTTTGTATTTTGATACTCATCACCCATCAAAAGAATCTGGAAAGGCTACTCAAAGGCAGGGAATCAAAGGTTTATCTGTTCAAGAAAACACTAAGTTAAATAAACCTATGAAAAAATTATTCATCATCGGCCTAGCCTCAATTGGGTTGGCTTTTTCTTCCTGTTCTACTGTGCCTTTAACTGGACGAAGCAGGTTAAATCTTGTAAGTAACGATCAAGTACTACCCATGGCATTTCAGGCTTATGGAGAGTTTCTTACCGAAAACAAAGCTACAGTGCTATCATCTTCGAATGCGCAGGCACAGCAAGTTAAGCGCGTTGGCAACAGTTTGATAGCATCTGTAAAAACCTACATGAACAACAATGGCTATGCAGATCTTATTAAAGATTATCAGTGGGAGGTAAATGTAGTACAAAGCAAGGAATTAAATGCATGGTGTATGCCCGGTGGTAAGATAGTTGTTTACACAGGAATTTTGCCTGTAACACAGACAGATGCTGGTTTGGCAACCGTTATGGGTCATGAGATAGGTCATGCTATCGCAGGCCACTCTGCAGAACGAATGTCTCAGGAATTAGTCTCACAAGGAATTGGCGTTGCCGGCAACGTTGCGTTATCAAGAAATCCTAAAACTCAAGGTGTCTTTAATACGCTTTATGGTATTGGAACGCCATTGGCAATGCTCAAATATTCACGTGATCAGGAACTTGAGGCAGACAGGCTTGGACTCATATTTATGGCCATGGCTGCTTATGATCCTCAAAATGCGACTTCATTCTGGCAGCGAATGGCATCTGCTTCTCAGAGTAGTCAGAAGCCACCCGAATTTTTAAGCACCCACCCGAGTGATGCGACAAGGATTCAAAGAATTCAGAATGCGCTTCCTGAAGCTCAAAAATATTATAAATCCACTACCGGTAAACCGGTTAGATAAGTAGAAAGGCTGCCATTAGGCAGCCTTTTCACATTTCTAATGTGCTAATCATTGCTGAGGCCTTTAATAGGCATTCTTCGTATTCTTTTTCAGCATCTGATGCATAAGTGATCGCTCCACCAACCTGAAACGATAGATAATGATTTTTAGCATTATAAAGTAATGTGCGGATTACTACACTAAAATCAAAATCGCCCGAAGGATCAATGTAACCCATTGCGCCAGAATAAATTCCCCTTTTACTATATTCCGTTTCGTCAATCAATTGCATCGCTCGTAATTTAGGTGCACCTGTCATTGATCCCATCGGGAATGCATTTTTGATAGCATCAACAATATGGGTTTCCACGTCTAAATCACAGCTAATAGTGGATTTCATTTGATAAACCTGCGCAAATCCATAGACCCCAAAAAGTTCATCAACTATAACACTACCTTTTACAGCACTCTTGGTCAGGTCATTTCTAACAAGATCGACAATCATCACATTTTCCGCTTGCTCTTTTAAGTCAACCATCAATGCATGTCTGATTCGATCATCCTCTAGAGGATTATCACTACGCCTGGCGGTACCTTTTATCGGTTGCGAAATCAAGCGATTCCTTTGTTTACGAATAAAGCGCTCCGGGCTGGCTGAAAGCACGTAATTCCCATAGCTTTTAAAAAAACCGGAGAAAGGCGTGGGTGAGATTTTGTTTAGTTTTTCGTAGATATCTACTGGATCAATAAATGCATTTTCTGCAAAAAATTCCTGACAAAAATTGGCTTCGTAAATATCGCCACGTATGATATGCTGCTGCAGTTTTTTTACAGACTCTATATAGGTTTCCTTTGTAATTTTAGTTTCAATATTAATTCCGGAAGAAGGTACAGGTTCCGTAAGTTCAAATGCCTCCAAATCTATTATTGAGATTTCTCCCAGAATTATTTGGATTTCCTCGTCTTTTCCAACGATTAAATAGGCAGGTGTAAAAAAATAAAGATCAGGAAATTCTAATAAGTCTGTTTTATTCGTCTTTAAGTCCTCGATTTCATTTTTGAGGTCGTAGCTCAACAAACCAAACATCCAGGCTTCTTGCTCATCATAAAAGGTTTTCCATTCATCAAAAGCAGTTCCGGACTCGACTGTCAATTCCTTTCGCGCCCCAGCGGCGATAAGAAAATCGTATTTGCCGTATGGATCAGCAAATTGATTAGATTCCAGGTAGCAGCATATTTCGAAAGTGTTCGCCCAGGCAAGAGCTTTCTTTTTAAACAACTTTAAATCCTGAACCTTCATGCTGCCCGTAAATCTATATATATGTGAATCATCAGTAACAAAAAAGGCGGCTAGAGCCGCCCTTTATTAGCTTATGATGTCTACTGCAAAATTAAAGTTTGCTTGCGGTCTGGCCCTACAGAAAGATATTTAACAGGTACTTCCAGCTCCTTTTCTAAATATGCAATGTAATCAGCAAGGTTCGCTGGAATTTCGACTACATCAGTAATGCCTGTTACATCTGTTTTCCAGCCGGCAATTTCTTTCAGTACGGGTGTAGGTTCAACCGTAATAATATCATATGGCATGTAGTCAATGGTTTCTCCATTGTGCTCGTAGTGTGTGCAAGCATAAATAGTGTCAAATCCATCCAGCACGTCTGCCTTCATCATTATGAGATCTGTAACCCCATTTAGCATAATTGCATACTTCAAAGCAGGAAGATCAATCCAACCGCATCTTCGTGCCCGACCTGTAGTAGCACCAAATTCATGACCAACTGATCTAAGCGTTTCTCCAACTTCATTATCTAATTCAGTAGGGAAGGGGCCTCCACCTACACGGGTACAATAAGCTTTAAAAATGCCATATACTGCACCTATTTTATTTGGCGCAATACCCAATCCGGTACAGGCCCCGGCAGTAGTTGTGTTCGATGAGGTTACAAATGGATAAGATCCAAAATCAACATCTAGTAATGTGCCTTGGGCACCTTCAGCCAAAACTGTTTTTCCTTCTTTTAAAAAGCCATTAACGTAATGCTCGCTATCTACGTGAGGAATATTTTTTATAAATTCAATCGCCTCGAAAAAAGCAGTTTCCTTGTCTCCGAGATCATATTCAAAATCATAGTGAGATAAAATTTCTTTGTGTTTCTCTACCAATCGATTGTATCGTTCTCTAAAATCCGGCAACGTTGTATCACCAATTCTCAATCCGTTACGGCCGGTTTTATCCATATAAGTCGGGCCAATGCCTTTCAGCGTAGAACCGATTTTATTTTTGCCCATTTTTTGTTCATTCGCAGCATCCAATAACTGATGGGTAGGTAAAATTAGGTGTGCTTTGCGGGCTATAACCAATTTTCCTTTTGCGATCGGATCGTGTCCTGCCGCCTTAAGGTTATCTAGTTCTCTTTTTAAAATAATCGGATCAATTACAACACCATTTCCAATTAGGTTCATGGTTTTTTCGTTGAATATACCGGAAGGAATAGTATTTAATACAAACTTCTTACCATCAAACTCTAGTGTGTGGCCGGCGTTGGGACCTCCCTGAAAACGAGCTATTAAATCATATTGTGGACTCAGTACATCAACAATTTTTCCCTTGCCTTCATCGCCCCATTGAAGGCCCAGAAGTACGTCTACTTGCGTCATTCTTAAATTTTAAAAATAGAAATATTTATAATTGGATTTTTAACTCGCATTTTTTATCACGGCATTCTGGTTATTCATAGATGCCTTTGCAGCGCAATCGAAACAAACGCCGTACAGATTTAGGGAATGGTGCTTAATGTCAAACTTTAACAAATCTCCCACCATGCTCTGAATTTGATGTACTCTTGGGTCGCAGAATTCTACCACTTTTCCACAGTCGATACAGATAATGTGATCATGTTGATGATAGCCATAAGACTTCTCAAACTGAGCCATGTTTTTTCCGAACTGGTGTTTGGTAACAAGATCACATGATACCAATAGTTCAAGTGTGTTATAAACTGTTGCCCTGCTTACACGATACTTTTGATTCTTCATGTGTATGTACAGTGTTTCTACATCGAAGTGATCATCTCTCGAGTAAATTTCCTCAAGTATAGCAAAACGCTCAGGTGTTTTTCTAAGACTCTTATTTTCGAGATAGGCTTCGAATATTTTTCTTACCAGCTCGCTGTTGTGGTTTG
>JAZKHD010000025.1:0-45938 GCA_040385565.1 Bacteroidota bacterium | reverse complement strand
CAGTACGACAGTTTAGCAAACTGTTCCTTTCGGCCACTCAGGCATCCCTCCAATCTCAAAAGCTCCCTTTTGAGGTTGCAAATATAGCAATTCATTGATCTTTGCAAAAAAAAATTATAGAGTTTGCTGATAATCTATCCGCACATGATAGATGCTCATAAGCATTGTCTTGAATATCAGCTTTATAGTTTCTATATCTTTTAACGTAATATCACAGTTATCTAATTGATCCTGCTCCAATTTATAGTCAATGATCCGTTCCACCAATGCATTTATGCTTTGTGCATCCGGATTTTTAAGACTTCTTGACGCTGCTTCAACCGAATCTGCCAACATCAACACGCCCGTCTCCTTCGAGAACGGAATCGGTCCCGGATAACGGAAAATGTTCTCATCAACGAACTTTTCAGGAGAATTCTTTAAAAACGACTGGTAAAAATAATCTACCCTGGTATTGCCATGGTGCGTCCTGATAAAGTCTACCACACTTTCCGGCAATTGGTGCTTCCTGGTTATCTCTATGCCTTTGTGGACGTGTTTGATGATGATCTGGGCGCTTTGCTCGTAAGGAAGCTTGTCGTGCGGACTAGTCGCCGTATTTTGATTCTCAATAAAGTACTGCGGGTTTTCTATCTTACCAATATCATGATACAACGCCCCTGCCCTTACCAACAATGAATTTCCCCCTATTTTGAATATCGCAGCTTCAGCCAAATTGGCAACTTGTAACGAGTGCTGGAACGTGCCTGGTGCTTTAAAAGCCAGCTCCCTCAGTAATTTATTGTTCGTATTTGTAAGTTCAATCAGCGCGATATCAGACGTAATCCCGAAAAGACGCTCGAAGGCATAAATCAACGGATATGCAAGCAAAGAAAGCAATACGCTTACTATGAAAGGTACGAAATTACTCCATTCAATAGTATTTATAGATCCTTCTCTTAATAATGCAATTCCTACAAATGATATGAAATAGGCCGACAATATAAACAGGGCTGATAACAGCAGCTGCTCTCTTTTTATTAAATTCCTGATGCTATAAATGGCTACCATTCCTGCCGTTGTCTGGAAAAACACAAACTCAAAGCTGTTCGGCACAAAGAACCCGGCTATTAAAATTACCAGTAAATGAAGGTATAACGCTAGGCGCGTATCAAACAAGATCCTAATGATGATCGGCACAATACAAAATGGGATGTAGTAAAGGCTCGGCAGGTTCAATTTAATTGCCCAGGTAAGCGAAAGCAGCATCGTGGTGGTAACCAACAAAATCAGCGTCAACTGCCTGTTGTCTGCAAAAATGTCTTTTCTAAAGAGTTTTAGGAAAACCATCAAAAGACTGACAATGAAACCAACAAGCAGGATCTGACCGAAGTAAACCAGTTTACTGTCTCCAATAGTCTTCGTTTGGGCTTCGTAAATTTCTTTGAACGATTGCAGCTTCTGGTAAACTTCATCGTCGATCACGTTGTTTTTGGCAATGATCAACTCGCCTTTTTGTACCATGCCCCTCGTGGTCGACAAGCTATTCACTGCGTTCTCCTGCAGCATAAATGTCATCTTCTCATCGAATACGATGTTAGCCTGCAAATGGTCTTCAACAAGGTTTAGAATGGTTTCCTTTACTTTCAAGTTTATGGACTTGAATGTGTCGCCATAGTAGCTCAAGGCCGACTGCACCGTAAAGAGATCTCCAGAGTTAACGGTTCTGCTAATGTTATTTTCCAACAGGGAGAAGTCGTAATTCTTCCCTGCCTTCTGATGTTTTGCGTTTACTGCTACAATTCCTTTATTGTAAATTGACTTCAGCAATGCAAGGGACGACTGTTTATATGACTCCTTTTCGTTCTCAGGCAATGCACTGCCGCGCCATTTTACATCAAACTCATTCTGATAGGCCTCCGCAACTTCCTGAATAAGAAGCGGGTTATAATTGTAGATTGGCAGTATATTATTTAAAGCCTCTTTCTTGTCGCCATCAACCTGCGGCGTAGTTTTAAGGATAGCAAAACTGAAAGGCGATATTAAGTCTTTATTCTTCCAGGTCTCCCCTTTTTCAAACTCATACCGAAAGCGGGGTTGTTTTGGTAAGAATGCAGTAATTAAGAAAACTGAAACTACCATCATCACATATTTTATGTTCGATGAATACTTTCGGTAAAGCACTCTATGAGAATTCTTTTTGATTTTCGCCAAAATGATTTTAGATTGATTCAATCAAAATTAACATATTTTTTCTTCTTCTGGTTTTATTAAATGAACAACAACGCTGCCTCTGTTAAGGATATGTAGCCACGGTAAACACTTGCATTGAATTATTTACCAAAAAAATACTTGCAAATACAAAAGAGTTTACCTTACTTTATGATATCAATTTAATATCATTATGTATACAGAAAAGATCATTACCCCTACCTCTGGCTTTGTTGTTATGGTTTCAGTTATCGTTGCGTGTTTACTTGCGGTATTTGCCATTAGCATGGGTCAAACTGCAGTTGGAAGCCTAACCTGCACAGTAATTTTTATGTTCGTGCTACCGGGTTTCATAATCAACAACCCCAATGAGGCCAAGGTGCTTACCTTGTTCGGTGAATACCAGGGAACGGTTAAAATAGATGGTTTTTTCTGGGTTAACCCCTTCACCATTAAAAAGAAAGTGTCTTTAAAAGCCAGGAACTTAAATGGTCACCCAATAAAGGTTAATGACAAACTGGGTAACCCCATAGAAATTGCTGCTGTTGTAGTATGGCAAATCGAAGAAACCGCAAAGGCCATGTTCGCCGTAGAAGATTATTTGCAATATGTTACTATACAGAGTGAAGCCGCTGTAAGGCACCTCGCCAACATCTTTCCTTACGATAATTTTGAAGATGAAGAGGCAACTATCACCCTAAAAGATGGTGCAGAAAAGGTGAGTACATTGCTGGAAGCAGAATTGAGTGAACGCCTTTCCAGAGCCGGCATCCAGGTGGTTGAAGCGCGGATATCACACCTTGCCTATGCGCAGGAAATTGCCAGTGCGATGTTACAGCGCCAACAGGCTACAGCGGTAATCGCAGCTAGAAAACTAATTGTTGAAGGTGCGGTTGGCATGGTTGAAATGGCACTGGAACGTCTATCTGAAAAGAACATTGTAGAGCTCGACGAGGAACGCAAGGCAGCTATGGTAAGTAATTTGCTTGTGGTATTGTGTGGTGATAGAAATGTGCAGCCGGTTGTTAATACAGGTACGTTATATACCTAGTCCTCTAAAAGGTAAATATGTCTGAAAAAGATAAAAAAGCATTTGTATTAAGAATTAATCCTGTGTTGCTCAAAGAATTAGAGCAATGGGCAGCTGATGAATTTAGAAGTACGAACGGACAAATTGAATTTTTATTAAGCGAAGCACTTAAAGTTAAACGCAAAAAGCGGGGCTCGAAAAATCAGGACGAGTAACCCTGCCTCCAATAGCTTATTTAATATTTTTGCGGAAAATTGATGGAGAGCTGCCGGTTACTTTGCCAAACAAACGAATAAAATACTTGTCGTCATCATAACCTAGACTGTAGGCAATCTCGCGGATGCTAAGTTCTGAGTAATACAGCAATCGTTGTGCTTCGCAAATCACTTCCTGCTGAATGAAATAGGTTAGCGAAAATCCGGTCACTGCCTTTACAGTATCATTCAGGTAACTGACGGAAAAATTCATTTGTTCGGCATAAACGGATGGCTTCTTGATGGTTTTGTAATTTGTCTGCACTAGTTTTCTGAACCTTTTTGTAATGTCTATCATTCTTGACGGATGATCTTGCATACGGGTATGCTCCTGCAATTGATAGCATATCGCCGCCTGGTGCAAAAACGAATCCAACAATGACCTGATCAACTGCGCATGCAAACTAACCTTATGATCGGCATAGATTGCAGCATAGATGAGGTCAAAGATTTTAGTAAACCAGTCAAACCCTTCCTCGTCCAGCGTTAATAAGGCAACTTTAGTCAATGAATCTTCAATAACCATTTTAGCATTTTCATCGACTAGTTTGGCGTCAAATATCAAAGCCCTCCCCTTACATTCCTGATCTGTCCCCACTTGATGAACCTGTCCGGGATAAGAAATCAGAAGGTTGTATTTTTGAATCTTAACGGGTTTAAAATCGACATTGAAGTCGATATATCCGTCTTCAACCAAAAAGCAGCAATAATGGTCGTGCCTGTGAGGTGTTGAAATTTCTTCTAAATGGTACAAATGAATGTCGTCGGCAAAATCTAGCAGAAACACACCAAACTGAGTGCGGATGACTTGCTCTAACTTGTAAACCGGTATTTTTTTCTCAGACATCTTGCTATATTATTTCCAAAAACCATGGGCAAAGATCCTGGCATTAAGGTAGGGGTTGCTTTTAAACATTTTCCTCAGCCCCTGTACCATAGGGATATTTCCTACAATTTGGATTGATGTAAATGATGTGATTTGTTTGCCGACAGCATAATCATATAGGGTATCCAGCATATTTAAACCCGACTTCGTGATAAACTGAAACTCCGGATTATCTTCTTTAAAACTCACCGGTATGTCATAGTCTTCATTAAGATACACGATCACTTCCAGGGGTTGAGCTTCTCTTTTTGTGAGGTGCTTTAAAGCCAGAAAGTGTCCCAGTGCAGTTCCATCGCCAACACATAATATTTTGCCGGGCTCATTTGGTAACGGCGCGGCATAAGCGGGAGCAAAAAGAACGGTATCCCCTGCATGCAGATTTTTTACCCATGCACTACCGCTTCCTTTATGCGCAGCTTCTATCCATATTTTACAAGTACTTTTTTCAGCATCCCATGTGGCCGGTGTATAGTCCCTGTATTCAAAATCTGCCACCCTGCATTTAATGCGGTGTATGCTTTCCCACTTGCGCATATTTACCGAAGGCAAATGCAAATCAACTTCATATAGCGCAGGTTCCCACTTGTTAATATTAAGCACATAACCTTCTTGCGTGAGGGCCTTGTCCATCAACTTAAAAATTGCTTTTTTTATTCCTGATGCCATTTGCGATTTCTTATCTTTACTGCGGTAAATGTAGGTGTTAAATGAATCGGTTAAAGCTACAAAAGACGGGCAAAGGTGGACGATTCGCGTGAAGGTTATCGGAAGCCTTTCACAAGGGTGGTATTTGAAGGGATAATTTACCGTCTCTACACCAACTCTGTACCGACTTACTACCGTCTCAGTACCGACTCGAGTCGGCGGAAAGTAGCAACAAGGCTGATTTTCGTTTTAAATCATGATTCTGGCTTTTTAACTTCATATCCAATGCATGTGCAATGCACATAAGAGGGCTATATTTATTTCATTTCGTTATTACTACTCAGTACCAATTAATATATAACTTTGCTTTTAACCAAATTAGAAGGATATGAAAGATGTAGTAATTGTATCGGCAGTTAGAACGCCTATAGGCAGTTTTGGAGGTTCATTAGCCGGATTTTCGGCGACACAGTTAGGTGGGTTTGCGATTAAGGCGGCTGTAGAAAAAGCAGGAATTAAACCGTCTGATGTTCAGGAAGTTTATATGGGCAATGTGTTGTCAGCCAACCTCGGTCAGGCTCCGGCAACCCAGGCTGCTAAATTAGCTGGATTACCTGATGTTCCTTCAACTACCGTGAATAAGGTTTGTGCTTCCGGCACCAAGGCAATTATGCTAGCTGCGCAAAGTATCGCGCTTGGACTCCAGGACATTATTGTTGCAGGCGGTATGGAAAGTATGAGTAATGTGCCGTACTATTTGGATAAAGCCCGCAATGGCTACCGATTAGGGCATGGTCAAATCACAGACGGCCTGATTAAAGATGGTTTATGGGATGTTTATAACGACTACCACATGGGAGCTGCTGCAGAATTGTGTGCAGAAGAATGCGGCTTTAGTCGCGAGGAACAGGATGCATTTGCCATCAGTTCCTACAAAAAATCTCAACTGGCACAACAGAACGGGAAATTTGACTCAGAGATCGTTGCCATTGAAGTCAAAGACAGAAAAGGTGAAATTACAACAATCGATAAAGATGAAGAACCATTCGCTGTTAAGTTTGATAAGATTCCCGGCTTGAAAACTGTTTTTAAAAAGGACGGTACAGTTACTGCGGCCAATGCTTCTACCTTAAATGACGGAGCAGCCGCATTGGTTTTAATGAGTGCGGAAAAGGCTGCCGAACTTGATTTAAAACCCCTTGCGAAGATCCTTGGATTTGCAGATGCCCAACAAGCACCGGAGTGGTTTACTACTGCTCCTGCCAAAGCGATTCCACTGGCATTGAAAAATGCAGGAAAAGAAATTGGCGATGTAGATTTTTTTGAAATAAATGAAGCTTTTTCCGTAGTTTCACTTGCAAATAATAAAGAGATGGGATTGGATGCAGAGAAGGTAAATATTAACGGTGGCGCAGTTTCTTTAGGCCATCCGCTTGGCGCTTCAGGCGCACGTATTGTGGTGACATTAATTTCTGTAATGGCACAAAATAAAGGTAAAATTGGTGTAGCAGGTATTTGTAACGGAGGCGGTGGTGCCAGCGCGTTGGTACTGGAGTATTTAGGATAACATATGAGGCGGGCGATTTATTCTTTGTTCTGGGTTGTTGCGATGTGCCTTTGTTATGGGAATCTGAATGCGCAACATACCTTTTCCTTTAACAATGGACCTGTAATGAACAAGTTTCAGGATTCGCTTATCGCACTTAGCAATGAAACCGCTGCCGCGCAGACTACAGGAGAACGCTTCGCTAAAAATGCTGCATTTATTAAAACCCTTGTAAACTCGCTTAAAACGCATACTTCTTTTAGCTACCCATTCGATTCTTTAAAACGCGTAAGTATACTGAAGTCGCCCGACAATGCCTTTAGGATCCTTTCCTGGCATGTGCCGCTTGATGATGGTACATACCGCTTTTTCGGTACCATACAAATGGCCACTAAAGATGGAAAGCTCAAGCTGTTCCCTTTGATCGATGGAACGGATAACATTACGAATCCTGATTTGATTACCAGTAGTAGAAATTGGTACGGAGCAAGATATTATGAAATTATACCAGTAGCTACACCCGGAAAGCCGCCTTATTATGTGCTGCTGGGGTGGAAAGGCAACAATACAAAAACCACCAGGAAAGTGTTGGATGTACTTTCATTTGAGAAAGATTTGCCTGTTTTCGGTAAGGCAGTATTCGAAGGTGTAAAAGGTGGATTGGCTAAAAATCGCATTGTGTTTGAGTACAATAAATTGAACTCGATGACATTAACTCTGGATAAATCGGTAAACATGATTGTTTTTGATCATCTGGCTCCTTTTTCTGAGGATATGGTAGGAAACTTCGAATTTTATGCCTCTGATCTTAGCTTCGATGCCTACAAAATTGTAAACGGCAAACTTAAGCTCGTTGAAAACGTGGAATTAAAGAATGATCCAAATAGTTTGGATGATTTTTACATAGATCCCGCTGATAAAAAAACTAAAGCTATAAAAAAGCTATAAGTTTGAAAGTGTGATTAGAGGTAACTATCTTGCGCATTGAACTAACTGAACTAACTATAATTACTAAAAAGCTAACATGAGTACAAAGAGTTTGGATACCCCAAATAATTTTTTTGAGAGTAAAGTACTCGGACATCCTGCTGGATTGTTCGTTTTGTTCTTTACAGAGATGTGGGAACGGTTTTCTTATTATGGAATGAGGGCATTACTGGTGCTTTTCCTTACTTCTTCTTTAACTGACATTAACCCGGGTTGGGGTTGGCCAAGAGCGCATGCTTTAGCCATCTACGGTTCTTACACCGGTCTGGCTTACCTTACCCCTATTTTGGGCGGTTACATTGCCGACAGGATCATTGGTTTTAGGTGGGCTGTAGTTGTTGGGGCTTTGCTCATGACATTGGGACATTTGTCTATGGCTATGGAATTCCATCAAAGCTTTATGTATTTGGGATTGTTCCTATTGGTTATCGGTAATGGCTTTTTTAAACCAAATATGACTGCGATAGTTGCCCAGATGTATAAGCATCATCCTGAAAAGAAAGATGGCGCATATACCATTTTCTATATGGGGGTTAACTCAGGTGCGTTTTTGGGTATGTTACTTTGCGGCTACATCGGTGAAAATCCTAACTGGGGTTGGAGCTGGGGATTTGGTCTGGCCGGTATATTCATGTTCATTGGTATGCTGCAGTTCTATTTCACCCAGGGTATTTTTGGTGATATAGGTTTGAAACCGATTAAAGATAAAGTAGACGAAGAGTCGACAAATCTGGAAGAATCAACACGTAACCCATTCACAAAATTAGATTCAATACTGATTGTGTTGATCTCGGTAATTGGCCTTGCATGGATCATTAACGATCCCATGTCGAAAATCACTTCGCTCAACCTTTTTAACTTTAAGGTGGGCAGTATGGACGGAAGTAATTTTATGATCATACTTGCATTGGTATTGTTCCTGTTTATACTTGTTAAGCGGATTTCTCAATACACTCCGGTCCTTCGCGACAAGATGATTGCAGTTGTAGTTTTGGCCTTTATAACCATTTTCTTCTGGGCTTCGTTTGAACAGGCAGGTGGATCGATGACTATTTTTGCGAAAGACTACACGCAGCGCTTATTAACTGGTGATGCAAAACTGGTTTTCAATGTGGTAAATACCTTCATCACCGTTGTGCCGCTTCTGATCATTTCTTACGTATTATTTAAATTATTCTCCAACACATTTGCTAAATATGCCCTTGGTAACGTTATCCTGGCATCGGGATTTGTGATCATTTGGGGGATATTGATCTATATGCTTTCTAATCAGTACAGCGATGTAAAATCTGAAGTTCCGGCGACATGGTTTGGTATTTTAAACTCTTTGTTTATCATCAGCCTTGCGCCACTCATTTCAAAACTTTGGGAGAGTAAATACAATCCTGCGGCAACAATGAAGAACGGTTTCGGAATGGTATTGGTAGGAATTGGCTTCGCCGCACTGGCTTATGGTTCAAGTTCCATCCCTGCAGGTGCAAAGGTTGCATCTGTAAGCATGATCTGGCTGGTACTTGCGTACTTATTTCATACCCTTGGTGAGCTGTTCATTTCT
Organism: Bacteroidota bacterium; assembly: GCA_040385565.1. Taxonomy (GTDB): domain Bacteria; phylum Bacteroidota; class Bacteroidia; order Sphingobacteriales; family Sphingobacteriaceae; genus Pedobacter. The sequence goes on along the minus strand of JAZKHD010000025.1, from coordinate 36,845 downwards.
CCGGTAGGCCTTTCTTATGTAAGTAAACTGGTACCGGGAAGAATGATTGCGATCATGTTTGGTATTTGGTACCTGGCTATTGCCATCGGTAATAAAATTGCAGGAACCATGGGTGGAATGATTGACGAGATCACCGCACAGTATTCTATGACTACGTTTTTCTTAATCTTCACACTAATTCCGGTTGGCTTAGGATTAGTGATCATGATGCTAACTCCAATAATGAAAAAACTAATGCACGGCGTTAAATAGCAATTGAATGGCAGAAAACATAACGCTGGAGCAAATACAGGATTTTAAAGGAAAGTACCCGAAGCAACTTTGGTCGCTGTTCTTTTCTGAAATGTGGGAGCGTTTCTGTTTCTATGGCATGCGCGGTATGCTTACCTATTTTATGGTTACGCAGCTGTTCATGAATGATGTGGATGCCAACCTTCAATACGGTGCTACACAGGCATTTGTTTATGCGTTTACGTTTATAGGTGGTCTTTTCGCCGACAAAATTCTCGGTTTTCGGAAGTCGTTGTTTTGGGGAGGGATTTTGATGATTGTCGGAAGCGCCATTCTGGCATTCGATCCACATCAGTTTTTCTTTTTAGGGATCAGTTTCACCGTTGTGGGTACAGGTTTTTTTAAGCCAAATATCTCCACGATGGTAGGTAAGCTTTATCGTAGCGACGACCCGCGACGGGATGCAGGCTTTTCAGTTTTCTATGCCGGGATAAATATCGGGGCTTTATTAGGTGGCTATGCCTGTATTGCGATTGGGAAAGATTACTCCTGGCACCTGGCATTTGGCTTGGCCGCCATTGTGATGACCATCAGTTTGATCACGTTTCTGTTTACGCAAAAAAGCCTTGGTCCAATTGGGCTGCCACCTGCTGATCACCAAAAGATCAGTGAGGAAACCCTTGCCGGAATAGATGAAAAAATACCTACCGATCCGGTTGTTGTAAAGCGAACAGCAGTTAACAAGAAGTGGTACGATTATGCTGTTTACGCTGGTACACTGGCTATTGTGCCGGTAATCATGATTATGGTTGCAAAAACCCAGTATACGGATTGGTTTATGTATACGATTGGTCCGGCGGCGTTGATCTACTTATTCTTTGAGATGTTCAAATACGGTGCTGCTGAACGTAAGAAACTGTTGGCTGCGTTGGTATTCATCCTTTTCTCTATTGTCTTTTGGGGGATTTATGAACAAAGTGGAGGTTCTTTGGCACTATTTGCTGCCAGAAACCTGGACAATAAAATTCTTGGCGTATTAACATTAGATCCTAATGGGGTCAATAATTCTGCTAACTCACTGTTTATCATCATTTTCGCATTCCTGATTAGCCTGATATGGATTGCATTGGCAAAGAAAAAGATAGAGCCAAATACCATTATCAAATTCGGGATGGGCTTTTTGTTTCTGGGTGCTGCATACTTTATTTTTTATGCTACCCGGTTTTTCGCTACAGCGGATGGTATTGCTTCATTAGATGTTTTCACGATTGCCTATTTTGTAGTGACCCTCGGCGAGCTTTGCTTATCACCTATCGGACTTTCGATTATGACAAAGCTGTCGCCCCCTAAACTTCAGGGGATGATGATGGGAATGTGGTTCCTGGCAAGTGCATACGGGCAATATGTTGCCGGACTTCTTGGGGCGAACTTATCGGAAGCAGGGGAAAATGACACTGCTGTTCAAAAGCTGATCACTTATACCGATGGTTATAAGCAGCTTGCCATTTATGCTTTAATTGCAGGTGTTGCGCTCATTGTCATTTCGCCGTTGGTAAAAAAGCTAATGCAAGAAGTAAAGTAAATTCTTACATTCGTGCAGTCAATTTAAGAGCGTGTCAGATAGTTTAGTCATCATTCCAACCTACAACGAAAAAGAAAATATTGAGAAGATCATTAGAAAGGTATTCTCCCTTCCCTTCTTTTTTGAAATTCTGGTTATTGATGATGGGTCGCCTGATGGAACCGCGGAGATCGTTAAAACGCTGCAACAGGAATATCCGGCACTTCACCTGGAACAGCGAACGGGGAAGCTCGGTCTGGGTACCGCCTACATTCACGGTTTTAGATGGGCGTTAAACCTTCCGCAGTATCAATACATTTTTGAAATGGACGCGGATTTTTCACATAATCCTGATGATTTAATAAAGCTTCGCCAGGCATGCGTTGAAGGTGCCGACATTGCAATCGGCTCAAGATATGTTAGGGGTGTTAATGTCGTTAACTGGCCGATGAGCCGTGTACTGATGTCTTATTTCGCATCTATGTACGTGCGTATAATTACCGGAATTTCTATACAAGATGCAACAGCTGGCTTCAAATGTTACACGCGGGAAGTATTGTCAACAATACCTTTAGATAAGATCAAATTTGTGGGTTATGCCTTTCAGATTGAAATGAAATTCACTGCTATAAATTTTGGGTTCAACGTGGTAGAAGTTCCTATAATATTTACAGACCGCACGGAAGGAACTTCTAAAATGAGTACAAGAATTTTTAGAGAGGCATTCCTGGGAGTTATCCAGATGAAAATCAGCAGCTGGTTTAGGAAATACGACAGACGGGCTTCTTAATTTCTTGGCACTTTACCTTCCCTCATCATCTCCCCGAAATCCATTCCTCTGTCCATCGCTGAAACGATTTTAACAATTCTTTTCGTTCGTGTGGGCTCAGTCTTCGCAGAGTTTAGCCAGTTTATATACCAGTTTTGATGAGACTTTGGCATCTTTAAAAAGTTTTCGAGTAACATGGGCTCGTCGGAGAGACACAGTTCCAGGTCTTCAGGGATGTCAATTCTGAATCCGGTATCTTCTTCCAGTTCAATGTTTACAACTCCTCCAGCTTCCTTTTTAAGTTGCTTGCGCAGACTTGCTTTCAGGGCCAGTATAAAGTCGCCCTCTCCCATTGGAACTGTCGCCATTCCTTCAACAGTAACCTGATCTATTCTGCCTTTTACCCTAAAGCTTTTTTTGCAATCCGGTTTTAGCTCATGTGCCAATGCTTGAGGAATAAAAATATAGCTCCAGCCGGTCTTTTCGCCCATGTCTGCGAAGCGCTCTATTTCTGCTTTAAATGATACCATTGGTGATAAAATTACTAGAATTTTTCTTCCACACCAAGTCCGAATAGCGCGAAGTCATATTTAACCGGGTCGACAGGATCAAACCTCGAAAGTTCTTTAGTGAGTTCGACAGCAGTTTGCCAGTCAGTTTGTTTTCTTGAAATCAGTCCTAATCTCCGGCCTACACGATCCACATGGACATCGCAGGGGCAGATCAATTGACTGGGTTTAATGTTGTTCCATAAACCGAAGTCTACACCGTTGTTGTCTTTCCTAACCATCCACCGTAAAAACATGTTTAAGCGTTTACAGGTTGACTTTTGGGCTGGTGAGGATACGTGTTTCACCGTTCTTTGCGGGGAATCCGGGAGCGAAAAAAAGTATGTGCGGAAATGATTGAGTACAGATTCTGTGGTAGCAATACCATCCGGAGGCAAAAAAGCATATTCCAGACTTGGGTAGTTGGAATAGTGCTGATGAAAAAACGAAACAAAATAGAGCAGGTCGGTATCGTTAAATGTTCTGTGTTTGAAACCCAAAAGCCCTTTTAAATCATGGTCGCTGTGCTGCAGCATGAAATTGTGCGGGTCATTGTCCATCCGCAGGAATAGCTCATTACATTTATTGATAATGGTTTTGCGTTGCCCCCATGCTAAAATTGCCGCAAAGAATGCAGCAATTTCGATGTCTTGCGGTTTTTTAAAGCCATGAGGAATGCAGATTGGGTCATTTTTTATGAACCCAGGCTGGTTATATTGAGCAACTTTTGCGTCTAGAAAATCCTTGAGCTCTAAAAATTCCAATTTATTTAACCTAACGCTTGCTCCAGATCTTCAAGTAAATCGTCAATATCTTCTACTCCTACACTCAGCCTCAATAAATTATCTGTAACCCCCACCTTTTCACGTTCTTCTTTTGGGATTGAACCGTGTGTCATTGTTGTTGGGTGGTTAATCAATGACTCCACTCCGCCTAATGACTCTGCTAGAGTAAATACTTTAAATGACGAAGCAATCCGAAAGGTTTCTTTCAAATCTGCATCCTTAAGCGTAATGGAAACCATACCCCCAAAGCCACGCATCTGCTTTTTTGCAATATCATGATTTGGATGGTCTTCAAAACCAGGCCAATAGATCTTGTCGATCTTTGGGTGTGTTTTGAGAAAATGAGCTACCTTTTCACCATTCTCACAATGTGCTTTCATTCGAAGATGCAGTGTCTTAATACCTCTAAGTACAAGAAATGCATCTTGCGGGCCTGGTGTTGCGCCACAGGCATTGTAGATAAACCATAGGTCTTTGTAAAGCTGGACATCATTTACCAGCAAGGCACCCATTACCACATCAGAATGGCCCCCAATGTATTTGGTTACTGAATGCATTACAATATCAGCACCCTGATCCATTGGATTTTGCAAATAAGGAGATGCGAAGGTATTGTCGACCGCCAGCAAAATATTGTTCGACTTGGTAATTTTGGCAACACCTTCAATATCAATGATCCGCATTGTAGGATTGGTTGGTGTTTCAATCCAAACCAACTTGGTCTTATCAGTGATGAAAGGCAAAATATTGTCTGGATTAGATAGATCCAGGAAATGGAACTTAATCCCGTATTTCTCATAGACCTTAGTGAAAATCCGGTAAGAACCTCCATAGAGGTCATTTCCTGTGATTACCTCATCGCCAGGCTTTAACAATCGGAGAACCGCATCTGTTGCACCCATACCGCTAGAGAATGCCAAACCGTATTTCGCGTTTTCAAGCGCTGCAAGGCAGTCTTCAAGTGCTTTCCTGGTTGGATTCGTTCCGCGGGAATATTCGTAGCCCTTATGATCACCAGGTGATTTTTGTGCGTACGTAGAGGTTTGAAAAATTGGGGTCATTACTGCTCCTGTTGAAGGATCAGGTTCCTGACCGGCATGTATTGCTTTAGTTGCGAATTTCATATGTCGTTTTTAATACGCCCTGGCAAATAATACCCTTTGGGTTGAAGGCTTACCAGAATAAATACAAACCCCGTCCTCCAGTGGATTGTTTAGAGGGATGCAACGAATGGTGGCCTTTGTCTCTTCTTTAATTTTTTGTTCAGTTTCCGGAGAACCATCCCAATGCGCAGAAATAAATCCTGCCTTGCCATCTAAAAGAGATTTGAATTCTTCGTAAGAATTGGCTTCAGTAATATGATCTGCCCTGAAGTTTAAAGCTTTGTTAAAGATGTTATCCTGAATTTCTTCAAGTAGTTGGGCGATATGTATATCCAGGCCTTCCTGCCCTACAGTTTGCTTCTCTCTGGTATCTCTCCTTGCGAGTTCTACAGTTCCATTTTCCATGTCCCTGCCACCAATTGCCAAACGAACAGGAACCCCTTTAAGCTCGTATTCAGCGAACTTAAATCCAGGACGCTGCGTATCGCGGTCATCGTATTTAACAGAAATACCTAATTTTTTCAATTTTGGCATCAGTTCGTGCACAAACGCAGAAATATTAGCGAGGTCTTCATCACCTTTATATATTGGTACGATCACCACTTGTATCGGAGCAAGTTTCGGGGGCAAAACTAATCCGGCATCATCGCTATGCGCCATAATCAATGCACCCATAAGCCTGGTAGATACACCCCATGATGTTGCCCAAACATGTTCGATCTTTCCTTCCTTATTGGTGAATTTCACATCAAATGCTTTGGCGAAATTTTGTCCGAGGAAGTGTGAAGTACCTGCTTGCAATGCTTTTCCGTCCTGCATCAATGCTTCAATACAATAGGTATCTAATGCACCGGCAAAACGCTCATTTGGCGTTTTAATTCCCTTTACAACAGGAACCGCCATCCAGTTTTCTGCAAAATCTGCATAAACATCTAACATTTGTCGCGTTTCCGCAATTGCCTCATCAGCGGTTGCATGAGCGGTATGGCCTTCCTGCCAAAGGAATTCTGTAGTACGTAAAAACAACCTGGTACGCATTTCCCAGCGCACTACATTCGCCCATTGGTTAATCAGCAAAGGCAAATCGCGATACGACTGGATCCAGCCTTTATAGGTATTCCATATAATGGTTTCTGAAGTCGGCCGAACAATTAGCTCCTCTTCCAACTTAGCAGTTTCATCAACTATGATGTTTCCATTTCCATCATTTTTAAGACGGTAGTGTGTCACAACGGCACATTCGGTTGCAAAGCCTTCAACATGAGAGGCTTCCTTTGAGAAAAATGACTTAGGAATGAATAATGGAAAATATGCATTACTGTGACCGGTATCTTTAAATTTTTGATCTAAAACTGCCTGTATTTTCTCCCAAATAGAGTATCCATAGGGTTTAATGACCATACAACCTTTTACGGATGAATGTTCTGCCAGGTCAGCCTTTATAACAATGTCGTTATACCACTGGGAATAGTCTTCGTTTTTACTTGTAATGCCTTTGCTCATAGCTGTCTGGAACGTTTTTTGTGTTAAATAGCTTGTAATGTACGCAGCAAATTTATAAATTTATACCTACAAAAAAATTGGAACACACAAAACCCAAATATATCATGAAACCAAATTATCTATTCACCAGTATTCTGGCCGTTGCAGCAATAGCTGTTTCGTCCTGCTCTACACCGAAGCTGGCTCAGCAAAGTGTAGATAATGATGATGTGTACAATAGTTCGGCACAAGCTAAAACTTATGTACCTGCGCCGGTAAGGCAAGTTCAGCAAGCTCCTGCTGATCAGTATCAGGAGGATGATTACTATGGAACGAGCGACCCATATTACGATATGGATTACTCTTCACGCATTAACAGATTCTCTTATGGAACACCATGGAGATCATATTACGACCCATACTTTTACGGAAGCATTTATTCTCCATACAGTATGTATTTAGGATACAATGACTTTTATGGCGGCGGTTTCGGTTGGGGATACATGTCTTCTCCATTCTTTGGCTATAACAACTGGGGATTCAATAACTGGGGTTATGGAAACTACTATGGTGGTGGCTATTACGGAGGTGGTTTCCTTGGCGGAGGCTTCCTTGGAGGAGGATACTATGGCGGTGGTTACTACACCGGCAGGACTACAAACGTTCCGGATTACAGAGCTAGGCCTTATGTTGGCAGAGAAAATGGTGTTGGAGCCAACCGTGGAATGGCAAGGACAGCTACATCAACTACAAGAAGAACTGATGCGGCGGGAAATACCATAAGTGAAAGAAGTAGGTCTGAAAGGTACAATCCTAACAATAATGCATCTGCACCGGCTAGAAGTGATAGGTCTACAGCGCCTCAGGCGAGACCAACACGAACTGAAAGTGCGCCTGCAGCAAGACCTGCTCCTACTTACACACCTCCGGCAAGAACTGAAAGCAGCAGAAGCAGCGGTTCTTCGTCATCAGGAAGCAGTAGCGGCAGCAGTGGTGCCAGACCAACAAGATCAGGCAGAGGCTAGTTTTTATTAAAAAACACACATGAAGAAAATTATTTTATCCGTAGTGGCTATAGTAGCCGCTACCGGAAGTATATACGCGCAAAGTTTCGGACCTGATGCGCTAAGGTTCTCTCAAACTAATTTTGGGAGCACTGCAAGGTTCAAAGGTATGGGTGGTGCCCAAATTGGGGTTGGTGGTGACATGAGCTCAATTGGTGCCAATCCGGCCGGACTGGGCTTGTTTACCAAATCAGAATTCAGTTTAACTCCTGAGTTCAATAATATGACTGGTAGCGCTTCTTATTTAAACCGGACCACAGAATCATCCAAAGACAGGCTAAATTTAAACAACCTTGGTGTTGTACTTTATAGTCCAACATTGAAAGCACAGGGTCAAAGTACTCAAAAAGGACTGATTAGTTCTGTGTTCGGATTTGGTTACTCCAGACAAAATGATTTTAGTGCTGACTTTAGCTACGAGGGTACTAATCCAAATAATTCAATTGCTGACTACTACAGTGATCTGGCGAATAGGGCCAATGTTGCTCCTGATGCACTGGAAAGTGGAAGTTTGGAAAGAATGGCTTATGATGGATATTTAATTGGTTACGGACCTGTTAATCCTGCAAATCCTACTTCACCTAATTTCTATTTCCCGGAAACAGATGTAAATAGCTTACAAAGAAAAAGTGAAATACGTTCTGGTTCAACTTCTGAACTTACTGCCGCGGGTGCGCTGAATATTTCAAATCAGTTCTATATAGGTGCAAGTGTTGGTTTAGTTAACATTCGGTATATCAATGACAGCGAATTTGTTGAAGGAGGCTTTAACGTAACTGAAAACTCTAATTATAGTCTTTCCATGAGACAAAATCAGGAAACTACAGGTTCTGGTATTAATGGCAGACTTGGAGTTATTTTCAGACCAGTGAGTACTTTCAGGATTGGAGCTACATTCCAGACACCAACTTGGTTGGTTGTAGAAGACAATACAACAATAGCACTGGATACTAGAATCGCTACAGGATTGAGCGCGGGAAGTTACCTTAGCGACCCAACCACTTATGCCTTCAGATACAAACTACGTACGCCTGCAAAAGGATCATTAGGTGCGAGTTACGTTGTTGGAGGTAAAGCTTTGCTAACTGCTGATGTTGATTATGTGGATTATTCTACTGTGCGTTTTTCAAATGATGTAAATAGCAGTGATCCTGACAGAATTATCGCTGAAAATAGTTCCATAAAGGGCAACTACAAAGAAGCTGTGAATTTCAGACTTGGAGCTGAATACAAAGTGAACACAGCATTTAGCTTAAGAGGCGGTTATGGATTGAATGGTAGTCCGATTAAAGGTGACGATAGTGGTTATTATGATACCAAAATCTATACTGGTGGTTTAGGTTACCGTGTAGACAATTACTATTTTGATTTGGCTTTTCAACGCCATGAAACTAACACAAGCCTTGCTCCTTATGAGCTGGGTACTGCTGAAAACCCACTTGAACCTGTTGCAGAGATCAAAACTGCAAGAAACAATGTGTTCCTGACTTTGGGCGTAAGATTTTAATAATTAATTATTTTTTTAGAGAGGGATTGCCTAAAAGCTTTCCCTCTTTTTTTGGAGTAAAAGGTCTACCCTTTTTTCTACTTCCTGATCTTTAATGAGTTCTGGGGCATGATGCGGTTTTTTGCGTGCATCAATTATAACCGGCCCGGTGCATCCCCAGTGCTTATTCAAAATAAATTCACCTACACCATATATATCAGTTGCCGGATTGCTTCTGGTAAATGTAATCCAAACTAAATTGTTAATGTTTGCTGATGTAAATGAGGCATCGTCACACAGCACAACCATTGAAATACCTTCCAGCGCTTTACCTTCCAGATCTTTACTTTTCAAGCCTTCAATTAATCCGCCGATTTCGTCTATAGTTTCTTCTGGACTTGAATAGCTTTTGCCGCTAACAGCAACTATTCCAGGGATCGCCAGCTGTGCGGTATTGAACTCAGACGTCACGCTATCGAAGGTTAAATTACTGGTGAGTGATCTTTTCACTTCTCCCGCAGCGGCAAATACCACTTTCGAGCCGCTGTTTAATCCCTGTCCGCTATAATCGAGCGTATCTATTGTAGTCTGCGTATGGAAATGGAGGTCGCGCGTGAAATCCATTCTCGATAAGATGTGCAGAAGAAAGGCAGACAGATCATGCGTATCCAAATCTTTATTGTCCTCCTGTGCGGCAATAAAAAGGTATTTCGCCAGACTCAGCTGATTCTTCCCTAGTATATGATTTGCAATAGTGAGGATTTCCTGCGGCCGTCTTTCCGGCAGGTAAGGCGTATAGCGTTCACTTCCAATAGCAAACAATAACGGATGCACACCTGCGGCATCGACCGCATTAACTTCTTTTAATCCGGTTATTTCTTTGGGTAATGCTGAACCGGCAATTTCATGTATCAGGGCGCCAAAACTGGTGTCTTCCTGTGGCGGTCTGCCTACTACTGTGAACGACCAAATTGCATCCTTTTTATGGTATACGTTATGCACCTTCATCACCGGAAATGGATGTGTTAAACTGTAGTAGCCGAGGTGATCGCCAAACGGGCCTTCAGGCTTGGTTTCCTGTGGATAAACAGTTCCGGTAATGATGAAATCTGCATCAGCAGAAATACAAAAGCCTTCATCATCATAAAAGTACCTGAACCGGCGGTTACCAATCGCACCTGCGAAAGTCATTTCAGAAAGGCCTTCCGGCAGCGGCATTACAGCTGCAAGAGGGTGTGAAGGTGGCCCGCCAACAAATATGCTTACTTTTAAAGGCTGACCTTTCGCATTGGCTTTAGACTGGTGTACGCCTATTCCCCTGTGGATCTGATAGTGTAGCCCTATTTCCTTATTTAGCTCGTAATCGTTTCCTGCTAATTGGATTCGGTACATACCGAGGTTTGCGTTTAAGATTCCACTCTTATCGGGATCTTCTGTATAAACCTGGGGCATGGTAATAAATGGCCCGCCATCCATTGGCCAGTTTACGATTTGTGGCAATGCGTCGATCGTTGTTTTCAGGAACGAAGATTTGAAAAGGCGTTGCTTTAAAGGGAGTGCGGTGAGTGCGGCTAATGCTATTCCAGGTAGCTGATAAGGCTTTTTAAGTGATTTTACGGGATCTGAACGGAGGCCGACAAGCTGTTCAACTTTTGAAAGGCTATCGCGAAACATGAATTTTGAACGCTCCAGGGTACCGAATAGATTAGATACTGCAGGAAACGGACTTCCCTTGATTTTCTCAAATAAAATGGCCGGGCCTTGCTGATCGTAGATCCGCATATGTATAGCAGCCATTTCAAGGTACGGATCAACTTCCTCTTTAATACGGAGTAAATGACCGTGTTTCTCCAGATCTGCAACACATTCGGCTAAACTTCTATATCCCATGGTGAATCAAAGATATTAATTACAAAGCGATTAATTAAACGACGGTTATTGAGCAAAAAAAAACCCGTCATTGCGAGGCACGAAGCAATCTTTATGAAGGATTGCTTCGTGCCTCGCAATGACGGGGAAGGGCGGCGCAATGACGCGCTTATCGGTTATTTCTTACCAGCGAAAGAGCGCAGCATCCAGGTTGTTTTTTCTTTGAACTGCATAAAGTTGTTTACCATATCGTTGGTACCATCATCACCGGCACTGGCAGAGGCTTCCATAATTTCTCTTTCCAATTGAATTAAAGTCGCCATGTCATCAAGAACCGCATCAACCATTGCCAGGTCGTTCATCCCGATGGTATCAATTTCTTTAATTTTACTTTCAGAAATATAGTCAGAGAAACGGCTGTGTGGTGGTTTTCCTAATGTAAGTACCCGCTCTGCAATTTCATCGATGGTAAGCTGGGCATTGGTGTACAATTCCTCAAATTTGATATGTAAAGTGAAAAAGTTTTGTCCCTTGATGTTCCAGTGGCAGCCCCTTAGCTTTTGATAATGAATGTGATAATTGGCAAGATAGCCGTTCAATAGATCAACTACCGGTTTAACCTCTTTCTCGTTTAAACTTATTTCTTTTGCGTCCATAATTATTTATTATTTTGTGTCCCCATTGGGACAGTTAATTTAAAGAAAAAACATTTGGAACCTGTAATGGTTTGGAAAAATATTGGCGCTTATACAATAGTAGCGCCCGCTATTCGTTTATAATTGCGGTTAGGACAAATACTTTCACCAAACAATGATGTTTTTATTATTTGTATAATTGCTGATTGAACATTTAACACACATTAATGTATAGATTTTTTATTACTGGTGTTTTGGCTTTTATTGTCTCAGGATCAGTGCATGCTGTTACCAGAGACTCAATAGGAGTAGAAAATTATAATGGAAAGAAACTGGTTATACATCAGATTGTAGCAAAAGACACTTATTATTCTTTAGGCAGACGATATAATGTACAGCCCAATGCCATCATGTCTTTCAATGACAACAAGTTTCTGCAGATTGGGGTAATTATAAAAGTTCCAACGAACGCGCCCTTTTCCGGTTCTTCTACACAGCCACAGACACCGACACAAACATCAACACCGATACAAACATCAACACAGACAAAAACATCAACACAAGTACAGGCATCACCTGAAGCTAATACTAGTACCCCTGCGACTGGCAACTTGATTGAACACGCTGTGCAGAAAAAGGAAAACCTGAATATGCTTGCTGAAAAATACGGCACTACAGTAAATGAGATCAAGCGCATTAACAATCTCAAAAGCATTAATTTACAGATCGGTCAGATTTTGAAGATGCCTGCTCCAGCAGTAGTTGAAGAGGCTTCAGACATCATAAACACCCAGCCTGAGAAGGTTAAGGAAACGGTGCAAACTACCTATCAGAAACCTGCTACGGACCAACGTCCTGCGCCAGTAGTATCTGTACCTACAGTTGTGACTGTACCTGCGGACGATTTTATTGAGCACACTGTGGCTGGCAACGAAACAATGTACTCTATTGCAACCCGTTATAAGCTAACCATGGATCAGCTTAAGGCTAAAAATAATTTGACCGACAATTCATTGAGGGTTGGTCAGAAATTATTAATAAAAGGCCAGTATCCGGTTAAGCCGTCCTTTGTGCCACCAATTTCTACGAGTGCCATAGATTCTGCAAATTCATTGAAAGACCCTTCTTTACGTTATCCTGCAAGTCGTTATGGACTTAACCAAATTGACGAGAAAGGCACTGCAGTATGGATAGCCGATCAGGACCTAGACCCTTCTAAAATGTTGGTTCTACACCGCTCAGCACCTATTGGTACGGTAATGAAAATAACAAACCCAATGAGTAACCGTACTACATTTGCAAAAGTTGTTGGTAAATTTACTGAGAACGAGTCCACAAAAGATGTTATTATTGTAATGACAAAAGCTGTTGCTGATGCCCTTGGCGCATTAGACAAAAGATTTCATTGCAACTTAACATACAGCGGACAAGAGAATGAACAAAAATAAGCCCTTTATTATCGGCATTGCCGGCGGCAGCGGATCTGGTAAAACTTTTTTTCTAAACTGTTTTTTGCACCATTTTAAGAATGACGAAGTTACGCTAGTTTCGCAGGATGACTATTACATCCACGCTGGCGAGATGACCCAGGAGGAAAACAAACTCTACAATTTCGATTTACCATCTACTATAGACGATGAACAGTTTTTGCACGACATCAAAAAGTTGGTTAAGGGTGAAGTAGTCTATAAAAAGGAATATAATTTCAACAATCCGTTAGCTGTTGTAAAAATACTGGAGATCAACCCGGCACCTATTATCATCGTTGAAGGACTCTTCATACTACATTTTAAGGAAATTGCTGACTTACTAGACCACAAAATCTTTATTGAAGCGGATGAATCCGTGGCACTCGCCAGGCGGATAAAGCGTGATGGCATGGAGCGCGGTTATCCGGAGGATGACGTGCTTTATAAATGGCATAACCACGTTGCCCCTGCTTACCAGGACTTCCTACTGCCATATAAAGACAATTGCCACCAGGTAGTGATCAACAATTTTGATACCCCTGAAGATATTATTCGAATTACTGATGAGATATCTGCTCAGTTTAAGGAAAGATTAGGCGAAAACGAAACTAGCTAATCCAAGATCATTTCCGGCACATCGTCATCTGCATGAAGCTTACCAAGTGTTGATTGTCTGATAAACTCCACAGATACTCCAGGGGCCCGCTCCAATAATTTAAAGCCGCCTTCTGGAAGCACATCCATTACCGCAAGTTCTGTGACTATTTTTTTGATGCACCTTACTCCCGTTAGCGGCAAGGTACAATTTGGAAGAAGCTTGCTTTCCCCGGCCTTGTTGATGTGCTGCATGGCAACAATGATATTTTTAGCTGAAGCAACCAAATCCATAGCCCCACCCATGCCTTTAACCATTTTACCTGGGATTTTCCAATTTGCGATGTCACCGTTCTCCGACACTTCCATCGCGCCAAGTATGGTTAGGTCTATTTTCTGACTTCTTATCATCCCAAAACTCATGGCAGAATCAAAGATCGAAGAACCGGGTAGCGTTGTGATCGTTTGCTTGCCGGCATTGATCAAATCCGGATCTTCTTCACCATCAACCGGGAAAGGACCCATACCAAGCAGTCCGTTTTCAGATTGCAACACGATATTTATATTGTTCGGAATATAATTTGCCACCAGGGTTGGTATCCCAATACCGAGGTTCACATAATATCCGTCTTTTATTTCTTTAGCGATACGTTTCGCAATTCCGTTTTTATCGAGCATTACAATTAACTTTTGGCAATTACAGTACGCTGTTCAATTCTCTTTTCATAGTTTGATCCCTGGAAGATACGGTGTACAAATACGCCTGGGGTATGAATATGATCCGGATCAAGTTCTCCTGCTTCAACAAGATGTTCTACCTCTGCAATGGTAATTTTACCTGCCATGGCCATTACAGGGTTGAAGTTGCGACTGGTTGATCTAAAAATCAGGTTTCCTGCTGTATCTCCCTTCCATGCCTTAACAATAGCAAAATCTGCATCAAAAGCATACTCCATTAAGTATTCCTTATCTCCAAAAACCCTGGTTTCCTTTCCTTCTGCCACCTCAGTACCTACACCTGCCGGGGTGAAGATTGCTGGCATTCCATAACCGGCAGCCATACACCTTGTGGCCAATGTGCCCTGAGGTATCAGTTCTACTTCCAGTTCTCCGCTTAGCAACTGACGCTCGAATTCGGCATTTTCCCCGACATAAGAAGAAATCATTTTTTTAACCTGACGCTGCTGAAGCATTAGCCCTATGCCGAAGTCGTCAACACCTGCATTGTTGGATATGCAGGTTAGTTGCTTCACCCCTTTTTTAACCAAAGCTGAAATGCAGTTCTCCGGAATTCCACAAAGGCCGAATCCACCAAGCATTAGGGTGTCACCATCATTAATATCTTCAATGGCTGCATCAGCCCCTGAAACGACTTTATTGATCATATAGAATGTTTGCTGCTAAATTATACTATATTTTACAACCGATACAACCTATTTGGCAATTTCTATGATTTTATCTCCGCTGCCATTACTGCTGGCAATGTATATTTTACCCTCCGGGGACTGGCAAATAGCCCTTAGGCGGCCAAAATCATTTAAAAAATAATCTTTGGAAGAAGCAACTGCATCACCGGCTTCATTTAATTTTAACTGCACTAATTTTGAAGCTTTCAGCGTAACAAGCAACAGCGAGTTTTTCCACTGAGGAATATAGTCGGAATTGTAATAATGAATGGAGGCGGTAGCGATTGTAGGTGTCCATGCCTGAATGGGCTCTACTACATTATTGGCAGAACAGAAAGTACCCTCTGCTGGCAAGTTGCAATAGCCTTCTACATTTGGCCAGCCATAATTGCGACCTTTAGCAATGATATTTATCTCATCATCATTGTTTGGACCATGCTCTGAGGAGTAAATCTTTCCTTTGGCTTCTATTAAACCCTGTGGGTTTCTATGGCCGAAACTCCATAACCTGCTTCCTGCTGTGGGATTATCAGCCGGTATACTGCCGTCTAAATTTATTCTCAATATTTTTCCTGAAAGGGAGTTAACGTTCTGCGCATTCTCAGGAACGCTTGCATCACCGGTACTGATCAACAATTTTTGATCTGAGGTTATTAGCAGCCTTGAGCCGTTGTGGATACTTGAGGCCGGAATCTGATCCAATAGTATTGTAGGAGCTGTTAAAGTACCGCCGGTATAGGTATAGCGGACGACTTTCTCTTTATAAGGTGACCCGTAATTGTAAACAAGGAAAACAGATGGATTGGTACTGAACTGCGGATGCAGCGCCATACCAAGCAAACCTCCCTCCCCGTTTGAAACCACATCAGGAACAGTAAAGACTGGAGTTACCACTCCTGTTTGCGGATTGATGCGGCTCACTTTACCAGCCCGTTCGGTTACCCAAATCTGTTGATCAGGACCATATATCATTTCCCACACATTCGACAATCCGCCAACAACTGTACGGGTTTTGAGCTCAGCATCTGGAAGGACCTCCTCCACTTCTGTTGAAGATTTTTTCTTGCAGGAACTAAAAGGGATTGAGAGCGCGATAAGGATAATTATTAATGTTCTCATGAGATAAGCTTTACCTCATAACATTCTGAGAATAAATTAGTTTGACTAGTTGAAATAAACGTAGGTTATTCCATCGCCTCCACGGTCTGCATGCTCATCTTCAATCCGGTTAACCTGACTGTATTTTTTAAGGTATTCACGTATCAGCTTTCTCAGTATGCCATCGCCCTTACCATGTATGATCTTAATGAATGGAAAACCCAGCATAATTGACTTATCAAGGTATTTTTCCAATTCGAATATTGCGGCTTCACCCCGCTCTCCTCTTAAATCCAGTTCAGCATTAAAACTACTGATTGCATCAGTCATGCTTCCGGTATATGAATTTGCCTGAACAACTTTTTTAGCCTGCTTGTTGCTGATTTTGTGAACACGGTTTTTCTTCAATACAGACCTGAGGTCGCCCAGCGCCACAACCAGGTTATCGCGATTGATTTCCAGCACCTGCCCGGTAGTTTCACTATTGGTAAGCTGAACCCAATCGCCCACCTCAATAGTTCCATTAACAACTACGGGTTTTTCTGGCTTTCTTTCTTCCTTGACCTGGTTTTGAACCAGTTCCTTTTGCAGGTTTTGCCTCAGCTGTTTGGTAACTGCCTTATCTGCCTGGTTCTCCTTTATCTCTGCAATTGTATTTTCAACAAGCTTGTTTGCATTCTTAATGATGGACTGGGCTTCGAGTTTAGCCTCTTTAATGAGCACTTTTTTATTCTCATCTAAAAACTCCTTGAGTTTTTCATTTTCTGCGACTAAGTTCTTAACCTTATTCTGTTGGTTTGAAAGATGTAGTTTGGTATCGTAAATCTGCTTCTTTTCCTTCTCCAGGTCGACAAGCAAGCTATCAATTCGGTTCTGATTGGTGCCCGTTTTTGCCCTGGCCAATGCTAAAACTTCTGGCTGAAGGCCGATGTTCTGCGCAATTTCAAATGCATATGAACTACCGGGCTTTCCAACTTCAAGTACGTACATGGGTTTCATCCTGTCGTTATCAAACAGCATGGACGCATTTTCCAACCCTGGGGTATTGCCTGCAAAAAGCTTAAGGTTGGAGTAGTGTGTGGTGATCACGCCACGAACTTTCTTATTATTTAGCACTTCCAAAACCGCTTCGGCCATTGGTCCGCCAAACTGCGGATCAGTTCCTGTACCAAACTCATCTATAAGTACAAGCGATTTTGGAGTGGCATGGGCAACAAAATACCGCATTTTAGTTAAATGCGCACTGTATGTACTTAAATCACTTTCAATAGACTGGTCGTCACCGATATCTGCAAAGATGTTGTCAAAAATCCCTACCTCACTCGATTCGTGAGCTGGAATCAGTAAACCCGCTTGCACCATTAGCTGCAGTAAACCAACTGTTTTCATGCACACCGATTTGCCACCTGCATTTGGTCCGGAGACCAGCACGATACGCAAGTTTTCATTAATTTGGATATTCAATGGAACAACCGTCTTCTTATCTTCCTTGAAAGACAAGTAAAGTAAAGGGTGCGTGGCATTGATGAGCTTTGTTTTTGAATCTTTGATCAAAACTGGCATATCGGCTTCTACATCCATCGCAAACAATGCTTTCGCCCTTACGAAATCTAGTTTAGTTAGAAAACCATGATAAGATATCAATAATGGATTATATGGCCTTAATTCAGTCGTTAACGCTATCAGGATCCTCACAATTTCCCGACGTTTATCAAACTCTAGATCGCGGAGTTTATTATTTAAAGCAAATACCTCTTCCGGTTCTATATATACCGTTTGTCCGCTGGCAGACTCGTCATGAATGAAACCCCTGAGTTTACGCTTATTCTCAGCCAATACAGGGATGCACATTCTGCCATCACGAATGGTAAGGCTTCCGTCGGCTACCCAATTGTTGCCAACTGCCTGCTTGTAAATGGAATCCATCCGCTTGCGTACATCCTGCTCACCTTTTGCAATGTCGCCAATAATCTGCTGAAGGGTTGCCGAAGCGTTTGGCTTTATCTTGCCTTTTGGATCAAGAACAACCTCAATTTTCTTTAAGATGTTCTTTTCAATCGGGATGTGCTCAAATAAGGCTTCCAGATTGGGATAGATTTCCTTTCGTTCATCAAAAAACCTCAGCACTGAAAATACCGTTTGCAGTGAAACATACATTTGGTAAAGCTCTTCCTCGACAAGATATGTCCCCTCTACCCTGATTTTATCGGCCAACGACTTAATATCGAAAAAGGATGTGATTTGAAGTGGTTCCTGATTTTGAAGGATGCTTTTAAATTCATGTGTTTGCCTCAGAAATTTATTGATCTGATCAAACTTTGTCATTACTTGCATTTTCGCCACCATTTGCTGGCCCATTACGCTTAAACAGTGCTTATGTATAAGTTGTCTTACCTCATTAAACCCAAGGCGCTCTAAACAATTCTCCGGATACAACATATTATACGCTATACTTTTTTGGGTTGCAGTTTCTTTTTAGTCTGAACCCGTTTAATTTTCTTCTTCTTCTTAGCCGCCGCTTTCTTGAGTGAGTCTATTGCCTTCACTGAACTTAACCTCTTGACAGAATCCTCTCTTTTTTTGAGCATTACCCTTAGCAGGGAGTCAGTTTTTCTTATAGAATCGGCAGCCTTTTTCCTATCAGCCTTTTTAGAGATGGCAGCGTTCTTTAAGGAATCCACACGAACAAGATTCAATCTTTGTTTGAGCAGACTGGCAGTAACATCCTTATAGATCTCGTCCATAATAACCGGATTTCTATAGTAGTAATCCATGCTTTTATAAAAGATTGCTGAGTCTATTTTAAATTTCTTGTATATGCCATTGTAGAATGAAGCGGCAACTATTTTTGCTGAGTCTGGCTGAACGGTTGTAATAAGGCCGTCGGCGATGTGCACATCATTCAATACAAGCGCCATTTGATCGGGCTGGATGATGTCTTTAGGTATACCTGGTTTACAAGCAGATATACAAATTGCAAACAGGACTAGATAGCTATAGGTTTTCATTAACTTAAAAGATCGTGATTTCTTCGGCAAAGTTCGCCAAGGTTGTTAATTTTACCAAAAATACTGATAAATGAGTATAGCAGATAACTTATTAAAATATAAAAATGAACTGGGTGCAAGTGGTGTGGAGCTTGTTGCCGTATCCAAATATCACGACCAGGATGCAATTATGGAAGCCTATAACGCCGGACAGCGCGTTTTTGGAGAGAACATTGTGCAGGAATTGGTAGAAAAAGAGGCGCTGTTACCCAAAGACATCAAATGGCATCAGATTGGTCACCTGCAGACAAACAAAGTAAAATATATAGCCCCTTTCATTGGCCTTATTGAATCTGTTGATAGTTTGAAATTACTTCTGGAAATAGATAAACAGGCCGTTAAGAATAAGCGGGTGATAGACTGCCTGCTCCAAATTTACATTGCCGATGAGGATACTAAATTCGGTTTAGGCTTTGACGAGGCGATAGAATTATTAAGGTCTGAAGAATATCAACAACTTAAAAATGTAAGGATTGTTGGACTAATGGGTATTGCAAGCAACAATGCACCTGAGAAACAAACACTTGATGAGTTTACAGAACTGAAGGTACTTTTTGACGGCATTAAGGTTAGTTTTTTTAGAAAGAATCCGGATTTTAAAGAGATTTCAATGGGCATGTCTGGCGATTATAAATTAGCCATTGAAGCCGGCAGTACCATGGTAAGGGTTGGAAGCAGTATTTTTGGCAAACGGATAATTAAAAAACAGGCCTAAAATGAATGTACAAGTAAGACTAGCTGAGGAAAAAGATTGTATACGGTTATTGGAATTAATTACTGAACTGGCGGTTTATGAGAAAATGCCCGAAGAAGTTACCGTTACTATAGAAGAATTTATTGCTGCCGGTTTTGGTGAAAACCAGGTATGGAAAGCATTTGTTGCAGAGGTAAACGATCAGGTTGTTGGATTCGCCCTTTACTATGTTCGCTATTCTACCTGGAAAGGCTGCAGGTTATACCTGGAAGATTTCATTGTAACTGAAGAATACCGAGGCAGCGGGATTGGGAAATTATTGTTCGACACTGTTGTTAAAGAGGCAAAAGATAGAAACTTTAATGGTATGGTTTGGCAGGTGCTGGACTGGAATGCCCCTGCTATAAACTTCTATAATAAATATGCTGCACATATTGAGGAGGGTTGGCTGAACGCTTCGCTCTCTAAAAAACAATTGATGGAATTGATATGAAAAAAATAGTAATGATGGCGCTGGTAGCTGTCGCACTAGCGTGCAACAGTGAGAAAAAAGCAGACCGGTCAATTGATTCGGCAACGGTTGCTATTGCTGAACGACTGGATTCGTTGAGCTTCAAATATGACTCGGTTAAGGTGTACAGTAAAAATAGGGTGTCGTCTGATCCGAGGGTTACCGATACCGCTAAAGCCGTAATTTCCTATCCTGTTTTCTCAGACAAGGCTGTAAACGAATTTGTTGCTAAAAAGATACTGGCGACTGCCGGCGATGTTAAATATAACAGCTACCAAACTTATGCTTCAGAATTTATTAAAGGCTTTGACGATTTTCAGAAAGCGAACAAAGACCGGATTCAAACTTGGTTTCTAAACATCAACAGCAAAGTAATTAGGCAGCAAGATACTTACATCTCTTTCTACACCACGTACATAAACTTTTCTGGCGGTGCACATCCAAATAGCATGTTTTTGTATCAAAACTTTAACCCTGTTACCAATCAGGAAATTGTGCTAGACTCCCTGTTGTTGCCGGGCAGTAGAACGAAACTTCAAGCTATTGCTGAAAAAATATTCAGGACGAATGAAAAGCTGGGGCCTGCGGAAAGCTTGAAGGGGAAATATTTCTTTGAGAATGACACCTTTAGCCTGAATGAAAACTTTACCATTACCGGCGACGGCCTTTTATTTTTGTATAACCCTTACGAGATAAAAGCCTACGCTTTTGGTATTACAAAATTGCTTATTCCATTTAACGACTTAAAGGAGATTGCCCGGCCAAATTCCTTACTCAAACCTAATTAATGAAAGTTTACAAATTTGGAGGGGCATCTGTTGCCAATGCTTCCGGAGTGAAAAATATAGCGGCCATTATTGAGGCCTGTACAGACACAAATTTACTGATTGTGGTTTCTGCCATGGGCAAAATTACGAACAAGCTTGAGGACCTGACTGCTGCATATATTAATGGCGAGCCCAATACGCATCAAATATTTGAGGAAATTAAAGGTTTTCATTTTGCGATGTTAGATGAGCTATTTTTGGGTTCCGGGCATCCGGTGTATGATGAGGTCACTAATACCTTTGTTGAAATCGAATGGCTACTGGAGGAAGATCCAACAGATGCCCAGGATTACATTTACGACCAGATTGTGTCGATTGGAGAAGTCATATCAACCAAGATCATAGCCGCTTACCTTCAATTTAAAGGTTGTGATGTGAAATGGCTGGACGCAAGAAACTACATTCATACAGACAATACCTACAGAGAGGCCAAAGTTAACTGGGCTAAAACGGAACTGGAAATTCAGAAACAGCTGCTGCCCCTGCTGGAAAAGCATGTTGGCATTACCCAGGGTTTTATTGGCAGTACAAGTGAGAATTTCACCACTACGCTTGGCAGGGACGGTTCTGATTATTCGGCTGCTATATTTAGTGCCGGCTTAGATGCAGACAGTTTAACCATTTGGAAAGATGTTCCAGGGGTGCTAAATGCGGACCCTAAATGGTTTGATGAGACAGTGCGTATACCTCAGCTTTCTTACCATGATGCGATTGAATTGGCCTACTATGGCGCTACGATTATCCATCCGAAGACAATTAAACCTATACAAAATAAAAATATACCATTGTATGTAAGGTCGTTTTTGGCTCCGGATGCCGAGGGGACAGACATAACCGGATTAAAAAATCCGGTTCAGGTGCCTTCGTTTATATTTAAGGTTAATCAGGTGCTCATATCCATATTTCCTAAAGATTTCTCTTTCATTATTGAGGAGAACTTAAGCGAGATCTTTAACTTATTCCACAAGCATAAAATTAAGGTGAATACCATGTTAAATTCTGCAGTCAGTTTTTCTGTATGCTTTGATTACAATACCAGTAAAATGGAACAGTTAATTTCAGAGCTTTCGAAAGATTACAAGGTGAAATACAACACGGGAGTAGAATTGGTGACTATCAGATATTATAACAGCGATACAATTGATAGGGTTACTGCTTCAAAAAATATTCTTTTGGAGGTTAAAAGCAGAAACACCTGCCAAATTGTAATGAAAGATAAATAGGTTTTGAATAAGGAACTTTTAACCAAAGAGGCGCAAGACTACATCAATGCACATTTAAACGATGATGTAACTAAGATTGCGATGGCTAAAAGCCCATTACCGGGAATTGAGAGCAGGGAGCTGGCCAATCAAGTTGCTTCAAAAAAGAAAGCTCAAAAGAAGCTGCCGACATGGTTTAATACTTCATCGATCTATTATCCTCCTGCCCTTTCTATTGAGCAAACCTCTTCTGAACCTACTGCAGCATATAAATCTGGCCTGGCTATAGGTGATAATTTGGTTGATTTAACTGGTGGCTTTGGTGTTGATACTTATTTCTTCTCCAAGAAGCTGAAGAATGTTATCCATTGCGAAATTAACGAGGAGCTACATCAGATCGCGACATACAATTCATCGGCATTGGGCCAGGAAAACACTATCTTCCTGCATATAGATGGCATCGAATTTTTAAACCAAACGCATCATCGTTTCAATACCATCTACATTGATCCTGCAAGGAGAAGTTCACAGGGAAAGGTTTTTATGTTGAGAGATTGTAGTCCGAATGTTGTTGAAAACCTGGACTTGCTACTTGAAAAAGCAGACAGGGTAATCATCAAAACAGCGCCATTGCTGGACATTACTGCCGGACTTAGAGAGTTAAAAAACGTAATAGAAATACATGTTGTAAGCGTAAAAAACGAGTGCAAGGAATTACTGTGGATTTTGGAAAAGAACGATGCAGGGAAAAAACTAAAAATAACTGCAGCAGCGTTAAACGATAAAACAAAAACGTTTGTGTTTGCGCATGAGGAGATTAAAATGTACGCACCTATAATCGGAGCCCTTGGCCTTTATCTCTATGAACCAGATGCTGCTTTATTAAAAACAGGTGCTTTTGATTTAATATCTGCAAAATATCAAGTTGCCAAATTAGGTGATCAGACGCAATTATATACATCTGATGAATTTCGACCTGATTTTCCAGGCCGGATCTTTAAAATCGAAAAAGTTCTTTCTTCGGGAGATTTAAAAAAGGAACAAAATTTAACAGGGAACGTAATTGTAAGAAACTACCGGGATAAAGCAGAATTACTGGTTAAAAAGCACAGGATTCAACCTCATGATACCAAGTTTTTGATATTTACCCAAAGTGATTCCGTCGGCTTTATTGTAATCTTCGCCGATATTCTTCAGCACTATTAACGCAAGTTTTTACTAGGGAATTTATTCCTGTTTCGCATGGTTATGGAAGCCCTTGTTGGATTTCTTAACATCTAAGTTAATTTCACAAAGGAACTTGCGGACACAGGTATTTGACTACCTCCATTTTAACATTCTTTAACACTCTTTAACATTTCCAAAAAGTTAATTTTCAATGTATTAGTTATTTTTGGTTTAACCTAAATTATAACTAATGATCAACAACTATCAAAAACTAAACACTACTGCTGGCTTTGTTCTTTTTGGGATAGCCACGCTTACCTACTGGCTTACCATGGAACCCACAGTGAGTTTTTGGGATTGTGGTGAATTTATTGCAGCAGCCTTCAAATTGCAAGTTGGCCATCAACCCGGTGCCCCCCTCTTTTTGATGATTGGCAAGTTATTTTCTCTCTTATCAATGGGTAGCACTGCAAAAATTGCTTATTGGATGAACTTTAGTTCAGTTATTTTTAGTTCTGCCACAATTATGTTCCTTTATTGGACCATTACTTTGATAGCCTCAAAGGTATTTCCTGCTCAAAAAACTGGCCTTGATGTAATCTACATCATAGGAACCGGCGCAGCGGGCGCCCTGGCATTCACCTTCTCTGATACCTTTTGGTTTTCAGCAGTTGAAGCAGAAGTATACTCGCTTTCTATATTATTTACTGCTGTTGTATTTTGGGCCATTTTGAAATGGGAACTGAACATGAACAACAGGTGGTTGGTATTTATTGCTTTTGTAGTAGGGTTATCTATTGGTGTTCATTTACTTAGCCTTTTAGCCATACCGGCGGTTGTGCTTGTTTACTATTTTAAAAAGACTGCGAAACCAAGTTTTTTAGGGGTAATTAAAGCAATTGGTGTTGCCGGACTAATATGGGCTGCAGTTCAGTTTATCATTATCCAATACTTTGTTTTATTTGCAGCAAAGCTTGATATTTTCTTTGTTAATACTCTTGGAATGGGATTCGGAACGGGTGCAATTGCTTTTCTGCTCGTACTCTTTGGGGCGATTTCTTACGGTTTATATTATTCCATCAAACAAAGAAAATATAATTTAAACCTGGGTTTGGTTTGCTTAACATTTGTATTGTTCGGTTTTAGCTCCTACTTCCTGATCATCATCAGGGCAAATGCAAAAACAACACTTAACCTTTCCAGTCCGGACAACGCCTTGTCGCTCTATAATTATCTGGGCCGCACCAACTACGGTGATACGCCGTTGCTGTTTGGACAAACATTCAACGCCGAAATAACGGAGTATAAAGAAACCGGACAAGATTACCGTAGGGCTAAAACCCGCTATGAAGAGGCTGGTAAATTCATTAAGCCCGAGTATGATAAAAACATTTTATTTCCAAGAACATATAGCAGAAAGCCACAGCACAGCGCTTTTTATAAAGACTGGCTTCACTTAAACGAGGGACAAACCCCTTCATTTCTTCAAAACTTAAAGTTCTTTACTTCCTATCAACTGGGATACATGTACTGGAGATACTTTTTTTGGAACTTTGTAGGAAGGCAAAGTGACATTCAAGGCTACGGACTTTCCAATGATGGAAACTGGATTAGCGGCATTAAGCCATTGGATGGAATACGGCTGGGCAATCAAAGTAATTTGCCTTCGAGCATAACTGATAACGAAGGCCATAATACCCTGTATGCCATTCCATTAATTTTAGGTATCGCCGGCCTGGCTTTTCTTTACCGCAAAAGTCCGAAGGACATGCTGGTTATCACAACATTGTTTGTTTTTACGGGTCTTGCGATCATTGTATACCTGAATCAAGACCCTTTACAGGTGCGTGAGCGAGATTATGCTTATGTGGGTTCGTTCTATGCCTTTGCAATATTTATAGGTTTTGGATTATTGGGAATAAGAGAATTCCTGAGCAAATGGAATGCTCCTAAAATGACGCTTGTAACAGCAGTTATGATTGGTGTTGTTGCAACTCCACTATTGATGGCACATCAGGGATGGGATGAGCATAACCGGTCTGGCAAAACCACTGCGCTCGACTGGGCGAAAAACTACCTCAATTCCTGCGCACCAAATGCTATTTTATTTACAAATGCTGATAATGATACCTTTCCATTATGGTACGTTCAGGAAGTGGAAAACTACCGAACAGATGTGAGGGTTGTAAACATTCAATACTTATCAGATGGTAGCTACATCGAGCAAATGAGACAGCAATCTGGTAATTCGGCTCCCCTTCCCTTTGGAATTGGCCCGGAAAAATATGTTAAGGGGGTTCGTGATGGGTTACCTTACGTGGATTATGGCTTTACCGATAGTGTAGAATTATCAGATGTACTTGATGTAATGACTTCTGATAACCAGGCCGACAAAGTTGCAATGATGGGAGGAAGCTACGAAAATTTCCTGCCAACCAAACGCCTCAAACTAACTGTAGATGCTGCGCAGGTGCTTAAGACAAATACTGTTGCAGAGGCCGACAAGGATAAAATAGCTTCAGTTCTTGAGTGGAATTTCAAAGAAAACATGGTTGTTAAAGCCAACCTGGCAATTTTCGACATCCTGGTACACAATAACTGGAAGCGGCCTATTTATTTCGGTACCAGTATCTCCACTGATAGTTACGTTGGATTGGAAAAATACATGTACCTGGAAGGTTATGCCTATCGGTTGCTCCCATTGAAAGCATCTTCATTACCTGATAAAGACTTTGATATGGAAAAGCAAACCAATTCTATGGTGATGTATAATAATGTGATGAATAAGCTTGATTTTAAAGGCTTTAAAAGCACTGGATACCTTGATCCTGAAAGCAGAAGAATCGCATCCGGCACTTCTAAATTTATCAATTACCTGGCCTCGAATTTAATTACAGAAGGTAAAACGCCCGAAGCTAAAAAATTGATGGTCAAAGCTGTTGATGAATTGCCATCAAAGCTATACTCAATTGAAGATACCCTGGTTAAAATGTATACGGTACATAACCTTTACCAGGTTAATGAAACAGCCTCTGCCAATAAAATGGCCAAGGATGTCACCTCATTCCTGAATCAGGAATTGAATTATATAGCGTCATTAGATACTAAAGAAATGAATGGCTACAGGAGAGACATTGAATTTGGGTTATACATATTAGGGGGACTCGAACAGATGAGTTCAGATAACAGGCAATTAGAGCTTAATAAGCAGATTAAAGAGACGATGCTGAGATTGCAGCAAAAATTTAGTTAATAAAAAAAGGCCACTTGACGTGGCCTTTTTTATTATTTATTAGGTTGAGGAGTTGTTCTCAAATATGGTTTAATCACTTTGTGTCCCTTTGGAAACCGTTCAGGAATATCTTCTGTCTTGATACTGTTCATGACAACCACGTCATCACCATCATTCCAGTCGGCCGGAGTGGCAACGCTATACTTAGCTGTTAGCTGCAAAGAGTCTATTACCCTCAAAACTTCATTGAAATTCCGACCGGTAGATGCAGGATAGGTTAGCATCAATTTAACTTTTTTATCTGGAGAGATAACAAAGAGTGAACGCACTGTAAGCGTTTCAGAAGCATTTGGATGGATCATATCATATAGATCAGCTACTTTCTTTTCCTCATCTGCGATTATTGGAAACTCTACATTCGTGTTTTGAGTCTCATTGATGTCTTTTATCCAACCTTTATGTGACTCTGCAGAATCCACACTTAGGGCAAGTACTTTAACATTTCTTTTTTCAAACTCACCTTTTAAAGAAGCGGTACGACCTAGTTCGGTTGTGCACACAGGAGTATAATCTGCCGGGTGCGAGAAAAGCACTCCCCAGCTATCGCCTAAAAATTCGTAGAAATCAATTTCACCAATTGACGTTTGCGCTTTAAAATTGGGAGCAGCATCCCCTATTCTTAAACTCATAATTGTATATTTTAATGGTTAATGTAACAGGTACACAAATTAAAAAATAAAGTCTACAAATTAAGTATACTAACTAAAATATTTCTGTTTGCTTTGTCATATCTCCACTGTTTTACTTTTTAATATCTCCACTGTTTTACTTTGTCATATCTCCACTTTCGCCAATGAAATTGATTTCAGGAATTGACGACCCAAGATGTTTGTTAAACTGCTGTATGGTATAGTTAGCTAAAATTGGGGTATCCTTTTCGTCATGCTGGTGCAAAAAGAAGTAGACCTTGGTCAAGCCCCTCTCAATCCATGGTTTAATTCTCGCAACCCACTCGTCAACACGGGCAAAATCAGATGCCTGGTAATCCTTGCCATTTCCCACAAAGCGGATGAAGACCTCCGGAATGGTGACTTCCATATGGACGCAATCCCGTCTGCCGCTAGCATCAGTTATAACTGCACCTTTGTTCAATCGGGCAAGCATTTCAAACAACTGCTTCCTGATAATTGGGTCAGCAAACCAGCTTCCATGTCTTACTTCCACAAAAACCTTAAGGTCTTCGGGCAGCAATTTTAGGTAGTTTTCAAGAACAGTAAAGTTTGACGGAGAAAAATTATCGCCTAACTGAAGAAAACATGGACCCAAATATTTCTCAAACTCGTAGATGCTGGACAAGTATAGGTCTGTGGGTACATCTGCATCTTTCAAACGTTTTATATGACTAATCGTTCTTGAAAATTTTGGGCAGAAAACAAATCCATTTACAGCATTTGCATCAGCTTTTAGTTTCCACTTTTGTATCAGTTCTGCTTTTGGGATACTATAGAAAACAGCATTTAATTCTATTGAATTAAAATGCTTTACATATTCATCAAGAAAATTAGCTTCCTTAGTTTTCAGGGGATAGATCATATTAACCCATTCCTTTCTTCCCCATTTGGCACAACCTACAAAAAAAGCAGGTTGTTCATTCTTGGGTAATCCTGAAAGGGTTTGGGCGGTCTGCATCCCGTCTGGTGGTAATGTAAAATCAACGGATGCGAGCTGCTCGGCAGGCACTTTTCCAAAGTCCATAAAATGCGTTTAAAATAAAAAACTCCTAAACTTACTAATAAAGTTCAGGAGTTTTTAAATCTTAGCAATTACGAAAAATGCAATTGCTGTAGCTCAGGCTACTTATATACTTTCACCATAAAGACGAAGTCTTGCATTTTCTCAGCCTGACGCGTTGTACTTAAGCCTTGTAAAGAATTTCTTTTATTGAATTTAACCTGACTGCCAAGTGAATCATTTGGGATCATGTTAAGGATTTCCTGGATATATTTAGATTTAACAGCGAAAGTTGCGCCATCAACCCTGTCTAATTTTGCAGTAACCACACCAATAACATTACCATTCTGATCCATCAGTGGGCCACCGCTATTACCTGGATTTACATCTATGGAAACCTGATATTGTGCCGAATCATTACTGCTATAGCCTGTTTTAGAACTTACATATCCTTTGGCATAGACAGCATCATCTTTAGGGAAACCTAAAGTATAAACATCTTCACCAATACCAATTCCATTTTGTTTTAAACGGTAGGGCAAAACGGGCAATTTAAACGAATCATCAATGATTTTTAAAATTGCCAAATCATATTGTGTATCTTTTTTATCTATTTTAACACGGTACTGGTTACCCTTATTGTCCTGTACATAAACTGAGTCGGCTCCATCAACAACATGTAGATTTGTTAGAATATACCCGTTTGTGCTCAGGGCAAAGCCTGTACCGCCAAAATTAGCCGGCTTTAATTTCTTGTTGGGAGGAACTGCTGAATTAAATTTCCTGATTAAACTACTTTGGGAACGCTTGATATTTGCCAGGTCTGTTTTTAACAATTCAACATTACCGATCTGTTCTGTATTCTGGTTGATAGAATACAACATGATTGAGCTCAAAAAGATGAATGATGCAGCCACCCCGATCGCAGCACGGTTTTTACGCCAAATATTGACAAGTAATGAAGGGTGCGGCCCTAACTTCCTGCTTAAAGAATCAACATCCAGTTCCGCATGAGCCAAATCCATCTTGCTTTTTAGTTCAAGTGTATTTGCATAATCCTTTAAGGAACCTATGAATGTTTGGTGGGAAACGACTTTATAATCCACATTTGGATCGCTTTGGCGCAATTTTTCAAAAGCCTCTATTTCTGCAGGGTTAAGTTTACCGTTCAGGTAATCTTCAATTATACTCTCTAAATCCATCTCGTTTCTCATCGCCTTATGACTGAAAAAATAACTTTTTTAACCTTTGTAAGCATTTATATTTCTGGGTCTTGGCATTGTCAGTATTGGTGTAACCAAACTTCTCAGAAATGTCTTGCATTGAAAGGTTGTTCAAATAAAAATCCTGAATAATGGTCTTACAGGGTTCTCCAAGGTGAAGTAAGGCTGATTGCATTCTATTGAATTGTGCCTCCTTTTGCTCATGATCTTCAAGATCAACATCAGTGGCTATTACATCTTCAAAGTCTGCTATGTTATTGGTTTTCTTGCTTTGCTGGGCAAGCTTCTTTAACCAAATCCTTCTGCAAACTGAATATATGTACGTTTTTAGTTTACTGCTTAACTCGAAATCTCCGCCTTTAATTTTATTGTAAAGAACAATTATGCCTTCCTGATACACGTCTTTTGCATCATCTTCATCACCATTGTTATTTAATATAAACTGCAGTATCATCGGAAAGTAACCGATATACAGCTTATTTAGCGCATCATCAGAGTTGTTTAAGATCCCTAAAACTACCTCTCTATCTGTTGGAACTGAACTGCTTAACTTATTACTCACCAATTAATACATTTTAATGTGAATGGTAACCCAATGATAACGAAAAAAAATACTTTTTGATTCGTATCCTTAATACTTCTCCTCTAAAAACTGTAACCCAAAAAATTATTTGTTTTTTTTTAAAACAGATGGGTTACCTTTTAAACTTTACAGTATTAACCTGTAAAATTAATTAATTATTTAAAATAGAATTAAAATGAAAAACGCATTTAAATTTGGCTTTTTAGCTTTAGCAATTTCTTTATCAGTAGCAGCTTGTAACTCAGAAAAAACTGGCGAATCTACAGATACTACAGTTACTGATTCTTCAACTGTAACTACTACTGTTGATACTACAGTTACTGATTCAACTGTAAAAGATACTACAGTTACTACTACTACTGATTCAACTAAACACTAGTTTAAGCTAAGTAGGTCAAATTAAGAGAGTGTACCCTAACATGTGGGGTACACTCTTTTTTTGTGCCCAAAACTTTGCATCTGAACGCCGTCTTATCGACTGAAAAAATGCTACATTTGCTATTGAAAATATAGTTAATTCATGAATTTATCGTCACTACAGGCCATTTCCCCAATCGACGGCCGTTATAGAAACACTACACAAGACCTTTCAAAGTACTTTTCTGAATACGCCCTTATTAAATACAGGGTATTTATCGAAATTGAATATTTTATTGCACTCTGTGATGTAGAATTGCCAGGACTGGGCGACTTTGATAAATCAGCATACGCTAAACTGCGGACAATTCATGAGTCTTTCAGTGAGGGCGACGCTCAGGAAGTGAAAGACACTGAAAAAATAACAAACCATGATGTAAAAGCCGTTGAGTATTTTATTAAGAAACAGTTTGATAACCTGGGTTTTGAAAAATATAAAGAATTTATCCACTTCGGCCTTACTTCTCAGGACATCAATAATACGGCGATCCCCTATAGTTTTAAAATTGCCCTTAATGAAGTCTATTACAGACAGATTGAAACACTGATTGATAAAATAAAGGACCTTGCTACAGAATGGAAAGACGTACCATTACTTGCGCATACCCACGGTCAACCCGCATCACCAACCAAACTCGGTAAAGAATTTATAGTGTTTGCTGACCGTTTATCCATTCAGCTTCAAAACCTCAAAAATATTCCTAATAGCGCCAAATTTGGCGGCGCTACAGGTAATTTTAATGCACATCATATCGCTTATCCATCCATAAACTGGGTTGATTTCTCAAATCACTTCGTGAATAACATACTGGGCTTAGACCGCGCTCAGCACACCACGCAAATTGAGCACTACGACCAGTTTGCTGCGCAATGCGATGCTTTAAAACGCATTAACAACATCATTATTGATATGGACCGCGATATTTGGGCATACATATCAAAGAACTATTTCAAGCAAAAAATCAAAGAAGGGGAAGTTGGCTCATCTGCCATGCCACATAAGGTTAATCCAATTGATTTTGAAAATGCTGAAGGAAATGCCGGTATTGCAAACGCATCTTTCGAATTCTTCGCTGCAAAACTCCCAATTAGTCGCCTGCAAAGGGATCTTACGGATTCTACCGTGCTTAGAAACGTAGGTGTACCAATGGCCCATACCATCATTGCGATCAGCTCCACTTTTAAAGGCCTTAATAAGCTTTTGCTAAATGAAGAGGCAATACACGCAGATCTGGACAACAATTGGGCTGTAGTTGCCGAGGCTATCCAAACTATCTTAAGGAGAGAAGCTTATCCAAATCCATATGAGGCGCTTAAGGACCTAACGCGTACAAATCAAAAGATAACTGCGGTGACAATGGCCGATTTTATCGATGGTTTGAACGTGAGCGAGACCCTAAAGATAGAGCTCAAAAAAATCACACCTTTTAATTACACAGGCGTCTACTAAAACAGCAATGAGCTTTAGCTCGTTAAATGACTCAAATCAGACACCCTCATTCAAAAAGGCAACTTGAATTATTTATTTTTGTATAAAATAAGAAGACAATGACAATCAACGTATATACAGAGCAAACACCCAACCCGGCAACGATGAAGTTTATGGTAAATAAACTTTTGATCAATGGCAGTGAAGATTTTGCGACAAAGGACGCTGCAGAGCATTCTCCTTTCGCTAAAGAACTTTTTAAGTTCAACTTCGTAAACGGTGTATTTTTTGCAAGCAATTTTGTAACGATTACAAAGACTGAAGATGCAGAGTGGGCTGATGTTGAACCTATTTTAAAGGAATTTGTTAAAGGTGCAGTAGAATCTGAATACAAAATCAAAGAAGAAACAGGTGAGGACGCTCCTGCGTTTGTAGGGACTGATCTGGAAATTAAAATTCAACAGATCTTGAACGACTATGTGCGTCCGGCTGTTGAGCAGGATGGTGGTGCCATCACTTATAAATCTTTTGAGGAAGGTGTTGTAACTGTTGAATTAAGAGGATCATGCAGCGGCTGTCCATCTTCAACAATCACACTAAAATCTGGTATCCAGAATTTGTTACAGAGAATGGTTCCTGAAGTTAAAGAAGTAGTATCAGAAGCACTTTAGTTACCGAAGTGCTTCTTCATTGTCTCAATGAGTTCCCCATCAATGAGCCCGTTGGTAGCGAGAATTTCTCTTTGATTGATGAATTCGGGTCCACCACTAAAATTCATAATGTTCCCGCCGGCCTGTTCTACGATGAAAGCGCCTGCAGCAACATCCCAGGCATTCAGGTTATATTCAAAAAAGGCGTCAAATCTACCGCAGGCCACGTAAGCTAAATCAACAGCAGCAGAACCTATTCTTCTCAATCCATGGCATTTCTGCATCATTTCAGTAAACAACTGCATGTACTGTGCCTGTTTTTCGAACTGATAATATGGAAATCCGGTAGCGAGCAGGCACTGAGAAATAGTTGATCTTTCTGAGACGCTAATTTCTTTGTTATTCAAATAGGCCTTGCCACCTTTGTATGCGGAAAACATCTCTCCCCTATTTATCTCGTAAACCACTCCAATCACTGGTTTATCATACTCATAAAGCGCAATGCTAATAGCGTACGTAGGTATTCCGTGGATAAAATTTGTGGTGCCATCCAAAGGATCAATAATCCAGTTATAAACTTCTCCTTTGGTATTGATCGTTTCTTCTTCTGTGGTAAAACCAGCTTCAGGTAAAAGCTTGGAGAGATTTTTAACCAATTGCTTCTCAGCTTGCTTATCCACGTAAGACACAAGATCATTGAGTCCCTTAAACTCTATTGATTTGGCATCGAAATTCATCGATTCCTTTCTGATGAAATTACCTGTTAAGCGTGTGCTTGCTATTACCTGCTGGCATAATAATTTGTAATCCAAAACAACCTAAGTTTAATAGTGGCTAAGCGTTTTTTTATTCTTCACTGCGTTAGCAACAAGAAGCAAGCCAGAGATGAAGAGTAGAGATGAGATCAGTTCAGCTTGTGTAAACTGGATTCCAGCCACATTATATTTGCTGTTCACCCTAATCAATTCCACGCAGAAACGTTCTACCCCATTCATCATAAGATAAATACCAAACATCATTCCTGGCGATTTAATCTGATGACGCATCTGCCATAGAATCAGAAAGAGAACGAAACAAACGATTACTTCATAGATAGGTGTTGGATAAACAGGCTGCGCCAGTTCTCTGCAAAATTTGCCTACACAATTTGCAATAGGCTCGCCTTCGTTTGCAACATTATTAGGATAAGTGTAAGCCCATAACCAATCTGGCAGCCAATTAAAGGGCTTTGGATTAAGGTTAGGAATACCCCAGTCGCCGTCTCCTGAAAGGTGACAACCAATACGGCCTACACTATAAGCCAGCATCATACCCGGGCCGCCAATATCCAGCATGTGCAGTGGCTTTACACCATTTTTATTTGCCAGATAAAGCACTGCAGCTCCACCGCAAATTAATCCACCATAAAAGGTGAGGCCACTAAAAGACAACAACCCACCAATAGGATCCTGAATAAAGGAGTCCCAATGCTCCAGATTGTCAAATATTTTGGCACCCAAAAAGCCCCATACTGCTGCCCAAACAATGAGTGAACCCATTAGCTCATATGGATGCTGAGTGACTTCAACAGTTTTCGGTTTAGTTAATTTATGGGCATTTTTTTCTTTAAAATCCCAATAGACAAATAACGCAGCGAATGCAATACCTCCTAAAAAATTTCCTTTTAGGGATAGCAATACAGTCTGGGCATCGCTTACAAATAAGCTATAATTTAGAAATGCATAAACGAGCTTATAACCAATCAGAAAACCAAAGATTCCATTCCCTACAAGCTCCCCTGTGGTTGCCGGCACACCCACTATTACAGATTTTTTGACAGGATGTAAAATCCCAAGCGACTCCTTACGCTTGAACTCCTGACTAAAAGCCCAGTAACCAGCTATGAAAGCGAGTGCTACAAATACCCCAAAAGTGTTGAATGGAAGCGGAACTTGTATTCCAAAAAGATATTCTATAAAATGGGATACGGTTGGAAACATACAGTTAAAAAATTTATGCGAATATAGGATTAATGCACTAAAACTTCTTCTGTTTCTGCAACTTCTACTTCCCCATCAGCGGTTAAAGCGATTAGCTTTACCATCTTAATTTCGTTCACCATAACAGGATCGTACTTTGCTTTTACCTTTACATAGTTTTTAGTAAAGCCATGCATAAAGCCATCTCTGCCTTCTTCAAAAAGAACTTCTCCTGTAGAACCAACCTGGGTTTCATAAAATGACCTGCGCTTTTTGTCAGATAGGATATGGAGCATTTTATTTCGGTCTGCACGAACGTTACCGGGAACGATCCCTTTCATATCAGCTGCCGCTGTAAGTTCACGCTCTGAGTAAGTAAACACATGGAGATAGGAAATTTCCAGTTCGTTTAAAAACTTATACGTATCTAAAAAGTCTTCCTGCGTTTCTCCGGGGAAACCTACAATAACGTCTACCCCAATGCAGCAATTTGGCATCACGGCTCTTATTTTGGCAACACGTTCGGTATACAATTCCCGCTGGTAACGCCTGCGCATCAGCGCGAGTATTTTGTTTGAACCAGACTGCAGTGGAATGTGGAAATGCGGCACAAAACGTTTAGAACCGGCCACAAATTCAATGATCTCATTACTCAGCAGATTTGGCTCAATAGAAGATATCCTGATGCGCTCTATTCCTTCAACTTCATCGAGTGCCTTAATCAAGTCAAAGAATTTGTCTTCTCTTGTACCACTCCTGATCCCAAAGTCGCCCAGGTTTACCCCGGTCAGCACAATTTCCTTTACGCCGCTTTCGGCAACTTGCCTGGCCCGGTTAACTACGTTTTCAATGGTATCACTCCTGCTACCGCCTCTTGCCAGTGGTATTGTACAATAAGTACAAGGGTAATCGCATCCGTCCTGAACCTTTAGAAACGTACGGGTTCGGTCGCCAATTGAATAAGAAGCTATAAAACTATGGTTAACTTTTTCTATACTTTGCTGGTGTACAACCGCCTTAGGTTGTTTAGTAAGGTCAGAAATGTATTCTACAATACGGAATTTCTCAGCAGCACCCAACACCATATCCACGCCCTCAATCTCCGCAATTTCAGTCGGCTTGAGTTGCGCATAACAACCAACAATCGTTACGTAGGCATTAGGAGAATATTTTAGTGCCTCGTTTACCACTTTCCTGCATTTCTTATCTGCATGTTCGGTAACCGAGCAGGTGTTAATCACATAAACATCAGCACCAGCAGTGAATTCTACTACGGCGTAGCCGGCATCTGTAAATAATCTGCCTATGGTAGATGTTTCTGAAAAATTCAGCTTACAGCCTAATGTATAAAATGCAACCTTCCTCATTGAAGGCGCAAAGATAAGGTTTTTAATTTTATTTATGATTCATTCCAGCGATAGGTATCCTGCTCAAGCCCTGCCAGATCTATGACCCTGCTTACAACCGTCTGCGCTACGTCTTCGAGCGTTTTAGGTAAACTGTAAAAAGAAGGGTTAGCCGGACAAATTATCCCCCCTGCCTCAGTTACCGTCTTCATATTATTAATATGAATCAAACTAAAAGGAGTATCCCTTACAACTGTGATCAGCTTACGTCGTTCCTTCAAAATCACGTCAGCAGCTCTGGAAATCAGATCATTCGATATGCCGCTTGCAATCCTTCCTAACGTTCCCATAGAGCAGGGCACGATGATCATGGTATCGAATTTCGCAGAACCCGATGCAAATGGGGCATTGAAATCCATTTTTTGATAGAAGTTGAAATTATAATCTTTATAGTTCGTATTACCTAACTCAAACTGCCAAACTTCTTTGGCATTGTCAGACATCACCACGCCGACAGCCTCAATCTGATCTCCTAGTTTTGCCAGGTTATCAAACAGTACTTTGGCGTAAATAGAGCCGCTGGCACCGGTAACTGCTACAACTATTTTCTTCTTTTTCATAGGCGGGTAAATATACAGAACAGTGCTTAACAAAAAAGGGCCGAATATAAATATTCGACCCTACATCTACCTATGAAAAACATACCCCCGAAAGGGTAAGCTCAAATG
>JAZKHD010000024.1:0-213048 GCA_040385565.1 Bacteroidota bacterium | reverse complement strand
GTGTACCGGCAGAGTTTAGCGGTGATCAGGTGCATGTTTATGCAGCTTTTAGCTCAAATATTACAACAGACCTGGTGTCGAAAACCAAATATTTGGGGCAGGTTGTAGTGCTTTAAATGATAAGATGGGTGCCGTGTGTAACGGCACCCTTTTTAAAATTGCTTCGTCGTGGCTCCGCGACAGGGGGAAGCGAGGGGTGGGTTATAGGATTGCTTCGTCGTGCCTCCTCGCAATGACAGCATAAAATAAACCAGGAAAAAACAACTAAAGAAAATTCAAATACTAAATAAAAATTATTATGAAAATATTCAGCTTACAAGCAGACAGCGTGAAGGCTGTTCAGGGCTTAAAACCCATACACTTACTGATCCTTACTGCGATGCTGTACTTTCTTCTTCAGCAGACGCTTCAAAAAATAGACCCTGCAGCAGGGTATGTGGATCCAAGCATGTTATCGCTGGTCATTATCGGCATGTTCTGTTTCCAGCTCATTTTCAGTTTGAGTTTGTGGATTCACAAGAAATTTTGGTCGGCAATTGGCCTTCCTGACGACTATAACTTTTTATCACACTTTAAACAACTCAGCTCATGTCAACAATTCGTATTCTACTTTGCATCGTTTGCCTTACTTGTGTTGGCAGCAGTTGGATGCCTGATCGCAATATGTTAATACCCGTAAATATGCAGGGCGAGCCCTTGCCTGTCGGCCAATGGACCAGGGTACTGATGGGTGAGCAATTTTATGCGAAAAGTACTGAGCTTAACCAGCCAACGCTGCCTAAGAAACTCCTACCCATTGCCCAGGGGGAGATTTGGGTGAGGGAGAAAACCGGCAACAATGATGGTGAACGGGTTGAGGAATACCTGGCATGTGTGGATCTGAAGAAGGGCCAACCTTACTGCGCTGCATTTGTATCATGGGTGTTTAAGCAGGCTGGTTACGCAAGCCCAAGAACAGGCTGGTCGCCAAGCCTCTTTCCCACCTCCAGGCTAGTAGCGGTGGCAATGCCCGGGAATGTCTTAGGCATCTATTTCCCTGCTTTAAACCGCATTGCGCATTGTGGTTTTGTAGAAAAAGTTAATGGTGATTTGATTACAAGCATCGAGGGAAATACAGATGGCTCTGGTGGCAGGGAGGGTGATGGCGTATACAGGCGCATCAGGAACAGAAAATCAATCAGGTATTATGCCGACTGGGTTACCCCAATCAGCCAATTGAAGAAAGGAAAATTATGAAACACTTATCATTTATAAAATTCTGCCTCTTGTTGATTTCTTATTTGGTGTTGATAAACGGTTGCAACCTGATGAAGAAAACCACCAAAACTGAGGAAGTTGAAACAGAGGCGACAGTCGCCAAAGCGGACATCACTCAGCTCGATCTAACAAAGGCCACCAAAGAAACTAACGAATATTATTACAGGACAGACGGCACATTACAGGGTCACAAAAAGATTAGCGAGCAAGTGGATAAAGCCGGTTATGGCACAGCAAAGATTGATGCAAAGGCTACATTAAAAAAAGAGGTTGTAGTGAAAGAAAGTATACCGCTGAAGACATGGATGTGGATCAGCGGGATTTTAATCATCGTATTTGGCGTGTTGCTGATTTACTTTAAACGGAAATAAAAACGCTTACACCCCTGGTATTAAGATTAGGGGTGTTTTTTGTTTATAAGCAAAGCTGGAAGGAATTCGCATTCCAAATAGTTGTAAGGAAACTGGGCGTTTCTCCTCATCTGGTTAGGTACAAGTCCATTAAAACGCATTGCGCTATTCGTTAACCTAATATTTACAAAATCGTTACCTATGCCCTCCCTCCTCAATTTAGGAATTTGCCTGATATTTTCTATTTTTACGATAGGGAGGTCACATTAACCCAGGGCCAACCTATAAATTAGGACAATCTGCTTTAATTAGTCGTTTGTTTATGATAACGATAGTTGTTAGTAAAAGATGCCTGAAAAAAAAGACTACGACTCGCAGTTTTGCGGGAACCTGGCAATTCACCAAACCAATTCTATTCAGGATTATGGTTACCTCTTGATCATTGATACCTCCTCGCTGGAGATCATTCAAGGCAGTGAAAACATCACGGATATTATTGGAGCCAGCATTCAGGACCTGATTGGTGCTGATTTTTCTAAATTCCTCTCTCCCGCTGATGCTGAAAGACTTAAAAAGGAAATTGCTATTGGCGCCCGGACAAGGATTCCTTACTCCTGCAAATTGGTAAACGCTGCTGATGCATTTGATTTAAATGTTCTCCTGCACATTAAAAAAGACCAGGTCATACTGGAGATCGAAAAAGCACATGCTATTCCTGAACGCAGCTTCTCAGAAGTTTTCCAGGAGGTGCGGTCGTTCATCTCCATCATTGAACGTACCGAAAACCTTGAGGAAATATGCGAACTAAGTATCTATGAAATAAGGAGACTGGCTGGTTTTAATGGTATACGGATGTACCGCTTCGATGAAGGATGGAATGGAACGGTTATCGCCGAAGAAATTGAAGGTGAACTGGAAAGCTATTTAGGCCAGACTTTCCCGGCATCGGATGTGCCTAAGCAAGCCAGGGCACTATACATTAAAAATCCTTATCGGTTAATCCCCAATAGAAATTATAAGCCCTCGAGGCTCTTCCCCGTTATTAACCCGGGTTCTAATGGCTTTTTAGACCTTTCTGACTGCAACCTCCGCAGTGTGGCTGCTGTGCACCTGGAATATATGGCTAACATGAATGTGATGGCTTCTATGTCTATCAGGGTAATGGTTGATGGGGCGCTATGGGGTTTAATATCTTGTCATCACATTACAGAAAAATACCTGACGGTGGAGCTCCGGTCCATATTTGAATGGCTAAGTATGGAAATCTCTTACCGGATTGCTGCGGTGCTGAAAAACGAGCAGCTTGTTGTTTCTGCCCGGATGCTGGTGATGAAAGCTGCCATTACAGAACAGGTATTTTCTAAAGCAAGTATCGTTCAGGGCTTGATGGCGGATGCAAACAAAACCTTGATTAATTTGTTGAATGGAACTGGAATTGCGGTCATTTCAAAGGGTAAAATAGCAACCTCAGGTGAGGTTCCGGCAATGGAAGAATTGGAAAACCTGTTCATCTGGGCATCTGAAAAGGCTGTTGGCAACATTTTTTATACCCATGGCCTGCGGGATATTTTTGATGAAGCAGCTGCTTATACCCCGGTAGCAAGCGGTATAATGATTATACCAACCGATCAGGGAAATGATGACTTGATGATTTGCTTTCGCCCTGAAGTGGTTAAAAGTATTAGATGGGGTGGCGACCCAAACAACGCCTTTAGTATGGAAAAGGATGGTGTAAACTACCACCCCAGAAATTCGTTTAAACTTTGGCTTGAAACTGTGAATGGCCAATCTCAGCCCTGGCTGCCTGCTGAAATAGAAGTGGCGGAATCGCTGAGGAAATTCTTTCTGGAATTTAGTTTGAACCAGCCTTATAACTAGTAGTACAATTGATGACGGTAAACAAGACTTCAACAACAGCTAAAAGATATGACAAGTACATAGTTGCAATCGGTGCATCTGCCGGTGGCCTTGAAGCTATTCATGAGTTTTTCGACAACATGTCTGCCAACAGCAGTTTTTCTTTTGTGGTTATCCAGCACTTGTCGTCTGACTATAAAAGCCTGCTTGTTGAACTGGTAGGAAAGCATACACACATGAAAGTGTTTGAGGCGGCAAACAACATGACGGTTCAGCAGGATTGTGTCTACATCATCCCGAATGATAAGCTCATTACCATACAGAACGGGCGCTTAAAACTTTCAAACAAATCATCGGTTAAAGCCCCGAATACAGCTATAGATCATTTTCTGTTTACCCTTGCAGAGGATAAGAAAGAGAAAGCGATTGCCGTTATTTTATCGGGAACCGGTACTGATGGTACAAAAGGTATTCAGGCAATAAAGGAATGCGGTGGGATGGTTATTGTGCAGGAGCCTTCTTCGGCCAAGTTTGATGGCATGCCTAACAGTGCAATTGCTTCCGGTAATGCCGATTTTGTTTTGTTGCCCAGCGAGATTAGTAAGGAACTTTTTAACCATGTACACGAGGAACCGGTTAAGATTTTAGAGAACGGAAAGATTAACGAGGAACTTCTTGATGAGGTTTTTGCCCTGGTACATGAACAAAGCGGCAACAACTTTAACCTTTATAAAACGCCAACAATCATCCGCAGGATCGGCAGGAGAATGAATGAAAACGAGGTTCATAACCTGGACGACTACATTAAACTATTGAAGAAAAGCCCTAAGGAAGCGGCTATTTTAGGTCAGGATTTTCTAATTGGGGTTACGAAGTTCTTTAGGGACACTACTGCATTTGAGGCCTTTAATGAGCAGCTCAAAAGCATTATAGACAAGAAGAGCTCTGGTGATACGTTGAAGGTATGGGTATGTGCATGCAGCACCGGTCAGGAGGCTTACACCATTGCAGTATTGGCGAATGAATGCGTTGAGAAATCAGGCAAATCAATCGACATCAAGATCTTTGCAACTGATATAGACGAAAAGAGCATTGAAATAGCGGCCAAAAATCAATATCCAGTCACAATTAAAAAGGAAATACCTGCCCGTTTATTTAAAAAATACTTTCAGCAGGACGGTAAATTCTATGGGATTATACCGGAAGTTAGAAAGCAGATAGTTTTTGCGAAACATGATGTAACCAAATCTCCACCGTTCATCAAAAACGACATCGTTACCTGTAGAAACATGTTGATCTATGTGAACAACATTCTTCAGGAAAAGATATTGTCGGTGTTTCATTTTTCATTGGTACAGGGTGGTATCTTGTTTTTAGGCACCAGTGAAACTGCATCTTTATTGAAAAGTGGCTTGACTGAAGTATCTGGCAAGCATAAGATTTACCAGAAATCTGGTGTAATCAATTATGCCAATTACAATACCTACGGTACAAATTTTAGGGCTACCATTGCCAACGAAAAGAAGGCTGCCCCCAAAGACATTACTTTTAGTGCGATCGAAAGAAATTTCAACGATTTCATTACCAAAAAGCTTGGCTACGTAGCCATTTACATCGACAGGG
Source organism: Bacteroidota bacterium (assembly GCA_040385565.1). Classification (GTDB taxonomy): domain Bacteria; phylum Bacteroidota; class Bacteroidia; order Sphingobacteriales; family Sphingobacteriaceae; genus Pedobacter. The sequence goes on along the minus strand of JAZKHD010000024.1, from coordinate 207,961 downwards.
CAAACATTATGCAGGATGCCATTGGCGATTACCGCAAGTATTTGTCGTTGCCGGAAGGTAAAATAGAGCTCGACATTTTAAAAATGATCCCCAAACAGGCGGCAATTATCCTCAACACTGCACTTAGAAAAGCCTGGAAAAGCCACGAACCGATCCACTTACGTAAAGTTCGTTTTGAAGAAGCTGGCCTGGAGCGATACCTGAATATTTCAGTACAACCTCCCGATCCCAATCAGGTGAGTACAGTTACCATGATCGTATTTTCTGAAAGTACCGTCGAAATGCTGCCGGAAAAGGAATCGGCAGGGATGTTTGAATTTCATGATGGCAACCAGAACGAATACATATTTGAACTCGAAGCTGAACTGAATGAGACGCGCAGCAATTTGCAGATGGCCGTTGAGGAGATGGAGACCACTAATGAGGAACTTCAATCTACCAATGAAGAATTGCTCTCTGCAAACGAAGAGCTGCAATCCAGCAACGAAGAATTACAGTCTTTAAATGAAGAGCTGCATACGTTAAACACTGAACATCAGCTGAAAATAAAAGAGCTCATCGACTTGAATGACGACCTGGACAACTATTTCAGAAGTACAGACATCGGACAGATCTTTGTTGATGCGGGCATGTACATTAGAAAGTTTAATGCTGCTGCCATCAGCATGGTTAACCTTATTGAAGCTGACATAGGCAGGTCCATTGAACAGATCTCCAACAACTTGCAGGCGGAAAACCTGAATGAGAACATTTCAACCGTTTTAGCTACCAACCGTTCGATTGAAAAAGAGATCCAGCTAAAAAGTGGTAAGAGCTGTTTGATGCGGATTATGCCCTATATCCGCAAGGACAAGAAGACGGATGGCGTAGTTATTTCTTTTGTTGATGTATCTAAACTGACTGAACTCAATAACCTGATAACGGGGGTATTTAACGCCAGTCAGAATGGCGTAATGGCATTTAAATCCATCAGAAACAAGCAACACGCTATTGTAGACTTTGAGTGTATTACTTTGAACGAGCAAACCACTAAGTTGCTGAAAAAGAGCATCACAGAGGTATTGGGATCGAGGTTGTTTGAACAGCTGCCCGAATTGACGGATGGCAATTTAGCTGAGCGATACGTAAATATTGTAGAAAAAGGCACCACCCTGCAATATGAATTCAGGTTTAGTGATAAAATATGGTTACAACTGGTTGCGGTTAAAATGTCTGATGGCTTTGCCGCGACACTAACTGATATCACCAGTAAAAAATATGCTGATGAGAAGATTAAGCGGAACTACAATGAACTGTTGGGCACCAGGGAAAACCTGAAACAGCTGAACACAGAACTGGAGGAGAAAGTTAGGGAGCGGACTAAATCGCTTTCTGAGAGTGAAGAAAGGTTTAAGTTGGTTTCCAAAGCGACCAATGATACGGTTTGGGATTGGGACCTGGCATCGAACACGATGTGGCGCAATGATAATTTTGCGGTGATGTTTGGTTATCAACGCGCACATGAGAATGAAAACATCTCTTTTTATTTCGACATTATCCATGAGGAGGACAGGAACCGCGTAAAGAAAAGTGTTTATGAGGCCATTAATAGCGGACAAGCGCAATGGTCGGCACAATACCGGTTACAAAAGGCGGATGGCAGTTACGCAACAATATTGGACCGGGGAAGCATTATCCTGGATGAAAATAAGGTACCTTACAGGATGGTTGGTTCCATTCTTGACATTTCCCTTCTTGCAGAAACTGAAATCAGGCTGAACTCGACAGAACGCAAGTTTAGAAAGATATTTGATTCAAACGTTATTGGAATGATCTTTTCAAACCTGGATTCGGGCAAAATAGAAAATGCAAACCAGATTTTTCTGGACATGCTTGGGTTTACAATAGAAGATGTTGAAAGCGGGTCTCTCGATTGGATGACTTTGACACCGCCTGAGTTTATAACCATCAGCAAAATATCTGCGCAGGTGTTGAAAGACCAGGGTTATTGTCCGCCGTTTGAAAAACAATACTTCACAAAAACCGGTGGCGTTGTGGATGTACTTGTTGGCTCTGCAGTTTTGGATGATGAAAATGGTGGAGACGCGGTTACCTATGTAATCGATATCAGCAAGCAAAAGCAGAACGAATTTAAGCGTAATGAATTGCAGCTTCTTGTACAGAAGCAGCAGGATGAGTTTTACAGTATATTTCAGAAAGCCCCTGCCCTGATCTCCATTAGGAGAGGAAAGGAGTTGGTGTATGAATTTATGAATGAAGCCTTTGTAAGTTACGATGGCGACAGGAGCCAAATTGGACAGCCTATGCCGGCTAATTCTCAATTCGCGACAGATGGCTTAAAGCGGCTAGAGAAGAAAGTAATTGAAACCGGGGTGCCTTATGTTGCCAATGCTCACAAAGTACATAAGAGAAATGATGCTACAGGAGAAATGGAGGACAGCTGGTTTGATTTAACGATTAACCCGGTATTTTCTGAAGATGGCAGCATTGACGGGATATCATTTTTTGGTTTTGAAGTAACAGATCTGGTGATTGCCCAAAAGACAACCAAAGACCTGATGTACAAAAAAGATGAATTCATGAGTATCGCCAGTCATGAGTTAAAAACACCAATTACCAGCATTAAGGGCTACCTGCAGTATGCTATGAAAATGGCATCGACACAGCGGTTTGACAATATCCCCGGTTTTATAAATAAAGCAAACCGGCAGGTTGGGAAATTGACAGAGCTGGTGGAGGATTTGCTGGATGTGACGAAGATTCAGGCAGGAAAAATGACTTTTACTTTCTCTCCTTTCAGGGTTGTTGATGTGATTGCAGAAACGCTGGATGGCATTCAGGATAGCTTGGTAAAGCATAAGGTTGTTACTGATATTGAAGACGTTGAAGTAAATGCAGATAGGAACCGGATTGAGCAGGTTGTTTCCAATTTTCTTTCAAATGCAATTAAATATTCACCTAACGGAAAAGAAATAACTGTTAAGGCATTTAAAAAGGGTGAGAAACTGAAGGTATCTGTAAAAGATCAGGGTTTGGGCATTCCAAAAGACAAACTGAACTATATTTTCGATCGTTTTTTTAGGGTTGAAGAATCAGCAAATCACATTTCCGGACTGGGTTTAGGCCTTTATATATCTTCGGAGGTGATTAAGCGGCACAATGGTGAAATTGGCGTAGAAAGTGTTGAAAATAAGGGATCTGAGTTTTGGTTTGAAATACCGTTAGATTGTGACGTAAACTAGATGAGCGGATTTAACGCAGTCAGGTTTTTGATCATTTTCCAATTGGCATTTGGCTGTTTTACAGCTGCATTTGCTCAGAATGACAAGGGTAAGCTTGCGGTTGATACATCAATTAATATGCACGGTCAGCAGGGCCTGGAAGGTGGAGAATTTAATATCACGATTAGTAAAGTTAGAGGGATATTCAAGATTGTGTACGTTGTTAACGATAGCCTGAACGACCTCAATTTGAACAAAGACAGGACCTTTAAGCGTCTGACCAGGATAATGAACAATGGCAGCCTATTTAGAAAAGGTTTGAGCCAAAAGCAGAGTATAAAATATATCAGGGTATTTAGAAAGCACCAGGTTAACTCCGCTGATTCCATCACTTTTACAGAGCGCTACAGTCCTGCATTCACAGAAGCATTTCTGAATATTTTTGCTGATAATTTCAAAGAATTTGACCGGCGTCGCGGTATCGCGTTGGACGGTTATGATGTTTATTTCAAAACAATTGCGGCGGGTAAAGTTCGGGAAAAGGATGTGCACAGCCCAAGTAAGGCATTAGATCCAATGTTGTGTAATTTGATGAGTCAGACTGTTGCGGTTTATAAAGATTTCCCAAATAGGAATTTGCTGGCAAAGACAGTACTAAAGTATTATTAAACATCTAATAATATTCCTGGTAATAGATATAAAACTATTACCTTGAACGCTAACCTCAGGTAGTACGCAAAATTGAAGCTATGAAATAGCTGAAACTTATATGAATATTAACGCTCTAAAATTCGTATTCACGCTTCAAATCATATTTTCTATATGTATTGCAAGCACGATGGCTCAAAAACCTAAGCCTAAACCTACAAGCGATTCAACTATAATCTTGAGCGGAAAAGCGGGCTTGCCGGGAGGTACGTACGATATTACCATTAATAAAGCCAATGGAGTATTTAGGTTGTTATATGTTGTTAATGATAGTCTTAATGAGCCGGCTATTAACAATGACAAAAAGTATAAACGCCTATTTAAAATATTAGAAAAGGGCGAAATGTTTGGGGTTGGCACGAATGATAAGCATGCCCGCGACTACGCAGGGTTAATTAGAAAGTACCAGGTTAGATCAGTGGATTCCCTTTTATTTCATGAAAACGATAATAGTTCTTTCAACAAGCTGTTTAAGGATATTTGCGCGACAGATATTAAGGAGCTAAATACCTTTCACGGTTCAACTTTGGATGGGTTCACGGTGCACGTGGAAACTATCGTGCCGGGTAAAACGCAATTCATATTTGTTAACAGCCCTAATTTAACATACCATCCGTTGTTAACTCAACTTCTAAGCCAGACGGTTGGCATTTATAATGCATCTCCGAATAAGGATCTTATAAGTAGAACCAGCATCAAGGATTACTAAACTGCTTCTTGAAACAGGGTGACAAACTCACAAGCGCTTTATTTTGAACTCTGGTTTGGTAACGCGCCAAGCAATTTTTGGAACTCTTTTTCTTCTGTTGGTGTTGGTCTTGGTGCAAACAAATTGACTACGTGGTGTTTGTTATCAAGTAAGATATACCTTGGGATAGCCCCTAAACTGGTAAAGTCCTTAAACTTTTTAAACTTACCGGGCAGGAGACGGAACTGATTGTCAGTTATTTTGTCTTCTTTAGCGCCCTTCCTCCACTTCTCACTATCAGTGTCGGTTGACACATACAAATATTGTATGCCCTTTTCTGCTAACTTATTTTTCGCAATTGTCGACTTGGCAATATCGTCCCGACAAGGGATACACCAGCTTGCCCAAAGATCAATATACAGCGCTTTGCCTTTATAAGTATCTAAAATGGTTGCTAAACTCACTTCATTATCACTTTCATAGTTGGTTAAAAAGGTCTCGTCCAGGACATCCTGTGGCAATGGCTGACCTATAATGAAATATTTCATTTCCTTATCCCTTAGGTAAGCAGTGTAGCTGGAATCTAATTTTTTCTTGGCTAAATTGTCAAATATCTTCCTCAACATTGCACTATCAACCTTCGCTTGTTTAACCGCATAATTTCCCGCAAGCAAAGCTGTTGCATAGTTTTTTGTACTTCCCTTTAATTTATTAATGTCTTGATAAAGAGATGATAAGTTGGAAGATTGATCTGTCCTCTTACTGCCAATATATTTTAAGCTTAGTGTAGAACGATAATCCTGAAGGTACAGCAGCTCATCTTTGTCAAAACTTATTTGATTGGCATTTTGAAAGAACTGTTCTGGTAAGGCAGTTTTATCTGCGACATATAAAGTATAGTAAAACAGGAAAGCATAGCGGTATCCAATTTTAACTTTGGCCATATCAGCATCTTTCTTATCGATCTTATAAGTAGCTACATAGGCATTTACTGTGTCCAAAGTGGTCTTACGCCAATTTTCGATCTCGCTTTTAAGGGATACATAATCTTTGGATTTACTGCTTGCAAGTGGGCCAGACTCTAAAAGATCATTAACTAAGACATCAAAATTATACCTTTCGGCATTTTTTCCATAAAAGGTCAGTTTTTTCTGCCTGAACTGACCGGTTATATTGAACTTAAGGGAATCGCCGGGCTTAAATTGAATAAACCAGTTCTTATAAAAAGCACTCAGTAGAAGTGTTTGAGGTTTATCTAAATTGAAACTAAAGGCGAAATCACCACTTTCTGAGTTCTGTTGCGTAATGTGCTCCCTGGAATTTTCTCCAATAAAAAAATCAGGTACCCGTACTGAAAGGTATTTTTCCGCCTTGCCATCAGAGCTTCCCGCAAGATGAACAGACGACTGCGCATAGGATATGGTAGTTAAAAGCGCGCAAAGCAGCAGGCAGCTTAGTAAGGATTTTATTTTGAGAAGCATAATTACACATTTGGTTGTAAGCAAGTTAGCATTAAACTGGAATTGATCTCTTAATCCTCCCGTCTTTTTTACTACAGGTCTCCTACTTTGTTTTTTTCTATGAGTTGCACCATACTTTTATTGAATGATGGCAGCGCATTTTCCAGGGACGCAAAAAACTCCAAGTCGGCATTTTCAATTTCAACAAGTCCCTTTTGCAAAACAAGCTCGCCTTGGTTAGTCAGCTCAATTATTTTGGCCCTAGTGTCAGTCTTATGCGCTTCTCGGGTTATAAACCCCTTTTCTTCAAGCGTTCTTAAGACTTTTGAAACCATCATTCTGTCTGCATTACTTTGATTGGCAATGTCTACCTGTGTTACCGCATCGTTTTCTTTTGCAAGCCAACCCAAAGCAGCAAGCAGGACGAACTGTGTTTGCGTAAGGTCTAGCGGATCTAAAACTCGCTTTTGCTTCCGCTGCCATAGCATGGTTACTTGCCCGAGCAGATAACCCGGGCTATCATTCGGGCTTTTAAAATGGAATTCAATTTTCTTTGACATTGTAGCTGCTTTAATTAGTCTGCAGAAATGTGATGATGTAACCATCCGGGTCTTTTGCCATTAGTGTTTTGCCAAAAGGTGTATTGTTAATCCCTCCTATTAGCGTTACATCTTTTTCAGCAAGATTGGCTTGAAGTTCTTCAATTTTTTCATCAACAGCAAACCATAGCGAAATGCCAACGCCAAGTTCTTTGCCATCAATGTCTGCTATTGGAGTTCTTATTGCAAAACTAGCTTCACCTTTGTCGTATTTAAAAATGCATGCCTGAGGGTTGCTCATTTCAGACAATTCAAACCCTAATTTTTCGGTGTAAAAGGCTTTTGATACTTCCAGATCTCTTACTTGAAGAGATGCAAACTCTAACTTTCTCATGTTATTTCTATTTATGTTGTCGCAAATATAATATTCACGACAACAATATCAAAATGTTTGTTTCTTTATTTGCAGCCAAGGGGTTTTTGTTAGAAATAACTTAATTTGTTTTTTCTATGAGTTGCAGGGTATTTTTGTAGAATATCAATAATGATGATGATGCATTTATTTAAGAAAATCAGTTTGACTTTTATGTGCTCGCTTTTACTCTATGCATGTACCGCTGATAAAAAAGGTGTTTCAAACACTCGTCTTCAGCTTAGTCACAAAGACTCGCTGCAGGTAATCGAAAAGAGCCTTGTAAAGTTTTTAATGACCGCAGAATATCCAAAAAGTTATCGGTCCGGACCTTTACAAATTTTTCATTCTGAGGTGGTTAGGTTGGATTCGACCTTAAACCTCAGTGGAAATCCGTATGTCTTACTTCTCAAAGGCTTTGATATTCATGCTTACATGCAAAAAATAGATATCTACAATCCTATCCCCTATGCCGAAATTGTAGAATTTAAGGTTTCCCAAAACAGGGTAACTTGCATGATCATCTTTAGAGGGTCTGGCCAAATATATGAGACCTTTTTGAACGATAAGTTGATGATTGACAGCGTTAGTGCTGATGGGCAAATCTAGTTACGAACGTCCGCAAGTTTTCTTCTTTTAAAAAATTGCGGTGGATTTTTGAGTTTCTCGAAGTCGGGCATTTCAAACTCATATTCCGGATCGTCGTGCTTGGGGCTGTTGTTGGTAATTATCGAAAATTTGTATGCATCCTCGATTCCCACCATCAATTGGTGTTTGCCTTTACCGTAAAAATCCTCAAAGATGGCTAAGCTTCTGGCCCAATGTAACATATAGATGTTGAAAACGCGGGTTTTTCCATTGACATCAGTATTAGTAACCAGGAAATTGTTTTTATCTGTTTGCTGCACACTATCAATCAAACGGATTTCATTTTTTGCATCTCTTACAATCATCGTACTTGCACTTAAAGATACCTTCGTTTCACTTACTTTAGCGGGTGCATATATGTAATATTCGCCTTTATATCTATGCAATTCTACCCAGGTTTGTGGCAGGTCGTGGAGATTAACCGGGCCCGTCCTCTTATTGTACTTTTGCAGCCGGTCTATGCTTTTCAGATCGTTTTTATCTGGAATTGTATAGTCGATATTCCTAACTACATCAAAATAGGGCGAGTTATCTTCATCCTTATCTACATAAACAGCATGACCTTTTGCATTTGGCTTTCTTAGAAAGATGGTATCCCTTCTTTCCTTTTCCTGCTGTATGTTTATATCACCCCATATCTGATTGTACATAGGGTTCGTCATTCCGAAAAAGATATCAAGTAGCGCCTTATACTGACGATAGATAGGCTCATCAGGATATTCTCTCATGGCATCCTCAGGATAACCAAAGACGAAAGACCTTAGCTTACCGTCTATCTTATAACTGATTATGTACGATGACATAAAACCTTTCTTATATACCTCGTTCTGATTTGGCAGGCTTATTAAACCATTTTTCAGTAACAATTTGGTAATTGAATCAAGGTTATATCCTTCGATTCTGAATTTTTTGAAATTGTATTCCTCCCATTTCCCCTTATATTTAATAAGGGAATCAACGTTGACAGTGAAGTTATTGTTTTTAAGCTTGTGATAGTAGTGAGCCTCGTAAACCCCATTATTACGTGAGATTATTGTTGACATACGATTGCTCCATTTGGCATAAACATCCAGTCGTATTTCGAAATCATTTGTGGATTCTTTAATATTTTTGAGCTCTCGTCCCATCCCACCCCACTCAAACTCAGGGCATTTACAATCTAATGTTATCTCTTCGAATGGATATCTTTTGGCTTGTCCGAAAGAAACATTAAAGCACAATAAAATTGCGGTTAGCAGACTAAGAGAGAATATCTGGTGTTTCATTATCACTAATATACAACATGGTGGATTTATTGAAGGAAGTTATCTTCAGGAACTTATGTATGGTATAATCAGTTAAGATTTGAAACACGTATTTAGCGGATCTGGTAAACGTGTTAGCGCAATTTATTAATGAACTCAGAAACTTTGGGATTGGCATAATCAGCTGCTCCAACGTGACGGAAGACAATATTTCCTGATTTATCCAAAATAACAGTAGTAGGCATTGAACCCGAGAAATATTCCTGCGGGGTTTCCGAAGCAGAAATGTATACAGGCAGTTTAAATTCCCGCTTCTGCATAAACGCTGTTGAGGCTTCCATTTTCCCATCTACGTCTACCATGATAAAAACAACATTTTGGTTGTCCTTGTATTTCGAATATAGGGTGTTAATTGAAGGCATCTCCGCGATACAGGGCGGACACCATGTTGCCCAAAAATTGATGAACACAACCTTACCTTTTAATTGAGAAAGCAGGATTGTTGCCCCCTTTACATCAGTAAAGGATGCGTCGGGCATTGTTGTTTGTTTTGATGTTGTTGAATTCGCAAGCGGTTTTTTAGGAACATCAGGCTGGAAAAGCCCTATTGTCATTAGGCCTTGAATCACCCTTCCTTTTAGGGCCGGACTGAAAAACATGGCGAGTAAAAACACCACCAGTATTACGGTGATGATATTAGATAATGTTAAGTATTTCTTTTGTTGCTCCATAATGCCTTATTGATATGCCGGAATTGTGTTTTTTAAACTGCCAAAAATCAACTAATGTGGCAGTTTGCTTTCAATCAAGCCATATAAATATGTTCCTGCAATCGCACCTAAGGCTACGATTACCATACCGGCATAGCCATAGCCAATATTCACGAATATTGGTCCGGGGCAGGCCCCAGTAAGCGCCCAGCCGAGTCCAAAGATAGTTCCCCCGAAGAGGTACTTTTTCCAGGCCATTTCTTTATTTTGAAACTTAATCAGGTTTCCATCAATGCTTTTCACTTGAAATTTTTTAATGAGGTAAACCGCAGTCATTCCCAGCAAGACCGCCACACCGATAATCCCGAACATATGGAAGGATTGGAAGCGGAACATCTCCTGTATCCTGTACCATGAGATGGCTTCGGACTTGGCCATCACTATACCAAATAAAATCCCGGTGAGTATGTATTTTAGGAACTTCATGATTAAAAAATTAATTGGAATAAGAGGTGCGTCATAATGAGTCCGCCGATAAAGAACCCGGCTACCGCAATAAGAGAAGGTAACTGGAGGTTTGAAAGACCGCTGATTGCATGACCAGATGTGCAGCCACCTGCGTATCGACTACCGAATCCAACCATTATCCCTCCAACAAACAGCAATGAAATTACTTTTGGATCGTAAAGGGACGCTGTAGAAAATAGTTTACCAGGATTAAGTCCGCCATCAAAACCGATACCCAGTTCTGCCAGATCGCGGATGGTTGATGGAGATAGTTGTAGGGGTTGGTCGCTTTTAAGGACTGTAGCCGAAAGGAATCCCCCGATAACAGCGCCAAGCAGGAAGAGCAGGTTCCACCGCTGAGCTTTCCAGTCGAACGCAAAGAGTTTTACATTTTTGCCTGCCCCAACCATGCTGCATATAGTCCGCAGGTTTGAAGAGAAGCCAAACGAATTCCCGAAATACAGCAGTATAACCATGATAAGAGCAATAGTTGCACCTGAGGTATACCAGGGCCAGGGTTGTTTAATGATTTCTATCATCGCGTTTGTTTGTTATAAATATCGAAACTTCAGGATGATTTTTTAGCATTTGAATTTATCCTATATTGTATTCGATCATTTTTTGAATATGCGCGCGCTAAAATTCTTTATAATTCTTCAGGTGGTGGATTTTAACCTTTTATTTTATGCCTTGATGTTGTGTTCATTGTCGGCAGTTTCTCAGTCAAAGCTTCCCGATATAAAATCTGCTGCCGTGGAAAAGGCGATTCAGAACTTCGTTAAAACGAGCAAATATTTTAAGAAAGAGAAAGTGTTCTTTGTGAGTGTTGAAGACAGTTTGACGAGGGTTGAGCATCAAAAAGAACTGGACAGTAACGGGAGAGGGTATTCTCTGCCGGTTGAAATGTTTGATGGGATTTTTGTTGCTATCAGCGTTGAAACAGTGCGATATCCGGTAAGCAAGTTAGGCTTGGATAAGAACCCTGTCCTTCCATCGAGAACTTTCAAAGTTGGAAATAAGCTCTTTATGTGGCGGGATGAGGACTATGCGCTTACAGAAGAAACCATGGCAGTTTTAAAAGATTATGACTTGGTTTTCGACGATGAAGGTGGTGTGCGTAATATCACTGAATACTCTTTATTCAAAAGCTATGACGCTACGTTTTATTATTTTTGCAGGACAGACCTGTCCAAATTCAAGAAGAAAATAAGCTGGATTTCAAGTGAAAATCTCCCCTTTCCGAAATTGAAGTGTCCATAAATTAATATATGATGTTAAAAGGATAGTTTGTTTATAGTGGGGTTTATCTAATGATACGTGATCCTTATAAAGTTGAGCAGTTGTTTGAGGATAAGGATGTATTTTCAAATGCATTGCGATCTGGAGAATAGGTTTTGAGAGATTATATTACTCCAAATGATATATCGCCTTTATAGATAAATATATCTATAATTTTGATTTATAGAACTAAATGGCTATAATTGATAAATATAGAATAAGCTAGTATGAAAAAGGCAGCAGTAATTACCGGCGATATTATCAACTTTACACAACTGGGCGACAATCAGCGGAAGAAAGTTATAGAAGAAACAGACCAACTTCTAAAAAGCTGGACGAGTAAAAAATCCAACGCAGAGGTTTTCAGGGGCGACAGCTACCAGGTGCTATTTGAAGAGCCTGCAATGGCCGTTACCAAAGGACTGCAATTGATAGCCTGGTTTAAAAAACATTCAACTCACGACGACAGTGTCCATTTGGGGACGCGCCTGTCTGTGGGTATTGGGGAAGTTTCTTATCATGGAAAAAACGTTTTGAATTCAGATGGGGAAGCATTTCATCTTTCGGGAAGAAAGTTTGATGCCATGACCAGCGAGGAATACATCAGCATACAAAGCAATAATCAGGAAAGCAATGCTGCCATTGAAATAATACTTAAATTCGTAAACAGGTATATCAGTAACTGGAACAGAGGACAGGCAGAGGTTATCTTTTGGCATTTAGAAGGTAAAACGCAGCAGGAGATCGCTAAGACACTTTCTATCTCTCAACCATCTGTAAACAGCCGGCTAAAGACTGCAGGCTGGAAAGAACTTGAACCCACTATAATATACCTTGAATCACTGGTAAAATAAGGCTATGGAATTGTTCCTCAGATTGATCATCGCACATTTGTTAACTGACTTCGTGCTGCAACCTAAAAGCTGGGTGAGAGACCGGGAGGAAAAGCAGGGTAAATCTGTTAAACTATATGCGCATGTACTGGTTACAACGGTTGTTGCCTATTTCCTATCTGCAAGGTTTGACAACTGGATCATACCGCTGGTTATATTCTGTTCTCATCTACTGATTGACTACCTGAAAGCAAAAACAAAGAAAGACCAATTCAATTATTTTATCATCGACCAGCTTGCCCACATAGCAGTAATTGTGGTGCTGTGTATTTCTATGGCAAACCAATGGAAGGACGTACCGGCTGTTTTCAAGAGGCTTCAAATTGAAGAAAACGCTTTGATATGCATAGCAGGTTATTTATTCGTAAGCTGGCCATTGGGAATAATTATTGGAAAAGCCACTCAAAAATGGCGTGACCAGATTACCCGGGAAAGGATGTTGAATGCGGAGGTACAGGCTGTGCCGGAAAACAGTAGCGAACAGGAACTTGGCCTTGCCAGTGCCGGTAAATGGATTGGAATATGCGAGCGAATACTGATTTTAACATTCGTATTGCTTTCCCAATTTACAGCTATTGGATTTCTGATGACTGCTAAATCTATCCTTAGGTTTAGCGAGAAAGAAACAAACACACAATTAAAAACAGAATATATCCTGGTAGGAACACTGGTAAGTTTTACCCTGGCGGCGCTGACAGGGCTTTTAATGAAGTTGTGTTTAAACCAAACGCTTTAATCGGGTAATTGGCGAAGGAAAGACATAGTGGTCAATCCAGGGACGCCGGGCGGGTTGCCATCATAAGTGAGCGTAAACTTGTTTTTAGTTACCAGGTAGGTAGCGTCCTTGAAATAAGTACCGTCTGCAGGCCTTATTGAAACGAATTGACCATTCGCATCTCTAAGCTCGACTACCTTGAAATTGGTAATAAATTTATTCCCATCTGTGCGGTAAGTACCCTTGACGTAGGTTATCTCGTTTGTCACAAAACGCACATAAAATTGAATGCTATCTCTTCCAATCAGGAAACCCAGCGAAGGTTTACTCAATGGATCAGTTGAATAAGGTAAATCCTGAACCCAGGAGCCGTAGAGTGTCGGAATATCTTCTTTGTTCTTTTTACATGCGTATAATAACGTTAAACATAGGATAAAAGAAATGCATAGGGCAGACTTGAGAGAATTCATAAAGCTTGAGCTGTTAGTTTTTTGAAATGTGGTAATTAAGGGTGATTACAAATTGCCTTAAAGGCTTGACATCAAAAAGATTGAACTGCCATGGATTTAAGTAGCTGATTTGATTAGTAATGTTTGTTACATTTAGTTGCAGCCCCACAGATTTATACTTATAACCCATTGCTGCATCCCAAGTGTAGCCGGATGGTATTTTGAGATTTGGATCGTTGGTGATGCTGGAATAAAAGCTGCCTTTGTAAAATACACCTGTGGCGACATGAATTCCAGAAAATTTACTAAAAGGAGCGTAAGTAAGCCAACCATTGCCCGCAAACCTTGGGGCATTAGGAAGCTTGTTGCCTGAAGGATAACCTGGATCTGTGATAACTTTTGCACTGGTAAAGCCTATACCCCCGGTAAAGGAAAGTCCCCGGGTGATTGTTCCGTCTGCTTCCAACTCTACACCCCTGCTTTGATGATGGCCTTCATAATACACATTGTACTCATCAAAGTTTGGATTTTCAGGATCAAGGTATACATAGCCATAAGGCCTGCGCTTGTCGATTTTGAAGGCGCTTAAGGTGACCGACGTCCGCTCGTTTAAATTCATTTTCATGCCCAGCTCAACCTGTGAGCTTATGGTTGCAGGCGGACTGGCGTACTCCAGATAATTCAGGGCAAAAAGATCTGGTGAATTAATTTCATAACCCTTAGTATAGGAGGCATATGTGGAAATTGACGGATTAATTTTGTAAACCAACCCTAATCTGGGAGTGACAATGTTTTTCGATACAATGTCGTCTTCATAACCCTCATATGGTGTTCCTTCAAGATCACTTTCTATGTAATCATTTCCTTGTACGGTTCTGCCTAATCTTAATCCCAATAGCACATGGAGCTTTTCATTAAACAGCATGACCTGATCTTGAAAATGAATACCTGTGCGCTCAATACCCGTTATATATGGTCTGAATGGTGCATTGGCCGGATCTGGTGTTACAGACTGGCCATAAACAGGTGCAAAGATGTTATTCTTATCCAGTATACTCAGTTCGCCCCCATTAGTTTGCCTGTAGGTGCTGGACTGGTACTCGGCGCCGACTAACAACTGATGCTTTAAAGCGCCTGTATAAAAAGTACCGTAGACGTCTACTGCTGCTGTTTTGTTTTTTGCTTTTTGATAAAACCCATACTCCCTTCTTATAAAATCACCATCAGTATCAGGCTGGTCAAACCATAGTCCGAATGGCCGGTTGGTGGTGCGGCCTTGAAATGCGGTTGCTTTTACCCTCCAGGTTGGATTTAGTTCGTAGGTTAATGTCGCAAAATAGTTATTGTCCTTAAATAGGTATTCCCGGGATGGCTCACCAAGGTACAATCCGGGATCCAGGGTTTGCAAGCCTGCTATGGAGCCATCCGGCGAAACTAAACCGGCATCATCTGTAGCATTCGCATTTTTGAATACACCTTCTATGTTGAATGTTAGCTTAGGCGCAATGTCCCAGGCCAGGGCTGCGGATAAAAACTTTCGCTGCGATGATACCTTATCCCTAAAACTATCACTGCGCTCAAAGCTTGTATTTAACCTGTACCGGAGGCTCCTATCTTTCGTAATAGGACCTGTTAAGTCGATAGCCGGACGCGCCAGTCCCCAGGAGCCGGTTTTGAAATCGACATTCGCCATAAAGCTGGCTAATGGTTTTTTGGTAACAAAGTTTAACACCCCGCCCGGCGCTACGTCGCCAAAAAGGATTGAGGCAGGCCCTTTCAGGAATTCTACCTGTTCGATGTTATCTGCGTATTGGTTGCCCCAGTTCCAGACCATTACACCATTTAACCTATAGTTCTGGCTTTCATTAAGATCGAAACCCCGTGCATTAAAGAATTGCGACGAGCCGGCACCACTGTAATTACCGGTAAAATTAAGGCCTACTATATTTTTTGAAATTGAAGCAAGGTCTATCGATGCCTGCTGTTTGATCAGATCTTGCCCGACGATTGTTATCGCTTGCGGAATGTCTTGTATAGGGACTCTTGTACGGATTGCTGAGGCACTTTGCATTTTAAGTCCTTTAATGGTAACCTCTTTCATCAAGTGATCTTCTGGAGACAGCGTTATCGAAACATTCAGTTGTGTGTTTGTTGTATTAATAGAACGTTCTACAGCAAAATAACCCGGGAAATTAGTGGTAATTACATGCTTTCCGGAGGGCAACCTGAGCAGGAAATTCCCTTTCTCATCTGTGGTGGTTGTGCTAGCCGAATGGTTCAGGTTAATAGATACCCCGGATAAGGGTAAACCGTTAACGTCTGTTACCTTGCCCACTACTTTAACCTGTTGTTGAGACTTTGCAATAGTACTGTGTCCAATGAGGAAAACGAAAAGGAAGAGGCTTAAATGGTAACGATTGAGGGATTTAAAGTAACTTTTTAACATTTATTAGTATAGTGATTTATGCATGTTTGTTAACGTCCCTACCAGGGAAGGAAAGTTTATTGGTTTGGATAAGTAGGCGTCCATACCGGCGCGGTAACAGTTCATTTTATCTTCGCTGAGCGCATTGGCCGTCATGGCCAAAATTAGCGGGCGGTCGCCATACTTTTTTCTTATAAGACGGGTAGCTTCCAAACCGTCAAGGTTTGGCATTTGGATGTCCATTAAAATAAGGTCGTATTTTTTCTCCTCCATCTTTTTTAACACCTCAAGCCCGTCTACAGCCAGGTCTGGCGAATATCCAAGCTTATCCAATACCTTTAGAATCAGCCTCTGGTTCATCATATTGTCTTCGGCGACAAGTATTTCAAACGGGCAATCCAATGCCAGGGTTTCTGAGAGGATACGGCTGTTATCGGCTTCTTCAATATTGGGTTGATCCAATAAAGCAAGTTCCACGGCGCGGAAAAGCATTTGTTGCCTAACAGGTTTTGTAAGCACAGCGGTAAAGAGGTTTGGATGTTTTTTTCTGGTCTCAATACCGATAGAACTTAAAAGGATAATAGGAATATTAGGCTGGTCATTGCGGATGGCCGTACTCAACCTCACTCCATCGAAGTCTGGCACTTGCATATCAGTGATGATCAAATCAAAGCTTTTATCATTTGAAATCAGTTCCAGCGCTTCAGAGCCTGTAGAAACAGCGGTGACCACCATTTTGAGTTTTAGGAGTTGTGCGGTTAGGATCCTAAGATTGGTCTGATTGTCATCAATAATCAGCACTTGCTTATCTACGCATACTTCACAATTGGTATGGTTTGCCTCTCCCGCAATCTTAACCCCTTCCCTGCATTTGATTCCAAAAATGAACGTGCTCCCTTCGTTGCCGACACTTTCTACAGCAATGGTCCCTTCCATTAGTGTAACCAGTCGATGGCAAATTGCCAGGCCAAGGCCGGACCCGCCATACTTTCTCGTTACTGATGAATCGAGCTGATTGAAGGCTGTGAAGAGTGTTGGGATCATATCCTGCGCAATACCTATACCGGTATCCTTGATTTTAAATTCAAGGACAATACCTCCGTCTTCGCAATCTGACAACTTACTGATGCTGAGGTACACTTCTCCCCGTTCGGTGAATTTGATTGCATTTCCAATCAGGTTGGTCAGAATTTGACGGAGTCTAAAACTATCTGTAAATATGTAATCCGGAATGTTCTCATCGATGTGGTAGACCATGTCGATGCCCTGCTCAGAAACCCTGGCCGTAAAGAGTTCCAATACATCTTCAATACATTTGCGGAGTTCGAAATTGTGCAGGTCCAGCTCCATGTGACCGGATTCGATTTTGGAAAAGTCGAGGACATCATTGATCACGTTCAAAAGCGCATCACCACTATTTAATATCGATTCAGTATATTCCTTCTGTTCTCCGTTTAATTCTGTCTCAGCCAGTAATGCCGCCATTCCGATTACACCGTTCATTGGTGTGCGAATCTCGTGGCTCATTGTTGCCAGGAAAGTACTTTTAGCTTTGTTGGCCTGGTCTGCTTCCTCCTTCTGTTTGGTGAGCTCAATATTTAACAATTCCAGCGCATTAGCATTGGTTAATAATTCTTGCGACTGCAGCGCCATTTCCTCCGACTGCGCCTGCATTTCTTCAGATTGCTGTTGTATTTCCCTTGTACGCTCTTCAACCAGACGCTGCAACTCGTTTTTTTGGTGGTCAAAGTAATTGACCCTCATCCGGTAGAGCCAATATATGGTCCCAATAATAAGAAGAACGGCCAGCGTACGGAACCACCACGTCATCCAGAATGGAGGATGGATAACTATAACCAATGTGGTGGGCACTTTGCTCCAGACACCATCATTATTAGCGGCTTTAACTTTAAATACATAAGTGCCCGGGTTAAGATTGGTATAAGTTGCAGCCTGCTGATTGCCAACATACTGCCAGCGCTCATCAAATCCCTCAAGCATATAGGCATAGCTGTTTAAGCCGGGTACGGTATAATCAAGGGCAGCAAAACGAATTGAAAACACCGATTGTTTGTAGGTAAGATCAATTGTATCTGTTACAGAAATGGATTTTTTTAGTGGAGAATTCTTATCGCCAATGGCTAATGATTTGTTAAAAAGTTCAAAGCCATTGATTAGGACTTTAGGCATGCTTTTATTTAGAGGGAGGTACTCGGGATTTATTATCGTGAAACCGTTAATGCTGCCCAGTACAATTTCACCTGACGACAATTTAGCACCAGCCCCAAAATTAAACTCAAGGCTTTTTAGACCGTTATGGGTAGAGAAGTTGCGAAACTTAGCAGTCTTAGGGTCGAACCGGATAACTCCCTGATTGGTACTGATCCATAGAAAGCCCATTTTATCTTCCGTAAGAAAGTTAATAGAATTATTTCTGAGGCCATTTTGCTCATCGAAGTGCTGAAAAACTTTGGTTCTAGTATTGTACTTGTTCAAACCCCCTTCCATTGTGCCGACCCAGAAGTTCCCTTCCGAATCTTCAAGGAACTGGCTCACAATATTATTGTTCAGCTTACTGTTTTCGCAGTTGATGTGTGTAAAGGAATTTTTAACCGGATTTAAAATGGTTATCCCTTTTGTGTATCCACCTATCCAAACTTCGCCGTTTTTAGCGAAGTAAAGCGCCTGTACTTCATTGTCGCTGATACTTTGCACATTCTTAGGGTCATGCAAATACTTAATAATTTTACCCGTTGCAGGATCAAGTACATTAAGGCCATTGTCGGTTCCTATCCAGATTTTTCCCTGCTTATCTTCGGCCAGGACGTAGATTGAATTGCTGCTTAGCTGGTTTGGAAGGGAGCCCTGATTGTAGTTTTTAAACTTTTTAGTTACCGGGTCGAAGGAGTCCACACCGTTGGCAAAGGTGCCCACCCATACTTTTTGCGTCCTGCTAACTAATACGGCAGTCGTATAATCGCTGGACAATGACCCTGCATTTAACTTTTGGTGACGGTAATCGGTATAACTTTGTGTAGCCCGATTGAAATAACTAAGCCCAACGTCTGTACCCAGGTAAAGGTTGCCCTTATGATCTTCTGCTACTGCCCTTATGATATTTCGTGCTGATGGGATATTTCCCATTGCAGACTTAAAAGTAGGAAATACCGGCAAGTTGCGGTCGTACTTTAAAATACCCTGACTTGTGGTACCGATCCAAAGGGCGCCATTCTCGTCTGAAAGAAGTGAGTAGATTCCATCATTAGGCATAAAGTCTTCACCTATTGTTTTTTCTCCAATTGGAATTACCTGTCTGGAAACAGTGTTGAAAAGTTGTAAAGTAGTGTTGGTACCCAGCCAGAAATTATCGCCGTCAACTTTAGCCATTGTGAAAACCGGGTTTGTGCCCGCTTTGGAATGGGCGTCTGCCTGAACCATGAAATTAGTAAAACTACCGCTAACTTGATCGAGTACTTTGAGGCCATAGTCAGTGCCCATCCATAAATTGTGCTTGCTGTCTTCTTTAATTACGTAAATACTTTGGCTGGCAAGTGGGTCTTCCTTTTTACCCATAAACCTTTTCCACTGCCCACTCCGGTTTAGCAATAGATTAAGCCCGTTTGTGGTTCCAACCCAAAGCCTGCCATTGCTATCCTCAAATATGGAAAGTATACCGGAACTGCTGAGGCTATTCTGATTTCCCGGCAGTTGAAAGTATCGCTCAAACTTACCTGTACTCTTATCGAGCACGTTTAGCCCGTCTTCCGTACCTGCCCAAATGTTTCCTTCTTTATCTTTATATACAGCGGTTACGTTGTTGTTACTGAGTGAACTAAGGTTAATGGAGGTGTACCGAAAGTTGAAGAATTTATCCCTGGAGCGTATGTAATTGCTCAGACCGCCAAGCCGGGTTCCGATCCATAAGTCGCCATTGTTATCTTCAGCAATAGAGGTGATAAAATTAGCGCCGATAGATTGCACATCTTCAGGGTTGTTTTTATACACATCGATCTTGTACCCATCATATTTGTTGAGACCCTCCTGAGTGCCGAACCACATAAGTCCAAAATGATCTTTGAACATGCTATATATAGAATGTTGAGAGACGCCACTTGAACTATTAAGGCTACTCAGGCTAATTTGCTGTTGGGCCCAAAGGAATGAAACCTGGGCCAAAACAAATACGAATGAGAGCAGGGCAATTTTTTTGGAAGCGGTCATACAGTCAATTGAAGGTAACAAAAGATTTGGATAACTGTTTACGAAGTATTGCTTGCTGTCTCTATTTAGAAATAGTATATTTAGTGAACGTTTTCAAAATTAATGAAACATATAAAGATTTGTATTCCAAAACCTTGCGCTCAGGAATGGAACGAAATGGCTTCGTCTTCACATGGACGCCATTGCTTGACTTGTCAAAAAGAAGTTAAAGACTTTAGCGCTTTTAGTACCGAGGCAATCCAAGATTACTTTAGAGCGCATCGTGATGACCATACGTGTGGCAGGTTTTCAAAAATCCAACTTATTGATTTGGCAAAAGTTCAGCCTTCAATAACATCAAAGGCTTTTTTAAGTACTAGAATATTTGTTCTATCATTACTGACGATTCCATTAACATTTAAGGTTGCCAAAGGTCAGAATCAAATCCAAATACCCGTAGAAACCACTCCTACTATAAAAGACAAAAACTTTGGAACAGAAACGAGTGTTGGTTTAAAAACTATTGATTCGACCAGGATTGTTCGGGGCAGCATTTTCGATCGTATCGAACCAACGGCACCGATGGTTGGCGCAACCGTTATGATTAAAGGGACAGCATTAAAAACAAATGCAGATGCGAACGGAAACTTTCAACTTGATTTAACCGGTTTAGATTTACCAGTAAATCCAATACTGTTTGTGGCCTATATTGGTTATGAAAACTTTGAAGTGGAGCTAAACATGAAGCACAATAGACCTTTAAAAATCAAGTTAGTAGAATCAGTTAACGGCGAAGTTTGTGTTGGAGTGCCAGGTTTTTTTAGAAGAATAACCCGATGGTTTCATTAAGGCTGGGCCTGAGGTTTATGCACCAGAAAAGTTGTTACAGTTTTACTTGTTGATTTTAAGCAGTTGCTTAATGTATGCAGGAAACGCATTTTTATCAATACCTGTAATCTTTTTTAGGTTTGCAAAGTAATCATCCCCCTCGGCAGGATTGAACAGTTTTTTAGTGCCAGCCATGCCAAACCTTTTTTCAATATCCCTGCAAACAATAGCTGAGAGCACATAAGTTAACTGAACATCAGGCGTATAGGGATAAAAATCTGTAGCAAGTACCGTTATGTCTTTATCAGGATGCGCATCAATGTACTTCTTCGCCAGGGGTACCAGTTCAGATAAAGATTTGCCTCCTGAACCACCTGCAAAGGTAGCATACCCCTCATGTACATTTTTTGTTCCTTTTGGGAATGCGATATAGGTGTAAAAATGTGCAACCTCATGGTCATATTGCTCTGAGTTGTTACCAGCATAAACTGTGTTTGTCCAATATTGCGCTAAGCCACCTACCCTGCTTGCGTACATGTTTTCATGAAAATCGAAACCAATGGCCTTATACATTTGCTCAGGATCTTCGAACTTGTAGTAATTCACTGTTAGCACGGGAGTTTGAAGTTTCCTCGCGAAGTTTAAATTAAACTGATTCATTGCTTCAGCTTTCTTTATATCCAGTTTGGACGAATAAGTATAACTTATGCTACCCACCTGCTTCTTATTCCAATTTTGAGTGTAATGGTCTAATACATTATAAAAGTAGAACCGATCTGCAGCCTGTTTGGCAATTAGTGATGCAATAATTCTTAGGTAAGGCTTATTATCTCCTCCTACACCCATGTATGCAATTTTCATTAAGAAACTGCCGTCTTCAAGTGGTATAGCCCTTAATAGTGATGGAAAGTAAAAAGGCACACCGCCATTCATCTCGATATCGTGCAGAAAGGGAAATGGCTCAATGTTCTTTTTAGCATATTTTGGATTTATGTAACTATTATTTTGTGTGCCTTGGTCCTTCTCATTCAAAAAACCAGTTAGCGATTTTACCAGTGCCTTTTGAACATTGGTGTCTGGCACCATGGTGAATGCAGACTGGTCTACGGTCAGCGTATCTATGACAGGAATGGTACTTTGAGCTAATGATTTATCGGGCTTTAAAAAAAGAATTATGCCGAGCGCCAATAATAATTTATACATGTGATGGTTTACCGTGAGTTAATTACTCTTCAAGAATTTTGACGAAGACTATTGTAGAAGGTCCCGTTATATTAGAAGGGCTGCCTGTGGTAGTAAGCGTAAGTTTGGACTTAGTGAGCACATAGGTAGCATTGTTGAAATATGAGGTGTTTACTGGAGTTTTAGATATGAGCTGATCATTCTGCTGTCTAACCTCTATTTCAGTAAAATTCGTAATAAATTTATCGCCTTCAGTTCGAAAAGTGCCTTTGATATAGGTTATTTTTTTTTCAACGCCATCCCATATGTGGTAAGTGATTTTGTCATTATCAATAAAAAGGCTTCTGTCGGAATTCGTTGTTAGATCAGATGCTACTTCTGTCCAGGAACCATTTAAAGACGGAGGACCGGATAATGTGCCTTTTTTACAGGCAATTGTCAAGTTTAAGCAAAACAGTAATAAGATAAAAGCGATGGTTTTGAGAGATTTCAATTTTATAAGGATTGTATGTCTAAATATACGAACCTTTATCTATTTCTGCTCGGCAATCTCTTTTACTTTATCCATCGCCTTTGGCCATGCTTCGGCAAAATATTCTTCCCATTCCGGATTGACGTCAATTTCAACCAACCATTCTGTTTTTCCTTCTACTTTAGTAAGCGTATAGTTTTCATGTGCCCCAGCCCATGATTTAACTCTTTCACTTTCCGTATCCTCTACTCCATTAACTACTTCGCCAATATGCCTTATTGATAAAAACTGATTTGGAACATTGGTTTCAATTATAGCAAGCATTCCCGAACCTTTGCCGTCTCCAAATACGGCTTTGCTACCTTCTTTCCAATCTGTTTCGACCATAGAGCCTTCTGCAAATAATGCTGTCCACATTGGATAAGTTTCTTTGCCGATGATAGTGTTCCATACTTTTTCTGGGCTGGCATCGATAATAATCTTGTGTTCTTGCTTTTTCATGTTTGGATTTTTTAAAATTGCTATACTAAAGATACTCACTAGTTTGCAATCTAACAAAGGGCTGATGTGACATTTAGCAGGGGTTAGTGCGACAATAAAGCAACGTTTCGCGAGCTGCCAAAATTATTTATATTGCAGCCACTAAATATAAATTAACCATGGAAGATCAAACGAAAAATATGTTTCTACCTGTTTTTTCAGGGGAAATCTGGCAAGCAACAATGATTCAAAATGTATTGGAGGCAAATAACATTTTTGTACAAGTGAAAAATGGCTTGATGTCATCAATTGAGCCCTGGGCTGTGACAGCTGGCGGTTTCGGTGCGGCTGAAGTGCTCGTTCCGAAAGACGACTACGACACTGCGTTAAAAATATTAGAAGAATTGAATAACGCTGAACCCGAGGAAAGCAAATAAATAATAAACGCACACAGATGAAAAAACAATTATTAACTGCAATAGCAGTGATGGGAACCCTATGTGGTTATGCCCAGACAAAAGGCACAAACACGATTGGCGCCGGAATTAGTATGTCGGCAGAGAAAACCGAAGCTGTTTACTCAGGAATAGGAACTGGAACCGCTAGATATACCAGCGATAGCTATACTTTAAACTACGGTTACTTTATAAAGGACAACTCAAAATTAAGTATTAACCTCTTGTACGGAAAATCAAAACAAACGCTCGATAATAGTGAAACCGGTTATGACATTAACATATTTGGCGGCTCACTAAATTATCAGAAATATTATGTACTAATAAATAAGCTTCACGCTTTTGCAGGCGGCGAGGTTGGTTACAGTTATTCCAAAAATGACTATGCTGATCAATCAATGGTCTACAGAACCGGCAGGACATATTCAGCAGGTGCTAGTGGCGGATTGGCATACTTTTTTTCAAAAAGGTTTGCTATCGAGACTACACTATTATCTGCTAGCGGAAGTTATTCATGGAACAGAGAACAAGGAACGGATTCTAATTCAGGGAATTCTTATAAGAACACGCGAAAAACGTTCAACCTGAGGAATGGCGGCGCATTTAGAGACTTTGGTGTTACATTTTATCTGATGTTTTAGGTTTTCACGATTTTCATCATTTTATCAAATGCGGGGTCGAGGAGATTGCTTCGTACCTCGCAATGACAGGAAGAGAAGCAATGCAGGTGTGAATGGCGGGTGCGAGGATTGGTGCAGGTGCGAGGGGCTGGGGCGATGAGATTGCTTCGTACCTCGCAATGACAGGAAGAGAAGCAGTGCAGGTTTGCATGGCTGGGGCGGGAAGCAAGTGGTTTAAATATACCCTGAGCAGGGTATATACTAAGTGGTTTGGCAGGCGGATATTTGCCAGCAAACTACGAGATATGAAAAATAAATACTTTGCACTGCTGGCCATGGGCCTATTATTCAGTTGCCAAAAATCAGACACCGAAATTGAGCCTACGCCTGCACCGGTTGTACCAACGGTTACCGTTACCACATTTACCGCGCTTTCACCAACTAGCGCGAAGGCGGGCGATATATTAACCTTAACGGGTACGAATTTTAGTACAACTGCATCAGAAAACGAGGTTACCTTTAAAACTGCAGCTACAACTACTGTAAACGGTACAGTGAAGACTGCAAGTGCCACCACGATTACTGTCGAAGTGCCAGCGACAGCAATAACGGGAACATTAATATTGAAAGTAAAGGGAACTGCAGCCACGCTTGCGGCCAGCTTTTCTCCAGATTTTACCCTCATCCCTCCTACGCCAGCGAGCACCAGCTACACACAGGTGATCACTTTTGTAGGTGGAAAAGCTACGGGTTCTGACAATGGTACAGGTACTGCAGCGACGTTTTATCAATGCAATGGGCTACTGGCAGATGCAACGGGTAATTTTTATGTTGCAGATATGCAGCTGATCCGTAAGGTTACAGCGGCTGGAGTAGTAACTACATACGCAGGAAAACCAGGCGGTGGTAATGCGGACGGTACATTGACAACGGCCGAATTTAATGGTCCGGCGGGAATGGCTTACGACACTCAGGGCAATATTATTGTTGCCGATTTGGGTAGCAGGCGCATCAGGAAAATAAACGTTGGCACAAGTGCGGTTACAACGGTTGCAGGTAGTTCATCAGGATATGTTGATGCCGTGGGTACCGCAGCAAAATTTGAAAATCCAAACTCGGTAGCTGTGGATGCGTCCGGCAATATTTTCGTGGCTGACAGGCACCGCATCAGAAAAATTACCGCAGATGGGACTGTTTCTACTTATGCAGGAATGGGAACCGCAGGTGACGTTATCGGCGCAGCCGCAACAGCACAGTTTAACCAAATTAGTTATTTAACGGTTGATAGTGACGGTAATTTAGTAGTATGTGACGCCGCCAACGGTAAAATTAAAAAGATTAGTACTGCTGGAAACGTTACCACATTTGCTTCAGGAATGAGCGGTCCATCGGGCATTGCTTATGACCAGGCAAAAAACATGTACGTGCCAGATGCAGGTTTTCTTGGATTTAGGGTCAGAAAAATCACTCCGGCTGGAGTTGTTAGCACATTTGCAGGAAGCGGAACACCGGGTGGTGCAGATGGCGCGCTGCTAAATGCGGAATTCTATTTTCCAAATGCGATAGCTATTTCAAGTACTGGTGTACTTTACGTGGCTGAGGGAACCTATTATAGAATCAGAAAAATATATTAATCAAAAAGGGGTTGAATGTACTTCGTCGTCGACAATGCACATTCAACCCCTTTTAAAACTATAACAACGCTCTCGTCTATTTATAGCGACTTGTAGTATCCTCATCGCTTAAATTATTTCTTCTTACCGACTGCAATGATTTAGCGCAGGGTTCATCGAGGGATTTCACCTATTTACCGATACAACGTCAATTTCTCATCGGTTCTCATAGATATTTGATTTGACCTAAATAAATCAATATGGAAAGAAAACGATTTTTAAAGAGCCTGATTATTGGCGCCATTGCCGCTCCATCAGTTTTAGAGGGCTGTAAAAAAGCTACGAACACAGTAGATGACCCCTCTGGCACAG
Source organism: Bacteroidota bacterium (assembly GCA_040385565.1). Classification (GTDB taxonomy): domain Bacteria; phylum Bacteroidota; class Bacteroidia; order Sphingobacteriales; family Sphingobacteriaceae; genus Pedobacter. The sequence continues at coordinate 181,842 of JAZKHD010000024.1, read as the reverse complement.
GTACCGTAACCAATACTGGCACCAGCACAACCGGATGTACAATTGCCCCTACCGAAACAGAAGGACCGTTTCCCACAAAGGTGCCATCATCATACACCAGGAGTGACATTACTGATGGGCGGACCGGTTATAAATTGACGGCGAAATTGACGATAAATAGTAACTGCAGTCCGCTAGCCGGAGCAATTGTAGACATATGGCATTGTGATGCAGAAGGAAATTATTCTGAATATGGTGGCACCGGAATGCAGTCAACTAACTATCAGTCGGTACATTTCCTACGTGGAAGACAAGTAACTGATGCTAATGGGATTGTTAATTTTACTACTATTTTTCCAGGTTGGTATTCTGGCAGGGCTACCCATATTCATGTACATGTTTACAGTGCATCCGGTAATTCATTAAAGATAACCCAAATTGCCTTCCCAGAGGGGTCAGGATCTGCGGTGACACTGGTTAATGGCTACAAAAAAGGGATGTCGGGATACACCGCCAATGCCAAGGATAATGTTTTTAGTGATGACATGCTGAAAATTGAAATCGCAACGGTGAGTGGCAGTTTAACAGGGGGCTTTGCACTGGAAATGAAAATTAACGCAGCTTAAGCATGGAAAACTTGTCTGCCCGCATCTTTTTAAACGAACTTCATGGCAACAGCTTCTTCCAAATGGAAAATGATGCTTTTTGTGCGCTCGAATTATTTAGTAATCAAGTGCTTGAACCCGGCGCAAGCAAAAGCTTTGATGGGAGGCAGGAAAACTGTATTGTAATTCTTCCCATAACAGGTGACTTGGTTTATAAAGGTATTGGCGTAGGTGCTGATGTAGAAGTAAATGTAGGGCAGGCGTTTTTTATAAAGAAAAATTGTTCCTTTCAATTTAGTATTGAAAACCCATTTTTAGATGAGCAGGTGAATTTCCTTTTGTTAAAATTTGCGGATACTGCAGTGGATGAGCCACTGGAAGAACTTATAGATTTCGACCTTTGCATTTCAGACAATAAGCTTAATAAAATTATCCCTGCACAGGTGCTTCCCTTTAAGCTTGGCATTGGACAATTTGCCGGACGGGAAGAAGTTGTATTTCCCCTACACAATTCAGGCATTTTTTGTTATGTACTTTCCGGGGCATTTGAAGTACAGGGCCGGTTGCTGCATGCCAATGATGGACTGGCGTTGTGGAACGTGCCGAAAATAGAAGCTGAAGCACTGAGCAACAATGCGATCCTGCTAACTGTAGAATTACCCTATATTTGATTATGAATGGTTTAAAGGGCTCGCTGGTGTTTTTGCATATCGCAGCATGGTTGCTATTTATGAGCGTACCACTCCTTTTCATGACTCAAGGTGAGCCGTTGAGCAACTTACGTGGTTCTGCATTGTTGCCATATCTTCAATTCTGTGGAGTTTACATGTTTATTTTTTACTTCCACTCCAACTGGCTGATCCCAAACTTTTTTCTCCCAAAAAAACACCTCATCTATTCCTTGTTTCTGGGATTATTACTTGCTGCTGTTTTTATCATTAAACCCTTTGACACCCTGATGAAACAAAACCGGCCTAATGGGGGACAAAGGGGAGAAATTGAAATGCGCCCACCCCCACCCGGGCGACCGCCAGAAGGAGAGTTTCACCGGCCCCCGCAAAACCGCGATTTCGGACCGGAAAGGCATTTTGATATCACCAGCCTTTTCATTTTTATTATGATCATTGGTCTGGGTTCTGCATTGCAGTCCATGAAGCAATCGCAGCTGTTTGAGAGAAGGGCTATACAGGCTGAAGCTGAGAAGGTAAACGCAGAACTTTCCTTTTTAAAAGCGCAGATAAATCCACATTTTCTATACAATACGCTAAATAACATTTATACGCTTTGCCTTACAGGCAGCGAAAACGCGGCAGAAAGTGTCATGAAGCTTTCGCACATTATGCGCTACGTTACCGATGAGTCTGAAGCTGCTTTTGTTCCGCTTGCGGAAGAGCTGGAGTGCATCAGCAATTTTATTGCCCTTCAACAGCTTAGAGTTGGGAAAAAAGTATCCATAGTTTATTCGGTTGAAGGCAACCCCTCTAAATGTAAGATTGCACCACTGCTTTTAATGACGTTTATAGAAAATGCCTTCAAATACGGGCTGAGTAATCATGTAGAAACTACAATTAGGGTGATAATTAAAATAGTTGATGATAAGATTATTTTCTCTGCTGAAAATCAATTATTCGACCACAAGAAAACGCCTGAACGGGCAGGAATTGGAATTGAAAACACAAAAAAACGCCTGGAATATCTTTACCCAAAAACACACCAGCTGACAATAACTACTACTGAAGGAATGTATAGCGTACTTTTAGTTTTGAACTAAAAACAATACCTTTAAGTATAAGCTTAAAGGATTTATATGGCGCTGAAGTGTGTAGCAATTGACGACGAACCCCTGGCACTTGAGTTGATAAAAAATTACACAAAGCGCATTCCCGCTCTTTCGCTGGTGGAAACATTTGACGATGCGATTTCGGGCATTGAATACCTAAATAAATACACGGTTGATTTGTTGTTTCTGGACATTAATATGCCTGATATTTCGGGCGTAGATCTCGCCAGGGCATTAATAAACAAACCGCTTATTATTTTTACGACCGCTTACCGCCAATTCGCATACGAAGGGTTTCAATTGGAAGCGATTGAATATCTGCTTAAACCTTTCGAGTTTCATCATTTCTCAAAAGCTGTAGAAAAGGCATTGGCTTATAATAAATTTTTAGCTCATCGAACGCATGAACCTCAAGGTGCTGCGATATATGTGCATTCTGAGTATAGGCTAATTAAGATTTTAACTCATGAAATTGAATATATCGAAAGTATGGAGGATTATATAAAAATCTATGCAGGTTTTGAAAAACCCGTTCTCACATTAATGACGATGAAAAAAATCATGGATGTGCTCCCTCAACCCCAATTCGCGAGAATACACAGAAGTTACATTATAAATACTGATAAGATAAAATCAATTCAGCACAAGAACGTACAACTTCCAAGTATTCAGCTTCCCATTGGGGAGAGTTACGCTTCCCAGTTAAAATTTAATTAGATCCTTTAGCTTGCTTTTAATATTGGCATTACCTTGTTTCCAATAAGGTCGATGGCCTGTAAAAGTTGATCGTGAGTTAAACCTGCATTATCCATTTGAAATGTGAAACGGTCAACTCCACCTAAAGATTCGCTATGCCTTAAAAGCTTCTCTGCAACCTGTTCTGGTCCACCTACAACGAGCACACCTTTAGGAGCAACAAGCTGATCAAACTGAGATTTTGTTACTGGCGGCCAACCGCGTTCCCTACCTAGTTTTGTCCACAGTTCTGCGTAACCCGGGTAATATTCGGTTATAGCTTTCTCATTGCTGGCCGCTACATAACCTGGAGAATGCAGACCTAATTTCAATTGTTCCTGACTAAATCCTGCCCGTTGTCCGGCTTCCCGATAAAGATCGATTAACGGACGAAAACGTTCCGTTTCACCACCTATTATTGCGACCATTAGTGGCAGACCTAAAGTTCCGGCCCTGACAAATGATTCTGGAGTACCGCCTACACCGAGCCAAACCGGTAGTTTCTCTTGTAATGCTCTTGGATAAACAGGCTGGTTGACCATTGCAGGCCTGAATTTTCCTGACCAGGTAACAAACTCCTGGTCACGAATGCGTAATAATAAATCCAATTTCTCTTTGAACAGGGCATCGTAATCCTTCAAATCAAATCCAAACAACGGGTATGCATCTATCGCAGAGCCCCTGCCAACTACAACCTCTGCCCTTCCTCTTGAAATTAGGTCTACGGTAGCAAAATTTTGGTAAACCCTTACCGGATCTGAAGTGCTCAAAACGGCTACTGCACTACTCAAACGAATGCGTTTTGTTCTTGCGGCGGCGGCAGACAAAATGACTGCAGGTGCGGAGTCTAAAAATTCCTTTTTGTGATGTTCTCCAATTCCATAAATGTCCAACCCGGCTTGATCAGCCGCAACAATTCTATCTAGCAATTGTTCCATTGCATCGACACTACTTAATGTTTTACGTCCGTACATTGCCGAAGCAAAGCTGTCTATTCCTATTTCCATGATGTTAATTGATAATTTAAGTGAAGGGTTTGGTTATAGCTTTTTGAATAATACGTCTGCGTAGTCAGGTACTTTTTCAAACACAGATCTGGCAAAAGAGCAGACCGGGAAAATCTTCAACTCATTTTCTCTGGCAAATGTTACCGCAGCATGCAACAATTGCTTGCCCGCGCCTTTTCCTTTAAGACTTTCGTTCACTTCGGTGTGGTCTATGACTATTTTATTGATGCCATCCCATACATAAGTCATTTCTCCTTCAACCTTGCCGTCGATCTCTATATAAAATCTGCCTTTATGTTTATTGTCGTTTTGTTTTACTTCCATTTGAAAGAGGTATTTGTTTTAATCTTCAGCGAAGATAGTGAGATTGCCAGGCGAAAGCATTGATGTAGATCAAGAAGTGATGGTAGAATTATAGATTATCACGGCAGTATTGCAAGAGATTTTGTTGGTTGAAAACTTTCTTTTGATTTACTAAATATATTAGTAATATTTACTTGAATTTAAGAGTTAGGACTATCAGTTCAAAAAAGCAAATTCGTTAGAAAAGGAGCTTAGCGTTATGAGAATACATGCAAGAAGTAATCAGGAAGAACATTATAAATATAGGGTTGAAGCAGCAAAAAATGCTTTTGAAAGGCGACATTTAATTTGGTCTAGGGACAATAAGCGGTGGTATACTCCAAGAGAGTTTGTTGAGTCGGATGAAATCATTAAATTTAAATTTGTTGGTGTTCAAAAAATTTACGAAAACATTGATTTGTTCGATATACAATTCGCGATAAGGTCGAAAGTTTCAGGAATAAAAAAAGCACAAGAGGATTTTGAAGCGTTTATGACGAAGGTGTTTACTGCTTTTGAACTACAGCCCATTTCTAAAAACAAAAAAACTTAAACTGCACAGAGGAATTGAAAATCTAACTATTGCACCAAGACGTTGGCTTTCGTAGTTTAGATTTCTGTAATGAAGCATATTATGAATGAAGTATTAAAAGAAACTTTATGGAGGCAATTTGGAGCCAGTATACAAATGCTTGAAAATGCGATCACCATGTGGCCTGATAATGACTGGAATGCCGATAAGAAATATTTTTATATGGCGTATCATACGCTGATTTTTTTAGACTACTATAGCAACGTACCCGCCAAACATTTTGCTTCATCCTTACCTTTTACGTTTACAAATGAAGCCAACATTCCTGAAGATGCTTTAGACAGCCAGGTTCCTGATAGGTTTTACACCAAAAAAGAATTACTTGCCTACCTGCAGGAGAGCAGGCTAAAGGTGCTTAAGGTGATTACGAATTTACAGGATGATTTACACGAACATTGGATAGAAGTAGATGATGATAGAAATTATCCGGTTGTAGAACTACTGATGTACAACATGCGCCATGTGCAACACCATGCTGCCCAATTAAACTTGTTATTACGACAGAAAATGGGTGATGCCCCACAATGGGTATCGAAGGATAAGTCGGATTTATGAGATTGAAATTCGCTATTAAAAACGCTTGATGAGACTGAAACCCATGTTACCGTTTTGATAATCCGGACTGATCATCATGTTAACCGGTTTGTTATGGAACAATTTCTTTCTGATATAAGGATAAACCAGGTAAGTAACTTTGGTAGAAAGTATGCCAAAGCCAGCCCCTGCAACGACATCGCTTACCCAATGGGCGTTGTTATATAAACGTAGTATTCCTGTACCGGTGGCCATTGCATAGCCGCTAATGCTATACCATACAGAATGATCTTTGTATTCCTGATTGAGGAATTCTGCTGTCATGAATGCAAGTGCGGTGTGACCAGATGGAAATGACACATTATTTAAAGAATTTGGACGAGTACGGCCGACGATGATTTTCAATGCACCAACACTTGCAGAGGCAACTACTAAAGAGGTGGCCAGCATAATTGTCCTGTCTGCCATATTGTTTTTTGCCTTAACCCCTAGGAAGTCAAGTGCATATACTGCAACTGCAGGCACATAACGGGTATAATTATCTACCTTGAAGGCAAAATCAGGATGATCTTCACGTAGTTCAGCATTTGTTGTAAAATCTAACCTTCTGATAGCATTATCTCCGGTGAGTGATATTAGTCCGTAGCTGATAAAAGCAGCAGGGATAGCAAGCGATTTAAAATTTACCTTGGTTGGTCCTTTCACTGCTACGGTATCCTGTGCTATTTTAGCTGAATCGACTTGCGAAAAGGTTTGCAGGTTGCTGAAGATTAGGAGCAAGAAAGTTAAAAGCGGCTTTTGCATAAGGACTTGTTATACCAAATCTAGAAATATATTTATCAATGAAATTATTTTTTAAAAGAAAAAGGCTACTTGCATTGCAAATAGCCTTTTTCTGAATAATATCATTTTAAACAGCTGCTTGTTCTGTATGATGCTCACCAGTATGGGCCTCGTGAATCAAGTCTTTGATGTCCGATTTCGGCTTTTTAGGTGCCGGACGATTATAGTGTGGAACTTCGTTTTCAACCTGCTCTTCTTCTTCCACTTCTCCAAATAGTTTTCCCCGAAGAGAAGCATAACCATCTTTAAAGTTTTCTCTAAGGCCCTTTGTCCGGTCGGATATCCCCTCCCTGACATCAGTACCACTTTCCGGGGCAAATAAAATCGCTAATGCAGCGCCTACGGCTAAACCTGCAATTACTGCCACTGCAACTTGTGCGTTGTTGTTATCTCTCTGAGCAAAAATATTTGCAATTAATTTTTTGTATTTCATAGTCTTGCGTTTTATATGGTAACAAGCCTATTTAAAATTTGTTTAGATTGTATTGCAGCGTATTGAAAATTCTTGCACAGTATTATTTTCAGACAACCAACCAGGATTTTAATTTAGCCAGGTCTTTCTTCATTTTCGAAATGACAACATTTTCGGGCATTGTTATACTTTTGTTTCCGCTTTCTGCGCCGCCAAGTGCATATTCATAATGGAGGGATATTGGCTTATTAATGCCTAACTTTTTAAGTAATTTCAAATAGGCACTAAAATTAACCATTCCTTCGCCTAAGGGAACGTTTACAGGTTCCCACTTGGTACCTGAATTTTTCCAATAAAAGTCTTTGATGCAAATTGAGCCGATGTAATCTTTGATGAGCTCTATGCTAACCGGCCAGGATTCTGCTCCGTCCAGGGTTGCATGTCTAATGTCAAACTGACTGCCAATCCATTTAGGATTAAGGTCTTTGAGTGCTAACCAAAGATCCCATATTGCTGCGCCAAATCGTCCATGGTGATTTTGATAATCCCCATGTATGCCATATTCTTCATTCAGCTTCGCCAGTCCACCCAAATTTTTCTTAAGCTGCTCCAGCCCTATCGGTATGCTCAATTTTGCGTCGTAATCATACCAGCCCATTCTGTAATTGTAGATACCCAAATTTGCAGCAGCTTTAAGCACCTGTCTTGTATGTTTTTCATCCGCAGCCTTAATATCGGTCGTTATGGTATACACTTCTAATCCAGCTTCACGTATGTTTTTAACAGCTATGGGCAAATCCCGCGTCACATTTTCGGGGGTGACATGACCTCCTGCCCTTACTGTTAAATCGATTCCATCGAAACCCATTCCAGCCACTAAGCTTGCCATTTTTTTAACGTCTGCCCAGTGGAGATTTTTAGAGAATATACTTATGCTGGCCTTTTCGGCAACAGAACCCAGTGATGTATTTTTCAGCCCGGTTGTTGTGCCTGGAGTTTCATTTGAGTAAGCAGCAAAGTCGGACAAGGCGAAAGGCAGTGTACCTAAAGCAATGCCCGACGTTTTTAAAAAGCTTTTTCTAGAAATTGATTTCATAATCCAATTTACAATATGTAATCGGAATATTAATCTAAAAACATTGCTATAACCTCACCTTGATCCCACCGTTCATTACGAATCCATCAACTGGAGCGTAGATGTCCTTAAACAAAGGCTGAACAAGCGTACCAGTATAAATTGGACCAAACTTTGTTTGCCTGGTGTCTGTGAAATTCTCAAAGTTAATGAATAGGGAAAAACGCTCCCAGATACGTTCGGCAAGAAAACCTGTGGTCCAATAGCTTTTACCAGTTTCGCCATTATTAAGCGGCTGACTGCTAAAATAATAAGCTTCTGCACCAATTTTCCATTTGTCTTCCAGCTCATACATTAAAACATTATTTAACCGGTGTTTCGATACTAATGGGTAGTCAATAGCATTTGCTCCTGTATGTTGGTGCACATCTGCAAGAGTATAGCCTATGAACAGTTTAAAATTACCATAGGTAATCTTAGCATTCGTTTCCAAACCTTTTGTGTCCAAAAATCCGTCTGGTTGTATGAAAGCACGAGTGGCACCAAGGAGTTCCAATCTAATAGGATTTGAAATACGCGTATAAAAGAACAACTGGTTAATGCTAAACCCTACTTTGCCATCAAACAAACTAGTACGGTAGTTTACATCATAATTAAATCCGTAAGAGCGCTCCGCTTTTGTTGTTTCTTCATTGACAGGAAGCACGTTAACAAACTGGATCCGCTCCGCATCTTCGGTAAATACTGTTGGAGCTTTATAGCCAAGACCACCGCCCAGTCGGGTAGACAAATGCTCACTAATTTTCCACAAAGCAGAGAGCTTAGGCAGGAGAAAAAAACCATACTTGCTATGATGATCTCCCCGTATGCCAGATTCTATGCTTATTTTTTCAGACAAGCTCCAGGTGTTTTGTGCAAATAACCCTGTTGTACTATGGTTATAACTTCGCAATGCGATTTGCTGAAGGTTATCTTCTTTAAAGTTATCTGTGAGGTAGTTTAAACCGAGTACCCAGTCTGCCTTCTCTCCATTCATGCTATAATTTGCTTCGCTGTAGGTAGATACCTGCACTCCTGAAAACAAATAATTTTGCAATCCGATAGACCTATCATAATAACTAACACTATTTCTAACAACAAGTCTCTCCTGATCATTAAAGCGATGTTCCAATTCCAGTTGTGAGCTGTATCTACCTGTCTTGTTCTCCTCAAAAAAAGAGTGAGCAGGGCTTCCGTTACCTTTGAGATATTCCATATCTCCCCCTATCCTCTTTTCTGTAGTTGCATTAATGCCCGCTGTTAAGGTTGTGGTTCCGCTGAGGTAAAAAAACAATTTCGGATTAACTGTGAACCTGTCATATTTAGGTATGGCCGTTAAACCTATGTTTGAAGGGTCATAAGCGGTCCCTTTGTTGTATGCAGCATAAATAGTAATGCCAATCTTTTTAAACTTCTCTGAGTAGAAACTGCTAAGGTCTAACCCCAGCGCTGAAGTTCCATTTAAAAGGAAACTAAGCTGACGCTTTTCGGTGGGCTTTTTTGAAACCAGGTTTACCAGCCCGGCAATAGCTCCTCCGCCATAAAGCGTTGATGAGGAGCCTTTAATAACCTCCACCTGCTGCAAATCTAACGGTGCTACCTGTAGCAGCCCGAGTCCACCTGAAAAGCCTGAATATAAAGGAAAACCATCACGAATTATCTGGGTGTATTTCCCGTCGAGCCCCTGAATACGGATACTGGAATTGGCACTTGTTGCCGAAGTCTGCTGAGTTTGTATGCCTGTACTTTCGGCCAGTAGCATACGAATATCTCCAGGTTTCATATTCGCCTTTTCGTCCAGCTCTTCTCCGGAAATTACTTCTACCCGAGTAGGAATATTAGCGATTGTGCGGCTACTTCTGGTGGCAGAAACCACCACTTCTTCGAGGTCGTCATCTTCTTCTCCGTTTTCCAGCGTTACCATATATATCCGGGAAGGCTGAATGGGGAATGTAAGGCTATCTACACGTAGGGCAAAACCCAGGTAGCTGAACTGAATCCGTTGCATGCCATTAGGAATGTTGGTTATTATTGCCAGTCCCGCTGTGTCAGTTACTGACCCAAATGAAGTACCAAGTACCTTTACCGTTGCACCCGCTAGAGGCTTGTTTGTATTTACGTCTTTTACGATCGTTTTAAAGGTGTTTTGTGCAAAGGCCGCTGTTGTAAAAAACAGCAAAGCCATAAGCATCATTATACTTTTTATCATTTTCTTTGATGATGTTTAAAAATTAAATTTTCTTTTTTTGGATCCGTACTGCGTTAAGAATGGCAAGAAAAGCTACCCCTACGTCTGCTATAACTGCTTCCCATAGGTTGGCTACGCCGAATGCGCCAAGCGACAATACGGCAATTTTTACTGCCATGGCAAGGACTATATTTTGCCAGACAATGTTTCTGGTTAATTTTCCAATACGAATGGCGCCAACGATTTTAACGACCTGGTCGTTCTGTATAACGATATCGGCAGTTTCAACAGCAGCATCACTCCCTAAGCCACCCATAGCAATACCCGCGTCAGCAAGAGCAAGTACCGGAGCATCATTTACCCCGTCGCCGACAAATGCGATTCGTCGGCCTTCGCTCTTTAGGGCTTCTACTTTAGCAACTTTATCTTCAGGAAGCAAATCGCCAAAGGCCTCGGCTATTCCGAGCTGGCGAGCCACCTTATCAGCAACCGCTTGTTTATCGCCAGAAAGCATAACAGTTTTTATGGAGAGGTTGTGCAGGAGTTTAATCGCTTGAGCGGCATCTTCTTTCACCTCATCTGCTATGATGATGTGACCTGCATATTTCTGATTAAGTGCCACTACCACAATTGTATCCACTATGCTCTCAAGTTCTGATGGATAGCTGACGTTGTATTTTTTAAGAAGTTTAAGGTTACCAGCAAGCACAGTTTTTCCATCAATTACTCCTTTTAAACCATGACCGGAAATTTCTTCAACTTCAACAAACTTCTTTGTGGAATGGATATCCTTGGCATATGCTGTGATTGCCTGAGCCACGGGGTGGGTAGAATTTATCTCGAATGCAGCTGTTAGATTTATCAATTCTTCCTCACTAATGCCCTGCGCGACTATCGTTTGAACTTTGAAAACGCCACGGGTAAGTGTACCGGTTTTATCCATAACAACGGTATCAATGGTGGTCATCACATCTAAGAAATTTCCTCCTTTGAACAATATACCGCTTTTGGAGGCTAGACCGATGCCACCGAAGTACCCGAGCGGAATTGACACAACCAATGCACAGGGGCAACTGATTACCAGGAACACCAGGGCACGATATAGCCATTCATTAAAAACGTAATTTTCTACAACGAAATAAGGTAGTAAGACAAGCGCAAGCGCAAGAAAAAATACAATTGGTGTGTAGATTTTTGCAAAACGAGCTATGAAAAGCTGCGTTTGAGACTTTCGGGACGAGGCGTCTTGAACCATTTCTAAGATCTTACTCAGCTTGCTGTCGGTAAAAAGTGATGTAACCTTGATTTCCGAAACCGTGTTTAGGTTGATCATTCCTGCAAGTACTATTTCACCCTTGTACTTGGTGTCTGGTTTGCTTTCTCCGGTTAAGGCAGCTGTGTTAAACGAACCCTTTTCGGATAAAAGTTCACCATCAAGTGCTACTTTTTCTCCTGCTTTAACCTGAATGATTTCACCGGCACAAACATCTGCCGGATGAATAACAGTTGTAATGCCTGACCGTAAAAGAGTAACCTTATCAGGCCTAATGTCTAGCAGGGCTTTTATACTTGACTTGGCCTTGTCTACCGCGGCATCCTGAAACCACTCACCAACGGAGTAGAATACCATTACTGCTACACCTTCGGAGTATTCCCCAATGTAAAAAGCACCTAACGTAGCTACGCTCATCAATACAAATTCATTGAAAATATCGCCATGCGATGCTTTACGAATGGCAAGTACGAGTACCCCCCACCCAGCAAGCAAAAAGGCTGCACCATTGACAGCCAGTGCGTACCATTTAGGTAAAGTTATACCCAAGCCATACTGTAACGTAAGCACAACAATGAGCACAACTGATCCGGCCAAAAGACCAATATGATCCTTCCATTGCGAGTTACCGGAACTGGTTCCGTCGTGATTGTGATCATGATCATGATCTTCATTCTCATGAAGGTTGTTTATTGTTTCAGGCGTTTTTTTATCGTTGTTGCAACAATCTTTCATTTTGTTAGCGTTTGATTTAACCAGATTTGAAAAGTTAGTGTATCGTTTAGACCTCTTAGCTTTCGGCTAAACATCGGTTGAACTAACTTAAAATACAATCGCGGGCATGGCCCCAGTGCTGACCTAACTAAACTTTGGGGGCTGCCAGATAGGAAATAACTGTCGATTTACTGGTGAATCGTTTGCAGGCAATCTGTATATGGCTTTCACAAACGCCGTATATATAACATTGTTATCCACAGGCAAATGTTTACCAATTGCACAGCAAGCGCAACTGCAAAAGGGTGCGCAGTGCTCCTTTCCACATTGATCGGTATCGCCCCCAGATTCAGAGGCAACGAATGATTTGTTTAAAATTGAAACACGCGAAATTACCATTACATCCTGACAGGGCATCAGTATGAGTAGGGTCATGTACATATTGAGTATGATAATCAAGTGTTTCACAATGACAAACTTAGATAAAATAGCTATACAACTAAACTTTTATCTGACTATAATATTAGATTCCTTGTATATTTAAATATTCTGCTCTTAAAGACTGTAAATGAATAATTCTGAACAACTGGCGATGCTGATGCTTAAGCTGGAAAATCTTGAAGTAAGAAACCAGGGCTTTCAAGCCGAAATTAAAGCAATAAAGCAACAGATTGCCAATATGCAATCGCCAGGGGCTATACTTACCCCTCCACCTGTTGTAAAATTTACCCCGCCAGTGTTGAATATGGTTGACGTGCCAGCGGTTTCACAAGCCTCTTCTTTTGAAAATCCTAATCCAGTTCAATTTTCGCAACCCTCATTCTCTTCCCAGTTTTCCCGCGAAAATATGGCGAAATCTGATTTTGAAAAATTTGTTGGAGAAAATCTGATTAGTAAAATTGGGATTTTAATATTGATACTGGGGGTTGGCATAGGTGCCAGGTATGCGATAGAACATGAGATGATCAGTCCGCTTACCAGGGTTATTCTTGGCTACTGTGTTGGGAGTATACTGCTTTTTCTTTCCCTGAAATTGAAAGAAAAATACGAAAATTTCTCTGCAGTGCTGATTAGCGGAGCCATTGCGATTATGTATTTTATTACTTACGCTGCACACGATTTTTATGGGATAATACCGCAGGCTATTGCATTCATTATGATGGTGGTTTTTACCTGTTTTGGAGTATATACCGCGTTGAAGTACAATAAACAGGTTATTGCCCACATTGGGTTGGTGGGTGCGTATGCAGTTCCATTTCTGTTGAGTGATGGCTCTGGAAAAGTTTTGGTGCTATTTACCTATATGGCGATTATAAATTGTGGAATTCTGATCATCAGTTTCCGACGATACTGGAAGCCACTCTTATATGTCGCCTTCTTTTTTACATGGGTAATATTTTTGGCATGGGCATTAGATAATCCTAATGCTCCTAACCATGATAGCATTACTTTGAGCTTCTCATTGATTTTCTTCCTAATCTTTTATAGTTGTGCACTTTTCTATAAAGTTAAAAAAGGCGAAATTTCAACATTTTTAGACGTAATAATTATCCTAGCTAATGCCATTGCATATTACGGTATCAGCTATTGCGCGTTGGAGAACAGCGAGGCCGGCACGCAATTTCTTGGCTTGTTTACGGTAGCCAATTCAGCCTTCCATTTTGCAGTAAGCAGATTAATTGTGAGTAAGAAGATAGAAGACCAAAAACTGATATTTCTATTAGTTTCACTTGCGATCACATTTATAACAGTTGCTGCACCTGTACAACTGGATGGTGGCTATATCACCATTTTTTGGGCTGTAGAAGCAGCAGCACTGTTCTATTTTAGCAGGATCAGAAAGATTATTGTTTATGAAAAACTGTCCCTGGCACTAATTGTCCTTGCTTTTTTAAGCCTGATTATCATTTGGCTGACTTATTACGATAACCTGCGGAACGCGGAAAAAATATCGACCTGGTTTTTGAATGTAGATTTCCTTACTGCGGTAATTTTTATTGTTGCTTTTGGCTGGATGTATTACATAAGCAAGAAGCCAAACGAAAACCCCCATAGTACAGCGATGTTAAACAACACGCTCACCTATTTGATACCAGGAATATTGTTAGTTACCCTATATATGACCTTCCGAATGGAAGTCTCTAAATACTTTGATTCACAGTTGATCATTACAAAAGTCACAGTGAAAGCTCAGCGGGCTATTGACGAACCTATGATTTATTCAAACACCAACCTTAACCTGTTAAAAATATCATGGATATATATATACAGCCTTTTATTTGCTGTGGCGCTTACATTTGCAAACCTTAAAAAAATTAAAGTAGTTAACCTGGCTACCGTTAACGTCTTTTTTAATCTGGCATTAATGATAGCGTTTCTCATACAGGGGCTTTATAATTTAAGTCTATTAAGAGATAACTATATTTTACAAACCCATCAGTATTTTACAAACGGACCGGAAAATATTTTAGTAAGGTACATTTCATTTTTATGTGTTGCGCTACTATTGATTGCTAGCTATCGGTTAAGCAAGTCTGCCATAGTTAAATGGAAAATTAGAATAGAATTTGACTACTTTCTATATGTCTCGATGTTATGGGTGTTGAGCAGTGAGTTAGTCCATATTATAGCAATGCAGCGTTATGTAAGTAATTACAAACTTGGATTAAGTATTCTCTGGGGGGCGTATGCTTTGTTTCTTATTGCTATTGGTTTGGCGAAGAATAAAAAGCACCTCAGAATTGGTGCCATCGTGTTGTTTGGCGTTACCCTGATTAAGCTTTTTTTATATGATATAGACCATCTAGATACGATCGATAAGACAATTGTATTTGTATCATTAGGCGGACTGCTATTGATTATTTCCTTTTTGTACAATAAGTACAAACATCTCATTATTGACGAAAGTGAAGAAGTTGAGCAGGTATAAAAATTTAAATAAATTTAATTTCATATGAAAAAAATGCTGGCATTACTTCTTGGGTTATTTGCTGCACATGTTTTACAAGCGCAGGAAGCTGACACACTTAATATTCCGAACGCTATACTAATTAAGCGAATTCCATATGTTGTGAATGGACATAAATTGCAAAATTTGGACATCTATATTACTAAAAATGCTACAAAGCCAATGCCTTTGCTGATATGGATTCATGGAGGTGCCTGGGAAGGCGGACTGAAAAAATGGATTGATCCGGCATATCTTTTAAATAGTGGATACGCAATTGCCTCTATAGACTACCGGTTTTCCGGTGATGCCATATTTCCAGCACAGGTAATTGATTGCAATGAAGCTGCGCTTTTCCTTTGGGACCACGCTACCGAATATGGTTTTGACAAGTCGAAATTCATTATTGGAGGAGGATCTGCTGGTGGTCACCTTTCATCGCTCATAGGTCTCAGTGCTAACAACAATAAAACTGAATTTTATAACAATATCAAAAGAAGCCGTCAAATAAAATATAAAGCTATAGTAGATTTTTATGGTCCATCTGATTTGAATGTGGTACATGGGAAAGCAACAGCTATGGACTACGACAGCGAAAATTCGGCGCTTACCCGCCTTTTGGGACACCCAACATTAGAACGACCTGATATAGCCGCTCAGGCAAGCCCGGTTACCTATATTGACAAGAATGATCCCCCTATTATAATTCTTCATGGAGATGCTGATGACATAGTACCATTTTGGGAAAGTAAGCTGTTTTATAGTAAGTTAAGGCTGGCAGGTGTGCAAGCAGAGCTAGTGAAACTAGCTGGTGCGGGCCATGGCGGAGCCCAGTTTTCATCAAAAGAAACACAAAAGAAGTTGAATGATTTCCTTATTAATGCGCTTCACCAAGATAAATAGCTCAAAACTTTAAGGAATACCTAAATATTTCGGTATACATTTTGTTTTTGTAAAGGAAATCCCTCTTTTATGAAAGCGTATAAATTGATTATTCCAATCCTTTTATTTTCTTTTTTTTCAAGGATGACTATGGCGCAAGACAAATCGCCAATAAGTATAGAACGATTTCTGCAGGAGGCAGAAATCAGTCATATGAATGGTGTGGCGCTTTGCATACTCGGCAAAGATCAAATCAGGAATTACAGGCTAAAAAAGTATGCTATCCTTACATATAGCAGATATCTTTCAACAAATAAAAAATTGAAAGAAATTGCTAAAAAAAAGAAATTTGATCTGCCTGAACTTCTACCCGACCAAGTGATTGATGCAGAGGAGTTATCCGCAGCTGAAATTGAAATGAATGAAGATGACAGGCTGGTAAAATTGAAACATACATTTGATCTTTCCTACCTGCAAATGGTAATTGAAGACAATCAGGCAGCAATAGAATTTTACGACATTGCATCACTATCTACAGATGAAGATATAAAATCCTATTCCGTAGAAATGCTCCCTATCATTAAAAAAAATTTAAATGAGGCTTTAAAGTTTACAAGCCAATTAATTGCTAAGCAATAAGCTCTGCCTGGAAGGATGCAACCATATTTTGCAACTCCTCGGATGAAATTTGCTTGGGGTCATTGTACTGTTTATCGATTAAACCCATAGTAATTCTAATCTGGCCTCTAGTAGTGCGTATCATACATTCACCGTTTTCAATAGTACTGGAAATGTACCGGCCGATTCCCCGATTGATATCCGAAAATCTAAGCACCAACTCATGGAAAATAAATACTGGATAATTCATACCATGAAGATAAAGGAAGGAATGTTAAGTTAAGATTATCAAATTATTAATTTTTATTAACATTAATTTAACATGAAATCTCGTTGTTTATGGGTTCAGATGGATGCTGAGTGCTGTCTACTATTTCGTTGATCACCCTATCAAGTTGTTTTACAGAATCGTCTAGATAATCCAATAGCTTTTTATCGCCCGTGGAAGGAACACTTTCTGCAAGTAAAGCAGATAGGCCCTTGATGTTAGCCAGCGGGACCCTTACAATGTGCGAATGAAGGTGTGCAATTTCCTTCAACTTCTCATTGTTCTTTTCAATTGAATTGATATAAAGTCGTTGTTGTATAATATCACATGACATGATATTGAGTAACTGTCGAATCAATCCAACTACGACAAGGTTCATAAATAAAAAATTCACTGAATAGATTAGCCAGCGATTAAGCGTAATGCCGTTAGAAAACATTGGTAGTTTAGACGGCTCAAAGTATAATAAGACTCCAAGTATCGCGCAAATTACTAGATTAAGTACAACAGAGCCGTAGGCAAGCTTATTAGAAAACTGAAGGGAAATGAAGGCACTTATGGTAAGGAGATAAATGAACCCCATAGTAACTGCACCCATAAATATCAGCATAGAAGCCGCGATTATTGTAACGATCATGGCTACCAGAATTTTCCTAATATGTAAGTCAAGTCTCTTATTGAGGGTAACACCCATAACAATTCCGACGGCAAATACATCTGAAGAGGCAATATAATAGTGGCCAGCCTGAATTTCGAGCGCAAAACAAGGAATCAAGATCAATATACTGACGGGCAATGCATAGGTAATAGCGAGAGCAAAAACCCAGTTCTGCCAGTAGAGTAATGTCTTAAATGCAGTTGGCTCATGCGCAAGCATTTGTCCTTCTATATATATTTTATACTTATTCCAAATTAGAAGTACTGAGGGGTGAATAGCGCGCATTGTTAAGCAACGTTAAGGTTAATTTATAGTTAAGTACATATTTGTGAGTAAATATACCCAAAAGACTATAATTTGCTTCATAGAGAATGACAAGTATGAAATCTAAAAAATAAAACTTTTGCACTTGGAGATTTTTTGTATTTTCGGTGATCCTATGAAATCTTCTTTTAAATGCCTTTACCATCTCGAAAACGGCACATTGGCCATTCTTGAGATCAAACAAACAAACCTGCCCGACCAGGCACCTAAATCGGACGTCTACAAATGGTTGTGCCTTGATAAGAAGTCTGGCAAAATCATTCAGCTCATTTTTAATTCTATGGATGCGTCAGGGGATATTGAAGAAAGATATTTTGAACAGGGCTATCTTAAGTTTAATCAGGAAACAGGAACTTTTATTGAGAAATTTAATTCTGCCCAGCACCAGTTGCTAAACGCCGGTAAGGATAGTATTTCACATTCTATGGTCGAATCGGTGGAGCTTTTTCTAAAAACCTATAAAATTTGAGCACTCACTTTCAGTGCCTTAATATATAATCTTTAAAAAAATTTGTATATACAAGATAGCAGTTTTATATTTGTCTTGAGAGCGTTAATTTAGACGGGGGAGTTTGGTCTTTTTCTTAAAGATTTTTCCCCCGTTTTTTTTTAAAATTTCTTCGCATCACACCTACCTTAATCTTTCAGATAATATGCCTTTTTGTTTGGCAGGTAAACCTCACCCTATTTCCTTCATTGGTATAACATTTTGCTGCTCGCTAACTGCTCTCTTTAAATTTGTTTTAGTCAAGCTTCAACGTAGTTGCCTTTAGTGGCTTTGAAAGCCGAAACAGTTAACGTACTATACTCAATTTTACTTTTCGTGTACTGACCAGTTCTAAAAAGAACACTTTCAAGATTTTCAGCCGAGTGAACCCTAAGAGTGATTTGCCTGTTCAGAAATGCCTGATTCTCTTTTTTGACCCGATGTGCCCATGACGTAGGTACTACCAGAAAAAAGCAACAGGGAAGGTAATATAGGCAAAGGTACGCCGTGATTTAAAACCAATTAACATTTACAATTGTTAGCCAAACAGCAGACCAGACAAATATTTACTTATATGCAAAAACACGAAATAAACAACCCACCAGGTGCAGTCAAGCGCACGGTAAGCCTTAATGTTAATGGAGAACTGCATACCCTAACGGTTAAACCATGGGTAACGCTGCTGGACTGCCTAAGGGAGCATCTGGATTTGACTGGCACTAAAAAAGGCTGCGACCATGGCCAGTGTGGGGCATGTACGGTAATTTGTGATGGCAAACGCATATTGAGTTGCTTGACACTTGCGGTAATGAAGGATACATCTGAAATTACAACTATAGAAGGCATTAGCAAATCTGGCGAGCTTCATCCATTGCAAAGAGCTTTCATAGAACACGATGCATTTCAGTGCGGTTATTGTACACCGGGGCAAATTTGTAGTGCAATTGCGATGATGGCGGAAGGTAAGGCAAAATCCCGAGCTGAAGTTAAAGATCAGATGAGTGGCAACTTATGTCGATGCGGTGCAAACACAAATATTATTGATGCCATAATGGAAATACAGGAGAGCCTTGAGCATGAATGATTTTTTTTATACACGAGCTTCTTCAGTTGAAGATACATTGACTCGCTTGAGTAGTGGGAGTGAAAACAAAATTGTGGCAGGTGGTACAAATTTGCTAGACTTAATAAAATATTTTATCACAACCGCAGCAGAATTGGTGGACGTAAGCAACATACCTGAACACAATACGATTGACGAACTTGAAAATGGCGGCCTTAGGCTAGGTGCTTTTGTAACAAATTCAGAAACCGCTTATCATCCCTGGATTGAACACCGCTACCCTTTACTTGCCCGGGCAATTTTGGCAGGAGCTTCTGCACAAATAAGAAACATGGCTACCAACGGAGGAAATCTTTTACAGCGTACACGATGCTACTATTTCTATGACATTAATACCCCATGCAACAAAAGGCAACCGGGATCAGGTTGTTCTGCAATTGGCGGATACAACCGAAATATGGCAATAATGGGAACAAGTGAACAATGTATTGCAGTATTCCCTTCCGATATGTGCGTGGCCCTGGCAGCTCTTGGTGCTGTGATAAATATCATTGGTCCATCAGGAACAAGACAACTTCCGTTTGGAGATTTTCACCGGTTACCGGGCAATACGCCGCAAATAGATAATAATTTGGGTCGAGAAGAACTCATCACCAGCATAGATCTACCTCCCACAGGCTTGTCAAAATATTACAGCTATTTAAAATTACGAGATAGAAACTCATACGCTTTTGCACTGGTATCTGTAGCCTCGGCATTTGATATTCAAGAAGATTTGATTGTTGATGCAAGAATTGCATTGGGAGGTATTGCTCATAAGCCATGGCGTGTTCTTGAAGCAGAAGATTTTTTGAAGGGTAAGTCTCCTTCCAGGTCTAATTTCGATAAGGCTGCAGAAATCATTCTTTCTGGTGCGGTTACTTATGAGTTTAATGCCTTCAAACTTGAACTTGCCAAACGGGCGATTGTACGGAATTGTATGATGGCACTCGATCCACACACGCAGCGCCCAGGTGCCCAGCCATCATTATAGAACTCAACTTATGGAAAATGAAAAGAAAACACTCAACCCGGTAGTTGGTCAACCTATAAGCCGCCTGGAGGGGTATGAGAAAGTGACTGGCAGTGCAAAGTATTCAGGGGAAATAAATGTTGCCGATCTTCTGTATGGTTACATTATTAATAGTACCATTACCAAAGGCAAGATTACAAATATCGACACTTCAATCGCCGAAGCTTTATCAGGAGTAATTGCTGTTTATCATCACCAGAACAGGCCACCTTTAGCTTGGTTCAGTTTACAATACGCGGACATGGATGCGCCTCCGGGAACACCATTCATGCCGTTAAATGATGATAAAGTGTTGTATAATGGTCAGCCGATAGCGTTACTTGTAGCTGAGAATTTCGAACTTGCACGCTATGCAGCTACATTAGTGAAAATTTCCTACAAAGAAGAGGAGTTTAAAACTGACCTACATGGAAATCTTCCTTCTGCAAGAGCGCCGAAAATGGGGCTGGCCACGTTTCTTAAACCACCACCCCCAAAACCTTTCGGTAATTTTGAAAAAGCCTATTCAGCTGCTCCATTTCAAGCTTCCGGAAAATTTATTCATGGTACCGAGCACCATAACCCATTAGAACTTTTTACAACAACCACAGTTTATAACGGAAAAGGCAAGTTGACCATTTACGATAAGACACAAGGAACTGTTAATTGCCAGTTGTATGTAGCTAATGTGTTTGGGTTACATTTTAAAGATGTGAGAGTAATTTCTCCTTATGTCGGCGGTGCTTTCGGCTCAGGATTAAGGCCTCAATACCAATTATTTTTTTCAGTTCTTGCAGCGCTCGAGCTGAAAAGAAATGTGAGGGTAACGTTAGATAGGCATCAGATGTTTACTTTCGGTCACCGCCCTCCCACCTTACAATTTACCCGCTTCGGGGCGGATAAATTTGGAAAAGTAACTGCAATGAGCCATGATGCCATTGCCGAAACGTCAAGGTTCGAAGATTATACTGAAGTGGTGGTAAACTGGGCACATATGCTTTATCCGGCAAAAAATACCTTGTTTACTTATAAGCTAGTACCGCTTGATGTTTTTAGTCCGCTTGATATGCGTGCACCAGGGGGAAGCACTGGCCTGCATGCAATTGAAAGCACAATGGACGAATTGGCTTACAAGCTAAATATTGATCCTTTGGAATTGAGACTAATTAATTATGCTGAGCGCGACGAGAGTACAGACCGCCCTTATTCAAGTAAAGAATTGCGGCAATGCTATTTGCAGGCTGCAGAACGATTTGGATGGAGCAAAAGAAATCCTGAGCCACGCAGTATGAAAAGAGGAAATAAATTGGTGGGCTACGGAATGGCTACTGGTATTTGGGAAGCTATGCAAGTGCCAGCCAGAGCAACAGTTACCATTACAATGGATGGAAAACTATTGGTAAACAGTGCTGTGACAGATATCGGTACAGGTACGCTTACAGTAATGTCTCAAATTGCTGCTGATGAAATGGGTTTATCTCTCGACAATGTAACCTTCACTTATGGGGATAGTAAAATGGCATTCGCACCAATACAAGGTGGCTCTTTCACTGTATCATCGGTTGGATCAGCAATTATGACAGCCTGTAATTCCCTGAAGAAAAAGATGTTCAAAAAGGCAAAAGATATGGTTAATAGCCCCTTTAAAAAGTCAAGGATCGAAGATGTTTTTTTTGCAGAAGGGAAAATGATGATGATTGACAACCATGATATCTCAGTGTGGTACCATGATATTATTTCCGCAAATAGTAATAAAGAAATTAAGTCCACAAATTTCGCAATACCAAAGGTATTTAAATTGAAAAAGTATTCACGTGCAGCCCATAGTGCTGCATTTGTAGAGGTTGAGGTTGACGAAGAATTGGGCGTAATTAACGTAACACGGGCAATAACGGCAGTTGCCGCTGGCAAGATAATAAACCCGAAGACTGCCAGAAGTCAAATACTTGGAGGAATGATCTGGGGTATAAGTAAAGCACTTCATGAAGAAACCATAAGTGATCATCGGTTTGGAAAGTATATGAACATGAACATTGCGGAATACCATATCCCCGTACATGCCGACATTCATGAGCTAGAAGTTATTTTTGTTGAAGAAAGAGATGATATCGTTAACGAGTTAGGCACAAAAGGCGTAGGTGAAATTGGATTGGCAGCAATGGCTCCGGCAATTGCTAATGCTATTTTTCATGCTACAGGTAAACGTGCCAATCAATTCCCAATCCATTTTGACACCTTAATGTAAATGGAATATATTAAATTGCCTTTTGACAAACATTTTCCGTTATATGAAGGAAATTAGCGATATCATTCGTGCCTACAATCAGGCTGTAAAGGTAGGAAAGAAATCTGCCCTGGCTACGGTAGTAAAAGTAGTGGGGTCATCTTACCGGAGACCAGGTGCCAGAATGCTGATAACCGAAGATGGTAATTTGACAGGTGCAATAAGTGGCGGCTGCCTTGAAGGAGATGCGTTAAGAAAGGCCCTGTCTGCGATTATGCAAGGGGAAAATAAACTCGTTACTTACGACACTACGGATGAAGATGATGCAAAGTTTGGCGTGCAGCTAGGTTGCAATGGGATAGTACATATTTTATTTGAACCCCTCGAAGAAAAAAAAGAAAGCAATCCAATCCTATTTTTGATTGCTGTTAAAGAAAAAAGAGAACCCGCCGTACTGGTTACGCTTTTTTCAATCGAAGACAAAATACAAGAGGGTACTTGCGGATTTTATAAACCGGGCAACAACAGCGTAAATGTACCGCACGGACTGCAAATCGAGCTTAATAGAGATCTGGACATTGTTTTTGAAAAAATGAATTCTGCGATCACAAGCTATAAACATTGCGAACAAAATTTTAATGCATTATTAGAATACCTGCCACCGGTGATTTCACTTGTAATTGCCGGAGCCGGTAATGATGCACAGCCCCTAGCTGAAATTGCAAACTTAATAGGATGGGAAACTACAATTGTCGATGGCAGACCAGCATATGCTACGCATCAGCGCTTCCCAGTTGCGAATCATATACTTTTGAGAAAGCCTGAAAATATTCTTTTAGGTTTGGAAATAGACCGATACACAGCATTTGTGCTAATGACACATAATTATAACTACGACCTCGCTCTATTAAAGGCTTTGCTGAAAACAAATGCAGCTTATATAGGAACATTAGGCCCGAAGAAAAAGTTAATTAGAATGCTTGAAGAACTTGGTTTATTGACCGAAGAAAACCTCGCCCGTATATATGGTCCAATTGGATTAGACATAGGTGCTGAGACGGCAGAAGATATAGCTGTTTCCATCATAGCAGAAGTCAAAGCGGTATTTTCAGGCGCTTCGGCGAAGTTCTTAAAAGATAAACAATCCCCTATCCATGTTCACGAATTAGGAGCACATGAGTAATATCGGAACAATTATTCTGGCCGCGGGAGGATCTATACGGCTGGGCCAGCCTAAGCAGCTATTGCCTTATCGTAACAAGACATTATTAACGTCTTTTATCAATGAATCTGTAGCCGTAGCAGCTGGACCTGTTTTAGTAGTTTTAGGGGGCTATGCCGACGAGATAATAAACCATTTACCATCAGGCATTAAATACGTTATAAATACAAACTGGCATGAAGGCTTAGGAACAAGCATTAGGACAGGAATCTCAAGTATAATGACTGAAACTAGCAAATTAGATGCAGTAATAGTTGCAGTGGCCGACCAGCCATTTGCTGATAGGAACGTATTGGGAAAACTCATCTTGCGCCATCGAGACACAAAAAAAGGAATTGTTGCGAGTACTTACGCTAAAACTATAGGCACGCCCGCGTTATTTGACAAGCGCTACTTTCAACAACTACTTGACCTAAATGGAGATGAGGGTGCAAAAAAGATCTTTAATCTTTTCCAATCCGATTTGGAAACGATTACTTTTGAGCTTGGTGCAATAGATATAGATACAGCCGAAGACTACAACAATTTAAAACTTCTCAACGCAAATGATTAAAGATTCTTTCGGCAGGGTACATGATTATTTAAGGATATCCTTGACAGATAATTGTAATTTTCGATGCTTCTATTGCATGCCTGAGGAGGAACATAACTTCACTCCCGCATCGCGCCTTATGCAGACAGAAGAAATAGTGACGCTCGCAAAGCTTTTTGTAGCGAATGGTGTCAAGAAAATAAGACTAACGGGCGGTGAGCCCTTAGTTCGAAAAGATGCGGCGGCAATTATCACGGAGCTTGGGAAATTGCCAGTCGAATTGGTAATAACAACAAATGGAACACGAATACATGAATTGCTACCTGTACTCATTGCGGCAGGGATAAAAACCGTAAACATCAGTTTGGATACGCTGCAACCAGAAAAATTTTTTATGATTACGCGACGGGATATTTTCCATCAGGTAAGAAGTAACATAGAATTGCTGCTACAGCATAAAATTACTGTAAAAATAAATATGGTAGTCATGAAAGGGTTAAACGACAATGAACTGTTAGACTTTGTTAGCTGGACCAAACACAATCGTTTACAGATAAGATTTATTGAGTTCATGCCATTTACAGGAAACAAATGGACGAGCAACAAAATGTGTTCGCTGGAAGAAATTCTTACTATAGTAGAAAAAGAGTATCAAGTGCTACCTGTTAAAGCGGAGCCTCATGACACCGCAAAAAGTTATATGATACCTGGACACGAAGGATCATTCGCAATAATTAGCACTATGACTGCTCCCTTTTGCGATACATGCAACAGGATGCGTCTTACAGCAGATGGCAAGCTAAAAAATTGTTTGTTTTCGGATGGGGAAACCGACTTGCTTACGTCATTGCGAGCAGGCGAAGAAGTTTTACCCCTTATTTTTTCTTCAATATGGGCAAAGAAAAAAGAGCTTGGAGGACAATTAGGCCAGCATTTTGAGCAACTGAATGCGAATTCTATCAACAATAGAAGTATGATTACAATTGGAGGCTAGGTAGCTA
This sequence comes from Bacteroidota bacterium, assembly GCA_040385565.1. Lineage (GTDB taxonomy): Bacteria > Bacteroidota > Bacteroidia > Sphingobacteriales > Sphingobacteriaceae > Pedobacter. The sequence continues at coordinate 156,447 of JAZKHD010000024.1, read as the reverse complement.
TGATTGATGTAGAAGAGGCAAAGTCACTTATAAATCAACATACAACAACTTTAAGCTCAATTAAGGTCAGTTTGCCTGAAGCGTGCGGGCACGTATTGGCAAGGCCTGTATTTGCGTTTTGTAATATTCCGGTTTTCAGGCAGTCTTCAATGGATGGTTATGCAATAAAATTCAGAGACGTTAATAAAGATTTGATACTTAAAGGCGAAATGCCGGCTGGCGCGATGCGGTCATTTGAAATTTACAATGGTGAATGCGCAAGGATATTTACAGGTGCTCCCATACCAGACGGGGCGGATACAGTGGTGATGCAGGAAAAAGTTCAGGTTAGCAACACAACAGTCAGAATTGATGATCCCAATCTCGTATTTGGGGCAAATGTCCGGGAAATTGGAGCAGAAATTAAATCGGGATCTCTTGCTATGGACTTAGGAAGCTATCTTAGTCCACCAGCAATCGGTTTTCTTGCAGGGATAGGTATCAACGAAGTAGAAGTATATAAATTCCCAAAGCTCTCTATAATTATCACTGGCAGGGAGCTTCAGAAGCCTGGAATGACACTAAATTTCGGACAGGTTTACGATTCCAATTCTTACTCACTTACGGCGGCACTTAAGCAGGAAGGTATTAAGCAAATTAGTGTTGTAAGCGCTGATGACGATTTGCTAATATTGACAAATATACTCAGGGACCAGCTGCTTAATTATGATGTAATCTTACTTACAGGAGGGGTTAGTGTTGGTGATTATGATTTTGTACTAAAAGCCACAGAAGCTTTCGGGATAGATAAAATCTTTCATAAAGTTAAGCAAAAGCCAGGAAAACCCCTTTATTTTGGAAAGCATGGCACAAAATTAGTATTTGGATTACCTGGCAATCCATCATCTGTACTGAGCTGTTATTACAACTATGTTCTTCCCGCTTTAAGACTTTTATCTGGAAAAGATGTGCCTGAAAATAAGGAAGCAAGATTGGCTAGTGCATATTCTAAACCTGCAGGATTAACTCAATTTTTAAAAGGACATTTCAGCGGGGGAATAGTAAGTCCTTTAGATGCCCAGGAATCATTTCGGTTGAGCTCTTTTGCACAATCCAATTGCCTTGTATCCTTACCTGAGCATCAACAACACTTTGAAGCTGGAGACCTGGTAGAAATCATATTAATACCTGACTAAATTTATGGATGAAAATTTTTTAATTTTTTACTTTCTTTTGTTTGTGGTGGCCTTTTTATATGCATCTGTAGGTCATGGTGGTGCAAGCGGATACCTTGCCCTAATGGCGATATTTGCTGTATCTCCCGCGGTTATGAAACCCACTGCATTGCTTCTAAACTTGTTTGTTTCCTCAACATCGTTTTTGCAGTTTTACAGAGGTGGTCATTTTAAATGGAAATTATTATGGCCATTTGCACTTGCTTCAATACCATTATCTTTCGTAGGAGGTTTAATAGCTATAGAAAACTCATTATACAAAAAGATATTGGGCATATTACTGCTCATTCCGGTTACGCGATTTTTCTTTTTTCAAAACACCAATTCAAAAGACTTCAAGCCCTCAAATCTTCCGCTCTCACTTGTCGTTGGCGGCATTATCGGGCTGCTTTCTGGCATGATAGGAATAGGTGGCGGCATTATTCTTTCCCCGGTGATCTTGCTGCTAAAATGGGCAGATCAAAAGCAAACGGCAGCCGTTAGCGCTGCTTTTATTTTTGTAAATTCTATGGCGGGGCTTGGAGGACAACTCATCAAAGGGTTTGAATTTAATATTCATATGCTAGGTTATGTTATCGTAGCGTTTGCAGGAGGAATTTGCGGTGCTTATTTTGGTGCACTTAAATTCAGACAAACTGTTTTAAAAAATATACTGGCCAGCGTTCTTGCTTTAGCTGCATATAAACTATTATTTACCCATGCTTAAAATGAAATATTTATTCGTCTCAATGATACTCCTCGCTCTGAATACCTCTGCCCAAGAAAGCAAAGAGTTCATTATAGAGGGAAAAGTTAGGAAAACTGCAATCATTACCCTTGCGTCCCTAAAAAACTACAAGGTTATTATGCTAGACTCTATGACTGTGTTTAATCACCTTCTGGAGCGAAAGGGAAGCATTAAAAATATTAAAGGAATTTTACTCAAGGATATTTTATCAAGGGTGGAAATTGTTGCGGAATCGCCAAAAAAACTAAGTGAGTATTATATTATTCTCACCGCGACGGATAATTATAAAGTTGTTTATTCATGGAATGAGCTATTTAATTCATCAACCGGTGACCATACATTGCTGCTCCTCTCCTATGATTCTGAACCGGTGAAATTTGAGAAAAACAACATCGCGTTAATCACGACAACAGATAATGCTACAGGGAGAAGATTTCTAAAAGGATTGAGCAGAATAAGCATTTTACAGGTAAATTAGTGATATGAAAATTGAAGTTATCAGTTTTGGAAAAATTGCTGAGTTTATAGAGCGCCAGCAAATAGTTGTGGAGAATTTATCCGATACAGATGATCTTAAGACTTTATTAGAAGCGAAGTTTCCAAACCTAAAAAACATTAAATACAGATTAGCAATAAACAAAGTTCTGGTCCAGAAGAATATAGAACTACCGGAGTCAGCAACAGTTGCTCTCATGCCACCATTTTCAGGAGGATAGCCACATGAAGGAAGACCGGTACATTAGGCAACTAATTCTGAAAGGATTTGGCGAGACTTCCCAGCAAAAACTAAGATCTGCTAAAGTCCTGGTTATAGGTGCGGGGGGGCTTGGCTGTCCGGCACTCCAATATCTCACGGCAGCGGGGATTGGTGTGATTGGAATTGCTGATGATGATATCATAGCCTTGACAAACCTTCATCGCCAGATACTTTACCATATGGATGATATTGGAAAACTAAAGGTAATAGTTGCAGCGGAAAAACTTTCGGCTATCAATCCCGAAGTAAAAATTATACCTTATCCCGTTCGGATTACGAAAAATAACGTTGGGATTCTTAATGATTTTGATTATGTTCTGGATGGCACAGACAATTTCACATCACGCTACGTAATTAACGATGCATGCGTCGCATTTGATAAACCTCTTATTTTTGCTGCTGTCTCTGCTTATGAAGGTCAGGTTGCCATTTTTAATGTTCCCGGAACAGGAGGAATGAGAACAAATTACCGCGACCTGTTTCCAATGCCACCAGATTCTGGCGAAGTTCCAAACTGCGCTGAGAATGGTGTTATAGGTGTGTTGCCAGGAATAATTGGCACCATGCAGGCAGCAGAACTGATAAAATTGATTACAGGTATAGGAACTCCATTGGTTAATAAGCTCCTTAATTACAATCTACTTTTACAAGAACTATATGAAATTGAAATCACCCCTTCTTACGCTAAAAAAATAATTGTTCATAATGATGATGACATCGTCCACATTGAAGGCAAGAAATTAAGAGAACTTTTAAATCTTAAGTCGACTTTATTGATTGATGTTCGTGAACCACATGAAGTACCCAAAATAGATAAAGTTATTTCCAGACAAGTACCAATATCAACCTTTGATTCATTTTTACAGCAAGATATTTTAGAAGATAATATCATATTGATTTGTCAGCATGGAATTCGGAGCGTGACTGCGGCAGAACGGCTGAAAACAAAGTACGGCAGCGCAAAAAATATCTTCAGTCTAAAAGGTGGAATTGTAAAATGGATAGATTACATTAATAACCGCATATGAAAAGTGACAAACCACTCAAAAATATATTTCAGCACGGGCCCATTACACCTGAATTTATAGCGGAAAGTATCGCAAAACATAGTGTGAAAACCAATATTGGTGGTCATAGCATTTTTATGGGACAGGTAAGAGGTGATGAAATAAGCGGAAAGCTTGTCTCAGCGATTGAGTATACAGCTTATGAACCCCTTGCTTTAGAAAAAATGCATGAAATTAGAGAGGAGATTTTTGCAAAATATAACCTCACATGTATGCACATACATCATAGTCTTGGACAAGTAAAGACTGGTGAGATCTGTCTTTTTGTGTTTACATCTTCTGCTCATCGCAAACCGGCAATAGCGGCTTGCAATGAAGTTGTGGAGCGACTTAAAGCAGAGTTGCCTGTGTGGGGGAAAGAACTGTTTGAAGATGACACCTATCAATGGAAAGAAAATAAATAATGGTTAATATCACCAACAAAAGCAGCACGTTGCGCATTGCTATAGCAATTGCGACTGTAAAAGTATCCAGGATGGAAACGATAACTGCTGTGCAGGAGCGAAAAGTCCCAAAGGGTGATGTGTTTGAGTTCTCACGGGCAGCAGGACTACTTGGTGTAAAGAAAACCAGCGATGTAATTCCAGATTGCCATCCCCTACCTATTGAATATACTTCTATAACATATGATATTGATGGACTTCATGTCATCATAAAAGTGGAAGTACATACCATTTATAAAACGGGCGTAGAAGTTGAAGCTATGCATGGAGCTTCCGTTGCGGCTTTAACAATGTACGACATGTTAAAACCTATCGATAAGGGTATTGAGATTCAAAATATTAAATTAGTCAGCAAGTCTGGTGGGAAGTCAGAAAAAGAGACAGAAGATTATTCCTGGTTAAAGGCCGCTGTAATTGTTTGTTCAGATTCGATATTCCATGGAAACGGACAAGACGGGTCAGGCAAAGCAATTATTGATCGCTTAAAACAGTACTCCATTGAGGTGGAAACTTACGATGTCCTACCAGATGATGCAAACTTGATTCGGGAACGGGCACTCATTTTGAGTGGTAGCCATAATTTATTGATATTTACAGGTGGCACGGGTCTTTCGCCAAGAGATGTAACTCCTGAAGCGATTGGTGATTTGATTAGTAGACCTATTGCAGGAATTATGGAAACGGCACGTAGATATGGTCAGGAACGTATGCCCTACGCCATGCTTTCGCGTGGCGTAGCAGGCTTTATTGGAGAGGCGCTTACGCTAACTTTCCCAGGCTCAAAGCGGGGCGCAGAAGAGAGCATGGATGCGCTCTTTCCTCAAGTATTACATTTGTTCAAAGTAAACCAGGGTGAAAAGCATTGAAGGAGTCATTATTTTCTAACACCTAACTATCGCACTCCAACTGGGAATATTGCCTTATCTAGGCTTAATAGTTGCAATAATTCGAACATACTAGAATAAAATGATTGCAACCTCTACTTTTCCGGCTTTGCAGAGTAATTTAATACTGCATGTTACCACCACTGAACAAAACCTTATAGCTGATTTAAAATCAGGTAATCAAAAATCAATTGCTGTTATTTATAGAATGTATGCCCCAGCACTAATGGGTATTATTTCCCGAATAATCAAGTTTGACGAGATTGCTGAAGACGTTTTGCAGGAAACCTTTGTCAAAATATGGAAATCTATTGATCAATATCAGGAATCAAGAGGCAGACTCTTTACATGGATGGCCAGACTGGCTAAAAATACTGCTATTGACCATTTAAGAGGTCGAGGGTATATTAATAGTAGAAAGAATTCAGACATTGATGAGCTTTCAACTGAAGTTGATATCCATAACCATTCGTTATATAACCCGGAGACAATAGGTCTTAGAAAGTTGACAATGAAATTAGCTCCCGCTCAAAAGGCCATTCTAGACCTGATTTATTTTCAGGGATATTCACAATCAGAAGTTGCAGAGGAACTCAATATACCTCTAGGAACTGTTAAGACCCGGCTAAGGGCTGCCATATTAGTCTTAAGAAAATACTTTGAACTTCCATTAGGGCCGAAATTAGTTAACTTTCATTAATTTTATTCAAAAAAACTATCAGGGTTGTATTCAAAAGATGAAATTACTAAGCTGAAACAGGAGTTTTGGACAGTCTTTGGTCAATATATGGCATTACAGCTATCTAGTGAAGGATTCAAGATCAACTGGGTAAATTATAAAACAGGCATAAAACATTTACATTTCAAGATGGACGCAGACTCAAAACATGCTTCCATCGGAATCGAAATTAATCACTCAAATACTTCTATACAGGAATTGATATTTGAACAATTTAAGCAGTTTAAGACACTGCTACACAACCAACTTGCTGAGGAATGGATTTGGGAAATGCATGCTAAAGACAGCTTCGGCAAAACAGTGTCTAAGATTAGCACCAAGATTGATAAGGTAAACATCTTCAGGAAGGAAGATTGGCCGGAGATAATTAGTTTCCTTAAACCAAGGCTAATTGCATTGGACGAGTTTTGGAATGATGCCCGGCATAGTTTCAGTTCATTTACTTAAAATTCATCATTCCTTTCGTAGCGTTGTTCACCAGAGAAAGTTATTTCAGTTTGAAATAGATTTATCTTAAATTCAATTTTCATAACAAATCGCTCGGTGTAATCAATCGCTGCACACATCGAAAACTCATTAATTGCGTAACTTACCATCAGCATGCCAGTATGTGTACCATTGAATGTAAGGCTGTTCGTTACCTGTCGAACATCCTGCAGGTTTCCCTTTCCATATTCATATTCAAGTATTATTGAGTATAATATACCAGAATTAAGGATAGCAGCTTCAAGTTGTCCTGGCCCTTCTTGTGGTATTACCTCAAGCGCGTTTTTCATAGCTGCTGTAAAAACGGTCTGCTTAGAAACTACGGTCATGTGTATTATATCAATTATGCTAACTGTTGCTTAAGGTAGTAAAATATGAAGTATTTTTGCCACAATGGAATATTTTGACAACCTTCTTGTATTACTTGAAATTGAAAAAAAAGAAGACCTTATTTTGTATCAACAGCTTGCCTCCTCTTCGTCAGCTGCAGTAAGGCGTCAAAATGGTTTGTGCTGGTATCCTGTTGCAATCAGAAACTCGGAATTAGGCCGTGGCGACTACTTGAACTTGGAACTTGAAAGGACAACTCATCATGAATTGAAACATCAATTCCGGTTCGGTTCTTCAGTTGTCTTATTTTCTAATCACGACCCTAAGATTGATCGTATAGAAGGCATTATTGATTTTGTTGATGGAAACTCTTTAAAAATAACCTTCAGAACTGATGATCTTCCAGAATGGACCAGGCAGGGAAAATTGGGAGTTGATTTGCAATTCGATAATTACACCTACAATGAAATGCAAAACGCCCTAAAGCGGGCGGCTGTATGCGCTGAAAAACCGATTGAGGAACCATCCAAACTAGTTAATGTGTTAATTGGTGCGGCCGATGCCAGTTTCAAATATCAGCCGGAAAGTTACATCAATCCTACTTTGAATTTTAAACAACAGTGTGCTGTAAGTCACATTCTTTCAGCGAATGACCTTGCAATTGTACACGGGCCACCAGGCACTGGGAAAACGACAACTTTGGTACAGGCCATTAAATGTCTAATTAAAAGTGATGGCCAGCAAGTACTTGTAGTGGCCCCAAGCAATACAGCTATCGATTTGCTTACGGAAAAATTAGCTGATGAAGGGCTGGAAGTCTTAAGGATTGGCAATCCGGCAAGGGTATCAGAAAAGATGCTTTCTTATACACTGGACCGAAAGCATTCTGAACACGAAAGCAATAAATCTGTTAAAAAATTGAAGAAACAAGCCGCCGAATACAAAAAAATGGCGCACAAATACAAACGTAATTTTGGACGTGCAGAACAAGAACAACGTAAAGCCTTATTTAATGAAGCACATAAGCTCAGTAAGGAAGCGGATGATACTGAGCAATTCGTAATTGAGCAGCATATTGGCAGGGCACAGGTTATTACAGCTACCCTCGTCGGTGCAAATCATTACACTTTGAAGAACAAATACTTTGAAACAGTGGTGATCGATGAAGCGGGCCAGGCACTTGAACCTGCCTGTTGGATTCCGGCATTAAAAGGGAAAAAATTGGTTTTAGCCGGAGATCACCACCAACTCAGTCCAACAATCAAATCAAATGAAGCAGCAAGAAGAGGTCTTAGTAAGACTTTACTCGAAAAATGTATAGAAAAACACCCAAATGCCGTCATACTACTTGAGGAGCAGTATAGAATGCATGAGAAAATTATGACTTATTCTTCCCGGGTTTTCTATAACAATCAATTAATTGCGCATGAATCTGTAGCGATGCAAAATCTTTTTAAAGATGACAACCCAGTCCTATTCATAGATACGGCTGGCTGTGGCTTTGATGAAAAAAGCGAAGGAACAAGTGTACAAAATCCTGAGGAAGCAGCTTTTTTAGTAAAGCACTTGACACTCTTTCTGAATGAGTTATGCGATTTTTCATCAACGGGTACAATTCCTAATATTGGAATCATTGCCCCTTATCAGGAACAGGTAAAGTTGCTTCGAGTGCTATTTTCTGAAAGCAGTATTCCAGAAAATTATATAAGTGAAATCTCAATTAATTCCGTAGATGGATTCCAGGGTCAGGAGCGCGACATCATTTACTTAAGCTTAACAAGAAGCAATAACGATCAATCTATCGGATTTCTTTCTGATATAAGACGAATGAACGTTGCAATGACCCGGGCTAAAAAGAAACTCGTAGTAATTGGCGACAGTGCCACACTTTCTAAACTACCCTACTACGCCGATTTTGTTAGTTATGTAGATCAAATAGGTGGTTATCACAGTGCATGGGAATTCAACCAAATCTAAAATTTCTTAGGGTCAATAAGCTGGGGAAACCAGGACTTAAATAATGTCAATTCTCTCAGGTTCCCTGCTGAAGCGTAATCGCACAAGTCAATTGTAACAGGCTTATCACCAGCTTCCTTATAAGATTCCGGACTAATTTTGACCTTAACCTGCAGCCAATTTTCCCCCGATGGAACGTGCTCAAGAGTAACAAATCCATTGTAATTGACTGGAGAGACAATTGCACCCATATTAATGCCATTTAAAGTTTCATCACGAGCCAGAAGTATCGGACCGCTCATTATTGAAACGTAGGCGGGTCTGTTACCTATTACTTCTACCCTTCCGCGCATATCTAGTTCAATATCTATTACATCTCCATCGTTCCAGGTGCGGTTTATTTTCTGATAACCACCTGTAATTGTCGCATCAAGGGGTTTCCCATTTATCCGTATAGTATTTTTAATACTCCAGACTGGTATCCTTAAATCAATATCAAAATTTTCAGCCTTACCACTTTTAACAACCAGCTTGATATCGCCTGATTTTGGATAACTAGTTTCCTGTGTTAGAACAATTTGTCTTCCCTTTGGGGAAGAAGTAGTGTATGCTCCATCAGCGTAATAGTTAATATAAATTCCATTGCTGGATTTCATTACCATATGTGAGGGGAGGTTAAACAATCCGCGCGGACCGCTGGCAATACAACAATTCAAATCCATACCGCATTGCCCATCACCCGGTAGCCTTAGGCCACTAAGAGGTGTATACTTAGCCCAGTTTAGACCGTCTGCACTCATAGAACCAAGCAAAGCATTATAATAACTTTTTTCCACTGCATCTGCATATTTCGCTTCTCCGGTAAGGCGAAGCAATTGATGACTCAATTTGATCCAGGTTACAGTTACACAAGTTTCCTGGTAGTGATGTATTGGATCAGCCTGAAGTGCCTTACCGCCAAACCACATCTCCGAAGAAGCGCCAGAACCAGCCACATTAATTTCTGTGTCATAAATGTTTTGCCAGGTGTTTTCTACAGCTGCTTTATATTCTGCTTTCCCAGTTATGCGATACAGCTCCAGTAGCCCTTCATAACATGACATCATTTCATAAGCTTTTTGGCCTTGCTCGTTAGAGTACCAGTTTTGGGGTTTGGGAAAGCGTTGAGACACATTCACCTTCGATTTACTGATCAACTGAGGGCCAGCTGGTGTTTCCCACTGCTTAACTATTTCTTCTGCAAAGCTCAGATATTTTTTGTCTCTGGTCCGGGTATAAAGCAGGCAAATAGGCTCCAACACTGAGGAAGCAGCCATCCCCTTATAGTTGCCCTTGGTTACCAAGATTCCGTCGGCAGCTTTCAAGTCATTTATAAGGTTGTCGGCTATTCCTTTTGCTGCTATCAAACTTTTGAGATCGCCTGTAAGCTCATTGTAGTCAAGCAAGCCGAGCATGCAATATTTTCGTCCCCAGATATCCCATTCCTGCAGCCGCGCAGCCACTGTATAGTTTCCTACATAGCCATCTTTACTTTGCGTTGCAATTAAACCGGTAACAGCATCCTGAAGTTTAAGCTTTAACGCGGGTGTTGGATAGTATTTGTAAGCCAGTACTGCCGATGTAAACCATTTTCCCCAAAACTCACTTTGCCATTGCCTAGTTTCATTTCTATGCTTAAAGGGCTCTATTAAATGATTTGCATCCTGCAGTAGAATGCGGTTTTGGTAAGATGAAATCAACCTGTCACCTAAAAAACCATTAATTTTCTGACCTGTTCCTCGTTGTAATTTATCCTGTGCAAACGCATCAGGATAAATAATTACTGTTAAAAGCAGAACAGATAATAGTTTGCGCATTATAATACTCTTTTAAACAACCCAATAGTTCTTTCCCAAGCTAGTTTTGCCGCAGCTTCGTTATATCGGGTTGGTGATGTATCATTATTAAAAGCATGATTTACACCATCATAAATGAATATCTTATAGTCTATTTTATTGTCTTTAAGAGCCTGCTCATAGGCTGGTATTCCGGCGTTGATCCGCTCATCAAGCCCTCCATAATGCAACATAACGCTCGCTTTTATTTTGGAAACGTCTTCCGCCTTTGCCTGAGCGCCGTAATAGGCAACAGCTGCTTGCAGTTTGGGATCCTGAACGGCGAGCTTGTTAGCCATTCCACCGCCCCAGCAAAAACCTACGCAGCCAACTTTTCCATTGCCTGACTTGTGGGTGCGCAAAAAATCCAGGCCTTTTAAATAATTCTGCAAATTCTTTTCCGGATCAAGTTTCCCAATCAGCTCTCTTCCCTTTTCCTCATCGGCGGGAGTTCCGCCAAATGGCGAAAGTGCATCTACTCCCATTGCCAGGAAACCTGCGGCTGCCACCCTCTTAGTTACATCAATTATGTGGGAATTTAATCCCCTGTTTTCGTGAATAACGAGTACAGCTCCAAGCTTATTTTTGCCTTTTGGCATTGCAAGAACAGCTTTAGTATCGCCTTCACTTCCTTTATAAGTGATTTCTTCAGAAACGATTCCTTCGTCGTTAAATGTGGCCCCTTTCGCATAATTATTTTCAAGTAAAGGCAACACAGTAAGGGCAAGCGCAGTACTACCTGTTAACACTGCTAATTGCTTCATAAACTCTTTCCTGCCTAAAACGCTATGCGTGTAATCGTCGTACAGTTTTATTATTTTCTGGTCCATATTGATATCATATTCTGAAACAAGATAATTAAAAGTTCAGAGAAGGTAGAATTATATCAATTTGATTACACAACTGGTCGGGATTGTCATGATTTTGTTTATTTTAAAAAAGATAAAACAAACTGTTAACACTTAGCGTTAATGCTGTAGTTTGTTTGGTTTAGGTTGGTCTGTGGTGGACCGACCATCTATTATGACAGGGATATATCGGATAGATTATCCCTGTTTCCTTTTTAAAAGTTTTTTTATTTTTTTTAAAACCATCTGTACATATTTGTCGTTTATACATTTGAGAGCGTTAATTTAACGGGGGTAGATCGCAAGATTTACCTCCGTTTTTTTTTACAGGATATCTAAAAATTATTTCCATAGCATAATCGCATTCATAAACAGAGACTGTATCGTATAAACAAATTATAAGTAAATTGTAATTTTAATATTAAATATTAATATATTGAAGCTTGGTCTGCTTTATGTTTTGTTTTCTCTATTTATGGTCTTAGATTTGGAAAGTTTATTATTGGCATAAATGTTGACTTTTAACAGGATGTAAAAAAGATGTTATTAAACAGAGCAAATGACCTCTTCCAATAGACCAAACACAACAAACTCTGCTTTGTAATCTAAATATAGTACTAGCATGCATAAAAAATTACACGATAGGATAGCCGCTTTTAAGGATGCCAATGTCATTAAAGAGAAGGGATTGTACCCTTACTTCAGGGCAATTGAATCTGGTCAGGACACAGAAGTGATCATTGACGGAAAAAAGGTATTGATGTTCGGCTCAAACTCCTATCTTGGATTAACTAACCACCCTCAGATTAAAGAAGCTGCTAAAAAAGCAATTGATAAATATGGTACCGGTTGTGCCGGATCGAGATTTCTAAACGGAACACTGGACATACACATTGAATTAGAACGCAGGCTTGCTGCTTATGTAGGTAAGGAAGCTGCTGTATTATTCAGCACTGGATTCCAAGTTAATTTAGGAGTGATTTCCTGTCTTCTGGATAGAAATGATTACCTAATATTAGATGAATACGATCACGCATCAATAATTGACGGAAGTCGTCTTTCATTTTCTAGATCTATTAAATACGCGCACAATGATATGGATGATCTGCGCAAGAAGTTAAGCAGATTGCCAGAAGATGCTGCTAAACTGATTGTAGCAGATGGAATTTTTAGTATGGAGGGCGATTTGGTAAACTTGCCGGAAATTGTGAAAATTGCAGACGAGTTTGGCGCCAATATCATGATGGATGATGCACATAGCCTGGGCGTTATCGGATTAAATGGTGCAGGAACAGCTTCACATTTCGGCTTAACTGACAAAGTTGATCTGATTATGGGAACCTTTAGTAAGTCATTAGCGTCACTTGGTGGTTTTATTGCTGGTACTGAAGAGACTATTGAATTTGTAAAACATCGTGCCAGATCGTTAATGTTTAGTGCAAGTATGCCCCCTTCTGCCGTAGCAAGTGTAATCGCAGCTTTAAATATTATAGAATCGGAACCAGAAAGGATTGACCAGTTATGGGCGAATACCAACTATGCTAAGAAATTATTGCTTGATGCAGGTTTCGATATCGGCCACACTGATAGTCCAATCATCCCTGTGTACATCAGGGATAATGACAAAACTTTCCTGATCACAAATATTCTTAGTAATAATGGAATATTCGTTAATCCCGTTGTTTCTCCTGCTGTACCTTCCGATTCATCACTGATTCGATTCTCGCTGATGGCTACACATACATTCGAGCAAATTGAAGAGGCAATTGACAAATTAACGGTTGCAGCCAAACAAGTTCAGGTACACACCACATCGCAAGTCAGCATTTAATGAAAAAAATAGTTGCAGTAAGCAATAAAAAAGAACTAGCTACATTTATCGATTTCCCGCATGATCTTTACCAGGGTGACCCCAATTACGTCCCCGAACTTTTCATAGCTCAGCGGGATTTACTTACCACACACCCATTCCACAAACACTCATCTCTTCAATGCTTTTTACTGTTCGAGGACACTAAAGTCATAGGGAGGATTGCGGCAATTTTAAATAATAGCCATAATAAACTCAACAATACGAACGATGGCTTTTTTGGCTTCTTCGATTGTATAAATGATCAGGTGGCTGCCAATTTACTCATGGAAACTGCTGCAAATTGGCTTAAAGAAAAAGGCGTTACAGGATTATTAATGGGCCCTGTTAACTTTTCTACAAATGAGAGTTGTGGCTTATTGGTTAAAGGATTTGATTCCCCTCCGGTTGTCATGATGCCTTATAATTCAGAATACTACATTTCATTGTTGGAAGGTACAGGCTTGACTAAAAAAGTAGATCTTATAGCATGGAAATTTTCGGGAGATGAATATGATGACCGTTCCGTTAAACTATTAGACCGGCTTGAAGAACGTCTGAAACGAGCCAACATCACTATTCGCAAGATCAACCTTAAAAAGTTCAAAGAAGAAGCGGCAAGCCTACGTGAAGTGTACAACAAAGCATGGGATAAAAATACAGGGTTTGTTCCCCTTAATGATGAGGAATTTGACTATCAGGCTAAGGACCTTAAATTGGTGCTTGATCAGGATTTTTGTCTGGTTGCTGAGCAGGACGGCAAACTTGTTGGTTTTGGCGCTGCCATTCCGGATATGAACCAGATACAGATCAAAATAAAGAAAGGTCGTTTATTACCTACTGGAATTTTTAAGTTGTTATTTGGAAAAAAGAAAGTTACCGGGATCCGCATTTTGCTTTTAGGTGTGATAGACGGCTATCGCAAAATGGGTATTGAAGCCTGCATTTATGCCAGAATTATTAAAGCTTACCGCGAAAAAGGACTGAAATATGCGGAAGCCGGATGGACGTTGGAACATAATGATATGGTAAATAACGCCATTATTGCTATCAAAGGTGATCCTTATAAAAAATACAGAATCTTCGAAAAGAGCATATGATCAAAAAGGTACTGATAACCGGTGCCACAGGCTTTGTCGGATTTCACCTCATAAAGAAATGTTTAGCTGAGGGTTATGAAGTTTACGCTGCCGTAAGGGAATATAGTGACAAGCGACACATTAAGGAGCTCCCATTATCGTATATCGACCTTGATTATTCATCGGTTGACAACCTGAGGTCTCAGTTGGAAAAACTGGGTTGCTCATACATTATCCATGCTGCAGGCACTACTAAGGCCAAAACAAAAGCCGACTATAATAAAGTTAATGCAGCGTATTCGACTAACCTGGCACTTGCAGCGAGCAGTACAAGTTTCAACCTGGACAAATTTATCTTTGTAAGTAGTTTAGCGGCTTTAGGTCCGCTAAAAGATCTATCAAAAAAGCTATCCAGCCGATCTGAAGGTTATCCTGTCACTAACTATGGAACAAGCAAATTACTTGCAGAAAAGCAGCTTGCTGAAATTAGCAACCTCCCTCTTATAGTAATTAGGCCAACGGCAGTTTATGGTCCCAGGGAAAAAGACCTGTTTATCTTATTCACATCGATCAAACGTGGATTAGAACCATATATTGGCAAATTCAATCAACAACTTAGCTTTATTTATGTCAGTGATCTTGCTAAAGTAATTGTTGATGCGCTATCCAGCCCATTTATTGGAAAAACATATAATATCTCTGACGGCATTACCTACGATCGGTATGCACTTGCCTTAGCCATTAAAAAATCCCTGTCAATTAAAACCATCAAATTTCATTTACCGATAGCGGCCGTTAATCTTTTTGCGTCTATAATGGATCTATTGTATACTAGAAGCAAGAATACACCTACTTTAAATAAAGAAAAAATGGCTGAGCTCACAGCCATCAATTGGGCCTGTGATATCGAAGATGCAGTTAGAGACCTTCAATTTAAACCAGAATTTGATCTTGAAAAAGGGATAAAGGAAACCACCGATTGGTATTTAGCCAATAAATGGTTATAAAATAGAAGTAAGTGAACTGCCATTTTCATCTATCGCTAGTAGATGTGGAACTCCACATTTAAGGGCATAATTATTTACCTGATGCCCTACCGGAAAATCAAAACATACTGGATAGTCATAGTCCCTCACCTTTTCCAGGACTAAGTCATAAACTGTTTTACCAAATTCATCCCCTTCAGTGTCTATTTTAACTTTAAAACCACCAATAATCAACCCTTTCAACTTAGCCAGCTTTCCACTTCTTTTAAGGTTCCATAACATTCTGTCAATACTGTATAACTGTTCCTGAGTGTCTTCCAGGAAAAGTATCTTGCCGTCTGTATGCAAATCAGATTCAGTTCCTGCTGCAGTCTCTATCAAACTTAAATTGCCGCCAACCAGGCACCCCTCTACCCTGCCTTTCCTATTAGAAATTGATGGAGACGCAGTATATTTAACAGGTTCACCAGCCAATACCTGTCTTATCGATAATATCGTTTCAATCTGCATTGGTGTTGCTAAAGTCCAGTCGGATGGAAAGCTGTTACACATCTTGGAATGAATGGTTGCAATTCTAAATCTGCTGTTAATATGTGTATGAAGCATTGTAATGTCGCTAAACCCAATTATCCATTTTGGTTGCTTCCTAAAATGGTTGAAATCCAATTTATCAATTACCCGTACAATTCCATACCCTCCTCTTGCGCACATTATCGCATTAACTTTTGGATTGTCAAGCATCATCTGAAAATCCGAGGCGCGAACTTCGTCTGTACCGCCAAGTGTAAAATCTTTCTGCCCCAATGAATTTCCTAAAAGAACCTTAAAGCCCCAGCTTTCCATTAGTCGAATGGAGGGCTGAATATCTTGAAGCGAAATATAACTGGCAGGGCTACAAATACCAATCGTGTCACCAGGTTTTAAATAAGGAGGCATTTTGATCCTGACCGAGCTTGATCCTTGCGCGCTCCCCTCAACCTGATCCTTTCCGAAACTTTTTAAAACACTCACAGATGCAGTTGCCAGGGCAATAGACGACAAGAAATATTTACGGTCCATGAGCAAAATTTTGATGTACAATTATAATGCTTATTCATGAGATGAGGCAAATTCAACCGCAATCGTTTTCGTAATTTTTAAATAGCAAACGGGAATTAATGGAGAGAATTTAGGTGAAGAAGCCTATATTTAATAAACTTTCGGGTAATCAACCGGCAGATAACCAAATATCATGAAGAAGTTCCTATCAATTATTTGTTGCTGTATAAGCCTTAATTTAACAGCTCAAAATAAAAAGGTTGTCGTTGTAAAAAGCAGTACTGAAAATAAAGTTGATGTTACAATTGACGGTAAGCCATTCACCAGCCTCATTTATCCTGATAATTTAGAAAAGCCGGTGCTGTACCCGATTACTGCCGCAAGCGGAACATTTGTTACCCGTGGATTTCCCCTTAAGCCGAGAGACGGTGAAAGAACTGATCACCCGCACCATATAGGCTATTGGCTGAACTATGAAAGTGTTAATGGCCTGGACTTCTGGAATAATTCGTACGCAATTCCTAAGGAACGAAAATCTAAATATGGCTGGATCAGGAATGTCAAAGTTACTGGAACCAAGAGCGGAAATGCTGAGGGCTCGCTTAGTTATTCCGCCAACTGGGAAAATGAAGCCAAAACAATTTTATTGAAAGAATCGACCTCTTTTGTCTTTAGCGGAACATCCAATACAAGAACGATAGATCGGGTTACTACTTTAACAGCCCAAAAGGATAGCGTTTTTTTTAAGGACATTAAAGACGGTATGCTAGGATTAAGGGTCACTAAAGAACTTGAATTTGCTTCAGACAAAGTAGAGGAATTTACAGATAGTCAAGGTAACATAACAAAAGTGCCTGCATCTGGAAATGGTGCCAGTGGAAATTATATAACAAGTGAAGGTAAATCCGGCATCGGGGTATGGGCAACTCGTGGCGGGTGGTGTATGCTTAAAGGAATCAAAGATGGTAAACCGCTCTCTGTTACACTCATAGACCATCCAAAAAACCCGGGATATCCTACCTACTGGCATGCCAGGGAATATGGCCTTTTCGCTGCTAATCCTCTCGGTCAGGAGATATTCAGCAATGGCAAGGAAGAGATGAACCTGAAACTTGCGCCTGGTCAGTCGGTTACTTTCCGTTACAGAATGCTCATCACCAATAATGAGGAAGTAAGCCCAGAGGCTTTAAATCTTCAGGCAATAGCATTCGGCAAAAAATGAAACACACAATCAGCATAAAATAAATATGAAAAAACGCAATATATTTTTGCTTGCGGCAGTGGTATCGGGCCTCAGTCCTTTCGCATTGCACGCACAGTCGGGAAAATGGCAAACCCTTTTCAACGGTAAGAATTTGCAAGGATGGAAGCAATTGAATGGTAAAGCTACTTATACTGTCGCCAATGGAGAAATTATCGGCACCACAGTATCAAATGAGCCTAATTCTTTTCTGGCAACTGAGAAAAACTACGGCGATTTTATTCTCGAACTGGAGCTTCTGGTCGACAATTCCATGAATTCAGGAATTCAGATAAGAAGCGAGAGCAAGCCAGATTTTCAAAATGGCAGGGTGCATGGTTATCAAGTTGAAGTAGATCCTTCAACCCGCAAATGGAGCGGGGGATTATACGATGAGGCCAGGCGTGGATGGCTATACCCCATGGACATTAATCCTACAGGGCAAAACGCATTTAAAAAGGACATGTGGAACAAATACCGGATAGAATGTATAGGAAACTCAATCAGAACTTGGCTAAACGGAATTCCTACTGCAAACTTGGTTGATGGCATGACACCAAATGGCTTCATTGCGTTGCAGGTACATGCGATTGGAAAAAATGACACACCCGGCAAACAAATTCGCTGGCGCAATATCCGTATACAAACTACCGGACTCAAGCCAAGCAAAAATGATCACATTTATGTTGTTAACACGGTACCAAATAACCTCTCTTCTCAGGAAAAAGCAGAAGGCTTTTCTTTATTGTGGGATGGTAAAACTACTAATGGGTGGACTGGGGCATATAAAGACAAATTTCCTACCAGTGGCTGGAACATTTCAAATGGCGAATTGAGTGTCGACAAAGCTACCGGTGGTGAATCAACCAATGGTGGTGATATCGTAACTGTAAAAGAATATGGTGCCTTCGAACTGAAGTTTGACTTCCGTCTAACTGAGGGCGCAAATAGCGGTGTCAAGTATTTTGTGACCCTTACAGAAGGCAACAAAGGGTCGGCAATCGGAATGGAATACCAGGTTCTTGATGATGCACGCCATCCTGATGCTAAGCTTGGCAAGAACGGGAACCGCACCCTTGGATCTCTGTACGATTTGATAGCAAGTAAAAAGAATGTCGGTGCAGATCGTCCTATCGGCCAGTGGAATCACGGTTTCATAAGAATTCACAAGGACAATCATATCGAATACTGGCTTAATGGGATTAAAGTAACTGAGTTCACCCGTGGTACTCCTGAGTTCTATGCCTTGGTCGCAGAAAGCAAATATAAAGACTGGAAAGGATTCGGCATGGCGCCAAAAGGACACATACTATTGCAAGATCATGGAGATCGCGTATCATTCAGGAGCATAAAAATTAAAGAACTTTAAAAAAGACATAATGGAAGATTCAAGAAGAAAATTTTTAAAGCAGTCTGCCATCGCAACGGCAGGCACTTACCTTGGCACAATGGGCTGGACTGCTAAAAGCTACAGCAATATCATGGGCGCCAATGACCGCGTTAGGGTGGGTATAGTAGGTTTCTCAGACCGATTTAAAGATGCCTTGCTGCCCAGTTTCCTTAACCACCATAAGGAACTGAATTTTGATATTACTGCCGTGTCTGATCTATGGAATTATCGCCGTGGATTGGGTATGGACCATTTAAAAAGTAAACTGGGCCATGACATTAAAGGCTGCAGAAACAACGACGAGTTGTATAGCACGAAAGACATTGATGCAGTAATCATAAGTTCTCCTGACTTCGCCCATGCATCACATGCGGCAGAGGCAGTAAACAACAAATGTGATGTTTATTGTGAAAAACCCTTTGCCGAAACCATGGAGGATGCCCGTGCAACGCTCAAAGCGGTACGTTCAGGGAAACAAATTCTTCAAATTGGTTCACAGCGCCGAAGTGGCGAAAATTATAAAGCTGCCTCTAAGTTTGTAAAGGATGGTAAGTTCGGAAATGTAACAATGGTAGAACTTGCCTGGAATGTAAACCAGCCAGGACGCTGGCGCAGACCGGATATGGTAGCACGTTTAAAAAAGGAAGATACAGATTGGAAGCGCTTTCTTCTTAACCGCCCTTTCGAAGAATTTGATCCTCGTAAGTATCTGGAGTTTCGCCTGTTTTGGCCATTCTCATCTGGGATGCCCGGCCAATGGATGTCACACCAAATAGATACCGTACACTGGTTTACTGATTTAAAGCATCCTAGAAGTGTTGTTGCCAACGGTGGTATCTACCAATGGAAAGATGGCAGGCGTAATTGGGATACCACTACAGCAGTATTCGATTATGGCAAGGAAAACGATCCTAACAATGGTTTTCAGGTTGTATTCACTTCCAGAATGCACAATGGCGATGAGAACCCAACGGAGATATATTACGCAAACGGCGGAGAATTAAACCTCAACACCAATACTGTTTCACCAAGGGGTGGACTTACGGCGGGTTCCGCCAAGGCGATGAACATGCAGCCAAACCTGCTTCCTGAATTGAAACTAACAGATATGATGGAAAAGGTAGTGGCATCTGCTAATACCGGTGGAGATAAACTCACCTCTGCGCATATGCGGAACTGGATGGAATGCGTTAGAAGCAGACAAGAGCCTAATGCACCTGTCGAGGCAGGCTACTCTCATTCAATAGCAACCATCATGACGAATGCTGCAGCCAGAACTGGCCAGAAAGCCACATTTGATGAAGCAAAACAAGAAGTAATGGTTGGAGGAAAAGTATTTAAATACTAGCCCTAATTTAACTAGTTATAATAAAGGCCGGATGATCTAAAATCATCCGGCCTTTATTATTAATCAGAATATATTGCTACTACCAGAAAGCAGTATAAAGTGCAACCAGCATGGCAAAAATGATCAATGAACCAACCGCAAATGAAGTCGATACTTTAAACATGCTAGCATCTACTTCAAGTCCATTGGTTTTAACACCTTTCTTGTTTTCATAGATACTGATAAAGTACATACCAATTATACAGAAAGCGAATACAATCACCATCCTATCCATAAATGGAATCTCAAATACACCTGCAGAATTTGCTACTGCCCATCCATAATCATATAGCGGAGATAGGTCGATCCATCCAGGTAAAAATTTTAAGACTACAGAAACTAAGAAGCCACCAATTGTCGCAAACAATGCTGCATTTGAAGTCGTCTTTTTCCAAAAGAAACCCAGAATAAACATTGCAAAAATACCTGGAGATACAAATCCGGTATACTCCTGAATATATTGGAACCCTTGTTTACCTTCGCCCATTAAGGCATCACCCACAATCAGCGACAATACCACTGCAAGAAGCATTGATACCACAACAGTAACCTTACCTACATTTACCAACGTTTTTTCGCTTGCACCTGCATTAAAGGCTTTCTTATAAATATCAAGGGTAAAAATGGTGGCAATACTGTTTGCCTTTCCAGCAAGTGACGCTACAATCGCAGCAGTTAGCGCAGCAAATGAAAGTCCTTTTAAACCGATTGGCAGCAACCCAAGTAGTGCAGGGTATGCTTTATTTGGATCCTGAACTCCCGAAGAAGTCATTAAATCAGCACCGCTGATGCCAGGAATCTTTTCTTTAATAATGTAGTAAACTGCGATACCCGGAATTACAACTATTACAGGCATTAGCATTTTTAAGAATGCAGCAAATAATAAACCAGCTCTGGCAGTAGGCAGCGAAGCGCCTAAAGCCCTTTGCGTAATGTACTGGTTACATCCCCAATAGCTTAAGTTGGCAATCCACATACCTCCTATAAGTACACTCAATCCTGGAAGGTCCATATAATTCGGATTGTCTTTCTTAAAGATCAGATGGAAATGCTCAGAAGCACCTTCAGTCAAAATTGAGAAGCCTTTAGCTATGCCACCATTGTTCGATATTAAGTTTAAGGCGATATAAGTTGCAACAAGTCCTCCGAGTACTAAAAAGAATACCTGGATCACATCAGTATAACCAATCACTTTCATGCCTCCTAACGTTATCAGAATAGCGAACACAGCCAAACCAAGTATACAGAAGGTTATCGGCAGGTCAGAAATACCACTTATAGCCAGTGCACCAAGGTAAAGGATAGACATCAAATTCACC
The DNA here is from genome assembly GCA_040385565.1 of Bacteroidota bacterium. GTDB lineage: Bacteria > Bacteroidota > Bacteroidia > Sphingobacteriales > Sphingobacteriaceae > Pedobacter. The sequence goes on along the minus strand of JAZKHD010000024.1, from coordinate 134,834 downwards.
ACGATGTACAGCGCCAGCCAAAACACCGCCATGATCATCGCTACTTTTTCATTGTAACGCTGACTCAGGAACTGAGGCATCGTAAATATTTTGTTCTTCAGGTAAACCGGCATAAAAAATACAGCCACAATGATTAGCGTAGCAGCTGCCATCCATTCGTATGCAGAAATGGCCAAACCAAGCTTAAAGCCTGATCCGCTCATACCTATCATCTGCTCAGCAGAAATATTAGAAGCAATTAAAGAGGCTCCAATAGCCCACCAAGTTAAAGAACCTTCGGCAAGAAAATAATCTTTTGAGTCACTGGTTGCTGATTTCTTTTTGTAGTAGATCCAGAATCCATAAGAGGATACGATTATAAAGTATATAAAGAATACTATGTAATCGTAGGTTTGTAATTTATTCATTATTTATATCAGGTTGTTTGATTGTATGAGGCCGTTAAATTAAAATATTTATTTGGTATAATCATCAGTTGTTGATGATATACCAAATAAATACATATTGTAGTCCGGAATGACTATTTATTCAAAGAATTGATCCAGGCAGCTATCTTCAAACCGTCAGCTTTAGTAACCTGCGGCATTGGAGGCATCTCTGTAGAATAGCCAGGCCAGTTCTCAGGTTGTGGATTGTGAATTAACGATACAATCTTTTCCGCTGTATACTTACGTTTTGCAACGTCAACAAAAGCAGGCCCTATTTGTCTCTTAGTTTGATTATGACAAGCCACACAGGTATAAGTGGTCAACAAACCTTTAACTTGTGCGTACGTTGGTGCTGCTGTTGTAGCAGTAGCTGGTGATTTCAACTCAGGCGCATTTTTTGAAGGCGACAATACTTTCCCTTTTATAGTAGTTTTAGATGGTGAGCTTGGAAGTGCAGATAATGCTTTATCGCCACCAGAGTCCTTTGTGCTCAATTCAGACATTGGCAACTTGTCACCGTTCGGAATGCTATTAAGTGTATAATAAGCAATTGGGTGTAACAACGTTGTCATTGCATTCTTTTCCTTAACACCATTTATGGTAATGGTATGAATGTAATATTGACGAAGGTTATCAACTACCAGTCTTGCTCTTAAACCATCAGCAGATACTTTCACACCTTTAATTTTCAAACTTTCTTTGTTAATCGGAGGTGAACCGTAAACAGGGTGATACTTATATAAGTAGCTTTCTACCGCGTAAGAAGCAAGATCATTTGCAGATTTCGCATCAACAGGAGAAGTAAATTCAACTTCAAACCCATCAGGCATTGCCCTTACAGCTTTCATCTCAAAAGGTGTTTTGCTAGGGTTGTAAACCAAGCGCTCAAGACCTTCGTTCGCATCACCTGCAGAACCCCAACCACGGTTGGTTTCGCCAACAAATAATGAATTGTCTTTACCCCAGGCCAATCTTAATACTCCAGAACGTAAACCGCTTCTGAACATAAATGAAGCACCTTGTTCTACGCCGTTAACAGTTTCAAAGAATACGCGCGATATGATACTCATACCCTGGTCTCCAACAAGAATTTGTCCTTCAAAAGGACCGAATGCTCCTGCAGGAATTTTTACAGGCTCTGATGTAGAGATACCAAGAATACCATAAGGCAACCAAACAGAAGGTAATTTTAACTCAGGAAAATCTTTCTTCATCTCCCAAAGCATTTTAAACTGCTCGTCAACCCTGTTTTCAGGTTTAATAGCACGGCCTTCTGCATTCACATTTCTTCTTTCGTCAATCTTTGAACGGAAGTATTCTTCTGTTAATTTAACTGGCGAATCAGATCTGCCAGTCCACCTCAAACCTGCAGGGTGACCAATAAAATCTCCTTTGTCGACTTTCCAGATTGCTCCGGAACCGATCCAGTCACCTTGGTTATCAGTATAGTACAATTGACCATCAATCATACCTGGTCCGGCAGGTGAACGCATTCCTGTAGCCCATGGCTGCATTTTCCCATCTTCAGTAATGTTCATAGCCCATCCACGCATCGGTACACGGCTTTCACCACGGTACCACATTTCATCACCAAAAGCAACGTTACCTGTCACAAAAAATGATCCGTCAGGTGCAATCTTTGGTCCGAAACTATACTCATGATAATGTCCGCTCAATGGCCAGGCGTATACAGTTTCGTAAACATCAGCTTTGCCATCCATGTTGGTATCAACCAGTTTGGTCAATTCGCCACGTTGTGCACAATACAATGCACCGTTTTTATAAGCCAATCCTAATATTTCATGTAATCCGCTCGCAAACTTGCGGAAATAAGGACGACTTCCTGTCGGATTTTGAACAATGTATACATCACCTCTCCTTGTCGAGATTCCCAGGTCTCCATTAGGTAATGTAACTAGTCCGCCCACCTCAAGTATTGTTCCCTCGGGTGTTCTTACTTTATTTATTTTGAAGAAATCCTCTTCTTTTGGTGTTTCCTGAGCAAACACCGTTGTAAAACTAAAGCTCAAAGCCAGCATTGCCAGCGTCTTAAAAGTATATTTCATTATCTGTGCCTTCTTAGAATATAATAGAATAATTTAACTTACCACGAACAAGAACAACTAAGTCTTTCTTTCCGTTTACATCCCTAATTACAGGTTTGTCTTTGATATCGTCAAATTTGATGTAGTAAGATTGCCCATCTATCAGGTACATGCCTTTAGTAAGGTCCTGTATATCTGAAGCACCGTTTGCAACCAATGCATAAATGTTATCCACAGGTGTACCTAAAGTGATCTCCCTGCTTAAACCCTGTCCGTTGTCTAATACTTTTATAGCATCAGTTACTTTAGAACCATATAAGGTGTAAGTGAAAGTAGGACGGTCATTTGCGTCTACCATATAACCTTTAGTGCGGAAACCCGTACCTGTTGTATCAGTTGCCCATGCACCCTGAGGATCGCTTAGTTTAGACAATGAAGGTACCGGACTTTTAGTAAATGTAGTTACACTTCCTCTCGGGCGTGAAGTTCCATTTCCTCTGCCGTCCCACATTGGGGTAGCATCGATAAAATCACCGTGCCATGCCTGGAACAAAAAGCCGTTATCCAGGTCATAGCTATAATTAACCTGTGTAGGGCTGCTCACAGAAATAGCGTGTACAACTTTTGATCCGCCTGGGATGTCAACAAAACTGCGGATGTTTGGTGTTGTAGCTATATCTATATAAATCGGATCAGTATTATTTTCACGTTGTCTTGTTACTGCGTCAGCTGGTAACTTAGAAAACTTAATGTTTCTGAAAGCAACAGCACCATGGTCACCTTGCAAACGCAATGGTCCAAGTGGTTTTTCAAAACCAGCCGATCCTCTTGTAGAACCGAAAAGTTCAATATTGTCATGTATAACTACGCCATTCAGTTCAATTGAAATAACTCTGGCATTAGCAATTTTTTTCATAGAGCCATCAAACTTCGCTGCCTGGAAAGCAATCCTTATGTGTTGCCATAAACCAGGTGCTTTACTGGCGTTTTGGCGTGGAGCATGGCCTTCATAACCTTGCTTGCCTTCGCCCCTTGCATCATCCCACCTTGCATAAATTCCACCATTGTTGGCTGCAGTCGGGCCAATCATACCCCATGAATCTTCTAATTGAATTTCGTAGTTACCTTGCAAATAGATACCTGAATTAGCTCCTTTAGCCATCAGGTAATCAAGTTCCAGTACAATATCTCCATGTTCACCAAGGGTAAACAAATCAGAACCGGCAATTTTTTTAGTTGGTAGGTTTACAAGTACTCCTGTTCCCTTGGTTACATTTAAAACGTTAACCTCGTTCAGGTTAGCGGTTACACCTCCAGCAACAGACCAGGTCTGTCCGGGGTTTTTAAATGCAGATAGATCTTTAAGATCAATGCCCGATTGGTCGGCTAATTGCTGACCAGATGCAAGCGCAGTTCCTAACAACCAGACAAAAGCCGTTGTACCGAACTTTAAGTAATTAAGTTTCATACTGTGTTTTATGGGTTTAAAAATTTAAAAGTAACAATTTCATGCATTTTTAAAAGAATTGCAAAATAATGATTTTGTTACATATCTAATATAGGTGAAAATCTTTGAGATATCTTTCTATATTTAATCCTTGAAACCAACACACAATAAACTTTAGATGAAAGCACCTTTTAAATTACTATTATCGGGCATAGCCCTAACTACTTTATTTGCCTTTACACAATCAAAAAACAATGTAAACACCGCTAAAGCAAATAAATTAGCTATTGACACCCCAGATCAAAACCGTTTTGTAAAAGTGACACTTACAAAAGGCCAATTCACCGAGCCAACCGAAATTGCTGTACTACCAAACAAAGACGTACTTATTTCGCAACGCAGGGGTGAGTTTTTAATTTATAAAAACGCTACCAAAACTTTAAAAGAAGCCGGTAAGCTTGACGTATATTTCAAAACAAGCATTAAAGATGTTAATGCCGAGGAAGGATTACTTGGCATGGCTGCTGATCCGAATTATGCAACCAATCAATTCATTTACGCGTTCTATAGTCCTACGTCTAAATCTGTAAACCGCTTGTCACGCTTTAAAGTCATCAATGATAAAGTTTCTTTAACTTCAGAAAAAGTAATTCTGGAATTTTATTCTCAAAGAGAAATTTGCTGTCATACCGGTGGATCAATCGCTTTCGGACCGGGCAATCTCTTGTACGTATCTGCTGGTGACAACTCCACTCCTTTTGATGCACCTGCCCCAAATGACAAGTATGTAAATAAAGGTTTTGGGCCGATGGATAACCGCCCTGAAATGCATCAGTACGATGCCAGACGTTCTGCTGGTAATACAAACGACCTTAGGGGTAAGATCCTTAGAATAAAAATGAATGCAGATGGAACTTACAGTATTCCTGATGGCAATCTATTTGCAAAGAATGATCCTAAAGCTAAACCTGAGATTTATGTGATGGGTAACAGAAACCCATACAGGATCTCTGTTGATAAAAAAACAGGCTTTTTATATTGGGGTGAAGTTGGGCCAGATGCTCAGAATGATGTTCCTGAGCGTGGCCCAAGAGGTTATGATGAGGTTAACCAGGCTCGTAAAGCAGGTAATTTCGGCTGGCCATTATTTATTGGAAAGAATTACCCTTACCGCGCTTATGATTATACCAATGGTCAGAGTGGTGATGCTTTTGATCCTGCTGCGCCAATCAACAACTCACCAAACAATACAGGCCTAACTCAATTGCCTCCAGCCCAGTCAGCATTCATATGGTATCCTTATGCTGCATCACCTGATTTCCCTGAAGTAGGTGCAGGTGGTCGTACTGCTATGACTGGTCCTGTATACTACGCAAAACCTGGTATCCCTTCATATCCAGCTTATTACAATGGCAAATTGATTATTTACGAATGGATCCGTGGATGGGTTAAGGCCGTTACAATGGCGCCAAACGGAGATTACAAAAGTATGGAGCCATTTATGGCTAATGTAGAGCTGGCTGCGCCAATTGATATGGAACTTGGTCCGGACAATAAGCTATACATTTTAGAATATGGTAAAGGATGGTTCTCCAAAAACCCTGATGCTGCTTTAGTAAGGATAGACTATAACAACAGTGCTACTGTTGCTAAAGCGAACGGACCTAAAGCTGCAGGATCAACTACAGTAGGCCATCAAACCACTGCAACCTTAGCTGCCGCCGTTATGGCTAAATCTGATTGTGTTGCTTGTCACAAAACTACAGAAGTTTCCGTAGGTCCTGCATTTGCAAAGGTTGCTGCTAAATACAAAGGAGATGCTAAAGCGTTAACTTACCTAACAGGTAAGGTGATAAAAGGCGGTGCCGGCGTATGGGGCGAAGTTCCGATGCCTCCGCACAGTACAATGAAAGAAGCAGATGTTCAATCCATTGTTAAATGGATCTTAACATTAGATAAATAATTATTTTTTTCCACCTAAGTTTACAACCACACCGATTGTAAATAAAGAATTTCCAGCACTTATGAACTTCCGGCTATTTAGCCCGAAGTTCCCGCTGGAGGTATACTGCAGCTGAAACTGCTCGTTAAGTTTCATGCGTGTAAAGAATATTGGTTCAATAAACAAGTTTCCTTCTCTGGGCTGTCCTATCCCATTTCTAACAAATGTTTTCATGTCTACATGACTAATCCGAACCGCAGTACCATAATTGATCGGAAAATCCTTTCCAAACAACTTTAAATTATCTGCTTTTCTCGAACTGTAGTTCACTTGAAAAAAGGTTTTACTATAAGTCACTTCTTGCAGATCTGTTCCTGTTAACACGTCATTACCGTCGTAACTATAAAAGGTACGGTCTGTGCTTCCACCTCCATATCCTGCATATACCTCAATAATTCGGTTGTCATCCGGCCCAAATGTGTTGAAATAACCTCCCCCTATCTCCGCAAGTTTCTGACGATAGTCCTTTCTGCGTCCGTCATTATTTATGTAAGACACGCTTCCTATCATACCAAAATGATTTGAAGGTGCGTATGCCCCATTTAAACTCACATTTCCGCCAAGCGCTACATGTCCGCCCCCGCTAAACTCACCTTGCTGACTCAGCATTGGTGTATTAGGCACATTAGGCATGTAAATAGAAGAGCAGGAACTGAAACTAACTGCAGCTAAAACGGCGAAAAAAAGGCGTGTATCTGATGTCATTAGGGCAAATCTTAAGCGTCAAATTTAAAAGAAATTAAACAATTCTAGTGGTAAACCGTTGTTTTAACAGATATGGTAGTGGACCACAAAACTATAATAGTTTCAAATCGCCTCCCCGTAAAGATCGCCGAACAGAACGGAGAATATATATTAAGACCAAGTGAAGGTGGCCTGGCAACTGGTTTGGGTTCAGTATACAAGCAAGGAAATAACGTATGGATTGGCTGGCCTGGGCTTGAAATACCCGAAGCCAGACAAGATGAAGTACGACAACAACTGGCAGCCCTCAACCTTATTCCGGTATTTCTGAGCAATGAAGAGATTAACCTTTATTATGAAGGCTTTTCCAATGAAATCCTTTGGCCTATATTCCATTACGTGGCAACTTATGCGAACTTCGATCAAAACTATTGGGACACTTATAAATCTGTAAACCTAAAGTTTAGCAAGGAAGTACTCTACCACCTCAGCGATGGTGATACAGTTTGGATTCATGACTATCAACTGCTGATGCTGCCCTGCAATATCAGGTCAGTACAGCCACAGGTTACCATTGGTTTCTTTCAGCACATTCCCTTTCCCTCTTATGAAGTATTCAGGTTAATTCCCTGGAGAGAGGAGTTGATACAAGGAATACTTGGGGCCGACCTACTTGGGTTCCACACTTTTGATGATGTCAGGCACTTCCTTAGCTCAGCCTCAAGATTGTCCTCAGCTAAACCATCAGAAAATGTCATTATCCACAAGAACCGGCAGATAGTAGTTGAAGCCTTCCCAATGGGAATAGACAGCCAGAAATTCGAAGAGCTGACCAGAAAATTTAAGGTCGCCCGGCATGTGGTGGCTTTCAAAGAAGTGCATAAAAATCAAAAGATCATTCTTTCGATAGACCGTCTCGATTATTCAAAGGGAATTCTTCAACGTCTTCAGGCACTCGAATTGTTGTTGCAGTCACATCCTGAATACATTGAAAAAGTAGAACTGTTCATGATCATAGTTCCTTCCAGAGATACCGTTCCTAAATACAGGGAGTTGAGAGATAGTATAGATCAGCTGGTAGGTAATATAAATTCCCGCTTTCGCACCATAAATTGGGTACCTATCCATTACTTCTACCGCTCCTTTTCCGTTGAATTTTTATCGGCGCTCTACTCCATCGCCGACATCTGCCTCGTCACCCCAATGAGAGACGGCATGAATTTAGTAAGCAAAGAATATGTCGCCTCAAGGGTAAAAAACGATGGCGTACTAATTTTAAGTGAAATGGCTGGCGCATCCAAGGAATTAAATGATGCGCTCATCGTTAATCCCAACAATATAGTCGATATCATGAGCGCCATTGTAGCGGCAATCAACATGCCATTGGAAGAACAACAAACGCGCATGGGCAGCATGCGATACATCGTAAACAAATACAACATAAACCTTTGGGTTAAAAACTTTATGGACAAACTAACGGAAGTAAAACAAATGCAACAATCCTTAAACACAAGACATGCTGCGCAGGCCATAAGGATAAATATTGCATCTGATTACTCCAGGGCAACAGACCGCTTTATTTTTCTGGATTATGATGGAACATTAGTTGGGTTTAATGCTGACATCAACAAAGCATCACCGGATGAACAACTGTATCAAATCTTAAGTGACCTAACGTCTGATCCTTTAAACAGGGTAATATTAATAAGTGGCCGTAATTACGAAACACTTGAGGGATGGTTTGGACACCTAAAATTAGACATGATCGCCGAGCATGGCGCATGGCAAAAGCACTTAGGTGAAGAATGGAAATCACTCCCACTCCTCACAGAAAAGTGGAAACCGGAAATCCGGGCGTTGCTTGAAACGTATACCGACCGTACACCTGGATCTTTTATCGAGGAGAAAAGCTTCTCGCTCGTATGGCATTACAGAAAAGTTGAAAAGGGACTCGGTGAATTGAGGGCAAATGAAATTACAAATCATTTAAGAATGCCAATAGCAGATAAAGGCCTGCAAATGATGGAAGGCAATAAAGTAATTGAATTCAAAAATATTGAAGTCAACAAAGGCAAAGCCGCTCAAAACTGGCTGCACAATAATTCACCAGACTTTATCATCGCACTGGGCGATGACCATACAGATGAAGATATTTTTAAAGCCTTGCCAGATTCGGCTTATACAATCAAAGTAGGCAGCAACATATCCGCAGCCAAATACTATTTAAAAGATTTTAAAGAGGTTAGAGAACTATTAAAAACCTTTACCAACACTAAAGAACCCGCCCTTAAATAACTAGATATGCAAGAGAGACACACTTACCAAACCGGAATTATAGGCAACTGCGCTTACCTGGCACATATTAACAAGAATACAAATGTAGACTGGCTTTGTTGGCCCCGGTTTGATAGCACCTTTGTTTTCGGAGGTTTGCTGGATCAGGAAAAGGGTGGAGAATTTTCTATAAAACCGGCTGGTGAATTTACCTCAAGACAGTATTATCTGGAGAATACGAATGTCATTTGTACAGAAATCAGCAATCCTGAAGGCAAATACCGGATCACCGATTTTGCCCCAAGATTCCATCAGTTTGAACGCTATTTCAAACCATTAATGCTGGTCAGGAAAATTGAACCTATAGAAGGTAATCCACGCATAAAAGTAACCTGCAATCCAGTGGCTGATTATGGCAGAAGCCGTCAGGAAGGTCACCGGGGCAGCAACCATATTGAATTTACAGGAGCAGATGAAGACATGCAGCTGAGTACCAATATTTCGCTCAGCTACATAGAAGATGAACGGTATTTTGCGTTAAATGAAACGAAGTACCTCATACTAACTTATGGCCATAAGCTTGACGCACCTATTTCCAGTACCGCCGAACGATTTTTAACCGAAACCATTAAGTATTGGAGACGCTGGATCAAACACTCCAATATTGCCAGTTTCTACCAGCATATCGTAATTCGTTCATCACTCGTACTTAAAATTCACCAGTATGAGGATACCGGTGCGATCATCGCGGCAAGTACTACAAGTTTACCTGAATCGCCTGGGAGTACCCGCAATTGGGACTACCGCTACTGTTGGATGAGAGATACTTATTATGTAATCACCGCGCTAAACCATATAGGGCATTTCGAAGAAATGGAGAAATATTTTGGTTACGTTACAGATATCTCTTTTAGAGACGATGAACGTTACCAGCCACTCTTCGGCATCGCTGGCGAAAGGGTTCTTACAGAACATATCCTCGACCATATTGAAGGCTACCAAGGCAACCAGCCTGTTAGAATTGGCAATCAGGCTTATGAGCACATCCAAAACGACATCTATGGGCAGGTGTTGGTTTCTATGCTTCCGTTATATACTGATCACCGCTTTATATTCAGTGAGCGGCAAGACTCTACCCAATGGCTCAATTATTTGCTGGGAAAAATTGAACGCACCATCGATGAAAAAGATGCAGGAATATGGGAATTCAGGAACCTGGCCCATATCCATTGTTATACCAATCTTTTCCAATGGGCTGGTGCAAATGCTGCGTTAAAGATGGCTAAGACAATAGGAAATACAGAATTTCAAGAAAGAGCGCAGTTATTGATTGATAGGGCGGCCAAACATATTGAAAATTGCTATGACCCGGAAAGAAAGGTTTATAACCACGCAGTAGGAAGTGACCACCTTGATGCAAGTACGCTGCAATTAATACTCATGAATTACCTCGATCCAAATTCCCAAAAAGCAAAAGACCATCTTATTGCCCTGGAAAATGAGCTCAAAGCTGAAAATGGATTATTCTACAGATACAAACACACAGACGATTTCGGAAAGCCAAAAACAACATTCCTAATCTGTGCCTTCTGGTATGTTGAAGCACTTGCCTGCGTAGGTAGAGTTGATGATGCGATAAAAGAATTTGAGTCGATCATTAAATATGCCAATCACCTCATGCTTTTCAGCGAAGATGTGGATGAAAAAGACGGAAGTCAGTGGGGTAATTTCCCTCAGGCCTATAGCCATGTTGGTTTAATGAATGCAGCGCATAGAATTGCCATAAAACTGGACAGACCTAACTTTTTATAGTAGCTAGCGCGTTACCGTAATTGTGCGGTTGTTTAGTGTAATGTCCAAATCAGGATAGAGCGCGTCTAAAATGCCGGTAAGCTCAGGCAATGTGCCGCCTATAGAAATCGCACCTGAAATGCTGCCGGTCTTGATGTCTGCAGGATATTTTATATCCACGTCGTACCATCTTGATATTTTCTGCATAACCTGAGGGAATGATTCATTTTTAAAACGAATGTCTTCCTCGCCTTCCTGTCCGGTGGCATTCATAGCCAGGTCCTGACTATCAAGTTTAATAATTCTGGCAGCAAAGTCTGATACCAAACTTTGCTGTCCAGGTGAGAGAACAATATCTGACTTATGGGCACGCTTGATTTTGAGGGCACCACTATATAAAGACGTTTTAATTTCAGGGTCATTGGCATAGCTTTCTACCTTAAAGGTTGTTCCAACCACTTCAATTTCCTGCAACCGGGTTTTCACAACAAAGTGCTGTACGGCATTTTTAGAAACTTCAAAGTAGGCCTGGCCCATCAGCTTAACAGCACGATAAGGGATTTTATCAAAACTGGAGGGGTATGAAAGTGTTGATGCAGCGCTAAGCCATACTTTGGTGCCATCCGGCAAGGTTATTTTCCGCTGTACACCCTTTGGCGTACTAACAGTGTTTATTTGGTTATTGGCGAAATCCTCCACCACATCATTTTTGAATTGTGTAAAGTAAAGTATGCTGGTTAACATTAAAAGCACAACTGCTGCTGCCATGTAAGCAAATACAGATAGCCTTTTCTTAACTGGGAGAGTGGTATGGATACGTTTGCTCATTTTCGCCAATGCAGCGCTACTGTCGAAAGAGTTAAAAAGCTCCAAATCTCCTTTTCTTAACTCCTCATTAAGAATTCGATGGTACAAATCCCTGTTATCCGGATTTGCCGCCAACCACTGATCAAGAATATCCCGTTCATCAACAGTAAGCTCAGCTTTGACAGCCAGAGCCATCAGATTACTGATCTTGAATGATGTATGAATGGATTGTTCCAGCATTTCTATCTGTTGATTTAATATAGAAACCACCCGCCTGCAATAATCTCTACAGGAAATGAAAATAATTTTTAATTGATAAACTGATCGGCGATAACCATCAGTAAAACCGTAAAATCTCTTAAAGACAACCGTTCTCTTAAGGCGGCAATGCCTCTCGCTTTCTGATTGTAAACTGTACTAACAGTGATGTTAAGCTGATCCGCAACCTCCTGCGGCTTCAATCCATCTTGAAAAAGCATTCTCATCACCAATGCACACTGCTCCGGCAAACCGTCAATGGCAGTATTGATTTCTCTAAGCGATTCGCTGTAAATGATTTGATTAAGTACAAAGTCTTCAGAATGATCTCCAATACGGAGCAGCTCCTGCTCATGGCCTCCTTTGTTCTTTTCCTTTTGGAGGTAATTTAATGAAGCATTTCTGCAACTGATATAAAGAAAGGCTTTAATTGCTTCTCCGTTGTCAAAATCATTATGCTTATTCCAAAGTTTATGAAATACATCCTGCACAATGTCTTCAGCGTATACGTCACCATTCGTTAACCGGGTGGTAAAAAAACAAAGTGCCGGGTAATACTTTTCAAAAATAAATGAAAATGCCTGCTGATCCCCGGTCTTGAAGGCAATATATATGCTATGTTCGTCCCTCGCTTTTTCTCTAACAGTATCCATCTAAAATTTAGTAGCGATGCAAATTAGCCATTTGCATCGTTAACCAAACGTTGATTTTACTTTTTTTATTGCTTTTTAAAGATCAATTCCTGTTAATGCTATTGTTTATTTCATTCCACCATGCATGTGGTCCATGCCTTTGTGGATTGTGTTTTTATCAAAATCCAGCAATGCCTTCTTGGAATCCGGTGTGTTCATTGCAGTAATTCGTTTCTTAACAAACGGAAGAATATTAGCTTCCTGGGCTTTTGCAGCCAGCGCCAATGCTTTTGGGACGTCTAATGGCACACTTGGTTCCAGTGCGTACCAATACATTAATGGCAAATTGTGGTCGTCTTTGTCTTCTGCATGTTGTACTAGTGCCTCAAGTGTAGCCCATCTTCTAGCCGGATCAATGCGCTGTAAGGCTGATGCAATGTACATCCGCACCATAGGTGATGGATCAGCAGCAGCCAATTCTGTAAAACGTTTCAATGCCGCGTCACTTACGTTTTTATCTTCCGCAAGTAACTGGATGGACCAGCTTCTCACATATTCACTCTCATTATTCAATAGGTCGAGTAAATCTTTTTCTTCCAGACCTTTGGTAGCATGCAGGGTCCAGAGTACGCGTAGTTTCCTCGTCACATCAGAATTTGTAGCTAAAATATCTTTTAGCATTTTATGCACTTTCTTATTCGGACCGCGTTCCTGTAGTATTAGACGTGCCTGGCGTACGTAATACTCGTTTTTGTTCAACTGATAATTAACCAGGTCCTTATCTGATGCTTTATATAAATCAACCTTAACCCATTTGTCGCTTTCGTGACTAATCTTAAATATCCTGCCCATTGTTTTCTGGTGAACGTCCGGGTTCGGACTGTGGCATTGGTTTTTATCGTACCAGTCAATTGCAAACACTGAACCACTGGCGTCATATTTAAAGTTTAGCCATTGCGACCATGAGTCGTTCGTGAGCAGGAAATCGTCTGCATGGCTTACCGAATAACCTGAACCTTTACGGTTGGGAACATCTACATTTACCCTGCTGCCGTGAATATTGTTCATAAAAATGTTATTTCTATATTCTGCAGGCCAGTTTTCACTGCCCAGATAAATCATCGCACCTGCATGGGCATGACCACCTCCTTTAGAAGCTGATCTGAAATTACCTGCATGCGGACCTCTGTCACCAATCCAGTGTACATGGTCCCCATGTTCTTTAATGTCATCGTAAGTATAAGGGTTGAAGTGGTTTCCAGCCTGACGCAGGTACCTTGCTCCCTGTATCACATGGAACATATGAGGAATTACACACACAGTAACAAATGGTTGTCCGTAGTCGTTGAAATCAATTCCCCATGGATTACTTGTACCCTCAGCAAACAATTCAAACTTCTTAGATGTCGGATGATAACGCCATACACCAGCATTAAGGCGTGTACGTTGTTCATTTGTAGCACCGGGTGCACCAACGTTGGATTGTGTAAATACACCATGTGTACCATACAACCAGCCATCTGGCCCCCAACGTAAATTATTAAGAATCTCATGCGTGTCTTCGTGGCCGAAACCATCAAGAACAATTTGCGGCGGACCAGTCGGCTTATCGGTTTTCATATCAACCGGAATAAACAACAAATTAGGTGCAGAGCCTAGCCAAACGCCACCCATACCAATCTCAATAGTGCTAATCAGGTTTAAGCCTTCCATAAATACGGTACGTTTATCTAAGGTACCGTCGCCGTTCGTATCCTCCATAATCAGGATTTTATCTTTCCCCTGCCCTTCTGCGGCACGGGTTGGATAAGTATGCGCTTCAACAACCCATAAACGCCCGCGGCCATCAATAGTAAAACTGATTGGGCGTATGATATCCGGTTCTGCTGCAGCAAGTTTTACACTGAAACCTGGTTTAGCAGTCATGGCTTTAGCAGCCTCCAGACCAGATAAGCCTGCATTCAATACTGGATCCAGAGGTGGAAGGATAATGATATCTTCTTTCTTAAGTTCGTTGGAGAACGTTGGCTTTGTAGCATAGAAAAGAAAATCATCAAAGTTGATATGGCCCCAAATGTCATCACCTATATAAGGTATTTGAGAAATACCAGTTTCGCTATCTACCAAACGAATAAAGATTTCTTTATTTAATTGTTCTTTTAAGTCAACAATAACCGGTTGTAGTGTCGCGCGACCAGCACCTGTAATCTGGAAAAAAACTTTATTGCTTGTGGCTTCAACAAGTTCTACACGTGTGTCCTGCAAGGCACCGCCAGATACTTTGAAAGATGCAAACGGCTGTGTTACAGTAAACGGCACTGAAGTTAACGTACCTGTCTTTTTATAGTTTTTAGTACCACCACTGCTTGCAAAATAGCTGCCGGCAATACCAGTATTAACGTCCTTTTCATAGACGGCCGATTGATCTGCAGTTACCAGCGGGCTGGCAAACGCGTCTCCGGTGGCAGTCCAGTCTTCCAGCGTACCTTTTTCAAAATTTAAGTTGAGTGCCTTAGTTCCTTTTTTAGGAATGATGCCGGCTATGATAACTTCCTTTTTAATGGCACCTTCAACAACTTCAAATTTACCAACCATACCTGCAGCGCGGTGACCAGGGATACTGCAATAATACGTGTCAGATTTATCTGCTTTAAATATGATACTTGTGGTATCACCTTTCTGTACCAGTGTTTTACTTTTTATACCGGCCTTTTCCAACGCGATATCGTGCGTCATTAACTCACCATTCGCAATCTTAATGCGTACGGTTTCGCCTTTGCTGGCTTTTAAGGTTGGATTGCGCTTACCATCTGGGCCGATGTAGCCAAGCATTGTAGTTTCAAGTACATATTCGCGATCATATTTTACCTCCTTTTTTACCGGGGGATTAATGAAATGCTTTATTCCAACGAAAGCAAAGCTTAATGTTACAAAAAAGAGCGCAATAGGTAATGTGAAAAGTAAACGTTTAATGTTCATACAATATTTGGTTTTATTTGTGCAATAACGAATTTAGGAAAATTAAAAAGTTCAAAGTGATTACTTTGTATCAAATACTGATACAATTATATCATCAAAATTCTCAGAAAGAGGCAATTTCTTACATCATTTAATTGGGTATAGCATGATATCTTTATAATGAACCTCAGTTTTACCCCCGCCGTGAAGTTGGAAAGCAATTAAGCCCGACTGGGGTATATTATCTTCAGCCTCTGTATAATCAACCGTTTGTGTTCCATTTAAAAAAATCTGAATCCTTTTACCTGAAGACCTTACTTCGTAATCGTTCCATTCCCCACGTTTCAGGATTTTCTTAACCAGTTCAGCATCAGCAGTGACCAATAGCTTGTCCCTGCGGGATTCATCATATAATGATGCCCAAAATCCATCTCCGATGTCAGCCTGGTAGCCCCTCATTTCAAAATCAGGATTGGCAATACGCTCACTATGAAACTGTACGCCACCATTTACAAAACCTTCAGTGCCGGTAAGTTTAAATTTCAATTTCAAAATGTAATTAGCATATCTAGTTGTGGTGGCAATGAACTCGTTATGAGGAACCATTTCGTTTAGCTTGCCACCAACTATTGCACCATTCTCAATACGCCAGGATTTGCCGATATCGCCCTGCCAGCCCTTAAAAGTTTTACCATCAAACAGCTTAATCTTCTTTTTCACATCCTGTGCATGTGCCAAAACATTAGTAAATAAAATTAGCAGGAAAATATATAAAGCTCTCATCTGGATACTTGGTTACTATTTGGATATCAATTGTGAAGTACAATATAAGGATTAATTGCAATTGGTAAAATAGGAAACATATACATAGACAACATATGTATATAAAAAATGTATATATTTGTTTTATGGCAATGAGTAGCGACCTTTTCAAAGGGACACTTCAAACAATAATACTAAACCTCTTAGCGCAAAACGAAAAGATGTATGGTTATGAGATTACACAAAAGGTTAAACTAATCACTCAGGGTGAATTGTTGTTGAAAGAAGGCGCTTTGTATCCCGCACTCCATAAACTTGAAGCGGAAGGTTTCCTAGAAACTTCAACCGAGGTGGTGGACAACAGGTTGAGAAAATATTACTCCTTATCACAGAATGGCGAGAAGGAAATGTCTTATAAACTTGAGGAAGCGAAAGAATTTATTTTAAACCTTCAGTTGTTACTCAACATCAAACCAAACCTGGCATGAAGTTGAACCCCATCCACCTTGACCAAATAAGAGGTTACATTTTCGGTACTCCAAGATACCAGGAAACCTACTATGAACTTTACGATCACATCTTGAATGCACTCGAGCAAAAAGATGGCGCGTATAACCTTGATATGGTAAAACGAATTGTTGAGGAAGACTTTGGTGGATTTGAGGAAATAGTAAAACAAGAGGAGATCTATCAAAAATCCCTTACAGGGAAATATTACAGGTTGCTGGGTTTTGAAATCATTAATTTTTATAAAACGTCTACTATTTTTAGCACGATAGTTTTAATATTTATCGGCTATTTATTCTATGATACCAGTTTAACTCAAGACATTAACCTTAAACCTATAAGCATTGCTATACTGATTTTATCGATGGTTCCCGGCGTTTACTATCTCTGCAAACGGTGGATATTAGATAGACATAAAGCGAAGCCTTCCATTAAATATGATTTTCTACACAAAGCCTGGGTACTTGGATTCTTGACAGTCAATTCCATAATCGGACTATTTGTGTCAAAGAATAGTGTGTTTGAGAATAGCAATCACCATAAAGTGATCATTATAATGCTACTTGCTATTGTTCTTAACATTTATATCAGGTCGTTTAAAAAAATCTACAACAAGCGCATTAACGTTTTAGCGGTATAGTAAGTAGGTTTGAAGCTACAATAACCGAATCAATTTTACTAACTCCCCAATCATTTCAGGCGATTTCAAAATCCGCTCATGTCCAGCGCCATCAAATTTCTTAGTTTTAATCCCAGCATGTTTGTCTAAAAAAGGTTTCAAGTATTCAAATGGCGATATCAAATCATAGCTATCATAAAAAATCCAATGGTTGAGTGTTTCATTAAAATCATAGAAGCGATCCAGCGTAAAGTAGGAAGCGGGCACTTTGAACTTTTCGGCAAAATTGTCTAAAATAGCGACCTGATAATCCTCATCCACACCTATAGCATTCATACTGGCTTCGAAGTTTTCTTTCAACAAGACTAAAGGCGTTAAACTAACCAACAATTTCGGCACAAGCCCCAATTCACTAAGTGCAGCAGCATTTGCCATAGTACCTAAAGAATGACCAATTACCACGTCTGGTTCGCCATACTTCGCAACCGCAGCCTCAAATGCCAGAATGTATAATAGCAAATTAGACAGGCCCCCTTCAGAACTCCCATTGCCGGGTGCATCAAATGCAATCACTTCCACATCCTCAACCTCAAGCAGCGCTGTAATAATTTCTCCAAAATCTGCTGCTTTTGATCCCCAACCATGGGTCAGAAAAATCTTTGTATTGCCTCTACCCCACTTAAAAGTATTTACCTTTAAGTCCTCACCAGAGAAATACTCATCATACACAACAACACTCCCCTTCTCAGCGCGATCCAGTAACTGCTCAGCGGCAAGTCGCAGCGGCATTTTTGGAGAATAAAAGAGGTATTCTGCCAACAATCCATCTAAGGATGCAGAACGTGTCGGTAAAAGACTTTTGATATCGGCGATAACCTGCTTCAGCTTCTTCATACCCCCAACTTACGCATAAATTTTTACCCCTATTTCAAAAAAATAACAATCTTTGTATATAAAGCCAACACCCCATGAGTAACTTCTTATCACCAATTATTAAAGCCAACGACCTGCTTGAGCTTAGTAAAACTGAAGATCTTATAATCATCGACGCCAATGCGGGATCGAAACCTGCATACGATCAAAACCACCTCAAAGGCGCGCTGTACGCAGACGTGAATACAGACTTGGCAAATATTGGTGATTTCGCTACCGGTGGAAGGCATCCTTTGCCAACGAAAGAACAGTTTAGCAGTTTTCTGCAAAAATTTGGTGTGTCAAAAGACAGCCACGTCATTGTGTACGACGATAAAAAAGGTGGCAATGCTGCAGCCAGGCTATGGTGGATGTTGCGTGCAATTGGTCATGAAAAAGTACAGGTTATAGATGGTGGCTATCAAGCCGCTGTTGGTGCAGGTTTCCCAATCAGCAATGAAACGGAAAATCTAAAACAAGCCGAACTTTACCCAATTGGCGACTGGAAATTACAACTAGCTGATATCAATGAGGTAGAAAAAGTGGCAAAATCAAAAGATCATATTATTATTGATGTCAGAGATGCGAACAGATACGCCGGACTAACAGAACCAATCGACTTAATTGCGGGGCACATTCCGGGCGCTATCAACATTCCATATACCGACAACCTTAACCCCGAAGGCACTTTCCTTTCGCCAGCACAATTAAAAGATAAATATCAACAAGCCTTAAAAAACGTAAAACCAGAAAACATAATCGTGCATTGCGGATCAGGAATTACAGCTTGTCATACACTATTAGCGCTAGACTATGCAGGTTTACCAATTCCAAAACTTTATGTGGGTTCATGGAGCGAATGGAGCAGAAACAATAAGGAAATGGCACTGGCTAAATCGTAAACACCGCCACTTCTGCCCTTGCACCAAACCTTACTGGAAGCAGACTGGTGCCTATTCCCTTAGATACATACATGTCGGTTGCGCCAATCGTGTACCAACCCTTCAAGTAATCACCGCTTCCAGGGGGCACAAATGGGACAAATCCAAATAAGTTTACTTGCCCGCCATGTGTATGACCGGCTAGAATAGCATTGGCTTTCGTCTGTACCGTCAGTTGACTGGCTATTATTTCAGCATACTGCGGACAATGATTTAATACAATATGGCAATCACTTGGTTTAAACTCCTGTAGCGCTTTTGAGATATCTGCGCTTCCTCCAACAAAATCATCTGTACCGGTTACTAAAACACTATAACCCCTAAATTGATACTGTTTTGCCTGGTTGATCAGCAGGTCGCAGTTGTGTTTCTGATAAAGCGAATTTAACACCGAAAGATTTACACCACCCCAATATTCCCAATTTCCTGTTATCGCTACCTTTTTTAAATTGTGGTCTAACAAACTTAAAAATTGATCCAACACTGTTAAATGATCAGCATCTTCTACAGCATCTCCGGTTATAAATATCAAATCTGGCTTAAGTGCATTAACTTTTTTAGCAAGTGCTTTCAATTGCCAGTTTACCGACTTTATATGAAGATCTGAAATTTGGATAAACTTCAACCCTAACTTTCCTTTATCAGACCCCTTCAAAGGGAACTCATTAATCTCAATAAAGGCCTTTTCAAACCAAAACGCATCTGCAAGTAACGCCGATATAGTAAGGAATATCCCTGTTTTAATAAACTTACGCCTGGTCCACTTCATTTCCTAAAGATATAACAAAGTCTTTTTTATATTTGAACCAATGAACCGGTTTTACCTTACTGAAATCAACATCTACCCTATTAAATCGTTGGGGGGCATCAGTTTACAAGAAGCCTTGGTAGAAGAAAGAGGCTTACAATACGACCGCAGGTGGATGTTAATCGACGAAGACAATGTCTTTATCACACAACGTACGTACCATGAGCTGGCGCTTTTACAAGTCAGTATGATTGGTGATCAGGTAAGCATCACCCACAAATTGGATCCCCAACAACAAATCTCTTTTCCTGTGACTGCGCAAATTGGCGAACCTAAGACGGTTACTGTATGGGACGACGTTACCAGTGGAGTTGAAGTTGATAAGGAAGTAAGCAGCTGGTTTTCCAATTTCTTAAAGATGAAAGTGAAATTGGTAAAAATGCCATCAAATGAAAATCGCCTGGTAGAAACGAAATATGCCTCCAATAATGAGGTTGTAAGTTTTGCAGATGGCTATCCCAATTTAATTATCGGCGAGGCATCCCTAAATGGTCTTAACGAAAAGCTTACAGATCCAGTGTTAATGGACCGCTTCCGACCAAATTTTGTATTTTCTGGCGGAGAACCACACATTGAAGATAGTTTTAGCACCTTCCAAATCAGCGATACGTTGTTCACGGCTGTAAAGCCTTGTGCCCGTTGCGTGTTAACAACAGTAGATCAGCAGACAGGTATTAAAGGACAAGAGCCACTAAGAACACTGGCCGGTTACCGCACGATCGATAAAAAAGTTATGTTCGGCCAGAATCTCATCCATGAAGGAGCAGGCATGGTCCGCATTGGCGACGAGTTAAAAATCAAGTCCTGGAAATAGTATCAAACCGGAACGCTATGCTCATCATCACCACGTCATTGCGAGGAACGAAGCAATCCTTCTCTCAATGCCGCTGGCACAGCCTTCTTATCAATCCCATCAGTAATTTTTAAATATTTCCTGGCGCTATCTTGCTGAGTATAATAACTGTAAGCCCCAGTTAATTGTGCATAAATACCAGCATCATTTGGAGCCAGTTTTGCTGCAGTTTTCAAATAGCTAACACTACTGTCCAGTAGCTTTGTGTCTTTAGTCCTAACATATAGCTGCCCGAAACTTACCGATGCATTTTGCCAAACTTTTGCATTGGCAGGGTTTAAGTTAAGCGATCTGTGAAACAACTTCAGAGATTCCTCATATTTTCCCTGCATTCCAACAAGGTTTGCAAAGCCCCAATAAACATCCGCATTCAAACTATCTAACAACCAAGCCTGGTTAAATCTTTTCATGGCAACATCCGGCTGTTTCTCGTAAAAATACTTCCAGCCTTTGTCTACATGCTGTTTTGCTGCATCTTTTCTGTCAGAATTTTGACTCAATACATTTTTTATAAAATCATTATCAGACTGAATTTGTGCCGGGCATTTCTTGGCATTCCCATACATTGGGAGCAAATTTATTCCTTCCGGACAATCCTGCGCATTGCTACAGCCAACAATGAGGATGGATAATAAGAAAATGAGTAAGCGTTTCATATGTGACATGTCTAAGATTTAAAGTACCAATAACGAATATAGAAAAAAGGGGAACAATATTGCTCCCCTTTTTCGCTTCAAAAATTCACTTGAAATGCTTACGATTCATTAGGCCCTTAGATGCCTAAAAAGCTCATCATCATGATATATCTAAATTGTGAGAATATAAAATGCTCACTAATAAAGCATTAACCATACGCATTTAACCAATTTGTATCGGTAGATAAACACTCTCTCCTACTTCCCTGTAATCGGCAGTGCTGCAAAACAGGTACCCATGTAGTTTCCCGCCCATAAATTCCTGAGGCAATTGCTCAGTAAAACTTAAGGAAGCCCTATTGGCCATACATCGAAAATGAATAGATTTCTTTTGCGTATCATCCCAAATTACTAAAGTAACAAGGTCAGTACGCCAATTGTAAACACACTCTGGGGTAGTCATCCAGCTGCAGGTGAAATTTCCGTTTTCTGCAATTTCAATTGATGGACAATCCGGACTAAAGATGTCTCCACGTGTGATTACCATTTTCGGAAAATCCAGCAGAATATAGCTCTGGAAATCCAGAACAGTAACCGGTACATCATCACCATTAAACTCAAGAATCTTTTCCACCCTGGGCAGAACTATAAATGCCCTGCTGAAATTATAAGAGAAAGCCAGGCTTACTGGGTGTCCTTTCTTTTTATACTTTTTGAACCCAATGTTTACCTCCTCAGCAAGATAGGACAACATTTCTGTCAGGGCCCCAATTTTAAATTGCTGTTCTTTCTGTGCCGGTGTAGCCTCTTTGTTGCTGATTCGCGGGAGACCGGTGATTACGTTAATGCCCCTGTAACGGCGACCAACCACCGCCCCTGTCTTGTTATAGAACGTGCCTAAAAGTCCATTTTTCTGAATACCCATAACTATCCGTTTAAAGTTTTAACAAATACACTGTCTGATGCCCGATTACCGTCTGCTGCCAGGAAAGCGATGTAAGTTTCCATTCGCTTGTTAAGCATAGGCTGATTGATGCTTAGCAATCCGGTACCAGAGGCCCGAAGGTTTCCAAATAAACTGTAATAAGCCTTGCGCTCATGAGGCAGATACGCCAGTAGCAAAGCCTGATCAG
This sequence comes from Bacteroidota bacterium, assembly GCA_040385565.1. Lineage (GTDB taxonomy): Bacteria > Bacteroidota > Bacteroidia > Sphingobacteriales > Sphingobacteriaceae > Pedobacter. Next base: position 112,338 of record JAZKHD010000024.1, on the reverse strand, counting down.
AAATATCCGGCCAAGGCAATTGCTCAGCAACATTCCATGTAAATTTTAAACCACCATTTGCAATTACCACATCTGGGCTTTCAGCAATAGCTAGATCTCCGTTGCTTACTATCGCTTTTGTGAAATCCATCTCGATATCCGGATAATCTCCTTTAAGGGCAGCAGCTTTGTTAACCGAGTTAACAAGTGTGTTTACCATTTTATTTTGCTTTTTCGCTTCTGCTTTGAAACTTACATTTACAAAGCCCTTAATGATCTTTGTAAAAGCGCTTACAGCACTAATTTGCATGCGACAAGCAAGCTGCGCATCTGTAGGAGGCACTAGATTTATTCCTATGCTTCGTACAAGGGGTTTACCCATGCGGGTGTAATAGATAAGGTTTCCTACCTTACCACGTGTTTTGCCCAAAAGGCCGCCATCCGAAAATGCCATAACTATAATTTGAGATTTTTTAAATGAGAATTAATTTTCTCACTAAATTGGCCATCATCAAGCCAATTCGTTACGAAATTAAACAATTCTGTGCCTACCGGGTAATCCGCTACATAACCTTACATCAATGGAATTAACTACAGCTTGTATGCTGAATTAGAATGGTTCTGAAAGCCCCAGGGTATAACACGTATAAAGACAGACTAAACAAAGTATATGCATCAGGTATTCAACAGGTTTGATACAGGTTCGGTTCAGGTTATCATCGCCCAAACCTGAACGTAACCTGAAGAAGACCTGAACATAACCTGAACCGGACCTGAGCCAAAGACAGTCTTTACACTCAGTTTGTACATCGGTTTCACTGGCTTTCTGATAACCAATACACCGCTATGTTCCACCAAAAGTACTGATGAAACTGGATTATGGTTACTTGATTCGGCTTAATATATATTTGATATCGGGTGTTACTTTATATTACTTCGTTATTCTGAACTACGCCAATGCGTCTTTAAAAAGTCGAATTTTTTTGTACTCCTGTTAAATTTATAGATGAGCTCATTGCCAACCAGGCAGTCGCCATTGTCCTTTTTTGTAAAGTAAGATGATGAGATGCGAACCAATAGCGAATCAGAAAAATCATAGTTACGAAGACTGTTGTCAAGGATTAATTTCCTGCATCCTTCATTAGTAATCCTGAGAAGCAAATGTTCAGGATCTTTTCCAAACAGATCACTCATTTGCAATTCTTTTATTTCTTTGCCAATTACCTGGTAGGCGTTGTTAAAATAGCCATCTCCAGCAACATCACTGGTAATTACAACGAAATTATGCTCAGCTATTTTATAAAGAGAGGCACTCCATAACCCATCTACTACTTGTGTTTGAAAATAATTAGGCGTCAGCTTTGTAATGGTATTGTAGTTCTCCGTCGTATCTAAAAACTGACCGGTATTGATCAGGCTGTTAACCATTGCACTGCGTTCGTTCTTTTCCCATTTCCAGGTTCCCATGCTACTGTCAGGCAACAAGGGCAAAATATTAAGGATCTCTGCGTTTTCTTGATAGTCTAGCTTAACAATCTTAGCATATGAACTTTCTTCTGATGAAGAAGGCGACAACTCATTGTCATCATTTGTAACCACTGCTGTATCGTTGAAAACATTAGCAGAATCGGCAGCTTTGCTGTTATTATTTCCAGCGGGAGAATTGCAGGCAAGAATAAATAGAGAAATAACGAGAAGCGGTGTATATGTATTTTTCATCTCGTGCTGTATTTTTTCACTTTTGAGCGATTTACGCTATTAAGTTAGTCATTTTACCCTATTGATAACCTTCAGCCTGTAGTTTAAATAATTCGGCATACCTTCCATTTAGCGCTAAGAGTTCGCTATGTGTGCCTTGTTCAATTACGGAACCTTTATTTAAAACTAAAATCCTATCGGCCAGTCTTGCTGTAGAAAAACGGTGAGATATCAGCACTGCAGATTTGTCTTTGGTTAAATCGGCAAACCGTTTGAATACTTCATATTCCGCACGCGCATCAAGTGCAGCTGTGGGTTCGTCCAGTATAAGCACTTGGGCGTCCTTCATATATGCTCTTGCCAGGGCTATTTTTTGCCATTCACCACCGGATAGTTCTATTCCTTCGTTAAAGCGGCGACCGAGCCATTGCTGGTATTGCCCGGGAAGATTTTCGGCAAGGGTATCTGCAAGGCTTTCACGAGCAGCTTTTTTAATCAGTTCCTGATTGTCTACTTCAGCAATGTTGCCCACTGCTATGTTTTGAGAAAGTGTCATTTGATAACGCAGGAAATCCTGGAAAACGATGCCCATATTTAACCTTAGATCTGCAAGCTCATATTCTTTTAAATCAATTCCATCGAGTAATATTCTTCCCTCAGTTGGATCGTATAGACGAACCAGGAGCTTAACTAGCGTAGTTTTACCGGCACCATTCTCCCCTACCAATGCGAGCTTTTCTGCCGGATGCAGGGTAAAATTAAGATTTCGGTTTGCCCAGCGGTCAGAATTGTGGTATCGGAAGCCGACATTCTCAACTGTAAATCCTTCTTTTATTGGCGATGGAAAAGACAAGGGTTTTTCAATGGTGGCAATCTTTGGCTGAATGTTGAAGAAATCGAAGAAATCATTTAGATATATCGCTCCCTGAGAGACAGCTGCAAATCTGCTGAGCGTACCTTCCATTAAACTGCTTAGCTGCCTGAACGAGCCGGCAAGAAAAGTAAGTGTGCCGACTGTAGATTTCCCAATAACTGTTTGATAGATAATGAATACGTATGCTCCATAGTATCCTGCGCTAGCCAGGATGGAAAAGAAAGTTCCCCAAATGGACCGACTTAAAGCCAGCTTACTATTGTCGCCGTAAAATTTGTCAGACAGGCTTTTGAATCTATTGATAATAAAATCAGCTAGTCCGAATACCTTAATTTCTTTAGCCGTCTCATCGCTGGCGCCGAGATATCTTAAATAATCGAGTTCCCTCCGCTCTGGCGTCTGGCTCCTGCTGAGGGCATAGTTTTTACTGTTAAAATAGGATTCGGCAATAAATGCCGGTATAATTGAAATCAACAACAATAAAATAAGCAAGGGATTAAATGTAAGCAAGCCGGTAAGTAGAAAACCGATAGAGATGACATCTTGTACCTGGCTCATTACCTGCGACAAGAGTATGGTACGGCCCAGTGTTTGTTGTCGCGCGCGCTCCAGTTTATCATAAAATTGTGAATCCTCGAACTGCTCAAGATCTAATGTGGCAGCGTGGCGCATGATGCGTATTGAAGTATAATTGGCAAAACGATCACCGAGAAGGCTGTCGTTAAGGTTAATCATTCTGTTAAGTGCATCTGTTAGCACTGCTAGGCCAAACTCTGTGGCTACAAGCTCCCACAGGTAATGCATGTTTCCTGAACCAGGATTTGTATTGAGCAGCACTACCTGATCGATAATTAGTTTTGCTATGTATAAGAGTGCAACCGGCATCGCTGAGCGTAGAATCCTCAATATAAAACTTACAGCAGTTTTCTGCGGACTGCTTTTCCAAACCATTTTAAACAGGCCGGGTAAATTTCCTAATGAAGAAAGTCTTTGTTTAAACGAAATGTTTGTAGATGGAATGGTGTTTTTCGGTCGGTCCATGCTCAAATATCACACATTCCTGTCACTATGATTTGGTTAGAATGTAAAAATATGGTGTGCTTAAACATCCCAGATCCGCATCCTGATCTTTTTGGCATAGTGCCTTACGTCAAGAACGATTGCCGCGAGTACATAGAATATGATTGGAAATCCAACGGCGAGAAAGGAGGAATAAATGAAGAATAACCGGATTTTGCTGATCGACATATTGAGCCTGTCTGCCAGGTAGGTACATACACCAAAGCTTTGCTTTTCAAAATAGGTTACAACTTTTTGGAACATATTATCTTCTTAATATTTTAACTCCTATACCACAATTTAAACATTTTTTTTGGCTACAGTAGAATTTATTTAATTGTAGTACTGCTTGCGACATAAATGCACTATCAATCAGCACCCCTGCTTCCGTATAAGGGGTTAATAGTGAATTACTTTCCTGATGAATTTGTTCCAGAAAATTCAGAGAACGCTCTACCAAAGCATAGTTATCCGTAAACTTGCCATAGCTAAAAAGGAAAACACAGGCGGTATTTATCATGATGTTTTCGATGGACCTTGTTCCCAATTGTATACGCATTTCTTTTGTTTCTTTCCTGAAGTGATAATGCGTTGTCCAATAACTGTTAACCGGCAGCAGTTCAAAAAGTTTTGCAAGTTGTTTTAAATCATTTGTCTCCATTACTTTAGAAAACAGGAATTTTGTGTTGAAAAGCAATGCTGCTAATTGAGCAATCCGAATTGTAGGAAAATTCATTGGCCTCATCCTCAAAAACTTCCACACAGACACCTCGATGGGCTTCAAAGCATATTTGTGTTTTAGAAAATCATACTCCCCAAGGAGATCACCGGGATAACCATTATTGGTTTGTAGAGATAAAAATCCAGCCTGTCCGAACAGTAATGCTTCCATTTGCTGTTGGTTATCGGCATGTTTTGCAAGAATCTGGTGGGAAAGACTTCCGGCGAGCAGTTCAAAAGCCGGAGCATTAACCTTAAAACCAAAATTGCGCGCCAGGAAGTAGTAGAATGTTTCGTTCCAATCCCCTTTAGTATCCGCCAACTTTGCAAGCACTTCGTTCGACTTCAATTCGAGTCGTTCAACAACCAACCTGGATAAAAAGCTTCGGATGGTAAAACTGTCAATTTCTTTAATCTGTGCGCTGCAAGGAAACTTCCTGTTAGAGATAAGCAACTCATTGTAACGACCAATTAATGCCTCATCAAACAGTCCTTTTAAGATCAATGTGGGAATAGCATTGCCTGAACTATTTAGAATAATTTGATCGTGCTCATACACTACATGCAGGATAACGGTATCATAAGCAGGATTTTGTTGATGGCGGTGCATGACCCAATCTGAAGATTTCACATGTATTTCTATGTTACCGGCCCATCGTGTGTTGCCAATAAGGAGGTTGGCTTCAGTAAAATCGGGGCCGGCATTGGTATTCAGCATTCCCGGGTGGATGACCCTGATTTGCTCGCCCTGCATACCTACTAAATTAAGGGAACTCAGCAACCGGTTTTGCCATATAAAGAACAGGAGGTTCTCTGAAATATTCATTCCAGCGAACCTCGCTTTAATGTAGGAAACTATACAACCCAGAAACTAAGTTTGCTGTTTCTTATAATTAGTTATAAATACGCCCAATATAATTAAGCCGGTAGCAATGATAATATCGCTGGTGATTTTTTCATTTAAAACAAGCCAGCCTAAGAACAATGCGATTACTGTATTGAAGTAAGAAAGAATCGACACTTCGGTGGCTGTAACCTTTTTTAATGCATAATGGTAACAGAAATAACCAACCACAGAACCAAAAACAGCCAGATACACCACGGCCAATAAACTTGGCGTACTCCACGTGGATATTTGAGTATCACCCGAGAAAATAAAGGCGAGGGCTAGTTGGGCAAATGTTGAAAAGGCAAACTGGTAAAAAAGATCAAGAAATATATTGCTGGACTGAAACGTGTATTTTTTGGTATAAATGGTTCCTATTGCCCAACCTGAAATGGCACAGCAAAGGCAGATGATGCCATTCCTGTATGTTGGGTCCATCAGGTCATTTAGTCCGTCTCGGAAAATAAAGGCAACGCCCAGAAAACCGATAATGACACCAATAAATCCTCGCCATGATGGCTTCTGAAGACCAATAAAAACACTTCCTAAAAATACGACCAGAGGGTTAAGCGCGTTGAGAAGCGAGGTAAGCCCGCTTGGAATACTTTGTTCGGCCACTGTAGTCATTCCGTTGGCAACGACGATCATTAACGTGGATACCAGCATTTGCCTTCTGAGGTAAGGCCAGCCATTCCATTTTAGTTCATTTTTTCTGAGTAAAACAATCAAAAGTATAACCGAGGCAATTGCCTGGCGTATTGCGGTTACGAACCATGGGGGTATGGTTTCTACGGCGATTCTAATACCTAAATATGTTGTGCCCCAAACAATGGCAACACCTAAGAGCGCAAGAATCAACCTGACATCGGGCTTTCTTTTCATATAAGTTGGGCAGTAGCAAGTATCTGCTCCATTTCCTTTTGTAGTTTTAGGGCTTCTTCTCTGGCTTTTTCTGCAAAATCTTCTCCGTTGCCGGCATATATAATTCCCCGCGATGAATTTACCAGTAAGCCGCATTGTGCATTAAGTCCGAATTTGCAAACCTCAGACAGACTGCCGCCTTGTGCACCAACACCGGGCACCAGCAAAAAGTTATCTGGGGCAAGTGTTCTGATGTTTTGAAACTCTGAAGCAGCAGTTGCGCCCACTACATACATCAGCTGCTCGCTATTTGCCCATTGAGAAGAAATTCTGATTACTTTTTCATACAACTTTTCATCAGCCTGAGCTGAAAGCTGAAAATCATTATGCCCTTCATTGGAAGTTAGTGCCAGGAGTATAACCCATTTGTCTTTATGGTTTAAAAAAGGGCCAACGGAATCTTTCCCCATGTACGGCGCAACGGTGATGGCATCAAAACCCATCCCGGATTGTTCTTCGTTAAAAAAGGCACGGGCATACATAGCAGAAGTATTTCCAATATCGCCTCTTTTTGCATCTGCAATTGAAAAAATGGCATTGGGCATGTATTTCCAGGTTTCAATAAGCGTTTCCCATCCTTTTAAACCCATAGATTCAAAAAAAGCAGTGTTGGGTTTATACGCTACACAAAGGTCTTTCGTGGCATCAATAATTTGTTTATTGAATTCTAATACCGGATTTTCATACTTAAGCAGGTGTTTTGGGATACTTTCTAAAACTGGGTCCAGTCCGACGCACAAAAAGGACTTCTTTATTTTAATCTGATCAAATAACTGCTCTTTATTCATTACAACCGCTTATTATGGCACAAAGATGTTAAATTTGGTATAACTTTTGACAGTTAAGATTAACTTTTAACCGGGATTCTTTTAAACATTTTTATTTTTTTCTTGGAGATTAGTTTACAAATACATACAATTGCAACATAATTCCTTAAAAGTTTATCTGACCATTCCAGAAATTATTCGACGAAATTTTGTTCCCCACTATTTTTATAGCTGATTTTTCTTGCTTTGACCGATAACTCTTTTTTTAAAAAAAATTCTCAACACCGAATATTATATAATGTTTAACAAAACAGAATTGAATGACAAGCTCACAGCAGAATTGCGTGAGATAGCAAAAACACAGGGTATCTTAAACGCAGACGAATTACGAAAAGCCGAGTTGGTAGAAATTATTGCACAGATTACGGAGCAGGAAACTGTAGCTGAACCTGTTATTGAAGCAGTAGCCGACGCAAAACCTTCCAAAATTAAATCAGCAAAAGAAAGCACAACTGAAAAATCGACCAGGAAAAGAATCAGAATTCCTAAAGAAGAAGAAGTTAAAACACCAGGAACGACAATGCCTTTTAACAGGGCATCTTTATTCGATGCTGCTCCTGCTTTTGAAGACCGAAATTTCGAGCCTAAGAGCGCCGAGCCTGTGTTACAGGAAGCCGCACCGGAAACCCAGGAGGTTACTGCTGCTACTACCCAACTGGTTGAGGCGCCTGAGACTGAAGTAACAGTTGCCACACCTGCTGCCCCTGTTTTCGATAATAAGAAGAATAAGCCTCAGCGTGATGATAACCGTCAGAAAGGACAAAACACCAATAACGCAGCCCATAAACCTAACGAGAATAGTTATTCAAACCTTGATTTTGACAACACCATCACAAATGAAGGTGTACTTGAAATTATGCCTGATGGATATGGGTTTCTGAGATCTGCTGATTATAATTACTTGTCATCTCCGGATGATATTTATGTTTCCCAATCACAAATTAAATTATTTGGTCTGAAAACCGGTGATACGGTTAAAGGAAGCATCCGCCCTCCAAAAGAGGGTGAGAAATACTTCCCGCTTGTAAGGGTAGAAACAATTAATGGCAGGTTGCCTGCTGAAGTTAGGGACAGGGTTCCTTTTGATTACCTTACCCCTCTATTTCCTACTGAGCGTTTAAATCTGTTCACAGAAACAAATAATTATTCAACCCGTATTATAGACCTGTTTACCCCAATTGGTAAAGGTCAGCGTGGATTAATTGTAGCGCAGCCTAAAACTGGTAAAACGAACCTTTTAAAGGAAGTTGCAAATGCAATCGCTAAAAACCACCCGGAAGTATATTTGATCATCTTGCTTATTGATGAGCGTCCGGAGGAAGTTACCGATATGGCAAGAAGTGTAAGGGCAGAAGTAATTGCTTCAACTTTTGATGAGCCTGCAGAACGCCACGTTAAAATAGCGAACATTGTACTTGAAAAAGCGAAACGCCTTGTAGAATGCGGTCATGATGTAGTGATCCTGTTGGATTCAATTACAAGACTTGCCCGTGCTTACAATACTACGGCCCCTGCATCAGGAAAAATACTATCAGGTGGTGTGGATGCTAATGCGCTGCACAAACCAAAACGTTTCTTTGGTGCAGCGAGAAATATTGAAAAAGGCGGCTCGCTTACGATCCTTGCCACTGCTTTAACTGATACCGGTTCTAAAATGGACGAGGTGATCTTTGAAGAATTTAAAGGTACCGGTAACATGGAGCTTCAACTGGATCGTAAATTATCTAATAAACGTATCTTCCCTGCTATTGACATTACTGCATCAAGTACAAGAAGGGATGATTTGCTGCACGACAGAGACACTCTACAGCGTGTTTGGATTTTGCGTAACCACCTTGCCGATATGAATGCACAGGAGGCTATGGAGTTTGTACAGGCACAAATTAAAGGCACCAAATCAAACGAAGAGTTCTTAATCTCAATGAATAGCTAATTCATGATAAAAAAGCACATTCCGAATGCGATAACCTGTGCGAATCTATTTTCAGGGTGTTTAGGAATAGTTTATGCTTTTAACGGATCACTCCAGACTGCAGCTTATTTTGTGCTGCTGTCTGGAGTTTTTGATTTTTTCGACGGCCTTGCTGCAAGGGCATTGAACGTAAAATCGGTTATTGGAAAAGAACTGGATTCCTTGGCTGATATGGTGAGCTTCGGCGTGTTGCCCGGTGTAGTTTTATTTAAGTTGCTATCAACGAGCGACTATAACAGTGACTACTTACCCTACCTTGGCTTTGTTATTACAATTTTTTCTGCGCTTAGGTTGGCCAAGTTTAATGTCGATACCAGGCAGACTGAGGATTTTATAGGGCTGAACACACCGATGAATACGCTGCTAATTGTTTCTCTGCCCTTTATACAAAGCGACTACCCGGCACTTATTGGTTCTACCATGTTCCTTTTGGGTTTGACAGCTATATTGAGTTGGTTGCTGGTTAGCGAGATCAGGATATTTTCTATGAAATTGAATAACCTTACCTGGGCACAGAATAAGTACAAGTATGTATTCCTGATGCTTTCGGTGTTGCTAATTATATTCCTGAAATTTGTGGCTGTACCGTTTATCCTGATGCTTTACATTGCATCATCAATAATTCACTTTAGAAAAGTTAAGGCTTAAATTAGTTTTTGCAGATCAGCTTTTGCAAGATCAAGCTGCTGATAAAGCAAGGAAGTAAAATCATTTACTTCTTGATAATCTCCAGCTAATTGTTGCGTATTTATTTTCTCACGCGCATTCTGTTCCATATCCTGCATGTGGTCTTTTGCATCTTCCCTGCCCACATAAGTGAAAGTTGGCTTTATTTTGTGTGCACATGCCGCAACTTTATCCCAATCCTGATCAGCGATGGCTGTTTTAAGCTCATCCATATAAATCGGCGTTTGCGATTTGAACAGATCAATCATTTCAATAATGAACTCCGGACTATCGCCAGACATTTCCCGAAGATAAGAAAGGTCTAAAGGCTCACTATTTTTGCTTACGTTAATCATTAAAACAAACTTAGATAAAAATAATATATATCGATTTACAAAATGGAATTAATTTTGGTCACCGGAAGTTCATCGGTTAAAGCAGCAAGCAATTCGGAAACTGATTTTTGATAAAATGGATGTATGTAATGCGGAGCGATTTCTGCAAGAGGCTGCAAAACGAATTTGCGGTTTTGTAGCTGTGGATGAGGAACCTGCAACCTGCCTTCAAAATCAATGATCTCATCACCATAAAATATAAGGTCGATATCGATTAACCTTGCTCCCCATTTTTCCAGCCTGACACGGCCCAGCATCTGTTCAATTTCAAGCGCCTGATCCAAAACTTGTAATGGTGATAACTGCGTCTTCACTTCAACCGCAACGTTAAGAAAAGCGGGTTGATCAGTGACGCCCCAGGCTGCAGTCTCATATAAGGAAGACCTGGAAATTACGTCTCCAATACGCTTGTTGATAAGGTCGACAGCATCATTAACTAATTTATGGCGATGGCCCAAATTACTGCCCAGTAACAAATAAACGGTTCTGTAATCCAATATCATGTTAAAGCCAAAGGCTATTTCTTTATATTTACAAAATTAACTATTTAACCTACCAATGAGAGAATTTTTCAAGTATGTTTTTGCTACAGTACTGGGCGTAACGATTTCGTTAGCGCTTATATTTTTTGTTTTTGTTGCCATTATTATAGGTGTGGTTTCCTCAACAATGGACGGTGACGGACAGGTTGCAGTGACTGATAACACAGTGCTTTACTTAAACCTCGACCAAGCCATTACAGAGCGTACGGCTGACGATACTTTTGGCAACCTACCGATTGTTGGCGGAGGCGGAGAAAAGAGTATAGGATTTTACGATTTAAAACTAGCACTGGAAAATGCTAAGACCGACGACCATATTAAATGCATATACGTTAGCGTGAGCTCGCCAAATGCCGGATTTGCGACCATGAAAGAAGTAAGGGATGCGTTGATAGACTTCAAAACCAGCGGAAAAAAAATTGTTGCTTATAGTGAGGTTTATACCCAGGGAGCATATTATTTAGCATCTGTAGCAGATAAGGTCTACTTGAACCCTGAGGGCGCGCTGGAATTTAAAGGGTTGAGCTCAAAGATTATGTTTTTTAAAGGCGCTTTAGACAAGCTTGGAATTGAGGCCCAGATTATAAGGGTTGGTAACTATAAAAGTGCTGTGGAGCCATTTTTTACAGATAAAATGAGTGATAAAAACCGGGAACAGGTAACAGCATATCTCGGTGGTTTGTATCAAACATTTTTGGCCGGAATTGCCAAAAGCAGAAATATTAGTTCTGTAACGCTTCACGAACTGGCCGATGATTATAAAATTCAGCAGCCAAATGATGCTTTGAAATACAAACTTATAGATGGCCTTAGGTATAAGGACCAGGTTTTGGATGAATTGAAAGGCTTAAGCGGAAAGGAAAAGAAGAAAAACCTGACAACCGTCACCATTAACGATTATGCCAGAAATGTAATTAAAGAAGATGGAAAAAGCTCCAAAAATAAGATTGCCGTAATTTATGCAAATGGTGATATCATGGGCGGAGAGGGATCTGACGATCAGATTGGTTCTGAACGGATTTCAAGGACCATCAGAAAAGCAAGGATGGATTCCACTGTGAAGGCGATAGTGCTCAGGGTGAACTCTCCCGGTGGCAGTGCGCTGGCATCTGATGTGATTTGGAGAGAGATTACGCTTGCAAAAAAAGTAAAACCAGTTATTGCGTCGTTTGGAGACGTGGCCGCTTCGGGCGGTTATTATATTGGTTGTGCAGCAGATTCAATATTTGTACAGCCTAACACGATAACGGGATCAATTGGTGTGTTTGGTGTAATACCCAATTTCCAAAAATTATACAACGAAAAACTGGGCATTACGTTCGATGGCGTAAAGACCGGGAAATATGCAGACATTATGAGTACCGACAGGCCTTTGACTGCGGGAGAGCGATTGATTATTCAAAATGACGTTAACAGGGTGTATGATGGCTTTATAACCAGGGTAGCCGACGGGCGCAAAAAATCGAAAGCTTACATTGACAGCATTGGAGGAGGAAGAGTATGGGTAGGCACAGATGCTGTACGTATTGGCCTTGCAGACCGTACAGGAAGCTTTGATGATGCCATTCATGCAGCAGCTAAAAAAGGGAAACTCGATGATTATAAAGTGGTAGCCTACCCTGAGCTTATTGACCCATGGAAAGCATTTATAGAAAACACTACAGATAAGGTGAAAGTCTATTACGCGAAACAGGAATTGGGTACCCATTTCCATTTATATGAACAAATAAAATCGGCTATCTCTAAGTCGGGCGTTCAAACCAGAATGCCATTTGAGATAAGAGTAGAGTAAGGAATAAAAGGATTTCGGTACAGACATAAAATGATAGGCTGTAAGACAGCAGGTTACCATAACCACTCAAAAATAATTTGCAAACGGTTTTGACATTTAAAAACATTCTCTATCTTTGCAGTCCTAAAGAAATCCTAACTGCGGATGTGGCGTAATTGGTAGCCGCACCAGACTTAGGATCTGGCGCTTCACGGCGTGGGGGTTCGAGTCCCTTCATCCGCACAACAAAAATTCCCCCGCAAAACGGGGGAATTTTTATATAAAGACGATTATAAAAATATTGATTCAGAACGATGAACATTACACAGGAAAAAATTAACGATTTAAACGCAGTTGTAAAGATTAAAATAGCCCCTGAAGATTATACTGAAAAAGTTGATAAATCCATAAGAGAGCAAGCTAAAAAGGCAAACCTTCCAGGTTTCCGTAAAGGAATGGTGCCGGCTGCACACATCAAAAAAATGTACGGCAGAAGCATTTTAGTTGAGGAGATCAACAACTTGCTTAGCGAGACACTGAATAAGCATATTGCAGACAATAAAGTAGAGATTCTTGGTCAGCCGTTACCTGTTGTGGACGATACCAAAGAATTTAAGTGGGACAATACTGATGAGTTTGAGTTTGACTATGAGCTTGGTCTGGCACCGGCTGTTGACGTTGACATTACTTCAAAAAATAAATTCACTGAATATAAAGTAAAAGCGGACGAAGAAACGCTGGCATCAAGGATTAAAAATATCCGCAGAAGCTATGGCAAAATGACAAACCCTGAAGTTTCGGCAGAGGATGATGTACTTTATGCCGATTTAGCACAGCTTTCTCCTGATGGTTCAGTTTTTGAAGATGGCATTACAGCTACCGGCTCTATTCGTTTAGATCAGGTAACCGACAAAAAGATCTTAAAATCTTTAGTTGGGGTTAAAAAGGATGACGTAGTAGAACTTGATCTTCAAAAGGCATTTGATAAAAACGAAGTGGCAATTGCCAAATTGTTAAACATAAGCGAAGAAGATGCAAAGGAATTACAGTCGAATTTCCGAGTAACGGTTAAAAATGTAAACCGTTTGGAGGAATCTGATTTAAACCAGGAGTTCTTTGATAAATTATTTGGTGAAGGTACTGTTACTGACGAAGCTGGTTTCAGGGAAAAGATAACCGGTGAAGTTGAAAGCATGTTCCAGCAGGATGCCGACAGAAAGTTGCAAAATGACATTTACAACCAATTGATATCCGGTGTTAAAATGGAATTGCCTGATGAGTTTTTACGCAGATGGTTAAAAGCCACTAACGAGAAGCTAACTGACGCCGAATTGGCAGAAGGTTATGATGACTTTGCGAAAAATCTGAAATGGACGTTAATTGAAAACAAAATCATTAAGGATAATAGCATTGAGATCAAATATGAGGATGTTTTTCAAACTGCTAAGCAGCGTTTAGATGCACAGTTTAGGATGTACAGCCCTGCTCCTATGCCTGAAGCTGAGTTAGCCCAGTACACCACAACATTCTTGAAAGAGAAAGACAATGCAAACAGGATTTTTGATGAGGTAAAAGCGATTAAAGTTTTTGAATACATCAAATCAGTAGCGACGTTAGACCAACAAGAAATACCTTATAACCAGTTTATAGAATTGAAATAGTAGCTGTTAACAGCACAATTTAATAGATTTTTTACGAGGGCGGCTTTTATAAGGCCGCCTTATTTATATAAAATAAACATATTTTTACAATGCCACAATAAATTACCAACTTAGTTTAATTAATTTGGTAATTATCACAGGGATAACAACTAGATAATTTATTATTATGAAAATAGATAAAGACGAATTCAGAAAATACGCAGTTAAACATCACCGCATTAACGGTTTGACTGTAGACCGCTATATTGGCGCCACCAATAATTCACCTAAAAGCATGACTCCTTACATTATCGAGGAGCGTCAGTTAAATGTGGCTCAAATGGATGTGTTTTCCAGATTAATGATGGACCGTATCATCTTCCTTGGTGATGCGATTTATGATGGGAATGCAAATATAATACAAGCACAATTGTTGTTCCTTCAATCTACAGATAACGACAGGGATATACAAATCTACATCAACTCTCCAGGAGGCTCTGTTTATGCAGGCTTGGGTATTTATGATACAATGCAGTATATTGGACCAGATGTGGCTACAATATGTACTGGTATGGCAGCCTCAATGGGCGCGGTTTTACTTGTAGCAGGTGCGGCAGGTAAAAGGGCAGCTTTGCCACATTCAAGGGTGATGATACATCAGCCATCAGGTGGTGCGCAAGGTGTTGCTTCAGATATGGAGATTAACCTGAGAGAGATGTTAAAATTGAAAAAAGAATTGTACGATATTATAGCTCAGCATTCCGGACAAAGTTACGAATGGGTTGAGAAGGCATCAGACCGTGATTACTGGATGAAGGCAGACGAAGCTAAATCATTTGGTATGATTGATGAAGTATTGAGTGCAAGTAAGAAAGATTAATAATGGCTAAACAAACGAAAGAATCCCGTTGCTCTTTTTGCGGATCAGGTAAGCAGGACACACTAATGCTTATTGAAGGGCTTGATGCATACATTTGCGACAAATGCGTAACTCAGGCAAATCAGTTACTGGCCCAGGAATTGGGTAGCAAGAAATCAAAGGGTCTTGACTCGTCAGTTACCCTGTTAAAACCCCATGAAATAAAGGCACATATTGACCAATATGTAATTGGCCAGGATGATGCGAAAAAAGTTCTTTCTGTGGCCGTATATAATCATTATAAAAGATTAAGTCAGAAAGTAGATAAGGGTGATGAAGTAGAGATTGAAAAATCTAATATCATGCTTGTCGGTGAAACAGGTACAGGTAAAACTTTGCTTGCCAAAACCATTGCTAAGATATTACATGTTCCTTTTTGTATCTGCGATGCTACCGTTTTAACGGAGGCCGGATATGTTGGTGAGGACGTTGAAAGTATTTTAACACGCTTACTGCAGGCTGCCGACTACGATGTCGCTTCCGCTGAAAGAGGGATTGTTTACATTGATGAGGTGGATAAAGTTGCACGTAAAAGTGACAACCCATCAATTACCAGGGACGTATCTGGTGAAGGTGTACAACAGGCATTATTGAAGATACTTGAGGGAACGGTAGTGAATGTTCCACCTCAGGGCGGAAGGAAACATCCAGATCAGAAAATGATCCCTGTAAACACCAATAACATCTTGTTCATTTGTGGAGGCGCATTCGACGGTATCGAGCGTAAAATAGCTAACAGGTTGCGTACACAGGCAGTTGGATATAAAGTTAAAAAGGACGATGTTGATTTAGACCTTAAAAATCTCTACAAATATATCACGCCACAGGATTTAAAGTCTTTTGGTTTGATACCTGAGTTGATTGGCCGTGTACCGGTACTTACGCACTTAAACCCCTTGGATAAGGCTGCTTTGAGAAACATCCTTACTGAACCTAAGAACTCTTTGTTCAGGCAGTATGTAAAGCTGTTTGAATACGAAAATGTAAAGTTGTTTTTTGAGGATGATGTGCTGGATTTTATAGTTGATAAGGCTATGGAATATAAGTTAGGCGCAAGGGGACTGAGGTCGATCTGTGAAGCGATCATGCTGGATGCGATGTTTGATATACCATCTGATCCGAGCATTAAGGAACTGAACATATCACTCGACTACGCGGTAGAGAAATTTGAAAAGGCCGACTTTAAAAAGTTAAAAGCTGCATAAAGATTTGATCCCCGGTTTACCGGGGATTTTTTTTACATTGAGATTTGGGTTTCGATTTCAGTTGCGGTTTCATTGCAAGGGTGTCATTGCGAGAGTGTCATTGCGAGGCACGAAGCAATCTTAGCAACGGTGTCATTGCGAGGGTGTCATTGCAACGGTGTCATTGCGAGGCACGAAGCAATCTTAGCAAGGGCGTCATCGAGGGTGTCATTGCAAGGGTGTCATTGCGAGGCACGAAGCAATCTTAGCAACGGTGTCATTGCGAGGCACGAAGCAATCTTACAACAGTTAATGCAAGGCGGATTGCTTCATGCCTCGCAATGACAGGGATAGCTATAAAGGTTAGACATGACCGTAATAATTACACAAAGAATAATAATAACAAAGAATAACAAGTAACACAGAATAATAATTAAACAAAGAACTAATTAAATAACAATAATATATGAACGAAGAAAAAGACGTAAAAAAAGATGAGCAGATTGTAGCGAAGGCTAAGAAAGTAAAAGAAGTAAACTCTGCTGTGAAGTCGGGTTTAAAATCAAAAGAAGACATTGTTAGAAATTGGTTGCCAAGATACACAGGCAGGCCTCTGGATCAATTTGGAGATTATATTTTATTAACCAACTTTAGCAGGTATCTGCAAATGTTTTCAGAGTGGAACGATAACGCGCCTATTATGGGATTGGATAAACCTATGCAGAGCGTTACAGCCAATGGGATAACCATTATCAACTTCGGAATGGGTAGTCCGCTTGCCGCTACAATGATGGATTTGCTAACCGCAATAAAACCGAAAGCTGTGTTGTTTCTAGGAAAATGTGGTGGCCTTAAAAAGAAAAATCAATTAGGTGATTTAATTCTTCCAATTGCCGCTATTCGTGGCGAAGGAACATCAAACGATTACCTGCCCGCTGAAGTACCTGCGCTGCCGTCGTTCGCTTTGCAGAAAGCCATTTCAACAACGATACGTGATCACTCCAGGGATTATTGGACAGGGACCTGTTACACAACCAACCGCAGGGTATGGGAACATGACAAAGAGTTTAAAAAATACCTGAAAACTTTAAGGGCAATGGCAGTTGACATGGAGACCGCTACGATCTTTACGACTGGCTTTGCAAATAAGATTCCAACTGGCGCCTTACTATTGGTTTCAGATCAGCCGATGATACCAGAAGGTGTTAAAACTGCAGAAAGCGACAGTGCTGTAACCAACAACTATGTAGAAACGCATTTAAAAATTGGCATTGATTCATTAAAGCAATTAATAAATAACGGACTTACAGTAAAGCATTTGCTGTTTTAGTCTTCGTCGGGGCTCTTAGGATAATCAAAATCTACTAAAGTCCCGGTTCCGTTGCCAATCTCTTTCCAGTCGCCTACCGGAAACTCAAGCAATACAACACCACAAGTGGGTATATTATAGATATTCGCGCTACTTAGGTAATTTGCGAAATCTGTAAACCCGGGGTTGTGACCAAACAATGCCACACGCTGATACTCATCACTTAGGGCATTAACTACTCCCAGTAGTTCTGGAACATCAGCTTCATAGATAGCTTCATTCTGTTTTATTTGATCTGCTGATCTATACCAAACCTGCTCGAAATGCCGTGCGGTGGTAATGGCCCTTAATGCAGGACTGCTTACTATAAGCTGAGGGATGAAAGATTTTTGTAAAAGCCTCAACGCCATATCTGGCGCATCTCTGTGGCCTCTTGGATTTAGCGGTCTATCGAAGTCTGGTAAATGGGCATTGCCCCATTCAGATTTGCCGTGTCTAATTAAAAGCAGTTGCTTCATTGGGGGGAAATTAAGAGTTTATAAAATCAACAATTGGAGCGGGATTAATGTTTTTCATGCATTTAAAATGACCGAGAGGACACTGTTCTAAACCAAATTTAGAGCATGGACGGCAAGAAAGATCGAGACCTACCATAAATGAATTGGTAATTTGATATGGATAAACACCTAGCAATCCTGGTGTGGTTCCTCCCCAAATAGATGCTAGTGGACGATCAAATGCTTCAGAAATATGCGTTAAACCCGTATCGAAGCCAATTACCTTGCTTGCTTGCGAGACCAGGAAGACGGATTGATCCAAATTGATTTTTCCGCAGGTATCGTAAACCTGACTGCCCAGCGCCTGTAGGATCACAGCAGCGTTTGCGCTGACATCCTTCCCTCCCAGTAATACAATTGGTGCTTTAATACCCCTGCAAATCTCAATAATCTTTTCGTTGGGCAGCCTTTTTGTAAAATGGGTTGCGCCTATTATGAAGCCAACAAATTCCTGATGAGAATCTGGCAAAAGGTCGCTTATTTGGTAATCGCCTGAAATAAAGTAGTCGATAGGCTTCCCGTCATTTTCCACACCTAAAAACCTAACGGTTTCCAGGTAGCGGTCTACCAGATGTTGATTAGATATGAATCTTTTAGCTTTGAACATAAGTGCTAACCACTTATTGATGCGGTCCTTTTTGTAAGTTGAAGATGGCAACCTAAGCGCTAATTTGATTAGGAAAGTCCGCACGTTATTGTGCAAATCTACAATCAGATCGAAACCTTCCTGTTTTAGCATTTTAATGGTATTCCCTAAGGTATCCTGTAGAAGATGGAGCTTAGTTAGGTAAGGATTGTGCTGATAAATGTATTTAAAATCGGATTTGGTAAGAAAGTGGATTTCTGCATCAGGAAATTTTTGTTTAAGACAACGCACCACTGGCGTAGTATAAATGATATCACCCATTGAACTAAACCTAATGACAAGAATTTTAGAGGGTGCTTTCAAACTTTACCTGATTAGCTTTCTTTTATCTTTTCAATAATTGAAGTTGAAGAATATCCGGGTAGAAAATCCAACACCTTAACCTCACCACCACGCTCCAAGACCTGCTTTGCCCCTATTATATCTTCGACTTTGTAATCGCCCCCTTTAATGAGAACATCAGGCTGTACCAGATTGATTAATTTCTCAGGAGTATCTTCATCAAATAACACTACTGCATCGATAAAAAACATAGCGGCAAGTAATTGAGTTCTACTTAGCTGATTGTTTATGGGACGCTTTTCTCCTTTGAGGGCTTTAACAGAACGATCGGTATTTAGCCCAACTACAAGCACATCGCCATACCCTGCTGCCTCACTTAAATAAGAGAGGTGACCAGGATGTACAATATCAAAACAGCCGTTTGTGAATACGATTTTTTTACCCTCTTTTTTCCATGAATCTTGGAGCGATGCAATCTCGTGTGAGGAAACAATTTTATTTAGGAACGCATCCGTTAGATTTCTTTTCATATTAAAATAACTGATCAACAGCTTTACAGAAGATATGTCCGATAAGAATATGCATTTCCTGAATACTTGCAGTATTTGTTTCCGGGATAACGATGTTTAGGTCACATAAATCATTCATTAAACCACCATCCCTTCCAGAAAGACCAATTGTTTTACAGCCGATTGCTTTAGCGGCATGCAGTGCATTAATGATATTGGGGCTGCTTCCACTTGTTGAGATCGCAATAAAAAGATCTTCAGGTCTTGCTAAAGCCTCTACCTGACGGGCAAATACCCTATCATAACCGTAATCATTGCTAATTGCAGTAAGTGCAGATGTATCAACAGTTAAGGCAATGGCGGGTAATGCTTTGCGCTCTTTTACGAAACGGCCCGTAAGTTCTGCAGCGATGTGCTGGGCATCAGCAGCGCTTCCGCCATTTCCGGCGAGCAATACTTTCGCTCCAGAGGAAAGTATAGTAGTTAATATGCTGCAGCCCTGCTCAATCTGCGGAATGAGACCCACTATGACCTTTTCCAGCGTATTTTTATGATAGTTTAATTCTTCTAACACCATAAGTATTACTTGCTTTTTAGGGAGGTGATGATTTCTGTTGTAGTAGTTGTTGCGCTACCTACATGTTTGATAACAATGGCCGCAGCATAATTCGATATAACAGAAGCATCATGCATGTTAAAACCTAAAGATAAACAATAAGCTAATGTAGCGATAACCGTATCACCTGCACCTGTAACATCGAAAACTTCTGTAGCCACGACCGGAATAATCCGACAATCTCTTTTATTTATTATAGCAATGCCAGCTTCAGACAGGGTGACAATAAGATAGGTAGCAAGCGTTGCTTCTAATATGATATTGGCTGCTTTTACCAATGCCTGTTCATCAGCAATTCTTTCAATTTTTGAGGCTTCAGCAAGTTCTTTACGATTTGGCTTTATTAAATAAGCTCCGTGATATTTTGTGTAGTCGAGTCCTTTAGGATCAACGATTACTTTCTTATTTAAACTTTTGCCGAGCTGAATAATTTCTAAAGACAAGCGCTGTGTGAGCAACCCTTTGCTGTAATCGGACAGTATTACGATATCCGCTATCTCAATTTGCGCTTTCAATAGGCCGAGCAGCTTTTCTTCTATTTCAAAAGAAACATCATGTATGTGTTCCTTATCAATTCTAACAATTTGATGTGTACCCGCAATAATTCTGGTTTTAACCGTTGTAGACCTGTCTGAATCTTTAAGGATCAGCGATGTATCGATGTTCTTTTCAACGAGCGCTTTAATTATTTCATCACCATAAGAATCATCTCCAACAACACCTGCAATTACTACTTTTGCTCCCAGAGTTATTAGATTGCTAGCTACATTTGCGGCACCGCCGATAATTTTAGCTTCTTTATTTACATTAACGATAGGCACAGGTGCCTCAGGGGATAGTCTGTTGGCCGAACCGAAAATGTAATGGTCCAGCATTACATCACCAACTACCAATACAGTTGGCGCAGGATTGGTCTGCACGTAACTACTTAATTTTTCTGCCAGCATATCTGTCATAGATCAAATGTAGGCATTCTGATCTATTAGGTTAAACATTCGCTAGTCTACTATTAAAGAAAGCAGTAATTTTAGCAAGTGAAAAAGCGTTTAAGCACTGTTGGGCTTGTAATCCGCCTTTCCGGGCAGCCAAGATTCCAAAGCGCATGTCATGGAAACCAGCGGTACGATGTGCATCCGGATTTACCGATAGCAGAACACCCTTCTCCAGCGCATACCGATGCCAACGCCAGTCGAGGTCCAGGCGTAATGGGTTGGCATTAATTTCAATCACCACATTATTTGCAGCGCATGCATCAATAACCTTTTTAAAATCTATAGGGTAACCTTTGCGACTTAATAACAGGCGCCCAGTAGGGTGTCCAAGGATGGTTGTGTAAGGGTTCTCGATTGCTGTAATTAAGCGGGCTGTAGCTTTCTCCTCGGTCATTTTTAAAATACTATGAATTGAGGCTACAACAAAATCGAAGGTTTTGAGTATTTCATCAGGATAATCAAGGGACCCATCATATAAAATATCACTCTCAATTCCTTTAAAGATTTTGAAAGGACTTAGACGCGCATTTAACTCATCAATTTCTTTATGCTGCCCGTATAAGCGTTGCTCATTTAATCCATTTGCATAGAATGCAGATTTAGAGTGGTCGCATATTCCAAAATATTCAAGCTGTAAATGATCCTTACAATAAAGTGCCATTTCTTCTAGGGTGTTAACGCCATCACTCCAGGTAGAGTGGTTATGTAAACTACCTTTCAAGTCTTTGTATTCGATCAAATTCGGTAAAGAATGGTTTTTAGCCAATTCAATTTCGCCCAAACCCTCGCGCAGTTCTGGTTCAATATAATCAAGACCTGCTTTAGCATAAATTGCCCGCTCATTATCATAATCTGCCTCCCCTGCCAGTTCAAGTACTTCATTAACGTGAGT
This sequence comes from Bacteroidota bacterium, assembly GCA_040385565.1. Classification (GTDB taxonomy): domain Bacteria; phylum Bacteroidota; class Bacteroidia; order Sphingobacteriales; family Sphingobacteriaceae; genus Pedobacter. The sequence continues at coordinate 90,482 of JAZKHD010000024.1, read as the reverse complement.
TTCGTTGCCAGTGAGCTTAAACCAGGTTAAATAGAACTGAGATTTTTCCACAAAGTGAAGCTTAACCTTCAAGCCAAATGGCGTTAGCGCTATCCATATATTTTCATTGTGGTGCTCAAAAGCCAGGGGCTCAAACTGTTCGATAGCGTTAGAAAGCGCTTCAATATCTGCTATGCCCAGCACAAAATCCAGCTCATCTATAACTTCTATACAGCGGCGAAATTGTCCGCCAATACCTAACAATGGTTCATCAGGAAAACCATTGAGCCAGACCGAAAGGTCTTCAAACAATTTATTAACTAACGGTTCTGCCTGGGCATACAGGAATTTACCATGGGCTGCCATTTTAAATTCAATAACTTTCTTAATCTCTTCCTGAGTTTTTAGACCAAAGCCTTTGGCTTCAATAAGCCTGTTTTCATTACAGGCATAATAAAGTTCACCAATGTTTTCAATTGCGAGATCTTTCCAAATCACTGCAATCTTTTTCGGTCCAATTCCTTTAATGCCAAGCATTTCCACAATGCCTTCTGGTGTTTCTTTTAATATTTCTTCTAACTCGGCCATCGTTCCGCCATGAAGCAATTCCCACACTTTAGCAGAAATGCTTTTACCAAGTCCATCAATCTGTCCTATTTCTTCCAGAGATTTCTCCTTAATAGCAAAAGGAAGCTTATCTACTTTGAAAGCAGCATTTGCAACAGACTTGATTTTGAAAGGATTTTGGTTATGCAGTTCCATAAGCTGCGACAATAACCTAAGGGTACGTGAGATGGCTTTATTCTCCATAGGATGCTAAAATAACAAAAAAGGCAATCATTTCTGATTGCCTTTTACATATATGATAGTGTTACTTATTTTCCTTCGCCTTGCGAACCATCGAAATTAAACCTCGGTTTATCTTTCCCATTACACCAGGTTTCAAAGTTGTGTTTCGGCTTTAATATCATGTAAAGACCTAAGCCTATAAATAATAATGGTAATCCCACAAGTCCGAATGTAAATGGAACTATGCTTTTAAACAGAAATACTGTACCTACAATTACCATTGCAATCCAACCACCTGGTTTAAAGTTCCTTTGATAACCAATTAACAATCCCATTGCGATGATGAATGTTTTCCAGCTTAACACCCAGAAAGGAATAAACAGGCCAAGGTTTTTTGCGATAAAGATTATACCTATTCCAACTAGTAAAACACCTATGTTAAATTTGCGGTTCGATTTTTTGTTTAGAGTTTCCATGACTTTTTTTCTTCAAAACTATTATCGAAATGGATGCTCATCAATGCGTTTTTGGTACGCAGAAGGTAATCATCGGTAAATGGCGAAAATTTGTCGGTGAGATTTCCTGGTTTATTTTACCGATATTTCTTTTTGAAATTCAAAGAGGTATTGGACCGCCTTTACCAATCTGCTACCATACCAGGAAAACATTTCGCCATCCACCAGCATAACCTTTGCCTCCGGTAATGCGGATTGTAACTCGGAGAAATGAACAGGGCTAAATGGGTAGGGCTCTGACGACAATAATATTAACTCTGGATTCAGCGATTTTAAATGCTGAAGATCTATTTCAGGATAACGAGTTTGATTGATCACGTTGGTGAGGCCATTAATAGCCAGCAAATCATTTATAAAAGTTGAAGTACCTGCAGCCATAAACGGGTTCCTCCAGATCAAATAAGCCACACGCATATTAATGTTATTTTGAAGCGCAAGGGTCTGTAAATCAGCAAATCCGGCAGTAATTAGGAAGTTCAAATAAGCAGCTTCCGGCTCACGGTTAACAAGGGCGCCAATACCAGCAATCATTGCTTTTGCATCATCAAGAGTTGAAATGTCACTCATCCAGACGGGGAACTCGTTGGCCAATTCCTCTATTTGATCTTGTTGGTTTTCTTCTTTATTTCCAATGATTAGGTCAGGTTTGAGACTTCTGATTAGTTCTATATTCAATTTCTTGGTCCCCCCTACCTTAGTTCGGGTGGCAAATTTTTCAATTGGGTGAATGCAGAATTTAGTTACTCCAACCACCTCCTTACCCAACCCCAATTCAAACAGTAGTTCTGTTTGCGAAGGAACAATGGATATAATCCTCGTGGGCGGGTAGTTTATGGTGATTTTATTACCTAACTGATCTGTAACAGTACGTTGCATGTTTTGCAAAGGTAAAGACAAATAAGGGGCAAGAAGTATTATTTCACAAGCTTCTTGCCCATAACCCAACTTTATTCATATTTAAGTGCAGCTACCGGATTACTGACTGCTGCTTTTCTAGCCTGTATGGTAACTGTAAAAATTGCAATTATCAGTGAGATCACGGTTGCTGTTAAAAATGGCGCAAAAGGCAGGTCAATACGATAAGCAAATCCATCAAGCCATTTTTTGGTTAAAATAAATGCGATGGGCCAGCTGATTAGATTTGCAGCCATTACCAAAAATAGGAATGAGCGGTTAAGCATGTTAACGATCTGGATGTTAGAAGCGCCTAGGATTTTACGGATAGCTATCTCTTTAGTTCTTCTTTTTGCAACAAATGTAGATAAGGCAAAAAGTCCCAGCAAAGAAAGTATAACGGATAAAGTACTGAACAAAATTACGATTTGCATCAAACGCTTTGTAGATTTCAGAGATTCCTGAAAAGCATCTTCAACTGTTACATACTTCATTGGGAAATCAGGATATAGCTTTTTCCATTCTGCTTCGATTGATTTAACAAAATTTTTATAATTGTCGCTATCAAATCTAACCAGCATATTGTTTGTCGAAGACGTTCCGCCCAGGTCAGCAACTTTATAAATGGTTGGCAAAACTGCTTTATCAAATCCTTCATTGTGATAATCCTTAATTACACCAATTATTTGGAATACGTATTTTTCTTTGTTAACTTTTATAGCGTACTGCTTGCCTATCAAGTTACCACCCAAAAGATTGGCGGCCGATTGATTGAGCACAACAGTATTGATTGTATCTTGCTTATACTCCCTTGAAAAAATTCTCCCCTTTACCACCTGTACTCCAAGTGCCAATAAGGCATCCATACTAACTGTGACAGTATTGACTTCAAAGTCTTGGTTGTTATAAACTATTTGTTCGGGAACATTGAACGTATTCCCAATAACCTGCGTAGTGGTTGCAACATATTTTACTCCTGGTATTCGCTTTATACCTTCTGCGAAAGGATCATTCTGGTTATAATTAGTTGAAATATTAATGAGCTTATCTCTTCGAAAACCGAGATCTTTATTAGCTACGTAACTCGTTTGCAAATGCATTACGCCAATACCTATAATAAATGTAACAGCGATAATGAACTGTACAATCACCAACGCATTTCTTAATGCAATTCCTTTAAAACCATTCTCATAATTTCCTTTTAATACCTTTACAGGATTGTAACTGGATAATACCAGCGCCGGATAAAATCCTGCCAAAAGCGTGATCACAATAAAAAGCCCAAATAGCTGCAAAGCGATACTACCGAGTTGAGCACTGTGCCAAAAGCTCAACTGTACATCAAAATGATTACTAAAGGATGGCAACAACACTTCCACCAAAACAATGCTGATAAACAGAGCTGTCAAACTTTGAATGGTAGACTCGAATAAGAACTGACTGATCAATTCTCTTTTGTAAACACCCAAGACTTTCTTTACCCCTACCTCTTTAGCCCTTTGAACCGATTGGGCGGTTGCGAGATTTACAAAGTTAATAATGGAGATCACCAACAAGAAAATGGAAATTGCCACTAGAGGTTTAATCTTGTCAAACCAGCCGGTTGTGTAAGGAGGATTCGAATGGACATCATACATTGGAATAGCCTTCAAACCTGGTGTTTTTCCGTTCTTATAATATTCTGCATAAGAGATTTTCCTCGCTTTGAAGGAAGTTTTCTTGAAATTAACATACACCTTTTGCAATAACTTATTGGTTGCTAAAGTATCAACCGGCACATTTGCAAGTGCATAAACATGAGAAAAGTGCGAATTGTTAATATCCTCAGGATCTTTATCCAACTCTCCGTTGCGCATTATCGCATTAAATTCTACACTTTCCGGAGATTCTGGATCTTTAACTACACCAGTAATAGTAAACGAAGTACCTTTATCACTGCGCCACATCAAAAGCTTAACCTGCTTGCCAAGTACTTTATCTGTACCAAATAGTTTTATAGCTAAACTATGCTTTAGTACAATGGACGAAGGTGTGTTTAAAGAACTTAGTCTGTCGCCCTGAATAAATTCATATGGAAAGACTTTAAAGAATAAGGAATCTGCATTCTTAATATTTTTTACGATAACTGCATCAGAATTTTCAGTTTTCACAGAAAATCCCTCCCCCCAACTCCAGTCTACTTTAGTTACTGCATTAAACTGTGGAATGTTGTTGCGCACCAAATTAGCAGTTCTTGTTTCATTCATCTCCTGCCAGTATTGTTTATTATCTGGTGTAAAAAAGTCATGATGCTCCCTTATCTGGTATACATTTTTTAGTTCAGGGCTCCATTTGTCATAGTTGGTTTCATGGTTGATGAATAGTAAAAGCAATACAAATGCTGTTAAACCAATGGCTAATCCACCAATATTGATAAATGAATAAACTTTATTCTTAAATAGGTTTCTAACTGCTAGTTTGAGGTTGAGCTGGAACATGATTGCTTATTATTGAGTTACCTTAATATCTTCTTTAATTACACCATCCAGTAAATGCAAAACCCTGTCGCCATAGCCTGCATTGATTTCAGAATGAGTAACCTGAATTATCGTAATGCCATCTTCCTGGTTTAATTTTTTAAATAACTCCATTATTTGCAATGCTTGGGCAGACTGAAGGTTACCTGTAGGTTCATCGGCCAGAATTATAGAGGGCTGTGCTGCTAAAGCACGGGCGATTCCCACCAATTGCTGCTGACCACCCGATAATTGGTTTGGAAAAAGATCTTTTTTTCCGACCATATTAAACCTGTCCAGCATATCCGCCACCCTGCTCTTACGTTCAGACCCGGGGATTTTTTTATACATCAATGGAGCCTCAATATTTTCTGCCACCGTCATTTCATCAATGAGATGATATGCCTGAAATACAAAACCAATATGATTGCGATAAAGCTCAATGCGTTTTCGCTCGTTTAACGAAGTCACGTTCTCTCCAAGAAACTCATAACTTCCGTAGGTAGGCTCTTCAAGCATACCCAGAATATTTAGCAAGGTAGATTTTCCAGCACCAGACGGACCCATTATGGAAACAAACTCCCCCTGTTCTATTGTGGTACTTACATGGCGCAATACATAACTTTTAACTCCTTTATTAGAATAATACTTCTCTATTTCTTTTAATTCTATCATGATTCGGTTTAATTTTGGGTCTTCTTTATTCGTACTTTAATGCATCTATCGGATTTGTTTTAGCTGCCCGGTATGAGCGTAAGCTAACAGTGACCAGAGTAATTACCAGCGATAAACTCATGGCCAGCAAGAACGGCCATATGTTTAATGGCGCACGGTATTCAAACCCATCTAACCATTTGGAAACAAAAATGTAAGTAATGGGCCAGGCAGCAAGATTGGCAATTACAACCATCCAGATAAAGGAACTGTTCAACATCCTTATCAATTCAGACGTCGTTGCGCCAAGGACTTTTCTGATCGCGATTTCCCTCGTTCTTTGCGTAGCAACAAACGAAATCAAACCAAATAGACCAATGAACGAGATAAAAATCACCACACCTGCAAAGACCTTAAAGAGCGTACCCATTACACGCTCACTATTGTAATATTGGTTAATCTCCTCTTCCATAAAAGTAGCATTGTAAACATAATCTGGATAGAGCTTATTCCATTCACTTTCTATCGTTTTCATGGTCTGTACAATCTGCCTTGATTCCATTTTAACAGCTAGGTAGTGATACCTCTCCTTTTGGGAAAAGATGGCTATTGGCGATATTTTATCCCTAAGGGATGTGTTATTAAAATCGCTTACAATGCCAACTACCGGACCAGAGTGACCGTTTAACTTCAATATTTTTCCAATTGCATCCTGGGGTCTTAATACGTTTAGCTTTTTCAAAAAGGTCTCATTAACAACAAACTCTCTCGCAGTGTCGCTTTTTGCAAGCGGGCGACCGGCAAGCACGGATAGACCAAAAGTCTTGAAATAGTCTTCATCTGCTATTTTAATGTTAACCTGAAAGTCTGCATCTTTACTACTATCAAAGCTAAAGCTCGTTTCATTATTGCTTGATGAAGAGGGTGCAGTAAAACAATAGCTAGCGGTCTTAATGCTGTTGTTCTTTAAAAGGATCTCTTTCAAAGTACTAAACTTTTGTAAGCTCAAACTGTCATTAGGCATATTCAATATAGCTATACTTGTGCTATCGAAACCCAGCGATTTATTACGAACATAACTCATCTGGTTAACTACAACCAAAGTGCCTATTATTAAAATAGCTGTGATGGCAAATTGCACAATAACCAATGCTTTTCTTAAACCAACCCCACCAGAGGTTGCCGAAGATATCTTGTTTTTAATGGCCAATGCCGGGCTAAAGCCCGACATTACCATCGCAGGATATAATCCTGCTAAGAAGCTCACTAAAATGATCAGTAAGGTCATGAACAGGTATATTTCTGAGTGGCCGAACAAACTAAACTTAATATCATTGCCAAATAAGGATTCCATACCAGGTATCGATAGCTCTGTAATTACACAAGCAAACAACAGCGCAACTATGGTAATGAGTGCAGTTTCACTCAAAAATTGCCAAATGAGTTGCTTTCTCATACTTCCCATTACCTTACGCACACCTACTTCTTTAGATCGGCTGATGGCCTGGGCTGTAGCCAGATTAATAAAATTGATACAGGCAGTTAGCAATAGGAAAAGTCCAATAACAAAAAGCCCTGTTATTTCAGATCGAGGCATGATATTGCCAGAATAATTACCAAAATCGGGATTGTAGTGTATATCTACCAGGGGTTGAAATAAATGATTTTCTTTACCCGGACCCTGTTCTACATAGTATTTTTTAATAAATGCAGCCAGTGGTTGGGTTAAACTGGCTACACTCACACCCTTTTTTAATAACACATAGCATTCTTGTCTTGATGATACTGAGCCCCATGACTTCTCGTTCCTATCGGGATCGCTACTATAAGACATCACTAATTTTAACGGAAAGCTTGAATTTTGAGGCAAATCATCAAACACACCGGTTACTCTAAAATCTTCCTTGTTTTCAAACCGGAGACTTTTTCCAACTGCATTTTGCCATTTACCGAAATAGATTTCAGCAGTCTTTTTGGACAATGCAATGGTAAATGGTTCGTTAAGGGCTTTTTTGGGTGTACCTTCCAGCCATTTAATACTAAATATCTCAAAGAATTCGGGCTCAGCGTAAAATGTTCGTTCATTTTTCTTTACTTCCGCTTGCGTACCGTCACCAACATACCTTACAATGCCTCCGGCTTCCCTTATATTAGCCACTTTCTCAAATTGGCTAAAGTCCTGCCTCATGGCCGGACCTAACGGTCGTGGTACTCCTTGAGAATAAAATTCACCATCAGAGTACTTCCATGAAGAGACTACCCGCATAATACGGTCGCTATTTTCATACCCTTTATCAAAGCCAAACTGGTAGTTTAAAAAGATAAAGATCATAAGGCACCCTGCTAACCCAACAGATAGCCCAAGCACATTTATAAGTGTATACCCTTTGTATTTCCAAAGGTTTCGCAGCGCGATTTTAATATTTAATCTAAACATATTTTCAGAATATAGATTTCAATTATTCATATTTTAATGCGTTAACAGCATTACTGGTAGCCGCTTTGTATGATCGCAGGCTCACTGTCACAAACGTGATCACCATAGATATGCACATGGCCAATACAAACGGCCAAACTGTAATGTCAACACGGTAGGCAAAACCTGCCAGCCATTTGGAAACAAATAAATAAGCAAGCGGCCAGGCTATTAAATTGGCAACGAATACCATTTGTAGAAATGAGTTATTCAACATGTTTACCAGCTGATAAGTGGTAGCACCAAGGATCTTACGAATTGCCACTTCGCGTGTTCTTTGCGCGGCAACAAAGGATATTAACCCAAAAAGACCAATAAAGGAAATGAAAATAATAATCCCGGCGAAGGATTTAAAAAGTGTGCCCATAATACGCTCACCATCATAATAGCTATTGATTTCTTCGTCAACAAAGCTCATTTCATAAACCCCGTTTGGGAAAGTTTCATTCCATAGTTTCTGCATTTCTTTCATGCCAGAACTTAGCTGTCTGGGATCCATTTTCAATGCTGCAGAATAGTATTCTTGTTTTCCCTGAAAAATAGCAATCCCAGAAATTTGCTCTTTAAGCGATTTATCATTGTAATCTTTGACTACTCCTACCACAGTTAATAGATTTCCAGATGCATCCAGTACCTTACCTAAAGCTTGATCTGGATTAGAAATGTGCATTTTCTTTAAAAAAGTTTCATTGACGATACAACCGTTTGCAGTATCACTTTCCTTAAATAGCTTACCTGCAATAAGCTTTAAGTTAAACACCTTAAAAAAATCTGCGTCCGCTCTTGAGGTTCTTACCTCAAAATCATGATTCTTTATATTGTTGAAGGTAAAATCTGTAGAATTTACATCTTCAGAAAGTGGAGAAGTTTGACAGTAGCTTAAGCTCAATACACCAGGTAACTTTAAAGCTCTCTCTTTAAAAATAGACAATTTAGTTCTTGCCAGGCTATCGCCTGGAACATTGACCATAGCTACTGCATTGGTATCAAAGCCAAGAGGCTTTTTCCTCATGTACTCCATTTGCCGCATAATTACCAGGGTGCCAATAATCAAAATAATAGTAATGGCGAATTGAACCACAACCAATACCTTTCTTAAACTCAAACCGTTGTTACCAAGGCTTACTTTATTTTTAATAGCAAGTACCGGATTAAAGCCAGAGATAATAAGTGCGGGATAAAAGCCGGCAAAAAAAGAGACCAGCAATACCAACAGCGCCATAAATACAAATATGGCGGGATGACTAAAAAGGCTTAAATTCACATCCCCTTTTAAAAGATTAGTCATGAAAGGTAAAGCCAGTTCGGTTAGTGCGCAGGCAACTATCAACGCAATGAAGCTCAATGCAAATGTCTCCATCAGGAACTGTAACATTAACTGGCTGCGCTCTCCACCAATTACCTTTCTAACACCGACCTCTTTTGAGCGGTTTACCGACTGTGCAGTGCTCAAATTGATGAAATTAATACAGGCAGTGAGCAATAGAAACAAGCCAATAATTCCCAAGCCATATATCTCCCTCTTGCCAATGGTGTTTCCCGCAAAATTATCGTAAAGCTCGCTAAAATGAATCTCTTTTAATGGTTGAAAAGCGTTAACCTGATTACCGGATACATGGTTTTCCCGATAATGCCTTTGATTGAAAGCTGCTAGTGCCTTTTCCAGATCTGTTACTTTCAATCCTGTCTTTAGTAACACGTAGCAAGATGAACTGGAGTTTACTGCATCCCAGTTAACCTGGTTTTTATTTCTGTAGTTCTCATAGCTGATCACAACTTGCAGTGGAAAACTACTGTTTTGAGGCATATCCTTAAATATGCCCGTTACCCTTAGCGATTTGTTATTACCCGATGCAATGCTTCTTCCTATTGCTTTTTCAGCGCTCCCAAAAAATTGAATTGCTTTACTTACCGACAATGCAACAGTGTTCGGCTCTTTTAATGCTATACCTGTTTTACCATATAGCCACTTAACACCAATAATGTCGAAAAAGTCAGGCTCTGCATAATAAACCGCTTCTTTGTTCTTAAAAACTTCTTTTCCAGCCTCGTCGTTTACATGAACTATAGCACCGCGCTTTACTATTGCACCTACCTTTTCTAATCCTGCAAACTCCGCTCTTGCCGCCGCCGGAAAAGGCGCTGGAACACCCGAAGAATAATCATCAAATGCATTGTATTTCCAATTCGTAACCACCCTAAATATTCTGTCCTCATTCTTGTAGCCCTCGTCAAAGCTTAACTGATACCTAATAAAAACGAAAATGAGAATACAGCTGGCCATTCCTATAGAAAGGCCTAAAACATTGATTAAAGTGTAACCTTTGTATTTCCAAAGGCTTCGCAAAGCGATTTTAAGGTTTAGTTTAAACATCTTTTTATTTTATGCTATTCATATTTCAGTGCTGCAACGGGATTAGCTTTTACCGCTCTTGATGCCTGCAAACTCACGGTAATAATTGTGGCAATAACCGTAAATGCACCGCTAAGCAAAAATGGAAGTACTGGTATTTCTATACGATATGCGAAAGTATCCAGCCAGCTTTTAGTTATGATGTATGCTATTGGCCACGAGATTATGTTGGCAATCATTACTATCCTAAAAAAAGATGTATTTAGTAATTGCATAATATGGAAATTACTCGCCCCCAAAATCTTGCGTACAGCAATTTCCTTTCTCCTATTATTTGTTATAAACTTTGCAAAGGCAAACAGGCCTATGATGGCAATAAATATGGTTAGCGCAGAAGCAGCAAAAAATACACACTGCAACTGTTCTTGTTTATAAAACAACTTGCCATATAGCTCGTCTAAGAAGTAATACCTGAAATTCTCTCCATCTAGTTTGTTTATATCCTTCCACTGATCATTAAGGCTCGCCAATGCAGACACCATCTGACTTTGATCAATCTTAAGCATGATCTGCAACTTTGAATTACCACACGGATTATTGATGGCATAAATAGTAGGCTGTACTGGTGTTTCAAATCCCTGGGCCATAAAGTCTTTAACAACACCAACAATTTTATAGTCAATATTGCAACCTTTAATCGTCTTGCCAATTGGGTTTACTAATCCATACTTTGCGACAGCCGATTCATTGAGAATAGCTGAATTGGCGGTATCAGTTTTAAATTGGCTAGAGAAATATCTTCCCTTAGCTAACTTAATGTCAAGCGTTTCAAAATAATCAAAATCTACATCCAAAAAATCAATATTCGCTTCAACGCCATTAGCAGTATAACCATTTGATCCGTTTTCTGATCCATCTGGAATGTTGCTGGCTACAGTTACAGATTTAACTCCCGGAATCGCCAGCATCTGTTCTCTAACAGGTTTAAACTTTTCAGGGTCGGTAAAATAGCTTAGGTTTTTAATGAACATAACCTGGTTAGTGTTAAAGCCAGTATCTTGTGTACGCATGTATTTTAATTGCGAACTAATGATTAGTAATCCTATAATAAAAATTACTGCTACACTAAATTGAACTACCAATAAGGCATTTCTCAACCACAGGGTATTCCTGCTGGTTTGGAAATTACCTTTCAGCACTAACGAAGGTTTAAAGCCAGACAATACCATTGCAGGATAGGCTCCGGCAATGCAGGTAACAACTAAAACTATAACCGGTAGCTGATAAATCAATTTACTTCCGGCGCCCCAAATGTGTAATGAAACATTAAATAGACCATTAAATGAAGGCAGCATAATTTCGGCAACTATAAGACTTAATGCTGTAGCAGCCAGGCATTGTAAAAGTATTTCCGAGAGAAACTGGAAGGTCAACTGGTGCCTGTAAACGCCTAGTACCTTTTTAACACCAACTTCCTTGGCGCGTTTTGTTGCCTGGGCGATACTCAGATTAGTAAAATTGATACAAGCTATAACGAGGATTAAAATGGCTAGCACAAAAAGTGCAAGGATAGTTTTAAAGCTGGCATCACTTCCGGCTTTTGGCTTTAAATGCAAGTTCTTTAAAGGGTCCAGAAAAATGCTTGTCCCGATAAACCTGTCAGACTTTGCGTCGGCACCGTCTTTAATTTGTTCTCTCTTATAGAGTGCATTTATTTTTTGAGTGAGCGCAACTATATCAGTTCCCGCTTTAACCTGGATATAGGTATTGTAGTTATTGTATCCATAATTCTCTCCTTCTCCTAAATCTCCCGTTACAGACAGTGCGTCAAATGTTAAGTTAGAATGTGGATTACTAATAATCATGCCCCGCACCTCAGCAGGCTGACCGACAGCTTTACCGCCTATAATTGCTGCTTCAGGTTTAGCGTCCTTCTTGTTCGGAAAAAGCGTATGCATTAATTCAGCAGTTAAATAAAACAGACCTGTATGTTCATTAACAGGCTTCTCTAAACCTGTTTCAGCTTTTAAATTAAACATGCGCGCCGCTTCATAATCTACCACCAAACAGTTTTTGAAGAAAACCGTCGTTACCTTACTCGATAAAGGGAACTCAAATCCAGATTTTTTAGTAAGTCCAACCGCTTCAACCTCCGGAAAATTATCTTTTATAGCCTTCCCTAATGGTGGTGGCGTAAAGTTGGTTTTAAACTCTGGCAGTGATCTTCCTACAATATAAATGTTATCATAATTTGGATTGTCCTTATCAAAACTGGTCTCATAAGTCACATACATCATCACCAGAATGAAAGATGCCAGAGCAATTGCTAATCCGCCAATATTTATGGAAGTGATACCGAAGTTCTTCCAAAGATTCCGCAAAGCGATTTTGAGATTTAGTCTGAACATGGTTATTCGTATTTTAAGGCGTCAATAGGGTTCGCTTTGGCAACTTTTATGGATTGTATACTTACTGTTACAACATTTATTAGCACGGAGAGAATGATTGCCACCAGAAATGGAACTGCGGATATGGAAACTCTAAACTCATAGCTGGAAAGCCATTTATTTACAGCAATATAGGCGATAGGAAATGCGATTAAATTTGCAATAATTACCAGTTTTATAAAATCTCTGTTAAGTAAATTCAAAATACTCAGATTGGTTGCCCCAAGAACTTTTCTAATACTTATTTCTTTTTTTCTTTGTTCAGCCATGTAAAGCACTAAACCAAGTAATCCTAAACAAGAAATAAATATGGCGAAACCCCCAAACCAATTAGACAATGTGCCAAGTAAACGTTCATTTTGAAAACTGTTCTCAAAATCGTCATTTACAAAATTACGTTCAACAGGAAATCCAGGGTTAAACTTTTTAATTACATTATCTAACTGCAAGACAGATTGGCTTAAATTTTTGTCAGGGCTTAAGCGCACTAAGAGTACAGCAGAGTTATTATCATTATGCCCTATAATCATTGGCAAGGTTTTCTCAAACGGTGATTCTACAATAAAATCTTTTACAACACCAATAACTGTTGCAGGTACATCCCCCCACTTTACCACGCTTCTCAGCGGATTCTTCAGTCCCATTACCTTAACCGCAGTCTCATTCAAAATCACGTTAGCAGAATCTTTAAAATCTGGAGAGAATTCCCGACCTGCAACCAATTCGGCACCAATCGTCTCCATAAAATTATAGCCAACATTACGGTAATTAAAAAGAATCGATTCTTCATCACTTTTACCTGGCCAACTGATATTAAAAGCACGGTGACCCATTTTAGTTATACTGCGACTTAGGCTGGTTACATTTGTAATTGCACCTGTTTTCAGCAGCTCTGCCTTCAAAACACTTATTTTTCCTGCTCCTTGTAAAGCTCCTATAAGATTAATCTGCATTAAGTTATTTTTCGAATAGCCTAAAGGCTTATTTTTGATATAGTTGATCTGCTGATAAATAACTATGGTACATATAATTAGCATAGCTGCAAACCCAAATTGCGTGATCACTAGAACCTTTCTAATCCATGCAGACGTGCCGCTAGCCTTGCCTAATCCTTTAAGTACACTAACAGGATCAAACGCAGAAAGATAAAATGCGGGATAACCACCAGCAATAAAACCGGTAAACATAGTCAACACCATCAATACACCCCAAACGTTCCAGTCGGAATAATCTATAGTCAATTCTGAATTTAGTAGCCTGTTAAAATACGGAAGACTGACCTCGGTAAAGATCAATGCAAGAACCAGTGCTATAAATGTGAGCAGATAAGATTCAAGCATAAATTGGGAAACAAGCATTTTTCGTGTTGACCCAATTACTTTCCTAACCCCAACCTCTTTCCCCCTCTTTTCTGACCTTGCAGTAGAAAGATTTATGAAATTTATACAAGCAATAAGTAAAATACACACCGCTAAAATAAAGAGCGTTTTTACCTGCGTAATTTTACCACCAACAGATTTGCCATTTTGAAAGTCACCATAAAGATGCCATTTAGCTAAGGGATGTACCAACGCGTCATTTTTTGTTCCTTTATCATTGCGTTTATAAATTCCTTTTATACCCGAAGTTATAGCGTTGACATTTGCATTTTTTTCCATTTGAATGATGCTTAAGCAAAACATACCACCCCATTCCATATCCTTAACCCACGAGTTTTTCTCTTCAAACAAAGCCCATGGCATTAAATACTCAAACTGGATGGTACTGTTCCTGGGGACATCAGCAATCACACCTTCTACATTAAGTATATCTTCATTATCCAATCTTAATGACTTGTTGATTGGATCCTCAGACCCAAATAACTTCTTAGCCAATGACTCTGTGATAATTACTGAATTAATGTTTTGCAAAGCATGCCCGGCATCTCCCTTCAGGAATTTATAATCAAGAATCTTCAAAAAATCATGGTCGGCAAAGACAGCATTCGTCTTAAACCTATTTTCTCCTAAACCAATCAAATGAGATTCTGGATAGGTGGAATGCGATGCATACTTTACCCCAGGAATTTTTGCTTTCAATTCCGGAGCCATTAAAGCCGGCGTCCAGGCATAACTAGCTTCACCGTCACTAGTCTGTTGATTGGTATAAACTATGTATGAATTCTCATAACCTTTAAATTGCTTATCGTACCCCCATTCATAGGCTACATACAGCAACAATACCAAACAGCTTGCTAAACCAATAGCCAAACCGCTAACATTGATTAATGTAAATCCCTTATTCTTCCAAAGATTCCGCAAAGCGATTTTAAGGTTCAGTCTAAACATGTCTTATTCGTATTTTAATGCATCAACCGGGTTTGCTTTTGCAGCACGGTAAGCTTGCCAGCTCACCGTAAACAGGGCAATCCCCATAGTGGCTATAGCCGTAATAATAAATACGGCCGGGCCGATTGAAATTCGATAGTCAAACTGCATCAGCCAGTGATCCATGATTAAATAGCCTATCGGCATGGCCAATACCATTGCAATAGCTACGGTCTTAATGAAACTGTAGGACAACAAACTCATGATTCCGGCAAGGCTGGCACCCAGTACCTTGCGGATGCCGATCTCTTTGGTCCGCTGCTCTGCACTAAATGCTGATAAACCAAACAAGCCCAAACAGGACACGAAAATACTGAGCCCCGCAAAAAGATTTGCCAATATAGAAAGCATGTTTTCATGCTCTACCTTCTCCGCTACCAGACTATCTACAAATGTAATCTCCACTGGAAAATCAGGATTGATCTCTTTGGTAATCTTTTCAATCTTTGCCAGGTTTTCCTGAATATTCCTTTTGGTATTCAGGCGCATAGTTATATAATCACTATTGTACGCATTAAAAGCAATAACCATGGGATGCTGCGCCCGGGTAGGCTCATCCCAAACGACGTCTGCAATTATCCCTACCACTTGTCGTTTCTGTGCATTGAGTACAATCTGCTCAGCCAGCGGATTCTTAAGTCCCATGAGCTTTACAGCCGTTTCATTAAGAAGTACGGCAGAAGAATCTGAAGCGTGTTCCTTACTGAAATCCCGACCAGCAATCAAACTGATGTTATTGGTTTTCAGGAAATCATAAGTAGTCTGAATATAATCGAAAGACATTTTTTTTCCGCCTTCAGCCATACCTTCCCATTCCAGGCCATTAACATTAGAATTCTGAAATGCAATGCTGCCTGAGGATTGGGATAGGGCAATTGCTGCTCCTGAGTTGAGTACACGTTCTTTGAACAGGTCAAATTTAAGATAAAGATTTCCCTCATGCGGCATTTGTACCAGTGCTTCAGTTTGATAACCAAGAGGTCTGTCTTTCAAATGTTGCAACTGCTGATATAAGATTAATGTTGATACAATTAGTAATATGGCAAAGCTGAACTGGGTAACGACTAGGGCCTGTCTTAAGTTGAGGCCAAAGCTATTCTTAAACAATCCCGTTTTTTTAAATACCTGAATGGGGCTGAAACCAGAGAGGAAAAATGCAGGGTAACTTCCCGCAGCGAATCCTGTAATCAGGATTAAGATTATAGCGCCTAGCCAATTTAACGGAAGCGCATAATCCATCTTAAGTTTGGTATTCAGCATCCCATTAAATGAGGGAAGAAAAAGTTCTGCAAGCACCACCGCAAGTACAACGGCGAGCAGGGTTAGCGCAAAAGATTCTAATAAAAACTGCATAATTAGCGATCTTCGGCTGGCACCTATAGTCTTCTTTATCCCTACTTCTTTTGCCCGCTTCTGAGACCTGGCGGTAGAAAGGTTCATAAAATTGATGCAGGCGATGGCCAGAATACCGAGGGCAAGGATGATAAATATGCGCACCTGTTCAATCTGGCCTCCATTATCTATCCCGTTTACAAAGTTACCGTACAAGTGAAATCTTTCCAGCGGATAAATAAAAGGCGCAGCCTCAACAGTCTTTGTTCCGGTATGCTGGGCAATCATACTTTTGATCTTCTCATTTACACCGGCAACCCCCGTCTCCGGTTTTAAGGTCAATAGTGTAAAGTAAGAGTAGTTACCCCAATTCGGGTCAGCAGGCCATTTATTTAAATTTTCAAATAGTTTCCATGGTGCAAGCGCTTCGAAACCGTAGGTGAAGTTCGGCGGCAGGTCCTTAACAACTGCAGTCACCTTCAGGTCGGCTTGGTTTTCAAAAAGCAAAGTCTTGTTCAAGACGTTTGCAGTACCAAACAACTTAATGGCAGTGCTTTCAGTTAGCACAATAGAGTTAGGATCATCGAAAGCTTTATCTGGATTTCCACTTATATAGTCGAATTTAAATATGCGGAGCAGATCAGGATCTGCATATCGGCTCTCCACCTTGAAGCTATTTTTTCCATTGGCTAGCAAGCGTCTGCTAGCCCAGAGCACACGGCTGATATGTTCAATTTCGGGTGTTTCTTCTTTCAATACTGCAGGAAGCACGTTAGGTACCTGCACGCCAGTTCCAGTGATGCTTTTATCAACTCCATAAAAGTTTACCATCAGGTGGTATGTGTTTTCAGTATTGCCGTATTGCTTGTCATAGCTCCATTGGTATTGAACATACAGTAACAGCATTAGACTTGCAGCAAGCCCGATAGCCAGTCCTACAACATTAATCAGCGATGCCGTCTTGTGTTTCGACAGGCTTCTAAAGGCGATTTTAAGATTCAGTCTGAACATGGTTATCGAGTTTTCGGTGTTAAATCAATTCTTCAGTTCTGCTTTTGTTGATCTTTTCTGAGATCACATGACCATCTTTTAAGTTGATGATCCTATTGGAGAAACTTGCGTCATGTGACGAGTGAGTTACCATTACAATCGTAGTACCTGTTTCGTTAAGCTCGCAAAGCAACTCCATAACCTCGTTACCGTGAGAACTATCTAAGTTTCCCGTCGGCTCATCTGCTAATACCAATTTTGGCTTTGTAACCAGCGCACGCGCTACTGCAACCCTTTGCTGCTGACCCCCAGATAACTGTTGCGGAAAATGCCCGCTCCTGTTAACAATGTTCATTCGCTCTATAATTTCGTTTACCAGGCGTTTGCGTTCTGCAGATGGTACTTTATTATAAATTAGAGGAAGCTCAATGTTTTCAAACACTGTTAGTTCATCAATCAGGTTAAAGTTTTGAAACACAAAACCCATATTTTGCTTCCTGAAATTTGCGCGCTCCCTGTCGTTCATGCTCAAAAGCTCTGTTTCCAGAAACTTGTAGCTGCCGCTTTCAGGTTTATCCAATAAGCCCATTACATTAAGCAAGGTAGATTTACCGCAACCCGACGGACCCATAATGGATACGAATTCACCTTGCTTAACATGCAAATTAATTCCATTAAGCGCAGTAGTTTCAATCTCCTCTGTTTTGTAAACTTTTTCCAGATTTTCAATCTTTATCATGGTTATATCTTTTTGTCTAGTTGCTAATTTCTATTATATCATACTGGTTAAACTGGTCATATGATGAAGTAATCACCTGATCGCCTTTCTGCAGGCCATCTAATACTTCATAATACAGATAGTTTTTACGCCCAATCTTTACGTTTCTCTTGGTAGCTTTCCCATCCTTAACCACAAATACCCATGAGCCGCCGGTACTTTGGAAGAACTGACCCTGACTAATTAATAATGATTTACTATTGTCAGAAAGCGTTAGTTTCACCTGCATAGAAAGTCCCCTTCTCAACTCCAGCGGCGAGCTGCCGTCAAATGTCATTTCTATTTGAAACTGACCTGCCGTTACTTCAGGTATTACTTTTTTAACCGTTAGCTGGTAGGTCTTCCCGTTAAACTCACAGTTGGCAGTTTGCCCTTCTTTAACCCTGTTAATGTAGTATTCATCAACTCCTGCCTGTAGTTTATATCCTTGCAATACGTCTATCTTGCCTAGCATCTCATTAGCATTGTACGACTTACCAATAATTGGGTCATAGGATGAAAGTCTGCCGGCAACCGGTGCTTTAATGGTCATGTTCTCAATATTCTGCCTGATCGTTTCCAGGCTTTCGTTCATCCTGCCTATAGAAAAATCAATCTGCTGCAATTGCATCGTTCTGCTTTGGTTTTCCTGGCGAACAGCTTGTTTTAATATCTTTTTACGTTCCTGGTAATATTCATAATCCTGGCTCGATGCATTAAATTCCTGCATGGTGATTACCTTCTTTGAATACAATGTACTGTCTACCTTATACTTTCTTGTGGCGGTACGCAAGCTATTTCCAATCTCCATCATATCCTGACTCATTACACGCTGGTTCTGCTCCAGGTCCAGACGCAATTTTCTCAACTGATTGATCTGTTCGGTAATACTTGTTTCGCTGGAAGTATAACTCGACAAAGCATTTGGGTTTGCTATCCTTAGCAACGGTGTACCTTTAACCACACTTGCTCCATTCTCAGTAAATATCTCTGCTACAGTACCGCCTTCTGGCGAGCTAATAATTACAGACGTTAGCGGTACTACACTTGCATTTAAAAGCACAACATCTTCGAAGTCTCCATAAGCCACGGTATTAACAGTTACCTTATCTGCATCTGCTTTATAAACTTTGTTCAATGAAAGGCTGTAGCCATAGGCAACCAGCACCACAAATAGTACCGATCCGACTAGTATTAGTATTGTTTTTTTATTAAATCTTTTACGTTCGATTTTCTTATCCATCAACATTTACAGTTACACAATCGCTTATGCCAACGTTATGCCAACAGGAAATATGTATTTTAATTAACTAAATATCAATAACTTATGTTATATAAAAAATATTAACCGTTCATAATCGAACACTTCATGTACATCACCGAACACTTTTATTATTTTTGGTCATTGCGAGGCACGAAGCAATCCTCGATAAAGATTGCTTTGTTCCTCGCAATGACAGCAAATGTTATTGGGTCATATAATTTGACACTAAATTATCACTAGCAACATATATGATATGATAGATGCAACCGTACTTGTTATTGATGATGATGAAGATATATTATTGAGCGCCAAGCTTTTCTTAAAGCAGCATTTTCAACAGGTTATTACCTGCAAGTCGCCTAAAGAAATTAATGTTTTGCTAAGTCATAATGAGGTAGATATCGTATTACTCGATATGAACTATCAAACCGGTGTTAGCGATGGTCGTGAAGGCCTTTATTGGCTAAACCACATCCTCTCAATCGATAAAGATTATGTAGTTATACTAATGACTGCCTATGGTAATGTAGAGCTGGCAGTACAGGCAATAAAGAAGGGTGCAACAGATTTTATCTTAAAACCCTGGGAAAATGAGAAGCTATTTGCTACTCTATCGGCTGCCTCTAAACTAAGGCAATCCAACAAAAAGGTAAAGAAACTGGAGAAGATCCACTCTTCACTTCAGAAAGACATCAACAGGCAATTTGAAAATATTATAGGCGTTTCAGAGCCTATCAAACACCTGCAAAATGTAATTGTTAAAGTCGGACCAACAGACGCCAATGTTTTAATATTAGGTGAAAACGGTACTGGCAAGCAGGTATTTGCCTACGAACTTCATAAACTTTCCCAACGTAAAAACCAGATCTTCATGCATGTCGACTTGGGTTCTCTTAATGAGAATTTATTTGAAAGCGAGTTGTTCGGCTATGCCAAGGGCGCTTTTACAGATGCCAAAGAAGATAAGCCCGGCAGGTTTGAAATCGCAGAAGCCGGAACTATTTTCCTGGATGAGATTGGAAACCTATCTATGGCACTTCAAGCCAAACTACTCAGCGTTATCCAAAACAGAACGGTTACCAGATTAGGCGAAAGCAAGGAAAGGAAGATCAACGTACGTTTAATTACGGCTACCAATATGCCGCTTAATGAAATGGTTACGAAAGGCACCTTCAGACAGGATTTACTTTTTAGAATAAACACCGTAGAACTGGTACTTCCTAACCTATCTCACAGGATTGATGATATCTTGCTTTTAGCAGATCATTTCCTGCATACCTTCAGCAGTAAGTACCATAAAAACCTGATCAATATTAATTCTAAGGCTAAAGACATCTTATTGAACCATTCCTGGCCAGGAAATATAAGGGAACTTCAACACGTAATAGAAAGAGCGGTAATTATGTCTGACGGAAATGAAATTACCGTTGACGATTTGCAACTAAACCCACAAAAGTTCGGTAGTGACCATTCCCTTTCCCAGAGCAACATGGGCCTTGAAGAAATGGAAAAACTTATGGTTCAGAAAGCCATAGATAAACATAAAGGCAATATTTCTAGGGCTGCTGCAGAACTTGGGTTAACACGTGCTGCCTTGTACAGGCGCATTGAGAAATTCAACCTCTGATGTTTTACAACAGATTTACATATAGACTTCTTTTTAGGTTATTGGTTATCAACTTACTGGCAATGCTATTGTACTATCTGATTACGCACACCAGTCTTGTTTTCACTATATCTGGCGTAGCAATTATTCTATTTGCCGCCCTAATCAGTTTATACAACTATATCAATCAAATTCGGGATGATATTAAGCGCTTTATACTCGCTGTTAAAACGCGAGATAGCACACTAAACTTTAAAAATAAAATTACAAGTGGCAGTTTCCCTGAGCTATATGAATCTTTTAACGACATTATTCAGGTTCATAAAGACATTCAGCTGGAAAAGGATTCTATGTTTCAGTTGATTAAAACCATCTTAGAACAAGTTCCTGTTGGCGTGATTGTGATAAATGAAACGGGTGTTGCTGGAAATGATTCTAAAGAAATTGTTTTGATCAATCAGGCAGCAGTAAGCCTGCTGAACGTGCCGGGATATAAATATTGGCATCGCTTAGGTCAGCACCTTCCGCAATTCGCGAAGGAAATTGAGCCAATTCGCTCTGGCGGTAAGAAATTCGTAGAAATTAAGATACAAGATAAGCTTACACAATTGTCTTTAGAGATTATTCCTTTAAACCTCTATCAAATCAACTATACAATCATTTCCTTCCAGAACATAAAGGATGAGATCGAGCAGAAAGAATCAGAAGCATGGAATCGGCTAATTGGTGTGATTTCTCACGAAATTCTAAATTCAATAACGCCAATCAGCTCCTTATCAGATACAGTTAACAGTATGATTGCTGAAAAAAACACACTCACGAAAGAAGATTTAGATGATTTAAAACCAGCTATTAAAACTATAAAAAGAAGATCGGAAGGATTGCTGGACTTTGTAAAAGACTACAGGCTAATTGCAGAATTGCCCACGCCTGTATTAGAATACCACACCATTGGTGAGCTGTTAAAGCATATAAAAATCCTCATGCAACCATTTGCAGTTGGTAAGAATATTACGCTAAATGTTGGACAAACATCTTCAAAGATCAGTATTCCTATTGATTTAAAATTGGTAGAGCAGGCGCTTATCAACTTAGTTACAAATAGCATTTATGCACTGGATGGTATAAGAAACCCTACAATTGAAATCAGCTATCGTTTAGACAACAACAAATTATATATAGAAGTTTCTGATAATGGGAAAGGAGTAAAGCCTGATTTATTGGAAAAGATATTTGTACCGTTCTTTACAACAAGAAAAAATGGTTCGGGTATTGGCTTAACCATTACCCGAAACATTATGAAGATGCACTATGGGAGTTTAGAAGTAAACTCCGTACCTCAGGAAAGAACTACCTTCTCTCTGGTATTTAAGTATAACTAAATTGGTTGTCTACTAGCTAAGTGCATTAAACCTTAGACCACTGTTCCATCCGGAATTATTGCACCTTTCTTAACCACAACTATACCATCTTTAACAGTATACAATTCAAAGTCGCCATCTGCAAGATGGTCTCCCCCTATAATGCTAACATCGTTCCCAATCCGGCTATTCTTATCGACAATCGCGTTAGCAATTTTACACCTGTCGCCAATTCCAATCATTGGTTTACCGCTTTCTAAGTCTTCCTTAATTTCTTCCAGAGTTTGGTATTTATCGCTTCCCATAATATAGCAGCTCTGAATGTGCGTACCTACCCCAATGCGTGAACGAATACCAATCACTGCGTGCTTGATGCTTTCAGCTTGTAAGATACATCCTTCTGCTATAATAGTTTTATCAAGTGTTGTACCTAAAATTTTGGAAGGTGGGAGCATCCTCGCACGGGTAAAAATGCTGTGGTGATGATCAAACAAGTTAAACTTAGGTATGTCATCTGTTAATCCAAGATTTGCTTCAAAAAAAGAAGAGATGTTACCAATATCTGTCCAATAACCTTCATATTGGAAACTTAAAACATCGTAAGTTCTTAGCATCCTGGGAATAATTTCTTTTCCAAAATCCTTTTCATCAGGATTTTCAGAAAAGATTTTAATCAATAAGTCTTTGTTGAAAATATATATACCCATTGATGCCAGGTAATCTCGTCCTTCTGCATGCATTTCTGCACCAGTATCTGAGGTCCAGTCTTCTAAACCAGTTTTAGGCTTTTCTATAAATGATGTGATGATGTTCTTCTCATTCGCTTTAAGAATACCAAACTCAGGCGCATCCTTCGCATTTACAGGGATAGTTGCCAGGGTAATCTGCACACCGCTCTCAATATGTGCATTCACCATCTCGTTAAAATCCATTTGGTACAACTGATCTCCTGAAAGGATAAGTACATACTCAAATTCATGATTTAACAGGTGGTGCATGGTTTGCCTTACCGCATCAGCCGTTCCCTGAAACCAGGTTGGGTTTTCTGGGGTTTGTTCAGCAGCCAGGATATCTACAAAAGCAGAACTGAAATGACTAAAATGATAGGTATTCTTAATATGCTTGTTTAAGGATGCCGAGTTAAACTGGGTTAACACGAACATACGGTGTATGCCTGAATTTAAGCAGTTTGAAATTGGTATATCCACCAACCGGTACTTGCCTGCAATAGGAACAGCCGGTTTCGATCTTGTTTGTGTAAGTGGGGCTAACCTGGAGCCCTGGCCGCCGCCAAGAATTACACCTAAAACTTTTTCAGTCATACTTTTTTATTTCTCGTTTATATTTGGTACAGATTAATATATTCTTGTGCCGCTCTATCCCAGGAATGATCGATGTGCATCATAAACCTACGAATTTCTTTTACCTTTTTCTTATCAGCATACAATTCCATTGAACGCCCAATCGCCTGCCCTACATCCCACGCACTTGTTTGATCATGACAAACCCCAAAACCACCATCTCCTATATCTACAACGGTATCTTTCAACCCTCCAATCCTCCTCACCACAGGCACTGTTCCGTATCTTAAGGCGTACATCTGGTTTAATCCGCATGGCTCCACCCTGCTTGGCATCAGTAAAAAGTCAGCACCCGCGTAAATCTGGTGCGACAACTGTTCATTGTAACCAATGTAAGCATTGTAATTTCCAGGAAAAGCATCTTTCAATTGTGCCAACCTAGCCTCTACATGCGGATCTCCTGATCCAAGTACCAATACATTTATTTCTCCATTGTGCTGCCACAACGCGTTGTAGAAGATTTCCGGTAAAAGGTCTGCACCTTTCTCACCAACCAATCTCCCAATGAAAGTAAACAATGGTTTCTCTGTATCCAGGTTGAAAACACGACATAATGCCTCTTTGTTTGCTTTTTTTCCACTATCAACCGTTCTTACGGCAAATTGTTTTTCCAGCATAGTATCTGCTGCCGGATTCCATACCTCGTTATCGATACCGTTTAAAATTCCTACTGACTTACCCCGCTCCTGGGCAAACAACGCTTCCAGTCCGTTGGCATTATAAGTTATCTCATCCAGATAACTCGGAGACACGGTAGTAATTCTCCAGGCACATTTAATGGCCGATGCCAAAGGATTTATAGAACCTTTCCAATCCAGCTGTCCGGTTTTCCAAAGGTCAAATGGAGGCAGATAATTTAATTTATCCCAGCCAAACTGCCCTTGGTACTGCGCATTATGAATGGTAAGTATCGTAGGCACCTGATTTAATCGCCTGTATTGTTCGCAATGAGCAGTCATGAAAGGAACGAGCCCGGTGTGATGGTCGTGACAATGAATTACATCTGGCTTATGCTCCCATTGCGTTATCCAGTCAAGCACCGCTATCTGGTAGGCTAGAAAGCGCTCCGTATCATCATCGTAACCGTAAACATTTGGTCTGTCGGTATAGCCTGCGATGTGTACCAGGAACAAATCAAATCCCAACTTATTGGTTTTCTCTCTGAATATCCTAACGGAGAAATGCCTGAAACCTAACTTTCCCCAACCGTCGTACACCACTTCAAACTCATTCTCTCTAAAGAACTTGGTTTCGTAGGCGGGCATCACTACTTTGGCAACATGGCCCAACTTATTCTGGTATTTGGGTAAAGCACCAACAACATCACCAAGACCGCCTACTTTTGCGACAGGATAACACTCTGCACTTAAATGAATTATTTCCATAGTACTATTCTCAATGCTCTAAAGAATTAAAGCATCTTAAATTAACCATTAACTAATGGAACGCAAATTATTTCGGGAAAATAATTTACATGCAATAACGCCTAATCAGCGACGGCCCTAAACATCAGGGCTGCAATGGTTAGGTTTGTTCTGCTATCTATTAAGATGGCAGCGCCATTGGCCTTATTTTCGGTATAGAAATCAAATGCCAGTTCATCAGCAGTTTTAACAACTATCCGGCCTATGTCGTTGAGTTTAAAATCATAAGCATCCTGTTTCTCAAGGGTATTGATGTCTACTTTGTAGACGATCTCCCTGATCTTACACTTGGTAATTTTGCTATTATGCTGCAATAAATAGGTAATGCTTTCATCAAGCGGTCTTGCATCCATCCAGCATACATCAGCTTCAATTAACTGCGAGTTTTGAGGAAGGTGATCTGAATTAACCAGTACATCACCCCTGCTGATGTCGACATTATCTTTCAGGTGCAATGTAACAGACTGACCTGCAAATGCTTCTGCAGGTTGCTGATCAAATATTTCAATTCTTTCTATGACAGATTTGCTGCCAGACGGAAGAACGGTTACTTTATCGTTTATGCTGAAAGTACCGCTAAGGATGCGACCTGCATAACCGCGATAATCGTGAAGCTCATCTGTTTGTGGTCTCACCACCCATTGCACAGGCATACGGGCCAGGTTATTGGCAGGGCCTACTTCTACGTCTACCGTTTCTAAGAAATGGAGCAGACTGGCGCCGGTATACCATGGCATATGTTCTGATTCGTTCACTACGTTATCCCCTTTAAGTGCGCTAACGGGGATAAAAGTTACCTCATTCAATCCTAGATCAGCAGCCAGGGTTTTGTATTTGGAGACGATGGCATCAAACACGGTTTCGCTATAACCCACCATATCCATTTTATTTAAACATACTACCACATGCTCAATACCTAAAAGGGAAACCAAGTAAGAGTGACGAATGGTCTGCTCTACTACGCCATTGCGGGCATCAATTAAAATAATTGCCAATTTAGCAGTAGATGCACCGGTAACCATGTTCCTGGTGTACTGGATGTGACCGGGGGTATCTGCTATAATGAACTTTCTTTTTTCCGTTTGGAAATATTTGTAAGCCACATCAATGGTAATCCCCTGCTCTCTTTCGGCACGCAGTCCGTCTGTTAAAATGGCAAGATCTATCGTCCCATCATCGTTCTTACGGTTAGATTGCTGCAAAGCCTCCAGCTGATCTGCCAATATAGAACCTGTATCATATAATAACCTGCCTATTAATGTGCTCTTTCCATCATCAACACTACCGGCAGTAAAAAACTTCAATAAATTCATTAGAAATATCCTCCCTTTTTACGGTCTTCCATGGCAGCTTCAGATACTTTATCATCCATGCGGGCACCGCGTTCACTTATTTTCGACTCACTAATCTCAGCAATAATATCATCCAGCTGATCTGCATCCGACTCAACCGCAGCGGTACAACTCATATCGCCTACCGTACGGAACCTCACTTTTTTATGCTCCACTACATCTTCCTCGTCCATGTTAAGAAAAGGAGATGCGGCCATCAGCTGACCATTACGAGTAATCACATCCCTGTTGTGCGCAAAGTAAATTGAAGGAAGATCTATATTTTCCCTTTTTATGTAATTCCAAACATCGAGTTCTGTCCAGTTGCTGATTGGAAATACCCGTACATTTTCCCCTTTGTGGATTTTACCGTTATAGATGTTCCAAAGCTCCGGGCGCTGACGTTTAGGGTCCCACTGTCCGAATTCATCTCTTACAGAGAAAATACGTTCTTTGGCTCTAGCCTTCTCCTCATCCCTTCTGGCGCCGCCAATGCAAGCATCAAAACCATGCAAAGCGATGGTATCTAATAGGGTAACTGTTTGCAATGCATTTCTGCTGGCGCTTTTTCCTTTTTGCTCTACTACTTTACCTTGGTCAATAGACTCCTGTACAGAACCAACAATTAGTTTCTCACCAATTCGTTCAATCATTTCATCACGGTAAGTGATGGTTTCCTCAAAGTTATGTCCGGTATCAATATGTACCAGTGGAAAAGGAAATTTACCCGGCCTGAAAGCTTTCTCGGCCAAACGAACCAAAGTTATAGAATCCTTACCCCCTGAGAACAGTAATGCGGGCTTCTCAAATTGCCCCGCCACCTCACGTAAAATGTGGATGGCCTCGGCCTCTAATTCGTCTAAATAATCTAAATTATACTTACTCATGTTTTGTCTTGCAATTAAGTTGTGGCATGTAAGCCGCACTCCTTTTTCGATTGGTCTTCCCACCACCACCTTCCGGCCCTAAAATCCTCTCCTTCTCTAACTGCCCTGGTGCAAGGTGCACAGCCTATACTTGGGAAACCTTTATCATGTAATGTATTGTAAACTATATTGTTATTTTTAATGTATTCTTTAACATCTTCCAACGACCAGTAAAATATCGGGTGGAACTTTAGCATCTGGTTCACCTCATCCCATTCCAGGTTACTCATATCGTGACGATTAGCCGATTGTTCTGATCTGATTCCGGTTACCCATAAATTATTTCCCTCAATGGCCCTTTTTAATGGTTCAAGCTTACGAAT
This sequence comes from Bacteroidota bacterium, assembly GCA_040385565.1. GTDB lineage: Bacteria > Bacteroidota > Bacteroidia > Sphingobacteriales > Sphingobacteriaceae > Pedobacter. Next base: position 62,839 of record JAZKHD010000024.1, on the reverse strand, counting down.
ATAACAGCACTGCTTGCGGTTATCCACTGATTCGTAAAAACTATTCGGACCCTTTGCAGTCACCATTCCCTCCAATAGATCGGCTTTTGGGTGGTAGGCCACAATTTGCTTCTTATATATTTCAAGGGTTCTGTTCCACACATAATAAGTTTCTGGAAATAACCTTCCGGTATCTAGCGTAAATACTTTTATCGGAATGTTATTCGCAAAGATCATGTGTGTAATTACCTGGTCTTCCCAGCCAAAACTGGTAGAAAAGATGATCTTACCGGCGTATTGCTCTGCGAAATACCTCAACGCGTCCACCGGATCAAGCCCTTTAATTTGTTCTGCTATTGCTGCGATCTGATCCTTCATTCCTACACTAATTTTAGTACAAAGTTAACAATACTGCGCAGGCTCACCAAAATAACGATTACACCCACAGCCAGCATTATGGCCTTAGCCGAAATCCTGTTGGAAACTTTTGCAGCTATAGGCGATGCCAAAGCACTTCCAATCACTAAACCTGCTACAGCCTCCCAATGCTTCCCATTTAACATGGTGATGAAGGTTAATGAGCTCATCAGCGCGATAAAGAAACGGGATATTTTTACCGTACCTAATGAAAACCGGGGATGCCTGCCTCCTGCAATAAGGCTTGATAATACAATAGAACCCCAGCCACCACCGCCAACAGCATCAACAAAGCCACCAAAAGCGCCAAGCAATGAAATCTTCTTAACCTTATTTTTAGCGGCGCTGGCGCCTTTAACTTTCTTTTTAAGCCCCTTTTGTAAAATCACAGCACCCAATATAAGGGTGTATAAAGACACCAAAGGTTTGGTATAATTGCTGTAATGCTCCAATGAAGACAGTAAATAAGCACCTGTAACGGCACCTAAAATACCTGGCAACAACAATAGCTTAAATAACTTCCAGTTTACATTGCCAAAGCGGTAATGCATCCACCCCGCTATTCCATTGCTCAGTATCTCTGATAAGTGTACGCCCATACTTGCCGAAGCAGGCGGCACTCCCATGGCCAGGGAGAATGAGGTTGAAGTAACGCCGTACGACATACCAATGGCGCCATCAATCATAGAAAAGACAAAACCACCCAATAAGAACCAATAAAACAGTGGATTAATATTTTCTACATAGGTTTGAAACTGTGGTTCCTTATGCCAAAATGCAGTAACAACAATTCCAAATGAAAAAACAACAGCCAGCCAAATCAGCCATTTTAGGTTCAGTTTGGCTATCTTCTTTTCTCCTTTAACCCCCACCAAACCGGCGGTAACCTCATTTAAACGCTTAACTTTAGAGGTAAAATCGCCATTCAGGGTATTTCTTAAGGCTTGCATGTGCTGCAAGGTATCATTCAGTTCTGCTGGCAAGCTTTCATTTAAAACTTCTTTTAAACGTTTGGCAATGGTGGGCGATTTACCGTTAGTAGATATGGCAATCTTCAAATCTCCTTTTCTAACGACAGATCCTAAATAGAAATCGCACAATTCAGGCTTATCAGCAAAGTTTGCCAGTACATTACGTTCATTTGCCAGTTCCCTGATCTGTTCGTTCAGCAATGCATTGTTTGTTGCCGCAACAATTAAATCCGCACCGTCTAAATCAAGCGGCTCGAAAGTCTTCTCCCTAATGGATATCCTTTCAAAACCTTCAGCCAGTAAGCGCAATTCTGGTAAAACCTCCTGCGCAACGATCGTTATACGGGCCTGCGGACAATTATCCAGCATTGCCGATAACTTCTCCAAACCTATTGGTCCGGCACCTACCAGCACCGTATGGATTTGATCAAGCTTAATGAAGACAGGAAATAACTGATTGCCTTGCATTCCTACTATAATTCTTCTTTTAAGGCAGCGTAAAAATCTTTGATAGGCTGAAAAGAGGGATGCAGTGATACCACCTGACCAAATATCAATATCGCAGGTGCTTTAATCTCTTTTTCTGCAACCACCTCCAAAATGGTATCAACTGTACCTATTGCCAGTTTTTCGTTCTCGGTTGAGCCGCTTTGAATAGCTGCAACGGGTAATAAACCTTTACCTTCATTTTGGTACAGCTTTACAATCTCTTTCAACTTACCCAAGCCCATTAAAACAACTACTGTGGCTTTAGAGCGTGCAGCTTCATACAAATCATTAGAAATTTTACCTGCTGATGTTGTTCCTGTAACCACCCAAAAGCTCTCGCTTAAACCACGGTGGGTAACCGGTATTTGTTGTAAGCCAGCTACAGAAATAGAACTGGATAGACCAGGTATTACCGATACGGGAATGCTATAACCTGCTGCAAAGTCCAATTCTTCATACCCACGGCCGAAAACAAATGGATCTCCACCTTTTAATCGTACAACGTGACCGAAGTTCAAAGCGTAATCAACCATTAGTTTATTAATGGCATCCTGACCAAACGAATGCTCTCCTGATCTTTTGCCTACATATACCTTTATTGCCTCAGGATTAGCATAATCCAGTACTCCTTCATTAACCAAAGCATCATACAATACTACATCGGCAGTTTTTAGCGCATTGGCTCCCTTCATGGTAATCAATTCCGGATCACCAGGACCTGCACCTACCAATGTAATTCTTGGCTCTTTGGTATTTATATTTTTATTAATCATTATTCCCTCTCCTGCTATTCAAGTACATCCCTAAAGGGCCTTTTTAGTTTTAATCTGACTGATGAAAGCCCTTACCCCCGCCAAGTAGGCTGTTGCAAACTCCTCTGTTGGTTCGTTTTTATTGATCTGTAATACCAGGTCGTTAAATGATCCTTCAATTTCAATCTCTCCAGTTTGCACATAGTGATTATCAAACTCCCTAATCACACCAATTTGCGTGCTGCTGTTCACACCTTTGTCTAACAGCATCGCTTTCGCACTGCTCACAAACACTGCGTAAGTATGGTAAATCGCGTCAGACCATGCGCCAGCTTCGTAAGATGCCTCTGCCCATTCTAATTTTTCAAATCCTTCCAACAACAAAGTAGCAACAAGATCTATGACCACACCAGCACACTCACCCACCCCAATGGCAGTTACAAATGTTTCTTCGTGGCCCCAATCTACATACTCTTCATCTTTTAGATTAGTAAGATCTGCCAAAGGTTTCAGCAACTGATAAAAGTAATCTTTGCCTTGTCGGTCGTAATAAGCATGAAAACTTTCTTTTTCTTCCGCGATGCCTGCATAATCATTCAGCAATGTTCTTAAAACATCTGTTGCACGTTTAGAAGGTGCTTTAATCACGCGTTCAGCAACGCGGCCCTCTCCGTTTCCAATTGTGCCGCCGCCCAGCATTACTTGCACAGCAGGCACAACTTTACCATTTGCTTTTACAGAACTTCCGTGGAAACCAATATGGGCAAGGCCATGCTGACCGCAGGAGTTCATACAGCCACTGATCTTTATTTTGAGGTCTTTATCATAAATTAATTCCGGGTACTCTTCATAAATCACATCTTCCAGTGCAACTGAAAGCGACATACTATTTGAAATACCTAAGTTACAAGTATCTGTACCCGGACAAGTGGTTACATCTGCAATGCTATCAAAGCCTGGTATGGCAAAGCCAAGGGGCTTTAATGCGGCGTATAACGATGGCAAGGCCTCTGCCCTAACAAACTTTAATAATAAACCCTGATTTTGCGTAATACGGATTTCATCGGCCACAAAGGGTCTGATTGCCTCAACCAGTTCCCTGGCCAATTCAGTTTTAATATCGCCTTTAGATACCTTTATATATACACCATAAAAACCATTTTGCTTTTGAGGCACAGCATTAGTAGCACGCCAGTGTTTGTATCCGGCAGAATTTTCAAGTTCAGTTAAATCAGCGTAAGCAACCGGTTCTGGAATGTTTGGCAGTGCCACGGTATCACGGTCTATTTTGAACGACTTAGATTTATTAGCAATACGCTCTTCCTCAACCAATCTCAAAACCTCATCTAGTCCGAGTTTTTGCACTAAATATTTTAAACGCGCTTTGTTCCTGTTGGTACGCTCGCCGTAACGGTCAAACACCCTCAACAAAGATTCTGCGTAAGGAATAATCTGATCTTCATGTAAAAAATCAAATATCGGCGCTGCCAGAAAAGGCTGTGCACCTAAGCCACCACCCATCATTACTTTAAAGCCGCGTTCGCCTTGCTCATTTATTTTTGGAATAAAACCAAGGTCATGAATGTAGCTATAGGCTGTATCACGCTCATCTGCAGAAAAAGAGAATTTAATCTTTCTGCCCATTTCCTGGCATATAGGGTTTCTTAAAAAGTAGGTAAAGAAAGCATGTGCATATGGCGATACATCAAACAACTCATTTGGATTGATACCCGCATCAGGTGATGAGGTTACGTTACGTACCGTATTACCACAAGCTTCTCTTAAGGTAATGTCGCCGCGCTCCAGTTCTTCCCAAAGTTGTGGGGTTCTATCTAAACTTACGTAGTGGATTTGTATGTCCTGACGCGTGGTTAAGTGTAAGTTTCCGCTCGCATATTCATCAGAAACATCTGCAATGCGAAGCAACTGTTTAAAAGTAACTTTACCAAAAGGCAACTTAATGCGCACCATTTGCACGCCTGGCTGCCTTTGTCCGTATACGCCACGGGCGAGCCTTAAACTTCTAAATTTTTCATCATGGATCTTACCCTCGCGAAATAGTCTAATCTTTTTCTCAAGATCTATGATATCTTTTTCGACAATAGGATTCTCTAACTCTGTTCTAAAGCTCTGCATCTAAGTTCGGTCTTGTTTTAAAAAGCTATGGTAGTCTGGCGACTAAGATAGCTTATAGTTCTGTTTGTAAACCAATCCAGTATTAAATACACATACAACACATGTGCCTGTATTTTATACTATCGATGACTAGTTTCAGAAAGCAAATATATAAAGTATATAGGTTTGGTAGTACAAATCTTATAATATTTCTTAATAAATGTGATATTCAAGACATTTTAGGGGTAATACACCGGCGATAAATGGCCAGTTTCCTGACAACCGTTTACAACAAATTTGGGCATGAATCAATCTAGATTTTCTTGCATTTCAATATAGTTTAGCTTTTTAACATTATATAATTGAAAATGTCTATTTTTGAAACGGGTAGAGTCATACCCCCTTATCATCATATGCTTAAACAACATTTACAACAAAAACTACTTCAAAAGCTTTCGCCTCAGCAAATTCAGTTCATAAAACTGTTGCAAGTACCAACTGTTGCATTAGATACACGAATAAAAGAAGAATTAGAAGAAAATCCTGCTCTGGAAGACCCAAGCTTAATGATAGCTGAAGAACCTAAAAGTGAGTACGATGATCTGAACGATACCCCTGATGATTATGATGCAAGTGCTAAGGAAGAAAATACAGATGAGTTCAATGTAGATGATTACCTGCAAGACGATAACACCAATGATTACAGTACATCATACAATAATGGTGATGACGATGAAGAAAAAAAAGAGACGCCTATAGCAATAGAAAGCACTTTTTTTGAGAGTCTTCAAGAGCAACTGGATTTGGTTCCATTATCTGATTCAGATTTCATAATTGGTAAGCAAATCATTGGTAGCTTAGATGACGACGGCTATTTACGCAGACCTATTACCTCAATGATAGATGATCTTGCATTCTCTCAAAATGTTTTGGTTGAAGAAGAGGATGTTTTAGAGATGTTAAAAGTGATCCAGAGCTTTGATCCTCCGGGAATTGCCGCGAGGGACCTTCAGGAGTGTTTGACCCTTCAGTTGAAACGTAAGGACCCAAATAACCTTATTATACTTAAGGCCATTGAAATTGTTGAGCATCACCTCGATGAATTTACCCGCAAACACTACGACAAGCTGGAGAAATCTCTTGGTCTGAACAGCGAAGATCTGAAGGAAATAATTGCCGAAATACTTAGGTTAAATCCGAAACCTGGAGACTCTAATCAAGTTACCACCAAGCAATTACAGATCATTCCGGATTTCCACGTTTCTAACAATGATGGTGTATTGATATTGACGCTTAACTCTAAAAATGCCCCTGAGCTTAGGGTAAGCAGGTCATACATCGACATGTTTGATCATTACGACAAGGCCGCTCAAAAAGACAAAAAATTGAAAGAAGCAGTTCAATTTGTTAAGCAGAAGCTAGATTCCGCTAAATGGTTTATTGATGCCATTAAGCAAAGACAGCAGACATTGCTTAAAACAATGAATGCGATCATGCAATATCAGTATGAGTATTTGCTTACCGGTGACGAGCGTAAAATGCGTCCCATGATCTTGAAGGATATTGCCGATAAGATCGACATGGACATCTCTACGGTATCGCGTGTAGCCAACTCAAAATATGTTCAAACAGAGTTCGGTACTTTTTTATTGAAATCATTCTTCTCAGAAGCTATACAAACAGAAAGTGGCGAAGAGGTTTCAAACAAGGAGGTTAAGAAAATCCTTGAAGACTGCATCGGAAATGAAGATAAACGCAAACCTTTAGCAGATGAGAAGCTGACTGAAATACTCAAAGAAAGAGGTTATAACATTGCCAGGCGGACAGTTGCTAAATATCGTGAGCAAATGAATATTCCTGTTGCAAGGCTTAGGAAAGAACTTTAAAAATCATTACCACATTTTCATGCTACTCATTACCTCATATACATTATTAAGCTGTATACCGAGTACGATTTCGTGACTTCCACCACTTACAGTATTGAGTTCCGAGGTGATAAAATCGTAAGAATAAGTCAAATTGAATGTCTTATTGATGTTAATACCCGCAAGCCCAGAAAATGAATCATTTCGACGATAACTGCCGCCCAACCAAAAACGGTCTTTAAAAGCTACCTTTAAATTGGCGTCGATAGATACTGGCGTCGGGCTAACTTTTTTAACCATAACCGAGGGTGTCATCGCTATATCTTCTGCTACGAAAAACCTATACCCAGTAGTTAAAAATAAATGTGGCACTTCTTTACCGGCGGTATAATTCGGGTCGCTTGTGAAACTTAATCTCTGAGGAAGGATCTGTTGAACTGATGCTCCGGCAAAGAAATTGGCACCATACAACCATACTCCCAAACCCAAATCTGGTTTAACCTGACTAACTATCGTATTTTGGATTGCGGGATCATTTTGGTTTTCAAACTCAAGTGCAGCCAGATCCAGACCTATTCGGGAAAGACCGGCAGCAACACCGACAGAAAAATTCAACGAATTGTTAACCTGCAGGTGATAGGCATAGGTTAAGCTGGCATCCAGTCTAGAAAGTGGGCCAACATCATCCAGCACTGCTATAACGCCCATACCATGGTGAGAGGGCGAAGAAGTATAGTTTTGCATGTAGTTGCGACTCATAGGATCATCACCTTTTTCAGGCATCGATAGCGCATTACGCCAAAGGTACTCATCGCCGAGAGAAAAGTTTGCTGATACAAAAGAAGTTTGAGGGGCATTCTGTATACCTGTCCATTGCTTACGATACCCAAAGCGCAAATCAGTGTAATTTTCCATTCCACTTAGTGCCGGATTTAGCAAATAGTTGTTGAAAATATATTGGGTATATTGAGGCCGTTGTTGGGCATAAGATGCCGCAGACAGCATTAAAAAGACTATTATAAATGCCCGTAGTTTCAATTTATCGAATAATTGTTAATGCGCCAGTAACACTTTTGGTTCCTATATTTGGATTGATAATATAGTAATAAGTTCCGACAGGTAAAACTTCATTATTAAAATTTCCATCAAACGGCCTTGCGTAGCCATTGCTAAAGTAAATCCTGGTACCATATCTATTAAATATTTGCACCGAAACATCGGGATAAGAATCGATGTATTTGATGCCCCAGGTATCATTCACCCCATCACCATTAGGACTAAAAGCACTAGCTGGCTCTACTACTCTCAAAATGTTCAATCTTATTTTCTGCACCGCAGTACACCCTAATGAATTGGTAACTGTTAACGTATACTCCCTGTCGTCATCACCCTGCATAACCGGATTCAAAATATTGGGATCACTTAGTCCGGTTGTCGGACTCCATTTATAAGTAAGTCCCGTTCCCGTGGCCTGGGCCTCCACTGTTTTCTTACCGCCTATAAGAATAAAGATGTCACTTGGCAGAGTCAGCAGCGGTGAGGTTTGTACAGTTATAGTTTGGGTTATAGACTCGTCGCACGAATTACTACCAGAATAAGTATACGTGATAGTATGTATGCCTACCCCTACAGCAACAGGATCGAACAAACCGTTCTGAGTAATGCCGTTCCCAGAAAACCTTCCCGTTCCCGGAACCCCCAGCGTTTCCCTCGCCTGGGTAATTTGTACTCTGCCGTCATTTAAACATGCACTTGGAATGGGTTCAAAAACGAGCTTTGGGGAAGGCTTAACTGTAATAATTTTTGTAGTCTCTTCAAAACATGTTTCGCCAGAAAATGCCACCATACGAACAGTAAAGCTTTTGCTAACTGGTGTAGTGAATGCCGGGTATTTATAATTGTATTCTTTTCCCGGTGTTGGGTCTTCATCTACAATAGATTGTACCGTAGGATTGTTAACAGCATCCATATAAAAGATTACCCTCGTAACATTACCTATGTTTACCCCTGAAGCATTTTTTAATACCACATCTTTATTGCTGCAGAGGTTATCTGTGTCTTTAACAGTAAAAGCTGCAGCCACCTGTGATCCGTTAAGAGAAAATTCTTTAGTAATTGTGGCACTACATCCATTTGCATTTGTGACACTTAGAGAAACATTATAAAGTCCGGCCCTTAAATATTTATGAGAGCCATTTGTCTGTGTAGAAGTGTTATTTGCAGCAGTACTATTTGGATCGTTGAAATTCCAAACATACGTTAATCCCGCTGTACCGCCTTCTGCATCAGCAGAAAGATTTTTGAATACTGCCGAAGGGTCGTCTATACAGGCACCGGGCAGCTCAAAATCCGGAATAGGAAGTTTATTGATAACTACGTCCTTTGTCAGTTCTACGCTTTTACAGCCATCCCTGGATTCAACGATCAACTTTACAGTGTAAGTACCCTCTGCTGCATAGAGGTGATTGGGGTTTTGAAGCCCAGAGGTGCCTCCATCACCAAAGTCCCAATACCACTTTACAATTGTGCCGGCCTCAATAGTTGATCGATCAGTAAATACCAAACTTGTATTAACGCATCCCGTGGCACTCACATTAAATAATGTAGTGAGTTTTGATTTGACATTCACTTCCTGCTCTATTATATCAGACATACACCCATCATCCAACCCTGCAGAGAACTTTACGATAAACTTGCCTGAGCGTTTGTAAATATGCACCGGGTTTTGTTGTGTTGAAGTGCTGTCGTCGCCAAAATCCCAAAACCATTTATTAACTGGCTTTGAGGTAACATGTGAATCACTGTTGTCATCGGTAAACGTAACTTCTGTATCCGGACAAGGCGTGGGGTCAACAATGAATTTTGCTGTTGGTATGGGGGTTACTTCGAAGCTGAAGTTGTAAACTACATTGCTACCGAGGCAATTCGCGTCATTAGGCTGTTCAGCCGTAACAACCATGTTATGCTCACCCAATGCAGGGAATTCTTTTTCAATATTGTAAATGTAAACATAGCTCTCCCCGTCCGCAGTTATGATGGTAGAATCAGGAGTTGGATTGGCAAACCGAACATCACCCGTATCGTCCAGGTTCCATGTTATTGCTTTTGCCTTATAGCTCAGTACAATTTTAAAATTAGATTTCTGTCCAATACAGGCATTAGGGGCGTCAATATTGGTAACCTTATTTGCTACCAACAAATAATTATTTGCTGCCAGATTGGTGCCTGCAGAGTAAGAGTAAGACTCAAAACTTCCAAAACCATAGGCAATGGCATTGAAACCATCATTGGCGGTAAGTGTTGAACTCAAGTTGGCAATAGAAATCTGCCTGTAAGAATAGTCTTCGTTTAAAGGCATTGTTTGCCAGCTACTTCCATCCGTGGGCGACTGACCATTGATTTTGAAGGTCTCCCTCGAAGCGGTTTTCATGAATACATTGATAAACCGGGCGGTAATATTCTGAGCGGTAGAGGAAAAAAGTGTGACCGCCTTTATATTAAATTCTATTGGATTAAGCAACACCATCTCTGGATCTCCCTCTAAATTTGATCCGTTTGTTCCTGTACAAACCTGGGACAAAGAGTATTGTGCAACACTAATGTTCTTATTTGAAGAAATAAATGTCGGTTCTGTAAGTATCTGCTGATTATCTGTAGTGGGGTAAAATTCACCCCTCCTGAGCGTAGTAACAGAAACCCCATTAACCCTAACATCTGTTCCGTCTTCCTGTGCAACCACGCGGTATAGATATCGTCTGTTAATGAATGGCACAATTCCATAATTTTTACCCCAACTGGTCGGGGGGTATAATTGCTGATACAATGGATCTCTGGACAGGTTGTTTCCCTGTTCGGGACAACCAATAGCCACCGCAGTAGAACCAGAAAAAGCTGCGAACTTTTTCGTACAGGCATCAACAGAGTTAGGATCCACTTCAACAAAAGTTCCGGTGATATCCTGTGTTCCGCCCGGCATGTACTCGTAAACATCACCGGCATTAGGAAGAAAGACTGTAATAACCTCACTGCTATTTGCAACGTGAATCTTCAACCTGGTATTCGGTTCTACAGCAACCAGGGCCAAAAAATTCTTATTTGTCCCAGTTTGATTCAGGGTTTGAGTAAAATTCATTGAATAATATTGCTGACCAAGGGACTCATTTGGCAAGATCAGTGAAGCTGCCGAACGCTGGCCGGCAAAAATATGGGCATAGACAGCAATTTTAGGCTTCCCGGCAGGAACAGTAATATGAATACCCAACCCCTTCAGCAATCGATTACCGCCCATTTCAGAAATGTAAGCATCCTTACGGGGAATAGTGATCGCCATTGGCGTATTAGCACTAATTGTTGGATCCGTAATATCTTGTCCCGACTGATTTTTAGCATAAATTCTGTTACCATTAACAGTCACGTATGCCTCAGTGTTAAATTTAGACGTTATGTAGATTGTAATATTGGCCGCCCGGGAAACAGAATCCCCAACACCCCCTGCTGGATCATGGGTGGGGAAAACCGCCCAGAAGTCGCGGCCTTCGTTGGAAATGCTTTGACCCTGCACTTTGTTTAGAACAGTGCAAACAACAATTAACATTAAAACCAACCCCCACTTCTTCATAAATTAAAGTATATACGGAAAGTACTAGTTGGGAGGATCTTGCCTCAGAAGAAATTCTAGTTGTTTGTTTGCCAGTAGAAGCCGCTCGGTAAGTTCTCTATTCTCTTTCCTAAGCGCATAGATTTCGTATGCTTTTTGAATGTTAATTCTTAAGTCTTCATCCATCCAAGGCTTTTGGATATATTTATACACCTGTCCTTTATTAATCGCATCAATTACTGCATTAATATCTGCATACCCAGTTAATAGAATACGGATCGGCTCAGGGAAATCAGGGATTATTGACTCTAAAAACTCGATGCCTGTTGTTACAGGCATGCGCTGGTCGGTTATAATTATTTGAATGTCCTGGGTTTCCAGTATTTTCCGGCCTTCTACAGCAGATTCGGCGATGAAAACGTTGAACAATCTTCTAAATCCAGCCTTAAAAGCATTAAGGTTATGAACTTCATCATCTACGTATAAAACATTTATTGATGCGTCGGAACTCATTGGTTTCAGATAGTTGTTTAAATATAGCTATTTTACTTCTTATTGGAACTTTTGAGAGCAAAAACAAAATTGTAAGTAAGGTCACGAATATTTTTGACAAAAAAAATTCCGTTAAGAAATTAATTTCTGTCTAAACATAAACTCAAGTTGGCTATTAACGATCAATAGTTGTTCCGTTAACCTTTTGTTTTCCCTTCTTAAGGCAAAAAGTTCAAATGCTTTCTCTATGCTTTGCCTCAATTCTTCATCTTGCCAGGGCTTAGTGATGTATAGGTAAACCTGACCTTTATTGATGGCATCTATTACCGCATTGATGTCTGCATAACCGGTTAATAATATCCTTATTGGATCAGGATATTCAGGAATTATAGATTCTAAAAACTCAATACCTGTTGTAACAGGCATTCGTTGATCTGATATAATAATATCAATGGTTTCAGATTTAAGAATTGCCACTCCTTCTTTAGCAGACTCCGCAGTAAACACATTAAATGTCCTTCTAAAAGAAGCCTTGAAAGCGGTAAGATTATGAACCTCATCGTCTACATATAATATGTTTATCGGTTGCTTTTCCATAGAAAAATCATATTATGCAATATTGGCTAAATCCAAGTGAATACCCTAATATATTTGGTAAATATAGTTATTTTTGTAATAAATGAATGAAACTCTATCCCTTAATAAACTAACTGAAGCATGTTACTAGTTGAAAATCAAGACCCTCAAGATCACTTCATCGTAGAACCAAATTTTTTCAGAATATACCTGGAAGAAGATAAAAATAACTTGCAGGAACTTTTAAAGCAAAAACCCCATATAAAAATTCACGATCAGTTAAGTACACAGCTCGATGATCTTGTAAAATCTCAACATCCCAAACGCAAACCCGACCCTCAGGAGCTTGAAATATTAAAGGCCAAACATGTAGGTAACTTGTCTATGCAAGACTACGGTGTATGGGTCTATTTCCCATGGTGTGAAAGACTGGTCCATATCCTTGATGAACAAGAATATATTGAGGTGCGAACAAATAGAAACGTATATAAAATCACTCCTGAAGAACGTGATTTACTCGGCCGGCAAAAAATTGGTGTAGTGGGATTATCTGTAGGGCAGTCGGCCGCTGTAACCCTTGCCATGGAGCGTGGGTTTGGTGAAATCAGACTGGCTGATTTTGATGTGCTTGAACTTACGAATATCAACCGTATCCGTACAGGCGTTCAAAATCTTGGGCTCCCTAAAGTAGTTATCGTTGCACGTGAAATTAAAGAGATAGATCCTTTTCTGAAGGTGGTGTGTTTTGGCGATGGCCTCACCGAAGAAAACATGGATGCATTTTTCTGCGATGGTGGAAATCTTGATCTTATTATTGATGAATGCGACGGACTGGACATCAAAATACTTCTAAGACATAAAGCAAGAGCGCTTCAGATACCTGTCGTAATGGATATGAACGACCGGGGCACCCTGGACGTTGAGCGTTTCGACCTGGAACCAGACCGCCCTATTTTGCATGGAATGATAGATCATTTGGATCATACCAAAGTGAAGTATTTGAAAACGAATGAAGAAAAGATTCCCTATTTGCTAGCCATAATTGGGGTTGAAACCTTGTCCGACAAGCTACAGGCTTCAATGTGCGAAGTTGGCCAAACCATTACAACATGGCCACAGCTAGCTTCCGGTGTTGCGCTTGGAGGCGCGCTATGCGCAGATGTATCCAGACGGATTATACTTGACCAATACCATGAATCTGGCCGATACTGGGTAGACATGGAACAACTAATATCAGATAAGGCCCCAAAGCCGGCTGATCCGGTTTATGCTGTACAGTATTTAGATGCAGCAGAACTAACTAATGAAGAAATGCATGCTGCAATCAGACAAGTGAAGACAGAAGGTTTAACCCTGGATGATGCAGTAATCAGACAGCTGGTTACCGCAGCAGTTATTGCACCATCTGCAGGTAATAACCAACCATGGCTCTGGTATGCCAGCAAAGGAAACCTGTACCTTTTTCATAATGAGAAGGAATCTATCTCCTGGGGAGATTTTGATCAGGTAACTTCTAATATATCTTTTGGAGCAGCTATCGAAAACCTGAAGCTTGAATCTGGTAAGCTTGGACTTCAGGTTACACCATTGCTATTTCCCGGTGTTAAAGGCAGTCGTTTAGTAGCTGCTTTCAATTTCAGCAAATCTGATACCTCCTACTGCCCTGATCTTGTACCGGGAATGGAAATAAGGTTGACAAATAGAAAAAAGGGAAATGGTCAGAAAATTAATCAGCATGTAATCAATGAACTTCAGGATAGTATGAAGGCCATCCCTTCAGCTTCTTTACTGGTTACTGACGATAAAGATAAAATAAAAAAAGTAGCAGATATTGTTTCCGCTGTGGAAAGGATACGGTTTCTCTATCCTCAGGGTCATCATGATTTTTATACAAAGGAACTTCGGTGGACAGAAAAAGAAGTTTTAGAAACCAAAACCGGCTTGGATTTAAGAAGTCTGGAACTTTCAGAATCCGACAAAACCGGACTGCTTGTGGCTAAAAACCCTGAAGTTATTAAATTGCTGAACCAATGGAAAGGCGGAGCAGCATTTGAGAAATTATCTAAAGGGGCTATTACAACTTCAGCAGGAATAGGATTGATTACCATGCCTGAATACGATGCAGCTAACTTTGTTGTTGGCGGACAAGCTGTTCAGAATGTTTGGTTGAACGCCAACTTAAAAGGGCTGGCATTTCACCCTATTTCAGCGCCGCTATTCTTGTTCGCCAGATTAAATCACGGCAAGGGAGATGGATTAACCGAGCAAATGATTGAAGAGATGAACAAGCTGCAAGACGAACTATATAACGTCTTTCCAGTATTGAAGGAGCGTCAGGGGATTTTCATGTTCAGGCTATCGTATGCTGATGAGGCTTCTGTAAGATCATACAGAAAACCGTTAGACCATGTTTTAAAGTTTAGCTAGGATGAAGATAACGTTTCGCGCTTTCAAAGCCACCCATGATCCTGAAACCTGTGAGAAATACATCCGGGGGCACGTAAGCGTACTTCAAGATTATGGCATTACCAATATTACGTCTAATAATAACCTCTGGATGTTTATGGACTGTGTTTATGGTGTTGTTGCGGAAGATGAAAATGGCGAATTGGTTGGCGGGATTAGAATACAGATTGCTGACGGTATAAATCCACTTCCAGTAGAAAAGGCTGTTGGTTATATGGACCCTTCGCTTTACGACATGGTTAAGAAATTTATACCAGAAGGTGTTGGTGAATTGTGTGGCTTATGGAATGCAAAAAGCATTGCCGGAATGGGAATCAGTGTCTTACTAACAAGGGCAGGAATTTCTATTACCAGTCAGCTAACCTGTAAAACCTTAATGGGAATCTGTGCCGGCTATACGCTAAAAATGTTTAATAGAGTGGGCTTTGTTATAGATAACAGCTTGGGTAAAGGCGGTGAGTTTGTATATCCCAATGAGAACTACATTGCATGGGTACTGGGTATTTTGAATGCGAAAGACCTGCAAACTGCAGACCCTCTTGACCGCGACCGGATGTTAAGTCTCAGAAACAATCCAGTTCAATTTTATTCTGAGCTTTCTAAGGATGGTACTGCAGATATTTATTATAACTTAGTAATCCCACCAAAGACCATAGAATGATCATAGTAAAAAAATGGGTGTTATTGTTATTGCTTTTTATCGGTTATACAACAACCGCATTTGGCAATGACATTGTAATTAAGCAAAACAGTTCGCGAATCAACATTGGTAAAGATTTGCATTATTTTATTGACAAGTCTAAGAAGCTTGGAATAAAAGAAATTTCCACCGAAGTCAATTTTTTAAAAAGCACTAGTGCTGTACCCAACTTTGGAGTAATCAATGACGCCGTGTGGTTAACATTCACCGTGGTAAACCTAAGTGATGACAATCACCTTAACCTGCAAATTGATCAGCCTGTTTTGGATCATATTGAATTATATACCCAACTGGAGAATGGTACGTATGCAGTGTCCACAATGGGCGAAGAACTTCCCTTCAGAGAACGGGAATACGAGAAAGACCCCTCTTTCATATTCAAACTTGATATCCCGACAGGCAGTAAAAAAACTTATTATGTAAAGGTTTTGAGCAGCGATAACATACAGCTACCCATGTATGTCGGTAATGAGAAATCCGTATTAGAGGCTTCTAATAATAAGTTCCTTGTTTCGGGATTGTATATAGGTATCATGTTATCCATGTTACTGTACAATATTTTTATTTACTTCTCTGTGAAAGATAAAAGTTACTTGTACTACGTAGCGTATATAATAGCTGTCATACTTATACAGATAAGCATCCAGGGATTCACGTTTCAGTTCCTTTGGCCAGACAATCCAGCACTGGCATTATACAGTCCCTTTACGCTAACCATACTTGTTGGCATAACCGGACTTCAATTTGAGCGCATATTTTTAAGAACAAAGGAATTTCTGCCGCGAGTAGACAAGTTCTCTATCTTCTTCATCTTACTGTATTTGTCGGCCTTCGTGCTGGCACTATTCGGTCAGTTTGCCCTTTCCTTTAGAATTATTGAAGTAGCTGCGTCTGTCACTTCCATGTTCATGTTTTACATGGCTGTTAAAATAAGCAGGAAAGGCTATCGGCCTGCAACATTCTTTTTAATAGCATGGTCAGTATTTTTGGTAGGTATTGTCATTTATACGCTGAAAGACTTCGGTGTATTGCCTTACAATGATTTCACCTATTACACCATGCCGTTCGGCTCTGCGCTTGAGGTAACTTTGCTATCTTTTGCGCTTGCAGATAAGATTAACATCTTTAAGAAAGAAAAAGAGCAATCTCAGGCAGAGGCTTTACAAGCGATTACTGAAAACGAAAGATTGGTGCGCGAACAAAACGTTGTTTTGGAAATTAAAGTGAAAGAGCGCACTGAAGAATTAGAATTGGCTTTAACTGATTTAAAGGAAGCACAAAGCCAGTTGGTAGATTCAGAAAAAATGGCAGGATTAGGTCAGTTAACAGCCGGTATAGCGCATGAGATCAATAACCCAATAAACTTCGTCACCTCAAACATTAAACCTTTAGAGCTTGATATACTTGATCTGGATACAGTGATCAATATGTATGAGCAAATTGATCCCAATGAAGAACTGGAGCCCCAACTGGCAAAGATTGAATCGTTTAAGCGCCAGATTGATATTGTATTTGTCAGAGAGGAAATTAAATCGCTGCTTTCCGGTATTGGCGAAGGTGCCCGCAGAACTGCTGAGATCATTAGGAGTCTAAAAAACTTCAGCAGACTTGATGAAAACGATACCAAACCGGTAGATCTGAATGAGGGACTGGATTCAACACTTGTACTTGTAAAAAATACATTTCCAGACCATATGGTTGTAGAAAAGGATTTTGGAGCCATCCCGAAAGTGGAGTGTCTGCCAGGCAAGATCAACCAGGTTTTCATGAATTTAATTACCAATGCAATCCATGCTATAAAGTCAAAACAACCTAAGGATCAGGAAGGCGTATTAAGCATCAAAACCTGGCATGAGGGCAGTAATGTAAAAATTAGCATCAAAGATTCAGGCACAGGTATGCCTGAAGAGGTTAAGCAAAAGATCTTTGAGCCGTTTTTCACAACAAAAGATGTTGGTGAAGGCACCGGGCTTGGTTTGTCAATTGTATTTAGAATTATTGAGAATCACCACGGCCATATAGATGTTATCACAAAATTAAATCACGGTACAGAATTTATTATTACATTGCCTGTAAACTCCAAATAACCAAACCTAGTATGAATGCAACTACAGTACGCGTTCTGTATATTGACGATGAAGAACATAACCTGCATGCCTTTAAGGCTGGGTTTCGAAGACAATATGAGATATATACGGCTAATTCTGCTGCCGAAGGCTTGAAAATACTGGAAAACGTTGCCGTTCACGTGATTATTGCCGATCAAAAAATGCCGCAAACCACCGGCGTTGAATTCTTTAAAAGTATCATAAACACTTTCCCGGACCCAATCAGAATATTATTAACCGGTTATACCGACATCGAAGCTTTAGCCGATGCAATCAATCACGGTGATATCTATCGGTACATTACCAAGCCATGGAATGATCTAGAGCTACATAACTGCATTAAGAATGCATACGATGCATGGAAAACGAAAGTAGATCTTAAAAATAAAATTGCCGAACTTGAAAAAACCAATGACGAGCTAAACAGGTTCATCTACAGCATATCTCATGAATTGAGGGCACCCCTGGTATCTGCTATGGGCATAGTTAACCTTGTAAAGATGGAAGGCTTATACGAATCCAGTGGTGAATACTGGCCGCTAATCGAAACATGCTCCAACAAGTTGGACTACTACGTGCAAAAAACACTTCAGTATTATAAAAACAATAAAACCTTAACAGAACCTACTTCAATAGATTTCAAATCATTAATACCAGAACTGATTGATGTTTATTCGTACACCGACAAAGACACAGGCTTTCACTCAGATATTAAACAGGAGGTTCCCTTTTTCGGAGATGCGTTTAGAATTGAAGTGATCTTGGGCAACCTTATCTCTAATGCAATCAAGTACCAGAAAGAAGATGAGCCAAATAAAAAAGTAGATATACAGGTAATTGTAAGTCCCGCAGAGGCGGAAATTACAATTAGCGACAATGGAATGGGTATTTTGAATGAGCACCTTGAAAAAATATTCACTCAGTTTTTCAAGATAAAAACCAACCATGGCAGCGGCCTGGGACTGTTTATAGTAAAAGAGGCATTAAATAAGATAAACGGAAAAATTTCAGTCAATTCTAACAGTCTAGACGGCACTACGTTTAAAATTACGATCCCTAATGTTAAATAAGCAAAGAAAAGTATTGCTAATAGATGATAACGAAGTAGACTTGAAGATCAACTCCAAGATTATTTCAATATCAAAGCTATTCGATGACATCGCAGTTTGTCAGTCTGGAGAGGAAGGTCTTGCCTATTTAACTAAATATCAGGATAATCCTGATAACTTGCCAGACTTCATATTGTTAGACATACAAATGCCGGAAATGGATGGCTTTGAATTTCTTGAGTTTTTCAAAAATTTCCCTAAAGTGGTAAAAGAGAAGTGTTTGGTGGCTATATTATCATCAACACTTGATTTTGGCGACATCAAAAAGGCCGAAGCAAATCCATACGTAATCAAATTACTCAAGAAGCCATTATTTCCCTCTGAACTGGATGAGCTGCTCAAAAAATACTTGTAAAGCAATTAATTTGGACTAGCTAAAACTGTCTTTGTGCTTACAGGAACACCAAAGTTCGGACTTCCATCTGTATTCCAGGTAAACCGTTGTGCCCTTGTAGATCTAAATCCTCCGCAGCCTTGGCCGGGTTTGTCATTAGCGTGATATAAAATCCAGTCTTCCTTACCATCAGCCGATTTAAAGAATGAATTATGTCCTGGCGCGTATACCCCATTTTCTACAGATTTAGAAAACATGCTTGTCTTGTTCTTATTCCATGATGAGGGGCTTAAAAGATCTCCTTTGCCTTTATACCTTAGCATTCCTAAATTATAGGAATCCGTCCAGCAACCGCTTGAAGAATAAACGATAAACATGTCCAAACCATGCATCAATATCTGAGGACCTTCATTTACACTAACATAGGGATCGTTACGGCTTCCATCTTTCTCCCACTCGAAGGTTGGCGCAGAAAGTAAAGAACGTTCACTTGATATGGTCCAGGGATTGGACATTTTTGCTATGTAAATGTTCTGTTGCCCATTTTTATCACCTTCCCAGCCAGACCATAACATGTAGAGCTGTTTCTTATGTTCGAACACTGTGCCATCTATTGCCCACTTATCAGATTTATCGGCAACTTTACCCTTAAACGTCCAATCTCCTTTTGTCGGATCCGGAGAAGCGTTTTCAATCACATACATTCTATGATTGTTGTTATCCCCATCGTCGGCAGCGAAATACATATACCATTTGTTGCTAACGAAATGCAGTTCAGGCGCCCAAACTTGCTTTGAGTATGCAGTATTAGCAGGTGGTCTCCATATCACTTTTCTTTCTGCTGTTTTCAGATTTACAAGACTTTTGGTTTTCCTAATTTCAAGTCTGTTACTAGAACTACTCGTGTAATAGTGGTAACCATCCTTATAGATGGTCCATGGATCAGCCCCGGATGGCAAAATGGGATTTGTGAATGTTGGAGGAACAGGCTCATCCCCACCTTGAGGTTTCAATGCCATTCCGAAAAGCACCAACGTGCTGAAACCAATCGTTAACAGATGCTTAGTTTTCATTGTGTGTGTTTGAAATGCTTAAAATACTGCTTTTTTTGAATATTTCTGAAATAACATGAGCGTTATCGCCATCTCAAATCTTCCCAAAGCTGCCCGTTATGGGAACAGACCCCATTAATACCCGATAATATAACTCAACAATACGGTGGCGATTAACGCAAAACCAATGAGATTGGACAGGAAATGAATTATTTAACCTCAAGTATCAACATTTAACTTATTTTTTATCAAAAAAGCCCTTTAAGGAATTACTGGACGCATTATTGCCTTATGAATAAAAAAATAAACCGTTTATGAAAATAATTTTACGCTCAGTATTGCTTGCATCAGTGCTTTTTACAGCGGCCTGTAAAAAGGATGTCAGGATCGAACCAAAACCTGTTTCAATACTCACAGGGATTAGTGCCGCACCTTCTTTCAACTGGCAAACCTCACGTGAAGTCAGTCTCAGCATCAGTATAACAGATGGTCGCTTTCTAGACAAATTGCATGTGATATCTATTTACCTTTCCGATCCTGCAGATGGCGGATTGCCACTTTCAAAAGGAGCAGCTTCAATTTCCCGTCCCTTTAATACCAAAATTTCTGTACCTACAACAATTAATGAAGTTTATTTGGTGAAAACATCGCCAGATGGACTGGCTACTACGTCAAAAGTTGCGCTAACTTCTAACAAGATCGCTGTTGGCATAAGCGCTGCTTCAGTTCCAAATAAGGTTAGCGTTGTTGCTATTGCCCCTCCTGCAGTAGAACCTGCTTGTGAGGTTACTGTTACAGGCACGGCAATTACTTTGCCTGCAAATAAAATGGCCTGTTACAATGCGACAGCAGACGGATATCTTTCAATAACTCCAGGCGAAGGAAGTACCCTTAAACTTAATACTAATGGCAACAGTGTAGTCATCACACTCTCTAGCCACTCTCAATTTAAGCTGATTATCTCTGCCGGATCAGTAGTTACCGTTTCAGGTGTTTTATATTTTTCCACTAATGAATCCATAGTGAATAACGGGACTCTTACTTTCAATAATCGCATAGAGATCGGGGAGAACTGCACCATCACAAATAACGGAGAGATAACCCATAAGGACCGGCTATCTTCATATGCAGGTACAACAATAATTAACAATAACATTTACAACTCACCATACGTTCAATATGCAAATTTGGCCGGATTGTTTATCAATAGAAAAAAAGCCGTCTTCAACTCTATAAATGTTATCGGGAGGATGGAAAACGAATGTGATTTCACGGGTTTAAGTGTTTTGGTGCAAGGAATTGTCAATAATTATGCTTCATTCAAAGCCCCACTTCAGTTTCAACAGACTTCTCCTTCTACTTTTAATTTATATAACGGTGCCGTCTTATACACAGGTTACAATGTTTATCTCTTTGGAAAGATTCAGGGCCATGGAACTACTTCATTTATGAAGGGTGATCCCTTGGTAGTACCCTATTCAGACCCGCTGCTTAAAATAGCAGGTACTATTCAATACTGTGGAGCTGGATTATTGCCAGAAAACTTTACAAATGGAGCTATTAGAGGCTGCGACTTATACATTCCTGTAACCGATTGCATCACAGTAGGAAACGGAACCCTTCCACCTGACACCGACGGAGATGGTATTATTGATCCCCTTGACGACTTTCCTAATGATGTTAAAAAAGCGTTTATCAGTCGTTCCTTAAATTACACTAATGGTGGGTCAACAGTAGCTTTCGAAGACAACTGGCCTGCAAAAGGTGATTATGATTTAAATGACGTGGTTTTAAATAGTAAATACCTTATTGCAACTAACTCTGATAATATTGTAGTGCAGGTAGTTGCCGATTTCGTTTTAAAAGCATCTGGTGCTGATTTTCACAATGGAGCAGGTGTTCAGTTTCATCTGCCTGCAGCGAGTGCTACCCTTGTTTCGGCAACCGGTGGCGCGTACCTGGAAACCCAGCAAGACAGTGTTGTTGTGATGTTGTTTAATGACAGTAAAACCGAACAGCCAACAGGTAACACTAATCCTGCACAAGCCATATCGCCTGTTAAACTTTACTCCATTACTTTCGATGTTACCAACGGTCCTGCATTGGCAGCCTTTGGTTCCAATACGTTTAATCCATTCATTTGCAATAATAGCTCCGCAACCGGACGCTCATACGAAACGCACATGTATGGCAAATTTCCAACTAGCAGAGCCAATCCGGCACTTTTCGGCACAAAAGACGACAGGTCTGGAGCAGGCAGATTCTACACCACTGACGACAATCTACCCTGGGCGATTGAATTGCCGATCGCTAATTTTAGCTACATGAAAGAAGGAGCTGATATCTCTAAAGGTTACCTTAAATTTAAGGAATGGGCTAACTCTAGTGGAGCGATGTTTCCCGACTGGTATAGCAATATCTTATATCAGAATCCAACATTTATATTTGGTAAATAATAAAAGATTATAAGTATTAAAATAATAAAATAGAGTCCTCAGAAGTTTAATCTTCTGGGGATTTTTTGTCTTATAACACGCTACCATCCATTACCTCACCCCTTGCACACCTGGTCGTAATTATTTTGAACCCTTCTAAATATCAATTAAATGGTTCCGTTAGTGATCAATAACATTTCCGGTTAGTTATATTTAGTCATAATTCTAATTGTATGCATTACAAAAAACCTTTAACCATAGCAATCCTAACGGTATCTGTTGTAGCACTAAGTGCCTTTATGCCTAAACAGGAGATAAAAAAGCAACAGGACGTTAAGTTTAAAAACCTGAAAGTGCTGCCTAAAAGCACCACAAAAGACCAATTAGATAAAGTGATGGACGGGTTTAAAGTTGGGTTGGGTGTACGCTGTAACTTTTGTCATGTGCCAATGAAAGACAATCCTAAAAAAATGGATTTCGCAAGCGACGAGAAACCAGAGAAAGAAACAGCAAGGGATATGATGAAAATGACGGCGAAAATCAACAAAAAGTATTTTCACGATATGAAAACCAAAGAAGGCGCAATAATCGCAATCTCGTGCATTACCTGTCACAATGGTAAATCTGAACCTGCACTGGCTAAAATATAGTAGATCCATAACCAATAAAAAAGTCGCTTCCGAATAAGAAGCGACTTTTTTATTGGTAGTCGACACGAGGGAAAACTTACACCGTTTTTATTGATAAAAATTACAATATACAGTGTGAATAACAACCTGTTTAAATGGAAAAGTATAGGCGATTTATTTAATTATCTTTTGTTATTGTGGAATTTTATTCATTCCATAGTGGATAATCAATATAACCATTTCTTCCTCCCCCAAACATTGTTGCCCTATCCGGCTTGTTAAGATTGGCATTTCTTTCAAACCTTTCAGGCAGATCAGGGTTTGCGATGTACAAGGTGCCAAAGGAAACAAGCTTAGCGATACCTTTGTCAAGTTCCTCTTGGGCAGAAGCCATGTCATACCCACCATTCGCAATAACGGTCTGACGAATCTTCCTACCAAAGAATTCGATCTCGTTTATGGCGGCATAATGTTCAGGCGAAGGGAAATGGGCGCTTCGCCTCATGATTTCCACATAAGCAAAGTCCAGCTTGTTCAGTTCTTCAAGCAGGTAGGTATAGGTAGCGGCAGGGTCATCCAGTACTATATCGCCATAAGGATGGAAAGGAGATATTTTGATGCCTACCTTTTTACTTCCCACTGCACTGATCAATTCCTGCATCACCTCCAATACGAAGCGGGCATTGTTAGGGATGCTGCCGCCGTAACCATCCGTCCTTTGGTTGGCACTTTCAGTTAAGAACTGGCTGGGCAAATAGCCATTGGCAGCGTGAAGCTGAACCCCGTCAAATCCTGCAGCTATGGCATTTTTTGCGGCTTGACCAAAGTCTTTTATAGTCTGCTCGATTTCTTGGATTGTCATTTCTTGAGGGATTTCGTAATCCTTCATCCCCTCAGAGGTATAATGCCGCATTCCGCGGACAGGCAAGGGTGATGGCGCTAAAGGGAGCTTGCCATTTCTGTCCACAGAATGCCCTATCCGACCGGTGTGCCAAAGCTGAGCTACGATCACACCGCCTTGATCATGTACCGCCTCTGTAACTTTATTCCACGCCTCTATTTGTTGTTTCGTGAAAATACCCGGGGTAAGCGGACTGCCGGTAGCTTCTTCACTGATCCTGATAGACTCGGTAAGCAGCAGACCTGAACTAGCCCGTTGGGCATAGTATTGCACTGTCATCTCACCCACTAAGCCATCGCTATCTGTACGGCCCCTGGTCATCGCTGCCATAACCATTCTATTTTTTAGGCTGACGCCACCTAACTGTGTTTTTTCTAAAAGTTTCATAGTCCATAAATAAAATCATGCTTCTTTTCGTCGCGCCATTCCCTGGGCGATGATGCTGGCGGCAATTAATTGCAGGGCATGATAAAGCATGAGCGGCAACAATACGATGCCGGTGATGGCACTGTGCTGAAAAAGCACTTTTGACATGACCGTGCCATGTACCAATGACTTTTTAGATCCACAGAATAAGACGGTAATACGATCTTCCTCTGAAAAGCCAAACAAGCGACTGAGTAGTCCAACGCAAAGGAATACAACAAAAAACAACAACATCATCCCTACGGCAAGTCCTACAAGTTCAAAGGTGGTGAAGCCCTCAAAAAGATGTTCGGAAAATGACTTACAAAACGACGTGTAAATGATCGTCAGAATAATTGCCTGATCAAAATATTTAAGGTGTTTTTTATACTTTTCGGCGATTGTGCCAAAACGGGAGTTGAGGCTGATGCCTATGATGACCGGCAACAAAACCTGAAAAACCAGCTTTATCACGATATTAGAGACATCGAAATTGCCTGTTGCAGAAGCGATGAACAGACCAACCCAGAGCGGCGTAACCACCACCCCGATCAAACTTGAAATGCTCGCATTGAAAATGGCTGCAGGAATGTTGCCCTTTGCGATGGAAACCATAACCACCGAAGAGGAAACGGTGGACGGTAAAGCTGCCAGAAAAAAAACACCCAACCAAAGCAACTCAAAGCCAGTACCAGTGAACAAGGGACGTGACGCTAAAACGATGAGTGGAAAAAACAAAAATGTTGTCAATTGCACAACAATGTGCATTTTCCAGTTGGCAAGTCCGGCTTTTAGTTTCTCAACACTCAATCGTAGGCCATAAAAAAGGAAAATCAACGAGACGCCTACACCCGCAATCTCCTCCAGCGACACTGGTTCTTTGACCAGCCCCGGTTGAGGCAAAAAATAGGCTAATAGGATCAGGGTGCCTATCATTAGCAAGAAACCGTCGAAACCTGCTTTTTTTAATAACTCTAATAACTTCTTCAAAATAATCTTAATATATTCCTTGGGTACATTGGAATTACATCCCAAATTCTTTGCGTATAATTTCTGCTCCTGCGCTTAATGCACTTAACTTTCCGCTTGCCACGTTTCTGGGCAAAGGTGCCATACCACAGTTTGTTGAAGGATAAAGATTTTCGATATCAACGAACTTTAGTGTTCTGCGCAAGGTATCGGCTACTTCTTCTGGTGTTTCAATGGTATTGGTTGCTACATCAATTGCACCGACCATTACTTTTTTGCCTCGGACAAGTTCAATTAAATTTAACGGCACACGTGAGTTATGGCATTCCAAAGACACAATATCAATGTTGGATTTTTGGATTTTAGGGAAAATCTCTTCGTACTGACGCCACTCTGATCCCAATGTCTTTTTCCAATCATTATTCGCTTTTATGCCATAACCGTAGCAAACATGTACCGCAGTTTCGCAGTGTAATCCTTCAATGGCCCTTTCCAGTGCAGCCATTCCCCAATCGTTTACTTCATCGAAGAACACATTGAACGCCGGTTCATCAAACTGGATAATATCTACGCCTGCATCTTGCAGTTCCCTTGCTTCTTCATTGAGCAGTTTCGCAAATTCCCAGGCTAATTTTTCCCGACTTTTGTAATGGTCATCGTACAGCGTATCTACCATGGTCATCGGCCCTGGCAACGCCCATTTTATAGTTTTATCTGTTAGTTTACGTAAGAATTTGGCATCTTCCACAAAAACGGCTGTTTGACGTACAACCTCGCCCACTACAACAGGGACACTGGCATCATAACGGTCACGGATCTTTACGATCTTACGGTTCTCAAAATCTACACCACTTAAATGCTCGATAAAAGTGGTTACAAAATGTTGGCGTGTCTGCTCACCATCACTGATGATATCCACACCAGCCAAATGCTGTTCCTGCAAAGCAATTCGCAAAGCATCCTGTTTTCCTTCCAGTAACTGATCGCCTTCCAGTTTCCAGGGTGACCAAAGTTTTTCGGGTGGTGCAAGCCAGGCAGGTTTCGGTAAACTTCCCACAATCGAGGTCGGTAATAGTCTTTTCATTGTTTTTCTTTTTTGTTTTGATTTATTAACAAACGAATTCACCAGCCCACTGCTCAAGAATATCCCGATAAGGCTTGATGAAATGCTCCTCAGCATATTTACCCTGTTCAACAGCTAGTCGGCTGCGCTCTTCTCGGTCATATACCACGCGGGTCAGTGAATAATCTTCGTGTTTAAGATTAGGTTGATAGATTTTCCCGGCAACTGAATTTGCATTGTAAATTTCAGGGCGATAGATCTTCTGGAAAGTCTCCATCGTGCTGATTGAGCTGATCAGTCCAAGATCAGTGTAATCAGCAAGTAGATCTCCGGAATGGTAAAAAGCCATCGGCGCCACACTGTTCGGAGGCATGAAAAAACGAACTTTTAAACCCATTTTAGAGAAATATTCATCAGTGAGAGAATACTCATCCTGCAGATACTCAAAACCCAGAACCGGATGCTGATACTCCGTGTGGGTATACGTTCTGTTGCCCGATACACTTAGACAAATGATCGGTGACATCTTGAAGTGCTCTTTATAAGTGGCTGAGTTCACAAAGCACTTATAAAGTTTACCATGCAAATCACCAAAATCTTCAGGAACAGTAAAACTAGATTTGTTTTTATTGTATTCGATCAATAAAACACTGAAATCATAATCACGAACATAAGATGAAAAATTATTTCCGGCGATACCTTCGATACGTCGGTTAGTCTTACGGTCAAAAATATTCGATTTTAAAACTTCAATCAAAGGCAGATTGTTAATGCCGCTCTTATCATCAATACGCATCGTTACTGTGATGATTTCCAGTTCTACAAGGTAACGGTCACCTTTAGGATTATCCAAATGGGCCAATGCATTGAATCGATTGTTGATCATAGTTAAGGCATTGCGCAAGTTTTGTTGACGATTATCTCCCCTGGCCAGGTTTGCAAAATTGGTCGTCAGACGCGTTTGACTTGAAGGTTGATAGTTTTCATCTAAACAAGTGCTCTCCAGCCCGAATGCAAAATCATACTTGAGGCTATCCTGAGTGTTTTCCATGTTGTTAACTTTTTAAATGGTTAATGATCATTAAAAAGTTCCTTGATAGTTCAGAATGCTTACACAAAAAGAGGAGAGAAAGGCGTACAACAGCCTAAGGCGCACCTAACAGGTAAATGCAACTTGGAATATACGTTGATCTGTCCGACAACCTCTTTCGCGAAAGTATCGACCAATTCAGCAAAGGCAGGTATCCTGACTTGTAACTGCATTTACCGGCCTTCCCGCTTGCGCAGTGACCATTTGTTGGTAAAGCATTGATGTTACTTACAGTTGCGCGACAGCTCGTGATTTGCACACGATTCCCTATTAATTCACCGCTAAGTAAAACCTTTCCTGATTGTTGAAATATGTAAAGAACCAGAGTATTTAACTCGGCTCAAAGGTATAAAAACAGTGATTAAAACTGCAGTACCCATATAATTTCAACCAAAATTACTTTAATTAGTAGTTTTGTAAAACTTTTATGCTGTTTAGTCTTATCTTTATGCCTTCTAAAAGTGAATTATGCTATGGAGCAATTGGATGAGATCGATCTAAAGCTGTTAAAAATACTGGCAAATGACTCCAGTCGTACGATCAAGGAACTGGCCGCACAGGTCAGCCTGTCGCCTTCACCGGTGGTACAGCGCATAAAGCGTCTGGAAACTAAAGGTTATATCAAAAAGTATATCGCCCTATTGGACCCTGAAAAGTTAAATCAGGGATTTATAGTATTATGCAATATCAAACTTAAACAACATGACCGTAAGATCGGCCATAGCTTTGTAGAAGATATTTTAAAGATCGATGAGGTGGTTGAGTGCTATAACATATCAGGCGATTACGATTTCTTTCTAAAAGTGTTTGCTAAAGACATGAAACATTATCAGGATTTCGTATTCAATAAATTGGGATCAGTGGAAAGCATCGGAAGTACGCATAGTACCTTTGTGATGGCCGAGATCAAGAATACAAATAATATCAGTATATAACAGCAACAGGCCTGCCATCATCACCAATGGCGACCAAGGTAAAAGTTTCAGAACAGCGAAGGCTGATTGGTTCGATGTACCCCAAAAAATTCAATTTGAAAGCTTAAAAGCTCGAATCGCTAAACTGGGCGAAACTTAAGAAAATATATACTTAACAAACAGGCATTTAGAGAGAAAAAAAACGGGGTAAAAGAAACTAAATTTCAATTACCCCGTATGGTGGGCCATGATGGGCTCGAACCATCGACCAAAAGATTATGAGTCTTCTACTCTAACCAACTGAGCTAATGGCCCTGAAAAATCTATTAGATTTTGCGAGTGCAATGTTACATATTTGTATCCAATTATGGAAACAGAATTCACACAAAAAATAAAAAACATTATTTTCGATTACGGTAATGTCATCTTCGAAATCGACTTCAAAAAGGCGCAAAATGCACTTTCTCAATTAGGTATCCCAAACATTGAATCTTTCTTCGGCCACAAGGGACACGATGAACTTTTTTCAAAATTGGAGACCGGTTCTATTTCCCCTGCTGAGTTCAGGGCAGGAATTAGGGTGGCCGCAAACAACAGCAACCTTAGTGATGAGGAGATTGACGCTGCATGGAACAGCATATTTGTAGGCGTGCCACCTAGTGTGCACGACACCTTACTAGAAGCCAAGGCGAAGTACCGCACTTTTTTGCTCAGTAACACCAACGAAATCCACTATAATTTCTTTACCGACTACCTGCAAAAAGAATATCAAATTTCGGGCAATGACGACCTCTTTGAAAAGGCCTATTATTCTCAGCTAATGTTCTTAAGAAAGCCAAACGTAGAAATCTTTCAAAAGGTTATTGATGAAAACAACCTGATCCCGGAAGAGACATTGTTTATTGATGACAGTCCGCAGCACCTTGTAGGCGCAAAAGAAGCAGGACTTCATACCTTATTAATGGACAAACATCCAAGCGAGTTAAGAAACGTTTTGGTAGAAAGAGGGCTGCTTTAGCCTAAAACAGACTGCTTAACTGCAACGGTAAATATGACTGCCTGATAGGAACGAGAAGCCAACATTTCAGGCCCGCTTAAAGTCTGCGGCGCTGCTTTTCTTTAACGATCAAGCCAAGCTCCCTATTGGTCTGACCTGCAATTGAAGTATTCTCCTGCGCCCGCCTAAATAAGTATGGCATAACGGCTTTAATTGGTCCATAAGGAACATATTTAGCCACGTTATATCCGGCATCAGATAAATTGAAACTTAAGTTATCGCTCATACCCAGCAACTGGGCAAAGTAGACATGTGGGTGGTTGTGCGCAATACCCTTGACATCCAGTAATTCACCTAGCAATTTGCTGCTCTGCTCATTATGTGTACCACATACAAAAGCAATCTGATCAATGTGCTCCACAGAATACCTTAATGATGCATCGTAATCGTCATCAGATGCTTGTTTAGTTGGCTGTATTGGCGATGGATAGCCCATCTCTGCAGCACGCTTTCGCTCCTTTTCCATGTAAGCACCTCTTACCATTTTAACGCCCAAAATAAAGCCTTCCGCTTTGGCTATCAAATGGTCAGACTTTAAATCTGCAAGTTTATCATGCCTGTAAAGCTGGTAGGTGTTGTATACAATTATTTCCTCTTTATTAAAAAGACGCATCATGTTGAGGGCCAGCTGATCAATTGTATCCTGTATCCAGGTTTCTTCCGCATCAATCATAATTGGCACTTTTTGTTCGTAGGCACGGCGACAAATAGCTTCGCAACGCTTCTTTACTCTTTCAAATTCGGCATGCTCATTATCCGTAAGTTCTTTTTTAGCATCAAGTTTTTCAAAGAGACCAAAGCGACCAATCCCGGTAATTTTAAACACTGTGATAGGAATTCTTTTATCACCTGCTGCCCGTTCAACTGTGCGGATAATTTCAGCAGCTGTATAGTCGAAAACAGCCTCTTCTTCTTCGCCTTCTACAGAATAATCAAGTATGGTGCCCACCTTGCCGGCATCAAGTTGCGCGATAGTCGGTTCACACTCAGCTATAGTTTCGCCACCGCAAAAGTGTTTGAAAATAGTTGCCTTAATGATTCCTTTAATAGGCAGTCCAATATTGAGAAAGAAGTTAGTAACAGGCGGACCTACTTTAACCAGAAAGTTGCTCCCTATAATTTTAAACAGCCAATATGCTGCGTTCAGTTCTCCGTTTGATTTACTTTTGAAAGCGATTTCAGTGTTATCAAAATTCAGTTCTCTATTCGGGGATACTTTCATTAAGGCCAGTTTTTTACGCAAAAATATACAATCCCACTGTATCAATGTACAACACTTTATAAATAATTGTAAGTTTGTCTCAAGATGATAGAATTTAAACTAGAAGGTGAATTTATACCGCTTATTCAGTTACTTAAAGCTACAGGATCAGTGCAAAGCGGTGGCGAAGCACAAACTGTTGTGGAAGACGGTCTTGTAAAGTACAACGGCACTGTAGATTACCGCAAAAGGCTTAAAGTTCGCGTAGGCGATGTGATTGATTTTATGGGACAAAAAATTACTGTTATTTAATGAAAAATCTGGACAGCGCCGGCCATACCATCTACTTTGAATCAGGCCTGGCACCCTTAGCCGACATCATCAATTCTAACAAGTACAGCAAAGTCTTTGTATTCGTAGACCGCAATACGGGAGAACACTGCCTTCCCCTTTTCCAGCAAATGCTGGAAGATTACACCACGTTCGATCTAATCGAAACAGACCCGGGTGAAGAAAATAAAAACATAGACTTCTGCATAGGTATTTGGAAAACCTTACTTGATTTTGGCGCAGATAGAAAGTGTCTTATGGTAAATCTGGGAGGCGGCGTAATTACAGATATGGGTGGCTTTGTGGCCTCTACTTACAAACGGGGCATCGATTTTATCAATATTCCTACTACCCTATTGTCGCAAGTAGACGCATCCGTTGGGGGCAAAACAGGTATTGATATAGACAACGTTAAAAATATGGTCGGCACATTCACACTGCCAAAATCTGTTTTTATAGAAACCGTGTTCTTAAAATCTTTATCTGAGAGAGAATTACTTTCCGGCTTCGCCGAAATGATTAAACACGGTCTAATTGCTGATAAATCTTACTACCAGAACTTAAAAACAGCCGACTATAAAAACATTGATGCTCAGTCCATTTATCGTTCTGTAGAGATTAAAAATGAGGTAGTTGCTATAGACCCGCATGAAAAGGGGCTAAGGAAAATATTAAACTTTGGCCATACTATTGGCCACGCTGTAGAAACCTACTCGCTAATAAAAGACAAGAAACCACTAAACCACGGCGAAGCAATAGCTATTGGTATGGTATGCGAAGCATTCTTGTCGCAAACCAACAACACCTTGTCAGAATCAGAACTGCAAGACATCACAGAATACTTTTTAAACCTATACCCATCCTATCGCATTAAGGAGGCCAGCTATTCTAAACTACTTGAATTTATGCAAAGCGATAAGAAAAATGAAGACGGGCAAATCATGTTCTCTTTGCTAAATAACATTGGCTCATGTGCCTACAATTGCAGGGCAAGCGAAAAGGATATTTTGGCAAGCTTAGATTATTTTAATAGTAAGTCGACCAAAAGCTAGTTACCTTAATCTTCACTAGTATTTTCATTCCTTAAAGCAACATCTAAAGTATTACAATAAAAGTGTTACTTTTGAAAACACACTCGCCTTGCTTTTAATTGGTTATGGTTCTGCAAGGATTCGGAAAACGGCTGCACAACCTTCGTGGAAAGCATGTATAACGTATGTACCTTCTTCAGGTCTTCATCGGGTTTGGATCAGATTTGGCTCAGGTTATCATCGCCCAAAGGTGAACCTAACCTGAAGAAGACCTGAACCGGACCTGAACCTAACCTGACCCAAAGGCTGTGTTTATACTGAGGTTATACCGTCGATCCACAGGCTTTATCCAAGCAACATACAGTCAACATCCGACCATATATCATTCCATTAAATATTTTTTTTAATTAGCTATTGACAAATTAAATTTTGTTAGTACATTTGGAAAAACGAAAAAAGAAAATTTTGAAGAACGTTATATCATATTGGACTGGTTACTTTTACTACTTTAGTAAGAGCCGGGGCTAATATGTAACATCATCAACTAAGATAAATGTATACGAAAGTCCCGGTCTAAAGCCGGGACTTTTTTCGTTTAAAGCATTAAAAAATGAAAAAAGAATTACGAGTAGCGATCCAGGGTATCAAAGCGTCATTTCATGAAGAAGCTGCCTTTAAGTTTTTTGGCAACGAAATCCAAACCGTGGAATGCAACTCATTTAAACAAACCTGTGATCGTTTACAGGACCAGGAAGCAGATTTTGTAGTAATGGCTATAGAGAATTCTATCGCCGGCAGCTTGCTGCCAAACTACACTTTAATTCGTGAATACAATTTTGCAGTTGTTGGCGAAGTGTACCTCCCTATCCAATTGCACCTGATGGCATTGCCTGGAGTGGAATTCGAGAACATTCGCTTTGCAACCTCCCATCCTATCGCTTTGCGCCAGTGTATTGACTTTTTTGATGCTTACCCACATATTCAGGTAATTGAAGGCAGCGATACGGCCGCCTGTGCTAAAAAGATTCGCGACGAACAGCTGACAGATACAGTAGCAATCGCAAATACACTTGCCGCTGAAATGTATGGTTTAAATATTATTGAAAGACGTATTGAATCTAACAAGAAAAACTACACACGGTTTCTGATCCTCAAACGTGAAAAAACCGAGGAGTTGAACATGATCAATAAAGCTTCGATTGTATTCCAGGTAGGCAACCATGTTGGCGCCCTTTCTAAAGTACTTAACATATTTGCAGAACAGCAAGTTAACCTAACCAAAATACAGAGTATGCCGGTGCTGGGTAAACGCAATGACTACTATTTCTACGTTGATTTAGATTGGAACAATACGGAAGGTTATGATAAAGCAGTGCGACAAGCGCTAAAATATACAGTGAATTTTAACATCATGGGCGAATATCAGAAAAACGATATTGTTTAAACTGACGAGACCCTTTAACAAAATATTAACAAGACAAACCCCAAAACAATGAAATTACAATTAAACATTCAGCCGCTAAACACTTGGCTAAACATCAACAATGAACCTTTAATCATTTCTGGACCATGTAGTGCAGAAACTGAAGAACAACTTCTAACTACAGCTCATTTATTGGCTGCAACTGGCAAAGTCTCTGTATTGAGAGCGGGCATCTGGAAACCACGTACCCGTCCGGGAGAATTTGAAGGCATTGGAAGTATAGGCCTGGAATGGTTGAAGAGAGCTAAGGCAGAAACCGGATTGCCAACTGCAGTTGAGGTTGCTAACGCAAAACATGTTGAAGAAGCCCTTGCTGCTGGTGTAGATATTCTTTGGATTGGTGCACGTTCTACCGTGAATCCTTTTACTGTACAGGAAATTGCTGATGCTTTGAAAGGTGTTGACATCCCAGTATTGGTTAAAAACCCTGTAAATCCTGATTTACAATTGTGGATCGGTGCGTTAGAGCGTATTAATGGTGCTGGTATTACGAAATTAGGAGCAATTCACCGTGGTTTCTCTTCTTTCGAGAAAAGCTCTTTCCGTAACGAACCGATGTGGGAACTGGCTATTCAATTGAAGACCTTATGTCCGGAATTGCCGATCATCAATGATCCAAGTCATATCTGCGGTAACCGTGAATTGATTCCTTACATTTCTCAAAAAGCGTTGGATTTAGATATGCAAGGTTTAATGATCGAATCTCACGTTGATCCTTCTGTTGCATGGACTGATGCTAAACAACAAGTTACACCTGCTGCACTTTCAGATTTAGTAGACCGTTTAACGGTTCGTGAGCCTGAGACTTCTAACCCTGCAATTACCGATCAGTTGGTTGATCTGCGTAAGCAAATTGATAAAATTGATGATGTGCTACTTCAAAAGTTGGGTGAGCGTATGGCAATTGTTTCGAAAATTGGTGAATTTAAACGTGATAACCAGGTTACTATTTTGCAGGTTAACCGTTGGGATGCCATCATCCAAAAAGGTACTGCTTTCGCTAAAGCCTTGAAACTTGATTTAAACTTTACTGAGAAGTTTTTGGAATTGGTTCATGGTGAATCTATCCGCAAGCAAACAGAAATTATGAATGCCGGTAAGGCAGAAAAAGGAATTGCTGCTGAAGCTCATGCAGATGCAGTTAAACCATAAATCTGAAAGCTTATAATAATTATGAAGAATGCACTTGTTTCCTTTAAGGGCAACAAAGATATTGATACTGAAATTGTTCTTACAGGTTCAAAAAGTGAATGCAACCGGGCACTGATTATTAGTGCATTAAGTAAAAACTCAGTTAAGCTCGACAACTTGTCGGACGCCGCTGACACTGTAACCTTAAACCGGATTTTAAATGAGATCTCGCCAAACAGCCCACATCAGCAAACTGTTGATGTGGGGCCTGCGGGAACAGCCATGCGTTTTTTAACAGCCTATCTTTCTGCGCAGCAAGGTAGTTTCTTGCTAACTGGTTCTGAGCGCATGAAGCAAAGGCCAATAGGTTTGCTTGCAGAAGCACTCAAGGAGATTGGCGCAGATTTATCTTATACAGAAAACGAAGGCTTCCCTCCTCTTTTAATCAATGGGCCTCTTAAACAGGCGGTTTCAATTGTGAGGATCAAAGGTGATGTGAGCAGTCAGTACATTTCAGCCCTTTTAATGATTGCCCCTACGCTTGAAAAAGGGTTAACCATCGAAATTGTGGGGGAATTGACATCGGTACCTTATGTGACCATGACCTTAGACATGCTTAAGGAGGCAGGCATAACACATACCTGGGAAGGGAATTTGATAAAAATTGAACCTCAGGCATTTAACAATGCAACTTTAGCGGTTGAGCCAGACTGGAGTGCTTCCTCTTATTGGTACAGCATTGCTGCGTTGGCAGAAAATGCGGCGATAAGCTTACCCTATTTGAAAGAAAAAAGTCTGCAGGGCGATAGCAAAATAAAAGAGTTAATGCAGCCTTTTGGCGTTGATACCATCAGAACTGAGAAAGGAATAGCACTAAAATCTGGCTCAAAGTCGTTTGGGAATGATGTTATCAACTTGAAAGATTGTCCGGATTTAGCCCAAACCATTATAGTTTGTGCGGCCGCCCTGGGTAAGGACTTGAGGTTTACCGGGCTCGAAACATTGAAAATTAAGGAAACAGACAGAATATTGGCCCTTCAAACTGAATTGGCAAAGCTTGGTGTGTTACTAACAGAAGATAACCTGGTATATACTTTGGATTGCTCATCACTGAGTTTTCCTGAAAAAGTATCTTTTAAAACCTATGAAGACCATAGAATGGCAATGGCTTTCGCACCGCTTGCACTCGTTATAAAAGAGGTAGAGCTGGAAGATATGGATGTAGTAGAAAAATCTTACCCCGATTTCTGGAAAGACTTGCAAAAGGCCGGTTTTACCATTACAGAACACTAAAAATATTAACATGGCAGGTAACTCATTTGGTCAATTGTTTCGCATCAGTACGTTTGGAGAGTCCCATGGTGTTGCAATTGGGGTAATTCTAGACGGTTGTCCGGCACAATTGCCTATTGATCTGGAATTTATCCAGTCGGAATTAGATAAACGCAAACCCGGACAATCTAAAATTACTACCCAGCGCAAGGAGAGTGATACCGTGCAGATACTTTCGGGTATTTTTGAGGGTAAAGCTACCGGCACTCCTATTGCCATGCTGATTCCAAATGAAGATCAGCGTAGTAAAGATTATAGCCACAATACAGACGTGTACCGTCCTTCTCATGCCGACTATACCTACGACGCAAAGTACGGAATAAGGGATCACAGAGGCGGTGGACGTTCATCTGCACGGGAAACCGCAGCACGAGTTGCGGCCGGGGCAATAGCAAAGCTTTTGTTAAAGCACCATGGCGTTGAAGTGTTTGCCCATGTTTCTTCTGTTGGAAAAATACAGGCGCCCAATTTGGCCAATGATACGATCGACAACCTGCTTGCAGTACGTGAGGAGAACATTGTTCGCTGTGCGGACCCTGCTACAGCGAATCAAATGATAGATTTTATTGACAGCGTTAGGAAAGATGGCGATACTGTTGGTGGTAAGGTCAGTTGTATCATTAGAAACTGCCCTGTAGGCTTGGGTGAACCTGTTTTCGATAAGCTCCATGCTGATCTTGGTAAAGCGATGTTAAGCATTAATGCGGTGCATGGCTTTGAATATGGATCAGGTTTTGGTGGTAGCGAAATGAGAGGCTCCGAGCATAATGATATATTTCTATCGGGCGATGGTCGGCCGAAAACGCTTACAAACTTTTCCGGTGGTATACAGGGTGGTATTTCCAATGGTATGGAGATTAGCTTTACAGTTGCGTTTAAACCGGTTGCGACGATTATGCATAATCAGCAGACTATCAATGCTGCAGGTGAAGCGGCTGAAATTAAAGGAAAAGGCAGGCATGATCCATGTGTGGTGCCAAGGGCTGTAGTTATTGTTGAAGCAATGGCTGCATTGGTGCTGGCAGATCATCTATTAAGAGACAGAGCAAGCAGATTGGGTTAAACCTAATCTGCTTTTTTATAACGGGAACTGATTTGTTATTGACTTTTCTTATAGCCTAACTTCAGCTGTCTTTAGCGTATTTGAAACCCCGAAAAGCTTTTATTGAATTCAGCTAGAATATTGCAGGGTATTTAGCTGCGTTGCTATCGTGCATCATTTTATAAACAGCCTCTACAACATCATCTACGGAAGGTTTACTAAAATAATCGCCGTCAGATCCATAAGGTGGCCTGTGTGCATGAGCAGTTAAGGTGCGCGGCTGACCATCAAGGTGATAATATCCATTCTGCTGTTCCAAAATGTGTTGCATAATAAATGCTGCACCCCCACCCGGAACATCTTCATCAACAACAAGAAGCTTACTGGTTTTTTTAAGGGAAGTTGCACAGATGTTGTCTGTATCGAATGGCAGTAGCGTTTGAGGGTCTATGATTTCAACGGAAATTCCGAAATTCTCAAGTTCTTTTGCTGCTTCTTCAACTACCCTAAGGGTAGCGCCGTAGGATACAACTGTAATGTCCGTACCTTCTTTTATGATTTCGGCTTTGCCAAGTGGAACAGTATAATCTCCCACATTGTCAGGCATTTTTTCTTTCAGGCGATAACCATTCAGGCACTCGATCATTAAAGCTGGTTCGTCTGACCGGAATAAGGTATTGTAAATACCTGCAGCTTGAGTCATGTTACGGGGAACACAAATGTGTAAACCACGAAGTGATCCAAGAATCATTGAAATTGGCGAACCTGAATGCCATACACCTTCCAAACGATGACCACGTGTTCTAATGATCAGCGGCGCTTTTTGTCCCGCTTTGGTCCGGTATGACAAGCTTGCAAGGTCATCACTTAAAACGTTAAGCGCATATAGCAGATAGTCCATATACTGGATCTCTGCAATTGGTTTCAATCCCCTTAAGGCCAACCCAATGCCCTGACCGACAATTGTCATTTCCCTGATACCGGTATCGCTAATCCTTAAATCACCAAATTTAGCCTGTAATCCTGCAAACCCTTGATTAACGTCACCAATTGCGCCTAAGTCTTCGCCGAAGGCAACGAGCCTAAGGTCTCTGTTGAAGTTGGCTTCAAAGCAGGCATTTAATATTTCACGGCCATCAACCATTCTGCTTTCTTCTGAATAGTCGGCAGCAACAATTTCTACTAAAGACGGACTTTCAATACCGTCTGTAAACAGCTTTGAATGGTATCTTTCTTCATTAAGTTCATTCTGGGCAGCATACCACTCCACTAATGCGCTTCTTTCTGAAGAATTTTGTTTTGCACTAAGTCTAAGTGCACGCCTTACCGAAGAGATCACCTCTTTACGAAGTGCATCAGGAGAGCCCGCCAGTTGTGTAGCGATCTTTGTGATAGACTGATCTCCGTTAGAAACCGAATGTATCATAGCAATTGCCTGCTCCTTTTCAGTCTGAATGGTCTCGAGAAACTCGTTCCAGGCCTCGCGCTGCGTTTCCCTTACAAATGTTTTCGCGGTGTTTTCCAGTTCTGTAATTTCATCGTCAGTCGCAATTGCAGATTCAATCATCCACTTGCGCATTTGTACAATGCAGTCGAACTCAGCTTCCCATTCTAATCTATCCTTACTTTTGTACCTCTCGTGTGAGCCTGAGGTTGAATGCCCAAGCGGCTGTGTTACCTCAGTTACGTGAATCATAACCGGAACATGCTCCGTACGGCATACATCGATAGCATGCTGATACATTTCGCAGAGCGCTGGATAATCCCAGCCCCTAACTTTAAATATTTCATAGCCGCCAGCATACTCATCACGCTGGAAGCCTTTTAATACCTCAGAGATATCTTCTTTAGTAGTTTGATACTTTGCCGGAACAGAAATACCGTAAGCATCATCCCAAATGGAAATGGCCATTGGAATTTGCAACACACCGGCCGCATTAATGGCTTCAAAGAAGACGCCTTCAGAAGTAGAGGCATTACCAATGGTACCAAAAGCCACCTCGTTACCAGATACGGAAAAATTAGTTAGGTAATCAAGTTCCCGATTTTGTCTGTATAACTTTGATGCATAAGCCAGACCGATAAGTCGGGCCATTTGACCACCTGTAGGTGAAATATCAGAAGCACAATTTTTAATTTTTGTCAAGTCTTTCCAGCTGCCATCTTCGTTCAAAGACCTTGATGCAAAATGGCAGTTCATCTGGCGCCCGCCGGAAGAAGGATCAGCCTCAATACTAGGATTGGCGTATAGCTGCGCGAAGAACTCTTTTAAGGTACAGATGCCGGTAGCAAATGCGAAGGTTTGATCCCTGTAATAGCCGGAGCGCCAGTCGCCTTCCTTAAATGCTTTTGCCATTGCTATTTGAGGAATTTCTTTACCATCGCCGAAAATACCAAATTTAGCCTTGCCGGTTAACACTTCCTTTCGACCTAATATACTCGCCTGTCTGCTTTCAAAGGCAATTTTATAGTCGTTTATTACAATTGTTTTGAAATCATCAAAACTTAGCTCGGAAGCATCGATCGGGTTCGTTATAAATTTACTATCTGGCATCATAAGCAAATCGGTTGAATACAAAGATACATAAAATCTAAAGTATGACTTTATTGTGTAAGCTAATTTATATGTTGGAATACTTTTTGTTTTGTATCTTTAAACATTAAATTTGTTTAAAAACTAAGAACATGAAAAAGATTATAGTAGTAGTTGCTTTTTTATTAAGCGTGACTGGATTGGCGAATGCCCAGGTAGCTGCCGACTTTAAATTTGAAAAGGAAACTCATGACTTTGGCAACATCCTCATGACTAAACCAGCTACGGTTGAATTTAAGTATACCAACGTTGGCGATGTTCCATTGATTATTACAAACGTAACTGCTCCGTGTGGATGTACTGTTCCTCAATGGACTAAAACACCTGTTAAAAAAGGTGAAACAGGAATAATTACTGTTACCTACACCCCAAACCCTAGTCAGCCTCTTCCATTTACAAAACAAGTGACCATCACATCGAATGCGAAGCTCAGCACAAAAGTACTTTACATTAAAGGCATTTCGGTTGCATCACTACCAGTGGCAATTAAAGACTAGCTAAAAACATATTTGAATAAAAAAACCTCGTTAATAAGCGAGGTTTTTTTATTTTTGAGGCATGCCAAAGATTTCAGATAAAGGGGTTCAAATGCCCGCTTCGCCTATAAGGAAACTGACACCATTTGCTGATAAAGCAAAGCAGGATGGGAAAAAAGTTTACCACTTAAATATCGGTCAACCAGACATAGCAACCCCTGAAGGAATGCTCAATGCGGTAAAAAATATTGATTTTGATGTTTGGGCATATACGCCATCTGAAGGCACATTAACCTACAGAACAAAGCTTGCTGAATACTACAATAAACTAGGTTACGGCATTACTCCTGCTGATATTCTGGTAACTGTTGGTGGATCTGAAGCAATTACCATCGCCATGCAAACCTGTGTTAACGAAGGTGATGAGATCATTATCCCTGAACCTTTCTATGCCAACTATAATGGTTTTGCCTGCATGAGCAATGTTGTAGTAAAACCCATTCTTTCTTTTATTGAAAATGGTTTTGCATTACCTCCAATCGCAGAATTTGAGAAACTAATTACCGAGAAAACAAAGGCCATTATTATCTGTAACCCGAACAACCCAACCGGATATCTATATTCAAGGGAAGAGCTTGATGCACTAAAGGATCTTTGCCTGAAATACGATTTGTTCTTATTTTCTGATGAGGCATACCGTGAGTTTTGTTATGATGGTAAGGAGTTTATCTCTCCTATGCATTTAGATGGTTTGGCTGAAAATGTGATCGTGATGGACACGGTTTCAAAACGTTACAGTGCATGCGGTGCGAGATTGGGCTGTCTAATTACAAAAAACAAGGAAGTTATCCAATCCGGATTGAAGTTTGCGCAAGCGAGATTAAGTCCGGGAATGGTTGAGCAAATTGCAGGTGCTGCTGCCGTTGACACACCGGATAGTTATTTTGAGGCTGTAAATAAAGAATATACGCTACGCAGGGACACGTTAGTAAAAAGGCTGAATGCTATTGAAGGTGTGTTTTGTCCAAATCCGGGTGGCGCATTTTATGTGGTTGCCAGATTTCCGATAGATGATGCTGACAAATTCTGTCAGTGGATACTGGAAAGCTTTGAACATGGAGGTGCAACTGTCATGATGGCGCCTGCAACAGGTTTTTATTCATCTTCCGGATCAGGAAAAAATGAAGTGAGAATGGCGTATGTATTAAATACTGAGGACCTTAACAAGGCTATGGACTCTCTTACTATTGCCTTGCAGCAATACCCGGGCAGAACTGTGGCATAATTTTAGTACTTTTGCATTAATAACGGGGCCGTTTTGGATTTGACAGGGCGGAGGTACGTATGTTAGCATGCAGTGCGTTGTACGGAGAGCACTTTAAATTGAACGTTCACACTTTGATTGGCGAAAATAACTACGCCTTAGCTGCTTAATTTAGAATTAAATAGCTTTTGTCCCTCTGGTTGCTGCGTTTTTAGGCCAGAATCTGGGGCATCGAAATAATGACGCTGGCAATTGTAAGGTACGGTACAGTTGCGAGATAAAGTACCTAAGGTGAAAGATAAGGTCGGTTTCCAGCCCGTCCTAACCCGAAAATCAATTGGAAAATAAGCATGTAGAAGGCATAATTTGCCACGCAACTGGACAAGGGTTCGAACCCCTTCGGCTCCACAGAATTTAAAGTAATCCGCGAAATTTTCATAATCTCGCGGATTTTCTTTTGTCCTGCACTTTTTTCAGAAAAATAAAGCCAATTCTTACTTTTTAAAGATCTCTTTTAATCTATTGTGAGGCAATGCAAAATATTTGTTCCCATTCACACCTTCCATGTCTTTAGCTGCTACAAGTGCATTAACGATAGCCTCTTCAGTGGCCTCAACAGTAGCTTCGAAAATGGGGTCCAACTTCCACTTGGGAACTACTTTCCAAATTTCTTCGGCGGATTTTTTGCTATAGGTAGGTTCAGCAGTGCTCAGCGCGAAGAAGATCTCTCCGGAACTATTGTGCGAAAAGGTACCCGTTCTCGCTATACCATGAGTTGCCCTTTTTGCAACTAATTTAAGTTGTCCGGGTAATAATGGTGCATTAGTGGCTATAATTGCGATAATGGAACCGTCCTTTCTTTTCTGTTCATTTACAATTGGCTCCAGGTCCTTAACTTGTTTTCCTACCGGAATTCCACGGATCATCAAATCACTTCGTCTGCCAAAGTTTGCCTGAACGAATACGCCTAAAGTATATTGAATGGAGTCAATTGAAAATACCCGGGAGGAAGTTCCGCTGCCACCTTTAAATTCATAGCAAGCCATTCCTGTTCCCCCTCCTACATTTCCTTCAGCAATGTTTCCACCGGATGAACCGTCAATCGCATTCCATACGTCTTCTTTTTTAACATGGAAGCCATTTACATCATTTAAAATACCATCCCAGGTTTCTCCGACAACGGGTAGACCAAATGAAAAATCGATAAAATCTGACTTGGAAAATTTATTGTAACTCCACTGGCCGATTGCGTCTCTAACAATTCCAACACTGTTTGTATTTGTAAGACCAATTGGCCCGTAACCCATCCCGTAGTCTTCGATATAAGGAAGGCCTGTCATTTCACCATCGCCATTTAGAGAGAACCATGCTGCAGGATAACTTTTGCTTGTCTTACCCGTTGGGAGAATTACAGTGACCCCTGTTCTGACTGGACCTTTTCCGCGGACTAATTTACCTGTATCGCTGATCAGGGTTTTATAACCCACTTCTAGTCCAGGTACATCAGTAATGGCATTAAACCTTCCCGTTGTACCCTCAAACGGTATTCCCAAACCACGCGCCTTTAGCGGCAATGTTTGGGCTTGTGTATGGTAGCAAAGTAAACCAAGTACAGCGATTACAACAAGCCTAATGGTACGCATAATTCAATATTATTGAGCTAAAGCATAAATATATGGCTTTTACTAATCGTAACGTAATTATTTACAGCTGATTATAACTTACAATTTTTACATCTGAATTTTTTGCCAGAATTTCTTCCATTATCTTTCTATGAGCTGCTCCTACACCAACTATCACCCTTTTTGCTTTCATTTCCCTGGCTTGAGTGATGACATTTGTACACATCCCTTCGTTCCGAAGTGTCCATTGCGCATACATATCTTTTATGAATTGATCTGGGAAACCTGTGTAGCCATAGAAGTGACTTCCTCCATAAAAATTCCAGGCATCATTTAGCTCCCCATAGCGCTGAGTAGCCATATTATAGTACGGCGAAGACGTCATGTTCTTTTTGTCTTCTTTTGAAAGGCTAGAATATTTTTCGATAGCGGAAAGTGTTTTCGCTTCAGCACTTAAACTGTCTGCTTTAGCAATTTTCTCCATCAACTTAATCGCAGAATCTGCTTTAGACCATGCTAGTGACCAAGGCTTGTCATATCGTTGACAATCCATTGTGTAAAGTTTATCTTGCTTTAAAGCGTACAGCAACGGAAAATAGATATTGGTATACTCGCTTAGCGGTCTGTATATGCGGACCTTTTTTAGAGAATCTGCATTGACAAAATGCCTGGCATAGTATTCCTTTTCTTCAGCACCAAAAGATTTCTTCATCTCATTCTCTATAAGATATATTTGGTATTCGGCATTTGCGCGGTCATTTTGGCTTAGATAATTAATTGCAAGATCCATGCGCAGTTTATGATAATATGGGAACTTATTCAAAGCTTTAGTTGCCTTTTCTATCCTTTGATTTATTTGCTTTTCATTAGCGGGTGTACTTTTAACAAGACGTTCCTTTGCTTTGTTAAGCGCCAAGTAGCCCCAGGTTCCTGACTCAAGTGCTAAATAATCTTTAGGAGACAAATATTCACCGAAAACCATGTCAGGCTTAAAGGCTTTTAACTTGTTTATTACCTCAC
Source organism: Bacteroidota bacterium (assembly GCA_040385565.1). Taxonomy (GTDB): domain Bacteria; phylum Bacteroidota; class Bacteroidia; order Sphingobacteriales; family Sphingobacteriaceae; genus Pedobacter. The sequence goes on along the minus strand of JAZKHD010000024.1, from coordinate 18,829 downwards.
TGTAATTTTCATCACCGGGCTTATTTTCATGAGAAGATCCCACTATTAAAATCTCAATTTTCTGACCAAATGAATTGCTTGCTGAAAGCATGATAAGGATCATTAAGTACTTCGCTATTGTTTTCATGTTACTATATTTTGCTTGGATCAAATTTGTCAATAAACTTCATGTGAATAAATTTTTTGATTCCAATACCCTAAAATATTATCCCAACAGGTTATTAGAAACCATCAACTTTTTAGCAGATAATATATGGCGTTCGAATAAAATTATAAGCATTTGGGATAAGAAACTGGAAACATATAATTACCTTTTGATAGTTTTAGCAAATGAAAAAAATACGCCTAACATTAATTCATATCAGTTGTTGGACAATTCTACTGTTATATGGTTATGGCAGTTATTTATTGAAGAAAAATGTCACCTTTTACGACATAGCTTTTGCATTATCAATGACAGTTGTACAGATCATAGAGTTCTATATCTGTTACCTTTGGGTTTATCCGAAGTTTATGAAACGGGATAAATCACTCCAACTAATTGGCGGTTTATTACTTGCATTTACTGCATTTGTGCTTTCCAGATTTCTAATTGAAGAAGTGATTTACCTCTATCTATTTGGTTTCCATAATTATTCACCTGATACTACGGTGGTACACTACATTGTCGACAACATTTATTTCGGGGCTTTTTATATGGTTGTAGCTGGCGCAGCATGGGGAATGGTTAATGCCATACAGACCGAAAACAATGCTGTAAAGCTGCGTGATGAAGCAAAGAAAGCTGAGCTGGCCTTCCTCAAATCACAAATAAACCCACACTTTCTTTACAATACGCTCAATTACATTTATTCTCTTGCTCTTCCTGCTTCAGAAAAGCTGGCGGAAGCCGTGCTCAGGCTATCTGCTTTAATGAGGTATACTTTAAATGAAAGTGACGACGGAAAAGTTGCACTTTCTAAGGAAATCGAGTACCTGGAAAGCTATATTGCCCTTTTTAAAATGAGGTTTGAGCCTGAATTTTATGTAATATTTGAACAACACGGGGTAAGGAATCAGAAAATTGCCTCCCTTCTGCTGATACCGTTCATAGAAAATGCATTTAAACATGGGGTGGTTACAGATCCAAAAAATCCTGTTAGAATTAGTGCAAAAATTTCTGGCTGGCACATTGAATTTATTGTGAGTAACCTGATCAGTAAGCACCAAAAGGACCAGTCCAGCGGTATCGGTCTGGCCAATATACGTCGCCGGTTGGAACTTATCTATCCTGATCAATACGAACTTACCATCAGCAAAGAGAAAAATGTTTATTCATCAACCTTAATTATTAATCTAAAATAATATGATCCGCTGCCTTGCCGTCGATGACGAAGCATATGCCTCAGAAATAATTGCAGGATATATCTCAAAAACGTCCAACCTTGAACTGGTGGGCACTACTACTAACCCATTTGATGCAATCAGGATGGTACAAAATGGCGAGGTAGATCTTGTTTTTCTTGATATTCAAATGCCAGAGTTGAACGGCATCCAGTTTTTAAAGATATGTGCAGGACAGTGTAAAGTGATACTCACCACAGCTTATGAAGAATATGCATTAGAAGGTTTTGAGCACAATGTACTGGACTATTTGATGAAACCTGTACCATACGACAGATTCTATAAAAGTATTGAGAAGGCAAAGGAATATTTCCAAAAAACGACAATTGAAAAGCAAGAACCTGTTGCTCCTGTATTACCAAATGCGTTAGACTACCTATTTATTAAGGGAGATAGTAAAAACAAGTTCATTAAAGTTGACCTAAAAGACATTCATTATATAGAGGGATTGAAAAATTACATATCCGTCTACACCGATTCGCAAAGGTTAATCACTTACCAGACCTTGAGGGACTTTGAAGCTCAGTTACCAGAAAATCAGTTTATTAGAATACACAAATCTTACATTGTAGCGCTAAATAAAATTACTTCGATAGATGGGAATACGGTGTTTATTAAAGACCAAAGCATTCCTATTGGTGAAACCTACCGAGACCACTTTTTTAAAATAATAAGATAGAAATGAACTGCTAGATAGACTTAACAGCGGCAGCAGTAATCCAACCTACGCTACCGTTTGGCAATTCTACTTTGAGCCAATTGTCGTTGTCTTCTAGCACTGTTACCTTTGTGCCCTCATGGATTATGTATAAGGTTTTTTGCTTATCGTTTGGCGCACTTTTAACATTTACTACACCATTGAAAACAATAGCATCTTTGTGCTGCCTGAAATAATTGTCCTGGGCACTTGCGATACCCATAGAAGCCAGGGCCAAAATCACAAGCACCAGGCCAGCGTAGAAGGATGTTCTTTTCAGAATTAATTCCCTTGAGAACAAATACACAATTAATAGCGCAAAGCCAGATAAAAAAAACAATACGATAAGTACAGACCAAACCTGGATACTAAAGATGGTAATAAAGCTAATCCACCATCTCTTTAAGAAAAACTCTGGCACACCTTCAATCTTATCCGTAAGTCTTGTATTTGCCAAACGGAGGTTCATCTCAACATCCTCATCACCTGGTGCAAGCTTATGTGCCTTCTCATAATTTAAAATAGCAGCGGCGATGTTGTCCAATCTATAATTGGCGTTTCCCAGATTATAATATATGTCTGGCGAACTATATCCAGAATCCAGTAACTGCTGGTAACCTTTGAGCGCAACTTCAAACTGTCCCTTTTTATATGCTGCGTTAGCCCCGTTTAAAACTTGCAAATCATTTCCTTTTGCCAGGACAAATACTAGAGAGAGGAGGAATAGAATATATAACTTACGCATTTTCAATACTGTTAATGATACCCTTCGATTTTTCAAATACATCAGCCTCTGATATGCCGGACACAGGTGCATATCTGGCCATCTCGCAAAGACCAATGGTTTCGATAAGCTGACTGATTACTGGCTGAGAAATATTTCGTAATGCCAATTGTTGAGCAATATTTTCTTTATTCAAGTCTGCCGCCTGAATACCAAATTTGTCACTTAAATAGCCAAGGAGTCCTTTATATACCGCCTCATAAAATACTTTCTCATCTCCGTTAAGCAACTGCCTTTGTGCATTAGCCATGTGCTTTGCTGCTACCTTTCCGGCATTTCTATTTTTAACCTTCGAAGCATCTTTATTTTGCGCCCTGTACCGGTTTCTAAAAATTATTGCAGCAAGGAAGAAAAGTGGCCCGGAAACCAACAAGGCATAGAACGATCCAGAACCGTAAAATCCTTGTTCGTCTTTCGACAAATTTATATTGCTTTTAATGTACCGTATGTCTTTATCGAGTTCTTTGATATCGGTTTGCAGTCCGGTAACTGCAGCAACATTTGAACCAGGCGCCCCTTTAGCAACTTTAAGTTCGAAGCCTTCGGTTGCGAGGCTTACATACCTGCCGCTTGATGGATTAAAGTAGGAAAATTTTAGAGGTGCCAATTGATAGTTGCCTTCATGCCTTGGAATCAATAAAAATCCATAATCTCTACTACCTGAGGCTCCGCTCAAAGTTTCTGTAATATTATCAGTGATTTTAGGATCGTATTTTTCGATGTCTGAAGCAACAGTGACCTCAGGCGCCTTAAACAACTTCAAATTCCCTGTTCCCGTAATCCTTATATTGTAATTGACTGCCTCGTTTGCTCTTAAAGAAGTTTTATCTGCAGTTGCATTTATTGAAAAGCGACCTACAGCTCCATTGAAATCGGCAGGCCTGCCAACTTCTGGTAACGGTTTTACGTTAATGGTAAGCGGGGAACTTTTAACCTGGTACTTTACGTCCTTTACTGCTCCACCGAAGAACTGCTCAATGGGGTCGTTGGAAGGTACCGTTTGTCTCACTACGAAAGTCATTCCAAGGGGATCCAACTTTAGTTTTCCGAAGCGCTCCGGGAAAAGTATAACCTTTTTAAGTGCTGCCACATTATACCTTACACCATTATAAATTTCTGTAGTCCATTCTATATTCTGAGTGTTCATTTTGATTTCCTGGCTCCAGAAGCCATTAAATTCCGGCAGCTTATCCACCCCATTGTCTACAATATCGATATTTGTGTACAGCTTGTAGGTAACGGCAAGCTGCTCGCCTTGATAAACATTTGTTTTATCTGCCGCTGCCTTAATAAAAAGGCGCTTAGTTATATCTATAGGGGGACTGCCAGTAGAATTTCCGGCAGGGTTACCATTTGCCTGATTGTTACTAGCTGACGCAGTTTTCCCGACAACCTTTATCCTGATTGAATTTGAACGGTATTGTTTACCATCAATCATAACGGTTGCAGGGCCAATAGTGAAGTTACCTTCTCTTGTTGCAACCAAATCATAGCCTAAACTCATGGAAACGGACGTAGCCCCGTTAACTGAAGTCATACTTGATGATTGATTTGGACCACCTGCTAGCTGGAAACTATTAAAAGCAGGTGGAGTGAACCGCTGCATCTGACCGTTTACGGTGAAGGTGACTTCAAATATCTCTCCAACCGCGACTTGCGTTCTACTTGCTGAAGCCACAAATTGAATGTCTGCCGCAAATAAGCTATGGGCAAACAGCATCAGAACCAACGACAGTATACTCTTCATTTTCATTGCTAACACTAACCTACCAATCTTTTACGATACGTCCTTTAACGCCTTTTACTTTTTTGTTCTTAAGCTTATCCTGGGTGTTCTTTTCCTGCTGGTTAAGTGCATCAAGCATTCGCTCTGCATCTTCCTTGGAAAGTTTATCAGGCTGAGGTTGCTCTTTTTTATCCTGGTCCTTCTTATCCTGATCCTGCTTATCTTTATTTGGATCTTTTTTATCAGGATCCTTTTTATCCTTGTCTTGATCTTTGTTCTGCTGATCTTTATTTTGCTGATCCTTGTTTTTATCTTTATTATCCTTGTCCTTCTTATCCTTATCTTTTTGCTGTTGCTTTTTGAGCATTTCCTGTGCATAGGCCAGGTTGTACCGGGTTTCATTATCCTTTGGATTGCTGAGCAGCGACTTCTTATAGGCTGCTATACTTTCCTCCAGTTTTTTTGATTCCAGAAGGGCATTACCCAAATTATGATAAGCCTGAGCTTTTACTCCCTTATTATTAGTGGAAGTGGCTAAATCTGTGAATTTTTGTGCCGCATTATCAAACTTCTTTTGTTTATAAAGTGCATCACCCAGGTTAAAATTACCTTGCAAAGACTGCTGAGACTTTGCTACAGATTTCCTGTAACTTGCCTCTGCTTCAGCATATTTCTTTTGCAAATAAAGCTGATTACCTTTGTTAATATCCCTTTTCTCTTTTTGAGCAAAAAGCAAACTGCATGGCAGTAGCATGATGATTAAAACTAGTATTCCCCTCATTATTCCCTTACTTCAAATAAATTCAATGCACTTAGTTTGAGATTTTTCCTGTTAGAAACGAAAAATTCAGCCAATAAAAGCAGCAGACAGATGCCCAGAAAGAATTGAAACCGATCGTCATAATTCTTGAAGACTTTACTATCGTAGGTTTTCTTTTGCATTTTATTTACCTGGTCAAGTATGATTCCCAAGCCACTATTGGCATTTGATGCCCTGACATACACCCCTTCGCCAGCAGCTGCAACCTCTTTACACATGTCTTCGTTGAGTTTACTCACCACGGTTTGGCCACTTTCGTCTTTACGAAATCCTACCGCATTTCCGTTGCGATAAATGGGCATAGGAGCACCTTCCGGTGTACCCAATCCAATCACATGAATGGCAACATCTTTGGAACTCGCATCCTTTGCAGCAGACACTGCATCGTCCTCATGATTTTCTCCATCCGTCATTAATATCATTGCTTTGGTGGTTCCATTTACCAGATTAAAGGACTTCATTCCCATTTCAATTGCCGCCCCTATGGCTGTTCCCTGCGTTGGAACGATATCTGTATTGATATTATTTAGAAATAGCTTAGCGGCAGAATAATCTGTAGTAATGGGCAGCTGGACATATGCTTCGCCTGCGAATATGACAATACCAATCCTATCATTGTGAAGATTGTCAATCATCTGGGCTATTGCACGTTTTGCGTTTTCTAACCTACTTGGTGCCAAATCTCCCGCCAGCATACTGTTTGATACATCGAGCAGGATCATAAGGTCTGACCCGCTTTTTTTACCCTCCTCTACTTTGGTTCCAATCTGTGGGTTGGCCACCCCTAAAATTAATGCGGCGAAGGCCAGAATGAATAACGTGAATTTAATGCCGGGGCGACTAAATGACACTTCCGGAATAATCAATTTAATAGTCCTTTGGTCACCAAGTGACTTTAAAGCTTTCTTTTTCCATCTCTTGACCAACAGAAATACCAGAATCATTATAGGTATTGCTGTTAGCGCCCAAAGCCACTCTATATTTTCAAATCGTAGCATAATATTAAGTCAAGGCTCCTTTAAATAGTGTATTTCTTAATGCAAACTCAAGCAACAGCAGCGCCAGGGCTATCAAAGCGAATGGCAAAAAACGTTCAGTCTTTTTGTGGTATTGCGTTACGGCAATTTTAGCTTTCTCCAAATTATCTATTTGCTGATAAATTTCTTTTAGTTTTTCATTATTCGTAGCCCTGAAATACTGGCCACCTGTAATTTTTGCAATAGATGACAAAGTGGGTTCATCAATGGTTACAGGAACTTGTTGGTATTGAATTCCAGCCTCCGTTTTAACTGGATATGGCGCGTAACCCTTCGTTCCCACCCCTACAGTGTACACTCGAATTTTCATTTTCTTTGCTATTTCGGCAGCTGTCATCGGCGGGATTGATCCGGTAGTATTCGATCCATCGGTTAACAATATGACAACTTTGCTTTTCGCTTCACTGTCCTTAAGCCTGTTTACTGCAGTTGCCAAGCCCATACCAATTGCGGTACCATCATCAATCATCCCATTATTTACATCTTTAAACAAGTTGATTAGAACATCGTGATCTATAGTTAACGGGCATTGCGTAAAACTTTCGCCACTGAAAACAACTAATCCGATTCTATCATCGGGCCGATCCTTAATGAAGTCCATAGCGATGTTTTTACCTGCTTCTAGTCTGTTGGGTTTCAAATCCTCTGACAACATACTTCCGGAAATATCAGTAGCGATGACAATATCAATACCTTCTGTTGTGGAGTTCTCCCAGCTTAATGCAGACTGCGGTCTCGCCAACGCTATAATGATGAACATGAGCGCCAAAGACCGTAAGACGATTCCATAGTGCCTTAAGCTGCCAAAGGCAGACTTGACCCTTAGAAAGCTACTAATTGCAGAAACTTTAAGGTTACCCTGGAGCGTACGATTTTTCCAAACATACCATGCGACAGTTATGGGGAGTAGCAAAAACAGCCACAAAAAGCCAGGATTGGCAAATTCAATATCTTTAAATAGACCCATCATTCCCCTGTACTTTTATTTCCGGTTGAAAAACTGGTTTTGATTGTCTTACGAAAAGAATTGCATTGTCCAGGCAAAGCTCATTTTCTACGGTTTGCGGTTTGTGTTTTGCGAACTTAACCAAGTCTGCAAGAACTAAGATATTTCTTAAGGTCTGCCTGCTTTCATCGGTTAAGTCGGGTTTATTTAAACTGCTAAGAATCTCTTCTGATGTTTGTTCAAGTGCCGGGATGTTGTATCGTTTTTCGAGATATTCTCTAATTATATCAGTAAGTTCTATGTAATAAGCCTTAGTTTCTTCCTTTTGCCATAATTGTTTTGTTCTTAAAGATTCCAACTTTTGAAGGGCTTCAACATCGGCCGGAACAGCAGGTTTAACCTCTTTTAATACAGTCTTTTGCGGAACGCGCTTTCTGTAGTAAAACCACAGACCTATCAGCAGAATTATGAGCAGAATTCCAGAAATAAGCCAACCCCAATTGTCTCTGACCCAGTCTATGAATGTATACTTAACAGCCATAGGTTGCTTAATATCGAACACTCCCTTTGTCGTATCAACTTTAACCTCCTGAACCTGTAAGGGTAACGGGTCTGTTTGCAACTGACCATCGGCAGTGGCAAATTTAAATGAGGGTACAGTTTGGATGCCCGATTCGAAGGCAGTAATTACGTAAGCCCTGCTTACCAACCACCTTCCATTTTTTTCTTTTAGCGTATCAAGTTTACCAATCTCTACTATTTGTATTTTGGATGATATTGTATCGGATATAACCGGGAATTGGATTTTACCATTTGCCGGAATATTTGCGGTTAACCGTAAAACTGTTTGATCACCAAGAAGAATATCTGATTTATCGAGTTTGGCACCTACCGTTGAGTTTTGCGAAAAACTGTTAATGCTTAGCGCAAGAAGCAATAACAGTATCCAAACAAAACCAGTTCGTTGCTTTAATATCATCTTTTTGCCCCTCTTCTTTTAAACAATGTCATCAGCGGCTTGATGTAGGATTCATGAGTTCCAATCTTTGTAAAATCTACACCAGAGCGTTTGAAAAGATCTTCTAAACGGCCATTCCGTTCAAGTGCCGCCTTTTTAAATTGAAACCTTACTTCCTTATCAGCAGTATTGACCCATGCAAGCTGCCCGGTCTCTTCATCCATGACGGGAATTAAGCCCAGATTCGGAAATTCTTCTTCATGCCTGTCATACAACCTCAATGCTACGAGATCATGTTTCCTGTTGGCAATTTTCAACTCGTTTTCAAAAGTGTTGCTCATAAAATCAGAAATCAGAAATGAGGTGCACCTCTTCTTGATCGCACCCGTGAAGTAACGAAGCGCTTCTGCAACATTGGTACCTTTATGCTGGGGTTTAAAATTGATTAATTCCCTTATAATCATCAAAATGTGACTACGACCCTTTTTTGGAGGTATGAATTTTTCTACCTGATCGCTAAAGAACAGCACGCCAACCTTATCGTTATTTTGTATTGCTGAAAAAGCGAGCACAGCACAAATTTCAGTGGCGAGTTCTTGCTTCTGTTGCGTTTGCGTGCCAAAGTTTTTTGAGCCGCTAACATCAACCAGTAACATGACCGTCATTTCACGTTCCTCATCAAATACCTTCACGTATGGATGATTGAAACGGGCAGTAACATTCCAGTCGATGGTCCGGATTTCATCTCCCACCTGGTATTCCCTCACTTCACTAAAAGCCATACCCCTGCCTTTAAAAGCCGATTGGTATTCTCCTGAAAAGATCTGGTTGCTTAACCCACGGCTTTTGATCTCGATCTTTCTAACTTTCTTTAAGAGATCTTTCGTATCCATAGGTTAGGGTACTTCAACAGCGTTTAAAATTCCGGTAATTATGTTTTCAGATGTTACATTTTCAGCTTCTGCTTCATAGGTTAAACCGATACGGTGCCTTAGTACATCGTGGCAAATCGCCCTTACATCTTCTGGTATTACGTAACCTCTTCTTTTGATAAATGCATATGCTTTAGCGGCTAACGCAAGATTGATACTTGCACGTGGGGAAGCACCGAAACTGATCAGATTTTTATAGTCAGCCAGCTTGTATTGCTCCGGAAAGCGTGTAGCGAATACTATATCAATAATATACTGCTCTATCTTTTCGTCCATGTAGACTTCTCTAACTACTTTTCTAGCCCTCAAAATATCCTCAGGACGCAGAATTTTACTAGGCTTAGGCATTCCCTGAGGGGCGATATTAGCACGCATGATCTTCTTCTCGTCCTCCTTTTGAGGATAGCCAATTACCACTTTAAGCATAAATCTGTCAACCTGCGCCTCCGGCAACGGATAAGTACCTTCCTGTTCAATTGGGTTTTGTGTGGCCAGCACTAAAAAAGGTGTAGGTAACGGAAAAGTATTATCGCCAATTGTTACCTGGCGTTCTTGCATGGCTTCAAGTAAAGCACTCTGCACTTTTGCAGGTGCCCTGTTAATCTCATCCGCAAGTATAAAATTCGAAAAGAGTGGTCCTTTTCTAACAATAAATTCTTCCTTCTTTTGATTGTATATCATTGTTCCCAGTAAATCTGCAGGTAGCAAATCTGGTGTAAATTGAATACGGCTAAACCCGGCGTCAATACACTTAGAAAGCGTATTTATAGCAAGTGTTTTTGCCAAACCAGGCACACCTTCCAGAAGGATGTGGCCATCAGCCAGCAAACCGATCATTAGCCGCTCAACCATATAACGCTGTCCAACAATAACCTTATCCATTTCGACAAAAAGGAGATCGATAAATGCGCTCTCACTTTGGATCATTTCATTCAACGCACGTATGTCAGTTCCGTAAGATGAACTGCTATTTAATGTATTTAACTCTTCCATTTAGCCCGTTTTTTTTCGCTGCGAAAATTAGACAAACCTAAGGCTTGATGCAAGAAATAACTGATTTGTTTTATGTTAAAATATGTTAAAATGAACTACGTGGTTAAACTATTTTGTTCACTATCGTTCTATCATACAAAACACAAATAAAACCATGAGAAAACTAATTTTTACAGCAATATTGTTCATGAGCATGGGCAGTATCGCATTCGCTCAAAAAGCAGACGGTGGAAGACAAAAGAAATCTTCAGAAGAGAGAGCACAGCATGCAACGGATATGCTGGATAAAAAACTTTCTTTAAATGCAGATCAAAAGGCAAAAATTTATGCACTTAACCTGGAAGGTTTTAAAAAAGCGAAGGGTACCAATGAAAACAGGGAAAAAAGGGATTTTGCCAGGATGAAGGCCAATTTGGATGAGCGCGACAACAAAATCAATAGTATATTGAATGATCAGCAACGTGTAACCTACAAAGAATTAAAGGCCAAAAGAATGGAAAACATAAAGGAACATTCAAAAAAACGCAGAGGTAACAGAACTGATAAAGGCGAAAAAACTTCTGAAAAAATATAGACTGAACAGTAGGGATGATGGTTGGTTTGAGGCGGCAGGTATAACCTGTCGCCTTTTTTATTTATCACCAGCATTATGTATAAAAAGCACCCTCAAATGCTATATTTGCTCAAAATTGTAAACTATGCTAGTACATCACGTATTATTTTGGCTGAAAGCTGACACCACGGACGCACAAAAAATTGATTTCAAAGGCGGATTGGAATCCCTTAGAGGTATTGAAACTATTGAAACCATTCATATAGGAACCCCTGCACCCATAGAACGGGCAGTTGTCGATATATCTTATTCATTTTCACTGACCATCTTTTTTCAGGACATGGCCGGACACGATGTTTACCAGGTACACCATCTGCACCAGGCATTTTTAGATCAGTTTAGGATACTATTTGAAAAAGTTGTTATTTACGACGCGATATAAGTTTTAAGGAACGACATTCACATTGATGTGGCTGCTGTTCCTGCTTCCAAAAAACGGCTCCGTACGTATTGAAAACACTAGTTTATAGTTGCCGGGCAAATTTGGCATCTTGACTTTACATTTTAAGCCTGTACTATTTTTAGCATTTACTCTGACACTGTTCAAGTCTTCCTTAATTTGCTCCAAAGAGCCGATAAATTTACCTTGCTTTTTAAACCCATATTCCAGGAAACATTTCCATACTTCGTTAACATTGCCAAGATAAATTGGTTCGTTATATGGGTTTGAGATATTTAATAACAGTTCGACCAACTGACCGGGTTTAACGTTTTGAATTGGTTGTTGAAGCTCGATACCCACTTTTTGATAAATTCTGGCCTTGTCTATCCATCTTCCATAAAAAACTCCCTTTTCCGTGGTAATCGTATCCTGTCCTTTTACACCCTCATTATGTTGCAAAACATAGTAGACACGATGGTTTCTAAGGCTGTCTTCAAGTGGCCAAATGTCAAACTGATTTTTCCGGTACATTCTTGAATCATAACCAAACCCCGCTGTTGTATTATTGTAGTAGTTATATTTTGAAGGCAGTTGAAAGGAATCCAGAAAAATAACCTTTTCGGATTTTGCTTTGTTGTGGATTTTTTTGGCCCAATTTTCAGTATTAAAATAATCGGCAACAAGATTAACCCTTTCAAGGAAAGGAATTGGTATGATTAGGACTAGCCTAACCATGACTATCAGCGCAATATTAATTTGGGCAACTTTATTGAACCAATTAGGTACGCCTTTACTGATGAAATAGATATAGCTTAAACAAAATAAGCATAACATACCGGGTAAGGTCCAATGCGCTTCTACCCTGCCTTTAAAACTACTAAGCAAAAAGAAAAGGAAGATACCAAAGAAATTAAATTTCATTGCTTTAGTAAAGGGATCGACCACTTTTTGCCTGGAAGCAATTCCATAAAGGTACCAGCCAATTAATGGCCCCGCCAATGCAATTTGAGCAAGCAAATATTGATATGTAAATTCAAGCTGATAGGCATCCGCAGAGCGATCAATGATGTGATAATAAAAAGACGGATAGTGATTTTGAATCTGCCACCAAATATGAGGCACTAAAGCGACGGCTGTTAATAATATGGTTAACCACAATGAGGGCCGCCTCAATAGTTTTAGGTTTGAGATTAATGTAAAGAAGATGATAAGAACGGCATGGTACTTACTGTAAAGCATGCAAGCCGTTACTACAGCTAAAAGAATTGCCAGTACATAGGAATCTTTAAGCGCATATTTCTGATAAATGTAAAAGAACAAGACTGTGAAAAAGAGCAGTGGCGAGTCTGGTGTAGTTATGAAACCATAGACGTGAAAGATAACTATCGAAGAAAAAAGTAGAATAAAAAGCCTTATGTCTTTGCCATAGGGGCTAAGGATTTTCCAAAGCAGGAAAATTGAGATACTGGTAGTGATGATCGTAACCAGTCGCAAAGTAAATGCAGAATGAGCAAGAAGATCTCCAGCCTTGATAAATAGTGCAACCATCGGGGGATGATCGAAGTAGCCCCAATCCAGGAATTTGGAATACATCCAGTAATAGGCTTCATCTGAATGAAGATCCATGAAGGTAGCTTGCAAGATGTTTATCGCTGCCCAAACAATAAGAAATAAAAACAGGTATTTTTCCTGACGAATTTTAGTTACCCTAACCATCTACACTGAAAATGTATAAAGGTAATTGGCGAAGAAATTCCAAAGAGAAACCAAGCCAATTGCACAAGCTTTGGAAAAATAAAAATTCCACTTTAGCTTTTCATGCAGAAAATAAATAAGACCATTACTAATGGCGAGGCCGACAAGAGATATCATGAAAAATTTCCCGAACTGGGTCATTGTATTTGGATCATGATTATTGAAGGTCCACAACCTGTTAAAGAAGTAGTTTGTAGTAGTGGCTACAACAAAGCCTGATGAGTTAGCAATGTACTTGTGGATCTTGAACTTTTCCTTAAACAGATAGGTAATTCCAAAATCAACAATCATCCCTGAAACGCCTACCAAACCGAACTTTAAAAACTTCAAAACGAAGGATTTATTTAATTCAATAACAGCTAATGAACTCATAGAATGGTTTTCAGCAAAAATAAGATAATAATCACACAAGTTCGTTTCCTTTGCTTATTTTTGAAATGTAAATCCGCCACATTGTTAAAACTTTTTAAATATAAAACTCCATCAAGCTATTCTTCTGAATTTAAGGAAGTTTATAGTAAGATCAATGTGAGACAAATTAAATTGCTAAGTACAGCTTTGTTTGTTTTGGCAAGTTCGATAAGGTTACTGGCTCATTTTTACCATGAGGAAGTTATTAAAATCCCAAACATTGCTGAATACAACCTCAACAACCTATTTCAAATAGTCGGTTCGTCCGCCTTTTTAATTATTAGTTCTTCTGTGATTAAGTTTAATGCACTCAACAGGTCACAACGAAACATACTTACTTTATTATTTGCGATTTTTGTGCTCAGTACCAGTTTTTTCCTGAGCTATATATACTCCTTACACAACGTTAAAAACACGCTCACCGTATTTTTAATTGGCGTTGTACTGGTTAGCATGTATTTTTCATTAGAGTTTAAATACATTATAACGCTGTCCATATTTATTATTCTACTTTTTGCTGTAGGAATGATCGTCCCTAACCTTACCCCTGCCCAGCAACTTTTTAACTTTGTGGCATCCATAGTGCTGGCTTTTGTTTTGTACCTCTGTTCCAGATACAGCTACTATTTTAAATCGCAGCACTTCGTACAGTTGAAACAACTGGAAGAAAAAAATCTGGAAGTACAGGAGCTTAACAGGCAGAGAGGTGAAATCTTAGGTTTTGTTGCGCACGATTTAAGAAATCCACTCAACAATATCGAAGCGCTTAGCCGCATTATGATCGAAGAAGATGAAAAATCTGAAAACGTAGAAGCTAAACTAATCCTAAGTTCTTCGCGACAAGCCAAGGATATCATAAACGATTTAGTTGAGGTGATACAAGTCGAAAAAGTGAAGTATGAGCTACTCAATACTGATTTGGTAGACTATATAAATGAAATTTGTTTGCTATGGCAGGCAAATGCAGGGGAGCAGAGAAAAATTAACTTTATCACCGAGGAACAGCAAGTTATTTTACCAGTTAATCCATCTAAATTTTACAGGGTTATTGACAATTTGATTGGCAACGGAATTAAGTTTTCAGACAACAGTACGCCGATAGATGTGCAGTTAACAAAATCGGAGAACAATTGCCAAATTAAAGTTAAAGATTACGGAATCGGGATTCCAGAACACCTTAAATCGATGCTTTTTGACCAATTTTCTAAAGCCGGGCGTGCAGGTTTAAAGGGCGAAAAATCTATAGGACTTGGACTTCATATTTCCAAAGACATTGTAGAGCAGCATGGTGGGACATTAACCATCGAAACGGAAGAAAATAAAGGCTCAACATTCATCATTTCCCTTCCAATCGCCTCTTAAAAAAAAGCTAAAAGATTTCTTCGGCCACAGAAAGAAATAAGTTTTGTGAGAAATTTACCAGGAATAGTTCTTTTTTTGATCTGGTAACACCCGTGTAAAGCCATCGCAAAAAATCCATATCTACCATTTCATCAGTCAGGTATCCCTGATCCACAAAAACTGCATCCCACTGGCCTCCCTGGGCTTTATGACAGGTAACAGCATACGCAAACTTTATCTGCAGTGCGTTGTAGTAGGGATCCTCTTTAATAGCCGCAAAGCGCTCTTTTTTATTGGAAATGTGCTCGTAATCAATATTTAATCCCTCAAATAGTTTATTACTATCGTCAGAAGATAGACTTGGGGTCTCTACGGTTAAAGTATCGAGCATTACTTTGCAGGTAATGTTACCTGCTTCAGGAAAATCAAGAAGCTCAAGGTTAACTTCACAGAACCGGAAACCAAAACGTTCCTCAACATTACGCACTCTTGTAATTTTAGCCATATCTCCATTTGCTATAAAGGCGGCAGATTCGTTTTCAGGCAACCAGAAGTAATTATTTTTGACCACCATGACCTGATCTCCGCCAGTGAGTTCTTCATCCCGATAAAGGAGTCTGGACCTGATTTGCTGATTGTAAATATTCGCCGACTTATTGGATCGGCAAACTACCAGGCAATTCTCAATCCCAAACTTTTGATAAGCATATTCCAACCCTTCCACGAACTTTAAGCCAGTCATCCTAAAAATATCTTTGTAAGATTTAGTCAGGAATTTAGGAAGTGTAACCCCTTGATCATCATTTATAGATTTATTGATAATTTTCCTTAACATAGTGGCATTCGCAAGTATGCCTGATTTCTTTTCCTGCCTAACTACCTCAGTTAACTCTACCTCCGTAATTTGAAGTCCGTAATTTGTTGCTAAATGTAAGGCATTCAGTGCAGGGCTATCAATGCTCCCAACAGGCGGCAGCTGAGCCGTATCTCCAACAAAAATTACAGCGCAGTTTTTGCCATTGTAGGCAAATTTCAATAAATCCTGCAAAAAAGTTGATGCCGTGCGTGTATTCCATTCATCAGCAATCATTGAGGCTTCATCGACGATAAATACGGTGTATTCGGCAAGATTTGGTGCCAGCAAAAAAATCATTTCTGTTGACACCGCAGACTTTTTACGGTATATTTTTTTATGAACAGTTAGCGCCTTTCTTCCTGTGTAGTTGCTCATGACTTTCGCCGCACGGCCAGTTGGGGCAAGCAGCACGCTATGATAGCCAAACCTTGGTAACGCTTTAACCAAAGCCCCTACCGATGTAGTCTTACCAGTTCCGGCATATCCTCTCAAGACAAAGCATTGTTCATTCAGCGGATTAGATAGAAATGAGGCCATTTCACTACAGAAAAGCATTTGTTCAGCAGTAGGCTCAAACTGGTAACATTGGGCAATAATTGAGGCTTTATCCATTTATGAATTATGCCATGTTGTGGTTAACGAAAAAAGACTATTTTTGTGCATATGAACGACAAAAATAGCATATTATTAATTGATCCCGAGTTTTATCCGGTAACAGCAGGCAGCTGCTCGTTGGTGATAAAAGTTGGAGCAGACAGTTATTCGTATGCTATTATAGATGAAAGCGGGAATACATTATTAGCACTTTTTGATCATCAGGAATGTGAAAAGCCGCTTAACGAATTACTTAAAACGCTGGAAACCGACGCGAATTTAACGTTGAATTTTACAGCAGTTAAAGCGTCTGTATATACAACGAATACAATTTCGGTACCTAACGAGCTATATAATTCAGGTGACATTTCAAATTATGGTAAATATTTTCCAGTCGAACAGTCGGATAAAATATATTCATCTGAATCAGAAGCTTTTGGAATAACCTCTGTTTTTAATTTCGATGAGCAGATTCAACTGGAATTAATAAATTCGTTTCCCAACTGCGTTTTTCTGGATCAAAACAGTCCTTGCCTTAGTTTATTACAAAATCAGGAATCTGATACGTTGCTCCTTGACTTTACGGTAGGTACGGTTAATTGTACTTACGTTTCGTCTGGATCATTGGTATTTCAAAATTATTATGAGATAGCAAATGAAGAAGAGTTCAATTATTACTTGCTATTAATGATTAAACAGTTAAGCCCAAAATTGAGATTTTCGCAAGTTTTACTTAGCGGAATTGTTCATGAGGATGACAATCGGTTTCAGATAGTCAAAAAGTATTTTTCTGAAATTTCATTTACCAAAATAGATTCTGAAACTCTGGATTTAAGTATTTTAGACGATATGCCAAAACATTACTACACAACAACATTGGCTATTCTGGCATGCGAATAATTGGAGGCAAATTAAAAGGCATTCGTCTAAATGCACCTGAGAATTTGCCGGTAAGGCCTACGACAGACATGGCTAAAGAGGCCCTATTCAATATCTTATATAATAATTACGATTTTGAATATTGCTCGGTATTGGATCTCTTTTGCGGAACCGGAAACATCAGTTTTGAATTTGCGTCCAGGGGAATAAAAGAAGTTACAGCTGTTGACAAGCACTCAGGATGTATTTTCTGGGTAAAATCGGTTATAGAAAAACACGGGCTTAACCAGATTGATCCGCAAAAAGCGGATGTATTTAAGTTTCTTGCAGCTCCGCCGGACCGACAATATCAAATTATTTTTGCCGATCCACCATACAATTTACCTACTATTCCACTGATTTCAGACTTGGTACTTTCCAATGGTTTTTTGGCTGAAAACGGGATATTGATTGTTGAACACCCCTCCTTGCTAAAATTAAGCGGTAAGCCAGGATTTAGAGAGACCAGAAGGTATGGCAACTCTTCTTTCAGTTTTTTTGAAGCTGTGCAGCAGTAACATTAATTTATTCAGGCCAGTAAAAAACAAATTACTATATTTCGATAATGAAAATTGCAGTTTTTCCTGGCTCTTTCGACCCAATTACAGTCGCACATGTAAATATTCTTGAACGTGCTGCTCCTTTGTTCGATAAAATAATTATCGGAATAGGGACAAATAGCACAAAACAGGGTTTCTTAACTTCCGATCAAAAGAAAAGTATTGCAGACAGTATTTTTCGTGATATGGACAATATTGAAGTTGAGCTTTATCAAGGACTGACAGTGGATTTTTGCAAAGCTGCAGGTGCTAAATTCATCATCCGTGGCGTTCGCTCGACCATTGACTTTGAATATGAAAAAGCCATAGCTCAGATGAATCAAAATATGATGCCTGAACTGGAAACAATATTGCTGTTTAGCAGACCCGATTATGCTGCTATAAGTTCTACAATTGTTCGTGAAATATTAAAAAATGGTGGGGATGTAAGCTTATTTGTTCCGCCGCAAGTGATTGAGCACTTATAATAAGTTGCCACTTTCCAGCACTTGAACGATCGAAGGAAAAGTATTTTTTAAAACTGGCTTTAAAGCCTCCTGCCCCAGCCAAACTGCTTTGGTAATTCCTTCTTCTTTTTGGGGTACCAATTTTGGTTCACCCTTAACTGTCATACTGTACCAGTTGGTTTTCTTTAAAATAAGCCTGTTACCGAGGTAGTATACATGAAAAGTTTTGCATAGCTTTTTATTGTTTGATAATATTTTAACACCACACTCTTCTTCAACCTCTCTTAAGCCAGCTTCTTTCATCTTTTCCCCTTTTTCTACTTTGCCCTTAGGCAAATCCCATTTTTTATTCCGGAAAATAAAAAGGTAGTTACCTTTGGCACTTTTGACCAGACCTCCGGCAGCTTTGATTAGCTCACAGCTTTTTTTTATTTTCTTGTAAAGTTTTTTTGGGTTAGATTCTAAAAGCAAATAGTCTGCAGCAGCATCATTGGGCAAATTTTTATAGAATGTTGGAAAATCAAATTCCTCTGATTCAATATGTTGTATGTGCTTAGCCTGCTTGGGTATTGAATCTGCAATAAACAGGGTATTGTCATTAATATAAATTCTGTATTTTTGAGCCATGTATAATAAAAGTGATATTGAATTAAAGGTAGCTGAATTTTTATTACAAA
>JAZKHD010000023.1:0-4820 GCA_040385565.1 Bacteroidota bacterium | reverse complement strand
TCCTCGCTCAAACGGATATCAAGCAATTTGAGTTGTAAACTTTTATTTCCGTTCCATTCATTTTCATCTAAAGTATATACGATGTCTAAAAGTTTTCCTGGTGCAAATAATGAAAACTTCTCAGCCATGTTAAATCCAATGCCGGTGATTGTTACATTGTTTTGCTTCACAACGACCCGGAGGTGTTTTTCCTTCACAATTTTTGAGAAGCCTGTATCGAGTACTCGTCTTGTGATGAATACTGGACGCATATTTTCGGGACCAAATGGTTCCATCTGGCAAATAATATTATAGAAGTTCTGCTTAATTTCTTCAAGGCTAATTTCTGTTTCAATTTTTATCTCCGGAATTAGAAGATGTTCTTCGATACTAGCTGCTACAACCTCTTCAAAACGTTTCGTAAAAGCTGCGACGTTTTCTGGCAGCATGGACAAACCTGCTGCTGCAAAATGGCCACCGTACGCCACCAAAAATTCCCTGCATTGATAAATTGCTTCATACAGATTAAAGCCCTCCACGCTCCTGGCGCTACCTGTTGCAAGCCCACCACTTTGAGTAAGAACAACGGTGGGTTTATAATGACTTTCAATAAGCCGGGAGGCTACGATTCCCACTACGCCCTTATGCCAGTGTTCTTTAAACACAACAGACGATTTCTTTGATGCTGCATATTGGTCGAGGCAAATAATATCGAGGGCTTCAGCTGTTATGGTGCTGTCCGCATCTTTCCGATCAGCGTTGTCAATGTGTAGCATTTCTGCAAACTCCAGTGCCCTCTCAAAATTCTTTTCAATAAAAAGCTGCACCGCTTTCTTCGCATCATCCATCCTGCCGGCTGCGTTTACCCTTGGTGCAATTGCAAACACAACGTTTGTGATGTGTAAAGTTCCTTGTAATCCAGAAAGCTGGATGAGCGCCTTAATTCCGGGGGATGGATTGCTGTTGATTTGTTGCAGTCCGTAAAAAGCAAGTATCCGGTTTTCACCAGTCATCGGAACGATGTCTGCGGCTATTGCAGTGGCGGTTAAATCCAGGTACTTCAACACGTACTCCTGGGGTAGGTTGAGTTGCTCAGCCAATGCAGAAATCAGTTTGAAGCCAACGCCACAACCACACAGATCTTTAAAAGGGTAGTTACAGTCGGTTTGTTTGGGATTGAGTATTGCTACTGCTGGAGGTAATTGCTTATCAGGTAAGTGATGATCACAAACTATAAAATCGATCCCTAATGTTTCAGCATAAGTAATCAGGTCAACGGACTTTATGCCACAGTCCAGACATACAATGAGCGAAAAGTTATTTTCGGCTGCATAGTCAATTCCCATTTTGCTCACACCATAACCTTCCCGGTAGCGATGCGGTACGTAAAAATCTACTTGCTCTTCGGTATAAATGGAAACGAGGAACTGGTACATGCAGGCTACACTCGTAGTACCATCTACATCGTAGTCGCCAAAGACCAATATCTTCTCATTCAAACTAATTGCAGCGAGGATGCGATCTACCGCTTGAAGCATATCCTTCATTAACCAGGGGCTATGCAGTAAATTTAAATCGGGCCTGAAATAAGATCTGGCTTCTTCAAAATTCTGAATCCCTCTTTGCGTAAGTATTTTACACAAGGCATAGGAAATGCCAAGCTCTTTTTGCAACTGCTGTGTTTGCTCAGCATGCTCCGGGAGTATTTTCCAGCGCTTTTCCAAGATTAGTATTTTCTATCTGTAGTAAATCTAACTAATTCTTCAAGTGCGTTTCTAACAGGTGTTTCTTCAAAGGAATTTAGAATTGCCAGGGCCTCATCACGATATTGAACCATTTTCTGTTGAGTATATTCAATGCCACCACTTTTTGAAACAACTTCTATTACCTCTTTTACCTTTTGAGTATCCTTGTTATTGTTCTTCAGGGCGTAAATTAAAAACTTCCGGGTGGCTTTGTCTGCGTTATTAAGGGTATAAATAAGTGGCAGTGTTAACTTTTTCTCCTTTATATCATTTCCCGTTGGTTTTCCTACATTTTCAGATCCGTAATCAAATAAATCATCCTTTATCTGGAAGGCGATTCCAACCTTTTCTCCAAAATCTCTCATTTTTTGAGTGATTACCTCATCCTTAGTTGTGCTATATGCTCCCACCGCACAAG
The DNA here is from genome assembly GCA_040385565.1 of Bacteroidota bacterium. Classification (GTDB taxonomy): domain Bacteria; phylum Bacteroidota; class Bacteroidia; order Sphingobacteriales; family Sphingobacteriaceae; genus Pedobacter. The sequence continues at coordinate 2,678 of JAZKHD010000023.1, read as the reverse complement.
CAGATGATAAGAGGGAAGCCGTCTTGTTTTTGATGATTTCAAAGTATGTTTCCTCATCAATATTAAGCTTCCTCGATTTTTCTATTTGAAGCAACTCTCCTTCACTCATTTGTTTAACTGCATCGGAAAGTATTTCCAGGTGTTTAAAATCCCCGTTATTCGTAGATAGCAGCAAACCTTTAGAAAGAAGATAGTCTCCAACCAGGACAGCAATTTTATTTTTCCAAATGGCATTTATTGAGAAGAATCCCCGGCGTTCAAACGACTCATCAACCACGTCATCGTGCACCAGTGTTGCAGTGTGCAACAATTCTACCAGCGCAGCTGCTCGGTAAGTGCTTTCATTAATTTCGCCATTGAGTTTCGCACTCAGAAACACAAACATGGGCCGAAGTTGCTTTCCTTTCCGCTTAATGATGTACTTCATGATGCTGTCTAACAGAGCGGTTTTACTCTTAACAGCCTCAGAAAATTTCACTTCAAAAATCTTTAATTCAGCTCCAATTATGTCCGTTACAAACTTCATTTCGTATAAAAAAGGCAATATAAACTACTGTATTGCTTTAACAAATTAATTTATTCATTGAAGTTGATGTATTTGGGTTTGCGATGCAGCGAAAGGTAGAGGAATGAAATCATAATATATGAAAAAAGGGTGAGATTAGGAAGATGTGCATATAAATAAATGCTAAATAAATTTGTATTTTCATTAGTGTTTAAATACCTTTGCTCTTAATCAACTCGTATATTTAGAAATCTATCAATCATTAAGTTATGGCAAGCAAAAAGTACAAATTATTATTAATGGGATTCTTTATGGTCCTTACAGTTGGTGCATTCGCCCAAACTCCAGACGGCTACGATATTTATGATTCGTCTGTGATCACCAAAAAAGGAATGCCTCAACAAAACGAATTCTGGAATAATTCATATGATTTTCCTGCAAAACCACGTAACCAATGGGAAATAGGTGTTTCTGGTGGTGCATTTAACGTTGTAGGTGACGTTTCAAGCAAATTCCCAACTTTGGGATTTGGTGTTCATGTTAGAAAAGCATTTGGTTATGTTTTCTCTTTGAGGGCTCAGTACCTTAACGGAACAGGTAAAGGCCAAGCCTGGAATGCTTCTGAAAATTTTGGAAAGAATCCTGCTTGGAATGCATACGGATCGCTTCAGCCTGATGGAATTGTAAGATTTGGAGAAAATGGTGCTGTTTCTGCTACGCAGGATGTTGTTTATTACAACTACAAAAACAAAACCCAAGACTTGAGCTTGCAAGGTATCATCACGTTGAATAACGTACGTTTTCATAAAGCTAAAACTGGATATGTGTTTTATCTAGGTGCTGGTGTGGGTGCTACTGCATACGAAACAATGATCAATGCATTGAATGCTAATGGTGGTTCTTACAGGGCGTTGTTTACCTCTATTCAACAGGCTACTGAGTATAAAGACAGAAAAGACATTCTTGATCAATTAGAAGATGGAATGGATGATACTTACGAAACACCTGCTCAAAACAACGGTCCTCGTCGTCCAAAATTAGGCGATGATAAAACTTTGCGTTTTTCAACAACGGCTTTAGCTGGTTTGGCTTTCAAATTAGGTAAAAGAGTAAACCTTGCTATTGAGAACCGTCACACATTTATCAAAGATGATTTGCTTGATGGCCAAATGTGGCAAGAACATCCAAGGGGTGATGCAGCACAAACTGGTAACTGGGATTCTTACAACTACCTTTCTTTGGGTTTGAACTTCAACATCGGTTCAAAATCTGTTGAGCCATTATGGTGGTTAAATCCATTGGATTATGCATACAGCGAGTTGAACAATCCTAAGCACATGAAACTTCCAAAACCAATTTTGGATGACACAGATGGTGATGGTGTAATTGATCAATTGGATCGTGAGCCAAATACTCCAGCTGGAGCTCCAGTTAATACTCATGGTGTAAGCCTTGATACAGATGGTGATGGTGTACCAGATTACAAAGACAAACAATTAATTACTCCTACAGAGTGTCAACCAGTTGATGCTGATGGTGTTGGTAAATGCCCAGATCCAGAATGTTGCAAAAACATGGTTACTGGTCCAGTTGCAGGCGCTTGCCCTACTGACTACCCAAGTGTAACATTTAAAGGAAATGCTGCTTCAGTTACAACTGATGGTAAAGCAATGCTTTCTACAGTAGCTGCTAGGTTAAAAGCAAATCCAACTTGTACTATCACAATTAACGGTTATCCTGAAGCGTCTAAAGCTTCTCAGGCAGTATGCCAAAGGAGACTTGATGCAATCAGAATGTATCTAGTAGAAACTGAAGGTATCAGTACCGACAGAATTTCAACTAACTGCGAAGTTGGTGGTGGAGATAAAAATACAGTTGACATTAAGTCTAACTAAATTTATAGAGCGCTATGCTGCACAAACCCTCCCTTTTGGGAGGGTTTGTTGTTTATACAGAGTCTTACAAAATACTTAACTAAACGGTTTTGGACGTTAAAGAAATTATAACCATTTTCGCCAAAAACCATTAATTTTACACTCTTTATGAAATTAGCAAAGGTATTTTCGGGTCTCGTTCTGGTTAGTTTTCTTCTCATTTCTTGTAGTAAGTTTAGTAAAGTAGAAAAAAGCAAAGATGTAGAGTATAAATTGGTGAAGGCTGACGAGTACTATGC
>JAZKHD010000022.1:0-189809 GCA_040385565.1 Bacteroidota bacterium | reverse complement strand
GTAAATGCTGTTAAAACTGAAGGTAACCGTGCCTTAAAATCACTTTCAGATATTTTGAAAGGTAAACAAGGTCGTTTCCGTCAGAACTTATTAGGTAAACGTGTTGATTATTCGGCCCGTTCGGTAATTGTTGTAGGCCCAAGCCTTAAATTGCATGAATGCGGTTTACCTAAAGATATGGCAGCAGAGCTATTCAAACCGTTTATCATTCGCAAGATGATAGAAAGAGGTATCGTTAAAACTGTAAAATCTGCTAAGAAAATTGTAGACAGAAAAGATCCGCTTGTTTGGGATATCCTTGAAAATGTGTTGAAAGGACACCCTGTATTACTGAATCGTGCGCCTACGCTGCACAGGTTGGGTATACAATCTTTCCAGCCTAAACTGGTGGAAGGTAAAGCGATCCAGTTGCACCCTTTAGTGTGTACCGCATTTAACGCGGATTTTGACGGTGACCAGATGGCAGTACACTTGCCATTGGGCCACGCTGCAATATTGGAAGCACAGGTTTTAATGCTTGCTGCACACAATATTCTGAACCCTGCAAACGGAACTCCGATTACTGTACCTTCTCAGGATATGGTTTTGGGTCTTTATTACATTACTAAAGGCCGTAGAACTGACGAAGGAAGAGTAGTTAAAGGACAGGATTCAATATTCTATTCTCCAGAAGAGGTGATCATTGCTTACAATGAGAAACGTATAGATCTTCATGCATTTATTAAAGTTAAAGTAAATGCTAAAGGTGAGGATGGTGTTATTGCAAACAGGTTAACTGAGACCACTGTTGGACGCGTACTATTTAATCAAATGGTGCCGGAAGAAGTAGGTTACATTAATGAGCTGCTAACGAAAAAGTCGTTGCGTGATATTATTGGTGATGTTGTTAAGATCACTGGTATGGCACGTGCTTCACGCTTCCTTGATGATATTAAGGAATTAGGATTCCAGATGGCGTTTAGAGGTGGTTTATCGTTTAATTTACAGGATGTTAACATTCCGGTAGAGAAACATACACTGCTACAACAAGCATCTGCCGAAGTTGAAGAGGTAAGGAATAACTATAACATGGGATTCATTACCAATAACGAACGTTACAATCAAATCATTGATATCTGGACTCGTATCAATAACCGTTTAACATCGTTTGTGATGAACCAATTGTCTAACGACAACCAAGGATTCAACTCAGTATACATGATGTTAGATTCAGGAGCACGTGGTTCTAAAGAGCAGATTCGTCAGCTTTGTGGAATGCGTGGTTTGATGGCTAAACCTCAGAAATCTGGTTCAGGTGGTGAAATTATTGAAAATCCAATCTTATCAAACTTTAAAGAAGGTCTATCTGTACTTGAGTACTTCATTTCAACTCACGGTGCGCGTAAAGGTTTAGCGGATACAGCTTTGAAAACTGCCGATGCTGGTTACCTGACCCGTCGTTTACATGATGTTGCCCAGGATATGATTGTTAATGCTGAAGACTGTGGTACTTTAAGGGGAATGTATACTACTGCCTTGAAAGATAATGAGGATATCGTTGAGCCATTATATGACAGGTTATTAGGCCGTATTTCACTTCATGACGTATTCAATCCGTTGGATAATAGTTTATTAGTTGGTGCTGGACAGGATATTGATGAGGATATTGCAAAAGCAATTGAGGAGTCTCCATTAGAAGGCGTTGAAATTCGTTCGGTATTAACATGCGAAAATCAACGTGGAGTATGTGCACTTTGTTATGGACGTAACTTAGCCACAGGTAAACGTGTTCAAAAAGGTGAAGCTGTTGGTGTAATTGCTGCACAGTCTATCGGTGAGCCGGGCACTCAGTTGACACTACGTACTTTCCACGTGGGTGGTACAGCGTCAAATATTGCTGCTGAATCTCAGATCATTGCTAAGTTTGATGGTATCATCGAATTTGAAAATGTTCGTACTGTAGCAACTAAAACAGAAGAAGGTGATACTCAGATTGTTTTGGGCCGTTCAGGTGAATTCAAAATTGTTGAAGCCGGAACTGGAAAAATCATCATGACAAATAACATTCCTTACGGTTCATTCTTATATGTTGAGGATGGTGCTACAATTACAAAAGGAGACAGAATTTGTTCATGGGATCCATACAATGCGGTAATTATATCAGAATTTGCCGGTAAAATTGAATTTGATGCGATCGTTGAAGGTGTAACTTTCCGTGAAGAATCAGATGAACAAACCGGTCACCGTGAAAAGGTTATTATTGACACCCGAGATAAAACCAAGAATCCTTCGGTAAGGGTTGTAGATAAAAAAGGAGAACTGATTAGAAACTATAACATTCCTGTTGGAGCACACATTGCTATCGACGAAGGTGAGATGGTACAAACTGGTCAGATTTTGGTTAAGATTCCTCGTGCAACTGGAAAAACAAGGGATATTACGGGTGGTTTACCACGTGTAACTGAGTTGTTCGAAGCACGTAATCCATCAAATCCGGCGGTTGTTACTGAAATCGATGGCGTAGTAACTCTTGGAGGAGTGAAACGTGGTAATCGTGAAATGACAATCGAATCTAAGGATGGTGAAATCAAGAAATATCTTGTTCCATTGTCTAAACACATTCTTGTACAGGATAACGACTTTGTGAAAGCTGGTATGCCTTTGTCTGACGGATCAATTTCGCCAGCAGACATTCTTGCTATCAAAGGTCCTGCTGCAGTACAGGAATACCTGGTTAATGGTATCCAAGAGGTTTACCGTTTACAAGGTGTGAAGATTAATGATAAGCACTTTGAGGTTATTGTACATCAGATGATGCAAAAAGTTCATATCGAGGATCCGGGAGACACTATTTTCTTAGAAAATAACTCTGTTGACCGTTGGGACTTTATGATAGAAAATGACGAAATCTATGACAAGAAAGTTGTTGTGGAAGCAGGAGACTCAAATACGGTTAAGCCTGGTCAAATTCTTTCATTGCGTAAGTTAAGAGACGAAAATTCTCAGTTGAAACGTAAAGATCTTAAGCAAATTGAAGTTCGGGATGCAAGACCTGCAACTGCGAGTTCAATTCTTCAAGGTATTACACGCGCTTCATTGGGTACTAAGTCGTTTATCTCTGCGGCATCATTCCAGGAAACTACAAAAGTATTGAACGAAGCCGCAATTGCCGGTAAACGTGACAATATGCTTGGACTGAAAGAAAACGTTATTGTTGGCCACTTGATTCCTTCGGGAACTGGAGTACGTGGATATGAACGTATAATTGTTGGTTCTCAGGAAGAGTATGATAAGCTTTTGGCTTCTAAACAAGAAGAAGTAGACGCATAACATTAATATTTAAAAATCCCCCTTCTATTTAGTTGGGGGATTTTTTTTTGTCTTAAATACGCAAAGCAGGTTGTTGTTTTGAGTGAATTAAAAATTAGTTTTGTATATGGAAGAAAATCAAGAAAACCAGATTAACATAGAACTTTCCGAGGAAATTGCTGAAGGTATATTTTCCAATCTTGCTATCATAACACATTCTAACACAGAATTTGTGTTGGATTTTATAAGAGTAATGCCCGGCGTGCCAAAAGCCAGGGTTAAATCAAGGATAATTTTAACTCCTGAACATGCAAAGAGATTGTTGAGTGCGATACAGGATAACGTTGAAAAGTATGAAGCTGTAAATGGCAGAATAAAAACCCAGGATGAGCCTCCAGGCTTTCCTATGAATTTTGGAGGACCTACTGCTCAGGCTTAAAAGGGTTGAAACAATTTTTAAGATAGTCGATGATTTCATCAGTTTGTGCAGGATCAAACCAGGCTGTTTGTAAATCTTTTCTGAACCAGGTTAATTGACGTTTGGCAAATCTGCGTGTATTTTGTTTTATTTTATCAACGGCTTCTTCAAGCTTAACAGATCCATCTAAATAGGCGAACAGTTCGCTGTAACCAACTGTATTTAGTGCATTTAAATGTCTGTAAATGGTTAGGGCACTCACTTCCTTGAGAAGTCCTTTGTCCATCATTGTATCAACCCGGGAGTTTATTCGAGCATAGAGCCTCTCCCTATCCGTGTTTAACCCAATTTTGATAATATCAAATGGTCTTGTTTTCTTAGTATTTGTTAAAAAGGAAGATAGTTTCATTCCAGTGGAAAGGAAGAATTCCAAACCTCTTATCATCCGTTGTGGATTGAACTGATCTACTCTGTCAAAATATTCCGGGTCTGTTTTTTTAAGTTCTTCCTGAAGATAGGTTATGCCATACTGAGTGAATTTGTTATTTAATTCATTTCGAATGACCAAGTTCGTAGGTGGTAAAACATCCAGACCATTACAAACGGCATCAATGTATAATCCCGACCCGCCAACCATGATAACAACGTCATTGTGTTGAAACAAAGTTTTTATCGAGTGTAAAGCCTGTTCTTCAAAATCACCCGGGCTAAATAATTCCTCAACCGTATTTGTATTGATAAAGTGATGTGGTATGGCAGCGAGCTCTTCCGACGTGGGTTTTGCAGTTCCAATCTCCATTTCTTTAAAACACTGCCTGGAATCTGCAGAAATAATTTCAGTACGATAAAGCTGGGCCAATTGTATTGCAAGAGCTGTTTTACCAATTGCTGTAGGGCCTACTATTACGACTAATGATTTAGCATATGCCATAGCCGGCACTAATAATCATCCTTAAATTCTTCGTCTTCGTAACTTTCGTTATCAGCAAATTCGTCTGCTTCCTCAGCCGCATCGTCTTCGCTGTCATCTTCTTTTACATCTGTGTTAATACCGCGGCCGCCCATTGCCTCAAGTTCTTCTGTGTCTTCAGGCACAAAACCCATTTCATTTAAAAAGTCGAATTCAGATGATACCGGATTAGCCGATACAGCAACCGCGCCGAGATTATTTTTATCTATTATTTTAGGAGCCTCGCCAAGGCTTTTCACTAAAAATGGATACTCTATATTTGGGTCTGTTTCTAAGATAATCTTAATTAACTCGACATGAAAGTCAAACGGCCTTTCAAAATTGTATATATAATAGAATTTCTGATGTGGGTCTTCTATAAAACTGCTCAACTTTGAATTTTCCATTAAGGCAACACCTCGACCAATTTTGCGCTCATTCGGAAGGTAGGCAATTTCATCACCCTTTATCCAGTTATCTGTGCTTACAAAGAAAGAAGATGATTTGTCATGTGAATAACCTGTGGAGCGGTGAACCGCTTTATGAAGATCTTCAAAAGTTTGGGTTGATTTAATATCTATTTCTCTTACTACTTCATCGAAATCTTCGAAGCTTATTTTGAATCTATAAATTGCCATTTGAGCTTGTTTTCCAGCTATAAAATTAGAAAATAAAATATACTTTGTAAAATTGAATTATGATGTTGCTGGTCGCAGACCAATCTCCCCGGCTTTTTTCATCATAAATGCTAATGCTTCATCATAATTGTTTGTGATTTCGCCCTCTAAAATGGCTTCTCTTATTGCATTTTTAATAATGCCAACTTCTTTTCCTGCATTAAGGCCAAAAATAGCCATAATATCATTGCCAGAAATCGGAGGTTGCCAGTTTCTTATTTTGTCACGCTCCTCAACATCCTTCAGTTTTTGTTTAACAAGGTCAAAATTGTTCCTATACTTTTTGACTTTGTATTCATTTTTAGTGGTTACGTCTGCATTGCAAAGCAACATTAAACTATCAATATCCTCTCCAGCATCGAAAAGAAGGCGACGAACTGCTGAATCTGTAACTACCTCCTGAGCCAATACAATAGGTCTCAAGTGCAACTGAACCAGCTTTTGAACGAACTTTAATTTTTCATTCAATGGTAATTTCAGCTGAGCGAAAATTTGCGGTACCATTCTGGCACCTTTGTCCTCATGTCCATGAAATGTCCAGCCATGACCTTCTTCGAACCGTTTCGTTGCAGGTTTAGCAATATCATGAAGAATTGCAGCCCACCTAAGCCACAAATCATCGGTATAATGGGAAATGTTATCAAGCACTTCCAATGTATGGTAAAAATTATCTTTATGTCCCTTACCGTTAATTACTTCCACGCCAAACAGGTTGGACATTTGAGGAAATATCAAATGTAATAATCCGGTATCAAATAGGTACTTAAATCCCTTCGAAGGGATTGGTGAAAGTATAATTTTGTTTAACTCATCACTTATACGTTCTTTAGATACTATACTAATTCTCGATTTTTGTTGTTTGATGGCTGTCAATGCCAGCTCGCTGATTTGAAAATCAAGCTGAGCTGCAAACCGAATTGCCCTCAACATTCGTAAGGGATCATCAGAGAAAGTAGCCTCCGGGTTTAGAGGGGTTTTTATGCTTTTTTCATTAAGATCCTGCAAACCACTAAATGGATCTATTAACCTTCCATAAGTGCTGTGATTTAATGAGATGGCCAATGCATTTATCGTAAAATCCCGCCTAAGCTGATCATCTTCAATTGTTCCATTTTCTACAATAGGTTTCCGCGAATCTGCCCTGTAGCTCTCCTTTCTTGCTCCAACAAATTCAATTTCGAAGTCATTGAATTTCAGCATTGCTGTACCAAAGTTTTTAAATACAGAAACTTTTGATTTCAGAACCTGACCGACTCTTTCGGCAAATTCGATTCCGTTTCCAAGTACAACAATATCTATATCTTTTGAAGGCCGGTGTAAAAAAATGTCTCTTACATAGCCGCCTATAACATAAACCTCAGTGTTGAATTTGGCCGCAGTATCTGCAATAATTTTAAAAACGGGATGTTGTAAATACTTTTCCATTGCTAGGTTTGCAAAAGTACTAAAACTTACCTTCTAATAAAGGAGAATTGCCCGCCGGTGCCTAATTTGATAATTGTCGAAGCCTTTCTGGCTGTATGCATTTCCTGCTCAAGATTAACGATGTAGTCCACCTGATCCTTTATTTCAATATCAATTTCATCGAAAGTTAGCGGTGTGGGTTTCCCGCTGACGTTAGCGGAGGTTGATGTTATTGGTTTACGGAAACGCTGAATTAATTGTTCACAAAAATCGTGTTTAACAACCCTGATTCCTACGGAGCCGTCGGTACTGATAACTGAGGGTGCAAGATTTTTAGCGCCGGTAAATATGATTGTTAATGGATTTTCTGCGTATTCAATCAAGTTATAGGCAATTTCAGGAACCTCTCGTACATAACTCTGTATTTTATTGTCAGAATCTAATAATACAATAAAGCTTTTATCTGCTGATCGTCCTTTTATAGAATTAATTTTGGCAACTGCTTCCTCATTAGTTGCATCACAGCCTAATCCCCAAACAGTGTCAGTCGGGTATAGAATTACTCCGCCGTCTTTTAAAATATTCAAGGCCTTATCTATCTCGTTTCGTAGCATACTTATCTTTAAAGTTAGTTATCGTCTGCTTGTAAGTTTCCATCATTTGGTCACTCAATTTTTCATTATCAAACTTTGCGACGTGTATAAGACCGTTTGCAACCATCTTTGATTTTACTTCAGGATTATTGATAATCCCGTTGAGTGCCTTCGCGAAACCATCTGCATCGTGTGGGTTTACATATATGCTGTATGCCCCACCCGCTTCTTCCAGGCATGAGCCGGACGCCGCCACTACAGGAATACCAGAATAAAGGGCCTCTATAATTGGAATGCCAAATCCCTCGTATATTGAAGGGTAAATAAATACTTCAGCCATTTGATAAATTGATGGTAAGTCATTGAAGGATACGTCTTGTAAAAAAATAACCCTGGACTGCAAATTCAACCGGACTATCTCAGCGTTTACCTCTGCAATGAACGATGTCATTTTACCGACAACAATTAACTTATAATCTGTTTTTGTTTTGCTTAACGCGCTAATCAAGGTGACTAAGTTCTTCCTCTTTTCAATAGTCCCGACCGTTAAAATATAGTTTTCCGGCAGCTGATACCTTTCTTTAACCTCTTCTTTGAGGTCTTGATTAGCAGGCACCTTGAATATGTCATCGCAACTTTGATAAATAACAGAGATTTTTTGCTCGTCAACGTTAAAAAACTGAATGATGTCCTGTTTTGTCCTTTCGCTTATTGCGATGATGTGATCTGCTGACTTGCAAGCGTAACCCAATTTAAATTTATAGATAATCCTGTCTATCACTCCAAAATTATTGGGAAAAAGTAAAAATATCACATCATGTATGGTAACAATAGCAGGTAAAATGGTTCCCAAGCCCATTGGTATTTCATGGCTTAAACCATGGTATAGATCTAATTTATCCTCTATAAGCTGTTTTTTTATTCCTAGGGACCTCCATAAGGGTAGCTTAGTTTTTTTTAACTTTAAGGCTATCCCCTTTAGTTTTAAAAAGACATTTATTTGGGGATAATCTTTTATTTTGGAAGTGTAAATAAAATATTGGTTTTGAGGGTGGCTTTTAACAAGTTGACTAATTACAAAGCGACTGTAGTTGCCAAGGCCTGTTAAATTATTTGCTGCCCTTTTTCCGTCAAAACCAATATTCATTCGCTAGACTGCTACATTATTTTCCCTAAGCGCATCATTAAGGGAAGTTTTTTTATCTGTAGACTCTTTACGCTGACCAATAATTAGTGCACATGGTACGTGGTATTCGCCTGCAGGAAACTTCTTTGCATAGCTTCCAGGTATCACTACTGAACGGGCTGGAACAACCCCTCTGTATTCTTTTGGAGTAGGTCCGGTAATATCAATAATTTTTGTTGATGCAGTAAGGACAACATTAGCACCAAGAACAGCTTCAGTTTCCACTTTAACACCCTCAACGACTATTGCGCGGGAACCGATAAAACAGTTGTCCTCAATAATTACAGGTGCTGCTTGAACAGGTTCTAAAACACCACCTATTCCTACACCACCACTCAAGTGTACATTTTTACCTATCTGAGCGCATGAGCCGACTGTCGCCCAGGTATCAACCATTGTACCTTCATCAACATAAGCCCCAATATTTACGTAAGAAGGCATCATAATAACACCTTTGGACAGGTATGCACCATATCTGGCACTTGCACCAGGTACAACTCTCACACCAATTTCTTTGTAATTGGTTTTTAGCTTCATTTTATCATGGAAAACAAAAGGGCCTACTTCAGTAACCTTCATTTGTCTAATCGGGAAGTATAAAATTACAGCTTTCTTAATCCATTCGTTTATGCCCCAAGAGTTCAATACCGGTTCAGCAACCCTCATCTCACCTTTGTCGAGCTGCATAATTACTGTTTCAATTGCTTCGCAATATTCATTGTATTCCAATAAAGTTCTGTCCTCCCAAGCGGCTTCTACTAACTTTTTTAATTCTGCTATCATGATAATATCTTAATTTTCGACAAAATAAATGAATTTTATGTATTGAACGTTCTTTTCAATACATATTGTTATTTTTTGTTGCTTATTTTTGATTTATAATGACTGACCAGGAAAAACTTAGGATTGATAAATACTTGTGGGCTATCAGGTTATTTAAGACAAGGACTCTAGCAACTGAGGCTTGTAAAGCGGGGCGGATAAAATTTAAGGGTCAAAACCTAAAACCATCTGCTATTGTAAAGGCCGGCGATATTTATCAGGTGTCAAAAGGGATTGAAAAAAAAGTTATAGAGGTTGTGGAACTTTTGTATAACAGGGTAGAAGCTAAAATAGCAGTAACGAAATACAATGATATAACCCCGGTAGAAGAGACACACGCCTTCAAGTCGATGTTTCATGCACCGTCGTTAAAAAGAGATCGTGGAACTGGCCGTCCAACTAAGAAAGACAGACGTGAAACGGATGATTTGATTGAAGGTCTGCGTGAGGAAAGCTAACTTTTAAGAAATTCAGCTCTCATTCTGTAAGCCATCATAGCCGTTTTTCCAAGCTTTTTAATGAGCTGGTAGTTTGCAACCGCTCCAACTGCCACACCAACAACCGGTATCAGCTGAGCTAATTTTGCTAGATCAATATAATCACGGTATTCCTGCTGAAAAGTTTTCCAGTCAAAATTGTCAGCATTTTCTGGCAATATTTCCAGTTTATCTTCCCAGTCCTGCAGGTGTAGAAATACTTTGGAAGCCGATTGACCGTTCGAAAATGCCAGTTGAAAAATATAAAGAATATATAGCCGTTCTTTAAAATCTTTAACCTCATAACCATATAGGGCAGCTATTTCGAAGAGTAATTTAATTTTAATGCCAACTAGCAATGGAAAATCTGCCATGCTTAGCAAAAAGCCGCCGGCACCAGTAATTCCGCCTTCAGCTGCGCCGGTTTTAGCATAGTTTTCAATTTTCTCTTTTATCAAAGCCTCTCTGTGTATGAAGCTGAAGTTTTTATCGGCCGGTAGTACTGTTGTTGTGTGTGTAGATCCGTACAGTACTCCCTGCACCATAGTTTTAATTGTTGCGGTAATCACATCATGGACTTTCTCTGGAATATAGCCATTTATTTTATGTTGAATTTTGGTGCTTACCCTGGAGAACATGCCTGGTTTTTTGAGCATTTCCCTTTTCCAGAACTCAAGTTCAATAAGTATATGGGTTTTTTGATCCAAGATTCGCCGTTTTAAAATAGAAAAGGCCTGAATGAATCAGGCCTTTAAATATAATATTGAAAATTTGTTATTTTTTGTAAGCATCGTTGAGCCCAACAATAACTTCACTGGTAACATCAAGGCTCTCATCGGCAAATAAAATTGCGCTATTACCTTTTGAGTAAGTCAGTACCATTTTAAAACCTTTTTTCTTGGCATAAGTTTTTAGGTATTCAGCTACCTTATCATATAATTTTTCATTTTCTGTAGCCTGCTCAGTTTGCAGCGCTGTGCCGGCGTTTTGCTGATAAGCCTGTAGTTCCTGTTGCTTACGACCCAATCTTTCTTCTGTTGCCGCTCTTTGATCAGCAGGAAGCGTATTTGCCTGCTGTTGGTATTGTGCAACCTCGCGCTGATAAGCCTGAGCCTTGGAGGCCATATCTTCCTGGGCTTTTTTTGCTTTCGCATCAAGCTTAACCTTAATATCTTTAAAGTATTGATATTTTGTAAGCAATGAATCTGAGTTCACATAAACGATCTTCTCATTCGCCGACACAGGAGCGGCAGATTCGGTTTTTGTTGAAGTAGCAGGTGTGTTGTCTTTGTTTTGGCAAGCCGACATTGCAGATATTAAAACTGCGGCCCCCGCAAAACCGATAATTTTTCTTGTTATTTTCATTTGATCTTAAAAATTAAGAAGCTTATATGCTTCTATTCATGTTATTTTCTTTTTGTTTTTAAAAGGATTTTTGATGGTAATGACCGCTGTAAAACGGTAAAGTTCAACAAATATAAAATTTCAAATTTAGTATCCTAAACAAGTCAGTTTTTTCGATTGTTTTTCATTGATTTTACCTGAAATAGTTATTAACATTTGCCGTTTAATTGACCTTAAATGGTTATTTTTGAAGCTAATTGTTTTAATAAAAATTATGAGCGAAGAACAGGATTCAAAGTCAAATTATTCGGCAGATAATATACAGGTACTGGAGGGTTTAGAGGCGGTTAGGAAGCGTCCTTCTATGTACATCGGCGATACTGGTATCAAAGGTTTACACCATTTAGTTTATGAGGTGGTTGATAACTCCATTGATGAAGCTTTGGCCGGGCATGCTGATACAATTTACGTTAACATTCTTAAAGATAATTCTATCCGTGTTGAGGATAATGGAAGGGGTATACCTACCGGAATAAATACTAAAGAGCAAAAATCAGCGCTTGAAATTGTAATGACAGTTTTGCATGCCGGTGGTAAATTTGATAAAGACACCTACAAGGTTTCTGGCGGTTTACACGGTGTGGGTGTAAGTTGTGTTAATGCACTTTCTACTCATTTAAGAGCAGAAGTTCACCGCGAGGGTAAAATCTGGGTACAGGAGTACAATATTGGTAAGCCATTATATGAGGTGAAATCGATAGGGGAAACTGATAAACGCGGTACAATCGTGACCTTTACCCCAGATGCCTCAATCTTTACACAAACTACTGAATATCGTTATGATACTCTTGCCTCAAGGCTAAGGGAATTGTCTTTCCTTAATAAAGGGATAAAACTTACCCTAACTGATGAGCGTGAAGTGGATGACCAGGGAAATTTCTTAACAGAGCTTTTTCATTCTCAAGGTGGGTTAAAAGAATTTGTGCAATTTTTAGATGGTAACAGGCCATCTTTAATATCTGAGCCTATCTATGTTGAAGGTATTAAAAATGGTATTCCTGTAGAGCTTGCACTTCAGTATAATGACAGTTATGCAGAAAATGTTCACTCTTATGTAAACAACATTAACACGCACGAGGGTGGAACACATATTGCCGGTTTTAGAAGAGGATTAACAAGAACCCTTAAAGCCTACGCCGACAAGTCTGGATTACTTAAAAATGTTAAATTTGAAATTACCGGAGACGATTTTAGAGAAGGTTTAACTGCGGTAATTTCAGTTAAAGTTCAGGAACCTCAATTCGAAGGGCAGACTAAAACTAAGCTTGGTAACTCAGAGGTAATGGGTGCAGTAGATATTGCCGTAGGCGAAGCATTAGGCATTTACCTTGAAGAATATCCCCGTGAAGCAAGATCAATCGTCAATAAAGTAATTCTTGCAGCTACTGCCCGTGCCGCAGCAAGAAAGGCAAGGGAAATGGTTCAACGGAAAAGTGTTATGGGTGGTTCCGGATTACCCGGTAAACTTGCCGATTGCTCAGACAGCGATCCTGAAAAATGTGAATTGTACCTGGTAGAGGGTGACTCTGCTGGTGGTACAGCTAAGCAAGGTCGGGACCGTAACTTTCAGGCCATCCTTCCATTGAAAGGTAAGATCCTGAATGTGGAAAAGGCTATGGAGCACAAAATCTATGAAAATGATGAGATAAAGAATATGTTTACCGCACTTGGGGTGAGCATAGGAACTCCAGAAGATGACAAAGCACTAAACATAGCAAAGCTTCGTTATCACAAAATTGTAATCATGACGGATGCTGATATTGACGGATCGCATATCACTACCTTAATCCTTACATTCTTTTTCCGTTACATGAAAGCTTTAATTGAAGCCGGTTACGTTTACATCGCTGCGCCACCACTTTATCAGGTTAAAAAAGGAAAAGAGTTTGAATATTGCTGGAACGATGTACAACGTGATGCAGCTGTACAACGATTAAAAGGTTCTGGTAAAGAAGAAAGCGTTCATATTCAACGCTATAAAGGTTTGGGTGAAATGAACGCAGAGCAGCTGTGGGATACAACACTTAATCCAGCTACAAGAACATTAATGCAGGCAACTATTGAAAATGCTGCGGAGTGCGATCATACGTTTTCTATGCTGATGGGTGATGATGTTGCTCCGAGAAGGGACTTTATCGAGCGAAATGCAAAATATGCGAAAATAGACGCGTAGTTTAAATTTTTTATAAGCAAAAAAGGGTGCAGGCTAATGCCTGCACCCTTTTTCTATTTACCGAAACCGTTATTGACGATTTAAATACAGTAAAATAATTGCCTGTCACATCAATTTTGACCACGCAAATGGCCTTCGTGTTGCTAGGTATTCAATGTTGTCTTCATTTCGGTAAGCCTCCCGCTCAAAGCAAATGTTAGCGTAGGCCTTATGATGGTTTTTAAATCTCAAATAATTGAAAAGATAATTTACTGCATACAATAGATAGAACAAAATAAGCAACAGTTCTACCTGTTGCCTAAAATGTATTTGTTCATGAAATATGATTTTTTTATTTCGCTTCAGCTCCTCATTTTTAAATAACATAAAAGGATAAAGCGCCATTGCCTGCGCAGGCAATCCCGGTAAAACAATGCCCCAATATCGCATTTGTTTGTTCACCATTAAGACATGGTCTCGTCATCATCGAGATCAATTCCATTCAAAGCGTCAAGATCATCCAAGTCAAGATCAGTGTCTGCATCATCACTCAATTCCAGTTCAAGATCTTCAGCCGAGTTACCTGTGTCATCGGCAGAGTTGTATCCGCCTGCTATTTCTTCGTTAATGGGTTTTTGTGGGGTATTGGATGTGTTGTCGGTCTCTATATTCATTACAGTCGTTTAACCTAAAAACAATCAGATATTGATTTAGTTTAAACTGCTTGACTTTCATCTGGATTTTCGGAAATTCTGGAAGTGTTTCCAGACCCCCGGATGATAACCAACATGACTAAAATGGATAAAATGATAAGAACCAGATAGCTAACGCTCAAATTAGTTTCGTCCTTTGCAGGTATTAACCAAATAATTCCATAGCTAAATAATGAGACTATAACGTAATTGATACCTCCAGTTAAACCTCCCGCTATCCCCGCATTTTTAGGAAAACGGCTTAAGCAAAAAGTAAAAAAACAGTTAAAAGTGTAACCTGATGTAGCATGAATCAGAAATGCAAAGAAAATCATGGTGTATAATGAGGAATAAATGCCTGAACTAATAAGCATTACTATGCCCGCAACGGTTTGTATACCCAAATTGATAACCAGTTTTTTGTTAAACGGCTTGTCAATAGTAAGCTTGCCCGACAGTCCACCCAACATCACCGCCAGGCCAAGAATCAAAGAACTGTAACCTGCAACCACCGGGCTCAAGCCTAATTTATGCTCAATAATAAATGGGCCGGTCATGTTATAAATCATCACCATCGCGTAAGAAAGTCCCAGCATAACTATACCTAAAGTGAAGCTAGCCGTTTTTATCATGTCCCAATAAATCTTTCCTATAAAGTTGATATTAAAAGGCATTTTTTGTTTAATTGTTTCTCCGCTGAAGATTAACTCTAGCACCAAAATCAGGGTGGAAAACCCTGCTAAGAAATAAAAATTAGATTGCCATCCAAAATAAGTTTGCAAATACCCACCTGCAAAGGGCGCTATAATTGGCGCGGTTGCCCAAATAACGGAGAACATACTTAAGTAATTCTTTAACTGCGTACCGCTGAATACGTCTGCAAAATAAGCACGCTTAGATACAACAATTGCACCTACAGTAATACCATGCACTATTCTCATGAAATAGATGAGGTATATGTTGCTGGTGTTCGCAATCGTTAGGCTGGCCAATGTAAAAACAATAAGACTAATGAGGTTAATACGGTATCTTCCAAAGCTGTCAAGTAGGCTGCCGACGAAAAGTTGAGCCAGTCCATAGCTAATTAAAAATAAGGTTAATGTTAGTTGCACCTGTATTTCTGACACTCTTAAGTTAGCTGCCATTGTAGGTAATGACGGGATGTATACGTCGGTAGCAAAACCCGACAATGGAATTAGAGCAAATGCCAGCAGGGTAGCGGTTCCCTGGTTTTGTTTTTGAAGTGGTTTATTAAATATCAAATCAGATGGTTTTAACGCAATAAAGTTAGTATAATCAAATAGCTGCGGCCTTCATTAACTAAATCAAAATCACATTTTTACTGTTGTACTACCAAAGAATAAGTATGAGGGTCTTATTAACAGGTGCAACAGGCTACATCGCTCAAAGGTTACTTCCGGTTCTTCTGGAAAAGGGACACCATGTAATTTGCTGCGTTAGGGAAAAGCAAAGATTTAATTTGGAGAGATTTAAGGACTATCCTCTGGAACTTGTTGAAGTAGATTTTTTAAAGAATGATACCTTAAAAGAAATTCCGGAAGATATCGATGTTGCTTATTACTTGCTTCATTCGATGGCGGGTGGAGAAAGAGATTTTTCAAAACTCGAGAAAAAAACAGCGGAAAATTTTAAACATCGTGTTGAAGAAACTAAAGCTAAGCAAGTAATCTTTCTCAGTGGGATAGTTAATGAAGAGAAATTATCAAAACATCTAAGCTCCAGACAGCAAGTAGAACATACATTAGGATCAGCGCACTATGCCTTAACTACTTTAAAAGCAGGCATAATTGTCGGGTCAGGAAGCGCTAGTTTTGAAATTATCCGTGATCTGGTAGAAAAACTGCCTATCATGATCGCGCCAAAATGGATCACTACCAAATGCCAGCCCATAGCTATCAGAGACGTCCTTAAGTATTTAGATGGAGTAATGCTTAAGGAACAAACTTTTAACAAAAGCTATGACATCGGCGGGCCAGAAATTATCACTTACAAAGGAATGTTATTGCGTTTTGCAAAGGCAAGAAACCTCAAAAGACGAATATGGGTAGTTCCTGTTATGACCCCGAAGTTGTCATCCTACTGGTTATATTTTGTAACCTCCACATCGTACCCGCTTGCAAAGAATTTGGTTGAGAGCATGAAAGTAGATGTGGTAGCGAAGCCAAATGAACTAGGGGATCTGCTTAAAATAATCCCGGTCTCCTATGAGGAAGCAATTAAACTTGCTTTTGGTAAAATTGAGCAGAATCAGGTTATTTCCAGCTGGCGAGATGCAATGAGTACCACAACTTACAGCAAAGGTTTGTCCAAATTAATTGAAGTGCCAGAACAAGGTTGTTTTAAAGACAAAAGGAAGGCAAAAGTTACGGATGTGGATTTGGTACTGAATAACATTTGGTCTATTGGTGGATCTAACGGATGGTATTATGCCGACTGGCTTTGGCGAATTCGCGGTTTCCTGGATAAAGTATTCGGCGGTGTAGGTTTACAACGCGGACGCACCAGTATCAATCAACTGTTCCCTGGCAGCGTGATAGATTTCTGGAGGGTAATTCTTGCGGATAAAAAAGAAAGACGGTTGTTGCTATATGCAGAAATGAAGTTACCTGGTGATGCCTGGCTTGAGTTTAAGATAGATGACCAGAACGTCTTTCATCAAACAGCAACGTTTAGGCCGGTAGGTATTTCAGGAAGGCTGTATTGGTATGCTGTCCTCCCGTTTCATGCATTTATTTTTAAAGGAATGATGAAAAGGATTGTTACTGCGGATACGCTTTAATAGAATCGCTGATTAGTTTTCGTAATATATCCTCATCAACGTCAGAAAGTTTGTTGATATAGACGCATCCCTTTCCTGTTTTGTGTTTCCCAAATTGCTTTAGTAATTCTTTTTTTTGTTCAAATTCCGGGTTAAGGTAAAGAGAAATTGCATTTTTACGGGGGGAGAACGCAGCTTTGGGGGCGTCTCCTTCATGCCCGCTGGCATACTTATAATGGTAACTCCCAAACCCGATAATGGCGGTTCCCCACATTCTGCCGGGCAATTTAGTTTCTTCTTCAAAAATTTTGATCAGCGCCAAAGTATCAGCTTGTTTTTTTTCGTCAACAGAACTCACAAAATCTGCTATTTTACTGCTGGTTTCTTTGGTTTTGTTTTCAGCCATCGTCTTAAATGTTAGGTGAAATTGTATTCTTTACATATTAGACTAATATACCGAGAATGTTGTTTCGTCCCTAAAGTAAAACTAACTTTATTGCCGGCCAAATATTCCGGTAATGATAAAGTGTAAAAGTGTTAAGTGTAGATTGAAACTGTATATGCTAACTGCATTGTTTTTTTGCGTTGAAACAACAGTAATGTCTCAGCAAAAGGCCGATGTGATCGGGGTTGCAAGCAAGATGGTGATTAATGATGCCGCCAAACTTTCACTAACCGACCCCTTAACCAGTGTGTTGCAAAAACACCGGGGAAAAGTTGTATACGTTGATGTTTGGGCTACCTGGTGCATGCCTTGTCTTTTCGAAATGCCCAACTCCAGAAAACTCAGGGAAAAGCTTGCTGGAAAAAATGTAGTTTTTGTATACCTGTGTATTAATTCTGACAATGATAAAAGATGGCGTAAGCTTATAGATTCAAAACACATTGAGGGAGAGAATTATTTATTATCAGGTCAACAGTCAGCAGCTTTGCTTCAGAAATACAATATTAAGGGAATTCCCCGTTACATGTTGTTTGATCAGGATGGGGATGCGGTTAGTGAAGATGCAAAGCGACCAGGCGAACCCATTGTTTTGAAAACCATTAAAGATCTTCTGAATATTAACTAAAACAACAAAGGCTGGATTTGTGTGGATCCAGCCTTTGTTGTTTTAGTTACTTAAGGCAGTAACTTGCTTAAGGTGCGTTTTAAGAATAGGTAAGTATTTAGTAGCGTACGCTTTAATTTCTGCATCTGATGATTTTGTTGCCATGTTAAATAGATCAATGGCAGCAGTATGGTCATCTGTCATCAATTTAATGTAGGCCTTGTCAAAATCAGTTCCGCTTAGTTTATTCAACGCGGTTGCTGCTGCGGTAGCATCTTTGTTCATGCCAAGTGTTATATTTCTGGATGTTGCGAGTGTTCTCAGTTCAGCATTGGCTTTACCATGCTCGCTCACCATCATTTCCGCGTAGGCTTTCACACCCTGATTTGTTGCTTTTTGCTGCGCCAATTTGCCCAGCTCAACTTCCTTCATGCCTGCCACACCTGCCTCCTGGATAAACTGAATTGCATTTAATGTATCAGGGGCAGTTGTCTGGAGATTTCCTGAAGTTAAAGCAGTTGGCCCAGCCGGTGTATTTAAGTTTCTGTTGGTGGTATCTGTCCCTGCTGCATTCAGATTTGTCGAATCAACATCAGTACCACTGGTGTCTTTAGTGCTCGAACACGCAGTAAAAATAGCTGCTGTGAGCATAACTAGAAATAAGTTAAATAGATTTTTCATAGGAATAGGTTTTAGATAGTTAACCTAAAACCTATTCCGAAAGTTTTTATTGTGTGAATTTTTTACAATCTATGCAATTGTAAAGGCCGGTAAATCAATTCGTTTGCCACCATCCATTGCAGATTCATGAGCCAATATGCCTACGCAAGTGATATTGGCAGACTGTCGGGCATTTGGAAATGGTTGCCTGTTATTTACAAGAGCAGAAAGAAATTCATGCACAAGGTGCGGGTGAGACCCACCATGCCCAGACCCTTGTATGAAAGAGAGGTGCTGGTTGCCCTCCGCATCATAAACACCACCGGTTGTAAAGTCTTGAATTTCCTCAGGCAACAAATGTGCGTAGTCAGGTATCTTAACCTTTTCAGGTACCTCACCGGTATGTATTACAGATTCTTCGTGCTCTACTAAAGTCCACTCAAATGTTTTTTTGGAGCCATAAACATCAAAGCTTTCACGGTATTGTCTCGCAGTGTTAAACAGAGAGCGGGTTACCTCTGCCGCCAGGTCAGAATCTTTAAACTTGATATGGCAACTCTCCACTGCAAATGGCGAACCGTACTTTTCTATCAGGTTTTCATCAATTCTTCCTGATCCAAAGCAGGATACATATTCTGCATCGGCTTTAGCAATTGCAGATACTGGCCCCACGCAATGTGTTGCATAATGCATCGGCGGTAATCCTTCCCAGTACCCTGGCCAGCCTGCCATTTCTTGTTGATGCGAAGCACGCAGAAATTGAAGTTTACCCATTTCGCCGCTTTCATAAAGTTCTTTTACAAAAAGGAATTCCCTGCTGTAAATAACAGTCTCCATCATCATATAGGTAAGTCCGGTTTCTTTTACTGCTTCAACAATTTGCCTGCATTCCTCAACTGTCGTAGCCATAGGTACCGTACATGCTACATGCTTGCCGGCACGCAATGCTTTTATTGATTGTTCTGCATGGTTTTGTATTGGGGTGTTAATGTGCACAGCATCCACGCCTTCATCTTTCAACAAATCATCATAATCGGTATATCTTTTTTCAATTCCAAAGGCATCGCCAATTGCATTTAGCTTTTCAGTATCTCTTTGGCATATGGCGTACATAGTGGCATTTGGGTGGCGTTGATATATAGGAATAAATTCTGCCCCAAACCCAAGTCCGACAATGGCAATATTGATCTTCTTCTGCTCCATAATGTGCGTACAATAGTATAGTATAAAAAATTTAAGTTAGTTAAAATGTGATTTTAAGAAGCTAAGTCCTTCTGTGGCAAATTGATCCTGGCTGTCTGCAAAAGGCCGCCAGATACATACAGCTTCTGCCAATTCCTTAATCTCAGGGGTAAAGCTTTCTATCGCAACTATTCCAAGGTAATTAATGGAGTTTAAGCCATTGCTAAATGCTTCCCATCTGGTTTGTCCGGTGCCTGGGGTTCCCCTGTAATTTTCAGAAACCTGCACGTGCAGTAACTTCGCGCCACACAATTGAATTGCCGTCGTGATATCGCGCTCTTCAATATTCATATGAAAGCCATCCAGCAACACTCCTGCTGCAGGATGATTAATGTCAGCAATCAGTTTCATTACATCTGCTGCAGTATTGATCAGATCACTCTCAAAACGATTCAGCGGTTCAATGGCCAGTTTTATTCCTCTTTTTTCTGCCATATCGCAAGCAATACGCAAGTTGGATACAGCAAGCTGCCATTCTTTGTTCCTTTGCTCCGGACTAGCCATTCTGGCCTTACCGACAGCAGAGTACATAGGCCCTGCAAAAAAAGGTATGTTCCAGAGCACACACAAATCCAGGCAGGCTTCAATATACTTGAAGCAGTTTTCGTGTACGGCTACATCCTCATGCGTCAAATCCCTGGTAGGGCCAAATGCACCGCATATTACCGCCCTTAAATTATATTTTTCAAGTGCTGCTTTTACGGCAGGACCGTCAATCAATGCTGGATCTTCAACCGCGATTTCTACGGCATCAAAACCCATATCAGCAATTTTAGCAAACAGACTTGTCGCTGCTGCGGTATCAAAAGGTGAGGTCCACAACCATGTGCTCACGCCAAAAGTAATCTGTGCAGCCATTTATTCTTCGAGTGAAGTCCGGTTTTCCAGCATCACCACTTTGTAACCACCTTTTGTTTTAAAATACAGCATCAAAAGCAAATAGCTAACAAGCATAATCAATGGGAAAACTACAATGTAACTTAAAGCTTCTTTTTTTGCGCCATCACGTATTGTCGTTACTGTCGTCTGGTCTTCCTGCGTAGCGCTCGAAAGCTTAGCTTGGTCAAGTGCTTTATATTCTCCAAATAAGCTCGTTTTTTGTTCGGTTACGTAGGTGCTGTGAATTGCAGTTTTATTGTTCACGTCATACAGGGCAATTTTCTGGTCTACAGATTTGTCCTGGATAAAGCCTAAAATTCCAGCGCCAATTACCCCGGCTGCGATCATGCCCAACCCTCCCGTAATGTTTAGCGTTAATGCACCACCTTTTGGAAACTGTTCAGAAACAAGACCGAGCATAGTTGGCCAGAAGAATGATTTAGCCAAACCATAAACAGTAGCCGCAATTAAAATCATCATTCCGGTAGAAACTGATAACATGTACAGCCCAATTACCGCAATTCCGGAGCATAATGCAAGAAGTCCGAGAGAGGAAATTTTATGGGTTAGGGGGCCGGCGAAAAATCTTAAAACAAACATTATGGCTGATGTATATACCAATACCCAACCTGCCTGCAGACCTATTTTAGTCATCTCTGGGGCCATTAAATCCGTTATCCAGCTATCAGTACCCAGTTCTGTAGTTGCAAGAGGTATCATTACCAATAGCAGGATGATAAATAGCGGCCTTCCAAAGCTCCGGGTATAAAATCCAAATCCCGCAGTAATAGCCAGGGTTATCAAAACATTTGCGGTTGTAGACCAGCTAAAAACTGCGCCCAGTTGGAATATTATCAGGGCTACAATTATCAGCGCTCCTCCTGCACCAACTTCCTGCAGCATTTCTTTATAAGTTACGCCTGCCTGTACACGTTCATTGAGCGGAAATTTCCGGCCTAAGCTCATCAAGCCATAGATCAGGGTAGGGATCAAGATCAACGCAATCTTGTATTCCCAGCGGGTGTCCACGCCAAGCATCAGCGCCATAACGCCACCCAATACTAATCCGCCTGCCCATCCTGCATGCAGAATACTTAGCCATTTTATTTTTTCTTTTGGAAACATCGTCGCCACTACCGGATTAGCCACAGCTTCAACTGTTCCATTACCAATGGCAACAATAAACGACCCTATGTATAACATCCAGTAGCCAGTAGCAAAAATTGTTAAAAACGCAGAGGCGATGTGACAAACGACTGCAAAAATCATCGCTGTCTTGTAACCAATCTTATCAATCACTAAACTGAAAAGCACAATACTAATGGCAAAAGGCCAAAGGCCAACGCCGGCAATTTCCCCTAATTGGGTTTGCGTTAAATTGAAGTCAACACCCCATTGCGGCAATATCAGCGCACGAAGGATGAAGCCAAAAGCCGTGGTTACTAATGATATGAAACACGCATAAAAGAGTTTCATATCAACTTTTGAATTTGACATGGTAAGTTGTTTAGGTTTATACTTTGGTTATTTAGTTACTTTCATCACTCCGTTCATGATCCTCCAGTGACCGGGGAAGGAACATATAAACGGATAATCTCCTGCCGAAGCGGGAACTTTAAACCTCAATTTAAATGATTCCTCCGGATTTACCAAAGGTGTATGGAATAATACTTCTGGCATTGCAGGTACGTACTGTTTTTCTGCTCCTTTTGCATCCTGTGCCATTTTATCTGCTGCAGCACCTACCTTTTCCATACTTCCCTTTTGCAGGATCAAAAGATTATGCTGCATGAAGTCAATATTGTCAAAAACTATTTCAACAGTGCTGCCCGCTTTTACCGTAAAAGTTTTTGTAGCAAATTTCATTGCATTCACAATTGGCGTAATCCTGATTGTCTGATCGGCTTTTGCTTCTACAGGTTTAACTGAATTATTCTCTGAGGTGTTTTTTGCAATTTCTGCATCACTGGCTTTCACATGCTTTTTGATAGCCACTTTTAAGGCTTCTTTTATCCACCTATCACCACTGTTCTGAGGATTTTTAGCTGCGTCTTGTAGCAAATTTCCGGCATCGGGTGCAGTCGGCAGGTCGGCCATTTTCAAAATTGCTGCAAGCCTTGTATTCAGGCTAGGGTCATTAATCAATCCCGCTTTTACAAGCGCTGCAAGTGTAGCAGAATTGTTCGGTAAAACCTGCAATGCAGCTTTTCTAACGCCAGCCGATGGGTGCTTCAATGCTTCAACAGCTACATTAAACGCATCTGTATTCGAGCCATCCAATAAACCTAAACCGTTGATAGTCCATAAGGCGTGGATTGCGGCCGGGTTTATGCCAAGGTCATCTACAACTTTGCTGCGTACTAATTTGTAAAGCTCTGGCACAATCATTTTATTTCCAGACTCAACAATCAATCGTTGCGCGGTTGTCCGCCAAAACATGTTGTCGCTTTGCAGACCCGTTAATAATGATTTTGTATCCTTTTTGTCCAGAGATTTTAGCTTAGGGCTTGTTGCATTGTTGTAAGTAATCTTGTAAATCCTGCCGTGGGTCCTGTCACGGAGCGGATTTATGTAAGCGTTTCCTTTCCCGTTTTCAAATCCCGGTGGGGTAGGGTTATGCTGGATAATGAAGTTGTACCAATCCAGTACCCAAACAGCTCCATCCGGACCAACATCCGTCTGCACTGGCCCAAACCATTCATCTGCACTGGCTACAAAGTTCCACCCATCATTCTCCACAAAGCCAGATCCTTTTGGCTCCAGCACTGCCTGGTGTACAACTCTTCCAGTAGGCTCATTCACAAACGCAATCCTGTTCCAGTAGGCCTTTGGGAAATTCCTTGCAGTATACAAACTATGTCCGGCAGCAGCAGTAAAACCATTAAAAACATCCACTTGTCGTAGGTTTTTGGTTACCACGTGCATTGCGTAATGCCCGTCAATTTTATCTACTGCCTTGTTTACGGGCTCGTTAATTTTCGAAAGATAAGGGCTCGGTATACCTAAAAAAGCACTATGTGTATTGTTGGCAGTTGAAACAAAAACGTCGTTGTTTTCAGAGAATCCCAGGCCCCAGGTATTGTTACTTGTACCGCCAAGATATTCCAGGTTTTCTCCATTCGTATCAAAGTGGTAAAGGCCTTGCCCAAACTTAACATCTTTTCCGCTAACTTTTCCTGCATATCCTGAATAGCCAACAGTACCCCAAATTTTATTATCCAGCCCGTATTTCAAACTGGACGGACCAGCATGCGTATCATAGGTGCCCCATCCGCTAATCAATTTTTCCCTAACATCTGCCTTATCATCTCCATCAGTATCTTTGAGGAAAATAAAATCAGGAGCCTGAGCAATGATTACACCGCCATTGGCGAACACTATGCTTGTAGGAATGTTAAATTTTTCGGCAAAAATGGTAAACTTGTCTGCTTTACCATCACCATTTGTATCCTCACAAATCTTAATCCTGTCCAGACCTTCGCCTTTTACATCCCTTACGGTGTTTGGATAATCTATTGTCTCAACAATCCACAACCTTCCTCTTTCATCCCATGCCATTGCAATAGGTTTTTCAATATCCGGCTCTGATGCGAAGAGCTCCATTTTAAAATCAACCGGAACTTGGGTCATTAACTGAGATTCGGCCGAACTCAACGGAGCCTGAAGCTGAAAGCCGCCTTCCCTTTTTTCATAATTGGGAAGTTTAGCATCAGAGTATGAGGCAGTAGGTTTAGGTAACTTAGACCAGTCTTTTTTAGCGGCATCGTTAACCGCCCAAAGCACACCGTTTTGAAGTAATTTTAAAAATCCCGGGTTTTTCCAGGTGCGCTCATCGTGTCCATAGGCAGTATAAAAAACTTTTCCTTTACCATAATTCTTTGTCCAGGTATACGGTTCATGCAAATTACCCTCCACACGCTCAGTAAGCACATGTATGTCTTTTGCTATTTTGTGGTGTACATAGGTTTCATCCCAAGTGGTAAATGGCGTTAAGCCTTTCATTATCGGGTGTTTGCTGTCAACTATTGTCCCGGTAAAAGTCCCGGTTTTATGCTCTTTAAATTGTCCGCCTACCATATTAATATATTCCGGTGAATTTTGGAAGCAGAATGAAGCACAATGTACGGGGATAAAACCTTTTCCGCTTTTCACATAATCCAGTAATGCTTTCTCTTGCACAGTAGTTATGGTGTCGTAGTTTGCATAAATCATTAACCCGTCGTACTTGGCTAATGTTGCTGCGTTCAAGTCATTTGGATCTGTGGTGTAGGATATGTTAATTCCATTTTTAAAGAAGTCCTGAGATACGATCTCGGCAAATTTCTCTGAAAAATGATGCTCACTTTTGTGACCAAGCAACAATATTTCTAAGCGGCGCGGCTTTAGATCGCTGATAAAATTAGCTTTGAAATTTATAGCGGCTGCAAAAATGATGACAACAATTGCCAGGTATTTTTTCATGGTTGGGAATAATTTGGTTAACATCTAATGTCTGCAAATAACTTATAAAAACCTTTTACTTTTTTATCTAATACCGACTGTATTATATCATAATTAAACCTAAATTTACCTTAATAATTGCAATCATAAAGGTCATGAAAGTTGCTGTTCATAAATCAGAAATTCCGCAAACACAGATGTTTGTTGTCAAAGAACTTGAAGACAAGCATTTTGATCCCGTCTGGCATGCGCATACTGAATATCAATTATTTGTTGTGCTAAAAGGTACTGGTACACGGTTTATAGGAGATAGCATTAAATCTTTTGGAGCTGGAGAGCTTGTTTTTACAGGAGCTGATCTTCCGCACCTATGGCGCAGTGATGAGACCTATTTCAAGAAAGATGGTCTGCTTGAAATACAAGGTATCGTCATCTATTTAAAAGAAAATTTCCTGGGTAATGACATGATGGATAAAGAGGAGATGGTACAGCTTAAAAAGCTTTTCAAACGTGCCGCACGCGGCCTTGAGTTTAGTGGAACCGAAAGGGAAAAGGTAATTAAAATGATGAAAGAGCTCTTGCAGCTAACAGGGCTGGAAAGCTTGATTCATCTGTTGAGAATTTTACTATCCCTTTCTCAGTCGAAAGAATATCAATATATTTCTCAAACTGCTTATTCAGGCCCATTTAAAGAAAATGAGACCGATAGAATGAATAAGGTTTATGAATACGTTCTTAAAAATTTCCGCAAAAAAATCATTCTTCCAGACCTCGCAGCAAAGCTTTACATGACACCTACATCATTCAGCAGGTATTTCACAATACGCAATAACAAAACATTTTCCCGGTTTATTGCCGAGATTAGGGTTAAGCATGCCTGTAAACTGTTAACAGAAACAGATCTGCCAATCTCATCCATAAGTTATGATTGTGGCTTCAACACGCTTTCAAATTTCAACAAGCAGTTCAAGGAGATAACCCTCAAAAAGCCTTCAGAATATAAAGATGAGTTTCTGAAACTTTAGGAATGTCAGTGCTGTTATGTGGTAAAATATTATGTGGTTATTTTGGGCAATTTTAGCGTCGCTGTCGGCAGCCTTAGTTATAGTTTTAACTAAAGCTGGATTAAAGAATGTAGACCCCAGTCTGGCATTTGCCATTCAGGCAGTCTTAATTCTTGCCATTTCCTGGTCAGTAGTAGTTGCACAGGGTAACGTGGCCAGTCTCAAAGAGGTTGAGGGCAAGGCATGGATTATTTTAATATGCGCGGGTGTCGCAACCACTTTATCTACTCTTTTCTCCTACAAGGCACTTTCGATGGGGCCAGCCAATTTTGTAGTGACAGTTGAACGTACATCTCTTATTTTTACACTTGTACTGTCAGTTATCTTTCTTAAGGAAAAGCTCACATGGCAACTGGTAGTAGGAGGGGCACTTATTTTATCCGGCGCTATTCTTATTGCCCTTTCCAATTCCAAATAAATCCACTTATCTTGTGGTATAAATGAAGATCAGGTCAATAATTGTTTTTTCAGTAATTCTATTGTTAACAGTACGGGTAGGGGCTCAGTCTATAACCGGTTCTTATGTGCTCGACAATAAAATATCGAGCGTTAAATTTACTTTTACCGGAAATAAATTTACTGAAGAATCATTAAAAGACGGATATAATATTTTTGGAGAAGGTACTTTTATACTGGAACCTAATAAGCTAATCCTTCAATATTTCAAGGCAGCTAATAAAGATTCATCGTCTTATAAACTGAAATCTACAGATAAATTTAGCAATGAATATTCGGGTGTAGTTACCATTAAGGTGCTGGCAGATTCTATCCCTTATCCTGCTACAGTTACCTTTACCGATAGCATTGGAAGGCCAATAGCAGGTATGGAAACAGATGATCAGGGAAATGCGGTCGCCAATGTATATAATTCTTCACCTGCAAAACAAATTAGCATTGCAGTTGTCGCATTTGAAACTGTTAAAATACCCATTTCAGCACTTACCCGGAAAATCACCGACCTTCAGGTGAACATGAAAATGCAAACTAAAAATGTTTTTAAACCTGCCGGAGTAACACAATATCAGGTAGTCGATATTGGTAAGGATAAGCTCCTGCTTCAAATTTCTGGAAAACAACAGCTTTTTAAAAAGGTGAAATAAGCAGTCGTAAGTCACCTGTTCATTTGTCGCAATCAACCATCATAGGGAAAACCTTATTGACGTAACTTTAGGTATAAATCTAAACAAATGGAAACTATCAATATTTCTGAAAGCATCACGGTAATGTATGTAGCTGCAAGCTCTTTTCCTGAGGGTGTTTTGGCTGCTCATCAGGCGCTGCATGCCAAAATACCTTTCTCAACAGAACGCGGATATTATGGCTTATCTCGGCCGGAGGGTGGCAGCGGCATTATTTATAAAGCTGCCGCAAAGCAGATGGATGAGCAGGAAGCCGCCAACTTAAATTTGGATTCAGTTGTAATAAAAAAAGGCAATTACATCTCCGAACTAGTGAGCGACTATATGAAAGACTTGAATGCCATTGGTTCAACTTTTCAGGAACTATTAAAACATCCTGACCTGGATCCAGATGGGTATTGCATTGAACATTACATCAATGATAAAGATGTACGCTGTATGATCAGGCTGCGCAGTTAAAAACATTGATTTGTGTCAAATACTTCCTCAAAGCTTTTATATTTGAATGATCAAATTATAAAAATGAGAAAGTATTTAGTGGCATTTTTATCGGTATTCGTATTGTTGTTGCAAAGTTGCGTGCAGGAAGGAACATATGAGGTAACCGGCAACCTAAGCTTGCCTGATGGTGCCGTGATCACACTTTGGCCAGACGACCATTACCATCAAATTGCAGGTACTGTTTTAAAAGACAACAAATTTTCATTGGCTATTGAAGGTTTGCAGGATGGCGTTTATGACGTCATTATAAGCTGGCCAGATCCGAATTTCTGGGATACAAAGAAAAAGAATGGGAGCTTTATTGCAACACCAGATTCTTTATACACCAATTTGGCGCTATACCTGGAGTCCGGACAGGATTACCACATTACCACTACAGTAACCGATTATAAAACTGTGTTCGCTGCTACAAGTCAGAATTTATATCCATATCCACTAACTGTTAAAACGGGATCTCCCAATACCAATGACTTGCATCAAATTCAGCAGAAGTGGCAAAAAATCACAGTAGCCTACAGAAAAAAAATGGATAGTTTGAACGTACTAACAAGACTTTATCAGGATAAAAATGATATGGCAAGTTATGGAAGGACAATGATTTTGCTTCAGGGATTGGACAAAAATTTCTATCAAGCAGAACGGTTCAAGGCAACAAAAAATTTTATTGAGAATCACAAAGCTTCGGCAATCAGCGCGTATCTTATTGCAACCGCCCCAAACCTGAGAGAAGACAAAAAATACTTCGAAAGCGCTTTAAAACAGCTTGATCCTTCATTAAAAGATAGCCGTTATACCAAAGAGGCACAAAGGCGAGTCGCCTTGAATTGATTCAGCAAATCGTTAGATCAACTCATCATTCCCCAAACATCACTTCCCGTCTACGAAGACTTTTTTCAGCGCATTTAGATAACCATAGCCAAAAACATTATCAGGTTGCAGATAACTGGTTTCCGTCCATTCATTCCAGCTATTAATGGTAATAAGAGGCGCCTGTTTTGGATGTGCGTCAACAAATTCTTTAGCCATTCTTAAACCTTTCTCAAAATTCTCGGGTGTATTGTTTTTTACCACTGCGCTGCGCCCGGTGCGCGGACTATTGTCCCAGCCCACACTGATATGAGGATAGTAGGTAAATTCAAATGCTGTATCAATCCTTGCCCACTCTTTTTTAACAGCCTGCAATATTTTTAGATAGTCTTCATCAACATTAGTGAAATGACAGAACTGGTAATGCGTTGCGCTGGTAAAACCAAGCTTCTTTACGAAAGCATTTTCCACGTTTTTGGTTTTCCCTCCATCAAAACCGCTATAATTGGTATTTATTGACCACATTGTCAATTGCAGCTCCAGGCCCGGGAAACCGGCCTTCTTTGTTTCTGCCTTAAACCAATTTAATGCAGCTGTAGTTTCCTCAATTCCGCCTAATCCCTGGATCAATTGTGGCATATCATATATCATGAACACAGGTTTGCCGTCAATCTTATAGTATTGCGGCAGTTTAAAGTATTTCTCAATGTTTCTTTTACAAATCTTTTCAAACTCTGCTCTACTAACCTGACCAGTCCATATCACATTGTTTTCATTGTATTTATTTAAGCGCGTATCCCAGGTATTTACTACATCGTGATTTGCCCACATCAGGTAGAACTTCATCTTATCCACGTTGTCCGCTTTTAAAAATCCATTGTTTAATGTGGTTTCCATAAAGGGCCTGCCATCATACCAATACCAATCGAAAATGAAAACGTTCACCCCATGTTTTACAGCCTGGTTAATTTCCATAGACATAATTGAGGGGTCAGCTTCGTTAACAGTTCCCCATAAAGGTACCCTGTTCCAATAATGGCCCGGAAACCGTTGCTGCATGCTGGTCACAGTTTCCCATTCTCCTATGCCTGATGGCCAGAAGGGCCTAAGCCTGGGATCATCACTTGCATATGCGGGATATAAAAACGCTGCAATATCATAACCCTTTTTATTTTTGGTAGCTGCGGACTGGCTAAAGCCAATGGTGCGGGTTAAAAGCAAAAACGCAAGCAATAGCAGTTGGAAGTTTCTTTTTAGCATCATACAATTTGGTTAGCCGGCTTTGCACGCCGTAACTCAAATATAAGTTTTGAAATGACTTGGCGTATCCTGTACCATCATGGTATCTCTTGACTATTTTATCAATTTATAAATAATGATTACCTTGATAAGATCATGTATAAATGTCTAGCACTATTTTGCCTTCTATTATTAATTCCTGGAATAAGCAGTCTGTCTGCACAGCATAAGAAAAAGCTGATAGTTTTTGTAACCGGAGATCATGAGTACAGTAGTGAACAAACCATGCCACTCTTCGCTTCAGAACTGGAAAAAAATTATGGCGTGCGTACAGTTGTACTAAAATCTTCTCCTGATTATAATTCCGAAGAAAATATCCCTGGCCTGGAAATTCTTAAAGATGCCGACCTTGCTGTGTTCTTTTTACGATGGAGACGTTTGCCCCCAAGCCAGTTGAAGTATATTGACGATTATCTTAAATCAGGGAAACCCGTAGTTGGGTTTCGTACCAGTACCCATGCCTTCAATTTCCCTAAAGGCCATCTGTCTGAAAAATGGAATGAATTTGGCGAATTTGCATTTGGTGCTCCCGGTGGGTGGGGCAAAGGCGGTCATACCCATTATGGCCACAATTCAACTACAGATGTAAGTGTTATCAGCTCTCAGGTAAAACACCCAATACTAAGTGGAATAAAATCAAACTTCCATGCTGCCTCCTGGCTATATCATGTATTGCCAAATTATCCCCTGAAAGGATCTACATGGCTCCTAATGGGCAAATCGATAAACCCTGATAAACCTGCAATCGATAATCCGGTAGCCTGGACGTGGAAAACACCAGCCGGAGGCCGGGCATTCATGACTACCTTGGGCCATCCGCATGATTTTAATGATGAGTCAATGCAGCGTTTAGTAATAAATGCCATTCATTGGGCTCTCGAAATACAGGTGCCTAAAAAGTGGGGAGGCAAAATAAACATGAATGTGCCCTACCGACAATAGTTGCCGGACTACTGTTTCTCCAGGGGATATAGCTTAAGTAATTCCTGTGGACTGTAAAACCCTGATTTCTTACTGGTCGCAGTTCTTACAGCCTCAACTTTGTCTGTGCTTACTGCTGATGCTGTATTTCCAAAAGCGTTTCTCACATATGTAGCTACTGCAGCTACTTCTTCATCAGTCAGCATTCCTCCAAAAGGTGTCATTGGAACCTGACCACTATATTTTGTTCCTTTAATTGTCACAGGACCTTGTAAACCTTTCAAAATTATCCTTATTAACCGATCTTCACTTCCAGTAACCCATTTGGTTGATGCCAGGGGAGGGAAGCCAGCCGCGGGGAGTCCTTTTCCATCAGCTTGGTGACAAGTGATGCAGTAACCTTCTTTGGCAAATAGCGCTTTCCCTTTTAAATAAAGTTGTTGATTTTTCGCACCTGCAATTGCAACTGGAACAGTTTTTCTCATTTGCTCATTCCTGGCCCGTCCGTTAAGGTGCGCAACAGCTGTTTCATAAGGTGCCTTCATCCAGCTGTCTAGGGGCTTTTTAGCAGCCTCATCTAAAATTTCCATACCTTTTGGTTGAGTAAGCCATGATGCGGTAACAATAGCTTCAAGTCTAACTCTTCCATGAATATCTTTCGCAGCTTTCAT
This sequence comes from Bacteroidota bacterium, assembly GCA_040385565.1. Lineage (GTDB taxonomy): Bacteria > Bacteroidota > Bacteroidia > Sphingobacteriales > Sphingobacteriaceae > Pedobacter. The sequence goes on along the minus strand of JAZKHD010000022.1, from coordinate 158,297 downwards.
TAATAATTCCTGCTGATTGGCCACCTGATGCCCAGTATACCTCAGTACTCTAACTGCAGCAGCCCTGGCATGATAGTCTTTTGCATTCAGTAACTGCTCAAGCAAAGGTTGATCTACTTTGTTCATTCCCCAGCTTACCCATAGTGCCTCTAACAGGTTATGCTCATAGCCTAAATCATTTTTATCCAGGTTTTTCGTCCAGATCTTCATTGCAGCAAGCACCTCAACAGGTTTTCTTCCCCTCAATTCATTTCGCGTCCGGTATCTGCTGCGGTACTCCGGAAGCTTCAAATTTTCAAGTAGTTCATTAATACTTGCACCTGATACCCTGGCTGGTTTAACAAGTGGTCTCGAAGGATAGGTTATCCTGTATATACGCCCATGGGTATGATCGCGTAGTGGATCCCGTGCATTATGCTGCATATGTCCAATCAGCACATTATGCCAGTCTGCCACATACAATGATCCGTCTGGGGCAAACTCAAGGTCAACTGGCCTGAAGTTTTTATCTGAGGCCAGTAGCAAATCCTGCCTGTGCCTGCTCGTGTAACCTGTTCCTTCATCTTCCAGCGTATGTTCTTTGGTTCCCAGGAAGCCAATTGTATTGTTAATTAGGAAATCACCCTGCAATTCTACCGGGAAATGCCTGCTGGATATAAACTCCAGTCCGGAAGTAGGCCTAACCTTATGATCTGCCTCTATCAAATCCTTTGATCCTTCCGTGGTATTGCCATACCGTGGTTTCACACTCGCCGGCATCATCCAGCGTACACTCGGACTGGAAGTCTCCGCGTAAAAATTTTGTCCCCAATTGTCAAAGGCAATTCCCCAGGGATTCGGTGCGTAGGGTTGGGCTGTTCTCTCCAACTGCCTGCGTTGCGGACTATATCTGTAAAAACCACCATTCGTGCCCCTAACTGGTCCATAGGAAGTTTCTATATTGCTATGCAGGAAAACGCCCTCACCCATATATATCGCCCCCGAAGGATCTGCAGTAAAAGCGTGTATGTTATGGTGGGTATCGTGGTCGTCAAACCCGCTTAACAAAATTTCTTTTGTATCTGCCCTATCATCCCCATTTGTATCTTTCAAGAGTATCAGGTTGGTTCCCTGCGATAAGTATACACCTTCAGCAGTTATTTCGAAACCCAATGGAAGATGTAACCCTTCTGCAAACACAGTTCTTTTATCTGCCTTTCCATCATCATCTGTATCTTCCAGGATGAGAAGCTTATCATTTGGCTTTACATCACCCGGCCTATAGTGCGGGTAACTTGGCATACAGGCAACCCATAACCGACCCTTACCATCAAAAGAAAGTTGACAAGGCTTTGCCAGCTCAGGGAACTCCTGCTCAGAAGCAAACAATGAAACTTTGAAACCTGGTGCCGCTTTAATCTGTTTTACAGCCTCACTTTCTTCCAGGTACGTGGCAGCACCGTTGGTCTGTGTATCATAATTAGACTTAACTTCTGGCAGAGGTTTAGTTTGAGCATCTGCCGCCGCAAGGTTAAAATCAAATCCTGCTGCGGCCTTCCAAACCGCCGTGTCCCGTATTGCTGTCATTGCCCTTACTTTTGCAATCTCTGCAGGATAGTTATCCGGACCAAACGGATCATAACGCCGGCCGTAAGCGTGTACACCATTGGGCATCTTAAAATCATTATGCCACATCCAGTTCCGTTCCAGTACCGCTTTTCTGATTTTTCCCCTATAAGCCTCAGCCTTCGGTGGGGTTTTTCCAAAGCAGAGATCGGCCAATAATGGTGCTAAGCGTTTGTATCCATGTTCTGTCAGCTGCGATCCATCTATCGTAAGTGGCTCCACCGAACTCCTATACCATGCTTTTGTCGGATTGAATACATCTGCAAAACCTACCTGGTTGTCTACAGCTACCTGTTTCATCGCATCTGCATATAACTCAATGTTTATATTTTCCTTTTTTCCATCAGGGAGATCCTGTTGTTTAGAAAGGTCTTCGAAAGCAATGGGAGAGACTAGTATCAGATTTGGTCGGGATTTGCCATTATAAGATTGCGAGAGCGTGTGTTTAACAAATGCATCCAGTTCATCTTTATAATTTTGCAAGCCAACTGGGCCGTTAAAAGATTCATTGTAACCAAAAAAGGCAAGTATAACATCGGCCTTCAACCGGGTTAGCCATTGATCTTCAGTATCGAAAAAACCTTCACTTTCTGAATTTGTTGCAAGCTCTGTTTGGAATTTTTCTGCGCCAGGAAATGCCCAGGGGCTATTTCTGCTGGCATGGGGCCTAAACCCAGGTGTGTTTCCGCCATCACAAATATTCCGGATAAAAAGATTCAAATCTGGATAGCGTACATGCATTTCAGTTTCCATATACCCATAATTCATCATTCTTGAGCCAAGATTATTACCAATCAGCACTACATGGGTGTCCTTTTTCAGTTCTATACCTGGGGCAGATGAATTGGTAAAATGAAGCATACAAAGCGCAGTAAGAACAAGTATCATTATTCTTACAGGTCCTCTGGAGGCGGCATATTTAAGCATAGATCTATTTCTCTGTTTGAACTATCAGTGTTACCGGTCCCATTAATCCTGATGCCCTTAACGATGATTCTTTTCCAGGCCCGTTTATGGTCCAGGTTTTTCGGGATGCTTCGGGTTGGCCTGCATCAAATACCAGCCTGTTGAACCAGGTACTGGTAACCTTCACAATTAGCGTATTTTCACCTAGTCTAACAAAATCTCTTAAATTAATCCGATAAGGCAGCGCCCAAAGCCTGCCTGCTTCCATGCCGTTAACAACTACCGAAGCAGCCATATCAACCGTGCCAAGATCCAGGATGTAATTCACTGAAGGGTCCTTTTTGTCCAGGACAAATGTGGTAGTGTAAGTTGCCGTACCTGAAAATGCCTTTGCTTCGGCAGGTAGCTCCAGGTCCTTCCACGGTTTAAGATCGGCTACAACCAACTGCTCAGGGGCACCCCAGCCAGAGGGGATAGCCAGTTTCCAGCTTCTATTAACTGGGATTGTCTGAATGGTATTGTAGTTTTTCTTTTTAGTAATAGGTCCCTTTTCTTTGAAAACCACAAAGCATGACCCGGCCCTCGCCAAATCGAGTTCAACAATGCTGCGGTCGCCAACCAGTTGGCTGCTAATAGGGCTGGTTACACCCGTAACGGGATCCCAGACTTCAGCATAACCTTTTGCCCTAAAACTAAGTTCACCTTTAAAACCTTTTCCTGCCGGGGCTGTAATAAAATACCATTCTGCCCCTGCAACTTTCCGGTGCGCCCAAAGTGCATCTCCTCCAAGAACATCCGGCCTCATCTTCAACGTATTCATCGCCTTTGTCAGCGATATTCCGGAAACCACATAACCTTTGCCAACTTTACGCAGCCCTTTGCCAGTTCCCCAAATGCCTTTAATCGCGGTACTAAAGCGCTTTTTTGCCGTCTCACCTCCGGTCAAGGTAGCTAGTCCAACAGGAGGTTCGCCAATAATTGTTGCGCCATTCTGTACAAGCATAAGTATTTTTTCAAGTGTTTCAGGCAGCATATAAGGCACATCCGGTAGCCACATCACTCGGTACTTGATACCTTCAGGGGTTACCAGCATGCCATTCTCAACCTTCAGCCGGTTCAGCAGAACATCTGGATTACAATAGTCGTATTTAAAACCCTCGGGAAAGGCTGCATTTTGATCTGGCTTGTGGTTTATCTCATCTCCAAGATACCACAGGACGTCAGAAACTGGTTTACCACGTTCTAAAAGGTAAGAACAGCGCGAAAGATAATCTGTGAAGTCAGGCATGTATGGCCACCAGGTTTGACCTCTTAAAAATGGAGTGCCAATGCCCGCGCCAAATGAACTTCCCGGAGCCACAAAGGGTGTTTGTGGATTGTGAGTGTAGGTATGAAATACAAAGTGGCTAACGCCCTGTATGCTGTTTACATTCGCTACCTCTTTTAGCATGTTCAGGTGTTCGTCCCAGGACAAAGAAACGTTCGTAAATGATTCTGCCGCAATCCTTGGTTTGCCATATAGCCTTGCCGCAGATGCCGTTGGCTTTATAGGTTTGAAGTTAAGGGAGCCGACAAATCCTGCCGTCATCGGTTGCCAGAACTCGCACATAGGTACATCCGCAAATTTGAAATATTCCATGATGTCTGCAGGAACCACATCTCCCGGGCCAGTTTCATAAGAAACCGACAATCCGTTTCCTTTCGCCAGCGAAGACATTCGTCCGTAATAGTTATTAACGAGCAGGTCGTTCAAAGTTTTCCTCCAGTCTGTTAAAAAACGTCCGGTAGTCTGATGGTCCTTAACTACATATCCAAACAATGCTGGTAGCCACTTTCTTAATGTGTATTTGGTAACACGGTTGAATTCCTGTTCCATATCCGGTGTCCAACTCTGGGTATGGCACTCCCAACTGTCGATCAGCATTCCATTTAGCAAACCACCAGCCAGGGGTCCGTCATGTCCTGATAAACGGCCAATGTATCCTGCAAAATGTGCCTCAGCACCCGATTTAGAAAGTTTATTGGCTTCCCAGCCAGTTCCTTCCGCAGGAGCAGGCCCGTTTTTTTTCCCTGCATTAACATGGCCCAGCCTTAATATTGTCCAATTTCCTTTCGGTGCCTGCCAGTTTAATTTTCCTGCTTTATCCATCTTGTCCGACAAATCAACAATTTGTGATGGCATAATAAACGCTTCAGGTGATTGCTTAGGATTTTGTCCTGCGCGTTCAATACTTCTTAGCGTCCAGGCAGCTTCTGATTCCCAGCTGTTTTTTCGGGCAGCAGAAAAGAGTCGAAGCGAACTCAAAGCCATGTCATATTTATTTGAAATAGCTATCCGGTATTTCTTAATACCGCTTAGTTCGGTACATGCGAAGGTTATTGCGCGGTCGTCCTGCCAATTTGATTGGGGCATCTCCGCCCGCAAAACCTCTTTTATTGTTCCATCGTTCGCTATTCCCTGTATCAATATAGTAATGCCCGGTTCATAAGACTGACCGTGGTTAGACGCCTGTACACTCGAAAATTCTACACTTCTAACTGCGGTGGCTTCCTCAAATGTAATATCTACCCAATTCGGCTGAACGGCAGATGCCGGGGTTAGTCTTATCGGTTGTTTGGCTTGTCCCGAAATAATTGACTCCCAGTTGAATTTCGTGTTACTCGTAATTGATTGCGGTTCCAACGGTTTTCCGGTATCTCCAATTGGTGTGGGAAAAGCGAGAACCGCGATGTCCTTATAGTCTCTCCAATTTTCCGTATTGGGCTCAGGAACAGGCAATGTCTGACTGATCATTTTGCCACCCACCAAATCAGTACGATCCCAAATTAAATTCCGCATCGCGTTGGACGGAGTTATCCAGGGGCCTCCTGAAGTTGCCCAACCCGGACAGTTGTTCATAGAAAATCTTAAACCCAAACGGCGGCATTCTTGGGCTGTATGTTTTACAGCATCATCCCAGTTAGCACTTAAGCTGGTAATCTGTGGATTTACTCCCGGCCAGGGCCCGCCAAACTGTCCGTGAAATAATTGAATCCCAGAAATTCCCGCCTTCGCAATTGCTTCCAGATCTCTGGTGATGCCATCTTTAGAAACGTTTCCTCCGATGTAATGAAACCAGGTTTCGGGATGATATACTTTTGAAGGCTTTTTAAAAGCTATTAAATCCTGTTTACCAAAAGGACTGTTTAGTTCTTGCCAGGAAGGTACATAAGGTACTTTAGTCACCTGCCCGCTGGCGCCGATTTGCATAGAAATAAAAAGACCTAGAAAAAAAGATTTGACGATATAATTTAGTTTCACGCTTAGAAATCCAGGTGTCAATAATATATTTGGTTAATTCAATTGAAGATAGGAAACCTCACCTAAATCACTGTCCTGCACTGTCGGTAAGTCTCTCAATCTTGTCAAGGAGGGTATTCATTTCGAACGGTTTCGCAAGAAAGTCGTCTGCCCCACAGTCCAGGGCAGATTGCATGATTTGCCTGCTCGCAGAAACCATTAATACAGGTATGCCATTTGTGTTCGGGTTTGCCTTAATCTGACGGCAAATATCGCGGCCATCAACTCCAGACATCCAGATGTCCAGTAACAAGAGATCCGGTTTTTCATTCATCGCATCTGCAACTTCAGATCCATTTAAGGTATAGGTAACGTCATAACCCATAGCCTCCAGCATAATTGTAGTTGCGTCTACAATGGCCTCGTCATCATCTGCTATAAATATTTTCTTTGTGTTAGACATGTTTAAGATGTAGACTGTTCAAATGCTTCAGGCTGGATTTGTTCCACAGGGATAGCAAAGCAAAACGTCGATCCTTTACCAGATACAGAATTTACCCAAATCCTTCCGCCAAGTTGCTTAACTATTTCCGACGAGATATAAAGCCCAAGCCCTAAACCGGGAAAAGTATGCTCTTTTGTTCCAGATACCCTGTAAAACTGCTCGAATACATGATCCTGTTTGTCGCGGGAAAGCCCAATGCCAAAATCCTGTACACAAAGCTGAACCTCGCTACCATGGTCTTCTGTATACACAATGATTTGGTTTGCATCCGGCGAGTACTTTATGGCATTGCTCAATAGATTGATAATTACTTGAGATATGCGGTCCCGATCACCAATAACCATTCTTCTAAAATGCAGCTCTTTTTTAATCTGATGCTTTTCAGCGGTAACCTGAATGTCTTCCGTAATGTCTTCAACAAGAAGATTGAAGTCAAATGGCTCATTTACCAGCTGTAGCCTGCCGGAATTAATCTTCGTTACATCCAAAAGATCTCCAATTAACGAAGTAAGCCTGTTAATTTGCTTATCCATTTTCGCCATAAGCGCTGCATTCTTAGTGTCACCAGACCTTTTTAACATCATTTCCAGCACCTGGGCATAGGCCTTGATACTCGTTACGGGTGTTTTTAGTTCGTGGCTAGCTACCCCAAGAAAGTTATCTTTTTGCCGTTCCAGCTCTTTTTGCTCGGTAATATCGGTGTTCGTACCATACCATTTCGCGATATGACCAGAATCGTCTGTTAACGCAAGTGCGCGTACGAGCCACCACCTGTAACTACCAAATTTATCCTCTAGCCTGAATTCCACTTCGTAAGGGCAGCCTGTTTGTAAGCTCTTTTGCCATTTGTTCAGGGTAGGTTTTAAATCATCTGGATGCATGTTTGCAGCCCATTTCGTCCCAAGTGAGTCTGCAATTAATACGTCGCTGCGTTCGTACCAGCGTTGGTTAATGAAATCGAGCATTCCATCAGGCGTGGCAGTCCATACTACTGCAGGTACAGCGTTTGCCAGGAATTCCATTTCCTTAACCGCTTGCTGTAATTGCGCGTTCTTTTCATCCATATCGTGCCTGGCCTTTATCTCCGCACGAAGGTCCCTGGCAATTCCTGCAATTGCAATCGGTTCGTTTGAAAGCCCTTCCCGAATAATAAACAACTGTTTATGTATAGGTATAATCTCACCCGTCTGCAGATGTACCAATTCCAACCGTCCGGTCCACCTGCCGCTAGTTAGCAGTTGGCTCATAATTTCCGTACTTATGAGTGCTGATGACGTTGGGGAATGATAGCTGTAAATATTTGCCGTAGCAACTTCAATGTTTTCTAGGCCGATCAATTTCTTGCCAGCCTCATTCATGTAAATGGTATTGCCTTTCAGGTCAGTGTAATTGCAAAAATCCTCACTAATGTCAACAATGGTAGCCAGTCGCTGCAGCTCTGTTCTTGCCTTCAATTCAGGTCTAAGATCTCTGGAAGTCGCCCCCCTGCCTACAATCTCACCAGTGTTCGGGTCTTTGATCAGGATATAGTTGATCTGGCATGGGAAAACTTCCTGTGTGCTGGTGTTCTTTAAATGGATTACCCCTTGCCAGCCTTTTTTATGGTCTATGTTAGGGATGATGGTTTTTTGAACCCGTTCAAGTTCTTCGGGCGTATAAAAATCCCTCGCACTCATGCACGTAACATCTGCGTCTTTGGGTACGCCAAGCAACGCCCTGCCCGCCTTGTTCATGTAAATCACGTTACCTTCCATATCAGCTATGGACATGTGGTCTGCATTGTAATTAACCAACGCCATGAGCTGCTTTTCGCTCAATCTAGTCTTGGTTTCTTCGGTAATGTCTCTCGCAGTTCCCGCAAAACGATACGCTGTTCCTTGTTCATTGAAATAAGCCCGCCCTTTACAATGTACCCATCTTACTTTACCTGTTTGGTTTCCAATTGTTCTATATCGGATGTCGTAAGTACTTATATTTGCAATGTCGACAGCAGCAGCTACGGCCTCTTTTACTTTTTGCTTATCTGCCGGATGAATGCAGTCGAGGACTTGTTCGTAATTGATGTCAGAACTTCCTTCAAAACCAAACAACTCCTTACAGCGTTGGTCCCAGTGTACGCTCTGAGAAATGGGATCAAGGTCCCACGTTCCAATTTCTGCAGATTCAAGTGCCAGCGAAAGGCGCTCCTGTGCATCAACCATAGCAAGCCTTGCCTGCACCAGCTCAGTTACATTTATCGCACTATGGATTATAGATTCTGTTTTACCATTTTCATCCAGTATGGGCTTATAAGTATAATTGAAATAAAAAGTTTGCATTTTACCGCCAATCATTAGCTGTGCGGCATCCTGCTGGCTATGGTGCGTAACGCCCGAATCATAAACTTTCTGCAGCAATCCAAAAAATGGCTGTCCTTTAAGGTCAGGCATTGCTTCCAGCAGGGGCATGCCGATTATAGAAGAATCTCTTCCCAGAAATTTCAACATTTGACTGTTCGCCGCGCCTATAATGATATCCCTTGTGTGGTATATCGCTGTAGCCGAGGGTGCAGACTCGATAAGTTCATTAAAACGGTTGCGGTCTTTATGCGTGTCGCTCATTAATCAGATAAAGGTTCTAATATAATCAATTGGTTCAAATTTGTAAGATGTTTGCGCTTATTTGAAAAATGATTCAATGTATTAAATATTCTGTTAGGCCTGCGCTCAAGTCCTGTCAAGTTGTTAGCTGACCCTTCGGGAAAAATTGTGGCCAAAAGATTAAGAGGCGAAGCACTCAAAAGCAAACTAGCTGAATTGATAGCAACACCAAAAAAGCGAAATAGTCCTGATTTTTTTGTTAATAGATAAATTGAGGCTTTACAGCCCCTTTTTTGTCGACCCGATAAACCAAAGCGCTAAAAGCGTTCCATAGCTGCCCCCACGTTCCACCCATTCTATTAGTGCCCAGTGCGGGTAAAATAGTTCTGTTCCCGTCTTCCAAATTAAAATAATGATCACTACGGACCTAAATGGTTTAACTAAAATCACTATGCCCGCAGCAAGCTCGAATATTCCTGCATATAAAGCAACATTGTATACATTTTCAAAACCAAGTGAAGCATATTGAGCCAACAACCCTTTTTTTTCAATTAGGTTTAGCCAGCCATGCCCCGCAAGCAGAAAGAATGCTGCCAGTTGCAGACAAATTTTTAATCTTTTTGATTGCATTGGCGTAATGCTTCCCGGGGGTCTTAGTTTTTTAAACCAGGCCTTGAAGCCTTTTTCTGCCGGACATAAAAGCAGAAGTGCCAATGGCGCACCAAAATTCCCCGCACGTTCAAGCAACTCTGCAAAGGATTCGCCTGCAAGTGGCCGCATGCTTGCCGTTGCCAGTCCCCATATCACCAGCCATAAAGCAACTGCTCTTACAGGATAAAATAGCAGACTTAGACCCATCAAAATATCTATAGTTCCAATTATCGGCATCAATTGATAAGCCATCGCCTCACCAATTCCTATTACGGCAAGATAGTTACACCAAATCGCTTTAGTTATGATACCGAAGATACCATGTCCAATCAGGCACATGGCGGAGGCAATGCGAAGTGTATGATAAATTTTATCTGTAGTTTTCACAATGCTGGTAAATATCATAAAATCTCTTTTAAAAATTTTATGTATTCAACATTCTTTAGAATAACTTAGCGATAACTTATTTAATTCTAAGTAGCCAAATATACCACCAAATGAAACGACCATTAATTTTTCTTACCCTACTTATTTGCCTGTTAGGATGTAAGAAAGGAGCGAATCCTGAATTAACTAATAAGGATATTGCCAAGGTTTTGGAACAGATGACGCAGTTCATGATCAATGATGTAAGTAATCCGCCCCTCGCTGCCCGCTTTTATTCTTATGCCTGCATTTCAGGCTATACCGTATTATCTTTAAATGATTCCTCAATTGTGCCTCTTAAAGGTGTACTTAATGGATATCCGGAAATTGTAAAACCGTTGGATTCAGGTGAATATTCTTATCAGCTCAGCGCTATTCTGGCCATGACCGGTACAGCTAAAAAGATGCAACCTTCAGGAAAGAAATTCAATGAATTTGAAAAGGCCTTTCTAGATTCCTGTCGCAACCTTGGCTTTTCAGATGATGTTGTCGCCCGTTCGCAATCTTACGCCAACCAGATTATCAAGCAAATTATGCCGTATGCCAAAAAAGATAAGTACAATAGGATTAGTAATTACCCTCGTTACACCCCGCTAAATAAAGAAGGTAGCTGGTACCCAACGCCACCGGCATTCTTTGCGCCGGTTGAACCTTATTTTAATACCGTTCGACCGTTCCTTATTGATTCTGCAAATGCTTTCCGGGCAGACCCTCCAACGCCATATTCCAGAGATAAGAATTCAGCGTTTTACAAATTGCTAGCGGGTGTTTATACAGAAGGAGGTGAAGGAATGACACAGGAGCACAGAGAAATAGCAGCTTTTTGGGATTGTAATCCTTTCGCTTTAAAAAACGAAGGACACCTGCTTGTCGGCCTGAAAAAGATCTCTCCAGGTGCGCACTGGATTGGGATTACAGGTATCGCATGTCAAAAGGCAAAAGTTAAGTTTTCGAAAACGCTGGAGATTTACACGATTGTATCCATGGGTCTAACCGATAGCTTTATAAGCTGCTGGGACGAGAAGTATAGGAGTAACAGGGTAAGACCTGAAACGGCCATTAGAAACCTGATAGATCCAAGGTGGAAGCCAATGCTGCAAACCCCTCCTTTTCCTGAGTATATGAGCGGCCATTCGCACATTTCATCTACAACTGCAACCATTCTTACCTATTATTTTGGAGACAACTTCAAGTATAAAGATAATGTGGAAGACAAATATGGTTTAAAACCAAGATCATTCCCATCGTTCCACTATGCCGCACAAGAAGCTGCGATGAGCAGATATTGGGGTGGAATTCACTTCAAGGATGGCATTGAAAACGGTATAAAAGTTGGAACTGAAATAGGACAACATATTGTAGCAGACCTTAAAGCCAATAACATCAAACCGATAAAGGGCTAACTAAAACAGCTTCCTAAAATTATATTCTATTTGTATCTTTACTTCTGACAGCTACAAGGCTGTCAAACAGTGTTTAACCCCCCAAAAGCACAATGAAACTTACGAAACTCAGCATACTTGCTGTACTCATAGCAGCCATATATTCGTGTGGCCCGTCTGCAGATGAGCTCGCCATCGCAAAAATGAAAGAAATAAACCAGGCTGAAAAAGCCATGGACAACAACTCAGATAACATTTTTAATGCTTCTGCCCGGATGGCTTACCTAGACTCAGCATTAAAGACAGCAAGTGCCTATGATGCATTGCGCATAAACTATTCGCGAGCCAAGGTTTTTATGGAAAAGGGCGACATTGACAAGGCCATAGCTTTGTTTAATCAGGTTCAAAATGACCCTTCCGTTAAAGGCTCAGATTTCGACCTCCACCAGTTAGAACCTGAAATTGCATTCTCATATGTCAGAATGGGGGAGGTTTATAACTGTTTGTCCAACCACAATTCACAGTCATGTATATATCCCATCCAGGCTGGGGGTTTGCATAAAGATCCCGCCGGATCTTCCAAGGCTATAGAGATCTATGAAAAAATACTTAAAAGGGATCCCAAAAATGCGGCCGCGCTTTGGCTAATGAATATTGCCTATATGACGCTGAATAAGTATCCGGATGGTGTGCCAAAGCAATACCTATTGAAGAATCCATACCCTGAGACAGACAAAGTATTGCCCTTTGAAGATGTGGCTGCGGGACTGAAACTCAACATAGATAACCGGGCGGGTGGTGTAGTTACCGAAGATTTTGACAACGATGGCTACCTCGACATTATTACTTCAGCCTGGGGTGTTGAAGATGCGATGCATTATTTCCATAATAATGGTGACGGAAGCTTTGCGGACTGGTCTGAGAAGTCTGGACTGAACACGCAGACTGGAAGCCTGAATATGAACCATACCGATTATAACAACGACGGTCTTAAAGATATTTTCATACTTCGTGGTGGTTGGAAGGGAATATTCGGAAATTTCCATAACTCCCTTATGAGAAATAATGGGGATGGTACTTTTACCGAAGTAACCATTCAAAGCGGACTGCTTTCTGCACACCCAACGCAAACCGCTACCTGGAATGATTTCAATAATGATGGTTGGGTTGATCTGTTCATCGGTAATGAAAGCTTTCCAGATAACCCAGCCTTACAGCATCCTTGTGAGTTTTATATCAATAATCAGGATGGTACCTTCACCAATGTTGCCGTTCAAACCAAATTAGCGTTAAAGTATTTTATAAAGGGGGTAACCTCTGGCGATTATAACAATGACGGTTGGCAAGACATCTTTATTAGTGCTATGGGGGAGCGTATACTGCTTAAAAATAAAGGGGTTAAAGGTAAGATTCCGGTGTTTGAAAATGTGACTAAAATGGCGGGGCTGTCTGCAGATATAAACAGCACTTTTGCCACTTGGTTTTTTGATTACGACAATGATGGATGGCAGGATATTCTTGCCTGCGACTATTCTTTCAACACAACTTTGTCTTCCATTGCAGGGTCGGAAGCGCTGGGCATAAATCCTCTGTACAAGGGGCAGCCTATATTATACCACAACAATGGTGACGGCACTTTCAAAAACATCACAAACGATGCTGGTCTGTATAAATCTGTATATGCAATGGGTTCCAGCTATGGTGACATTGATAATGATGGCTGGCTGGATATGTTTTTCGGTACTGGAAACCCCAATTTCGATTCCCTTATTCCAAACAGAATGTTCAGAAACGATGGCGGCAAAGGCTTTAATGAAGTTACCAGGTCTGCAAGGGTAGGGAGCCTGCAAAAGGGACACGCAGTTGCTTTTGCTGATCTGGATAATGATGGAGATCAGGACGTCTACATTGAGCTCGGGGGAGCTTATCAGGGTGATACTTTTCCAAGCGCATTATACATGAATCCTGGCCAAAATAAGAACAACTGGATAAATATTGACTTAACCGGTATTCAAACCAATAAAGCCGCAATAGGAGCCAAACTAAAGTTATCTATACTTGAGAATGGTAGGTTGCGTTATTTATACAGAGATGTGAATTCTGGTGGAAGTTTTGGATCAGCACCTTTCAGAAGAGAAATAGGAATAGGTTCTGCGGCACAGATTGCGGAATTAGAGATAGTATGGCCTGCAACAGGAAAAGTGCAGAAGTTTAAAAACATTCAGCCAAATCAGTTTATCAAGATTACAGAAGGAAGCAACGACATTAAAACGGCCAAACTTAAAGTTCTTAATTTCAAGAAACTGGGTGCAACAGCGCATCATCATATGGCAATGTAGAAAATGTTGTCCCCATTGCGGCATAGATAGTTGTCTTTAATGGTGTAAAGCTTTGCGTATGAAAACTGTTTGGTTAACCGCTTTTTTAATTCTCATCCTTTCTAATGTCAATGCCCAAAATCTATTAGAGGGACAGGTGATTGACAGGGTTTCAAAAGAATCGATTCCTGCTGTGACGGTGACATTAATTAAGGCAAAAATTAGTGCCCAAACAAATAGCATGGGTTATTTTAAAATTGAATCAGACAATTCCCTCTCCGGAGATACAGTTGTATTTAGTCACGTTGGCTACGTCACTTTCCGTATGCCTGTTTCAGCGTACCAGGGTAATTCGCTCATTCTACTTCAACCCAGCAATGCCACTTTAGATCAGGTTAACATTACTAATTCAAAACTGAAAATTCTACGTTTGAATGAATTTGATTTTAGTAAGATAAAAAAAGGCCAGGGTTATGTGCCCCAACCATTTACGGCGCAATCCGCTTATGCAAAGTTGTTTGAGGCTCCTGAGGAGAATGCACTGCTAACAAAAGTGGAGTTGGGCAGAACTGTGTTTCATGATCCTCAATACCCTCAGCTCCCGCTGGTAAAGTACAACCCAAGGACAAGATTTTTGCTTCACATCATGTCCGTTCATTCAGATTCAAAAATGCCGGACAAGACGCTATTCACTAAAACAGTTTCTTTGGATGACAATGGAATATGGGTCACTATTGATTTGTCGAAGGATAATATTGTGCTAGACCGTAAAGAGTTTTTTGTGGCTGTGGAATGGTTACGGATTCCATATAATGAGGTATTCAAATTGGAATGGGCGCCACGCGTTAAGGCAGTAAAAAAGAACGGTACGGAATTACTTGAAGATGTCTCCATGTACCAAACGCTCTACCAACCCGCATTAGTAAGTTATGAAGGTAAAAAAGATGATCGCTCCTACATCAAATACAAAAGAGGAAAATGGATACTATATCCAGGGAGAGATGTTGCCTTGTCTGCCACCATAAAATATTAGCTATGCAATATTTCCTAACTTTAGCATTGACATGTTTAGTCTTTGGCACCAGCCTCGCCCAGAAAAAAGTAAATACTTTTCAGGTGGTAGATAGTGCTACGCTTAAACCGGTTGCTGCGGTTTCCATTGCTATTGTCCGTGCAAAACTTGCCATTAGTACAGAGCGCGATGGGATTTTCAACATACCTGGTGACCTGACAAAGATGCGGGATACGGTCATTATATCTGCTCAGGGTTATAACCCATATAAAATTCTCCTGCAGAAAATGCATGGAATGGACTCACTAAAGCTCATTAAGTATAGGCGCCCAAAAACGCCTGTAGTTTTTAAAGACGGAAAGGAACTTGAACTCAACAAGTTCAAAAAATCCGAAGTCGTAAATTATGCCGGCATCCATACGGAAACTGCCATGTTTGATTATTTGCAGCTGGCACAACAGTTCTATCTGCCCAAATCCCGGGCATTGTTAAAAAGAGTAAATTTATCAAGGCTTGCGTTTAACCTAAGCTATGAAGCGCAGGATGATGCCGTTGAGATGGAACGCATTACATTTCGGATCCGAGTTTATGAAGCCGATACCATAAAAGGAGGGCCAGGCAACGAGCTTTCAGATGAAGTTATCGAAGTTAAAAACAAGGAAAGTCAGAGTATAGGCATTGACCTGTCCGATTACCAAATCTTAATTCCTGGTAAGTCATTTTTCATTGCAATAGAGTGGATGCGGGATTTCTACAATCAGGGCTGGACTATGGTTCCGCAAGAAAGGGCAGCGAGCAAACAGTTAGTTAATTTCCGCCCGGCCATTGGAATATCTCCAGTAAAAGGGACAAAGTTAAACATGTGGGCACTCACAATAAAGCGTCAATGGAAACCCTATACTTACTTCTCACCAGATTATACCGATTTAGCCATGACGGCTATCTTGCTTCAATAAGCTGTTCTGATATTTTAGTTAAAACAGGCAATGATAAATGTGACAATGATGGGCACCAAAATGAGTAAGGTCATAATTACCCAGGAGATGTCATGGGCGAAATTAAGTGTCCAACCAAACCCGTAACGTTTTTCAACCCAAATATTTGGGTCTCTGGGATTATGATAAAGCAAGCCTAAAAACCAGTTTTCGTTATTCTTCTTGTCGAATTCGTTCATTTTTTTCTGTCTTCACGAATATAATAGAATTCTTTGTGGGTCACATAACCAATATTAATTCGAACGTAGACCTACAGTTCGGGGTCAAGGGAAATAATTTAGTGTTTTATATTTATCTTTATTTGATGGAACCAGTAAACGATAAACATTATCACAGAAAAAGGAAGACTGAAGATTTTCTGAATGTTATGACAGAAAATAGATTGCTGTTATACAAGTTTTTTAAGGTAGATACCCTTCTTTGGTTTGGAATGGTAATCATATTGGTGCTGCTTTTATCCTGGTTCCTATAAAAAAAAACGCAAAATATGGTCTATCTGATTTTGCTTTTGCTGGTTTTTGCATATATGATTTTTGGACTTAGACATCTTATCCGCAATAAGCCGGTTAACACTTGGGAAAGGGCATATTGGGTTATATTAATCATATCTTTTCCTGTTCTAGGTGCCTCAACATATTTGAGGACGTACTTTAATCCCGATCGCAAATTTTAATGAAGGTTAGCATGAATGACGAAAGAAGAGCCCGCTTGAATAAGTGGGTGAAACAACAGCATAGCGGACAACAGATTAGAGAAACAGACCAGGCTTACTTTTCTCATGTGCTGTCAGTAGCAGAGCTGTCAGCAAAAGGTGGGCAGCTATGTTACGAAATCGGTTTATGTCACGATTTGTTAGAAGACACCGTCGTAAGCAAAGAATCATTAGACATTGCCCTTCAGGATTGTGGTTACAAAAAAGTAGTCCGGAAACATATTGTCAATTGTGTAGTTGATTTGACCGATGAATTTACTAAGGAAAGATATCCAAACCTGAGTAAGAAGAAACGGAAAGAAATGGAAGCCAAGAGGTTACTTAAAATTCAACCAGATGCCCAAACGGTAAAGTATGCAGATTTAATTTTCAATGCAAACTGGGTATTGGAACACGATAAGGATGGTGCTAAAAAATACCTTAATAAAAAATTATGGTTGCTCAAAGAACTAGATAAAGGGGATGTTGCATTGCGTAAAAAAGCCATTAAATTACTGAAGAATGGCTTGGGGAAATAAAATTGCTTTTAGCAAGAAACCTATCAATTTGTTATCGTATACAAGTAATAAAATTTGCAACATAAAGTTTTGAAAGATTGAATATTTAAAACTTCAGTTTGTCAGAATGACTAGAAATACATCAACATCTACTAATCTTCTTAATTATTATAAAAAAGGCAAAAAACAATCATGAAACGAATCATACTGCTGCTAGTATTACTCTTAAGCATTTTCAATCAAAATTACGCACAAACAATTCACCATGCGACAGCACCACTATTTCGCGATCCGATATTTGATGGCGCAGCCGATCCTGTAATGGTTTACAACAGGGGTGAAAAGAGCTGGTGGATGTTATATACTCAGCGCAGGGCTAATGTAGAAACTCCCGGCGTTTCCTATTGCTATGGCAACGATATTGGTATTGCTTCATCAAATGATTATGGGCAAACCTGGGCGTATCGTGGGTCACTTGACCTCAACTTCGAAAAAGGGAAAAACACCTTTTGGGCACCAGATGTTGTCTATCACAATGGTACCTACCATATGTTTGTTGTCTACATTCAGGGTGTATACACTAACTGGGGCGGCGTAGCAAAACTGGTTCATTACACAAGCAAAAATCTTTGGGACTGGAAACTGATCGGCTACCTGAAAACCCCAAAACAAAATATTATTGACGCCAGTCTAATGCAAATGCCTGACAAAACCTGGCGCATCTGGTACAAAGGTGAGGGCAGCGTGACGATGACAGGCGAAAGTAAAGATTTAGTTAACTGGAAATTTTCAGATAAGCCAGCAATAGGTAAGCCTGATCATGAAGGTCCGAAGGCATTCAATTTTAAAGGCAAGTATTGGTTACTTACCGACGAGTGGAAAGGCATGAGGGTGCACAGCTCTGAGGATGCCACAACATGGACAAGACAAGGACTTATATTAGATAAAGCCTCTAAACGCAAAGAAGACGGCCCTGTTGGGGCACATGGTGATGTTATCGTCGTTGGCGATAAGGCCTATATTTTTTATTTTACGCACCCTGAAAGAACATCACACGGAAATGCACCTGAAGACGATAGGGGAAACATTCCGTACGGCCTCAGGCGCTCATCGATACAGGTGGCAGAACTTGTATACAAAGATGGGACATTGGTGTGCGACAGAAATCAGCCCTTCGACTTCTGGCTCGCTGACATTCCCATTAAGAAATAATTCTAGCTACTTATTTCTTCGAAGCATATTTGACTTCTTCGTAAGGCTGTACCAATACCCAACCATTTCCCACAAACTCGAGCTGAAAAGATTCACCACTGCCTCTTCCTATAAAAGAACCAAAAGTAAGGTTCGTTTTAATGGCCGGACTAAGGTGCTCAGACCAGGCAACGGTCGCATGTGGGTCGGTATATACAGGCTGTCCCGGCGTCACCCTCAATAAAATAGGCTCACCATGGGTAGTGATAGCAATATATCCTGAGCCGGACAACCTCACTTGAAATAGTCCTCCTGATACCATTCCTGCCACGCTTTTCAGCATCTTAATTTCATTGTTTATGCTGTCCTCCAAAGCCAGCACATCGTTGCCGTTCACAAAGATGGATTCATTTTGGAGCTTTATGATCTTTACCTTTTTACCCTCATCTGCGAGATACAATTTTCCTGTTCCGCTGGCGTACATTAAAGATGCCCCTTCGCCTGAAATGGCTTTTTTTAGCATTGCACCTAAACCTTTGCTAAACATGCCCTCCCTTTTGAAATCAATCTGCCCAATATAGGAAACCATAGATCCGGCCTTTGCCAAAATCTTTTGATTCCTAAGGTTAACCTCAAGCATCGCTGGTTTTTCCAACTCGAAAAAGTCATTTTCTGCAGGATTTTCTGCACTTTCCTTTATCAATTCATCAAGCGTATATTCTCTTTTATCCATTTTATTTCTAAGTGCTAAATCCCGGCAACTAATATCCAATTTCCGACTCAGATTTGCTACTGAGTAAATACGCATTAGAAAGATATCTAATTCTGATTGTCTAAATCGCCTCGTCATTATGTCCATATAGCACAACAAAGAAGTGAGTCAGGGTCTGTAATTTTACAACATGAAATCATTTGGTCTTTCCGTATTTCTCACCCTATCAATATTAACCGCTTCTAAAGCAAGCGTATTAGCGAATGGATCAAATCATTCAAGCCTTAAATCCGTTAAAATTATGACAGCACAAGATTATACCACATCCATCCTGGTTGCCCAGTCGCCAGAGCAAGTATTTAAAGCAGTTAATAATGTTCGTGGCTGGTGGTCTGAGCAGATTGAAGGGCGTACAGACGCACTCAATGAGGTGTTCAATTACCATTACCAGGATGTACATCGAAGTACAATGAAAATTATTGAATTTGTACCCAATAAAAAGGTAGTCTGGCTGGTAGAGAAAAACTATTTCAACTTCATCAAAGATCAGTCTGAGTGGCAAAATACCAAAATCAGTTTTGAGATTTCAAGAAAGGGAAATAAGACAGAATTGGTTTTCACACATATAGGTCTGGTACCATCTTATGAATGTTATGATATTTGCTCGGATGCCTGGGGAAATTACGTCCGGGGAAGTTTGAAAGACCTCTTAGAAAAAGGCATCGGTAATCCAAACCCATATCAGACGGCTATCGACAGTGCCGAAAAGAAAAAAGCTGAGGACAATATTGGCGACTATAGTGCTACTTTTTTGATCGATAAAGCGCCGGCAACAGTGTTCAATGCCATAGGCGAAGTTGACAAGTGGTGGAATTCTGGTGTTAAAGGTCCTACTAAATCACTTGGCGATGAGTTCAGTGTCCAGTTTGCAGATGTACATTACACAAAGCACAAGATAGTGGAGTCTGTGCCCTTTAAAAGAATTGTGTGGCTCGTTACCGAAGGCAAACTTACATTTATTAAGGATCAGCAAGAGTGGGAGGGCACAAAGAACATTTTCGAGATCTCTACAGAAAATGGGAAAACCCGCCTTAAGTTCATACACCAGGGTTTATCACCAAAGCTGGAGTGTTTCAAAGATTGCAGCAATGGCTGGAAACAATACATTGAAGGCAGCCTTGTGCCATATATCAATGAAGGTAAATGCAAGCCCTGGAAGTAATTAGTGGGGCTTTAGGATGAGGTCGGTGGCAACGCCGATTAGTAGCGCAACAATTGTAAAACTGATCATCCCCAACAGGTACGATGTAAATGCTTTGATGTAACTTACAGGTTTTCTTTTGTCAAAAAACTGACCGATTGCCCATGTGATGTAAAAAAAACCGGCCACACCGCCGATGGTCATCATATTAATATTTGTGATGCCTTGTGCTAACGCAAAAAGCGAGAAAATGAGCATCGCCATGCCCACTACAAAACATAACAAAATAAGGAGCTCAAAGAAGTTGTAATCGTACCTTCTGAAAAAAACTTTTAGCCAGAAAGCAATGAAAACACCCATAATAATATTGGCATAACCATAGTGGTTTTGCACCCATGCCATGATCTTGGTTGTAGCAGAATTTTTATCGCCCTGGTAATTCATATAGCCATCTTCAATGTGAAAAAAATGATTGATCAGTGAATATATAAGCGATGCAACGATGATGAAAATAATGGGTTTAACCAGCTTGCTCCTGTCTTCTTTAAGGTAATCCCGTACATTCCGACCGGGTTCCGTGACAAGTTCTTTGATAGTAACCAGAATACCTTTTTCAAAGTGCAGCACATGTTCTATTTCATGCTGGATATAATGCCTGTCTATTCTTTTTGGATTTGCATTGTGTCCGCACTGTGAGCAGTAAGGTCCGGTAAGTTCGTTTTGGCAGTGCTTGCAAAGGGCCATGATCATTGAGCGCCAGGGGTATAAATGGCATGGCTAAATTAGTAAAACTTTGCGCAAAACCATTCATAGACTGCAACTGTTATCCGTAAAACCTCGCCATTGAAAACCATCACGGTAATAGTAGAAACCCCGAAAGGGCAGGGCCTTAAATATGATTTTGACCCGCTTCTAGGCTGCATGAAGCTAAATAAAATCATGCCTGCAGGAGTGGTATTCCCATTTGACTTTGGATATATTCCGGGAACGATTGGTGAAGACGGCGATCCGGTAGATGTATTAGTGATTTCAGAAGTGCCTACATTTTCTGGTTGTGCGGTAGAATGCCGGATAATAGGTGGCATAGCAGCAGAACAGAAAGAACGTGATGGATCGCGGATGCGGAATGACAGAATTATTGTAGTTCCACAAATCTCTGTGCAATATGAGGCGGTCGGGAAATTGACAGACCTCCCAAAGGAACTGTTGTCACAACTGGAATCATTCTTTATGAATTATAATGAGCAGGCTGGAAAAACCTTTGAGCCCCTCAAGAGACTTTCTTCGGATCAAGCCACTGAAGCTGTTATAAAAGCTTGCACTGAGGCAGAAAAAGATACCTTAGTCCAGCTTTTCATTCCTTTGTATGACAATGAGGGTAAACGCTTTCCTAAAAGATTATACAATAAACTCAACTCTGATTTAAAAGAAAGATTCGGAGGGTTAACGGTTTACAGCCGTTCGCCTGCCAAAGGGTTTTGGAAAGAAGAAGGGGATGCTACAAAACAAGATGAGTTGCTTGTCTATGAAGTGCTTACATCACTTTTAATTAGTGATTACTGGAAACCTCTTAAAGCAAAACTGGAAAAGCAGTTTAATCAAGAGGAAATACAGATATTAATGAGTAAAGTTCGAAAAGCGTAGGCCCTGCATCATTGTTGGAAACGAAGCAATCTGCCTATAAAGGCAATATCAATCTTCACTTATTTCCCAACATTTAAATTAAACTTTCAAAACTTTTTGAAAGTTTAATTTAAGTAGTATATTTGTTTATGGAATTGGCAGAGGCAAAACAGAAATTCATTGAGGCTTGGGGCAAACTGGGCTCTGAGTGGGGTATCAACCGAACGATGGCTCAGGTACATGCTTTGTTGCTTATTTCTACCGATGCGTTAACTACAGAAGAAATTATGGAAACGCTGAGTATTTCCAGGGGCAATGCCAACATGACGCTCAGGGATTTGATAGGTTGGGGTCTGATAGAAAAGCAACACCGAGCCGGTGAGCGTAAAGAATATTTTTTTGCCGATAAAGATACCTGGAACATTGCAAGACAGGTGGCTAAAGAACGTAGGAAGCGCGAGTTGGATCCGGTCTTAAAAGTGTTGGAGGAACTTTCTCATGTTAAAGGTGAAACAAAAGATCCCGAATTCGCCACCTTCAAAAAGTCAATTACCGATATTAATAAATTGGCGAAAAATGTAGATAAAACCTTGGATACCATGCTTAAAGCAGAAGAAAGCTGGTTCTGGGGCTCAATATTTAAAATGTTCAAATAACCCTATTTTTTTGATATAATGTTTCACTAATTTCTGAAAATTCAATAATAATAATCATGAAAGCACTTACGCCAGTTACCGCCGCACTTTACCTCACATTTACATGGTTTTTCACTGCGTTGATCCTATCAAATTACACTAAACTTATGTACGGGCTGCTTCCTGCAGGAAACCATTATCGCGAGTATTTCATCTGTGGTGGTCAGATTTTATTCCAGGGTATGGTTATCACCATCATAAATAAGCAAAAGAGTATACTTTACCTCTGTAACATGATGACCATATCTTTCCTTGGTGCTATATTGTTACTGCCGGCAGTTCTTTTTCCCATCTCACAAACTTCAAATCCTATTTTCTACCTTGGTTGGTTTATGGCTGTTGCCGGCTTAATGTTTTTAGCTCATATTATTCGGAGCAGGAAACTTCAGATAGGGTGGAAACTTACTGGCACGTGGGTATTGTATCGCATCGCAGTCCTTCTTTTAATTCTCTTAAACCCTTAATTATGAAATATAACAAAATCGTTCTGGCCGGAGGCAATGGTTACTTGGGCCAGGTATTTTCAGCATACTATAAAGACCTCGCCCGGGAGGTGATTATTTTAAGCCGGAAGACTGCACCAGCGCAATTGAACATTAAAACGCTATTGTGGGACGGGGAAAATGAGGGCGAATGGGCCAACCACCTTGACGAAGCTGACTTACTAATTAACCTCTGTGGCAAAAATGTTAACTGCAGGTACACCCCCCAAAACAGGACAGAAATTATAAGTTCAAGGTTGAAACCCACAATGTTATTGGGCTATGTGCTGGCTAAGCTGCAAACTCCTCCAAAGCTTTGGATTAACATAACCTCTGCTACAATTTACAGGCATGCAGAAGACCGTCCGCAAGACGAAGAGACCGGTGAAATCGGGTATGGATTTTCTATAGATGTATGTAAGCGATGGGAGCAAACATTTTTTGATACAAATACTCCTAATACCAGAAAAATCGCCCTGCGTATGGGTATCGTAATCGGGAGCAGGGATGGTGCATTTCCGAGATTGCTAAACTTGGTGAAATGTGGACTTGGTGGTCAGCAAGGAGATGGAGCGCAATACATTTCATGGGTTCATGAGCAGGATGCTGCGAAATGCACGGAATGGCTTTTAAATCAAAATGAAATGGAAGGTGTATTCAACTGTACTGCCCCGGAAGCTGTTAAAAATAAAGACTTCATGAAAATGATCAGAAGTGCTTATGGTATGCCGGTCGGACTACCATCTCCGGCATGGTTGCTTGAAATTGGTGCACTAGTCATCGGAACAGAGACTGAGCTTATTCTTAAAAGTCGCTGGGTTGCTCCAAAACGCCTGCTCGATAGCGGCTATTCTTTTTTATTCCCCAAAGCCACATACGCCATAAAAGACGTTATCAGTACACGTATTTAATTTCCGTAGTCATGAATGCTCAAATCTTTAAATCAAAATTATCCCAAGGTTTTATAGCCTCCAACTTGTTTGCCATTCTCGCAGTAGGTTTGCTTAAATACAGCGGAATCCAGAAGGACGGAACATTGATCTTTTCGGTGTTTATCATTGTTCCCTTTGCGATGGGCATCATTAATGCATGGTTCTGGATTAAAATTGAGGCTGCCCGAAGTAGAACGCTTGGATGGTATTCCGTTCTTAACAGCCTCATAGCCATTTTCTTAAGTGCAGTGTTTTTGCGTGAGGGGGTAATTTGTTTGCTGATTGTTTCTCCGCTCATATTTGCACTCAACCTAACTGGATTGTTTACGGGAAAATCGATGTTCAGGAAAAGAAATCAAAAGCTCAACGTCAGTGTCTTTTCTATGTTGTTTGTAGTCTTTGTTGCCGATTCTTTATCGGAGCATAATTACGTAAATCTGGTAGCAGATGAAGTAGTTATCAACGCCCGGACAGATGAGGTATGGAAACACGTAGTTGCTTTCGACAAAATTGAGAAAAAGCCTAATTATTGGTTGTTCAATGCCGGTATGCCAAGCCCCATGCAAACTACAGTAGACGGTTATTACGAGGGATCTGGTAGAAAGTGCATATTTAGCAATGGCTACATTTTCGATGAAAAGATCGTGACCTATCAACCAAACAAGAACCTTACTTTTGATATAGTGGGTCAACCCTTAGACCCTGAAATAATGGGTCATATCGATATTTTAAGAGGCCAGTTTTTATTGAGGGATAACGGAAATGGCACTACTACATTGATCGGAAACAGTTGGTACAAACTGCATGTTTTTCCAGTCTGGTATTATGACATCTGGGCTAAAAGTATTACAAGAAATGTGCATCTGAGGGTAATGGACCATATTAAGGAACTAAGTGAAAAATAAGAGTTTCTTTTATCTCGTCGTTAGGTATCTGGGATTTTTGAAGTATGTGCCACTTTTGCCGCATGTCTTTGACAGCATCTTAAGGTTGTGTACGCTTCTGTGGAAACCTTACTTACTGGATTGGTTTGATGATATAGAGCAAGAAGTTTTGGGATGGCCCGGCACACACACTACCAATCATAAATATGGCGGTTTGCAATTTAACGTAAGTGATTTTGAGCTCGGACATTTACACAGTAATGGTTTATTGGATGTAAGATACAGCCGCAAAATAAAAGAGAAGCTTTTGGAACAGGGACGTATCAAGCCGCATCACGTGTTTGCGCAATCAGGCTGGATCAGTTTCAGCATCATCACATGTTCAGATAAGGCATACGCGATCGAATTATTAGCCCTCTCTTATAAACAGCAATGTAAAATTTAACCCTTTTTTGTCGCACTAAACCCTAAACATCATGCCCTATGTCTTTTATTTTTGATTGTCAACATAGTATATTAGAATTATAATCACAACTTCAATAACTACTAAGGCATGAGAAAAATAATTTACGGCATCAACCTAACTGTAGATGGCTGCTGCGAACACACCAAGTTAAGTGGCAGCGATGAGATGCACGATTATTTTACCGATTTGATGAGTGACATTGGCCTGCTACTCTACGGTCGGAAAACCTATCAACTCATGGTACCCTACTGGCCTGACGTGGTCAAAAACCCTTCCGATAATGAATCTGCCAATAAATTTGCGCAAGTATTTGATTCCCTCGATAAAGTTGTTTTTTCGCGAACCCTGAATACAGTTGAAGGAAACACAACAGTGTTTCGATCAAACCTCGAGGAAGAAGTGTTAAAACTTAAGAAGCAGCCCGGTAAGAACATTTCCATCGGCGGGGTGGATTTACCTTCGCAGCTGATGGCTATGGGTCTAATAGATGAATATTATTTCCTCGTGCACCCAACAATTGGTGGTCAGGGAAGGCGTTTATTTGAAGATACAGTGCTGGAAATGCCGTTAAATGTAAAACTGATAGAATCCAAAGTACTCCCCTCAGGCGCTATTTCTCTCCATTACTCAAAGTAGTTGCTAACTCCCCGTTTGACTAAAATTGGGTGGCCGTGCATACGCCCGGGATACTGAGAAGGCTGTTTTCCGACAATAATCGGCCTTTAAGGGGTATGTTCTCTGTGAATACACAGAGCCAACACAGAGCAAAGACAGAGCAGGCACAGAGAAAACACAGATTTTTCTTCACCACAACTAAAAGTGTCTAAACGTTTTGGCGTACGAAACGTAACTGGCATACGAAGCGTCATTGCGAGGAACGAAGCAATCTCCCAACAAGTTTACATACCCCTTGTCCCCATTTTGCATTTCTCGCTTGTCTTTACTCATAGAACACTAAGCGAGCTTCTTCAACACTTGCTTAGCAACGCAGTAACCAACTATAAGTATCAATGAAATCCAAACGCGCGCTCTCGATTGTCCTTCTTTTCTCTGTTATGGGCTTTCTGTCTTTTGTTTCCAAAGACAATGATCCATTGGAAAAACTTGTTAACGCGCTTCAAAAATGGGCAGAAATCAATCCGGTAGAGAAGGTATACCTCCATATGGATAAACCGTACTACGCAGTTGGCGATACCATATGGTTTAAAGCTTATGTAACCACAGGTAGCAGGCACCAGCTCTCTGCCATGAGCGGGGCTTTGTACGTAGATCTTATCAATGAAAAGGATTCTATTGTCAGGTCGTTAAAACTTCCTATTAGTGCCGGTATGACCATGGGAGATTTTACCCTGGATGACTTGTTTAAAGAAGGAAGTTACCGCTTAAGAGCATACACGCAATGGATGCGAAATGCTGGAGAGGATTATTTTTATGACCATACATTCGCTATTGGTACTCCGGTTAGTCCGGAAGTAGTTGTTAGCTCAAGCTATCAGTATAAAACTTTGAACGACAATACTATTCTCACTGCAACGCTGAATTATGCCAATGAGGAAGGTAAACCCATATCAGGCACAGACATCGATTACGATATCATGCTTGGAAGGGAACGAATGTTTAGTAAATCGGCAAAAACTGACGAGCAGGGCAATATCATTATCTCTGTTTCAAATGAAAAAAAGCTCGATTTAAGGGGTGGTTATATACGGACAAAGCTAACTGCAAATGGCAATAAAATTCAAAAAGATGTTCCAATCAAGGCTGGTTTTGCGCAAACAGATATTCAGTTCTTTCCCGAAAGTGGCAACCTCGTCAATGGCATCGCCTCAAAAGTCGGTTTTAAGGTTACCGGAATCGATGGCAAAGGGCTCGCTTTAAAAGGAAAGGTCATTGATAACCTTACTACTGAGACATTTCCTATTGAGACCATACACGCCGGTATGGGTAGTTTCAGCATATTGCCTCAGTCCGGCAAAACATACAGTGCTCAGTTTACATTGCCAGATGGAACGCTTAAAACGGTGCCACTGCCACAGCCACTGAACGACGGCTATGTCCTCAGCGTATTTCAGCCTAATGCAGATAGTATTTTGGTTAGGATCAATGCATCTGCCAAGACAGTAGAAGCCGCTAAACTATCGCCGGTCAATTTAAATTTTATTGCACAGGCCGGAGGCGAAACCATCATGGCTTTGCCTGTCAAAATAACCAGGGCAAGCACATCTTTCTGGTTAGAGAAGAGCATATTTCCATCAGGCATTGCCCAATTTACAATTTTTACTGAGTCAGGTGAACCTTTGAATGAGCGTATCGCCTTTATTAAAAGTAAAGATCAAATGCGGCTTGCAATATCAGCTTCGAAGAAAGTATTTAAAAGCAAGGAGCTTGTTGAGTTAAATTTAGAGGCAAGGGACAAAGCTGATAAGCTGTCGGCAGGCAACTATTCGGTAAGCGTAATTGATGAAGCAAAGGTGCCTTTTGATGAGGACCAAGAAAGCAATATTTTTTCTAACTTACTCTTAACATCCGATTTAAAGGGTTACATAGAAAAACCGAATTACTACTTTCGAAACAGTGCAGATAGCGTCAATAGGGCTCTGGATAACCTCATGCTTACACAAGGATACCGGCGCTTTAACTGGAAAGAGATTGCAAATGCTGCAGCAAATATTGCAGACCCTAAAACAGCCTACATGACCAATCCTTTGTTTAAAGCAGAAGGACTGGGAACCGACATTTCAGGTGTGGTTAAAACGCTGGCAGGGAAAACCGTGCCTAATGCAAAAATAATGCTTATGGCCACAAAAGCTGGCATTTTACAAAATACAATGGCCAATGCCGAAGGACGGTTTAAGTTTGAAGGTCTGGTACTTACCGATAGCATCAAGTTCGCTGTACAGGCAAGAACGGAAAAGAATGGGACTAAAGTAGAGATTGTACTGGATTCGGTACCAAAGCTTCTGATGTCCAAAAACAGGAATATTACAGAGGTGAACACAAATTTATATCAAAGCCTCAAAACTTATATAGATTTTGGCAGAAAGCAGGATTCCCTGTCCGCTAAAATGGGTAAGCTGAGTATGGTACAACGGTTGCGGGAAGTGAAGATTACTGCTAGAAAAGCTGCTCAGAAAAATTATTCTGCACAAGGAATACTTCAAATTCCAGAGGGTAGTGCAGACCATACAGTTATATTAAAGAACCCTTCAGCTTGTGCAAATCTTGGCACCTGTTTACAAGGGCAATTAGGCGGTGGGATGGTTTTTAGGGAATATTCCTGTTGCCCAACCTGTATAATATTAAATTACCCATACTACAGAGGAATTAAAGTTGAGGTGGTGTTGAATGGACGCAGAATAACCGACTGTGATGAGCTTGCGGGGATATTTGATCAAAATAATCCTGATCCTGAAGATATTGTCAAAATAGATGTGGTAAGTAATAATATGGCATTGATGAACATGTTTAGCGTTGTAAGCGCTTCAGGAGTTTCAGTCCCAAGCCCAACATTATTCATCTATACCAACCGCGGGCTCCAAAGAAAAGCTTTCAATCCAAATATCGCCAACATCAGCCCCAGGGGTTTCAATAAAGTGAAAGATTTTTATGTGCCACGCTACGATTATCCGGGCATGAACCTGGAACTGCCAGACCTGCGGTCTACCGTTTACTGGAATCCTAATGTTAAGACATACAGTTCCGGTAAAACCACTTTAAACTACTTTAACGGGGATGGTCCCGGAACCTACAAAGTTATTGTGGAAGGGATAAATGCCAATGGCGAATTAGGCCGCGCGGTTTATCGGTACACCGTTGAAGGAGATTTGGCGAAAGCGACAGCAAATGGACTGGGCAATGCCCAGGCAAACATACAACTCAACACGCCAACAAGATCTCAAACTGCCCCAGACTTAACCTCAAATAATTTAATCACCCCGGCGCTTGACAGTATTAGAAAAAACCTTCCTGTAGAAAAGGTCTACCTGCATACGGATAAACCCTATTACAATATTGGCGATACGCTCTGGTTTAAAGGCTATGTGCTGGACGGCACCAATTTTACGGCATCAAAGCAAAGTGGTTTGCTGTATGTAGAACTAGATGACGATAGTGCTGAAGTCGTACGGAGAATAAGCTTGCCAATAAAAAATGGATCGGCATGGGGCCAAATCCCCTTAACACCTAAAATCTTTCACGAAGGTGGGTTTACATTGAGGGCTTACACCAATTGGATGCAGAATTTCGGCGAAGACTATGTTTTCAGTAAGCGATTTTACCTGGGTGTGCCCAGGCATGATACATGGCTGGCAAAATCGGAAGCTGAAATCAACAGAGTTGATGACAAAGATGAACTTAAGGTCAGCCTGCAACTTAGTAGAACAGACAAAACGTTAGTGGGATTACGCAATGTGGAGGTTAAAATATATGAAGGCGTAAAGTGGCTTTACAATGAGAAAATGCAGACCGGGCAGGATGGTAAGCTGCTTTTTACAAAGACATTAAAAGATAAAACAGATGGCAGAAACATCAGGGTTGAGATTAGAAATCTTCATGAAGCTGATGGAAGGCAGTTCTTAAAAATCCCCCTTACCATTAACCGCACGCAGAAAATTGATCTCCAGTTTCTGCCCGAAGGGGGATACCTCGTTTCAGGTATAAAATCTGTTGTGGGTGTAAAAGTCCTTTCAGAGAGCGGCAGGGGGACCGATGTTTCGGGTACAATCTACACTACCACAGGGACAGCCGTAGGGCAATTTAAAACTTTGCACAATGGCATGGGCTCCTTTGAGTTTACACCTAAAGCCGGTGAAGAATATACTGCTAAACTGGAGCAACCATCAGGTTCAGGAACTTCCTACAAAGTCCCATTGGCTAAATCAACTGGTACGGTAATGAAGGTACATGCTGATGACCAAAAAAAGGTTCTGAACGTTCAAGTTCTAGCATCAGAAACTGCGCTTAATCCAAATGAAGCATATTACCTAATAGGCACCACACGTGGCCAATTGTACTATTCGCAAAAAATAGATCCTGATCTGCTACAGCTTGAAATTCCACAAGCTAATTTTCCATCTGGTATAGCCCGCCTTACCTTAATGAAAGGTAAGCAGCCACTCAACGAACGCATTGTTTTCATAAATCATAATGACGTGTTAACAGTCAAAATGAACCACAATAAAGCAGCTTACCTAAAACGCGACAGTGTAGGCATTGAAATAGAAGTAAAAAGCAAGAGTGGTATGCCTGTTAAGGGGAACTTTTCTCTTGCAGTAACAGACGATTCGCAAGTAAAGCCAGACAGTGCCGATAACTTCGCCATAACCAATTTGCTGCTTACCTCAGATCTTAAAGGCAGGGTAGAATCGCCAGGCTATTATTTTATTAAAGATAATCCGGAGGTCGAACAAGCATTAAATAATTTGATGCTTACCCAAGGCTGGACTGGCTATAATTGGGATAATGTTTTCAGTGCCCCTAAACCCGCCAGCTTCACTGTAGAAAAGGAATTTAAAATTACAGGTATAGTAACTAATGTTTTCAATAAGCCTGTAAAAGGCGCTCCTGTGCTAATCTCCTCTCAGAAACCGAGTTTTATCACCACCCAATTATCAGATGAAACCGGCCGCTTTACCTTTAGAAATCTTCCACAAATAGATTCAGGTTCCTTCTTTTTACAAGCCAGAACACCAAAGGGAAATGCTAAAGCCGGTGGCGACATCCAGGTAGAAAAGTTTAAGGCGCCTCCTGTTCCCTCTACTTTTAGGGATAAAGTATTGCCCTGGTACGTAAATAGCGACGCCAGCCAGATCAACTACGTAAATAAGATCACATTAAAAGCTGATGAGGCCAGTTTGCGACAAACCGGAATTGGTCTCAAAGAAGTGAATATTATCTCGAAAAAGATAATTAAAGGGTCTCAAAACAGAAACGGACCGGGCAATGCAGATTTAATATTTGATGAGCAGGACATTAAAGAGTCGGGGGTAATGAATTTGTACCAACTGATAAAGCAGAAACTACCTGGCCTAACAATCACCTTTGAAGATGCTTTGCCAACGTTAAAACTGAATCACTACATTGTAACGATTGAGGTCGATGGCGGCGGTTTACCTCTATTTTTGGATGGCTCACCAAGAATTGAAGATCTGAAAGAGGAATTGAGCAATTTTCAAATTGCCCAGTTTCAAGGAATGGAAGTTATGTACAGCAGAAAGTATATGACAAGGTATCAACATCCGCCTCCCAGGGATTATTTTAAGGGTTCAGCAATAGCTAAATCAGAGAATGACCTGAGGGCGGGTAGTATTGGTACATCCAGCGATAATGCAAATGGCGTTTTCTATGCGCCAGGGTTTAAAGGCAACGGTTACCTGGATTCGAGAGTGAACGTATTAACCAACAGGCCCAGAGAAATTGCTGTAATCACCATTACCACCAGAAACAGAACTGGATATTCAAGAAATTTAAAGCCAGATGTCATTACCTATCGCCCTTTACCAATATTATATCCAGTTGAGTTTTATAGTCCGAAATACCTTGGCAACCCTGTGGATATTGCAGAGCCGGATTACCGTTCCACCATTTATTGGGAACCAAATATTGTTACCGATGTGAATGGGAAAGCCAGGATATCATTCTATACGTCGGATGTTAAAGGCAATTACAGCATAAGTATAGAAGGCAAGGGAGCAGATGGTATACTAGGTAGTGCCAGAGAAAAGATTAAAGTAGAATAACGTGGCTCTTAAAACCGCTTTCCCACGCTCAAACCCAAAAGTGGCAGCAAGCCATGCCTGTTAATAACAGGTGTAAAGTTGACTCGAAAGGAGAAGTCTCCAGACGTGTAATACCTGTAACCGACATTAGCCACCATGTTAACAGGCTGGCTCCGGGTTTTCTCATATCCCTCGGCGTAGTCGATAAGAATACCGAGACGCACATCTGCTTTGGTGTAAGTTCCGCCAATTCCTACGTTTAAAAAACCATGTTTGCCGCCAACATTAATGATGTAATTTAGTGCGACAGGAACAGTTACGTACGTCTTCGGATCGGAACCATATGCACCCAAGCCAACTCGTAGCTCCAGCGCAGGTTTATTGGTTAGTTGCCGCGAATAGTTTACTGACCCAAGCAGCCCATTTCCTCCTAGTTCAAGGAAAATTTCATTCTTTTTAAATATATCCTGACCGAAGGCGAATTGTTGCAGTGATAAAAAGCAGAAGAGTGTAATTAAATGACGCATATTGGTTTTATTTGGACATCAAATCTGATAATATTATCTCCCATTGCGCAGATGTTGCAGAAAATGTTCTTTTCTGAAGGCAATTTAGAAAGAGCAATAATGCAATTACGAATGCAGTACAGGAATAACATTTTTTGGGAGGAGTCTTTTTGGTAAGTTTATAGCAGGGTGTGCAAAGGTAAATGGCATTGTATGGTCTATGGGATTACCTTAAACTTATGCATAAGTTACGATAACGACAACAGGCAATCTTCTAATCAGGCTCGTATGGTTATTGTTTCTTATTTTCTCCCTTTTAGCGCATTCGGTAAGGCAGGCATATGGCTGTACACCAACCAGCACCGTCCAAGGGCTTTATAATGTGTTCCAGACGTGTCTTACACGTACCAGACACCTGTCAAACTCCTGTTGAACTCCTAGTACAGACCTAGTTTTATTTTCCACATATAGGAACTTCCTAAACTGTTCCCTTAATGATGTCACTTTAAATTTTAACGGTTTCACGTGCTTAACTGCCTGAAACTTTTTTTAGGTTAGTTTTCCAAAACTATGCAAAAAATAGCCCCTGAACAACTGTTAGGACATAAAAATCTGCTATTTGGGTACTTAACGGTTCTGTCTCCATTTACTGGCGTTCTATCCCCTTTAATCAGTTAAAGGGGTATATTAAACGTTAATAGCTTACTGCGTCTGTTAAGGGCTGGCTCTCTGATCATAATCGCCTTAAGGTGCTGCAGTGTATTCTACGCTTGTCAATAGTATTGATCTATTTGGATTTGGAAAGCACTTCCATCAACCTTGTCTCTAAGCGTGTTCCTCTCAAATTAGAATCCATTATTTTTCCAATTGGCGACAGTAGATAATTTGTCGGTATACTTTCAAGTTTATATTGTTTATAGGGCTCCTGATTTCGGTCAACATGGGCCTGTATAAATTCTTCAACCTGATCTTCCTTTATGGCGGCCTTCCATTTCTCGAGATCCTCAGGCTTATCAATTGATACTTGAACGATCATGAACTTTTTGTCTTTGAATTTTCTATATGCTTCTTTCAGGAATGGAGATTCCTCTCTGCATGGCTTACACCAGGATGCCCAAAAATCAAGTAAAACATATTTCCCTCTAAAGGAACTTAATTTGACGATTTCTCCAGAAACCGTTTTAAATGCTAGATCAGGAGCCGTCAAGCCATTTTTTAAAAAGTTGAACTTTACCTCATTACTTGTGAATTTCCACTTGTTAAACCAATCGATTTGCGAGCGAACTAATTCTGATGTCGGGAATTTTTTTCGAAGGAAATCGAGTAACTCATCATAGGGTTTCATCGTTTCTTCCATTTGCAAAAACTGCAAGGTGCTCCAAACGGTAGCAGTACTTGATGTCTTTTTGATTACATCCATATAATAGCCAACAATCAAGTTCGATATAGAGTCTATCTCTTTTTGGGTACTTGGTAACGATAAACTATCACTTGGCAAATGTTTCAAAATATACTTTCGCCGTAGCCATTTTGTACTACCAGGTAAAACTGAATTGTAATCTACACTGGCAGGTGAATTTTTATAAAGGCTAGCCTCGTTATAGGGATTTGGCATATTAAGCCAATCAAAATGTAGCTCCGTTACTTGGTTCTTGATAAGAATGGGATGAAAATTAATTGTGCTATCAACTCTCAATGAATAAATGCCCTCGTCATTTGAAGGTAACCCTTTAAGATAGAGCGTATCATTATTCGATTTTCTTAGCGCTGAATCGGCCTTAAACCTTTTGCGATCTTTTAGGGAAGGTGCATCAAGTAGAACCTTTTTGCCCTTTCTATTTTTAACAACGAACACTATCAGGTAACTGCTGTCCAACAGCGGCAAATGATAGACATGAGAGGAAGACAATGCATCTAATTTTCATAATACACTTCTAACAAACCAGGGAAGAAAATCTCCGCTGGTTTTTATATTTGGTTGATCTAATATAAATTTAATTAATTTAATTCATACTCTCCTCATAATCAAGTGCCTACTTCCGTCCTACCAATGGAAACTGAGAAATCCGCAACGTAGTACTGCCATAAGGCACCAGCGTAATTTCCTGCTCTTTGCTATCACTTTCCAGCCCATAAATGTGGCTATAAGGTAAGGGGCCAGCCATTTCGTTGTACAGTTTCCATGAAGGTATTTGCTTAGCCCTGGTTTTGATCTGTATCGGAACGTTTTCCAGGTTCCAGGGATAATCGCTCTTGTTCCCCAGAAATTCAATCTTGAAGTTTTCCTGTAGCTTTTCTTCACTCATTTCATAAAGCCCATAATTCCAGGGCGTAGAGGGCCTAACTTCCGTGTAAGAACCCCCAAATTCTTTAGGATCTTTCGTATTCTCAATCTTTTCAAACACCTCGCCCATTTTTAGTGCATAGGTAATCGGACCACGTTCAATAGAAATCGAATTTTCATACCATTTATCCTTGTATAGGTGCATTGGTAGGGCCAGCTCAATTATGTCGCCCGACTTCCATTCTCTGCTGATCTTTACAATTTGATTTCCTTTCGCTTCCTGAACCACTGTACCATTCACTTTCACAACTCCTTGCTTACACCATGCCGGAATCCTCAAATGAAACGGAAAATTGACCGCTTTCTTAGTCTGCAAAGTAAACTTGATCGTCTCTTCAAAAGGATAATTCGTCTCCTCTTTGATCGTAATCTCAGTGCCACCTGCGACTTTTGCCACTACTTCATTTGGCGAGTAAATTAAAGCTGCAATTCCCTTATCAGCAGTAGTATACCAAAGGTTCTGGGTAAACTTAGGCCAACCCTGGTGCATGTTAGAAGCGCAGCAAGGATACCCTGTCAGCAGTCCGAAACAAAGGTCTGTCCCTCCATGGTTGTCGCCAAAATTATGCATCTGCCGGGTCAGCATTACCTGATTGGCCTGCTGGAAATATTGATGTGTCTGAAAATCATCTGAAATCTGGGTAGGCAATGCATTAAAAGCAATCTTTTCCAGCTTGTCGGCATAATCCACATCACCGGTAATTTCAAGCGAACTTTCCAAAGTAAACATCATTTCCACAGCGGTACACAGTTCCGAGCCTTGGGTAGGGTTGTTGCCATGCAATGCTTCATCTCCCCCATAAAGGCCATGGGCCATTCCATTATATTTACGGATATCTGCAAAACCTTTTTTCATTGCATCCAGGTACTTTTGTTCAGGATGACGCTGGTAATAAATCAGGGGTTCTTTCATTCCCTGCGCCAAATTTACCGTGTGAATGCTGCCCATCCTACTCAACATATCCGTGTTAGAAAAAGCGTTTGTAAAATCGAAGGTTTGTTTATGAATCAAGTCGCCCAGCTCAAGGAGAAATTGGTCACCCGTTTTATTATATAGCCAGTATACCACCGCCAGGTTATCTCCTCCTCTAAACCTCGCCCAAAAGGTCCAATGGTCAAGCGGCTTCGCCGGAAGTTCCTTCAGCTGGTATTTAAAATAATTCGTCATCAGCGTGATTACTCTCTTGTCGCCAGTAGCCATATAATACTGTTTCAGGATCTTTAGCATCACCATTTTGGGCCACCAGTCGCGCGCATTGTCCCGCTGCACACCCGCTTCTCCTGGATAATCCTTAGCAGGACCAAAATAGCCGTCGGGAGTTTGACTTTTAATGGACCATTCCACCCATGGTTTAACTTTGGCTATCAACTCCTTGTCCTGTAAAATGTAAGCTAAGGGCAATAAACCATCTATCCAGTAGGGGCCACGTTCCCATTGGTCACCATCGCCACCCAACCAGCCATTTCTGTTGCCCATAACCAGCGGATATTGCCTGTCCATGCTGCCCGTTGATCCTTGTTTTTGTCGCAGGAGCATCTTACGCAACCACCCCTGCGGTTTAATTGCCCCGAGTGGAAGTTCTTGATATGGGGTTTCAATCAAACCCGGCTTTGATGGCGAGTATTGCGCCTGGACATCCGTAAAAGGCAGAATCAAAAAGACTATTACTAATAAACAAATTCTCATTCTTAAAGATTGGTGACTGTGGGTTTCATACCCATTTTATTTAAATATCAATATTCTATTTGTACTTTCAACTATCCATTCCATCTTATGAAAGTTCGCGCCAAATTAACACAGCCCATGAATAAAATAAAGCTATTAATGGTTTTACTCCTCGCACCGTTAATAGCCACTGCACAACCTCGTTTATCAAATATTAAAGCATCGGCTGAAGCGGTAGCTTTATACAGCTATTTGAACGATATGTACGGAAAGAAAATACTTTCTGGTCAGATGAGTTCGAGCTGGGGAGTGGATGAAATCAAGTATATACAAGATAATACCGGCAAATTACCTGCAATCAATGGTTTTGATTTTATCAATCAAAAAGACAATCAGGCCGAGGTCAAAGGAGCTATAGATTGGTGGAAATCTGGTGGCATTCCAACTATAATGTGGCACATGGGGGCTCCCGGGAATGGCGAAGGTTATGAAAGCAGTAAAACGTCCGTTGATATAGATAAGTGCTTTGAGAAAGGTACGCGGGAATATGAGGTGTTTTGGGCCGAACTTGATAGGAAAGCCGATCTGCTGGAACAGCTTCAAAAAGCCAATGTGCCAGTATTATGGAGACCTTTTCATGAATTAAATGGTAACTGGTTTTGGTGGGGCAAACAAGGACCAGAAAAGTTTAAAAAACTTTGGATTACCATGTATAATTATTACACTCAAAAAAGGAAACTAAATAACCTGATTTGGGTACTATGCTATACAGGTAAACCAGACGGTAATTGGTATCCGGGTAACGCGTATGTAGATATAGCGGGGCCTGATACCTATGGGGTTGGAGACAGTCCGCAAGCTGAAATGTATAAAGACGTCAAAAAAATTGTTGGCGCACGGATCCCGATCGCTTACCATGAATGTGGAACGCCTCCCGATCCTGATAAATGTATAGCTGAAGGATCAATGTGGTCCTGGTGGATGGAGTGGCATACGGATCACCTAACAAAGGTTGATAAAGGATACCTGAGAAAAGTTTACACGCATGATCTGGTAATTACAAAGGATGAGGTTCCTGACATAGTAGCCACTTACGGTAAAACTTCTAAGCCCTAATGTTTTTGGTCTGGAGTCGCAACAAAAAAGCCGGATGCATTATTGCACCCGGCTTTCAATAAAATCTTCTTTAGCTGATTACATCGGCATCAGCACGGTATCGATCACATGAATCACTCCGTTTTTTTGCATAACATCAGCAATAGTCACTGTTGCCATTCCGCCTTTTTCGTCTTTCAGCATTAATTTTCCGCCTTCCATCCAGGCCCAAAGTTTTCCTCCTGCCACAGTGTTTAGTTCTGCTTTGCCTTTACCCATTTTAATGGCCTTAGCAATAGCTTTTGAATCCATCTTTCCTGCAACCACATGATAAGTAAGAATCTTGGTAAGCGTTGCTTTGTTTTCAGGTTTCAGAACCATGTCAACTGTACCTGCAGGCAGTTTGTCGAACGCCGCATTAGTAGGTGCGAATACGGTAAAAGGACCTTTTCCTTTTAGTGTTTCAACCAACCCAGCCGCTTTAACAGCAGCAACAAGCGTGGTGTGGTCTTTAGAGTTCACAGCATTGTCCACAATGTCTTTTGACGCATACATGGCAGCGCCGCCAACCATCGGATTTTTCTGTGCAAATGTTTGTGTTGTGAATGCCATAGCTACTAAGGCAACAACAGGTAGAATAAAGTTTTTCATAGGTAGGTGTTTTGTTTTTCATAGGCAGATACGAGGAAAGCAACCTGGCAGATGTTGGTTTATCTTTCTTTTCCCTATGGCCTATGGGCAGCGGCTTTTATTCTGGTTCGGTCAATTTGATTTGCTTCCTATAATTCACTAGCTTACATATTATTAACCAAATATTTAATCTAATGAATAAAAACCATCCCTCTGGTTTTATGGCAGCTATCGCCATATGCCTCGTCCTGTTTTCGTGTAAAAAAGAAACAGAAACTCAAGAATCGCCAAAGCTGAAATTCCCGGCAGACAAGGCGGTCTCCGTAATCTCAATTCCTAACATTAAGAACGGACCACTTGGCGTCTGTTATGTTGAAGTCAACAATGCCGACATCCGGAACGTTGGCAAGTACACCCTAAATGCGGGTGGAAAGCGACTCTTTGATATGGCTATTATTTTTGCAGCCAATATCAACCGTAATGCGAGTACCGGCAAGGCCGAGCTTTATTTTAACACCAATGTTGCCAATGTATTAAATAACAAAGCAACTTATATCGAGCCCCTTCAGGCAAAGGGCATTAAAGTAACCTTGTCTATTCTCGGCAACCATCAGGGAATGGGTATCTGTAACCTGGCCAGTCAGGCAGATGCGCAAGCCTTTGCCCAGCAGTTGGCCAATGCGGTTACAACCTATGGGTTAGACGGGATTGATTTTGATGATGAATATTCAGATTATGGCGTTAACGGCACTGGTCAGCCAAACGCAAGCTCCTTTGTATACCTCGTAACTGCTTTGAGGCAGTTGTTGCCTACCAAGTTAATTTCCTTCTATTATTATGGTCCTGCTACCTCAAGGTTATCTTATAACGGTGTGACTGTGGGCTCAAAAATCGATTACAGCTGGAACGCGATGTATGGAACGTATTCTGTGCCCAATGTACCCGGGCTTCCAACCTCTAACTTAGGTCCCGCGGCTATTGATATTCAGGCTACCAGTAGTTCTACTGCGGCTAACTTAGCTACGCAGACTAAGAACAATAACTACGGGGTGTATCTTTATTACAACCTCCCTAATACCAATATGCAAACCTACCTTTCCAGTGTATCTAACGTGTTGTACAACACAAACGCATTGTATAATTCAGGCGGGGAAGGTACAACAGGTGTCAATTTTTATCAGCATGCCAACTATGGGGGCGTAACTACCAACGGAATTCCAAAAGGAACCTATACGCTCACACAATTAGAGGCTTACGGGTTTATAAACGATTGGGCGTCCTCAGTCCGCATCCCGGCAGGCTGGACGGTTACCATGTATGCCGATAATAATTCAATAGGAACTTCATGGGTACTGAATGGCAACAATTCCAATTTCACGACCTTATCTCCTAATGCGAATGATCTGGTGACCTCAGTTAAAATCCAATAAACACATTCCAGATGGCATGCGACATACGTTGCATGCTATCTTTTAACTGTTACTGAAAGCTGTTTGTCATTTTCGATGATTTTATCGACAATACTTTTCCCGTCCTGGGAAACCAGGATATGAAGTTTGTCATTCCGGCGCTCCAGTTTTATATTAAGTGAAGTACCAAATGCCATGATGTTGTTCAGCTCAAGGTTATTCCATTTGGCAGGCAAATTCGGGCGCAAATTAAAACTATTGAAACCCGTTGGTTCCAGCCCCAACAATCCTTCGCTAAAAATGCGACAGTACAGGGCGCTTTCGGCCGACAAATGTGCCATGCCATTCTCCGGCCATGCTTCTACTACATAAGGGACACGAAACCCTGTTAACCGGGTTGCAGAATAGGATTCCAACCGCTCCAGCGCACGGTCGGCAGCTCCGGCTTTAAATGCACCTCTGAAAGCATATAATGTTCCCCTGTCCCAAAATACCTTTTCATCATTTTGGTTGGCCTTTAACTCTGTTAGCACGCCATTGGCCGACCATAATTTTCCGAATAAGGCATCCAAAGTCCCACTTTTCCGCGCATTTAAGCCTACCACCAGCGGCAGACAAATCCAGCTTCTTAACGTTGTATTTTCCTTGTAATACTTATAAGTATTTAGTCCCTCTAATTGTGCCCCGAAATAGCTTTCGATAGACAAAGCTAACTTCTTGGCGCGCAGGTTATAATCGGCAATCAGGGCAGTCGGCTTGCCCATTGCTTTAGCCAGGTGTGCGGCCTGGATTAAGGCACCATAATACAATGAAGAAGTAGATAAATTTGCTCCGCCTGTAGGGAACCTGCCTTCCAGTTCATCACTTTCAGAAGCGACAATCCCATCAGCAGTAACCCTGTTTTGTGTGTATTTCAGGCACCAGTCAATAAGCGGCCATATTTCCTGTGCTTTAGCTTTATCACCGGATGCCAATAAAAAATGAGTTGCGCCATAGGCGATCATTGCCGCATCACCACGGTCGTGCTGCCCAAAAGGGAAGGTAACATCCAGCTCAAAGGATGCCCATATTTTACCGCCATCTTTAGGGATGTTTTTTTGAAAGATGCGATACGCATTCATTGCAGCCTGCATCCCTGTCTGGTAGCCCAGGTAAGAGAAGAACGGTCCACTGTATTCAGCCTGATCATTGGCCCATATGCCCACATAATAGCTTCCCCCACCAGGAGAATGTACCAGACCTAATCGTGAGCGAAAAATGCTTTCCGCCGCCCTGATCTTTGAAAAATAGAATAAAGTGTTGATGATCTTATCAGGTGATTTCAACACGAGGTTATTGGATACACTGTCCAGAAACAAATCCCGTTTTTGCTCTATGGCAGCGAAAGATTTTTCAGGTGCCGGCTCATCGTTTAGCGTCGCGGTATAGTAAATTCCAAATTCATATTGCGCTCCGGCTTCAATGTTTACCGTTGCCTTTGCATCACTGGATATATTTCTATGATAGCTGCCATGGTAACCGGCTTCCTGTTGATTGAGTTCTGTAGTGCCTATTTTAAGGCTTAGGGCTTTCGAACCCGTGTTCCTCAAGTTCCATTTCTCTACAAAACACCGCTTGTCCATCGAGGGGAAAAACGTTCTGGTTACACTGATGCCATCGTTTTGTTTAAGGTGAAAACTGATCTTGCCATTTATGCGCACGGAATCCAATACCCCGGTTTCCAGTTTCTTTTCACTCATGCTGATCACGGGTAAGATCTCGTCGCCATATTCCTCCCTCAAATAAGCACGGTACATGGATTCGTTAGACTTGCTGTATTTACGCAGCTGCGGATAAATCACATCCCTGATAATCTGTACCCGCTTTCCCGGGTCTACTTTATACCGGATAATTCCGGAGACCAGCGAACCAGACATCTCCATATTATCAGCATGTGGCAAACGTTTTTCACCGGTTAAATTCCAGGTGATGCCCTCACTGCCATTCGTTTTCCAGAAAAACTCATTTTGCTGACTCAAATCCTGGCTCATAACCGTCTCAGCCCCACAAAAGACCAATCCAACAAGCGCAACTAATTTTATATTGATAGAAAATCGTTTCATTAAT
This sequence comes from Bacteroidota bacterium, assembly GCA_040385565.1. Classification (GTDB taxonomy): domain Bacteria; phylum Bacteroidota; class Bacteroidia; order Sphingobacteriales; family Sphingobacteriaceae; genus Pedobacter. The sequence goes on along the minus strand of JAZKHD010000022.1, from coordinate 116,771 downwards.
GTCACAGTATTACTTATAGCTAAGGTAATCAAAACTACATCAAGTCATTGCCTGGTAACGTCATTGCGCGTTTCATGTCATTGCAAGTTTCAGGTCATTGCAAATTCGGGTCATTGCAAGTTTCAGGTCATTGCGAGAAACGAAGCAATCTTTTTCGCTACTCTGCTCTTTACCTTCCCCACACCTTCAAACCAAATCACACAACAATTCCTAATTTGCGCTGTTACTCTCGCATGGAAAAGCTGTTGTTCAAAAATTGGGAAAGTGTCTCGCATGTGGCGTTCTGTGCCTTTTTAGCCTATATTATATTATTCTTGTTTATCAGAATTTCTGGTAAAAGGACATTGGCAAAACTTACAGCCTTTGATTTCGTAGTTACTGTTACCCTGGGTTCAACACTGTCTTCAATGATCTTAGCCAAAGTTACCATGGCTGAAGGCGCCGTGGCCCTGATTGTAATTATCTCCTTGCAGTACCTGCTTGCATGGTCAGCAAGGGAGTCCAAAGTGTTAGAAAAGCTAATCAATTCATCACCTACAATGGTGTTTTACAGAGGAGAGTTTTTGGAAGATGCCATGAAAAAGGAAGTGCTTACCCGTGAGGAAATCTATGCTGAAATAAGGAAATTCCGAATGTTAGATGTAGACCAGGTAGAAGCGGTAGTAATGGAATTAAACGGAGAATTAACAGTCATTAAAAAATCGGCCAATGCCCGCCATACCTCACTTAAAGATCTCTAGGACGATTATAGCCGTCGCCGAACAAAGAGGTCCCGAAAAAAGCACCTGCCCCTCAGAGATCGCCCGCATGTTATTCCCTGAAGATTGGCGGAACCACATGAAAGAGGTAGTCGATGTCGCCATTGACCTGAACAACAAAAACAAAGTAATTATCACGCAAAACGGAGTACCTATTGATGTAAACCACATCAAAGGGCCAATCCGCATTAAGACAGTCAAAAGCCGCTAAGTCATTGCGAGTTTCATGTCATTGCCCACATCATGTCATTGCGAGAAACGAAGCAATCATAATCCCAATACTTTTGTTGAAGTTTTATAATCCAAAACTTGTACATTTGAGCTATATCGTGTCACTATTATGGATGTTAATCAGCTTCAACAAGAGATCAGTGACCTGAAAAAGGAGGCGCTGGAATTATCCCTTTCTAACGAAGCATTAACAGACTTTATTGAAAACGCCGCATTACCGCTGCACTGGGTAGACGAAAATGGCATTATCATTTGGGCTAATCAGGCAGAACTTACAGCACTTGGGTATAACAGCTCAGAATATGTGGGCCAGTCAATCACAAAGTTTCATGCCGATGCGGAAGTGATAGACGACATACTTACACGCCTAACCAATAACGAAACACTGCATAATTATAAAGCCCGACTAAGGTGCAAGGACGGAAGCATCAAGCATGTGCTCATCAGTTCAAATGTCTTCAGAAAGGATAATAAGTTTGTTCATACACGCTGTTTCACCAGGGATGTTACACCGATGGTCCTAGAGGAGCAGAGGAAAGACGATTTTGTGGCATTGGTTAGCCACGAATTGAAAACCCCACTAACTACAATTCTTTCATACGTGCAGGTACTGTTATCCAAAGCAAAAAAATCAGAGGATGCGCTTGGCACGCTAATGCTTACGAGAACAGAAATGCAGGCTAAGCGGATGACAACAATGATAAACGACTTCCTTCACGTAGCGCGACAAGAAACTCCAAATGCCCACCTGCACACGGAAACATTCGCGTTTACCACTTTGGTTCAGGATGTTATCCAAGACGTTCAACTCATGTACCACAGCCATAACATAGAATTTGAACATTGCGGAGATGTTGAGTTGCATGCCGATCGGGCTAAAATAGGGCAGGTGCTTTCCAATCTCCTCACCAATGCGATCAAATATTCCCCGGAAGGCAGTACTGTCGCCATCGGGTGTGAGCGGCAGTCTGAAAACCTGAAAATATACGTCCGTGACCAAGGTGTCGGAATAAGTGCTGCGGATCAGAAACGGCTCTTTGACCGTTTCTACAGGGTGGAAAACGCCCGTTCAAAAAATGTATCTGGTTTCGGTATAGGGCTGTACCTTGTAACAGAAATCCTCAAGTATCACAACACAACAATACACGTTGAGAGCATCGAAGGAGAAGGATCAACATTTTACTTCACAATGCCAATTCATACTTCTTAAATGGCAGGGTAAAATCTATTTACAACTGTACTATTATACAAGCAAAGGCACTAAAAAACTAGTGCCTTTGCTCATAGTTAAGATGCCCTTCTAAGTACCCCAAAGATGATGGCGATGATGGCAATCACAACTAAAATATGAATGATACCTCCAGTGACAAATCCACCGAAGAAACTAATAGCCCAAATAATTACCAGAATAACTGCGACTGTGTAAAGTAGATTTCCCCATGATATTGATGTTTTTAAGTTAAAATTTAAAACATAACCAACATTATTCCCATTTTGTTTAGACAGTTTCTTATTCTAACCTTAAAATGTGTTCAGCACTAAGCCATCCCACCCTCGCCAAGTAATTGCGAGGAACGAAGCAATCTCACAAAGTAATGCCCATACAGTCCTCAAAACTCTAGCTAAAATTCAATTGTACTATTAGCCTAAACTGGAGTAAATTGCAATTGAAAAAATCCTGCTAACAAATATCTGGAAGATGATTGAATTTATTGGTTTTAAGAAGTTTTACGGAAACCAACTGGCTTTAGAGATACCAGACTGTACTATACAAGAAGGTATTTACTGGGTCAAAGGTGTAAATGGGTCTGGCAAGAGCAGTTTGCTCAAATCCATGGCGGGGATGCTGGCACATCAGGGAGATATTCTTGTAGATGGCGTCAGCATTAAAAAAGAGCCCGAAAATTACAGGTCGAAAGTCAATTTCGGGGAAGCTGAACCTGTATATCCGGAATTTATAACGGGCAATGAAATGATTGGGTTCTTTATTTCGGCTAAGAAAGGCGATTCACTACAAACTACCAAGCTGATTGAAAGGATGCAAATGGCACACTTTTTAGATGCACCGGTAAAATCTTATTCCAGTGGGATGCTGAAAAAGTTGTCGCTTGTTCTCGCCTTTATCGGCAACCCCAAGGTCATACTGCTCGACGAGCCCCTAACTACCATTGATACAGCTGCGCTAAATATTCTTTACGGTTTGATCAATGAATATCGCCATCAGCATGGCATAACTTTCCTAATTACATCCCATCAGGCATTAGATGCTCAAATTTTAAAAGATGTGCAGCAATTAACCATCGAAAATAAGACCTTAAGGCGCTTCTGATATGTTAAGTCCTATGACAACTTTGCTTTTGAAGCTATTTGCCAACAGTTTTTACAGGGCCCATGCGGGGGTTCTGTTGCTGATATTGTTTGTGCTTTCAGGCTTAGGCAAACCCGGTGATGTTAAATACTTTCACTTTTCAGTTATGCTGGCATTCTCGTCCAACATCATGTGGTTGCTTGTGTCTTTTGCAGTCGCAGCCTTATATGCTTTGAAAACCTGGGTTTTTATATTAAAAAAAATCAGTGAGCGGTCCAATCAGTTTTTGTTTTACAGTTTGAATTCCAGTCCGAAGGCAAAGCAGATGGTAAGTTGGCTAACGGTACAGGCTGCAGTAAATGCGCCTATTCTTCTCTATCTTGGTTGCGGAGCCTTGGTAGCCATCACGTACGGATATTATCTGGCTGCAATTATGATCGCTGTATTCATCATTACTTTATTTTCAGCTGGGGCATTTCTATGTTATCGCAGAACTGGAAAAATGGTACAAGCCGGGGAACAATCCAGAATTTTAGGCTTAACGGCATCCTGGAAAAAACCCTATTTCAGTTTATACCTATACCATACATTTGAAAAGTACCTTATTAAATTTCTGCTGCTTAAAGGTGGATCCTACCTAATTATAACAGGAATGTTTGTCTTGTTTGCCGACGTGAAATCCGACATCAGAATTCCACAATTGGCCGTCTTGATTATTGCTTTATCTCATTCGCTGCTGATCTTTCAACTAAAAGAATTTGAAGAGACTTATCTCAATTTCGTGCGCACGCTACCCATATCCCGGTTATACATCTTTTTATCTCTGGCAGGGGCACTGATCGTTTTGCTTGTTCCAGAACTTGTTTGGATCCTGTGCAACTTTCCTTTTGCCGTCTCGATTTCCTTACTGGCATTTTGTTTAAGTGTTTGCCTATTGTTCATGAGCATTCTGCATTGGATAGGGATAAACCCGGATACCTACATGAAGCTCACATTTGCCTTATTCGTGGCGCTTTTTTGGGCAATAATGTTCAAATCATTTGACGCCTTAACTGCAATTAACATCACCTGCAGCTTTTGTATCTTCTATTTTTCCTATTACAAATTCAAACATTTCATAGCTGCTGAAAAAGAATGATTGTTTAGTTACTGGATTCCAAGCCCGCCTCCGTACTTCATTGCTCGCAAGCGTCCTCGCTTGCTAACTTCCTAGCTCGCAACCGTCCTCGCTCGCAAACGTCCTCACCACGTCACGTCATTGCTACTTTCAAGTCCTTGCGAGGAACGAAGCAATCTCCCTCCATCGTTGCTCGCTAACGTCATTGCTCGCTAACGTCCTCGCTTTATAACGTCATTGCGAAGAACGAAGCAATCTTCCACTTATTTTCCTAACCTACCCTGCTTTGTTCCACAGCAGAATTACCCGACCGGTCTTTCGTAACCTTAATCTCAATACTACCGAAATTACACATAAACGTCATTCTAAAAATTCTGCTTTCCTCCTTTTGCTTGAGCTGATGCGTTATACCAGGCTTTTTTCACTAATTTAACCTCATGGAAAGAAAAAAAATTAGATTCCACAAAATGACTTCACTTGGATTCCGGCGACAACTGGAACTTGTTAGAGAAATGAATTCCTTGCTTGAAACACGCAATACGGGCTCTCTGGAAGAAATTGCATTAGCTTTGAATATTTCAGAAGAACTTGCTATTGATCTTTTGGTAACGATGATAAAAACGATGGGCTGTCCAGTTATGTATGATTCCATAGCCAAGTCGTATTATTACAATCAAACGGGCAAGCTGCAAATTGACTTTGTTAAAAAGGATGAGTAAAAATTGTTAGCTTTTGGCAGCGTCAGTGTGCCTGTCATTTAATGTCCTATCTTTTGGCTAAGGGTATGACCTGAATTTTCCCGGCATAACTCCATAACTCTTTCAGCAAGATTAGTTGGGCTTAACACCTTTGAAGGATGATCGCATTCTATGACTGATATGGGCATGCCGGTTACTTCCGCGGTAGCCGGGTCCTGAACCATTACATTCCCGCCGAATTCTGCCAACTTGATGGCGCCTTCCAAACCATCTTTCCCACCTCCGGAAAGAATAATTCCGATGGCCCTGTCTTTAAATTCCGTAGCGAGTGACTTGAAGAAAATATCAACTGATGAATTCAGGACTTGCGAATCTCTGGCAGCGACTTTAAGCCAGCCATTTTCTATAGTAAGCGCTGTGTTTTCTGTAAGGACGTAAATGTGTCCCGGACTAATCAGTACATCCTGGTCAACACGGGCAATCGAAAGTTGGGTATGGGGGCTAAGTAAATCAGATAAAATGCTGTGTTTATTGCGGTTCAAATGTGTGAGCACAATAAAGGCTGCGGGGGCATCTGCAGGTATGTGATCAAAAAACTCCTTTAGTGCAGGCATTCCTCCCTGAGATGCACCTATTCCTACTATGTAAAATTCTTTTTCCATGTTGAAGCATCAGATGCAGGAGTTAACAAGCAAAGAATTCTTTAGTTTAAAATAGTTCGTTATTTCTTGATTTCCTTAGATATTGAATCCGTACTAAACCCTTTCCATTGCTCAAAGCTCAGTTCAAATTTTACCTCACCATTCGAATAGCTACCAACATTGTTCCAGCCTTGGAGTGCATAGAAGCGCTCTGCACGCGTATTAGGCGCTGTTCCGAGGGCTATATTTTCTTCTATCTGACTAAAGTACCAGTCAATCATGAGGCGATGTAATTCTTTCCCGATACCTTTTTCTGCGTGTTCAGGGTCTACAAAAAGTGCCCAAACACTTTTTTCTTTTAAATCAACTATCGAGAAGCCAACCACAGTTCCGTCAATTTCACATACCCAACCTTTTCCTTTTTCAGTAATATAATAGGCTACGTCTTTGTCTGGAACCAGATCAGGGTTGCTCAATGTGTTCTCTTTAACAAGGTGTCTAACTACTTGCATCTGCTTAATATCAAACAGTTGTGCTTCTCGGAATTTCATGGCTCAAAGATAATATAAAGCAAATTATACTTATTATTGGATAAAGATAAATCAATGGAAACTGTGCCAACCTTATTCGATTGGGCTGGGGGAATGCCCGTCTTTGAACGCCTGATGATGCGTTTTTACGATAAAGTATTGTTAGACCCTTTGCTTGAGCCTGTTTTTAAGCACATGTCTGCCGATCACAGGCTACACGTGGCGCATTTCTTTGCAGAAGTATTTGGTGGCCCTGCGTTCTATTCTACTGCTGAAGGAAGTCATTTTAAAATGATCCAGCATCACATTGGAAAACATTTAACAGAAGCTCACCGTAAGCAGTGGATCCACCTTTTGGTCGAAACCGCTGACGAGCTGGCATTGCCGGATGATCCTGAATTTCGCTCTGCGTTTATGGCATATGTGGAGTGGGGTACACGACTGGCGCTCATCAATTCCAATTTGGATGAGGTTCCTGCAGCTGAAGATGAGCCTATGCCAAAATGGGGTTGGGGCGTACCCGGCGGGCCTTACCTTGGCTAAACATGATGGTTAATTAAAAAACTGCCGCTACTCCCTATGAAAGTTAAACGAATTGTAACCAATGTTGAAGCCGCAGCCCCTGGTCTGGCGAAACAGTTCTATGAAACTATTTTCGGCTTAACACTTATGATGGATCAGGGCTGGATCATGACATACGGTTCTGATGAAAGCATGGACGTCCAAATTAGTTTTGCAGCGCATGGTGGGTCAGGTACACTAGTGCCCGACATTTCGATAGAGGTAGATGATCTTGATGAAGTTTTGCAGCGATGTATTTCAGCTGGCATAAAAATTCTATACGGACCTGCCGAGGAGCCTTGGGGTGTTAAGCGATTTTATATCCAGGACCCTTTTGGAAAACTAGTAAATGTACTGGTGCATATAAATTGATTTTTAGTAGATTAGGTGCTAACCTTTTCTAATACCATGATAAAATCGCTCTTTAGTATTCTGCTGTTATCTCTCTTCAGCTGTCTTATATTGCATGCCCAGGAAAATCCGTTCATAGGGGCATGGGAACTTACCGGTATTCCCGCGGATGCAGGTTATAGTTTCCAGAAGTATTTTGATGAGACGGGGGAATTCTATAACACACGTACTGCGGGCGACAAGGTTGTGAAAACACACCATGGCAAGTATGTGATCAAAAATAAAACAGAGTACCAGGAATTTATCGCGAAAGATACAGACCAATTTATGGCGAAGGCAGCCGGGAAGACGGCCTATATTTATTACAAATTTAGTGAAGATAAGAAGCTGATGACCTTATGGGCCGACCCCGTTCCAGGCAATTCCGGCTGGCATGAAACCTGGAGAAGGATTGATGTAGAAAAGCTGGCGTTACTAGGAGCACCCATAAATTATAAATCGGGTTTTCTGGCAAGGTGATTAAACAGGTTCTTTTATGAAGAATATTTTATTCGGTTTAATCATATTGTTAACATGCCAAACCGTAAAAGCCCAAAAAGTAATGTCCAACGATAAAGTGACTTTCTCAGTGCCTCAACAGGCAAGGGATATATCTGGTCACGGCTCAGTACGATCTAAGGAAGGTAATCCGGATTTTGTTATTGCGAAAGCAAAGAATAAAATTAACAGGCAATTATTAGAAATTGGTGATATGACTTTGTCTGTTCGGGTGATAGATTTTGTCACCGGCGAAAAATATCTAGAGAATTTGAGAGGTAGTTTTTTCTTCGATGCACAGCTGGCTTCTCATAGGAAATATTTAATTTCAGAATTATCGGCTCTAAATAATTTCAAGTATTTGGTTATTCGCTATGAATCACCCGATGATCCAAGTGTTTATACGTTATTTTATGCCATCAATAATGCCAGGACTAAAATGCTAAAAGGAGCTGCGGAATTTCCCAAGACAACAAGAGCCAACAGTCAGCAAGCATTTATGAACTTCTTAAGGACAGTAAAATTCAAATAGGATAATTATCGATATCCAAATGCCCACGCTGTGGCGGCCGTTATCCTGTAACTTTTTATACCCATCTTAATCTAATTGGAAATCAATTGACACAAATTAAATAAGATATGGGATTATTTTCAGCCTTAATGGGCAATGCCGGTTCAGTGAGCCAGGCTGATTTAAGAAAAAATTACGGAACATTACTTCTTGATAACGAAGAAATAGAACTCGGTTTTAAATTGATAAGGGATACATTCATCTTCACCAACAAGCGTTTAATCATTGTTGATGTGCAAGGCTTAACAGGCAGTAAGACTGAATATGTATCTATCGCGTACAAGGCAATATCGCGGTTCAGTGTTGAAACCGCAGGTACATTCGATCTTGATGCAGAACTAAAGATCTGGGTTTCCAGTGAAACAGTTCCCAGCATTCGCAAAAAGTTTAATAAATCGGTTAACGTATTCGAAGTACAGAAAGTATTGGCCTTTCACGTTTTAGGCTAAGCTTCACCAATCGTATATCCGCATTCACTGTTGTTGTTTGTTTTTGTCACAGATGGTTTTCAGCAGGCAGATTTCTTAGAAACACCAAACTGTTATTTCGATTTTTCAGAAATTGTTTTCTTAGTTATTTGTTTTACCACTCCATCCAATTCTTCCGAAGATTCTTTCAAATATCCCAGCATTTGTAACTTTTCTTCCCAATCAAACAGATCTTCCGCTAACAGTTCAACCAAGCCCATTATTCTAGCAAGCGGAGCTCTTACAACATGTGACTGAATCCAGGAGATTTCGCGCAACTTGGTATTTTGCTCTTCTATAGCCTTAATATAATTCAGCCGTTCGGTTACATCGTTAGCGATGATGACTTTTGCCTTTATCCCTTTATAGGTGATCGGGTTACTTTGGATGTCAACGCTTATCAATTTTCCGGTTTTGGTCATGTGAGTAAAAATACCTTGTTTGCCGGTGTCCTTTTTCCTCCGGTTTAACTTAAGTACTTGATCCAGAATCACTACCTCCGAAGGCGGACGAATGTCTTTAAGGGTCATGTTTAAAAATTCTTCTCGTGTGTATCCGTAATGAAGTAATGCTGCATCGTTTACATCAAGAAATGCCAAATTTTTCTGGTTGTACACCCATTTTGGGATTGGGCTAAACTGAAACAAATCGCTATACCTCTTTTCAGAATCTTTTAGCAAATTTTCATTTTGCTTTCGATCAGTTATGTCTTTAAAATATACAGATAGCCCATTCACTGAGGGGTAGGCACTTATCTCATACCATTTTTTCAACGGCTTGTAATAATCTTGAAAGTGAACCGGGATTTGAGTAGAGACTGCCTGATGATATTTTTTGTAAGATTCTGATTGAACCGAATCAGAAAAAACTACCCAAAGGTTTTTTCCTAAAATTTCTTCTTTTGATTTATGAAGGACAATTTCGGCCATCTGGTTCCAGTAAGTGACTAGCCAGTCCACACTTACCGCGAAAAATGCATCTCCTATACTTTCAAGGATCACGTCCCTCTCCCTGAGCGTTTCAGCAGCCAGAAGCTCAGCCACTTTTCTTGCGTCTATATCCTGGAAACTTCCTCTCATACGAATGCACTTCTGACCGACAAATTCAGGTTCTCCGATTACCCTTACCCATCTAACATTGCCTTTCGCAGTGACAATCTGTAATTCTACATCGAAAGAATGCCGGTTAGCAATGGAGCGTTCTATATGTTCCGTTATGGCTTTTTGTTCGTCAAGGTCTTTGTAAAATAATATCCCGGTTTTGATGTCAGGTTGGTAGTCTGATTCAACTTCGTGGATTTGCCTGGTTATGGCTGACCAGAAAACTGTATTCTGTACCAAATCGATATCCCAGCCTCCAATACCGGCAAGGTTTGTAGCCTTATGTAGCAAATCTTCCAGTTCTTTCTTGTCCGTGATGTCTTTGGCAACCGTAAAAATCAATCCGGATTCTGTAGCAGGAGTTGAGGTCCATGCAAGCCATTTTATTTTGCCCGTTTTGGTTATACACCGGTTCTCGAAATAAAATGTATTGGTTCCTTTATTTGATTTGTCTAATTGGGTCATTATTCTTACCTGTTCATCGGGATGAATGATTTTTACAATCGGCCTTGCCAAAAGCTCTTCCAATGTATATTCCAGCAAACGGCATAAAGCGGGATTGATACTTTTAAAGTAGCCATCAATACCTACAGTGCAAATGACGTCGGGCGCCAGTTCAAAAATCTGTTTTAAATCGTGCTGTAGCTTAATTTGCTCAGTTACATCTCTTTCTACAGAAATCCAATGCGTAAACCAACCTGATTCATCAGCTACCGGTGTAATTGTAAATTGGATTAAAAATTCCTCTCCATTCTTTTTATAATTGATAACAGTGATCTCACAGCTTTCCCATTTGCTCATCGAATCCTTCATTCTGGCGAGTTCTTTTTTATCAGTTTTAGGCCCTTGTAATATCCTGGGCGATTTACCTATTATTTCTTCAGCTGTATAGCCTGTCATCCTGGTAAATGCCTCATTAACGTATATAATTTCGGGTCCAGGATCGTTAATGGGTTCTGCCGCAGTAATCATGACAGCATCAGTGGTATTGGTAATTACAGACTCCAGCAGCTTCTGCCTAAGCTCTTCTTTCTTTTGTTGGGTAATATCCCGAATAAACATTGAAATTCCTCCTGCAGAAGGATATACCCGGTTTTCCTGCCAAAGCTGAAGGGGCGGGAAAAAATCTTCATTGCAAACATATATCTGGTCGCGGAAGGCAGTTTCAATACCCTGATAAGTAATAGACCCAATGGCCTCAGGGAATAGCGTCCAAATGTGCTTCCCGATCATTGATTCTACTGATCTGCCGAGCATATTGCCTACTTTTTCGTTTACGTAGGTATAACAAAAGTTTTCATCGAGTATGATGAAGCCATCAGTCATAGTTTCCAATACATTTTGTATGTCTGCTTTCTGCCGGGCGAGTTCCAGTTCTATATTTTTTTGTACAGTTATGTTCCTAAAATTGCATACCAGTGCGGCAATATCTTGATCATTAAACAAATCTGTAAAAGTACATTCCAAAGATACGTAGTGACCATCCAGATGTCTGACCTGCAAATTGCAAGTCCTTGTCAGACCAGGTGCTGAGCTTACTTTAAGAATCAAATCTTCAAATATGGCCTGGTCAGACGGATGAACGAGTTCTTCAAAACCATTCCTGTATTGGTTCTTTATTGTCCAACCCAGAATGCGCTTTGTGGATGTACTCTGGAAGATCGTGGTCAATTCCTTGTCCAATAAAATGATACCAATGTCGCTTTGATTGATCAGTTTATTTAATCGGACATTGCAATCCACACTTTCCTTTTTCATGATTCAATTTGGTTAATGATCCAAAAAATATAAAATTGAGAAGTATGATTTGGGTTCCTATCAAAGATATCTTTATAATTGGTATAGTCGCTATGGTATCCTATTATTAAAAAATTTTCGCGGTTGGGCTTTAAGTTTCAAAAAAACTTTAAATAAAGAACCTTTACCAAGCTCACTTTTCAGGGTAATTCTTCCTCCGGCATTGGTGATAATTTCCTTGACCAGGTACAACCCGATCCCTGTTCCTTCAACTAGACTTTCCAACCTTTCATATTTTTCAAAAACAGTTTTATAATCTTTACTGGCAATACCAACACCATTATCGCTCACACTGATAACCATAAAGCCATCCTCCTCTGCCGTTTTAATCAACACCTCAGGGATGCGTTCAGGAGCATGGTATTTAATTGCATTACTTACCAAATTATATACAATACTCCTAAGTTTACGGCGTACGAAAGTAACCTCAGACAAGCCGATGTCACTTTTAATCACAGCATTGGATTCTTTGATCTGCGGGGCGAGGGTTAACCTGACGTCTTCTAGGATATGTTCAAAATTCAGCAATTCTTCCACTGCCGCATACCGGTGCTTTTCCCAGCGCGTTTTGGTAAGGTCGGCAATAACTTGTTGCGTATTCAATAGACTTACCTCCACATCCGCCAAAAGTTTTGGGTACTCTAACATACTTCTGTCAGGTATTTTCTTAAGAATCTGTATAGCCAGGCTTAGACCGGCCAAAGGTTGTTTGATGTCATGGGAAATGGTATCCAGTAACATTTCATGCTCAGTAATTAGCTTTTCCTGCTCTTTTAAATCTTTAATTCGCATGGTAATCTCTACGAAAGTTATAATTACGCCATTAGTTATTTTTTCTTTTTGAACGAGATAGGGTAGTATGTTCATTTGGTACCAGCGCATATCGGTTGTTTGGATTTCCTTTTCCAGGATTTCCCCGGTTTCGATCACATGCTTAATATTTTCAATGATTCCCGAAAAGCGCAGATTTTTCTGGATATCGATAATGGGGCGCCCAACGTCTGTTAGTGCAAGTTTAAATTGCCTCATTGCCGGTGGTGTAAATTTTCTTAAAATTAGCTTGGCATCGATGAAAAGTTGCGGGATGATGGTGTTTCTGAAGTAATTTTCCAGTTCATCATTGAGTTCTATTAATGTAGAAATCTGCTGATTTTCATTTTGCATAATAAGGTAGTGTTCCCCATAATAGGGTGGCTCGATAAAATTACTTGATAAAGTGCTCACAAAATTGACTATAATGTGTCCAAAGTTGACATAATCGATTCACAATACTTTATCTAAAAACAATTTGGATAAAATTTGTATTGCAGTTGTTCACAGTGTGGTAACAATCATTAAACAGATAAAACAATGTTGACTAATGAATTGGCATGGATAAGTTAGATACTTATACAGGTTTTGACCTTGAGTACTTCTTTACGATCACGCCTGACCTGTTATGTATCGCCGGGTTCGACGGCTTTTTTAAAAAAATAAACCCAGCCGTATCCGATACCCTTGGGTATACAAATGAAGAGTTGTTTGCCTCACCAATAAGTTCTTTTATTCACCCTGATGATGAGCAGAATACCGCTCAAAAAAGGCATGACCTAATTAAAGGTGAGTCCTTATTGAATTTCGAAAATAGATACCTTACAAAAGAAGGTTCAATTATTTGGCTTTCCTGGACGTCAGTGCCGATTATCAGCCAACAGCTCATATTTGCGATAGCTAAAAATATAACCTACAGAAAGCGACTGGAAGAATATGAGCGGATTTCATCGATCTTGGAAATGATCAATGATGACCATCAAAAAAGATTTAATAATGAAAATGAATACGTTAACACAGGCCACATTCCTGCTACATTCAGTCATTCTAAAAAGACCACAGAGGCTCCAACGTATGCAGATCAGCTTTGGCTAAATACTTTTGAAGAGATTGTTAGAAAGCATACAGGAAAGAAAAAACTCAATTTGGTGAGCATCAGCAGCGATTTAGCGCTAAGCGAAAGGCAGCTTTTCCGACGAGTTAATCAGATTTTGGGCATCACACCTAATAAGCTGGTACGCGTAATAAGACTACAGTTGGCCTGGGAAGCGATCGCTTCAGGAAAATATCGAACAATTAAAGAAATTTCAAATATTGCCGGCTACAACTCGCGCAGTCATTTCAGTAAGCTTTTTAAAGAAGTTTATGGGTTTAATGTCTCAGAATTGCTGTAGCACGGGTTAGTAAATAAAGACATATTATAAGATAGGTAGACAAACAAGAAGTTAAAATGGCGAAAAGAATACTAGTGATTGATGACGATGAAGATATTCTTTTTATACTGGACATTATATTTGGTGATGAAGGATATGAACGTATCCTTTATCAAAGGGGCACAACTGTAGACGAAATTAAAATCCTGCACCCTGATCTTATCCTGCTTGATGTGAGGATTGCAGGTTATGAAAAGAACGGGGCAGAAATTTGTGCAGAAATTAAGACGGAAATGGAGTTAAGTGGGATCCCGGTACTCTTGGTATCAGCTGAATTCAATGTGGATAAACTGGCACAAGGTTGTGGTGCGGATGGTTATATTACTAAACCATTTGACATCGACGGCATTCTTGAAAAAGTAAAAAAATTCTTGAATTAGGATCTATGAATGAGAAACCCAATAGCCCGCGTTCCTGGAAGAAGATCAATTTAGGTTCTGAAAAACTTAAAATCTTTTTTATCAAACATCTGGACCGCATTTACGGCGCCAAATTACATTTGATCGCCAAATTACCGGTGATTTTTAAAGAAGTAGAATTTGATGATTTAAGAAATGCGATTGCCGAAACTGTCTCGGATGTCGAGAAGCAAATCGCCAGAATGGAAGTTATTTACTCTTTGCTAGATGCAGAAGCTTCGAAGGGAAGTATCCATGGAATGACCGGGCTGATACAAGATGCATTTGAAGCGATTGATGAACAAAGTGGTGAACCAGAGCTGCGGGATCTGTCAATTATTTTTTATCTTCAGAATATCGCAAGCGTAGAGATGGCTTCTTTCCAAATCCTGCAAATGGCAGCGGTAAAGTTGAAGAATAAGCACATAAACCAACTACTGAAGGAAAATTACGAAGATGCGAAAGCGGATCGAACGTTATTGCTTTTGATTTCCTCAAAATATATTACTAATTAATCAACCCATTTTTCTTTAAAACAGGTTAGGATCTAGGAAGTTTTCTTTTGCGTTAAGTACTGTAATTGATTATTTTCAGTATTTAATGCTATAACCCAAATGTAAAAGTATTTTAATAACATTATATTTGAGTTAACTTAAACAAAATATAATGGCTACAGGAAGAGTAAAAATGTACAACACAACAAAAGGATTTGGGTTTATAGTTGCCGACACCGGCGAAGGAGACATATTTGTTCATTCATCGGGATTAAAAGCAATAATTAAAGAAAACGATAAGGTTCAGTATGACGTAGAAAACGGTAAAAAAGGAGCTACCGCTATTAATGTTTCATTGGTGGGTTAAAACTTAAAAAAATGATTAAAACAGGTACGATAAAATTTTACAATACCGCCAAAGGGTTTGGGTTTATTAAGCTAGACGAGAACGGTCAGGATATTTTTGTTCACTCCACAAGTTTAAAAGGTCCTGTACGTGAAGGGGATAAAGTCCAGTTTCAGGTTGAGGACGGCAAAAAAGGACTAACCGCAATTCAAGTGTCCTTGTGCTGAGATATTGAACAACTTTAATACACGATCCCTCAGCAATGAGGGATTTTTTTATGGCTTACTTTTTTTCCCCTTTAACAATAAAAAACATTTCAATTGCCGGGTCGGCAGCTATCTCGGTAGACTGAATTAAGCTGCCTGCAGTATCATCAATGATGGTCATTTTATGCTCCAGGAATTCCGTCTTATCGAAATAATATCGCGCCTGAGCGTTGCCTATATTTTTTCCAAAAGCGATCACACTGATCTTATCTACATTGCCCTTAGGTGAGAACCTTTCTTTTATTTCCTTGACGTTTGTGCCAAGGCGGCTAGCTAACTTTTGCAGCACTATTTTATCCAACCCAAGTCCATATAATTCAAACTCCGGACCACTGGATTGGCTCAACTTCACGTTCAGGCTTTTACAGATCTGGGATATGTA
Source organism: Bacteroidota bacterium (assembly GCA_040385565.1). Taxonomy (GTDB): domain Bacteria; phylum Bacteroidota; class Bacteroidia; order Sphingobacteriales; family Sphingobacteriaceae; genus Pedobacter. The sequence continues at coordinate 100,975 of JAZKHD010000022.1, read as the reverse complement.
GGTAGGCAACCACAACGATGGGTTTTTGTTAGCCGCTGCATTGGCCACGGTTCTGGCGCTTTCTTTAATTATAAACTGTTGTTGGTCGTCGTGAGCCAGATAATCAGTAAGCAGACTATCCTGAAGCAGCGTTTCAATGCGCGACATTGCATTTTGTTCCGGATCACTGGAAGATCGCACAATATTTCCTCCGAAGCTGTCTTCTACCCGGATTACCATTTTCTTTACCTGTGCCAATACCCTTGCCCTGGTATCTACCCAGCGGTTGATCTCAACGTTATTGTATTTTGGGATTGGAACCTTTTTCTTTTCCAGCTCGGTGATCATTGCACTTAACTGCCCGCGGTACAAACTTAGCGCCTGATCGAAAATCCCACCATAGTCGTAATATAATGCAATAATAAAGCTGCTCTGCAGGAAACCGGCTGAAGGGTTTTTATCTCCATCCGGAAAGTATTTGTAAGTCCATTTCATGACCTGATAGTTCAGTTCCCGGAATGCTTTCATCCGCTCCTGCACTTTTAAGTTACGGGCATTTCCCGAAAGGCTGGCTTCGGACGCTTTTTGGGCGAAGGCTATCTTTGCCTTGGCATCTAAGGCATTCCACTCTATTGACTTTGCACTAGTTTGCGCAAGTATAGGCAGACTACTAAAACAGAAAACGGCCAGGACGAGTAAGTAAATGAAAGTTCTCATCTGGCTATTGAGGCATTGTAGAATCCGCACTGTCCAAACCTAATGGCTGGTTTACTGCCGTTGAATCCGGCAACGTTGCAGGAAGATCGTCCTGGACATACTCACTTGTGGTAGTGGTTTTCTGGTTCAGGTTAACCGGTAAATTACGGGTAATGCAAATGCCAATGATAATTGCCGCACATAGAATTACAAACAAGCCAGGCGAGAGGCGTGCCATTTGAAGTTTATAAGAAGCGCCGCCTTCAATAGTGGTGTCTACGTTTCCTTTTACGCCAATCAGAAATAAACTGAATCCTAAAAAGCCGAATGCCAGGCCGATAAACATGCCGCAGGATAGCAACAGAACGCGTGCAATGTACATGTTAGTGGTAAGGGCAAGACGGATCATCTGGTAGTCCATTTTAGTCTGCTCTGGCTGCCCTTTCAGTTTCCCCATGGTATGATCTACCACCTGGTTCACACTTTTGCTGCTCACCTCGGCGTACTGGTTCATGTAATCCGCTGCCAGGTACAAACAGAAGCCTGCCAATAGCAAGCCGAAAATAAATCCTATGTTTAAAAATCCTCTGGAAAAGCTAAATTCCTTCGGCTGTGCGGGTGTTACTGATTGGTCCATAAAGCAGTTTAAAATGGTGGCACTAGCTAGGGGAACCAGATGATCAAATGTAGATAATAAAATTACATAATAATTATGTATTTGCAGATTTAGGAAAAAAACCCCTGCCATCCGGCAGGGGTCACCAAAATAAACCATAATACCCATAGGGCACGAATGGAATGCTTTAAATATTTAGCGCGCCAATAATTTCTACAAAATTTCCATCAGGATCCTGCACAAGCATAAAGTGAAGTTCCTTGTTTAATGGGGTGGGAGTGCTGCCGAGGAACTTCACTTTCAGTTTGGTGAGTCTGTCAATAACCGGTTTCAGTGACTTAACATTGATGGTAATGTATTGCATGCCCAGGTCATCCTGAACAAAAACAGGCTTTTTATGCTGTGCTTTTTTCTCGAAACTCATCAGTTTAAATTCTGTGGCCTGCGGACTGTCTTCCAGTTTTAAAACAGTTATAGCAAATGACACGCCTCCTGAAAGGCCTGATCTTGTTGTAAAATCCTTATCCAAACTAAACCCTCCGGCTTTTACCATGCCGATTCCATTTATATAAAAATCTAAAGAGCGGTTCAGATCGGAGGTCACAACTCCAATGTTGATCACTTTGCTGGTAAAGTTACTTTGAGAGAATGCAGTTTTGCTGCTGACAAGAATGCTTAAAAAAAGTAGTGCTTTTAAAATTGACTTGAACATGTTCTATTTGGATTAACTTGAATTACTTGATTATTTGAAGAGTAGTTGCGAAAAGTTATACAGGTCTTTCTTCCAAACCTGGAAATCATGCTTTCCCGCCGCCTTATAATAAATATGCTTGACGTTGTTTTTATCCAGATACGCCGCTGTTCTCTCACTAATTGGGAGCAGGTTATCCTCTGTACCACATGAGATCCAAAGCAAGCGCAGGTTTTTCTGTGCTGAGGCAGGATCAGGTACCAGCAATTCAGGCTGTTTGGTGTTAGGAGCAGAGGAGAAACCACCAACCCAGGCGAACTTGTCCAGATTACCCAGTCCAAAGTTTAATGCCTGGCCACCACCCATTGAAAGGCCTCCAATGGCACGGTTACTACGGTCTTTTAACACTGAATACTGCTGCTCTACAAAAGGGATCAAGTCATTCAAAAGGTCTTTCTCAAACGTAGAAAATGCTGCAACTTTATCAGCGGCCATAACGTTTCCGGTCGGCCTGTCGTCAGCCATGGCCCGCCCGTTAGGCATAACCACAATCATTGGCATGAGCTTTTTGTCGGCCTGCAGGTTGTCCAGAATCCGTTCCGGATGTGCATTTCTCAGCCATTCATACTCATCCCCACCTATTCCGTGTAAGAGATACAGGATGGGGTATTTTTTTTGGGTTGAATATCCTGCAGGAAGGTACACCACCGCCTTGCGTATGGTGCCGACCGTCTTTGATTGATAACTAATGGTATCCAGGCGACCATGTGCTATCCCGCTTCGCAAAGCGTCAAAGCCGTCGGGTGGCAACCCGGGTTGCTGTGCATAAACTACGCTTCGTAGGAATATGCTGAAAGCAAGGAGCATAACTATTTTGATCTTCATTTTTTTCTCTGTCTAATTAAAATCGAACTACATTCCAGTAAGCAGCTTTAGGTTGCAAGTCTTTATCGAACAATAGTGGATAATTCTTTCTCCCGCGGACCGGGAAATTATCCAGCCAGCTGTAGCGGTCGGACAGGTTCCAAAAAGTTACACCGGTTATGTTTGCCTTGTGCTGCCGGAAAACATTAAAAAACATACCATACTGGTCAGCCAGTCTTTGTTGTAATTCCGTATTAAAATCAGCAAATCCGGCCTTTCCCGCCTGTTCTGCGATGTTGCCATCTGTATAAACCGAAACATCCAGTTCTGTAATCTGCACCTTGATACCAAGGGAAGTATACTGGCTAATGGCTTGGCCAAGCATTGCCTTAGTAGGCTCTTTCACAGACCAGTGCCCCTGTAGGCCAACTGCGTGTATAGGGGCACCATCATCCTTTAGCTTTTTCAATAAGTTATATATGCGCTGCCTTTTCTCCGGATATTCGGTGTTATAATCGTTGTAAAAAAGTACGGCATCAGGATCAGCTTCATGGGCATATTCAAATGCCTTTGCAATGTATTCTTCTCCGCAGATTTTATACCAGAGGGAATTGCGTAAAAATTCTCTTGGGTTGTCTGAAACCGCCTCGTTAACCACATCCCAGGCATAGATCTTTCCTTTGTACCTTGTAACGACAGTATGGATGTGTTCTCTCAGGCGATCCAATAAAACTTGTTTGGTAACCTGATTGCCTTCATCGTCCATAAACATCCATTTGGGAGTCTGGGTATGCCAGCAAAGGTTGTGTCCGCGTACTTTTAATCCATGCTTAACAGCGAAATCAACGATCGCATCAGCACCTTCCCAGTTGTAACGGTTTTGCTCAGGGTGAATCGGGCCCATTTTCATGGCATTTTCGGCAGTCAGGCTATTGAAATGTTTTAAGATTAGTTGCCGCTGGGCGGAGTCTTTTAGCTGAGCCGGAGTAACAGCAACACCGATCGGGAAAAACTTCTTATAATAGTCTTTTAGGCCTTTTTTATCGCCGGCAGTCTGACCGGACACGCTCCCGGAAATCAATAGTAAAGCAAGTCCAACTATTTTGAACCCGCACTTTATCTTTCCTTTCAAGGTCATGTTCTGTTATACATAATGCACACGTCGGCTTGTGTATTTGTCAAAGCCAATATTTGGTTTGTTAAGATGCCAGTTCATGCATCCTACTACCAAAAATACGCATCTCGTATTGTAAAAATTAGACCAAAACAGACTACTGTTTTACTCAAACAGATATTGAAGCCTTATTTGTTATTCACCTCAAAGCCGCCATAGCCGAGCATTTCTGCATTGTGCTGGATAGTAAGTTTAAGGCCTAATCTTTCAATGAGGTTTTTAGCCTGGGTAATGGTATGATGGATGTTACTGATGCCCCTTACTTCAATGCCACGTGCGAGCATTTTGAATTTGTTCGGTTGGAAAATGTCTATGAATTTCTGTAAATCCGCGCTCATCGTTGTTGGTTGTTTTATCATAGTTGGTTAAGCAGGTAGATTGCTTATTGCTGATAACCCTGAATGTGGCGCTTTGTTTTAACATGAAGCATTTCTAAACATATATTTATCTTTGTATCGTCTTTCTTCGGGCAAGCGTGTGTCATTATGAAAAGGAGCCAGGTCATAACCTTAGTACTATCGACAGTTATTGTTGCTTGTAGTTTTATACACATATTTTATTCGCACAGGCTTTCAAAACTCGATGGAGTTGACCAATTAGCGATTGCCTTATCCGTATTTTTTATCATTAAGGTAAGGTCTCGCTGGAATTCCATTGCTAATGGGCTGGTATTTGTCCTCCTTGGAGGCATTGCGCTGCTGTTGTTAAACGTGCTGCACAATGAATATGCTGATCAGCAACTTACAAGGCATGGAACGAAAGCGAATGCGATAGTAACGTCTGCTGAATATATGAGTGGTTACAAACATTATCCGGGCATAATTATCAAATTCAGCTATACTGCCGGGGGCAAGATATATAACAAATCCATAATGGACGAAATAGATGTCAACAGGCGTTTTAGCGTTGGAGATACTATACACATAAAGTATTCATCTGCAGATCCAGATTTGTTCGAAGAAGTAGCTAACTAACCTGTCTTGTAATCCCGATGCCTGGAGTGGCAGGAAGTTCTTCAGAAAATTGGTAGCCAATGGTCAAACCAAAAGCCGATCTGGTTGGCGGCGAAAAAGGTAATTTTTTTAACAAGTTACATTTCAATTAAAGTGCTGTCTGAATGCCAGAGGTGAGTATGTTGTTTTCGACTTAAATAATTTACTAAACGAGGACAAATGCTCAAAGCCAAGCAGATAGGCGATCTCGCTCACAGATAAGTTTGTTGTACTCAGTTTCTCCTTGGCCAGTTCAATCAGTTTATCATGCAAAAGCTGCTGCGTACTCTGGCCGGTTATATTCTTTAGTAAGGCAGTTAAATAGCTCGGAGAAATGTTTAGGGACTGGGAGATGTAGGTCACGCTTGGTAACCCTTGTTTTGCCAGTGCGCCACTTGTGAAATAATGGTTCAACAGTTCTTCCAGGCGGGTAAGTATGTCGTGACTTGCAATTTTCCGGGTAATGAACTGACGCTGATAAAATCGGTCTGTATAGGTCAGCAACAGCTCCAATTGAGCAATGATTACACTTTGACTAAATTTATCAATGTTGGAATGATATTCCTGTTCCATTATTTGAACAATTCCGCTGACCACGTTTTCTTCCTTATCAGAAAGATATAGTGCCTCGGTTACCGAATAATTAAAGTATTCAAATCGTTTTATAGCTTTTGCCAGAGGCGTGTTATAGAGAAAATCCGGGTGAATAAATATCATCCATCCTGAAGGTTCGTAAACCTCATCTTTGTCTATCTCGACAGTTAGAATCTGGCCGGGTGCCATGCAATGTAACATGCCTTCATCAAAATCATGCGGCTGTTGGCCATACCTCATCTTGAGGTTGAAGTTCTTTTTCAGAGATATAGAATAAAAATCAAAGATCATACTGAACGGTCCGACGATTTCGGGACGTTTTAGTGTTTCGAGCCTAACCACGCTAATTAGCGGATGATCCGGTTTTGCAAGACATGCTAACCGGTGGTATTGCGTTATTGTGGTGATTCTTATTGGCTCCATGATCTTTTTGATAGTTAATATTGAATCTCTTTTGTGTTTGAAACGGCCTTTATAGCTTCTGGAGTCTGGAGTTCTGCTTTTGCGGCGGCGGCCAGCACGATGTCTGTTAAAGCACGTGCTTCACCAATGCCCTGCGACAGTAATTCACGAAACGGTTTAACACGTGAACCTAACCATAGGATTAAAGTTAAGATAAACAAAGGCAGGGAGTTAAAAAAACCCTTCGAGCTTGGGTAGATATCATATCCCAAGCCTTTTATGATCGCATAACATCCTTTTAAACCCAGAGAGACGATTTTTGCCTCAGCCCAGGTGGCTCCTCCATTATGCCGCTGACCTGCAAAAGCGATATTTTCAAGCATAATGGCAATAGGCGTATGGCAACGCAGCCAAAGCGTCATCCGTGTTTCCAGGGCAGAAGGAACTCCGGCAAGATTAAACAGGTCGACCCAGCGTTGCTCGCTATGTATTGTGTTTCTTGAACCTATCGCCGGCCTCAGTTTTCCATCACCATCCAAAGTTGCGGTGATAAATGGCATGCCGAAACTGCACCGGGTCTTTCCAATAGCATTCAGAAGTAATTCTGGTTCAAAGCTCACAAACATAAAATGAATACATTTTGCCTTGCTGCGGGTGAGTGCAGGAAGAATGGCATCTACGTGTTCCGCAAGCAGGGTTACGATTACCAGATCGTAAACTTTCTGCTCATCCAGGCGGTCGGTAACAAGGGTTTGTACACGCGCCCCGGTTTCCAATACGATACCATGATCTCTCTGTAGTTGACCCAGTCGGGCGGAACCAGGGCGTGCAATGAGCGTCACCTCATGACCAGCGGCAGCAAGTTGATAAGCAAACGTACTCCCTATTCTTCCCACACCGATCAGTGCAATAGCTAAAGGTGATTTCCCAAATGACTCTTTCATCTTATGATAGTTAGATCTTTAAATATTTACTCTTTTACGCAAAGATCGTATGCGCAAAGCTGATAGATTTAGCCAAATCAACTTTTTGTTTAGCCGTAATCTTAAATCCTAATATTGAAAAAGCATTGAGGAAAAGCATGAAACTTGTTTAACCCTGCTATTTAGCCTGTCTTAAACAATTGAGGCATTAATGCCGAATTCATTTTTAAACGCTTTAGAAAAGTGCGAAAGGTTTTCAAAGCCTACTTCCTGATAGACCTCAGAAGGTTTTCTGTTCTTTTGCGAAATGAGAAAATGGGCCATTTCCAGGCGTTTCTTCTGCAACCATCTTTCAGGGGTAATGTGAAAGATTTTCTCGAAATCGCGTTTAAATGTCGAAAGGCTCCTGCCCGACAGTTTTGCAAACTGCGAAAGGGGAACATTAAATGAAAAGTTGCGGTTCATGTAAGCTTCCAGATTGATTTTGTAAGGTTCACTGAAATCAAATAAGAAGTTTTTCATCTCAGGATTTTGCAGCAACAACTCAATGCCTTCAGTAGTTTTCGCCTGCGCTAAAATTGGGGTCAGCTTTTCAGGCTGTGCGAAATATGGCATCATTGAGTTAAAATAGCCCTTCATAAACACATCATTTTCAAGCAGGATATTTGACTCCCCTGTGTAAATGCCATTCGCTCTTACATCGTGATCAAGACTGAATTTTTTTAATATCTCCTGATCCAGCAACACATTGATCGTGGAAAATGGTTTGCCATCAAAACTCTTCTTTGTTACCTTCAGCAATTGATTCCTGCGCAAGAGCATCATAGTTCCCGGAAGATAGGATACAGGCCCGTTGTCGGTGTAACGTTCTGCAACGCCTGAGGTGATTAATCCTAGAACGTGTTCATACACAAACGGGTCATGTCCGTAATCATTCCCGGCTTCGCAGGTAAGTAACATGATGTTACGTTGAACTTCTGTTTGCTGCATACCTAAAGATACCATCATTTCAGTTGTGAAGCAATAATTTTGTCCTGCCACTTATCAGGAATGAACCGCGCAATGAATAATGATGGTCCGGCCATATAACCTCCGGAATAACGTGCTTTTGGATTTTCTGCCTCAATACCCTTCTTTATCAATTTAGCAATAACGATCGGTTCGGGAATATTTTCTGAAGAAGCCCTGAAAAATTTCTCTACCGCGAGAGCCATTTTCTTGTAAGCCGTATGTCCTGAAACACGCGCCAGGCTTTCAAATGCAATATTACCCCATTCAGATTTTATTCCGCCCGGTTCAATGACAATCACATCCACTCCGAACTGTTTAACTTCCCTTCTCAAGGCGTCACTTAAGGCTTCCAGTGCAAATTTACTTGCATGATACCAGGCACCTAATGGAAAAGAAGTTTTGCCGCCAACGGAAGAAATGTTCACAATTTTTCCTGATCTATTTGCGCGCATATTCGGTAACACCAATTGCGTTACACGCATTGCCCCGAAGACATTTACTTCAAGCTGATGGCGTGCGTCATCCATTGCTACATCTTCGATTGCCCCATATGAACCAAAGCCAGCGTTATTCACTAATACATCAATGCTTCCAGCCTCCTTCAAAATTTGATTAACACATAAAACGATACTTTCATCTTTCGTTACATCTAACTCAATTGGTTTAATGCCATAGGTTTTCAGTTCCTCCATTTTGTCAATTCTCCGTGCGGCGCCGTAAACATTGTAGCCGTTTGTTGCCAAAAAAATCGCAGTAGCTTTGCCAATTCCAGCTGAAGCTCCTGTCACCAATACTGTTTTCATAATTATGATTATATAAAGCAAAATTACTTTAGAACCATATGTTAAGGTTTTCTGAAAAGTTCAATTTCGTTTGTTGAAACGTTCATCGGGCTTGGTGTAATGTAAATTAAGGTTTAGAGATATAGGTTTTCAGTTGCAGATAGGACTCTTAAAGCCTATTGGCTACGCGTTGGCTGATAAATACTGTTTCTCGCAAAGAGCTAAACTATTTTAGACTACACAATGCATATTCTGAGGTTGTAATGTAATCCAGAAATTCTTCGACTATTTTGTTGAAATGCGTTACGTTTATACCTACAAATAAGCTTTCCTATCATCATTCCAAAACTGGCTGGCACTTATTAAATAATAATTACTATGAAAGGAAGCCATATTTCTGAATTAACACTGGAAAGATTTAAGCAAGCTTGTTTATCGATACTGCCAAGCCTGCAAGAAGAAGACTTTGAGTTAATCAAGCCACATTTATCCAAGAAATCCTTTAAGAAGGGAGATCTTGTATCCTACGAAAATGCGGTGTTTGATAAAATTTTCTTCCTCGATTCAGGTTTTGTAAGGATGTTCTACCTGGATAAGAATGGAAATGAGATAAACTATAGATTCACCGATAAAGGCAATTTCTTTGTTGACTTTCAAAGTTTTCTCACAAAAAAACCTTCTCGTTTTTATTGGCAGGCTGTGCAAAAACTAGAGGTAGTTATGATATATTACAGTGCAGTTCAGGAAATTTATACCCAGTCAAACAGGTGGAATTTGTTTGGTAGGATCATGGCAGAACAAGTCTACCTGCAGCTAAACGAAAGGGTGGAAACATTGCTTTTTATGCAGCCCGATGAGCGTTACCTGCAAATGTTAGAAAAACATCCTGCTATCATCAGACAGGTTCCTCAACTGCATATTGCATCGTACTTAGGTGTTAAGCCCGAAACACTTAGTCGGATTCGCAAAAGATTGATAAACCGTTAATTTCTTGACTGAAGTCAATGTGAGGTCAGTGTTTAAGGGATAATTTTGCCTAATAAATAAATAAAAAAATGGTAAAATTTTCAATTCTCTTACGCAAACATCCAAACTTAAATCATGAAGAATTTGTGCAATATCACAAATACACTCATGCTAAATTATTTACCTCACTTGAAGTTGTGAGAGAACATGTCGTAAAATACGTCCAATCCCATGTTATCCCAGTTTCGATACCTGGATTTCCAGAAATGTATTATGACGGGATAACCGAAATTTGGTTCAAAGACGAGGCATCTATTTCCATGGTCTTCGGTGCAGCAGAATACCTGAGACTGGTTAGACCAGATGAAGAAAAATTCATAGCAATGGATGAATGTAGTTTTTTAATTACTAAGGAATTCGCGATAATCTAACGCCTTTTTATGGAAAAATTCATTTTCACTGGAGATATACATCTGCCAGTTCAACAAATTGATTTGTACGAATGGTTTTTAGGCATAACAGAAAATGATTATAAGAAATTCTCGAAAGCGCATATTGCAGTAGGGCTAACGAGAATTGATGGCGTAGAGAGTATGGTGAATGTGGAAAGCATTGGTGGCAATTTGTTAGTGCAGCATTATCAATTACAACAAAAACAAAAAGATCTTTTGTTGCTCTGCTCTCCTAAATCTGAGGCCTTTCTTTTTCATCTGGTCAAAGTCAACGTAGGGGTGGAGTGGAAAATGACAGTCAAAGAGAAAGATGCATTAAATAGTTATTTCATTTGCGAGATCAGTGTCAAGTATCCAAATAAGCTACTCAAACTTGCATCAATTTTAGTTGCAGGGAATTATTTTCTACAGAAACATGTAAATGAAGAGGGGCCTTTGTTTGCCAGGAATATTGAAGAGAAATTTAGCAGATAATGCCATTCTGAAAATGCAAGTTTAGTTACTAAAAGGGTTTCCCCATGTCGAGTTTGTAAAATAAGACACTAAAAGCAAGTGGCAAACTAACAGACACGAATACTGCTAAATCGCGCAGCTCCAAAAAGCTTTTCCAACCGGTTCCGATGAAGAATGCAATGAAGATATAGCAAGTTAGGAGGCTTATAAATAATAGCACAAGCCTAATTGTCATTATCGACCATCTGAGTCTCCTTAAAATGCTATAACAAAGCCAGAGGAAAAGAAAACATGGTACGGAAAAGAAACCAAAAGGTAGGATGAATATATAGGCGTCCAGGAACTTGCTCAAGCTATCGTTTGCACTATTCGGGCCACCTAATTGCAATGTCAGAAATAAGATAGGCCCTACAATTACACTAGTGATCCACACGTGAAAAGGAAAGCGAATTGATTGAAGCATAGGTTAAAGGTAAAGCCTGGGATTCAATAATTAGCGTACGATATATAATTGGGCATCTAGCAGAGGGGAGATCAGTTTTAGCGAAATAAACAATCTTCGTAAAAATGCTGTTTTATATAGAAAAGGAGGAATTATGCCATGGACTAAAGGAGATTATCCGCCATCTTATAAAAACCAACCGAAATATTTACGGGAGAAGGCTGTCGAAATTGCTAATGAAATTTTGAAAGAAAGTGGGGATGAAGGTATAGCTATTGCCACGGGACTTAAAAAGGCACGTGAATACTATAAAGACCATCCTGAAGAAAAGAAAAAGGCTGACGGGAAATAAACTAAAATTAATACCTATCCATAAGTAAAGTTGAGCACCCTGCCACTGACTGTTAATATCACAAGTGTAATAAAGACCCTGCAAACTTTAATATATGGGCAAAAGAAACCAGAAAATGGGCCACAAACGGCGATCAGTTTTTCAAATATCTGGAGGACATGGAGTCTAAATTAAAGAAGTAAACTAAAAAAGTCATGATACGGAAAGGCTAACCGATAGCTTACAGATATCTTATATTGAAAGAAATTGTTAGTTATAGATCATGAGCCGATTAGAAGATTTAATCGGCTCATAACGCATTATTTTTGGGCTAGTTTATTCTTTTTCCAGTAAAGACCGTTTCTCTTGCCCCTTCAACGCTATTGCTTTGTTTGACGGTAATGTTGTCCCCAACGAATTCACATATGAATTTTTCGGTATGCGGACTTTCAATATACCTGAGGGTTAACGCTAAGCGATGGTCATCGAGCCAGGAGTAGCTGCCTGCAACTTTCGCCGGAACCAGCATGGTACGGACCTCTTGTGCCCGGGCAGTTAGTGAAGGACCAGGCTTGTTGGTTGAACTTGGAAGCCAGCTTCCAGCAGCGAAACTTAGGCTATAGTTCGCTGTATCTCCTGTCAGGCTCACCTTGCAAATGCCATCCCCGCTAAAATTAAATGCGATGTTGCTGATTTTAGATTGAGCGTTAACCAGTATATAAGATTTTCCATTGATGTCAGGCGCAAACCCATCACTGGTTTTTTGATTAGGTGGTAAAGCCAGTTCCTTTAAGGTCTTTTTTAATTCCGCAACAGCAGCTTTGTTCTTTGGTAATTTGTCCGGTTTCATCGCCGGTAGCAGGTACTTCCATACCAGGTCAATCTCTCCTTGCATGTCAGAAGTTTCTGCAGTAATCGCAATTACCGCATCCTGATCAGGCATTACGATCATGTATTGTCCGAAAGCGCCGTCGCCCCGGTAGGCGTTATTTTTACTCCTCCACATCTGGTAGCCGTATCCTTGTTCCGAGTCACTGGCATCCCGCCTGGCCTTCGGCATATCAGGATGCTGGATTATTTTTGCTGAACTGGCTTCTTCTGTCCATCCCAACGGTAATATTTGTTTGCCCTTCCATTTGCCTTTCTGCAGAAACAGTTGCGCAAACTTGGCCATATCTTCTGTTTTGACACGTAAGCCCCAGCCCCCTGTATTGATGCCTTTGAGGTCGGTTTCCCAATCGGCATTTTTAATGCCGAGCGGTTTGAATAATCTTGGGGTGAGGTATTCGAGTAGCGTCTGACCGGTTACTTTTTGTATGATGGCGGAAAGCATATAAGTTCCCAATGAATTGTATAAAAACTTAGTGCCTGGTTTGTGGACGATAGGTGCTGCTAAAAATCCTTTTACCCAATTGGTATCGGCAATGATGTAGCCTGGCTCAGGATCCTGACCGTCGGCCATGATCAGCGCATCTCTCACACTGAGTTGGGCCAGGTTTTCACTAATTGAAGCCGGCGCCTGATCTGGGAAGAAGGATACTATTTTGCTATCCAGTTTTATTTTCCCTTCATTGATGGCAAAACCTATCGCGGTTGCGGTAAAGCTTTTGCTGCAGGAGTAGAGCGTATGTCTAAGGTCCGGGGCGTAAGGATTCCACCAGGCCTCTGCAATCACCTTACCATGTCGCAAAAGCATAAAGCTATGGAACTCTGTCTTACTGCTGCGGGTCGCGTTCACAAAATCAAGTATGCCTTTTGAATCAACGCCTTCTTTCTCAGGTATGCTGTGTGGTAAATGTTGGGTAAGGGCTGTTTGAAGGAACAGTACCTGAAGGAGCAGGACAAGGGAGAGGGCACGGGTTTTAAAATGCATATTAGGTTAGGTTAGGCTGCAAGGTTTTATACACATTGAAGATAATGATTTCTTTGGATATAGGATGGATGTTATGGGCTAACTTTACCGAAGCGCAGTTGTATGTTATGCCCGCCTCCGGGTCTTTTAATTGAGGTGGCAATTGCGATTTCATTTGGGCCGAACTGGTACAGCGAAGACCATATGGTTTGGGTCCAGTCTACCGAATAAAGGACGGCTTGTTTCCAGGGTACAGCTGTATTGTTCCAGGTTTTTCCATAATCGGGGCTGAAGGAGATGTAACCTGTGTTGGAAGTAACGACCAGACGGCCATCACTTAGCGACAGCACAAAAGGGCCGCCGATTTGGAATCCCAATAAATAATTGCCAAGACCGGCTGGCCATTGAAGTCCGTCTGGGCTGGTTTTATAATATACAGTGCATGCTTCGGATCCGCAAATTTCATAGACAAGGATGTACTCTCCGTTTTTCATTCTGGTAAAAACCGGCATACCGGGCCTTGAAGTATCGGATCCCTTTTTGTAAACGATCATTCTTTCTTCTCCCCAGCTCTTCCCCATGTCGGTAGAAATTTTCTGGGAGATGATTTGTGGTAAGCGGTCAGGTTCGGTGACGTGTTTTTCATTGGCATACAAGACAGACAGGTCGCCGTTGTCCATTTGCAAGATGTGTGGATCATAAACACCTTTGTCGGGCTTTCCCAGTTCTCCAGGCTCGCCTTCATTGGCATCAATGGTACTGACCTTTGTCCAGGACACGCCTTTGTTGCTGCTCTTATAAACCGGCAAACGGTAAGATTCCTGCCAGCGAACAGACCGGCAGGCCAACACAATCGAGCCGTCTTTGAGTAGGGTCAGTTCTGCATTGTCCAAGTCCCGCCCGGGGTCTGAGATCAGCGATATTGGTCGCCAAGTCTGACCGTTATCTGTACTCCTGGCAATTTCCAGTTCCAGGCCTCCTGAAGGATTGGCCATGTATCCCTTGTTGCGTGAAACGGTGTATGCCGCCAGCCAGGTTTTTTCTTTTATTTTCAGCAGTCGGCAGTATTCTGAGCTATAATTAGTGCGGTCTTCATGTGTGGGCTGGGTATTCACTACGATGGGTTCATTGTTGATCACAACGGTTTTGCCCCATGTTATTGCGGGTCTGTTTTTTGTGGTGTCGATAGCCCTGTCGTAGTCGTGCAGGGGATATTGAAGCAGCGCAAAGAATTTACTCAATTGTGTACTGATGTTAGCTTTATACATTTCGGGACTTCCTTTCAATTGCTCATTTTCCAACTGCTTTGGCGTATATTTTGGCGGGGTTAGGTCGTACGCAGCATTGAAGTACTTTTTCCAAATGCCATCGTTGACTGTATGAAATACGATTTCATATTCGTTCATATGGTGGCCCTGGTAACCGAAATGGCTGATCTTTTCATTGACCATCGTGTCCAGGTATTTTTTATAGAAGGCCGCTAGGTCGGGGTCTGAGCTCACTTTTGCTTCGTAGCTTTTGCACTCGTCAAATAGTTGAATATAGGTTTTGTCCTGATCAACCCAGACGAGATATTTGGACAAATTACTTACACAGGGATGCGGGCCCGGTCCGATAAAACTTGTTCCGAGAATGCCGCCCTGATTGTAAGTGTAATAGGTGAAAAGGTGTTTGATCCCCTTTGATTTGAGCTGGGCAATCTTATCGTTGAGCAGTTTAAGGTCGGTAGTTGTGTACTTGTTGTAAAATTCCTGGGCCAGTTTTTTATCCCCACTCATCCATGCTGCATCTCCCCCTCTGATCCACAGTTGCCACCAGTCTCTTGAGGAGATAGTGCTTGTGTCTTTTTCCATTAATTCCCTGGCTGACTTAAATTGAGCTATTGCTGACTGATATTGCCGGGTATCCAGCGCGTAACTACCTCCAATCAGATATCCACCATAAGATTGAGCATTTAGAACGCTGGCGAGTGCCAGGAGCAGAAAAGATAGGATCAAGCGTTTCATGAATGGGAATTCAAAACCTTTAGATCAATATAATAAATGTGACGAGGTTTTAATTTCATTATCCTAATTTAAAGACTCCTCTATGATTTCTTTTGGGAGGATTTTCTCCAGAATCAGGCGTTGGCTTGGATCTACCAGTACAAATTTCCAGTCTGTAATACCATTCTTCGAAATGCCCCATGAATTTTTTGTTGTTGTTACTGTAAATGTTTCTGTCTTAAGTTCTAGCCCTACATTTCCAGAACCGAATGAGTTTTCTAATGCTGTTTTTGTTGCGTTTAAGCGGTTTTCCCTTTCCTGAACAGTTTCCGTACTGTCACCTTTCATTTTCATAGTTATCCCTCCAACATATCTTATCTTCACATAATTCGCAGTGTCAATTTTTCGCTTGTCGAGGATTTCTTTTATTTCAAAGCTTGTCAACCTGATCTGTATTTCAGGGTTTGTCATTACGCTTTTCAATGCAGTAACCATTTGAGCCCTCGGTACCACTGCAAATATTGCAGGAGGTAGATAGTCCATCGACTTCTCAAACTCACCTGCTACGAGGTATTTGTAGTACGTGGAGAAACTTTGTTTAACATTTGCCTTGTAGTCTTGTGCAAAAAGGGTAGTGCTGCAGGCAAGGAGCAACAGTAGGGTAAGAGTGCGTTTTAAGATCATAATGATGTTTTATAGCTAAATATAATGAACTAATTGTTTCCGCATATATTTTCAATATATTTATTAGCAGCCAGGCGACATCAACAGCGAATTACCCTAACCGGCATTAAGCTATTAAATTGAACTCACGAAGAAGAGATACCTGGATATACAAATATGGAAACAGGAATCCGGGCTATCGACAATTTCTTTATACAACCCGCTGAACCGCTAAAAAGCAGCCTGGAATATTTGCGGTACTTTTTAAACCATTATAATCCTGATGTTACTGAAGAGTGGAAGTACAGATTGCCCTTTTATTATTTTAAAGGCAAGATGTTTTGTTACCTCTGGATTGATAAGAATAGCCAGCATCCTTATATTGGAATTGTTGAAGGTGGTAAGATTGATCATCCAATGCTTGTTGCGGGCGACAGGAAACGTATGAAAGTAATGTATATCGACCCACTGCAGGATATCCCGGTTAAGGACATTAAAGAAGTGCTTGATATGGCAGTGAAACACTATAAATGAAATCGTTATCTTGTCGCTCTGAATTATTATTAATCTCATGAAATATTTAGCTGCTCTCCTGCTCATTTTTTCCCTGTTTATCTCCCCGGCTCAAGCGCTAGCATTAGCAGAGGATAAATTAGTCCCTTCCATCAAACCTAGTCAAGAAGAAATAATTCCTCAGCATATCCAGAAGTGGCTGGATAATAAAACTGCTTCCAAAAAAGGGAAATCAAATCAGAAAACTTTTTTTAAACGCGACTCGATCAGAATTGTAGGGTATATTAAAGGCTATCCAAAAGCCGCGTCGTTTGCCAGTGGGATCATTTACCATAGTAATGACATTGTAGGGGATGATTTGCCTACTACAGTGAGGATTTTTGAAGATGGCAGGTTTGAATGCAGCATGCTGGGTTTACATCCAATTACATCTAACATAATTTTTAACGACCAAAGGATAGGTTTTTATGCTGAGCCTGGGATTACGACAGGGATTGTGTTAAACTGGCAAGATTTCACTAACGCGGCAAATAACGGCAATTACAAATTCAAAGACGTTAGCTACCTGGGCGCAAATAAGCATATCAATGTAGGCTTGGCTTCTATTGAATTTACAAAGCCCAATTACAGCGCATTAGAGGAGTCCCGTAAAAAGCAAAAGCCCGATGACTTTAAAAAAGCTCAGGTTCTGAACTGGGCTAACGCAAGGCGAGCTGCTGATAGTTTAATGCTGTCAAAACGGACGCCTCTTGAGATCAAGAACATAAAAGTCAATCAGATTGATTTGATGTATGCCACCTACCTGTTTGATTACGACCTCTCCCGCGATTATTACCAGAAGCAAGAGCCGAACAATGAGATTTTGAATATGCCCCTGCCTGATGATTACTTTGATTTCATCAACAAGGTTGATTTAAATAATCCTGCGCTGTTAATTTGCGACGACTTTTCTGTTTTCATCAATCGTTATGAATACTCGCCTTTGGTTGATATGATGATTATTTATGGACCGAAAAATTATAACGGGTACCAAAAAATGGATTCTATATATCTCGCAAAGAATAAGAAAACCAATCTGGTTTATGATATAGCCAAACTCCGTTCGCTAAAGACTTCCCTAGGCTATAGTCACTATAAGAAGGCGACTTTTGCCCAGGAGTTCAGTGAGCTTTCCCGCACGATTACTGAGCCTGTTTTAATTGCCGAGCTGAGCCGTGTGTACGATAAATATAAAGTGGGAAAGGTGGCTTACGAGCTGCCGAATACTGCTGCTGCTAACGTATTTAAAAAGCTAATCAATCCGCTAAAAGGCAAGATCTTACTCATTGACTTTTGGGCAGAATGGTGTAGTCCTTGCAGAGCTGGGATTGAAAGAAGTTTAGCTTTGAGGACCAAATACAAAGACAATCCGGATTTTGATTTTGTGTTTGTAACCGATAGTAAAGGTACAGGTGATTCATTTTATCAGGATTACATCAAGAAGAATTTGATGGTCAATACGCATAGGGTAACCCCGGATGAGTATCTGGCCTTAAGGGAGTTATTCAAATTTAACGGAATCCCCAGGTATGTGCTGGTAGATGCCGATGGTAAGATTCGGGATGACAACTTTGAATCCTATGAGCTTCAAACTGAATTTGCCAAGTATTTCCCAGAAAAATTTAAGGCTGATTACTGGAAGTAATATTCTCGAAATTCATGAAGGTTTACATTTCTATTATCGCGCTGCTTTTTTTTAATTCTGTTTGCAGCGCCCAGTTTCTGGATGAAATCTCCGTTAAGCTGCATGAACCTTCTGATTTAAAGAAAGATGTGTGGCTGGTGCAAACGCTATTGGAAAAGGAAGATCCCAATCTTTACCTTTACATCAGTAAAAAAGAGCTTGATCATAAGTTTGATAGTTTACGCAATTCTATAAACCAACCGCTTACCAGTATCGGGTTGTATGTTAAGTTACTAAGCGTAATTAGTACAATAGGAGACGGTCATTTAACTGTTTTGATCGACTACTCAAAACTTACGGCCTCAGATATCGCCAGTCTTAAAAAGCCGGTAATGCAGCACCCTATTTACCAGTTTGAATACCATGTAATTGACAAGCGGTTATTCATCAGGAACAATTTAACTAAAGATGCTGCGATAGCGAAGGGTACTGAAATACTGAGCATCAACGGGATGGCTACCAGTAAGTTGATTGATAGCCTGGACCACTATATAACTTCAGACGGTTATAACATTACCTATAAACGATACCTGATGAATGTGGGGCTATTTGCAGAACGCTATCGTTTTGTTTTCCCAAAGAAGGAGCCATTGCGTTTAGAACTGAGCGCTAAAAGTGGCCCACAACAGGTTGTGCTTAATGCTGTTCAAAATGTACTTTATGATAGCATAAGCTTAGCACCGGTGCCACATGCAGAATATAAACGGTTGGCTACAGACAGTAGCGTAGCCTACCTCAAAGTGCGGACGTTTATGAATGGGGCTAACTATGTGGGCTATCATGGGATATTCGAGGACATCGAAAAGAGAAAACTTAATACGCTTATCTTAGACCTACGCGGAAACACCGGTGGAGAATCTGATTGGGCGGCCAGTATTTTTAGCCACCTGATAGATACACCAACTTATTTTTTTAAGCCTCCTGAAGTGATTAGGAAGCAAGAACAATTGCAGGGGAGATCGAACATACGCGACTGGCTAAAAGCGGCTTCTAAATCCAAATGGCCCATCGTTACGCCTTATACTACCAAATTTAAGGGGAAAGTATACGTGCTGATAAATGGAGGTAGCTTTTCTGCAGCTAGCTTGCTTGCTGCGAATATGCGAAGCTTGAACAACGTGACTTTTGTGGGTGAAGAAACCGGTGGCAGCAAGAATATTCTGACAGCTGGTGTCATTAAAAACAGAACGCTTCCTAACAGTAAACTTTTGCTAACTTGGGGTATCGTGCCGGCCTTTTATGGGGACATTACAACTGTCGACGGGCGTGGTGTAATGCCTGATGTTTCTATCACCTATACCATTAAAGACTATTTAGCTGAAAAGGATTTGGAGCTGGATTGGGTATTAAAAGATATTGAAAAGCATAAAATTGAATGATGACTATGAAATCAAAATATTTGTTGTTCCTTGAAACACTGACATTGTTAATATTAATTGCCTACTGGGTATATCTAAAAAGTGTTTATGGCTTAGTGCCTGAAATTATACCCATTCATTTTGATAGCGCAGGGAATGCGGATGGACATGGTAACAAAATCTTTTTATTTGAATTGCCCAGGTTAGCAACGATTTTCTATATCATCCTGGCGTTTGCAGTCTTGTTAATTTATTTAAGTGAAAAGAGGGAATCCTTAGCTTCAACTGTATCAAAAGGAAGCATCGGCTTCAGTAAGACGATCTACACAATTAGTATAATCAAGTTTATTCTAGTCCTCGTTTTTATGATTATTTCTTTGATGATCATGAGGCAGATTAAATATTAGACTCAACCTACTTACATGATTGATGAACGTTTCGAATGTCAACTATTAAGGGCTAGCAGGACCAGGCTATTGCAATTGGCGGAAAGGATTGACTACGAAATTTTATTGAAAATTCCGGACGGTTTCAACAATAATATACTTTGGCAAATTGGTCATTGCATCACCTCTCAACAGCGGCATATGTATATGCGTAGCGGATTACCAATGTATATATCTAATGAATTTATGGAGTTTTTCAAAATAGGATCGTCACCGGCTTCCTGGAAAGTCACTCCCGATGTTAATGAAGTTAAACATTTATTGATTGATACCGTTGATCGCCTTGAATCTGATATTGAATCTGGATTATTTGTGAATTATGAGCCCTTTGCATTACCGATTGGATTCCAGGTGGAAAACCATCTTCAGGCATTACAAGCGGCTACTTATCATGAAGCTGAGCACAGTGGCGTGATTTTGACTTATTTGAAGTTGCTGGAAAAGGGATGATTGGTAGTTTAAAGACGAGTTTACCAACTGGAAGGGCTTAGTGGGACAATTAGGTTTGTTAACAACAAATGGTTTTGGTATAAATATTTATCGAGAACGGCAAGGTTCCCCGGCGTGAACCTATAGTTCTGAGTTAATAAAACTCGTTAGCAGATGTATTTAGCCTTTCTGAAAACCATTATTTAAATAGGCGTGTTAAAGGGCAAATACCCTACCTACCTATGAAAAACAATAAATTTTTATCCGTTGCAATATTTGCTTTAACGCTCAGTGCGCACTATGCGGTCGCCCAACGTGGAATTCCACCAAAGGATGTTACTAAATCGCTATCTGTAACTAAGTATGCCCAGGTGATGGATTTCAAACCTGAAATGCTCAAACTCCTTAAAACTCCCCCAGGATGGCAGGTTAGTCTTGCTGCATCCGGATTAGGGAAACCAAGAATGTTATACACCAGTCCGCAGGGTAATGTTTACGTAACCCGTCGCGATGGTGGAGATGTACTTCTTCTACAGGACAGAGATGGAGACGCTAAATTTGAAAACCTGATAACTGTGGTTTCCAACTTTAAAGGTGTTCATGGGATAACCATGAAAGACAATTGGATGTATCTCTGCAACAGTAATGAAGTACGTAGGTATCCGGTTAAACCTGATGGAACTTTAGACGCGATGGCTGGTGAAACGCCTATCAAAGACCTGCCTGATGGAGGCCAACACCCCAACCGAACTATGGACTTTGGTCCGGATGGCATGTTGTACATCAGCGTAGGTTCATTATGTAACGACTGCAAGGAAAGTGACAAAGAAACGGCCGTAATGCTGCAGGTGGACCCTAAAAATTGGTCGCGCAGTCTTTATGCGAGCGGACTGCGTAATACAATCGGGTTCGACTGGCATCCCCAAACAAAAGAATTATGGGGAATAGACAATGGGGGCGATGCCAAAGGCAGCGAATGGCCACCAGAGGAAGTTAACCAGATTATGAAAGGTGCCGACTATGGTTTCCCTTATGCTTATGGCAAGCGGGAGGTAGATAAAAGTCGCGAAGATCCTGCTGGCAACACCAAAGAAGCTGTGGTAAAAAACACGCAACTGTCGGTATTGGAAATGACCGCGCACATGGCACCTATAGGGTTCACCTTTTTTAGGGGTGCTGCAAACATACCGCAAGAATGGGCGGGTGATGGCCTTGTGGCATGGCATGGCTCATGGAATGCCGAAAATCCGGTAGGATTTAAAGTACAAAGAATTCATTTTGAGAATGGCAAAGCTGTAAAAGCAGAAGACTTTTTAACCGGCTTCCTTCAGGGAGAATCACGCTTCGGCAGGCCCGCAGGAATTACAGTTACTAAGAACGGTACCATTTACATCTCAGATGATGCAGGAGGAAACATTTACGCAGTTAAAAAAACCAATTAAGATGAAATTACTCAAATATATTGCAATAGGTACGCTAGCCGTTATTGCTATTGCCGCAACAAAACCAGAGCCCTCTCCCAGAATTGAATTTGATGCATTGGAAAGCTATCCTGAAGGCATCGCCTTTGATAAGGCAGCCAATCAATATTATGTTTCTTCAGCACGACTGGGGCACATTGGCAAGGTTAGTCCGCAGGGTGCCTATGCTGTGTTACATGCCGACAGCACTTTGAAATCTACCTACGGACTAAAAATCCATCCCGATGGCAAACGTCTTTTTGCATGTGTATCAGATGCGAATTACAGCAAGTACACCAACCCGGCTACGCGCATGAAAATGGCTAGGTTGATCAGCATAGACCTGCAAACAGTTAAAAGGCTTTCCGATACGGACTTAGCATTGCTGATTCCGGGTAAGCATTTTGCGAATGACCTCAGCTTTGATCAACAGGGGAATGCCTACGTTACAGATAGCTTTGCAGGTGCTGTTTATAAGGTTGATCCTAGCGGAAAAGCGAGCGTGTTTGCTAAAGATGAGCAGTTTAAGACAGAAGGTGTAGGGTTGAATGGTATCGTATATCATCCTTCAGGATACCTTATTGTAGACAATAGTTCGAAAGGGCAGCTATTCAAGATCGATATAAAGGACCCTAAAAAGGTAATAAAAGTGGCTGTTGATCAATATTTTATGGGAGCTGACGGACTGTTGCTAAATGACAACAACACGCTTACTTTAGTTGTAAATGGTGGAACAGATAAGATTTTTCAATTGAGCAGTAGTGATAACTGGCAGTCGGCTAAAGTTACAGCATCCACATTAGTAACTGACAGGTTCACTTACCCTGCTACGGCGACTCAAAACGGTAAGGACATTTGGGTAATGAATGCCCAATTTAACCAACTGGTTGACAGCAATTCCGTTCCTGTTAAAAAATTCGCTATTCAACAAGTTGTATATAAGCCTGTAAAATAAGCTTTTATGTTTTGAGTGGGCCTTTTAGGTTGCGTTTTTCGGCACAATTAATCGGCCTACTCAACTAAACCACAGGGTCAATATACGGAGTATAGTGATGAAAAACAATTACATTTGGGACCTAACGCATTTGCAGAATTAGGAAATTTCCAGATGATATGTTTAAATATTCTTTAATATTTATATTATTAGCACCGATTCTTAGTGTTTCACAGCCTAAGATTTCTTACACGATAGTAAACCGATTTTGCAAATGTCCAGATATGGAATTTAAAGAAGGAGGTTTTCAACTGAAAGCTATCGGTGAGTCAAAAAATGATTTAGAGATTCGATACTACGAAGATTTCTTTCCTGGGGGTGCTACAAGCATCACGATTATTAAGGTCAAAAATAACTTGATTTCAGGGGATTATTTTTTCAAGCGCAATGACATGATGCAGAGAACGCGGCCTGATTCAGTTAGGAATGTCAAAAATTGGGAAAGGCACCCATTTATTCGCTTTAAAATTTCTTCTGTTCGATTGGATACTCTAATCAATGAGCTATTTTATAATAACTTAATGAGCTTAAAGAATCAATCTGAAATTTTAAATGGACGTGGTTACAAAATTAACTACTCGATTGCTTATAAAGTTAATAGTCATTACGGAAACTTTTCATTTGGGGACCCAAAATTATTTCTGAAGGATAATCCTGATATAAAGGAATTTCAAAAATACGATGAAATAATTAGACTTTTTCGAAACCTAAGTAAGCAGTTTAACTCAACTGTGGAGAATTACGATGTTATAGAATAATTACTTCGGACGACCTTTGGAGTGTCCGACTCCCTTGAATTACCGGTGACGAACCGACAGCAAGGAAGCAACATTAAAGGTGAACCTTGTAGGTATCCATGATGTTTTTTAGTTTGGACCATTCAAATGTGATGTCGTATTTCTTCGCAAGCAGCTCAAGATCGCCAGGCTTTGGTCTTTGGTTATTAATGAAAAGATTGGAAAGCTCATCCATATAAGACTCGTGTCCTCCGGGGGTGTACACCTCGATAAATTTAGCAGGCTGTGTACCATTATTCCAGAAAGTATGCACGATTCCCTTGGGCCTAAGGTGCCAATCACCCTCTTTTACCTCAAAAATCTCATCACCAACCATTATAGTTATTGTGCCTTGGGTAACCCTGCAAATCTCATCGAAACCTTTATGAAAATGAGGAGGGGCACCAAGTAAACCCACTGGAAGTGTAAACTCGCCTATACCCAGATGTCCGTTTGTTTGGCTTTTATCGAATTTTGCGATGATATCACCCTCACCAATTTTCCCTTTTTTACCTTCCCCAGACTTTATGTGAATTGGTTTTGTTGGGTCAGGTTCTAAAAAATCACTGGTGCCAATTTGAAATGTTTCGGCATCAGCATATGTTGGGATAATTGCTGCGCCCATTGCTAATGCCAGACACTGGAGCGTCTTTCTGCGATTAATCGAATTTTCCATGTGAAAAAGTTTATACTACAATATCAGTAAATTTTCCATAACATTTTGACCTTGTGACATAAAGGCGGTGCCAAGACATGATGTTGCATACAAAATGCAATGCACTTATTGCTATCACTTATTCCCTTTTTCCTGAATCAACCTTAAGAATCCCGTCTTGAAGAGGCGACCTAACGGAAGCGTTTTGTCGTCAAGTATGACCTGATAACTGTTGTAGCTGGTTACTTTGTCAAGGGCGATGATAAACGATTTATGGATGCGTATAAAGGAACCCGGCTCAAGCTTGGCTTCCATCGCGCCTAGCTTTTCTGAAGCAACATATGATTTCGCTGCGGTGTGCACCCGGATATAGTCGGCCAGTCCTTCAATATAAATAATTTCTTTCAAGTGTATTTTCACCTGTTCTCTGCCTATTTTGAAAAATAGGTATGGTTCCTCGTTATTTTTCGAGATTTCCTTCGGTTCCGTTTGGCCATTCCAATAATGCAAAAACTTAGCAATTGCTTTTATAAAGCGTTCCTGAGTGATCGGTTTGATCAGGTAATCAAATACATCTAATTCATAAGCTTCTGCGCCATACTCCCGATAAGCTGTTGTTAGGATAACTTTGGGGCTTGTCTTTAAT
Organism: Bacteroidota bacterium; assembly: GCA_040385565.1. GTDB lineage: Bacteria > Bacteroidota > Bacteroidia > Sphingobacteriales > Sphingobacteriaceae > Pedobacter. The sequence goes on along the minus strand of JAZKHD010000022.1, from coordinate 76,107 downwards.
GACCGCAAAAGCTCTAAACCCGTTAGGCGGGGCATGTTGATGTCTAAGAAAACCAGGTCGACGGTGTGCTTTTGCAGGTAGCTAAATGCTTCAAGCGCATTATCTAACGAAGCCACTACCTCAAATCCTTCTAAACCTGCGAGATGCAGCTTGATCAGCTCCCTTGCCGGTTCTTCGTCATCAACTATTAAACAACGGATCATGGGCTGTTTGGATTGTTAAAACAACAAGATAAGCATTTGTGCCTTCGGTAGTCTGCAAATTGTGTTTATCAGGATACAGTAGATCAAGTCGTTTTTTAACGTTTGCCAGGCCGATACCGCCTGTGCTATGCTTCTCCGGACTGGTTTTTTTATCAAAGCTGTTTTCGATCCTGATAAACAACTGGTCTGCAGTTCTGGAAACTTCGATCTTAACCCAGCTTTTCTCTACTGAGTTGCCAACCCCGTGTTTAAAGCAGTTTTCTACGAGGGGCAATAAAAGTAATGGTGCCAGCTGAATATTTTTGAGGTCGCACAAGACTTCAACAGTTGTAGCTAACCTATTGCCATATCGGTTTTTTTGGAGTTCTACATAGTGTTTGATGTAATCGATCTCGTCGCTGAGGTTGATGTATTCCTTTGAAGTATCGTACAAACTGTAATTGAGAAAGCCGGACAGGTGTGCAATGAGGGCCGCTGTTTCCGGACTCTTTTTTAATGCTGTGCCGTATATGTTGTTTAGCGTATTGAATATAAAATGGGGCTGCACTTGCGATTTCAGCAGGTCGAGTTCTGCTAGCGTGCGTTGCTGCAATAAGTCCTGCACACGTTGTTTCTCCCGGTACCAATAGTCGATGGCATAATACAGAGCATAAAGGCCGGTTATGGAATAAAGGTTTACGAGGTCAACGAGGAATTTCCCCGCCGAGAACAATGGCATCTGCAATGCAAAAGGGAAATAGCGTGGGTAGATGATGTAGTAGTTGAAGTATCGCCTAATAAGCAACAGCAGTAAAGAGCTGAGAATTAAGCCCATCCAGAACCAGACTTTACGACCTGTTTGATAGTAGTATTTAAAGAGCACATGCACCGCTAACAACGAAAATATCAGTGCAACCGGGAAAGCCAGGCAGGCATTGATCAAATAATTGTTATAGTTACCGTATAGCGACGCCAGTCCGACCCACTGATATAAAAAATAGAGCAGCCAGAATATGCCATTAAACGCCAGATCCCTATTGAGCTTCATGATGCGGCTTTTTTTAGGCAAGGTAGGGATTTTAGGGTTTCGTTGTGGCCAACAGCCAGCGGACGACTGATATTTTCGATAAACGACCTGGTTTTTCGATAAGGGGCAGATAACGAAGAGTTTGGTTGTGTGCAGAAGAACAATGTTAGGGGATGTTGCGGTGTTTATATTTGTTAATACCAATGGATCTACAATGAAAAAAATGATCATTACAGGAAGGATATTTTATGCATCTGCACTTTTTGTGTACGGACTGCAGCAGCTTTATTTTGGCACCTTCCGGGATGTGTTCTTTTCGCCATATCAAGATTACCTGCCCTTGCTTAATGTCTTTTCATACTTATTTGGTTTATACCTGATGGTTACCGCGGTACTGCTTTTTGTGCACGGCAAAGGCCGGAAGGCGGCATTGGTACTGGGTTGTGTGTTAATGGCACTATTTCTGGGCACACACATCAGCTATCAGCTGATATCTCAACCGAATAAACTTTATCATTTGGGCTTATGGACAACCCCGCTTAAGGCACTGGCACTGGCCGGCGGAGCATTTGTAATAGCACATTCCTTTGGCGCTGACAACGGTGCTAAACCTAGCCTTTTGGAAAGGTTTGCGCCTTATGGAAACCTTTTGTTTTTGTATACGATGACAAGCTTTGGGATATCACACATGATTTACGCGCCCTATTTAGCAAGTACTGTTCCTGCATGGATGGCCAATCATGAATTCTGGGTTTTGCTGACCGGCGTCACGTTGACAGCAAGCGGAATTGCTATCATTTTGGGCCTCCGCATTAGGATTATCTCCTTATTTTTAGCACTGCAAATCTTCCTTTGGGTTTGGCTTGTACACGTGCCGGGAACATTGTCTTATCCACTGGCAGCTAACAGGGGGAACCTGCTGGCCAGCGCATTTGACGCCCTTGCTTTTAGCGGTACTGCTTTGCTAATAGCGCTAACTATGAAGAAACAGCAATGGATTGAAGATATTGAACATTGGGGTGATGATAAGAAATTAGAACAAGCTTAAATAATAAACATTTCTAAATACAAATCATATGAATACTAAGATCACAGTACAAACAACCGTAAATGCAGATGTAAAAAAGGTTTGGGATTATTACAACCAGCCGGAGCACATTACTAAATGGAATTTCGCAGATCCTTCCTGGTGTTGCCCTTCTGCAACCAATGACCTTCGTCCCGGCGGAAAGTATAGTGCCAGAATGGAAGCGAAAGATGGCAGCTTCGGATTCGATTTTGAAGGGATTTATTCTGAGGTAGAGGAAGGCAAAAGCCTCATCTTCGGTCTGGAAGATGGAAGGCAGGTTGCCGTATCTTTCAAAGAAGACGGAGATCAAACGGATGTTGTAATCACATTTGACGCAGAAACGGAACATTCTGAAGAAATGCAGCGTGGAGGATGGCAGGCCATTTTAGACAACTTTAAAAAATATACGGAAACTAACTGAAAATCGTAAATTGTTTTATGACGTATAAGCATGCAATTTTAGGCGGAACAGGTCATATCGGTTCCGCCCTTTCAGAAGTGTTGCTCAGGCACCAACAATCTGTATTGGTCATTGGTCGGGATGCAGATAAAGCGGGCGACTGGATTAAAAAAGGAGCAGCATATGAAGTAGCCGACGTTAATAATACGGCGGCGCTTTCAGCATTGTTCCGGCAGGCTGAACGCCTGTTTATCCTTAATCCTCCGGCAGCACCTGATGCTGATACAGATGCTTTAGAACGGCAGCAAATCAAATCAATTCTGGAGGCATTGGAAGATTGCGCTCCCCAGAAAATTGTAGCGATATCTGCTTATGGCGCACAGGAAGGTGATGATATTTTTGATTTGGGGTCGCTCTACGAACTCGAAAAAGGACTGGCTAAGGTGAATGCACCTGTAGCTATAATTCGCAATGCGTATTATATGAGTAATCTTGATCAAGCCATTGATATCGTGAAGGATAAAGGCGAACTGGCGACTTTATTTCCTGAGGATTTTAAGGTGGCGATGGTGGCGCATGAGGATGTTGGCAATTTTGCTGCAGAATTGATGATGGACGAACGGGAGGGCTTATTCTGTTGCGAGGGTCCGGAGCATTATTCTTACCGCGACGTAGCTAATGTATTGAGTGATTTACTGCACAAAGACGTGAGGTTAATCAGCATTCCAGAAACCGGATGGCACGATTTCCTTGTTAAGGCGGGTTTTTCTGAAAAAGCAGCGGCATCTTTTGTAAACATGAATAAATTAACGATAACTGATAAGTTTGAAACGCCAAACGCCCATATTGGCAAGACCAGTTTGAAGGATTATTTAAAAAAAGTACTGTTACAACAATAGGCAAATGAAGGAACGGATCAACTCAATCGACATAGTTCGCGGATTAATCATGGTGATCATGACGCTGGACCATTCGCGTGATTTCCTGCACTTTGCAGGTCACCCGCCGCTGGACCTCGCATCTACCACACCCATATTGTTTTTTACCCGTTGGATAACCCATTTCTGCGCGCCTACTTTTGTGTTTCTAAGTGGGGTATCTGCATACCTTGCCGGGCAACGCAGGACGAAAAAGGAGCTAAGTGCATTCTTGTTTAAAAGGGGACTATGGTTGATTTTGTCGGACTCACTCCTTATCAGCCTGATCTTTTCATTTGATCTGCAGTACCATATGCTGATCCTGGAGGTGCTATGGGCTACGGGGTTTGGAATGATTTTGTTGGCCTTACTGATCCGCGCACCCCTTAAAGTTATCGGGGTAATAGCAGTGATCATCTTTTTTGGGCACGACTTGCTCAACTACGTAACGCTACCAAATGACGGACTAGCAGGGGCATTAAGTAAAATGTTGTTGTCGGCACGGGGTGTATTTATTCCGCTTAGCGAAACCAGGGCGATCATTGTGTTGTATGCTGTAATGCCCTGGGCGGGCGCTTTACTTATGGGATATGTTTTTGGCAGCCTGTATAAAGGAGGATTTGAACCAACTAAGCGCAGCAACATTTTGCGGTTGGCTGGCAGTTTAGCAGTTGTGTTATTTATTGTATTACGCCTTATCAATCATTACGGAGACCCAATGCCCTGGAGTCCTCAAAAAGACGAGGTATTTTCATTCCTATCTTTTATAAATGCTACGAAGCAATCTCCCTCACTGGATTTTCTACTAATGACGCTTGGTCCGGTACTTATTTTACTGAGTTATACGGAGAAGGTTGGAGGCCATTTATTTACATTCTTTAAAGTTTATGGAAGTGTGCCTTATTTGTATTTTATCATACATCTGGCCCTGCTAAGAATTGTCAATATTTTATTGGCAATGGTGATGGGGATTCCGATGGTGTCCGACGGATCGCCTATTGTATGGCAGGTTAAAGGCTTTGGCGTGTCCCTCTGGGCGGTATATGCGGTATGGCTGGCAGTAGTTTTAGCGCTTTATTATCCTTGTCGCTGGTATGGTAAATATAAGCAGACCCATAGCAATTGGTGGCTATCTTACCTGTGATATAATTTTCCTGAATTTACGGGTTCTAATTCCATTTCCAATCCTTTTCGTCCAGAAATAAGATGTGTTCTCGCCTAGCCAATTGAATGATTTCTTCGTTGAGTGCAGGCGTGCTTTTTGGGATTATCATTTGGTCCCCAGTGCTTATGGTAATCAGGAAATGATTGGGTATTTCGCTAACCTGGTTGATTTCTGAAATTTTAGTTGTGGTTTCTCCGGTTTTACTAGCCGTTCTTATTGTCTCCTCATTTATTTCGATTTCTACCGGCTGGTCAAAAAATCCTTTGTAAGTGGTTCTGACATGTCTGGCGTAATGTTTTTTATATCGCCACCGGAAATATTGCTTACCAAATAATATAGCTGCGGCGGTAACAGCTGCAACTACATAGAATCCAATCCTGTCGCCCGTAGAACTACCGAATGTGCATATTACTAAGCATACTACAATGAATATATAAGACCTGTTTCGTCTTGACCGGCGGATAGGATTTGTTGATGCTTCATACAATTGGTGGGTGAGGTAGTCGTTTTCCGTGAGCGTTATGGTATGTTTCATTGTAGCTCAAATATAGTTTATTGGAATCACGGTTCTGTCTAAAAAGGGCTCGCTATAGAAACTTCTGGACTGCTTGTTTTGATGGCCACGCCGAATTGTTTATTGGTAATGCTATACTTTGTGCTAAGCTCTTTTTTGGATATGATAACGAGCTCTTTAAATACTTTGTCGCCAATGAATGACAAATTGCCTTCGTAATCTTTGTCAAGGACTTTACCATTCAAAATGTATTGTACTGCTGAGGTGTCTCCAGCAAATCCGTTCAGGGCTTTTGTGTAGTCGGCCGATTTGCTTTTGAAATACCGCTCAAACCGTTTCCGGGCAAAGGATTTAGTTTCAATATAGACAATTCCATTTTTACCGGCCTCACCAAGAATTGCCATTGCTGCTTTCATTTCAACGATATTGATCGAAGCAATTTCTGCCTGCGCCTGTTTTCCCATCCCATTAGGGCCTAACCTTACACTGTCCACAAAATAAACTGTGTTACCATGTTCCTGTGATGCTTCATCAGTAGTTTGGGCTGCGGCTACAAGGGACAGGAAGCTTAAGGCGGTTAGAATAAAGAGCTGTTTCATATGCAGTTATTGTAATGCTATAATTTGACTGAACTTGTCTGAAGCCATCATTTTGTTTTACAATGATAAGATGAATCAATAACATAAAAGTCGTAATTTATGTATTATTAAATATTGGGATATTAATTTAGAATTGCAAGTATGTTTGAGTGCCAAATGGAACCTGATTATTGCATATGGACGAAATGGATAACGACTTAAGAGAACTTACACTTCACTGTTATAGCAATAATTTTGAACAAGCGATACCTGCAATTGAAGCTTTCGAATTGAAGTACAAAGGTCAGGTCTTCTCTGATAGGATAAGAGACAACATGGTCTCATTAAAGGGAGAGGCTTATTTTAGGAATGGGAGGTTTGAAGATGCAATTGCGCTGTTCAAAAAGCTTTATGATGCTGGGAAATTTAACTCCCTGTGGGCATTACGAATTGCTGCTGCACTGAAGGAATTAGATCGCGACGAGGAAGCGGCTGCCATTATTAAGCATGAAGTCTCAGTAGAACCAGGTCCGAATTATTTACTGAATCTATTGTTCTGGTATGTATCAAATTTAAAATATGATAATGCTGAGTTGGTTCAATATAGACCGGATGTTGACAAAATTGTTGATTACTTGGGTGTAGCCATGCCAGACGATGCAAAACCAGTAGATGAGCTGATTAAGTATTTGAAAGAGGAAAGTTTACAAGCGAACCACCGATACGGTAACTTCCTTTTAGCAATAAATAACAATACATTGTCAACGGAAGTAACGATAGATAGACTGAGGATTCACATTGCAGAGGAGAAAGTAGGTTTTTATAAAAAGATATTTCAGCAAAAATTAAGTGAGCTAGAAGATGACGTTTCTTAAAACATGTTCATCTTAATATGAATTCCTCAATCAAAGGTTGTTCAATTAGTAAAACTTTTTTCTGAACCAGAAGGCTAGGTTTACAAGTGCAATGAGTGCAGGCACCTCTACCAGCGGGCCGATTACCCCTGCAAATGCTTGTCCGGAGTTTATGCCGAATACGCCGATGGCAACCGCAATAGCAAGTTCAAAGTTATTGCCCGTGGCTGTAAATGCGATTGAGGTACTCCTTGAATAGTCTGCCCCGAAATACCTACCTGCAAAAAAGCTGACCACAAACATAATAGAAAAGTAGATCACAAGCGGCCCTGCAATGCGAACCACATCCAGCGGTATCTGAACAATCAGGCTGCCTTTTAAGTTGAACATGATGACGATAGTGAATAGCAATGCAAACAATGTAATTGGTGATACAAATGGCACAAATTTGTTCTGGAACCAGTCTTCACCTTTCAATTTAATTAAAAGGTATCTACTGGTGATGCCCATTGCAAATGGCAAACCAAGATAAATACCGACACTTTTGGCTATTTCGCTAATAGTAATGTTGACTTCCAAGCTTTTGAGCCCGAAATATGGGGGCAATACTGTAATGAAAACGTAGGCGAAAACGCTATATAGCAACACCTGAAAGATGCTGTTTAAAGCAATCAGACCAGCAGCATATTCGCGGTTTCCCTCTGCCAGTTCGTTCCATACCACTACCATGGCGATACAACGGGCAAGTCCGATAAGGATTAATCCAACCATATATTCGGGGTAATCCCTCAAAAACGTTATGGCCAAAAAAAACATCAAAAGTGGGCCGATAATCCAATTAAGTACCAATGAAACGGTAAGCACTTTAGTATCAGTAAACACTTCGCCCATTTTCTCATATCTTACCTTTGCAAGTGGCGGATACATCATCAAGACAAGCCCGATTGCCAGTGGAATATTGGTGGTTCCACTTGAAAAGGAATTGATAAAGTTAGCTGAGGATGGTATGACGTAACCAATACCAACCCCGATTGCCATCGCCAGGAATATCCAAAGGGTCAGGTAGCGGTCAAGGAAAGTAAGCTCTTTTCGATCAGCTGCTGGTGCACAATGATTTGCGGCCATCTTAGCGTTTTAGGTTTTCATTGACAAAGTTTTGTGTATACTTCCTTATCATTTCCCTTACCTCTCGAAACTGCTCCATAACTTCTTCATCAGTACCCCTGGCTTTTGCCGGATCGGGAAAGTTATAATGGAGCTTTACGGCATTGGTTGGGAAGTAAGGGCAGCTTTCCTTTGCATTATCACAAACAGTAATTACATAATCGAAATCAATTCCAAGATATTCATCGATGTTGTTAGAGGTGTGGCCGGATATGTCTATGCCGTCTTTTTTCATAATTTCGATGGCTTTTGGATTTACGCCATGAGTTTCTATACCCGCGCTATATATTTGCGCTTTATCTCCCGCGAAATGCCTTAAGTAACCTTCTGCAATTTGACTCCTGCAACTATTTCCTGTGCATAGCACCAGTACTTTCTTCATATTATTTTATTAAATTATTTTATTACTTCTTCTTTCCAATAGCACTGTATCGCGCCATATCCCGTTCTGCTTACCTATTTTCTCCCGAATGCCTAGTGTTCTGAAGCCTGCCTTTTCATGGATTCGAAGGCTGCCGATATTTTCCGGAAAGATCCCTGCTTGTAAAGTCCATATCCCTTCTGTTTCACTTAAGATTACAAGTTCACTTAAAAGCGCAAGTCCGATTCCCTTTCCAGATTGTTCCGGGTCTACATATACACTAACTTCAGCAACGCCTGAATACACGCATCGCGAGGAGACTGGTGTTAATGCTGCCCAGCCAAGCACATTGTCATTTGCTGTGGCAAGGATCCTGCACGTGGCTAGATGCGAACTGTCCCATTCTTCCCAAGAGGGAGCGCTGCTCTGAAAAGTAGCATTACCTGTAGCAATGCCCTTTTCATATATTGATTTTACATGTTCCCAATCTGAGCCCAATAGGTTTCTTATTTCCATAACAAAGGCATTAACAGCAACCTCCGCCAGGCGTACAATTGCTCGCTGTTGCAAGATTAACTAATTCCTTTTTTGATGTTTCTTCAACCCCGCAGGCTTCCCTGGCAAGGCAAGCTGTCTGCTTTGCAAGCAAAAGAAAATTCGTCCCGTCAAAGCCAAGGTCATACTTACCGATGGTTCCAGACTGGTATTCCACTTCGATTTCAAGGTCTTCCATTCCTAATACCTTTTCCGAAAGGGAGATGATATTCAGCAATTTGCCCGCTTTTAAACGGTGATCATAGTCGTCCGCATCCCATAGCTGGAAGTTGGCTACTTTCTCATGACGCACCTTACCTCCACAATCAATGAAGTCTTTTGTGATGACACCTACTTCTGTTACGTGGAAATGTTCCGGAACTTTTTCTCCGTTTTCAACTTGGAAATTAACTGCTTCCGCTGTGGCCAGGATGGTTTTGATTTCTGAAAGTTTCATATGTATTCTATTTATGTATCGTAATTTTGCGATGGATTTGCTGAAAAAAAAGCCTTAGCAACAGCCATTGGGGTTTGTATATGAACCCATAAAGTCTCCAAACAACTTTTGTAAAAGGCTCCAGGTTTTCGGTTCTATACAATAACATACTTTTACTCCATCAATTGTGCCCTGGATAATGCCTGCACTTTTCAGCTCTTTCAAATGTTGTGAAATTGTTGCCTGTGCTAGACCCAGTTCTTCTACCAGGTCGCCACAGATACATGCATTGGCAGAGATGATTTGCTGTAATATCGCAATGCGTGCTGGGTGTGCAATAGCCTTCAAAAGTGTTGAAAGCTCGTTTTGCTCTTGTGTGAATATTTCTGTTTTTGTAAGTCCCATACTCTTGTATCGCAATATTACGATTGTATTTATTTACATCCAAATATTTATCATTATTTAATAATTAATATCTAAATATGAGCTCAGGAGAATTTTTTGAAATTTTTATACGACACCTTGACCTTAAACTTATTTATCACCACCTGGTATTATTCCAGGGAGGGATAAAAAGCATAAGTGCTATCTTGACACGGGTCATAAGTGCATGTAATTGCGGAAAGAAATTAATTCATATATCTTAGTAAAAGTTAAAACATTGCCCATGGGAAGTGACATTGAAACCAAAGTGCCGATACAGGATCCGTTCAAGCAAACGTTTTTTCACGGTACAAAAGCTGATTTGAAAATAGGGGACCTGATACAAGTTGGGTTCAATTCCAACTTCGTAACGCGAAAATTAAAGCACATTTATCTTACTTCGACCATTAATGCTGCTGTTTGGGGAGCAGAATTGGCTGCCGGCACTGGAAGGGAAAGAATTTATCTGGTGGAGGCGACTGGCACTGTAGAGGATGATCCTAACGTCACAAACAAAAAGTTTCCTGGAAATCCCACGATGTCTTATCGTTCTGTGGACTCGTTCCTGGTGGTGGGTGAGGTTACCGTATGGCATGGGCATTCACCCGAACAAATACAAGCAATGAAAGCCGGGCTTGAAAACCTGAACCGCAATGGTGGTATGGTGATAGAAGAATAATTCAGCCAATATTATTATATTAGTGCAACTAAATATAACTATGAAAACTAAGTTTATCTCTCTGACGGTCCTTATGATCGCGCTCTTTAGCATTAATCTATCCGCACAAAATCTAAATATTGAAGGAACATGGCGACTGGTAGCTCAAAAAGTTATCAATGCTGATGGGAGTGTGTTGACTTCCGACAGTGCTGCCCTCAATTCTATGAAGATTTATACACCGACCATGTTTGTTAATATTGGGGAAAGGAAGATACCTCAGCTAGACAATCAAAAATTAGTAACCTCTTGTGCAGGCGGTCATTACACGATAAAGGGCGATGTTTATGAAGAATTTACAGAGTTTGCTTCATGGAAAGACTATAAGAACCTGAAAGTGAAGTTCAAGGTGACCATGGAGAAAGGTAAACTGCATACGGTAGGCACACTATCTGGTGCAGATGGTGTTGAAACTACTTACGATGAGTGGTTTAGTAAAGTGGATGTTCCTGTACAAAGTAAAGAACTTGCAGGTACCTGGAGGGTAGTTTCTCAAAAAGTAACAAACCCTGACGGGAGCATATTTACTTCGGATAGCACTTCTGTAACTATGCGCAAGCTAATTACCCCGGGAATGGTTGTTGTTATTCGTGAACAGGTAATTCCTCAGGCAGATAACCAGAAAATTGTAGTTTCTTGCGCAGGCGGAAGGTACAACCTTAAGGATGGCGTTTATGAAGAGCTGATTAGTTTTGCTTCTTACAAGGACTTTAAGGGGATGGCCGCAAAGTTTAACCTAAAACTTGAAGGGGGTAAACTACGAACTTTTGGATCACTTACGGATGCCAATGGTCAGGTTGCCATTTATGATGAGTGGTTTGTAAGGCAGGACTAGGAACGTCTTGCTAAAATTTGCTTGCCGATGGCCTCTTTTTCTGTCGTTGTTTTGCAAAGATCAAGGGCACTTGTTAAACAAGCTATGGACTTTTGAGGATCGATAGCATTGTATAGTTTCGCCAGCAGCATAAAATAGTAATGATTAGTATTTAAGTTCAACTGTTCTGCTTCCAGGATCGCTAACGCATCGCCATGCACCTTTGAAAATGCCCGGATGCGGTTCAATGCTACAAGCGGAGAATGGTTTGCTGCCAACAATACGTTGTAGAGTTCTAAAATGCTGGTCCACTTATCTGGATTTCCGTCATCTACAGTATGCCAATACGCAATGCTGGCTTCTAGATAATATTGTGTGGTGATAGGCCATTTGGATGCCTGCTGCAAATAATGAAATCCCTTTTCAATGAAAGCCGAATCCCACAGTGCCCTGTCCTGATCTTCATAAAGCACTAAACTTCCGGTTTCGCTTTTTCTGGCTTCCAGTCGCGAAGATTGAAAACACATGAGGGACATTAGCGCATTTGTATCTTGGTTGTTTGTGAGCGAGTTAGCTAGCAGCAGGTAATTTAGGTTTAATGCCTCTACACAAAGTTCAATTCTCACAGTGGTGTTGTTACTTTCTGAATAATACCCTTCGCTAAAAAGCAAATAGATGGAATGAAGCACGGTTTCCAATCTGCTTTGGATGTGCTGATCATCGGGCATCTCCAGTTGTACTGTTTCCTTTTTTAGCTTCTGTTTTGCCCGTTGCAGTCTTTTGTGTATCGTCTCCTTATTGGTGAGGAAGGCGTCTGCTATCTCATTCAAGCCTAATCCGCAGACTACCCTAAGGGCAAGACAAATTTGGGCTTCGGTTGATATGGAAGGGTGACAAACTGCAAAAAGCATTTGCAGGTGGCTATCTGAAATGTTTTTCGTGGAGAAATCGACAGCAATCTCGTCAAGCTCCTTTTGTGGGTTTAAATTCGGAGAGATATTGGTCTGGAAATTAGCGTTTCTGCTGAGGTAATTTTTCGTCTTGTTCTTAGCAACAGTATACAGCCAGGCAGCTGGGTTTGGGGGAACGCCTTTGTAGGGCCAGGTATTTAAGGCCTGTAGAAATGTATCGCTGGCGATGTCTTCGGCAATTTCTATGTGTGCGATGCCAAAAGACTTTGTGAGCACCGCCACCAGTTTTCCGTACTCGGTTCTGAACAAATGAGGGATAAGGGTAGTGTGGGTCATGTTGAAATGAAGCCCCTTTTGGGGCTCCTTATTTATGAATGCTTTACAATTTCCCGAACTTCAACAGTGTTGCCTTCGCCCTGTAAAATTGGAGTGCCTTTCGCAAACTCGGCAGCTTCCTCCGCAGATTCTGCCCTAACTATGACATAGCCTCCAAGGGTTTCTTTGATGTCGCCAAACGGACCATTAGTAACTATTTTTTGGTGATTGACAACCTTAGCCTCGTCGAACAAAAGGCCAGTGCCGCCTATGAATTTGTTTTGTGCTGCGATGCCATTTACCCAATCCATTTGTTGTTTCATCCATTGCTGCATTTGCTCTGGCGAAACTTTGCCGTTTACGTTTTCATGCCTGAAAAGAAGAATGTACTCTTTCATTTTTTTTCGTTTAGTGGTAATAAATATGTGAATTATACCCGAATGACAAATGAAGTTTGTGAAAAGGGACACGCCTTTTCAATTATTTATAATCTTGAGGATTCCACTTGATTTGCCATTGGCTAACATATTCGGCCATTGGATTTAAGCCTGCTTTGCTTCGTCTTTCATCTATATGGTCTGGATCTTCAACCGGTGAGACGGTGTATTTGCCCGTTTTCTGATCAAAACTTATCTGGCTTCCGTAGATTTGTTTTTTGCCTTGAAAAATATTAACCCTGTCTTCCATAAGCGCCAGGCTTGATGCTGAGGCATTACTGGCTTTTACCGCTTCTCTAATCTTTGGCAAATATTTAACCATTGTAGGTAAGTTGGAATGCTGTATAACAAGAAATAAGGTGCTGTTTCCATTTTGGCCAATAACGTCTTTTCCAAGCCATCCGCGCTGATCAATTATTGCTGTAACCTTCGCTAAATTAATTGAATCCTGGGTTTTAATTACTTTCCAAAGTGCTGTTACTTCTTTTGAATCTTTCCCGTGTTTCTTTTCAGCGGCGATGAGTTGTAGACGATATTGCTGATCGTTAGTGTGTATGCTGTCTAATTTCCTCGCTAGTTTGCGGTCGAGGTTAGGCTCTGCTTTTAATTGATTTTGATTTATCGATTTCGTTAACGGTTCCCAGCGGCTATCTTTATGAAGTATACCCAAATCAATATCTTCAAGGAGCTGTTCATAATCTACATAGAGCCCGTTGCTCGCGATTTTGTTTAAGTGAAAAAACGCACTGTCTGGGATTCCTGATAACGCCCATGCGCGTGCTGCACTATACCTGTGGGCAATTGTGCCTCTCCAATTATTAGTTTTGAATGCTTCTGAGAATTTGGATGCAGCATTTTTATATTCCTTGACTGCCATCAAAGAGTCTGCCTCTGAAACGTAGGTGTTGTAATCTTTTACTTGTCCGTATGAGATTTTTGTTAGGACCAGCAGCAAGAAAAGCAATTTGATTTTCATCGTCAAAATTTTTACTAAAATAAGTTCTTTATTTATATTCGAGACATTAAACACTTTGTTTATAATTGACAAATGGAAAGTTCTACGAGCTAGAAACAATAGTCCATTCTCATTGAAAGCTTATAGTTTTTGGCAAATGACAAATGCAATATTTAAATCAATCCTATGCTTAAGGCGCTTATAACCTGCACACTTTTACTAGCTGGGGTTTTATGTTATGGTCAGCAAACTACGCGCTTAAATGAGGTGGGTGCGAAAGATACAGTTGCTGCGGGTCAGTCGATTATGTACGGAAATTTTATACAGCGCCTTGGCTTTAAAAGTGGTGGATATGTACAAGAAATGTATATCGTTAACTCGATAACGAAAGAGGTTTTGATATTTCGCGTAAAGCCAATGTTTAAATCTGCCAAGGAAAATACATTTGCTTACCATATAAAGCCCGGAACCTACACGGTTTTCATGTATCAATATGTGGAAAGTACCTGGTATGGCGCCAAGATTTTCAAAGAACCGGTTACCAAAACCGATGGCAGTAGTTATACATTTAACATTCCGGCAAATAGTTTAGTAAATGTGGGTACCTGGAACTTTAACAAAAACCCGGGGACTTTTAGCCCTGCCAATGCGGATTTCAACGCAAAACTACAGGCTGTCTTCAGTAAATTAGATTTTGCCAGTTCTGTACTTGTTACTCCTGAATGAAGCTAAACACAAAGCGCCAATCTTTATAAATATTGACTTACAAAGCTGGGTTGGCCCTTTTCTTCGTAGTAATAGCATATGATGGTTATTAGCGTTGGCTTGTTTAACGGCTCGTTGTGCTTAATATTTAAGCTCTTTTTCAACACGGTAATGTAGTCAGTGTTCAGCCTCGCATTTTCAAACTTTTGTATTGATTTGATTTTGCCGATAGTTAGGTCTGAGTTGATGTAAACCTGATGTACAGCCATCTTATTTTTGTTTTTATAACCTTTAAGCGATTTAAGGTTGGATATATAGTAGTTCAACCTGGAAGGATTGATGGCTAAATTTCGGTGTGTTTTAAGGAAATCAAGGCTGAGCTGCTTTAACTTAAAGTGACTGTTGTCTGCCACTTCATCAGCGGAGCAATATCCAATACCTATTATGCCTTCAAACTTTGAGGCATAGACCAGCCATGTTGAATTTTCTGAAGGAAGAAAACTGCAAGAGCTTGTAAGGTCAGAATATATCCTTATTTTCTTCAATTGTTCGCCCTTATAAAGTGTTAGGATTTTCACATCCGCATTATGAAGCGCTGTATTTTTTGAATCCGGTTTAACGTTGGTTAATTTTATAATTGCTACGAAATCAGAACGCTCGAAACTTTCCTCAATTGGCTGCACACCACATTTACAAGCGATGCTATTATAAGAGGCAAATAATAGTGAAACGATTAGCAGGAGTATTGATTTTTTCATATATGCTAGAGGTCACTGTAACCTAAAAAGCTTGGGTACCGTTTTTCCTTTTCGTAGAAGTAACAAAAGATGAAAAGTTGAGCCGGTTTAGTTAAGGGTAAACTGTTGCCAAATTTCAATTCAGTTTTAAACTTATCGGTAATCAATTTATTAAGTTCTTCATTTTGAAATTTCCTTAGTGTTGTAACATTGGTTACCGTTTTGCTAACATCGACATTTACTTGAAATACCGCAAACCTGTTTCTATTTTTATAACCTTTAATGGACTCAAGTTCGGGGGGAACTATGGCAAGATTTTGAGGATTAAGATTGGCGATTTTATGCCTTTTTAAAAAGTCTAGGGACTCTATTTGCAAGCTATTGTGTCTTTTAAAGCCTCCTGTGGACTTTGGGTATTCACCTTCATCTTCTATGATGTCCAGTTGACTGCTCCCAGAGCAATAATCGAAAGATAGTTTGCCCTCCCATTTGTATGCAAATATTAACCATGTCGAGTTTTCAGTTGGTAAAAAACCGCAAGAGGTTTCGACTAGACTATGAATTTTAATTGCGTTTATGCGATCCCCTTTATACAGTTTAATGAGCTTTATTTCTGCATCATGATAGGATAAATCTGATTTGTCTGGCCTGATCTTCACCAATTTAACTATCGCAATAAAGTCGGCTTTTTGGAATTTTTGAGTTAAGCTAGATGGGATACAATCGCAAGCGAAACCTTGAAGTGAGGCTAAGAGCAGTGTTATTACCAGAAAGAGCGTTTGTTTTTTCATTGAGGGCGGATTATCTAATTCTGATTAAATACCTAATAAGACAAAAAGGTGCGTTCTGGATTGCTCCCTGCATGGTAACAAAATATGATGAGGTAGGTAGGTTTGGTTAGCGCCGGACTTTTCGTGATTTTCAATCCTTTTCTGAGGATTTTCAGGTAAGCTGTGTTTAACCTGTTGTTATCGAATCTCTGCAGGGATTTGATTTTTCCTATGGACAAACCCGCATTCACGTCGACCCTATACACTGCCATCTTGTTCCGATTGTTGTAGTATTTTAGCTTATAATCGTAAGGTGTAGAATAAACCAATTGGGAAGGATTTGGGTCTGTTATGTTGTGTTCTTTTAAGTAGTCGACAGTTAGCAGCTCCAATTCATTACCACCGCTGGATTGTAGTGTGCTTGTGCAATAGCCGAAACTCAAGACCCCTTCCCATGTGCTGGCGAATACAAGCCAGGTCGAATTTTCAGGTGGTAAGAATTTGCAGGAACTTTTCAATACACTTGCTATCTTAATCGTCTTTAATGCTTCGCCCTTATAAAGGTTTATTATTTCCACTTCGGCATTGTGGTAATTTGAGTTTAATAAATCAGGGGTTATTTTGATCAATTTTATTGTTGCTACGAAACTTGCACGCTTGAAGTTTTCGGCAGTTGAAATTCGCCCGCAAACACAGGCGATGCTGTTTACAGATGCTAAGAGGAATATGATTAGCAGTAGCGTTTGTTTTTTCATTTAGCCTAAGTTATCAGAATTTACTCAATTAGTGAGGTGCGCTGTTATTTTAATGATCTGCTCATCGCCATAAATGTTTGATGCGGCATCATTGTCGTAGCTGAGCCTCACAGACAAGTAATTTGAGCCGTAGGCGATAGTATGTTGCCATATTATTACCTGATGTTTGTATTATGAAAAACAATAAGCAAATTCAATTGGGTCAAAATGGCCCCGTCGTTTCCAGACTTGGTTTAGGTTGTATGCGTATGTCGTCCATCTGGGGCAGTTCATTTCCAGATGAAAAAGAAAGTATCGCTACCATAAATGGAGCCTTAGATAATGGAATCAATTTTTTAAATACCGGAGACTTTTATGGTGCCGGTCATAATGAAATGCTCATCGGTAAGGCCATTAAAGACAGGCGTGATGATGCATTTATCAGTGTAAAGTTCGGCGCCATCTTTCACAACGGTCAGTGGCTGGGCTTAGACTTAAGACCTGTAGCGATTAAGAATTTTATAAATTATTCACTTACCCGCCTGGGTATTGAAACCATAGACCTTTATCAACCAAGCAGAATGGATGATAGTGTGCCGGTTGAAGATATTATTGGAACAGTGGCAGAGCTAGTTAAAGAAGGCAAAGTGCGTTACATCGGTGTTTCAGAGATTTCGGCCAGTCAACTTCGTAAAGCCAATGCTGTTCATCCGATAAGTGCTTTGGAATTTGGTTATTCGCTTGCCGACCGCCAGATGGAAACTGAACTCTTGCCTACCGCAAATGAGTTAGGCATAGCCGTGGTTGCCTTTGCTAATACTGCAGAAGGCTTGCTTACTGGCGACATGAAAGCGCCGCTGGCAGCTGATGATTACCGTAACCATTTCTCCCGTTTCCAGGGTGAAAACCTCATACTCAATCTCGAGAAAGTAGAGGTGTTAAAGCAGGTGGCAATTGATAAAGGTTATACGCCAACACAGGTTGCAATTGCCTGGGTAGCAGCACAGGGTGAACAAATTATGCCATTGGTAAGCATGAGCCGCCGATCGCGTTTGCCGGAAAATATTGCAGCAATGGATATTGTATTTACACCCGAAGAAATGAACACCTTAAACACTACTTTTGCAATCGGCGCTATACAAGGCGGAACCTATCTACAACGCTAAATGATCAGTCCAGCTGAAATCCTACCAGGAGTAATTTTCTATTCATACCTTTCTGCCGAGCGGAAAGAAAAGGTATGTTTCTGGAACCATCATACCTTAGTATTGCAAGTCTCAGGGCAGTTTACCCTTGAAACCTCTGTACAAAATATTTCCATGACCGGAGGTGAAATGATGCTTATTGGTAAGAATCAGCTTGGAACGCTCACTAAAACGCCACTAGCTGGTGGCAACTACGAAACGATAGTAATATCCCTGCAGGAAGACCTGTTGCGCAAGATCGTACTGGAGGAACAACTGGAGGCCGACCGCAAATATATTGGCCCATCTAACATCCTAATTCCTACTAATGAATTCCTGCAGGGATATTTTCAATCTATTGTTCCCTATGCCCGAAGCTCCGGGGCTACCATGACTGACGCGATGGGTATTTTGAAAGTGAAGGAGGGTGTTAAACTGCTATTACTTGCAATGCCTGCGCTCCGTAATTTTCTTTTTGATTTTTCAGAGCCTCACAAAATAGATCTTGAGAAGTTCATGTTAAACAATTTCCATTTCAATGTTCCCCTGGAGAAATTCGCCCAACTCACCGGCAGGAGTTTAGCTGGCTTTAAGCGTGATTTTCAAAAGGTGTTCGCGATGGCACCCCGACAATGGCTACAGGAAAAACGTTTGATTGAAGCCAGTCATTTAATAGCCCATAAACATAAGAAACCTTCTGCCATATACCTTGATCTGGGGTTTGAGAGCTTATCGCATTTTTCAAATTCTTTTAAAAAGCGGTTCGGTAAATCACCCACAGAATTTAACAGTTAGGTTCGTTGAACTATTGGGGAAATGTTTTACTTTAGACGCAAAATATTAACCAGATATCTGCCCCAGCTCTCATGAAGTTTTTCTTGCTCTTGCCATTGCTTATTTGTGCCGCCTTCACAACAACGTCTGCCCAAAATATTGCCTCTATTAAAGGAACGATTACAGATTCCCTCACTAAGAAACCTTTGGGATTTTCTACAGTTGCTATTGTGAATGCGAAGGACACTTCCCTGATTTCTTATACTGTTACTAAAGATGATGGCAGCTTTCAGCTTGCGAGGTTGCCAATCGCCATTTCGGTAAAACTCATCGTTACCTATGTGGGTTACAATACCTTCAGAAAAGACTTAAACTTAAAGCCCGGGCTGCTTGATTTTGGTACAATTGTTCTAAATGGCAGAAGTTTAAACGAAGTGTCTATTGTAGGTGAGCGATCGCCGGTGGTAATGAAGAAGGACACCATCGAGTTCAATTCTGAAGCTTTTAAAACGCGTCCAAATGCTGCGGTTGAGGAATTACTGAGACTTTTGCCCGGCGTGCAGGTAAACCAAAATGGTGACGTATTAGTTAATGGACGTGGAACCAGTCGCATTCTGATTGATGGCAAGGAATTTTTCGGAGCCAATCAGCAAATAGCCCTTAAAAATCTTGACGCTGAACTAATTGATAAAGTACAGGTATACCTGGACAGGGAGAATGATCCTGACAAGAAGGCAAATGAAATAGACCTGCAGAATGTAATTAACCTCAAGCTCAAAAGTGCTGTTAAGAAAAGTGTAATCGGTCGGTTTGCTGCCGGAGTTGGTACCAGGGACCGTTATTCTGCCAGTGGAATTGTAAGCAACTTTAGGGATACCCTGCAAGTGAGCGTAATGGCTAATGCAAATAATTTAAATAGTACCGGTTTTAGCGAGGACGAACTCTATGGTATGGGTGGTTTCAATAGGTCGGGCACGGATCAGATCAATAACGGAAATTTCGGCGGAAACCAGTCGGGCGGCCTAACTAACGTGAAATCCGGCGGTATAAACCTGAACAACGATTACGGTAAAAAACTGAAGATCAACCTGGCTTATTTTTATGGGAATACGATCAGGAGAAACAAGAACCGAAATTTAAATGAACAATCTTTTAGCAACAACAGCATTCTTAATTCTTTAAGAACGGACAATTCTTACAACAACGCAACAAGTCATTCTCTTGGTGGATTGGTAGAATGGAAACCTGATACGAATACCACGGTTCGATACCGGCCAAGTTTGTCGTTTTCACCAGCCAGGGCTACCCAGTCCTACTTTTTAAACCAATCTAACAGTTCTAGCTTTTTGAGTGAAACAGAAGGAAGGTTGAGCAATAAGACTTATAGTGACGACTTTTCTCATAACCTGAATTATTACCATCGTTTTAAAAAGGGAAGGTCGCTTACAATTAACAATTTAGTGAACTGGAATGGTGGTGGTAATGATAGCTACAATATAAGTCAGCTAAACTCCTTCTCGCCAGATATACCTTCCTCATCATTTGACAGGTATGTGAGCTCTGGAAGTAAAACGAGGTGGACCGGCTTGACGTTTCTGTACAATTTGCCGCTGACTAAAAAGCTAACGGCCGAATTCTTTACCAATAGCAGGTACTATTATTGGGCAGAACCACTGTTTACCTACGATAAAAATGTGGGCACAAATGCATACGATCAATTTATTGGCAACCAGAGTAACGACTTTGAGCGAACCGGCTTTTTCCAAAACATTAAGCCTTTGATGAACTATCAAATTACGAGCAAATTGAGGGTTAGGGTAGCCATTGATCTGGAGATTCAGGACGTAAATAATAAGTTCAACACATCTGCCAGCGACTTGCGCCAAAAATTTGCTGTATGGTTGCCTTCTCTGGCGGTTGACTATGCCGGGTTCTCATTAAATTATGGGGAGTGGATAGAATTACCTTCTCTATATCACATGCAGCCATTGGAGCGACAAACTTCTCCGCAGTATATTTTCATTGGAAATCCGCAATTGAAGGCAAGCAGGGTTAGAACTTTGAGAGGTAATTTTTATAAAAATATCGAATCCCGGATGTTGAGTTTGTATGGTAATTTCAGTAAGTCTTTCAAAAACAACAGCTTTGTGCAGCAAACTTTGGTTGATACGAATGGTTTTTCCAGAGCAACTGTGATCAATAAAAGCGGTAGCAGTGATTCGGATGCGGGACTATATTTAAGAAAGCAATTTAAAAAGGTACATGACTGGCAGCTTGCTACCGGCACCGGGGTGAGTGGTTATTTGCAGGATTATTTAGTTCTTTTAAATAATGCTGAGGCCCGTCAAAGTTCAACATCTTTATCGTTAAGCCAGGACCTGAGTGTGAATTATAAGTCTGCAATTATGGTCAATGCCTATTATTCTTTCAACAGGTATCAATTGAATTACGATAGTAAAGATTTTTCTGACATTGTTAACCTCACACATTATGTTGGCGTGATGGGAACGTTCAGGCTTCCGAAGCGAATTGTATTAGAACCAAATTATTATTTTAGGTATAACTCTCAGATAGCCCAGGGTTTTCCGAAAAGTTCGCACATGCTTAATATAGCATTGTCTTTATTGACCCAAGAGAAGGACCGCGGACAAATCAAATTATCTGTATATGACTTGCTGAACCAGAATATTTCGGTAAGCCGTTATGGAAACTTAAACGCATCGATTACCAACGAGCAACAGATATTAAAACGCTATGTAATGCTGACCTACCAGTATAAGTTCAATGTTCTAAAGTCGAAGTAAGATAAGTTACTGCCTCGCAATTTTTATCTTATTGACCTTGCCTTCTAAATTTTTGAGGGTTAACAGTATTTCGTTTTTTTCGTCAAAAATTGTTGTTGCCTTTACGAGGTCGCATAAAGTGAACCGTGAAATATCCTGATCATCCAATGCCAATACGCTGTCGCCGACGCTGATTCTATCTTTTAATTTTTCATCCCAGATGGTGCCGATAGTTACTTTGTCTTTCTTGAAACCTAGCATAACAGGGAATGGTGCAATCAATAAGTCAACTGCAGATTGAAACGGTTCGAAGTAGAATTTCCTGGTGCTGTAGGCAAGCGTCACAACTCCATAATTCAATAGTTTTGCCCCAATCCTGGACTCCTCTGCAGGGGTGGTTAGCATGCTGGTATTTTTAAAGAGCGCACCGTGGAGCCTTAGTTCCCTGGCCCGCAAATTATAAAGCGTCGTGTCACGCTCAATGCCATGGGCACTTACGCCTGTACTTCCTGTTGACTTGCCCAACACTTTAAATATTTGTCCTTTCTCCAAAACTTTATAATGATTAAGTGCCAGAGAAAAAAATCCCCGATCTCCTGTGTCGAACACCATGGGCATGTCGACAGTGTCAATATCCATCATGTTCACAAATACTGAAGGTGTGCTTTGAGCATAATCCAGGTATAAAGAATCTGAGGGTTTGTTTTTTAATTGCAGCTTTTCCGGCTGATCTGTAAGAATTAGCTTACGGGTTTTTGAGGAAATTTGAATGATAGAATTTCTTAGCATATTACTGCCAATAACGCCATCAAACCGGTAGCAATCGAACAAAAACTGGTCGTTCATTACAAGGGTAGGGATATTGTCGAATACTACATTTCCAAGCTTGATGCCACTTAAGGTGATGATGTTTAAGCTGTCTACTTTATCGCTTGCATCCCAAACGGCCTCTTTTTTGAACCCGTTGCGGTTGATGTTAGCTGGAGGCAGCTTTTCCAGCAGCTCCTTGCTGATCACATTGGGTGCGCCGGTATCAAGAATAAACCGGTATGTTTTTCCTCCGATGATCACCTTTACCACGGGTGTTCCATCGCTGCTTTCATAATCTATTTCTGAATAATAGTTTTTTTGGCTAGTCCCTCCGCCGTTAAGCGTAATTGTTCCCTGAGCAATGCCCAGCGAAGTAAGGAAACAAAGTATTATTGTAGCTAAGCTATTTTTCATGTTGGCTAATCTAGAAATTTTACCCTGTCGCCTTCTAATTTTGCGAAGCCTTTTGCTATTGCAAATTCTATTCCCTGGCTGAGGTAAGTTTCTACCAATATGCCGAGTTTAGTATAGCCAAAATACCTGGCTGTTTCCCTCATTAAATCTTGTTTTGACAAGCTGATCTGGTTTCTTAAAACCTGATGTATTGCATTGGCGACTTCTTCTGGAGGAAGGTCTTCGGCTTCTCTTTTCGGTGACTCTGCTGCCGAAATCCTGAAGTCTTTGTAGTTTGCACTGCCCTGACTGCTTTTCCAATAGAATGTCCGTTTCAGGTTTTCTGTTTGCTGAAGTTCCATGTTAGTTATGAGATCGTCCAGGTATTTTGATGCCCTTCCACCCATGCGGGATATGCCCCACGCGTTCAATAACCTTTTGTGTAATAGATTTTTGCTGATTGGCGCCTCTGTTTGAACGATGTTGCACAGTTGGGCTTTTATTTTGCCTCGGTTTACAGGGTTGATGAACTCACTGGGAGTAGCCGTTGTGATTTCGAGGCTGGTGATTTCGTAGGGGAAGGAAGGGTTTTGGTGGATTGTTGTGGGGTTTGGAGTGGGGGTGAAAGGTATGGAAGATTGCTTCGTCTCTTCGTTCCTCGCAATGACAGGGGTGCTGCCATGAGCAATTACAGGGGCGGTGCCGTAAGCAGGGTTGGTGGGGTGAGCAATTGCAGGGGTGTTATCGTAAGCAGGGGTGTTACCGTGAGCAATGACAGGGGTAGTTTTTGCTTCGCTGATGGCTTTGAGGATACCAGCGATAACGGCTTCTGGTTTTTCCCACCACTCGGTGCTCCAGATTTTGTGGATGTTCCAGCCGAGCGCGGTCAATACATCGAGTTGAACAATCTCCCGGTCTTTGGATGTTTTGGCAGCTACATAGCCCTTGCCGTCGCACAGGATACCCAATATATATTCACTTTTGTTTTCGGGATTAACTATGGCCAAATCTATTTTATAGGCTGAACAACCGATTTGTGTGTGCACTTCGTGACCGTGTTTTCTTACCTCCGCTGCTATGAGATTTTCAAATTCAGGCTCCCAGTCGGCCGTATTTGCCGTTCTTCCAGGCAGGGCGATTTTGCCCTTTTCTGCATAGGCAAGAAACGCTTTCAAGCCGGCCATTCCTTCAGAGCGCGAGCGGTTCAAGTCAATCTGATCAGCCTTTAATGTCGAGAATACCATCATCTCATACCTGGCCCTGGATACGGCAACGTTTAGCCTTCGCCAGCCTCCATCTCTGTTTATCGGGCCAAAGTTCAAACTGATATTCCCTTTTTCATCCGGTCCGTAGCCAATTGAAAATAAGATTATGTCCCTTTCATCGCCCTGCACATTCTCCAGGTTTTTAATGAATATAGGCTCTTCGCTTTCCAATGCAATCTGCTCCAGATCCGGCCGAACGCTAAATATTGCGGTTAGCTTGTCTTCGATTAACGTCTGTTGTACGGAGCTAAAAGTAACGATACCGATGCTTTTTTTAGCAAGCAGGGGGTCTGATAACCGGCGCACAATTTCATCTATAATGGCATCGGCTTCAAACTTATTTTGCCGCGTTTTACCTTTGTCGTAATGCCCCTCAACCGGTACAAACTGCACTTTGGAACTGATGTCGTCCATGGACGGGAATGTGAGCAGTTTGTTGTCATAGTATTTGGCATTGCTGAAGGCGATAAGGCTTTCGTGCTTGCTGCGGTAGTGCCACAATAAATGTTGCGATGGCATGGAAAGGGCCAGGCAATCGTCGAGGATGCTTTCTAAATCTTCTTTTTCTATGTTCTCTTCATCCACATTGTTAACGGCGAAGAAGCTGGTAGGCGGCATTTGTTTTGGGTCTCCTACAATGATAACGTTGCTCGCCCTTGCGATTGCGCCAACTGCCTCGCAGGTTGGCATCTGAGATGCCTCATCAAAAATGACAAGGTCGAACTTTTCTGTGCTGGCTTCAAAGTACTGTGCAACAGAAATGGGACTCATGAGCATACAGGGAGTTATGCGGTGAAGCAGGTTGGGAATGCCGTCAAATATTTTGCGGATGGAGGTTGCGCGGCCATTGTTCCTGATGTTTCTTTGCAGAAAACCAATCTCTGAGCTTTGTGAAGCTTCCTGAGCGAAAGAAGGTATGCGAGAAGCCAGTTTTGCATATAACTCCTGACGCGTGAGCAGTTCGAATTGCTTACTGATTTCCCTGAATTTACGGATCTTTTCCTGAAATAAGGTGCCGTTAAAGGTGTTTAACTTCGGATCTGCCTCGATGAGGGACTCTGCGGCCGATCGGTAAAAGCCTTTTAGAAATTCTGCATGAAGCAAATTGCCGGCTATGCTGCCGCTTTCGAATGCCTGAACCAATGGTAGTAATCCCGATTGGCTGGCTTTTGCTTTAACCTGCAGCCAGCTGATCCAATCTTTAAGGTTTGGCAGGTGATCTACCCATCCTTGTAGTTCGTTATGGAGACTAGAAATCCAGTTGCTTGCCGATCTGGGAATCATGATTTTATCTACTTGAAGCACATTATTTAATTCCAGTTCCTTACGCCCAAGTTCATCGGATAGGTCGATATAGGTATGAAAAGTATGCGCGTTGTTGCTGAGGAAAAGGTTGCTGCCTTCTGTAAATTGCTCCGCCATCGCCATGCGCCATTTGCGACTGCCTGATACATCTAGCAAACCGGCTACGTTTCTGTTAATTTGGATAAGTGCATTGCATACCGTTAGGATTTTAGTCCATTCGGCCGCCCCGTTGTTCCATAAAAAGCCTAAGGCAGTGGGAAGGTTAGTTGCCTGATCTATAAATGCTTGCTCTTCCTGTAATGCAATAATGTTTTTTAGCAGGGTAGGCACCAGCTCTTTATTTATAGAGCTAACGGTACTATGGCTGCTGAGTGCTTTTATCAGTTTGTTTTGTGCAAACCATTTGGGAATGAACCATTTTTCTGAAGCCATTGTCCACTCGGTAAGCAATCGCCTTGCGGAAATACTGAACACACTGTCGTCGAAATATT
The DNA here is from genome assembly GCA_040385565.1 of Bacteroidota bacterium. Lineage (GTDB taxonomy): Bacteria > Bacteroidota > Bacteroidia > Sphingobacteriales > Sphingobacteriaceae > Pedobacter. The sequence continues at coordinate 50,382 of JAZKHD010000022.1, read as the reverse complement.
GCCGCAGTTCCGTTCTCAGCGAGTCCCTTTTTATGCCATGATCTGCAACTCCGATAATTTGTGCAAGTGTTTGCTCAAAGGAATCTACATTTAATAGCGAGGCGGGAGTATCCGGCAAAGCAATTACGTTGGTTGTGATTCTGTATAGGGCAGCTTCCTGTTCGCGGCTCACCAACTCGATGTCTATTTTTAGGGCGGCCGCTGTTTGCGCTGAACTGCTTTTAACCTGCTCCAAAAGGCTGATTAGCTTTTGGGAAAGCGTGGTGCCATCTTGTCGTAGTTGTTGCGTGAAATTTGTTGTACCAACGGCTTTTAGCGGGTGATTGTGAGCGGTTCCAATAAGCTGAGCTGCTGCCTGCATTTCTTCGGTAATGTCGCCCCAGGATGTAAACTGCTGCTGACTAAGGTTTTCAAGTTGTGCTGCGGGGAAACGGACGCTGCCACTAGCAGATTTTATTTGTCCATAGTTGCTGAACAGCTCAAATAAAGAATAGCCGAAACGCTGCTTTTTATGCAGGGCTTCTACATATTGATTCAGTTCTGAGCGGAGATCGAACAAACGCCCGGCTTCATCCAGGTAGTTTTGCGGAGAATGCTTCTGCTGAACCTCGGTCGCCGCTTTCAGCTGCTGCAATACCTCTGATTTCTTTGATTTATTAGAGTGCAATTCCAAACAAAAGCTGCCAATGCCAATGGCTTCCAGGCGACTTTCCACCACCTCCAGTGCCGCTTTTTTTGCTGCGACAAACAGCACTTTTTTGCCCTGGTATAACGCGTTGGCGATGATATTTGTGATGGTCTGTGACTTGCCTGTTCCCGGAGGGCCATGCAGCACAAAGCTTTTATTTTGTGAGGAACTAATTATGGCCTGAAGTTGCGAAGAATCTGTACTTATTGGCAGGGATAACGCTGCAGGGTGTAGCTTATCGTCTAAAATTGCCTCGGAGTTGTCCTCCTCCTGAACATCCCATTCCAGTTTTCCAGATACTAAGCTGGCCACCAGTTTATTTCGAAGTAGTTTGTCTGAGTTGTTATGGATATCGTTCCACAAAATGAATTTGCTGAAAGAGAAGTTACCCAGGATCGCCTGTTCTTCTACATCCCAGCGGGATTTACCCATAATGAGCTGCCGTATGGTGTTGAAGATTGACTTTACATCTACACCGCTTTGGTCTTTAGGAAGAGTTTCCAGTCCACCAATATTAAGGCCAAAATCCTGACGAAGCATTTCCAGCAGGGTAATGTTCATGATCGTTTCCTCTTCACGGCTTTTGATGATGTACCCTTTCAGTGCCGATTTGCGCACAATTTCGATTGGTATGAGCAGAATTGGGGCATATCGCGGACGCTCGCTTGCTTCGGTTTCATACCATTTTAGCAGGCCTAGTCCTATGTAAAGTGTGTTTGCGCCGTTCTCCTCCATGGAAGTTCGGGATGCCCTGTAAATGGTAGTGAGGCTATACGAAAGTTCCTGTTCTGGTAGAAACGTGCGGATCTTATTGTGCTGGAGCTCATGCTTTACGAGGTCTGAAATGGGGTCGGAATTGTTGATCTTTTTATAGATGACAGCGTCGCGCAGTGGATTATCCCAGTCGGACGGCCTTGGCAGCATGTGGAATTCACTTCCATTGGCCAGCGCATCTTCCAGTTTGGCAGCATCGATAGTAATGAACTGGATAACACTTTTGGTAACACGCAGGTTGAGCAGGCTATTTCTAAGGGTAAGGTCGAGCAGTTTACGTTCCCAAAGCAGTTGCCTGGATACGTCGATCTTATCCGTATACTGGAGTTTTTGGCCAACATAAATATCTTCAGGCGATTCATTATTCCGCGCTGCGAGGACTTCCTCTTTAATTTCCCAGCCACCTGGGGTAAGAATGCGCAACGGAAGGGGCCTCACACTGCCATAACGGGCACGTTTCACGTCAAGGAAGAGTATAAAATCTTCGTTGATCTTCTGCATGGCTTGCTCAACTGCCGTATCGAATGAATGTTTCATGCCAGCATTCATGCAGGTCGATTCTACGATAGCAATTTCACTTATTCCTTCGGCAATGCGTTTGGTAATTAATGAGGCATCATCATTTACAGCATCGGCAAAGGTCTCGTCGATAAGCCAGGCACCGCAAAATGCATGGCCTTTAGTGATGATGATTAGCGGCCTGATGCCGACTGCTTCCAGACATGCCGCATAGAGCAGCGAAAGATCCAGGCAGTTGGCAAGTTTGTTTGTAAATATTGTGTCTGCAAGGCGAATGCGCTGACCGGTTTCTTCAAAGCTTGCCGGAACGGAACAATAGATGAGCTGCATTTCTGCAATGGCTTCAAATATAGCCGCCATTTGTTTCATTACACGGTCTGGATTACGGCTTTGGTATTCATCGAACGAGGGACTGCCTGTCCACCGCTCTAATATTCCCGCTGCATTTCTAATGATTTTGAAAATGTCTGGATGGTTAGGCGTGATGAAAGCCGCAAGCATTTCGGGTAGGAGGTTAATGCCGTTCCACTGGTCGTAGGCCAGAATTTCAATGGGATAATGCTCAATAGTTTCTTCTCCGTCGTAACGAAGTTTTATTGTGATGTTGCCAGCTACGCGTTCAGTAAGTTCAGCCAGGTACTTTGATTGTACGGCAATGGGTATGGAGCCAAACTCGAAGCTTTCGTCTTTTCTTAAAAATTGAATGGTCTGTTTCCATGCAACTGTAAATTCAGGCTCAGTATAGATTTCGATATCAATATTCTGCAGGTCTTTTTCGGCATTATTTAGAATCTTCAGAGATTTTATTACTGGAACATGGTTCTGTTGTAAAGCGAAATTAAGTATTGAAGTATAAGTAAAGTCGGTTTTGAGCAAGGCTTTTGAGAGATTATCCATAATTGTTAAAATGCAAAGAACAAGAACGTCTTAATGCCTACGCCGAATTCAAGGTAATAGGGTAAAACAAATTTGGAAAGGGGAAGAGCATAATTGCGTTTCATAGGGCGGGATGAACGTTAAAGTTAAAGAATATTTTTCTTTTTTGGTGAGTTGAATACGGGCTAAGGGTGAGGCGGAGGTAAGGTATAGTTGGGTAGTATGCATAGTCTCACCTTGTGCACACCATCTCCACACATTCTTCACAAAAAAGTACCTGTTTGTGTGTTTGGTGTGAACGAGGTGTGAACAAAATGTGAAGGTGCCTAAAACCTGTGAGCAACTTGGCTTTAACTCAACTTTACGGGGACTTACAATTGATCGAAGGAATTTTAGGCACAAAAAAAGAGGGTAACCGTTAAGCTAACCTCTTGATAAGTTATGGCTGGTTTTTATTCTCTAACATACACCTCATCATAAATGGTGTTGCCGCCAACTGTACCCACGGTATGGAGTTTACCATCCTCAATGGTAAGCTTGTATTTTACCTGCATGGTTTCAAATCCTTTGAAAGCAGCATAATCTGTTAATTCTTCGTAATTACCATCAACCAAAGTGTATCGGCCACCGGCAACTGAAGTCGCCAGTTTTTTATTTTCATAGTCAGGAATTCTTTTTTCTATGATCACTACAAAACTAGTAGGCGTAAGTATTTTACGCTGGAATACATTGGTGCTGTCGCCTTCGAAGACCTGCCCGTTGTCATAAGTTACTTTTTGAGAAATAAGCTTCCATGTCCCAATGTGGTCGGTATTTTCTGTTTTTGCAGCTACTGTAGCAGACTTGATCGGTTTTTTAGTTGTTTTTACGGTTGAAGACTGTGCGAATGCTGCGGAAGATGACAGCATGATTAGTGCGATTGCGGAAAGTAAAATTCCTTTCATGGTGAGTAAAATATTTGGTTCGTATAAAAGTAATAATTTCTGTGAGATTGATTAGCCGAATATGTAGGGTATTTGGCTTATGAATAAATTGTTTAAAAACAATATCTTAGTATAGATGAGAAAGCATTTACTAGCGGCATTCATACTTCTTGCCTATTGTGCGCTATTGTTTAAGATCATGGTGCTTAAAGATGTGCCAATGGTTAGGGTAGGCTCAATGATGTTTAGTTTTGGGGGATCGCAAACCGGTCCACCCAATTTGATCCCCTTTAAAACCATCTTTGTGTATTTGCTGGGAGAGAAAGGCTGGCTCATTGGATTTATTAATCTCGTTGGAAACATTGTTTTACTGATGCCTGTAGGTTTGCTTTTACCTATCGTATTGGGGTATAAGTCGTGGAAAAAGATTCTTCCATTTGCTGTGGCTGCAGGCTTTCTGATTGAAGGAACCCAGGTAATTTTGCGACTGGGGATTTTTGATATTGATGATGTGATATTAAACGGCCTTGGTGTAATGACTGGTTATTGGATATTTATGGCATTGGCGAGAAATGTACATTCTGTGAAGGCCAGAAATTTAATCATCGTCATAGTAGTGAGCGTTGTGGTCTCAACAGCGGCAGCGGTATATGGATTTGGGTTGTACCAGGGAGGTTCAATGCCTGTAAGGTTTGACGAGCGGCCTGAGCAGGGTACTGTTGGTAACGGTTCTGCTGTTAAAGGAGCCGATCCATGTGGTGGGACCGGAGGACTAGGCAAAATTGTAGTTATCAAAAATCATTTTATTACAATTACACGAAGCGACGGCGTTAACGAAGTTGTTAAACTAAATGCCGAAACCAAAATTAAAAGCGCTGCGGGCGTAATTGTGGAATCTGATCTGAAACTGGGCGACAGGGCTACAATTGTTACTATGGAATCAGATGAAGCGGGTAATAAAATTGCGGCAGCAGTATTGATATGTGCTGAACGCTTTTAGTTATAAAAATCCAACTTATCAGTCTTTTCAGCTCGAACGCTTTGGTAAGTGGGGAAAAACAATTTTTGTCTATATATCCTATGATCAGGGAATTTCCCCCATAATGTACTTCCCAAAATTAGCAGGCTGGTGAACTTAATCTGTTCACCATTTTTAAAGGTGATGATAAATACTTCGCACTCTCCCCAAAGACTTCTTTTGTTAGGCCCGTAAGAAATAATCGACTGTACATCCTGCTTGCGGTATGTCTTTTCATTATCAAGTGTCCCAAAGGTGAAATCATCATGTCCCCTGGAAATTCTTAAAAAAATGTTTCTGTCGGCGTCAAGATAATTAAAGTATAAATAGAACAAGGGACTGCATAATACCAGGCAGAAGAGCAGGACATAAAACAATGTACTCACTTTAAACTGATCGGGGTGATCAAGGTATTTCAGGAATGACAAAATGATTGCTGCTCCAATCATGAAGAAGAGTTGATATAGCAGACGTGAACTGGCTCTTGTGTTTGTTTGATATACAAAAGGATTTGTTTTGAAGTGTTTATTGGGATTGATTGTGAATCCGTATTTCTCAAATCCCTTAAGCTGCCCTTCATGTTCAAAAAATACTTTCACCCATTCACAGGCTTCCTCCAGATTAGTGACGGTTTTCAGGTAAACATTTCTATTGCTCCCGAGGTAGTACAGCGAATATTTTCCTGAAAAGTACGGCCCGATTTTCAGATAAGTCCCGTCGGGATGCGCTATAGTAATTGATGGGCATGTTAGTTCAACAGATGCATTGCTCCGCTCTGTGCTCCAGGGATAGTCGTTTATCAGTGCGATCGTATCAGCAAGGTTCCGTTCTTCAATATTATGAAATTCGCCTTTCTCGCTGAGTTTAAATTGCAGTTTGGAAGTTAATTTCATAAGGCTAACCGATCCAGCTCAAAAGGGCTTTGATCAATAGAAATGCGATAAATGCTATGATACCCAGAAAAGGAGTTCTTGTATACCAAGGCCTCCTGCTGGTAGGGATAACATCTAGTTTTTTGAGGTCCTCTGATTTCATTAATTAAAAGTAGTAATTTGTAAAATAAAACAGCGAAATTAGATTTAATGGAAATTATCCTGGAATTCCTTGTACACATCACACAAGAAGTTAGAAGCAAAAGCTTAAGATGGGTGTGTTATTTTTTCTTATTGCTGGGATGCATTTGGTTAGTCTATTGGAAACTTAGATACGAGATTTAGTCGCCCATTCGCCATTAACATCATGTTAAAATGACAAAAACATTTACCGTTGCACAAGTTGAAGCAGAACACGAAAAAGTGAAGACAGGTGCTGACTTTCCAAAATACATTCAAGACATTATCAAGTTGGGTGTTACAAGCTTTGAGACTTTTGTTAGCGATAGTCATACTGTCTACTATGGCCCTAATGGTTATCAAACTGTATCGGACCCGCAATATGATCAGCTAGATATTGCTGATCTTAGTAATAAGGAGCTATTTGTTCAACACCTTAAGAACCATCAAAAGGGCGGCAGTGATTATTTCACATTTTGTAAGGATTGTGCGGAAACGGGAATTGAGAAATGGATAGTTGACTTAGCGGCTATGACCTGCATTTATTACGATGCGGCCGGTAGCGAAATTTTAGTAGAAACGATACCTTCCTAAATAAAGAGCTAGTTTATAGGTGTTTTGTATAGTGGAAGTCCGTTCGCATAATTTCCTTTAGTGGTTGAAAGGTGTTTCTTAGTGCTTTCAGCAAAGTGTTTTACCACGAAATCTTTTACAATTTGAACTGCCTGCCGGTGGGAGCAAAGACCCGTAATTTTTACGTTTCCTGTTATTTTTAAATTCCCATATATCAGAGGGCCAGGTACCTTAGTTGTCTCTTTTACATCAAGCCCCGAACTATATTCGAAACCCGGGATAGCTGATGCTGAGAAACTGGCAGATTTGTATAGTGGTGTCCATAAAGATCCCGTTTGAAAAGTTTCAATTGTTAGAACAAGGGGCGCCAGCTTGTGAATTTCTTTATACAAGGTGTCTTTTTCCTGTACAATTATAATTGAAATATCGGCGTTGGAGTACCCCGGACCTGCAGTCGAATCAACGCTATTCGCCGTTCGACTACCGTTAGCCCACTCAATGTTCCCCGAGTAATTGACTTTAGCATTGTAATAATTAAGGTCAACAATTCCCGTTTCTCTCAGGACAGTTAAAAGTATAATTAATCCGAAGGTGATGTAAATGGTTTTTGAAAGCGTTGTCATTTTAGAATTGTTATTGTGTTTAACATTACAAAGAATTTCGAGTTGCTACTTGTTTATTATTTGTTATCCGGATATTCATTAATCCACCTAAATCCCTGTTTGGTTAGGTTAAATTCTTTCTTACTGAGGCTTATTTTTGTGACTTTGCCAAACAATTCGCCACGAAGTTCAAGTACTCCTGGTACCGGCAAGCGATAGGACAAAGTATACCTTACTCCAGGCTCGTCATTGAAAGATAGTTTAATGGTTTTATTCTTATTGTCGATTTGTGTTTTGCAATAAATGATTTCATCTTCGCCAAATCTAATGGTTGCCCTATCCCGACTATCGATCACCATTAACTGCCATTTGTGGCTGAGAAAAGTACTGTCGGCATTTGGAGTACCATTTGGCCAGTCGATTGCGCTGATACGATAAGCTCCGTACAGGTTTTGGTTGGCGTCGGATTTTTTGTCGACAGCAGCGATTACCGTATGCGCCGCAGGTACCAAAGCACATAGCGCGATGGCTAAATATTTTACTACCTCTTTACCTACCTTTGCCCAGGGTGCTTTAAATGCAGGTGGTTGGAGCAGGTCCAGTTTTATTGTTTCGCCTTTGAAAAACAGTTTGAACAGGCGTATTAGGTTAGGTGACAGGATGATCAGGCACATGACCACTAATGATGTCGATAGCAATTTAACAGGAACGTCAAAAAAGTAGTTAATTGCCATAATGTTTACACAGGTCATTAGACATAATATGGCCCCAATGGTTGCCGTTTTCCGGAAGAAGAGCAGCACACCCATCATCTCGGCTATGAACATAAAAGTTTTGTATCCTTCAGAAAAACCAAGAAAGCGCCAGGCTAATCCCATTGGGGAAGAGTCGCCGTAAGTGGTCATCATTCCGGTTGCGGAAGGACCGGGAAATTGTCCATTGTTTAGTTTCGCCAATCCGTAATGAACAAGCATAAATCCAACATAAAAACGAAGTGTAACGATGAGCCAGTAAAGTAGGTGATTGTGTGATTTTCTTTTCCTGTCGAGCACCGACCATATAATTGTTCCGATTACTGCAAAAAGGAATGTCCCTAAAAGCAAAACATAGGCATAGGTGGTATCTCCACTGCCATTGAACTGTGGGTTGACTTCGTTTAAGTGGAGTAGATTATTATTCAACGAATTAACTGCGAAGTCTTTAGCCGAAGTGATGTACGAGTTGATCCAGTCTAGAAAGTAAAACGATCCATTGTTAAAGCAAAGGATAAAAGCAATGCTGAGTAGAAAAGTAAACCTGATTGCAATTAGATTCAGCGCTGTTTTCATGTTTTTATTTGGCTGGTTCTAAGCTAAGACTATTTAATCCAAACTATGTTACTTACGAAATAGTATTCCTATTTGTTGTGATTGCTAATTTCCGTAGTTAATGCTAATATATTTAGTATATATTTGTTTCGATGATAAGGAAAACGCAGCAAAGAGCCCAGCAAATTGTTTCAGGATTTAAGTCGCCAGCCGACGATTATCTTGAAGGCAGACTGGACATAAGTGATATGCTTGTGGTGGATCCGCATTGTACATTTTATTTTAAAATGGCATCCAATTGTATGTTGAGCTATGGCATTAAAGAAGGTGCGCTGCTAGTTGTAGATAAATCTCTGAAGTCTGTTCAGGATTCAATTGTGATTACCCCGCTGCAGGGCGAATTGGTATGCCGGGCGCTTGATTATCAAAATGGCAAGCCCAGGCTAATTTGTGATGGTGATATTTATTTGCCCGATTCAGAAACAGGAATGGAAGTTTGGGGTGTAGTGATTGCGGTATGTTTTGGCGTTTTGCCGGTGGGATTAAGGAAGGGGAGATACAGCCATGTATGTACTATGTGATTGCAATAACTTCTATGCATCGGCAGAGCGATTGTTTAAGCCAGCGCTGAAAGGTTTGCCTATAGTAGTCCTTTCCAATAATGACGGCTGTGTAATAGCCAGGAGCGAGGAGGCAAAATTAGCGGGCATAAAAATGGGTGATCCGGCCTTTATGGTTCACGACCTGATAAAGAAATTTAACATCCAGGTTTTCTCTAGTAATTATGTGCTTTATGGAGACATGTCTGAGCGTGTAATGCATAACCTAAGCAGGTGGTTTGCCACTGTAATACCCTACAGTATAGATGAAGCATTTGCATGGGCTGGTGATATCAAAGATTTGAAGCTTTATGCTAAGCATGCCCGGACTTCTATTATACAAAATACCGGAATTCCGGTGTCGATAGGCATCGCACCTACAAAAACATTGGCTAAGCTGGCAAACAAGCTTTCTAAAAAAAACGGCGGCACGCTGGTGCTGGAAACAGCGGAAGAAGTGAGTGCGGCACTGGAGGATTTCCCGATTGAAGATTTATGGGGGATCGGCAGGCAATACTATGAAAAGCTGACCTCTATACAAGTTAAAACTGTAGGAGAATTGAGGAGGATGCCTGAATTGTGGTTTAAGCAACATATGACAGTGCAGGGGCAGCGGATGTGGAATGAGCTTTGGGGGAGGCCAATGCTGCAGCTGGGAGAATTGCCGCCGACGGCGAAAGGCTTGTCGGTAACACGCTCTTTTAGTGGGTATGTAATGGATGCCGATATATTATGCGAGGCAGTGACTACCTACGCCAGCCGGCTGGGAGAAAAATTGCGGACTGAAAAGATGTGCTGTCAGTTTCTTGAAGTCTTCTTGTTAACAAATAAACACCGGGAGGACCATCCCCAGCATTATCCTAAGCATGTACATCGCCTTGCGATAGCCAGCAACAGCACAACGGAACTAGTTTCTGTAGCCAACAAGGTTGCACGGATGTTGTTCAGTACCGGCATTAAGTACAGAAAGGCTGGGGTTATAGCAACAGGGCTTATACCTGAAGGAGACTTACAGTTTCATCTGTTTAAAACACATAGCCCTGGCGGAGACCAGGTTTCTGCCGTGATGGATAAGCTAAACATGGCCTATGGCAGGGGAACGCTGAGGATGGCAAGCGAGGGTTTTGAGAAAAAGTGGAAATTAAAGCATGAATATTTAAGTGGTGGGTATACCACAAGGTGGAAAGATCTGATTAAAGTAAAATAGATTATGTGCGGAAGAACATTAATTAGTGAAGGTAAAGACCTGGCCAGAAAGGCAGGGATGGAACTGGGAGGTAAGGCAGTTGAAAAAGATACCAACCGGCCACCGGGAACGGAAATGCCAGTTATATTAGATGCGAGGCCAGGTAAGATACATTACATAAAGTGGGGCCTTATCCCCTCGGGGGCTCTGGAACCTCCGAAGTTTGCGACAACCTATGCGCGCATTGAAACGATGGCCACGTTGCCTACTTATCGTGCGCTGATTGGGAGACGGCATTGTGTATTCGTGATTGAAGGGTTTTATGAGTTTGATAAGCGGCAAACGCCTAGTCAGCCTTATTATTTTCAGCGCAAGGATGGCGAAGTATTGTGGCTTGCGGGTTTTTGGGATACCTGGAAGGATCCTAATACAGATATCGTAATCCCTACCTGTACGATGATAATGCAGTCTGCAAATAAATTTATGGGTAAGGTGCACGATAGGATGCCCTGTATACTTAACCAGGCTGAGGCTATGGTTTGGCTGGATAGGGAGGCTTCGCGCGAAGCGCGGTTAGGCGTGTTGCACCCTGTTGCTGAGGATCTACTGGAGGGTTGGCAGGTTGATAAAAAAGTGAATAACGCGAGGATTAAAGACGGCAATAATCCCGAACAGCAGGGACCACAATTGGGAATGTTTTAGTTATCTTCGGAAAAATCATTTTATGAAATTTTCCTTATTTACCTGCTTATTTTCCTTGTTTTTCATATCGGTGTTTGCTCAAGACGAAAGTGCCGGCAACAAAGTGGTGACTGCTAAATTCACTAAATTTTACAATGCCAATCAACCGGATAGCATTTTTAACCTGTTCTCGGAACAGGCAAAAGGCGGGATGCCACTTGATAAAACAAAGGCATTTATCGCACAGCTCCATTCGAATTTTGGAAACATCAGGGAGATGGCTTTCGAAATGAATAAAGGAGGGTCAGGTGTTTATAAAACACAGTTTGAAAAAGGGCTGCTTACTTTAAGTATCGCGGTAGAGGGACAATCGATAGTGGCTTTATTTGCAAAACCATACGAGGCGCCGCTAATTGTTAAAATGGCGCGTAACCTAACCAAAATGGCATTGCCGTTTAAGGGTGAATGGACAGTTTTTTGGGGTGGCGATACCAAGGAACAGAATTACCATGTTGCAACGAACTTCCAAAAAAACGCATTTGACATTGTGATGCGCAATGCCGGAGGTAAATCTTACAAAACAGATGGCAAGTTAAATGAAGACTATTATGCTTTCGGTCAGCCTTTGTTTACACCAGCTGATGGAGAAGTAGTGTTTGCTGTGGATGGGGTAAAGGACAATAAACCGGGTAGCATGAACCCGCTATTCGCTACAGGAAATTCCGTGTTAATTAAAACTCAAAACAATGAATTTATACTTTTTGCCCATTTTAAGCAATATAGTGTAAAAGTAAAGCAAGGAGATAAGGTAAAAAAAGGTCAGCTTTTAGGAATGTGTGGAAATTCTGGGAACTCATCTGAACCACACCTGCATTTTCATTTGCAGGATGATGAAGATTTTAGCAAGACTATTGGCATTAAATGTTATTTCGATGAGCTGATGGTAAATGGCGAAATTAAAAAGGATTATTCTCCAGTGCAGGGTGATAAGATCAAGCCCGTAACAGCTAACTAAACTAGTCGCCAGCCTACTTTATTAACAGCTTTTGCCTTCCTATACTGCTTGCAATATTTTTTGTATTTTTGTAAAAAAATCGAAGTGGGAACATTACTGGATCAGGGAATAAAGGGCTACAATAATTACGGGACACACCTTAAAGAGAAATATAAGGGCCAACGTGTTTTTAAAGTAATTGTTGATGGTGGCTTTACCTGCCCCAACCGTGATGGCAGTAAGGGATATGGCGGTTGTACGTATTGTAACGTAGATTCATTTACTCCCGAGCTTTCCAGGAAATTGCCTACCATACGTGAACAGCTTGAGCAGGGCATGGAAAGAGGTAAGGGTTTTTATAAGGCGGATAAATTTATTGTTTACTTCCAGCCAAATACCAACACCTACGCCCCGGTTCATTATTTAAAGATGATGTATGATGAGGCGCTCTCTATTAATCCACATGATGTTGTAGGTTTTTCTGTAGGCACGAGGCCGGATTGCATAGACGCGGAGAAAGTAGCTTTATTAGAAAGCTATTCTGATCGTTTTGATGTAGATCTGGAAATGGGAATGGAGTCTATATATGATGAAACCCTAAACCAGATAAATAGAGGATGCAGCCATGGCGAGTTTGTAGAGGCTGTAAAATTACTGGAGAATAGTAAGCTTGACCTTTGTGTGCACACCATTTTCGGCTTTCCATGGGAGACCGAAGAGATGATGCTAGGCTATATTCATGAAATTAACCGTTTTCCTCAAATCAAGTTTGTTAAGTTCCACCACCTTCATATTGTAGAGGGTTCTATAATGGGTGCTAAATATAAGAAGCAACCTTTCAAATTATTTTCACTTGAAGAATATACAGACTTACTGTGTAAATTGATTCCTTTGCTAAGGCCTGATGTTGTAATACAGCGCTTGTTTGGAATATCTGACTGGGATTTATTAATAGCGCCTAACTGGGGGCTGAATAAGTCGGCCATTCAAACTTATATAGATAAAGAAATTGAACGCAGGGGCGTGGTTCAAGGTTCTGCTTATGTTTCAGAAGCAGTTGTATAATCACCGAACAATTCGATCACCTTTTTTCTTCTGAACTCGAAAATTTCCTGAACTTTCTTGCCGACGAACAGCGTGTTCGCTAAAACTCCAATTGGGCCGAATGGAAGGCCATACGTTAGGATATCATTCATTAAAGTTCCACCCTCAATTTTTTCAAAGTGATGCTGGTGATGCCAAAATTTGTAAGGACCAAAGCGTTGTTCGTCAATAAAGTATTTTTCTTCCTCGATGTGGGTGATCTCTGTCATCCAATTTAACTTGATATTCAATACCGGCGATACCTTGTAAGTAATAAGCATACCAGGGTACATTGTTTTAAGTTGACCGGGATCAGACGTTACTGTGAAAGCCATATCTGCAGGGGTAATTTTAGCAAGATTGTTTGGCGATGAGAAAAATTTCCATGCCTCATTTACTGAGACAGGCAACTTCTGAGAAAAGGTAAATTGATAAGATTTCATAAGTCCCTAAAGATACAAACTTATTCTTTTAGGTAATTTTTATTCATTTCTTAAAAATCAAGGGGTTTGATCGGTCAATTATTATAAAAATGCAAAATATTGCAGTGTAATTTGTGATATTTTCATGTTTTTGCTCTAAAAATTCAAATTGTATACAGTGTTTCTGTAAAATTGTTTGGTTTCAAATGTTTTTTTCTCAAAATAATTACTAGTTTTAGCAAAAAATCAAATAAACTTTAATTACAAACAGTTAAAAAACACATTTATGGCAAAAGTTTTATTCAAACAATGGGGCCCACTTGCAGTTTTATTAATAATTGCGGTTGCTGCCCTCTTTATTCCCTTACTTCCTAATTTTGATGAGGGCAAATACAGCGGACCAGATATCGCGTTTGTATTAATTGCTGCGGCACTGGTATTCATTATGACTCCGGGACTTGCATTTTTCTATGGTGGTATGGTTCACCGTAAAAATGTACTGTCTACGATGATCAAAAGTGTGGTAGCTGCAGGTGTAATTACTGTACTTTGGGTAGTAGTTAGTTTCAGTCTTGCTTTTGGTGAGTCTATTAATGGACTTATTGGCGATCCAAGAACCTTCTTGTTTTTTCAGGGAGTAAATTCTAGTCCGTCATGGAGCTTAGCTGCAACTATTCCCCTTTCTTTATTTGCTGTTTTTCAATTGATGTTCGCCATCATCACTCCAGGACTTGTTGTTGGAGCTGTTGCTGAGCGTATCCGTTTTACATCTTACATTTTATTTATTGTATTGTTTGCAATATTCGTTTACTCTCCACTTGCACACTGGACCTGGCATCCTGATGGCATCCTTTTCAAAATGGGTGTTTTAGATTTCGCCGGAGGTACAGTAGTTCACATTTCGGCCGGTATGGCTGCTTTAGCTGGTGCTTTAGTATTAAAACGCAGAAAATCACATGTTGAGCATCAGGAAGTTCCACCAGCTAACATTCCATATGTACTAATTGGTACAGGTTTGCTTTGGTTTGGATGGTTTGGTTTCAATGCAGGATCTGCATTAGGTGCTAACAGTCTTGCTGTTTCAGCTTTCTTAACAACAAATACTGCTGCTGGTGCTGCTGGTTTATCCTGGATGTTCTTTGATGTATCAAGAGGAAAAAAACCTTCAGTATTAGGTTTCTGTATTGGTGCTGTTGTTGGTCTTGTAGCCATTACTCCGGGTGCTGGTTTTGTAAGTATTCCTTCAAGTATCTTCATAGGTGCAATTGCCGCTATCATTTCTAACCTTGCTGTTTCATGGAAACAAAAAACTAGTTTAGATGATACATTAGACGTATTTCCTTGCCATGGTGTAGGTGGTATCGTGGGTATGTTGTTAACAGGTATCTTCGCAACCAAAACTGTGAATGGTGCAGGTGTTGATGGCTTATTCTATGGTAACGCTGACTTCTTCATCACTCAGTTGAAAGGTGTGGTTATCGTGGTGGTATTCAGTTTCGTAATGTCATTCATCATCTTCAAATTCATCAACCTGATCCAACCAATTCGTGTTACTTCTGAAGAGGAAGAAGAAGGATTGGATGCTAGTCAGCACAACGAGAAATATTCTCAAGGTACTTTGATCGTTGCCGGACAAGAAGTAGACAATAAATTTTAATCAGCTCACATCTAAATCTCACTCAAAAAACTCATTATGAAATTAAAATCATTATTGACTATAGCATCTCTTGCTTTTACTTCTGCGGCATTTGCCCAGGAAGCTGCTGATGCTCCTTTGCAAATCTCTGGTTCTGCTGATGCGTATTACAAATACGATTTCGCTAAAAGACCAAACATTGGTACCTCTTTCGCAACTGATCAAAACTCAGTATCGCTAGGTATGTTGGATTTGGCTTTGAAAAAAACCACCGGTAAGGCTTCATTTGTTGGAGAATTATCTTTCGGTCCGCGCGGACAATACCAGTCTATTCCAAATGGCGATGGTGTTGACGGCAATTCATTCCATATCCAAAACCTGTATGCTACTTACGCTTTCACAGATAAATTCTCAATGACTGCGGGTTACATGGGAACATTTATTGGATACGAAGTAATTGCTCCAACTGGGAACTTTAACTACTCAACTTCTTACCTGTTTACTAATGGTCCATTCCAGAATGCTGGTATTAAAGGAACCTATGCTTTCTCTAGCAAAGCAAGTTTAATGGTGGGCTTGTTCAATGACTGGAATGTTTACAAAGATTTTAACGGAGTATCACATATTGGTGCTCAATTGATGTTAAGCCCTGTTGAAGGATGGACTGCATATTTGAATGTATTGTCTGGAACTCCTGCATTAGCTGGTACAGCTTTGAATTCTAGCAATGGTACTATTTTAGATTTGACTACATCTTATCAAGTTACTGAGTCGGTTAAAATAGGATTGAACGTTGCTGACTATTCTGTTGCAAATGATGGTGGTGGTTATGGCGGTGGTGCATTGTACGTACAAAATGCATTCACTCCTGGTTTTGCTTTAGGACTAAGAGGTGAATTGTTTACAGTAAAATCTACTGGTCCGGGTACTGCTAAAGACATTGCTGCGATAACATTGTCTGGTAACATTAAATCAGGTGGTTTAACCTTCATTCCAGAGGTTAGATTTGACAATGATTCTAACTCAAGCTTCTTAAAAAGCGACGGCTTAACGCCAACTAAATCTGCATCTCAGTTCTCATTAGCGCTAGTGTACGCATTTTAGTCTCGATTACGTATAAACTCAAGCCACCAGAATTTCTGGTGGCTTTTTTAATTATATTGCACCATGAAATTATTGATAGCAGCAGTTTCTTTTGTCTTGTATGGCGTTGTGTGTTTTGGTCAGGAGAAAGCGCTTGCGCTGGATGAGCGCGGCAAGTTGATCTATTACGAGGTAGTTGAGATCAAAGGATCACCTAAAGATTCGTTGGCAGGAAGAGCGCTAAGTCATTTAAAGAAGATGCCGATTGCCATAAAGATTGATTCAATGAGTGGTGATACGACCATTTCTGCAAGCGGAAAAATGGCTATAAGTAAAAATACGCTGAGCATGGCAAGGCCCCTTGGACAGGTAACTTATAATTTATATGTGGAAGTAAAGACGGGCAAATACAGGTTTTGGCTGACAAATTTTGTCTTTATCCCATACATGAGAGACCGTTACGGAAACTTTGTGCCTTCAACAGCAATTGGATCTCCATTAGAACGTGACCCGGGTAAGTTGGCAGCAGCAGACTGGGATGGTTACAAGAAAATTACTGCAAGGGAAGCGGCAGCTTTTGCTGAAAACTTTAAGAAAGCAATGGCAACAAGCATTGTTGCTGAGACTGCGGTAAAGCCTAAGCCAGCTATTTCAACCAAAAACTGGTAAGCCGGTTTTTTCAATGCACCATTTTATCTGCGCAAGTTGAACTTGCAAACGCTTCGGGCTTGGCTTTAAAAATAAAGCCCATACTTAAGATGTAACCCATAGCTTCATTAAGCGCTTTATTAGATTTGAACATCGGGTTGGTATTAATATCAGCATGGACCTCCAGATCTACGTCGTAAAGGTCTAGCAAGTCGCAAATTGAATATGCTGTTTCTATAGATTTTTGAACTTCGATAAGCATACGTTCTTTTATACTCATTTTTTGTGGCGTTTTTTCCTGATGGATGTACATGAAGCCGCCGTGATGCTCCCTTAGCAATACGATTACCGTAGCAAAATCTGTTAGCGGGCCTTTGACTTGTGAGTCTGTTCCGATGCAAACTTTTAATTTATGTCCGTTTTCTGTTTCTCGGATAATGGAATTTTCAATTTCTTCGAGGATGGAAAGGTTAATTTGTTCGCCGCTAAATTTTTTCCAGGTCATAGTTTGTTGGGATAAGGTAAGTCAGGTTTATTAAAAATAGGTGTATAAAATTAAAAGTACGTTAAATTCTGGTTGTTTAATTGCTAACAATTACCTTGTTGTCAACACTTTATGTGCGTGTTTGTGTTAAGATGAGGGTATTGTTCCCTTTGTACCTTATCTTTGAAAACATATGCTGGAAAAGATCCTGGAGAAACTGAAAATTGCTGCGTTGAACGATATGCAGCTGGCTGCGGTTAGCGCAACTAAAAAGGGCCATGATGTGGTCTTACTAGCCCCAACAGGCTCTGGCAAAACGCTGGCTTTTTTACTTCCTGTGCTGAACAACCTGGAGAAACTTGGGAAAGAGCGTGTACAAGCTTTGATCCTGGTGCCGTCAAGAGAGCTTGCCCTTCAAATTGAGCAGGTTTTTAAAGCTATGGGTACCGGCTTTAAAGTGAACTGCTGTTATGGCGGTCACCCTGTAAAGACAGAACGTAATAACTTTGAGCAGGCCCCTGCGGTACTGGTTGGTACCCCCGGCAGGATAGCCTATCATTTAAGGCACGAAAACTTTGATGAGTCTGGTATTACTACTTTGGTGCTGGATGAGTTTGATAAGGCGCTGGAATTCGGGTTTCAAGAAGACATGTCGTACATCATTAAAAAGCTGTTGTCGTTAAAGCAGCGCATACTTACCTCCGCCACGGCAATGGAGGAAATTCCGGACTTTACGGGCGTTAATAAGCCCGTTGCCATAGATTTTCTGAAGGACGTTAAAGTGGCTCCCGATTTGCAGCTAAGAAAAGTGCTTACTACAGCTGCAGATAAGCTGGATACTTTATTTCAGTTGATCTGTAAGATTGGTGATAAACGTACCCTGATTTTTTGCAACCACAGAGAAACGGTAGATAGAATAAGTGATCTGTTGATAGATAAAGATTTAGCACATGACATATTTCATGGCGGCATGGAACAGGACGAGCGGGAGCGGGCATTATTGAAATTTAGAAATGGCAGCATCAAAATACTGATCACTACAGACCTTGCTTCGAGAGGCCTGGATGTACCGGAAGTGGAATGCATTATTCATTACCAGCTACCTTATACAGAAGACGCATTCCTGCACAGAAATGGGCGTACTGCCAGAATGAATGCAAAAGGAACCGCATACCTGGTGATTGCCGATGATGAAAAATATCCTTTTCTAAAAAGTGATATACAGGAGGAGAGTTTAAAAGGCAACTTTAAAACTCCTTCAGATAGCGAATGGCAAACGCTATACATCGCCGCAGGAAAAAAAGATAAAGTAAATAAGATTGACATTGTTGGGCTATTGCTGAAGAAAGGCGGTTTGATGAAAGAAGATGTGGGCTTGATAGAGGTTAAGGATACTACGTCATATGTTGCGATAAAGCGTAGGATGGTAGGTAAGGTGCTTGCATCTTTGAAAGACGAACGCATCAAAAACAAAAAGGTTAAAATAGAAATAGCAATGTAATATGAGTAATAACGACATATTTAAGAAATTGAGGGTTGCGCTTGAGTTAACCAATGACGACATTATTAAAATAATGGAACTTGTGGGTTTTAAGGTTACGAGAAGTGAACTTGGAGATATTTTTAGGAAAGATGACCATCCAAACTTCAAAAAATGCGGTGATCAGATTTTGCGTAATTTTCTAAATGGACTAGTAATTTATAAGCGCGGACCAAGGCCGCCGAAAACAGAAAGCAGCGCTGAAGAAGCGCCAAAAGGTTAAAACGTTGTTAAATTATTATTTTAAAAGGTTTGCTAAAACGGTTTAAATAACCTTATTTTAGGAAAACGAATCGATACGGTTCCTTAACCAAGAATAAACGATACAATGGATTCAAAACCTGCTAAGCTGCCTTTTATCGGGGTAGATATTGGTGGCTCCCATATTACGGCGGCCCATGTTGACAGCAATTCTTACACAATTATTGACCATACATTAAAGCGGGAGCGTGTGTCTTCTATGGATGATGCCGAGACGATATTTAATTCATGGGTTGCAGCGCTTTCTTCACTGATATTGAAGCCGGGTGGTGAATCAACAAAAATAGGAATTGCGATGCCGGGACCTTTTGATTACAAAGAGGGAATTTCGCAGATGAAGGGCATGCAAAAATATGATGCACTTTATGGTATGAATATCCGCAAAATCTTATCAGAACGTTTAGCTATCCCTGGAGAAGACATTATATTTATTAATGACGCAGAAGCCTTTTTGCGTGGTGAACTGGCATCAGGTGCGGCTTCAGATTTTGACCGTGCAATAGGTGTTACCCTTGGAACCGGACTAGGATCTACCAGTAACTGTAAAGGAGAGGTAGTAGACGTGAACCGGGCATTTGTGCCATTTTTAGACAGTATTGCTGAAGAATATATTTCGACACGCTGGTTTTTAAAAAGATACAAAGAACTGACCGGCAAGGAAATCAAAAACGTAGAATTGTTTTTAAATACCGACTGTGCGGAAACCAAGGCACAGATATTTGATGAATTCGCAGTTAACCTGGCTTCTTTTTTAAATGACTTTATAGCAGACGAAAAACCGCAGGTTTTAGTTATTGGGGGAAATATTGCCAGAACATGGGACCACTTTATCGTGAAACTGAAGGAGGGAATAGTTGATAAGTCTGTGGTTATCAGAAGAACTGAAATGTGGGAAGATGCCGCTCTTGTAGGAGCAGCATGCAGCTGGATCTAATTGTTATGAAAAGATATATTTTCTTGTTTGTCGTTGTTGTCCTGATTTTTACTAAAGCAGCAATTGCTGCAAAAGTAGATACGGTTGATACCTACAGTGCCGCGATGAAAAAAAACATTAAAGCGGTAGTTGTATTACCTGATGGATATAATGATGGCAAAGCCTATCCGACTGTATACCTTTTACATGGGGCTGGCGATAAGTATTCAGGCTGGGTAACTAAAGTCCCGCTAATTAAAAAATACGCAGACCAGTTTCAGCAGATTATTGTTTGTCCGGATGGCAATGTAACCAGCTGGTATTTTGACAGCCCGGAGGATGCATCCTGGAAATACGAAACTTATGTGGGTACAGAACTGGTAAACTTTATTGACAGTAAATACAAAACAATTAAAGATAGAAAAGGAAGGGCAATAACCGGACTGAGCATGGGTGGGCATGGTGCGCTTTACCTTGCTTTCAGGCATCAGAACACATTTGGTGCTGCCGGTAGTATGAGTGGTGGGGTTGACATCAGGCCATTTCCTTTAAACTGGGACATTGCCAAACGTTTGGGTGCAGAGGATAAATATCCTGAACGCTGGGAAAAAAATTCTGTGATTAATCTCACCAGTCTGCTGATACCAAACAGGCTTGCTATTAATATTGACTGCGGGCGTGACGACTTCTTCTATGAGGTAAACATGAAACTGCATGAGAAACTGCAGTACAATAATATTCCGCATGATTTCACGATTAGACCGGGTGCCCATAATTGGGAATACTGGACGAATGCCATCGGCTTTCAGCTGATGTTCTTTTACAATAATTTTAATAAGAAATAGTTATGGCGATGGATAAAAGTAACCGCAGAGGTTTCATTAAAGATTTAGGTATACTGGGCGCTGCCGCAGGGGTTGGTTCAATCCTGCCATTAGATTTGTTCGCAACAGGTGTTAAAAAAGAATTCTTTAAGATTTCTCTGGCGGAATGGTCTTTTCATAAAGCATTATTTGGAGGTAAGATGACTAACCTTGAATTTCCGATGAGGGCTAAGAAAGAGTTTGGGATAAACATTGTGGAATATGTTAGTCCATTCTTCAACAAAAAAGAGACTGACCAGGCGTACTTAAAAGAGCTTTTAACCATTACAAAGAATGAAGGAATCCAGAACCATTTAATTATGGTTGATGGTGAAGGCGATTTGGGTGACCTGGACGAAAAAGCCAGAACTAAGGCAATTGAAAATCATTATAAGTGGGTTGATGCTGCCAAAACACTAGGTTGTCTTACTGTTAGGGTGAACGCATCTGGTAAGGGATCTGAAGCAGATGTTAAAACTGCGGTTATTGATGGATTGGGAAGGCTATCGGAATACGGTAAGAAAAATAAAATCAATATTATCGTAGAAAATCATGGCGGATATTCTTCGGATGGAAAATGGCTATCTGACGTGATGAAAGGTGTAAATAGTCCGTATTGCGGTACATTGCCTGATTTTGGTAATTTCAGAATAAGTGCGGACAGGCAATATGACATGTACCAGGGTGTAAAAGACTTGATGCCATTTGCAAAAGGGATAAGCGCAAAGACATTTAAGTTCGATGCACAAGGAAATGAGCCTGATATTGACTACACCAGGATGTTTAAGATTATCCACGACGCTAAATTTAGCGGGATTGTAGGGATAGAATGGGAAGGAGATGGCTTCTCTGAAGAAGAAGGAATTAAAAAGACTAAGGTTTTATTAGAGCGGGTTTTGGCCCAATACAAATAAAAAAAGCTGGTTTTAAACCAGCTTTTTGTATTTAATGCGGTGGGGTGTAACATCGCCCAAACGCTTTTTCCTGTTTTCTTCATAGTCACTATAGTTTCCTTCAAAGAAGTAAACCTGAGAGTTGCCTTCGAAGGCCAGAATGTGGGTACAGATGCGATCTAAGAACCACCTGTCGTGACTGATCACGACGGCGCAACCACCAAAGTTTTCCAGTGCTTCTTCAAGTGCACGGAGCGTATTTACATCTATATCATTTGTCGGCTCATCCAGCAGCAAAACATTTGCGCCTTTTTTTAATGTAATGGCTAAATGAACGCGGTTTCTTTCACCGCCAGACAGGATGCCTACTTTCTTTTGCTGATCACCTCCATTGAAATTAAATTTAGAAACATAAGCACGGCCGTTAACCGCTTTGTTTCCAAGTTGAATATTGTCTAGTCCATCAGTAATGTTTTCATACACCGTTTTTGCAGGATCAAGGTCATTGTGCATTTGATCTACATAGCCCAAGGCTACTGTATCGCCTACTCGGAATGTTCCTGTATCAGGTGTTTCCTGCTGAGTGATTAAGCGGAATAACGTTGTTTTACCTGCCCCATTTGGACCGATAATACCAACTATTCCGGCAGGAGGGAGAGAGAAGCTAAGGTTTTCGAACAAGAGCTTATCGCCATATGCTTTAGTTACGTTATTTGCTTCAATAACTACATTACCCAAACGTGGTCCGGCAGGGATAAAAAGTTCCAGTTTATCTTCCCGTTCTTTAGAATCTTCTGAGGCAAGCTTATCATAGTTTGATAAACGTGCTTTAGATTTGGCATGACGGGCTTTAGGAGCCATTTTTACCCATTCCAATTCCCGTTCCAATGTCTTTTGACGTTTACTTTCTGTTTTCTCTTCCTGAGCTAATCTTTTAGCCTTTTGATCCAGCCAGGAAGAATAGTTTCCTTTCCAGGGAATACCTTCGCCTCTATCAAGTTCAAGGATCCAGCCGGCAACATTGTCAAGGAAATACCTATCATGCGTTACTGCTATTACGGTTCCTTTATAGTTCTTTAAAAATTGTTCAAGCCAGTCTATGCTTTCCGCATCAAGGTGATTGGTAGGTTCATCAAGTAACAGCACATCTGGTTCCTGTAACAAGAGGCGGCACATGGCAACACGGCGGCGTTCACCACCTGACAAAACGCCGATCTTTGTTTCAGGATCAGGACAGCGTAAAGCGTCCATGGCACGTTCCAGTTTGTTGTCTAGTTCCCATGCATTCAGTGCGTCTATTTTATCCTGAAGTTCTCCTTGTTTAGCCATAAGTTTATCCATCGCATCAGCATCTTCATAGACCTCTGGTAAACCGAACTGTTCGTTGATCGATTCGTATTCTTTTAGTATGGCAGTAACCTCTGCAACACCCTCTTCTACAACTTCTCTAACCGTTTTCGTTTCATCAAGTTCGGGCTCCTGTGCAAGGTAGCCAACAGTGAATCCCGGTGAGAAAACAACCTCTCCCTGGAACGATTTATCAAGCCCTGCAATGATCTTTAAAAGAGAGGATTTACCAGAGCCGTTCAGACCAATTACGCCGATCTTTGCGCCATAGAAAAAGGATAGGTAAATGTTCTTTAAAACTTGTTTTTGGGGTGGATAAATCTTATTTACCCCCGCCATAGAAAAGATTATTTTTTCGTCTGACATAATTGCTTGTTAGGTCGCAAATATCACTAAATAAGTCAAAAATTAGTAACATTTATGAAATTACGGCAGTCGCCGCATCTAATTGGTATTGGATGGCGTAATTGTTGATAAAATAAAAAAATCAGGGGTGTATTTATAAAACAAATTTTATAGTTTAGAGCATTCCGGATTTAGAAAGGTATATATGGAAGCGAAATTTTCTCCACAAGTAAAAGACGTGATATCTTTTAGCAGGGAAGAAGCCCTGAGATTAGGTCACGATTACATAGGCGCAGAACATCTTTTGTTGGGCCTTATTCGCGAAGGCGATGGCATGGCAATTAAGATATTAAAATCATTAGGAGTTGATACATCAAAGCTTCGCAGATCAATAGAAGATTCTGTAAGAGGAACTTCCAGTGTTACTGTAAATCTTGGAAACATTCCTTTAACTAAGCAAGCTGAAAAGGTTTTGAAAATCACCTATCTGGAAGCTAAAATATTCAAGAGCGATTTAATAGGAACGGAGCATTTGTTGTTGTCTATCTTAAGAGATGATGATAATATTGCTTCTCAGATTTTATTGCAGTACAGTGTTAATTACGAAATTTTCAAGCAGGAAGTAGAAGTGAACAAAAACGGCTTTAGAGATGATCCGGAAAACAGTTCTTCAACAGGAGATGATGATTACCGCGAAGAAGAAACCTTTAGCAGTCCGAAAAAAGTTTCTGATATTAAATCAAAGACCCCGGTTCTTGACAACTTTGGAAGAGACTTAACGAAAGCTGCTGAAGAAGGTAAATTGGATCCAATAGTCGGCCGTGAAAAGGAAATTGAACGTGTTTCTCAAATTTTATCACGCCGTAAGAAGAATAACCCTATTTTAATTGGCGAGCCTGGTGTAGGTAAATCTGCAATTGCAGAAGGCCTGGCTTTAAGAATTGTGCAGCGTAAGGTATCTCGAGTGTTGTTTAACAAGCGCGTGGTAACTCTCGATCTGGCATCTTTGGTAGCTGGAACGAAATACCGTGGTCAGTTTGAAGAACGGATGAAGGCTGTTATGAATGAATTGGAGAAATCTACGGATGTAATCCTTTTTATTGATGAGATTCATACAATCGTTGGTGCGGGTGGTGCATCCGGATCCTTAGATGCTTCGAACATGTTTAAGCCTGCTTTAGCGAGGGGCGAAATACAGTGTATTGGTGCAACCACACTTGACGAATACCGTCAATACATTGAAAAGGATGGCGCTTTAGACCGTCGTTTCCAAAAGGTTATGATTGAGCCTGCTACACCGGATGAAACAATTGAAATATTGAACCGAATTAAGGAGAAATATGAAGATCATCATGGAGTAACGTACACTGATGAAGCGATCAATGCCTGCGTTGCTTTAACATCAAGGTATATTACCGACAGATTTTTACCGGACAAGGCAATTGATGCATTGGATGAGGCAGGATCAAGGGTTCATTTAACCAACATTCATGTTCCTGAAAACATTATTGAAATAGAAAGTAAGATCGAAGAGATTAAGCTTGAAAAGAATAAGGTTGTAAAAAGCCAAAAATACGAAGAGGCAGCTAAACTGAGAGATACAGAGAAGAACCTTTTGGATGAACTTGACCGTGCTAAAGCTGCATGGGAAAATGAAACTAAGGCTAAGCGCTATACCGTATCTGAAGATAATGTTGCGGAGGTGGTATCTATGATGACCGGAATTCCTTTGCAGCGTGTAGGACAAACCGATAGCATTAAGCTATTGAATATGTACGAAACTGTAGCAGAGAAGATTATTGGTCAGGATGATGCAATTAAGAAATTAACCAAAGCGATACAACGTACCAGGGCAGGATTGAAGGATCCAAAAAAGCCAATTGGATCATTTATTTTCCTTGGGCCTACTGGTGTTGGTAAAACTGAGTTGGCTAAAGAACTTGCCCGTTTTATGTTTGATAGCGATGATTCGCTTATCCAGATTGATATGAGTGAGTATATGGAGAAGTTTGCTGTGTCACGTTTAGTGGGGGCGCCTCCAGGCTATGTAGGATATGAAGAAGGTGGGCAGCTCACTGAAAAAGTTCGTCGCAAACCCTATGCAGTTATTTTGTTGGATGAGATTGAAAAAGCCCATCCGGATGTTTTCAATATCCTGCTTCAGGTATTGGATGAAGGACAGCTAACAGACAGTTTGGGCAGAAAAGTTGACTTCAGAAATACGATCATTATTATGACTTCAAATATTGGAGCGCGTCAGCTTAAAGATTTTGGTCAGGGTGTAGGTTTTTCTACTTCTGCCAAAGTTAATCAGGTAGATGCGCACTCAAGAGGAGTTATTGAAAGTGCACTGAAACGTGCCTTCGCTCCTGAATTTTTGAACAGGGTAGATGATGTGGTGGTGTTCAATACATTAGGCAGAGATGAAATCTTTAAAATCATTGATATAGAGTTGAAATCTTTATTTGGTCGCGTTCATAACCTGGGTTATGAAGTTAAGCTTACTGAGAAAGCAAAAGATTTTATCGCAGATAAAGGCTTCGACATTAATTTCGGTGCAAGGCCATTGAAAAGAGCCATTCAAAAGTACCTTGAAGATCCAATTGCTGAAGAAATCCTTAAAGGGGAGATTCATGATGGAGACGTTCTGGAGATTGACTACGACAAAGAAAACGACGTAATCGTAGTTGAGAACAGAAGCCCCGGTAAGAAGAAAAAGAAAGAAGAAGGCAGTGTAGAATAAATGACCTTCAAACGATCAGCCCCCTGAAGAAATTCAGGGGGCTTTTTTATGGAAGACGATTTCAACTTTGTGTGAGTTTTACACATTTTGCTATGATTTAGGTCAGTAAATTTTGGTTTATGGAATTTTGCTTATATTTTAGATATAAATAGGTTAGGTTAAATAATATCGAATTAAACAATGAGCATAAAATTCTCTTTGCTTGTTCCGTGTATCTTTGTGGTCCTCAATGCCACTGCACAGGAAAAGCCAAAATCTTACAGGCAGGAAATTACCGGAACCAAGCTTTCTTTTGACATGCAGGCCATACCTGGGGGAGAGTTCCAGATGGGCAGTAAAAAGGGAAACCCTGATGAGTTGCCGATTCATAAAGTTAAAATAGAACCCTTCTATATTGGTACGCAAGAAGTTACATGGGATATATACGAGCCATTTTTGTATAAAAATTATGAGGCTTCTCACAGTATCACACCCATACCAGCAAATGTAGATGCAGTAACCCGACCTACAAAGCCGTATTTGGATATGACTTTTAAGATGGGAAAGGAAGGGCAGCCTGCCCTTGCCATGACACACTATAATGCCATTCAATATTGCAAATGGCTGTATGCAAGGACTGGAATATTTTATCGTTTGCCAACAGAAGCAGAATGGGAATACGCTTGCCGGGCGGGTACATCAACCGAATTTTCTTTTGGAGATGATGCAGCCAACCTGGGTGACTATGCCTGGTACAGTTTGAATAGCGGCAATAAAACACATGTTGTTGGTCAGAAGAAACCAAACCAGTGGGGGTTATATGATATGTATGGTAATGTTGCAGAGTGGACTTACGACCAATACGATGCTGATTTCTATGGCACTGTCAAAGATGCAAAGGCTATTAACCCTATAAATGTCGCTACTAAACTCTATCCACATGCGGTTAGAGGTGGTGCGTATAATGATGAGCCCAAGGACAGTCGGTCTGCGTCAAGATTGCCATCTGATAAAAGCTGGAAGCAGCTTGACCCACAAATTCCAAAAAGTAACTGGTGGTTCCCGGAAGCTCCATTTATAGGGATGCGGCTGGTGAGGCCCGTAAAGACCCCGACAAAAGCAGAGATTGATGCTTATTATGATAAAGGGCCAATCAAAGACTATTAAAAAAAATCACACAAGTATAACCAACTAATAAACCTGAACTACAATGAACAATGAAGACATGCGTGATACACGCAGAGATTTCCTAAAAACCTCAGCACTGGTGGCTGGTGGAGTGATGCTTAACGGCGTTGCATTTGCCCAAGGCGGTGCGCATTCATCGGTTGACGATACGATCAAAATCGCATTGATCGGATGCGGCGGTCGAGGAACCGGTGCTGCATTCCAAGCACTTGGAACCAAACAAAATCTAAAACTGGTTGCAATGGCTGATGCATTTGGCGACCGGTTAGAAAGTGCTTATAAAGAACTAAACGAGAAATATGCCGATAAAATTGACGTACCAAAAGAACGCCGATTTGTAGGATTTGACGCTTATAAAAAAGCAATAGCCCTTGCAGATGTAGTATTACTTGCTACCCCTCCGGGTTTCAGGCCAAGTCATTTTGAGGAAGCAATTAATCAAAACAAGCACGTATTCATGGAAAAACCGGTAGCGGTTGATTCGCCGGGAGTACGTAAGGTTCTTGAGGTAGCCAAAATTGCTCAGCAGAAAAAACTAAATGTTGTTGTGGGACTTCAACGCAGGTATCAAACCAATTACCGCGAGGCATTAAAGCGCATTGAAGATGGAATGATGGGAGATATCACTGGTGGGCAGGTTTACTGGAACAGCGGTGGCGTTTGGGTTAAGCCACGTGAAGCCAATCAAACTGAGATGGAATATCAAATGCGTAATTGGTATTATTTCAACTGGTTATGTGGCGATCACATTGTGGAGCAGCATGTACATAACATTGATATAGCCAACTGGGTAAAGAATGCTTACCCGGTTTCAGTACAGGGAACAGGAAGCCGCGCCTGGAGAACCGGTAAAGATTATGGAGAAATTTATGACAACCACTCCGTTGAACTAACTTATGCCGATGGAGCTGTGATAAACAGTCAGTGCCGTCATTTTGAAGGAATTGATAACCGAGTGGATGAAAGCTTTCAGGGAACCAAAGGACGGATTTATTTATCTGCAGGTAATGAAGCTAAAATATGGGATTCAAAAGGAAATGCGCTTTACAATTACAGTTCAAAAACCAACAGAAACCCTTACGAAGTTGAGCATGAAGAGCTGTTTGCTGCAATTGCCAAAGGCGAATATAAATATTGGGATGCAGAGCGTGTTGCAAAAAGCTGCTTAACAGCAATTATGGGCAGATACGCAACATACTCAGGTAAAACCATAACCTGGAAAGAAGCGTTGGAAGCAGACAATAGTTTGTTCCCTGAACGTTTAGCATGGGATGCCAAACCTAAATTGTTGCCTGATGCTAATGGATTGTATCCTATACCGACGCCAGGCAAAACTAAAGTAATTTAGTATGACGACTTAAATGTCTTCCTTCTATAAACCATTGTTTTTTATTATACCACTGCTGTTTTTCGGACTGTTTAAAAAGTTTGAAAAACGGCAGTTTGTAATACAAGGCTTCGCCCAGGGCACAGACTATACGATAAAATACCTGGCGACAGACAGTATTGTAACCAAGGCAAACATTGATGGTATTTTAGCACAAGTTGATTCGTCAATGTCGCTGTATAAGCCCTATTCTCAGATAAATAACTTTAATGCTTCAAAAAAAGGGCAAGTACTTGACGCCCATTTTTTAAAAGTAATGCGTAAGTCTTTTGAGATTTATAAGGCAACAAGCGGTCTTTTCGATGTTACAGTGAAGCCGCTTGTTCAAGCTTGGGGTTTTGGTGTACAGGCAACTCATTCATTTCCAGACAGCCTTGAAATTAAGCAAATTTTGTCTTGCGTTGGGATGGGCTACCTTAAGCTTCAAAGTAATTTTTTAGTGAAGCACAAACCCTGTGTACAGATAGATTTGAATGGAATAGCTCAGGGTTATAGTGTAGACTTAGTTGCTGAGTACCTTTTAAAAAAAGGTGTAGCAGATTTTGTTGTGGAAATTGGCGGAGAATTGAGGGTGAATGGTTATAAAGCAGATGGTTCAAGGTTTAGGATAGGAATTGAAGGGCCGGCAGATTCAAGTCATGCTGAACCATCAATAAAACACACCATTAGTTTAACCAAAGGTGCAATAACAACTTCCGGCAACTTTAGGAAATTCCTGCATCAGGGGAGCAAGACAATATCTCATTTAATTAATCCCAAAACAGGCTTTCCTTTACAAAATGAAATGATAAGCGTGACTGTCTACGCACCTGATGCGCTTACGGCTGATGGCTACGATAACGCCATTATGGCAATGAATTTACAAGAAGCTTTGTCTTTCGTGGAAAGACAGAAGGATATGGAGGCCTACATTATTTATCGCAACAAAAACGGACAAGTAGCTGACACACTCACTAAGGGATTTAAAAAATTGATTGTTGATTAATAAATATAATTAAATTAGCATTAACCAATTGAACAAACCAAATACATGAACAGAAATGACTTCCTCAAAAATAGTTTTTTAGCTACGGGCACATTTGTGGCAGGAACATCTATTAATTCTTTTGCTTCAAGCACTGCTGCAACAGATAATACAGACAAAGCTGGTAAAACATTTAATTTAGATTACGCACCGCATCAGGGAATGTTCAGCAAGCATGCGGGTGATAGTTTCTTAGATCAGATTCAGTTTATGTACGATCAGGGCTTCCGTTCTATTGAGGATAACGGATACTTGGGGCGTTCAACTGAGGAGCAGACTAAAATAGGAAGTCTTCTAGCAAAGCTTGGCATGCGGATGGGTGTTTTTGTTGTTGATGGTGGAGACAACTGGAAAACTTCTTTAACAACAGGTAAAAAGGAGTTTAAAGATAAATTTGTAGAAACCTGTAAACGCTCTGTAGAGGCAGCCAAAAGATGCAATGCCAAATGGCTAACTGTCGTCCCTGGATTTTATGAACGTCATCTTCCTTACGGTAACCAATTTGCGAACGTTATAGATGCCATGCGTGCCGGTGCTGAAATATTTGAGCCCCATGGATTGGTTATGGTACTGGAAACTCTAAGCGACACCCCAGATCTTTTCTTACAACAAACGCATGAAACTTATGCGGTATGCAAGGCAGTGAAGAGCCCTTCTTGCAAGATACTATATGATATATACCACATGCAGAAGACCGAAGGCCAGTTAATTGTTAATATGGACAGGTGCTGGGATGAGATTGCTTATATCCAGATCGGCGACAATCCCGGACGAAATGAACCTACCACCGGTGAGATTAATTACAAGAATTTATTTAAACACATTCACCAGAAAGGCTATAAGGGCGTAATGGGCATGGAGCACGGCAATTCCAAATCGGGTAAAGAAGGCGAGTTGAGGGTAATTCAGGCCTACCGTGAATCTGATAACTTTTTGGTTTAATATTTCAGCGTTTTAAAAAAGATCGAGCTGTGCTTTCGGAACTTTAAATAGTGATGAGTTCAGGTCGGTCTTTTTTTCATTTAAGTGATTTATTTTACAGTGAAGTTTAAAGGTATCTCTTATCAACTGGGCAATATTGCCATCGCCCCGCATGCGTTCCCCAAATCTGCTATCGTTCACATTTCCCGCATGACAAGACTGAATCATGTGCCAGACCTTTTCAAAACGATCCGGGTAATTTTTCTTTAGCCAATCTTCAAATATTCCTGCAATCGCACCATTTAATCTAACAATGGTATAGCCGGCAGCAATAGCTCCGGCATTGGCAACAGCTTTTAAAACTGCCGGTATTTCATGGTCGCTCAAACCGGGCACCAGAGGAGCAACCATTACGCCCATTGGAATTCCTGCGCTGCTCAATTGTTCTACTACTTTTAACCGTTGTTTCGCAGTTGTGGTTCGAGGTTCCATTTTCGATCTCAGCTTTTCACTCAGACTGTTGATAGAAACATAAACCATACACAGATTTAGTTTAGCCATTTCCTGGAGGATATCGACATCTCTCAAAATCAGTGCATTTTTTGTAATCATTCCGATAGGCTGTTTGTATTCCAAGGCAATCTCAAGTAGTTGCCTGGTAATTCCAAACTTCCTTTCTGCTGGCTGATAGCAGTCTGTATTTCCTGATAAAGAAATTACGCTTGCATCCCAGTTCCTGCGTTCCAGAAATTTTTTAAAAAGCTGTGGTGCATCTTCTTTAACAATAATTTTTCGTTCAAAGTCAATACCTGCACTAAACCCCCAATACTCATGCGCGTTTCTCGCATAGCAGTAGGTGCAACCATGCTCACATCCCTGATAGGGATTTAGTGAGTAGGCCATTCCAACATCAGGACTGCTAATTTTATTTACAATAGATTTCGACTTGCCTATTATAAAAGACGTTTTTCCGGGCTCATCTTCCCAGTCATCTATTCCTTCATCATGCTCTTTAACATAGTCATGTGCCAGGAATTTATTATGGGGATTGTACTGTGCCCCACGGCCTCTATGATAGTTTTCCGGAAGTTCGCTTTCTGCAGGGTTCATAGCTCAAAAATACTAATATAATTAGCATTTAGGAAGTAAATTTTACTTAGTTGTTAATGGAATGTAGTCCATAGGGACCATCTCGGCAACTTTTTCATACGCCCAAAACCCTTCATAAAGTAACGATCTTGGATCAAAGATACCGCCATTTTGATAAAAACTGGCTGGTGCTAAGAGTTGGTATACAACCGAAGCCTGATAATTGGGAATATCTGGCGGGCGACTGATTTTGTGGCCGGAAAATCCATATTCAGATGATTCCCGCTCTTTGGTATACAAAATATATAAGGCGTCTGTGTAGCTTATCGATTTAACATCACTAAATATACTTTTTACCAATGTATCGACTAATACATCAGATTTATTGAGCACTGAATGCATCAGAGGTTCTTTCTTTTTGCTTTTCCAATATTTTAAGGAATCGTTTGGCGCGTCTGATACTTTTGCCCCACGTACATACGGTTTGGTAAGTCTTTTTATGTTTGCATTGATAATACTGTCAGCCGGCCGCTCTTTGTTGGGCACCTTGGCTACCTTATAAATTAGAAAGCCTTCTTCTTTCGTTTGATGTGCATATAAGGATTTGAAGAAATGTTGGGAAGATCCTGTATAAGCCGCCTCCCTTAACCTGCTATACTTTCTCTGTTTTGATTCAGTTTTTTCCAGTTCTTCAAAGTGCGGATGTCCTGCGTAAAACATTACACCTGATCGCTGGTCGGTTTCAAAATAATTAAGCAGATATTTGATGCGATATCCCAGGGCCTTATTTTCTATGATTAAAAAATCAGTTGCTGTAACCGTTAAGATCTTCTTTTCTTTATCATAATCTGTCTGTATTACTTCAGGATTTATAATTGAGCATTTCGCTGCATTTGGAGTAACTCCGATAAAGTCTTTTTTAAAAAGCTCAAGGTAATAGGGCCGGTTAGGGTCGGCTGTTATCACTACTTCACCAAGTAATGTCACGTTCTCCTTCATAGACACCTCAATACTAACTGATTTGTCAAAAACTATAACGTTTTTATTTTGCGGGAAGTACCCGATAACCTGTACCAAAACCTCATAGTTGCCTGCCTTAAGACCGTTAAGCGCAAACTTTCCTTCGTTGTTGGCTACTGTAGCCATTTTATAGCCGCTCAAATAAACAGCTGCACCAGGCAATACTTCTCCCTTAGCGTCTTTGATAATTCCCGAAATAGAAAAGGTATCCTGTGCCCTAAGGAATAGTGAGGAGCATGTAATGAGAAGCAATACAAGTAGATGGCGCATTATCGATCTAATGTAATTAATTAGACGTTGCTTTACAAAACAAAAAGCCCGGGCACATGAAGTGTCCGGGCTTTTTGTTTTTATTTATTTTAGCTTTCAGCATTTACACCCAAGCGCTTCATTACATCGTCACTTACTCCTGTAGATGAATAACCTCCATCATGGAAAAGATTTTGCATGGTAACCATGCGTGTAAGATCAGAGAATAAAGTAATGCAATAGTCGGCACATGATTCAGCATCTGCGTTACCAAGAGGTGCAATGGCATTTGCAAAATCATAAAAATCACCAAAACCTTTTATGCCTGTACCGGCAGTAGTTTTAGTGGGCGACTGTGATACGGTGTTGATACGAACCTTTTTCTCTAAGCCGTAATGGTAACCAAAGCTACGTGCGATAGACTCGAGCATAGCCTTAATATCGGCCATATCAGTATAAAAAGGGTAGGTACGTTGCGCGGCCATATAGGTTAAAGCAACAACAGAACCACCTTCATTAATAGCGTCCAATTTTTTTGCAACAGCAAGCATTTTATGAAGGGACATTGCAGAAACATCCAATCCTTTCATAAAATAATCATAGTTTGATTCTGTATATGGTATTTTCTTACGGATGTTTACACTCATTCCTATAGAATGTAATACAAAATCTATTTTACCGCCAAGTATTTCCTGCGATTGTGTAAACAGGTTTGTTAACTCCTCAACATTGGTGGCATCGGCCGGAATAATTTGTGAACCGGTTTTTTCGGCAAGTGCATTAATTTCACCCATTCTCATGGCGATTGGCGCATTAGTTAATACGAAAGTAGCACCTTCCTCATGAGCCTTTTCAGCTACCTTCCAGGCTATTGAGTTCTGATCCAGTGCGCCTGTAATAATACCACGTTTACCTTTTAATAAATTGTACATATTTTTTGGTTTTGTTCTGCTTCATTGATTTATCGAAAGTAAGAAAAATATAAAAGATATGTGGAAAGGATGTGCAAAGAATTAGTTAACCCTAAGCAGGTCCATTGCGTTTTGAATAGCAGATGCACCCGGATCTTTGCCGCTCAGCATCTCTGCAATCGCTTTGATCCTTTCACCATCATCTAATTTTCTTATTCCGGTAGTTGTGCGCTCTCCTTCATCATTTTTATAAACGAAATAATGAGCGTTGCCTTTTGCTGCAATTTGTGGTAAGTGTGTGATGCAAATTACCTGCATATTTGTCTCCAGCTCGCCAATCACAGTTCCAACCCTAACAGCCGTTTCGCCTGAAATTCCTGTATCTATTTCATCGAATATTAATGTTGGCAAGGCTGTATGCCTGGCAAGTACCGATTTTATTGAAAGCATAAGCCGGGATAATTCACCACCAGACGCTACTTTTCCTACGGGGGCAGGAGGTTGTCCGATATTGGCAGAAAAGAGTAGGGATACATTATCCAGCCCGTCTTTATTTAACTCTTGCAATCTGGTTTGTTCAATCTTGATTTTAGCGTTCGGCATTCCTACCTTAATAAGGAGGCTGCCCACCTCATCTTCGGCTTTTTTAATTGCATTTAATCTACTTTCAGAAATTATCACTGCGCTTCTCTCAAGCGTTTCTTTAATTCTTATAAGCTCTGTTTCTATTTTTAAAATCTCTTCATCATTGTTTAGAATGCTGTTCAAATTATTTGATAAACCTTCCTGAATTTCCAGCAACTCCTGCACATTAATCACTTTGTGCTTTTGCTGTAAGGAATATATTGTATTTAATCGTGAGTTAACTTCTTCAATACGTGCCGGATTAAAAATGATGTCTTCCTCTAAGCCTGAAATTTCTGCGGCAATATCCTTAACCTCTATCAGTACAGATTTAAGCCTTTCAGAAAGCTGATGGTATTCGGAGCTATAACTCTCAATATCCTGAAGCTGACTGGTGCTTTCTCTTAGCAAACCTGAAGCTGAAGGATCTTGCTCACTAAGGAGCAAATTTACCTGACTAAGGTTGCGCTTAATGCGTTCAGCATTATTGAGTATTTCTACCTCAGACTCTAATTTTTCCTGTTCGCCAGCTTTTAGGGAAGCTATGTCTAATTCATTGAATAAGAACTGCTCATAATCCTGCCTGCTTCGTGCATCTGCTGCAGAAGCACGAAGGGTGTCCAAATGTACTTGTGTCCTTTTATATTTTTTATACAGCTCCCGGTAAGCCATGAGTTCATCAGTATGGTTGGCCAGCGTATCTACAACCAGTAGCTGAAATGCCGGATCATTCACTTCAAGTGTTGCGTGTTGGGAATGGATATCAATCAGCTGTTCGCCAACAGATTTCATCACTGAGAGCGTAACAGGTGTATCATTGATAAAGGATCTCGATTTACCGTCTTTAGAAATTTCACGTCTTAAGGTAGTTTCCTCGAAAAAATCAATATCACTTTCTTCAAATAGCACTCTTAATTTCTGGTCATCTAAAACAAAATGGCCTTCTATAATGCATTTTTTATCCTGATTAAAAAAATACTTGGTTTCTGCCCGCTGGCCCAATATTAACGAAAGCGCACCCAGCATGATGGATTTTCCAGCACCTGTTTCACCTGTAATAATGTTTAAGCCCTTGTTTAGTTCAAGATCCACGCTGTCAATCAGCGTGTAATTACGGATTGTAAGTTTCTGTAACATATGCCCTGCTAAATTATGAAATCTAAATCAATGGATGTTTACAGATAAATAAAAAAGGCAGAAGATGTGGTCTTCTGCCTTCAAAATTTATATAGTTAGCCTGGTTTAGAAAATATCTGCTGTTGTTAAGTCAGGAGCAATTATAGATATGCTTTTTGTCTTTGAGCTGGTCTTAATACCTTTCTTTTCTTTCAACTTCTCTAAGTCTTTTTCAAACTTTTCTTTTAGTTTTTTATATTCAGGAGAGCTCTGCAATTCTTTAATTTCTTCGACTTGCTTTTTGAAATCAGAACCTGATAAGCGAAGTCTTAATGTTTCTCCATTTTTTCTTAGCTCAATCTGCTTTGCACGGAATTCCGGAGAGTTAATCCTTTTTGAAAGTTCAATTGCATTTCCGGTTATCGCCAACCGGTGCGCTTTAAATTCCTCTGAGTTAAACTTCTTGAAAATTTTGCTGGTACTGTCTGTAAGCGCTTTTACATGCAACCTGAATTCGGGCGAACGCACATAATCAATATTGAAATTAATTAGTGAATCAAGTCCTTTTAAATGATCAAATTTATAATCAAACCGGAAGTTAGACGCTGTTGCCATTTCTTTCCTGATGCTGTCAGGAAGTTCTTTCATGGAGTCATATTCTTTTTTATTTCCAGCGTCATCAACAGTGACAATCTTTATTTTATGTTTTTTCTTTGTTGTATCTGCAGGCTTTGTTCTCTTCATTGATGGCTCAACAGGAACCGAAACGGATGTTGCCAGCCAGATATCGTTAGTTTTTACTGCTGAGGACGTTTTGGTTTTCAGGTTTGAGATTTTTGTTGTGGTAGTTTCAGCTTTTTCAGGGCTAACCCATGCAAGGGAGATAATTGTAGCAATTGTTAGGGTAATCGCAAATATCTGCTGTTTTGCGTTCATGTAGTTTGTTTTCATATCCGTGATTCTTTTTATGCGTTGGTATAAATGTTGGTTACGGCCGGTTGAAGCCATCGCTAAAACCGGACTTGATTTGTCTTTTAATATTTCCAGTTTCAATAGGGCATGGGCATAATTGATAGGTGTCCCTGTCAATTTTATTACCAAATCGTCACAGGCATGCTCTCTTTCAATGTTTATTAACCTGCTGCTAAGCCATACAAAAGGATTGAAGAATAGTAGGGTTTCAATTGCGGTTTTAATGAGGTTTAGCAGGTAATCGTTTCTTCTGATATGTGATAATTCGTGGATCAATATTGCTTCAACCTGTGAAATTTCCAATTGGCTGGCAAGGGCGATAGGGAAAAGTACAACCGGTTTAAGATATCCGATTACCAGGGGCACATTGACATGTTTGGATAACTTAAATCTAATGTTCTGATGTAGATTTAATTCTTTGATTAAGTTTTGAAAAACCACATACCATTCTGATGGCACCATAGTATGGGTTTCATTTTTAAGCTTTGCCAGCTTTAAATATCCCTTACCTAGTAGGAATGCTTGTATTAGCAAGCCGATTAAATAAACCGCTACAAGGTATGGAAACATGTTTTCTGTTCTGCTGTTTATTTGCTGTGGTAAACTCATCAATTGATCATAGTAATTACTATTTACGCTTTCAACCAGAAGCGAATTTTGCGCTACCTGACCGGGCAATTTAAATATGGAAGAAAACGTGACTACAAAGCCGATAAACATAAGGCACAATGCAGCGTATGCCATATTATGTCGTGACCGTGCCTTTAAATTTGGTATGGAATTAATTGCTAAAAGCAGTATTCCATAAACAATAGCACCTTGCCATAAAGAATGGAACAAGCTCCATCCGATTGCTTTAATTAGGGTATTTACAATTGCTTCCATGTTTTATTTTTTGCTAAGTTGATCTAAATACTTTTTTATCGAATCTATCTCATCTTTACTTGCACTATGGTTACCCAAAGCTTGCATCACCAACCTCGCTGCCGACCCGTTAAATACATTGTCAATCATTTTATTCACCAGGTGCTGCTGTGTCACCTGTTGATTAACCAATGCTTTATATATATGTGTCTTTGATGACGTGTCACGGGAAACCAATCCTTTCTCATGCATAATTTGCATAAGCTTAAGGGTGGTAGTGTAGCCGGCATCTTTATTCTTTTCTAAAATTTCGTGTACATCCCGTACGGTGCAATCGCCCTTCTCCCAAAGGATCTGTAATATTTCAAGCTCGCTTTCGGTCGGTTTGGGATTGTTTGATATCGTCATAAGTATATACGAATTGTTTCGTATTCAAATGTACGAATGTATTCGTATAAACAAAATTATTTTAACAATTTTTAACTAATTGTTTTTAAATGACTCACTTAGGGTAGTGGCGGTCTGTTTTAAACCTTCGTATTTATTGATATTCGCAGGGTCAACTTGGATCAATAAATTATAAGCTTTTATTTTGTCGCCGGGATCTCCGGTAGCAATAGAGAAAACGTTTACTACTTCATCTGCCTTGCTTGCGAAATAGAAATTAGGAAAAATAGAACCAAGTTTTTGTTTATCCATCTGTTTCAGATCTGCCAAAAGCCCAATCATTTTCTTTACTCCACGGGCAGGATTGTCTTGTAGCCTGTCCAAGCCGTTATAATGATAATCATAAATGAATACCCGAAGTTCTTCGAAACCCTTATTGAGAATGTTTTCGTTCAACCAATACCGGTTTCTCAAACCATCGAAGGCTTTCCAACCTTTATTTGCAGAAACCTGTGCATTGTTAAGTAAAGTGAGTGCCTTCTTGTGGTATAGGGTGCCACCAAGATTACTAAAACTGTCTTTATCCAGGCCAATAATCGTATAGGCATAAAAGCCCAGTAGAGAGCTTAAATTAGAAATAAAAGTCTGATCCGAAAAGTCCAGCGATTGCCCCTCTGAATAATTGAAGTCAAAGTCTTTATCGCTTAAATTTAGCAATGTGCTGTTGTAGGCAGATCCAAAAACAGGCCTGCTTGACTGCAATTGAGCCTCTGCTTTGTAAGATGAATTTCCATCCCACTCATTAATTGTGATAACGAAGTTGCATTCAATGCGTTCCTGAGGGGAGTAAGTTTCGTTACTCCATTTGTTATTGTTTAAAAACTCACGGATATTCTTTTGCAAAACCTCCAGGTTTCGTTTGTCAATATTGGCAACTGTTGGGGCCAATATCTGCACCCTGGCGTTAAGTTCTTGTGCAGCTAATCGCTGGCCTTGCGAAAGCACAAATAATAAGAATAGGAAATAAAAATACCTCATTACAAAACCAGTTTTAATACCTCTTCGCAAATATCTATGGCTACCTCTTCTTTTGATTTAACATCAAATGTTTTTTTCTCAAGCGCCTTATTAAAGATAGTTATTTTATTTGTTTCTGATTTGAAACCTGCACCATAGTCATTCAAAGAATTTAATACAATGAAGTCCAGGTTTTTCCGCTGAAGCTTACTGATTGCATTTTCTTCCTCGTCGTTTGTTTCAAGTGCGAAGCCTACAAGTATTTGGCCGGCCGACTTTCGTTGCCCAAGTGTAGCCAAAATATCGGTGGTTTTCTTTAGCTCCAGGGTAAACTCCGCAGATGCCTTTTTAATCTTGTGACTTTCTTTAACCTTCGGTGTATAATCTGCTACAGCTGCGCTCATTATTGTAATGTCGGTTTCACCATACACAGAAAGACAAGCTTCAAACATATCCTCTGCGCTTACAATGTCAATTCTATTGATGCCTAAAACACTTTTCTGGGCTGTTGGCCCGGTAATTAATGTCACATCAGCTCCTAGTCGATAGAAAGCATCCGCTATTGCGAAGCCCATCTTCCCAGATGAATGATTTCCAATGAACCGCACAGGATCAATCGCCTCATAAGTAGGACCTGCAGTTACCAGCACCTTTTTTCCAAGTAATGGAAGTGTTTGTTTTATCGAATTAGTTAGGAATAAAAGGATCTCTTCGGGCTCTGCCATCCTCCCTTCGCCAAAAAGACCACTAGCCAATTCACCTGTTCCCGGTGAAATCATAGTATTGCCGTAGCTTAAAAGTTTGTCGAGATTTTGACGGGTACTGTCATGTTTCCACATGTCAAGATCCATAGCAGGAGCAAAGAATACGGGACAAACTGCTGATAAGTATACCGCTGTTAACAGGTTATCGCAAATACCGCCGGCAAATTTAGCCATTGTATTTGCCGTAGCCGGAGCAATGATGATGTAATCTGCCCAAAGTCCAAGCTCAACGTGGTTGCTCCAGACACCTGTTTCGGGTTCAAAATATTGTGTGTAAACCGGATTCTTAGAGAGGGTAGCCAGCGTAAGTGGCGTAATGAAATTTGCCGCGTCGGGCGTAAGAATTACTTTGACGTTTGCGCCAGCCTTAACCAGTAACCTAACTAAGGTTGCCGATTTGTATGCTGCAATGCTGCCGCAAACGCCTAATAGTATTTTTTTATTTTGTAGCATGGTTATTAATGCATTGATGCAATCTAATCCAATGCCGTTTATTATTGCTCTTTAGCAGGATTTCTGTGATAAATTTTATCGTTTAGAAATTCATCAACTGCAATCAGGCTTGGCTTAGGCATACGCTCATAATGCTTGCTGATTTCAATTTGTTCCCTGTTTTCAAAAATCTCTTCAAGGTTATCGTTAGAAGAAGCAAACTCAGCCAACTTGCCGTGAAGCTCTTCTTTCATATTGTTTGAAATCTGATTGGCCCTTTTAGAAATAATTACTAGAGACTCATAGATATTTCCTGTCTTCTGATCAAGATCATTAACATTTCTTGTAACCGTTGTGTTCGGAACTGCAGGTTTATTCGTATTCATTATTTTATCGGGGTTTTAATGGTAGTATCACTTTTTTTCTTAGATTCTTTTGCCAGCTGAGCCTTATACTTTTCAGTAAGTGCAGTTTGCGTTGCAAAGTATTCTTTTGCAGTTACAATGCCTGCTTCGCTGTCTTTTTTAAGTTCTTTTGCCTCCGCAATAAGCTTGCTTTCCGGATGAGACTCAATGAACTCATTGGCATAAGTTATCGCATCATTGTAACGGTCTTCCTGACGGGCTTCCGTGCTGTTTTTCGCGTAAGCAAACTGAGATTTGATAATTAGCAAATCCATTTCTTCGGCATATTTAATATCTGGAAATTCTGCTTGTGCATTTTTTAGAGCTATCACTGCAGATTTGTAGTTGGTAATGTCATAGCCACCAAGTTCATAATACATTTTTGCGTTGGCAAAAGCCTTATCTTCTAACTTAGCACGCAGGAGTACAATATACTTCGTAGCTTCTACTGCACGTTCACTTTTCGGATAAAAGTTAATGAACAACTGTAATGCATCAATCGCTTTATAAGTATTTTCCTGATCTAAGCTAGGCTCTGGCGACTCAAGATAATAACAATAAGCACTCATGTAACGGCACTCTTCTGCATATTCACTGGTAGGGTAGGTATCTGCAAACACTTTAAACTGATAACGTGCAGTAGTATAATCCTTTAATTTATAAAGGGTCATTGCATAATAGTAATTCAACTGCTGCGCTCCGTCCCTTCCCCTGTATTTTTGTGATAAGTCTTCAAATAAAATCAAAGCTTTACTGTAGCTTTTCTTATTGTAAAGCCTCATCGCCTCCTGGTTTTTTTTAGCTACATCATTACTCAGTCTGATCTTCTCAAATTGGCTTTTACAGCCTGCGAAAGTCAAAGCAATGATGGTGAAACTTAATAGTGTAAGGTGTTTAATTTTAAACATTCTGCAAAGATAAGTAATATTACGACAACGTCAATTAAAAATAATAGTACGCTAAGCTAGGTAAAAGCAACATAATCAGCTCCACAGTTAACATTATTTAACACATCCTATGTCTACATTACCAACCTCTGTCATCCTAAAGTAAATGCTGCTGTAGTGCACATCTGTTTATTAATATCTTCCGTTTGTTAAACAGAAGCGGGTGAGAGGAGATTGGTTTTGAAGGTTGAGTGAGGTTGATTAACACACGTGAGACGGGATAGAGGGGAAGGATAAGCCCGGGAGATTAATTTCTTCCGGGCTTCTTATTTTGATTCTTTGCTCAGTTGGCGAATTCAGAATTTTGTACCTTTATTAAAAAATATTATGAAAGCACTTATTCTTACCTTATTTATAGCGGTCTCGTCTATTTCTCTTTCTGCACAGGATGTCACGCCGGCAAAAGCTATCGAATCAGTAGATTACAAGAATTTGAAAGCATTTATTGGTAAGGAGGTCTATGTGGTAGATTCAGTCTACAGTGGCCGGGCATTCGATAATCATACCCTTTTAAATATAGGCGGTGCTTTTCCAAACCAATTGTTAACTGTATTTGTTGATAAAAAAGATTACCCTTCATTTAGCGATGAGGTTATAAAATTGTTCCTGCATAAAAAAATTAACATAGTCGGAAAGTTAACCGAATACAATGGAAAGGTTCAAATTATATTAACTGATCCCAAGAAGCAAATTGACCAGAAAGTTTTAAAGCAAGGACTTTACACAGTCGCCAGGTAATTATTAATAGTCAAGTTGCTTTAAATTTTTCTAATGCAGAATTATAAAAACCATATTCGCTACTACGCACCGCATCATTTTATATTTTATCCAATCGTTACGCTCTTGTTTGCTTTCTCTGTTTGGAAGGCAGCTACAGAATCAACTTCCCAAATGCTCTGGGCATTGGTTGCTGGTACACTTTTGCTTATAAGCTGGTGTTCCTTTATGCTTAGGCAGCATTATGGAATGACACTACAAAACCGGCTTGTGGTGCTTGAAATGCGCTTCAGGTACTTTGCGCTAACAAGCCAGCGGTTAGAGGAATTTGAAGACAGACTGACATTCGGACAGATTGCCGCTCTTCGCTTTGCTCCTGATGATGAGTTGCCAGAACTCATAAAAGCTACCCTAGCGCAAGATCTATCGCCTGATCAAATAAAAAAATCTATAAAGAATTGGCTGCCTGATCACAGGCGAATATAGCTTATGATCTGGGAAAACCTGATAATGGCTTTTTTGCTGCTATCTCTCATGGCCATCTGTGTAATAACTAAAAGGCTGACCTTTGGAGGCGCTGTAGCTGCCGGTGTTGTTGGCACTATAGTTTATGCGGCAACAGGAATAAAAGGTGTAGTATTACTGATCGTATTTTTTACGCTGAGTGTATTGGCCACTGCACACCGCAAGTCGCTAAAACTGAAACTAGATCCATCCCATGCACAGCCTGCCGGGCGCACCGCCGGTCAGGTACTCGCAAACGGAGGCATTGCTGCCTTGATGGCACTCTTAATCATTCTTGATCCAAGCCACAAAATTTCATACACGCTTATGATGGCCTGCAGTTTGTCTTCGGCATTG
The DNA here is from genome assembly GCA_040385565.1 of Bacteroidota bacterium. Taxonomy (GTDB): domain Bacteria; phylum Bacteroidota; class Bacteroidia; order Sphingobacteriales; family Sphingobacteriaceae; genus Pedobacter. The sequence continues at coordinate 7,456 of JAZKHD010000022.1, read as the reverse complement.
TCTGATACGCTTTCATCAGAGTTAGGCATGGTGTACGGAAAGAAATATTATAACATTTTATCATTTAAAGAGGATAGCAAAGGCCTAAATGGTGTAATTAGCCTTGAAGGAACTATAATTGGGCTAATAGGAGCGGCCATCGTAGGTATTTGCTCTTCCGGACTAACCGTTGGCGCCTTAATTATTACGGTTGCTGGGTTATTTGGTAACATAATTGATTCTGTTTTAGGCGCGACGCTTGAACGCAAACATATTATGGGTAATAACTATGTTAATTTTTTTAATACTACCGCTGCCGCTGTTTTCGGATGGGTTATTCATTTCGTGTACGCTTTCACATAACTAGTCTAATCGTGAACCTTTATAGTTTCGTATATTGTTAAAAGCCGATGTTGATGAGATTTCTCTTATTTTTTCTCTTTCTGGACTTATTTTCCATAGGCTCTTATGCTCAGGGTAATTTCGAAATTTCCGGAACAGTCAAAAATATGAAAGGTGAAGTAGTTGAGGCAGCAACAGTTTTCATCAACGGCTCTAAGAAAATTACCAAGACTGATGAAAAAGGATTGTTTATTTTTAAAACAGTCAGCCCTGGTACCTATCAAATAGTAATCAACATGATTGGTTACGCTTCGATCAAGGAAAATGTAGTCTTGCAAGATAAGGCAATAAGTCTGGAGCTTGCTTTAGTTGAGAAAGGGATTGTACTAAATGAGGTTACAATTGGTAATAATTCTCAGCGCGCTAGCCAGATCAAGACGTTTTTGAAGAAATTTCTGGGTGAATCTGATAACGCAAAAAGCTGCTCGCTTCTTAATCCTGAACTCCTGGATTTTTCTACAAGGCAGACCTTGCTTGATGCCACCACTAGCGATTTTTTAATAATCGAAAATAAAAATCTGGGTTACCGGATAAAATACCTCTTGAGGAATTTCAGGTTCAACAGCGGTACTGGGGTAACGAGCTATGATGGCGAATCGTTATTTGAGAATCTGGACGGGACAGAGGATCAGCAAGCAGTTTGGAAAAAAAATCGCTTGTTTGCTTATCAAGGCTCATTTATGCATTACTTAAGGTCTCTTTACCTAAATACAACCAGAAATGAAGGCTTCCAGACCCACAATATAACAACACGAATGGAACCATTAGTTCTTGATCCCGTGCCGTTAGACATGGAACAATTCCTGTTCACAATTGATAGTAATTTTGTAGAATTAAAGTTCAGTCAGCGCCTATATGTGTATTACGATGTAAAAAAAACCGCACTTAAAGATCTCGAAGACAGTCAGGAAAATATTAAGAAAATTATGGACGCTACGGGATCCGTCATGCAGCTTTACCTTGAGAATGCTGTTCTTGATAAAAAAGGCAGCTATGTAGACTACCGCAGTTTCTTATTAAAAGGCTACTGGAGCAGCAAAAGACTGGGTGATCAACTGCCATTTGAATATCAGCCGGGAGATTGATAACTTGTTCGCACAATTGCTATTTTAAAGCATTACAAAAATTAGCTAAATGATCAAAGCACGGGTGCTCGTAACGATAGTTATAGCTCAATTTTTATGCACCTCTCTCTGGTTTGCAGGTAATGCCATAATGCCAGATTTAATCTCAGCATTTCATTTTCAGCCCGCACAACTGGGTCAGCTAAGTAGCGCTGTTCAGTTTGGGTTCATTGCTGGAACATTAACCTTTGCAGTATTTGGCATCGCCGACCGCTATTCTGCTGTTCATGTTTTTTTTACTTGTGCGCTATCAGCGGCGGCAGTCAACTTTTTAATTTGTGTTCTACCCATGAATCTCCTCTATCTATCATCATTACGTGGTTGTACTGGATTTTTTCTTGCAGGTATATATCCGGTAGGGATGAAAATAGCCGCAGATCATTCCAAAACTGGTTTAGGCAAATCTTTAGGCTTTTTAGTTGGAGCATTGGTTTTAGGAACTGCCTTTCCACACCTTTTGAAGGGCTTTGCTCTTGGTTTGTCCTGGAAATACGTTATATATATAACTTCCTGCCTGGCTGTTGCCGGCGGTACTGCTATGCTTTTGTTTGTGCCAAAAATTACAAAGCAGGCGGCTAGTTCAAGTTTCAGTTTTAAGAACATTTTTGAACCGTTCAAAAATTTAAAATTCAGGTCTGCCGCCATTGGTTATTTTGGGCATATGTGGGAGCTTTATGCTTTTTGGGTATTCGTACCTGTAATGATAGGTGCAAATCTTCCACGATCTGCACCAGACGTTAATATTCCAGTCCTTTCCTTTTTTGTGATTGCTGCAGGAGCATTATCATGCGTAATCAGCGGATTCTTGTCTGCGCGGTTTGGTGAAAAAAGAATAGCGACTTTGGCATTGACTGTTTCCTGCCTGTGTTGCATACTATCGCCATTATTCCTTTCGGTTGATTCGTTTAGCGTGCGCTTAATTTTCCTGACCGTCTGGGGCGTTGCTGTAATAGCTGATTCGCCCTTATTTTCAACCCTTGTAGCGCAACACGCTCCGGCCGAATATAAAGGAACCGCGCTCACTTTCGTTAATTGTATAGGCTTCTCCATAACTATCTTAAGCATTCAGCTTATCAGCACGTTAATAAATCCTGGTAATACCCGGTACATTTTTGTGTTGCTTGGTGTGGGGCCGGTTTTAGGTTTAATAGCATTATTAAACAAGGAAAGGGTAATTTAGCAGCATCATCTATTTTTACTTATCAGCAACATGCGTACAACTTTAAACTTGTTTGATTTCAAGCAAAAGTTAAATTATAAGAATGAAATCCTGGCAGGACTAACTGTAGCGATGACGATGATGCCGGAATCGCTTTCATTCGCTATCCTGGCAGGATTTCCTCCGCTAACCGGACTTTATGCTGCATTTATTATGGGGCTAATCACTTCAGTATTTGGTGGCCGGCCTGGTCTTATATCCGGCGGTGCCGGTGCCACCGTAATTGTCCTCATCGCATTGATGAAATCAAATGGAATAGAATATGTATTCGCTGCGGTTGCGCTTGCAGGGGTTATTCAAATTTCGGTAGGCATATTTAAACTTGGAAAATTCATTCGTCTTGTGCCCCAGCCGGTGATGTACGGTTTTGTAAATGGGTTAGCAGTAGTGATCTTTATGGCCCAGCTGGATCAGTTCAAAACGATTCAAAATGGTTCTATGGTTTGGCTATCGGGCAGTCCCCTGGCAATCATGTCAGGACTGGTTATGCTCACCATTATGGTAGTTATTGTATTTCCAAAAATAACTAAATCCGTTCCGCCATCACTGGTAGCCATTGTGGTTGTTTTTTTAATCGTATTAGTTTTTAATATTGATACAAAAACAGTTAAAGACATCGCTTCAGTAAGCGGGGGTTTTCCACCTTTTCATGTGCCAATGGTTCCATTTGAATGGGCAACCTTAACAATTGTAGCCCCTTACGCAGCTATTATGGCAGGGGTGGGGCTAACCGAAGGACTGCTCACCTTAAATTTAGTTGATGAAATAACGGGAACACCGGGCAATAGAAACCGGGAATGTATTGCGCAAGGCACGGCAAATATTGCGAATGGTTTTTTAACAGGAATGGGTGGCTGTCCAATGATCGCACAAACTCTGGTAAACCTATCTGCCGGCGCAAGAGCCCGGTTATCAGGTATCATAGCATCGCTAACCATTCTTGTTATAATCTTATTTGGGGCCCCTATAATAGAAAAACTACCCATGGCAGCGTTAACTGGAGTGATGATCATGGTGGCCATTGGAACATTTGAATGGGCCAGCTTTCGAATCATTAATAAAATGCCTAAGCAAGACATCTTTGTGGGCGTCATTGTAGCTGTTATTACTATTTTCCTGCATAATCTTGCCTTGGCCGTCCTAATTGGGGTCATAATCTCTGCACTGGTATTTGCCTGGGAAAGTTCGAAGCGCATCAGGGCACGAAAATCTATTGATGACAATGGTGTTAAGCATTATGCAATTTATGGCCCATTGTTTTTTGGTTCAGTAGCAACGTTTAATGAAAAATTTGATGTAGAAAATGATCCTGATACCGTAGTGATTAATTTTAAGGACAGCCGTGTAGCAGATATGAGCGGACTGGATGCACTGCATAAATTAACAGAACGTTATGAAAAAGCCGGTAAGAAATTGCTATTAACCTCACTTGGTGCGGATAGTGTAATGATGCTGCGGACTGCTTCCCCTGTTATCCAGGTCAACATATTAAAAGAATAAAAGTATCAGCTCTTTTTAAAAGAATAAGATCAGCTCTCTGTTAATCTTTATTCAATTCAGAATTGGCTTTAGTATCTTTCATAAATAGGTATACTAAAAGAGATATGAAGATGCAAATTGTGATGTACCAATAGTAATAAGATTCATGACCTTGCCCTTTAAGCCATAGCGCGATATACTCTGCGGTTCCGCCAAAGATTGCTACAGTTAAAGCATATGGCAAGCCTACACCCAGTGCCCTCACTTTAGCTGGAAATAGCTCTGCCTTTACCACAGCGTTAATGCTGGTATACCCGCTAACAATAACAAGGGCTGCAGTTAATAGAAAGAATGCAGTCCATTGAGAAGTGGTGTGTGTTAAAGCTGTTAAAAGCGGAACAGTGAAAACAGTACCCAAAATCCCGAATCCTATTAGTAGCGGCCGCCGGCCAATTTTATCAGAAAGGGCACCAAATAAAGGTTGTAAAAAAGCAAAAAGGAGTAGTGTACAAAAAGACATAACGGTAGATTGTTCCTTACTCAGGTGTACAGTATTTACCAGAAATTTTTGCATGTAAGTGGTATAGGTATAGAATGCCAGGGTACCACCTAAGGTTAATCCTATTACTGTAATTAAAGATTTGGGGTGTTTTAGCAATTCCTTTAAAGTACCTTTCTTTTGGTCGGGCAGGTTTTTTTGCTTCTCAAAGGCCGCAGTTTCTTCCAGATTATTTCTTAGGTAAAGTGCTACTATAGAAAGTATAGCCCCAATGATGAAGGGGATGCGCCATCCCCAGTCCAGCAATTCTGCTTCTGTGAGCAATGCTTTTTGCAAAAGCAGCTGGATGGCCAGCGCCAACAGTTGCCCGCCAATTAAGGTTACATATTGAAAACTAGAGTAAAAGCCGCGACGGCTCTTGGTAGCCATCTCGCTCAAATATGTTGCGGATACACCGTATTCACCCCCAACGCTAAGACCTTGTAACAACCGTGCAGTTAATAATAAAATTGGAGCTGCAATTCCAATCGTATGATAAGTAGGCGTAATAGCGATCATTAAAGATCCCAGCGACATTAGTAACACAGATAAAGTCATGGATTGTTTCCTTCCAACCCGGTCAGCAATTCGTCCAAACAAATAGCCGCCTAAGGGTCTCATTAAAAATCCCAAAGCAAAGATACCGGCGGTATTCAGCAACTGTACCGTCGAGTCTCCTTTAGGGAAAAACGAAGCAGAAAAATATATGGAGAAGGCAGAGTAGGCATACCAATCGTACCATTCGACCAGGTTTCCGGCCGAGCCACCTATAATTGCCTTAAGTTTCTTTAATGAAATCTGATCATCCATGTATTCAAAAGTACTTAATTGGCGATGATTTGCGTTGGTCTAACACTTATGTTTTTATAGTTAGATGAGACAAATGCGAGGATGTGTTGAGGGCATCATGCAATAACCAGGAGGTGTTGAAGGCATCATGCAGTAAAAAGGAGGTGTTGAGGGCATCATGCAATAACAAGGAGGTGTTGAGGGCACTATGTAATAAAAAGCGGTTCTGAAGGCATCATGTAATAACCAGGAAGGTCTTGAGGGCATCATATAATAACGAGGAGGTGTTGAGGGCACTATACAATAAAAAGGGAGACACAACGAATCGCATCTCCCTTTTTATATTTGACAAATCCTTACGGATTAGCTCTGCATGCTATTGAAAAGACCACCTAAGTCCAGGTTGATCCCGTTACCTAATGAGGTAGACGACCAGCTTTCTTCATCTCCATCTTTCGAGTAAGATTCAGTTGACAATAGGTTTCCAATTCCGATAGCACCCAGGATTCCACCATTGCTGGATGAATCACTGCTATCAAATAAACCACCTCCGTTAATAGCGTTTAATTCTTCTTGATTTAATTCTTGAAGTTTCATAACATTCTTTCTTTAGTGTTGCCTACTCTGTTTAAGGTTTTCGGCTTGTCCTTATGATTGAATTAACGCAGTAACAGTGCCAAAGGATTTGGAATAATGCAGGTATCGAACAACCTGAGCGGTTAAATTATTCTATTTAGTTGTGTAAAAATCAAAACCCTTCCTTAAAAATACCATTAGTGCTGATTTTGTATGTGATAAAACAATTTCATCGTGAATGAAGTATATAGAATACTGTAGGCTTCATGTGCTGCCAGCATTAACCGATGTATTACCTTAAATAAAAACACAACCATGGAAAATTCGAAAGACGATTTGCAACTCAATATAGAAACCGTTACACCCGAGACTGAAATTGATGGAAAGCCCAACAATCAGGAAAATAACCATCGGGTTGAAAATGAAGTGCCAGCTGATCAACAAAGTGTTCCTGCCGCGGGGACAGAGGAAACAGATGTGAAAGAAAGTTCTAAAAAATCTGAAGAAACTGACGCTCAACAAGACGATGATAAAGATTCAAAAGAAGATGATCATGGCGTAGAAACCGCAGACGTGTAATTACTTTAATTTTTTTATTGAATTATCCTGCACCCCGCTTAGCAGAGCGATGGCTAATGTAGCGCCTATTAGAGCCATTAGCATATCAGATTGGGTATCCCATATGTATCCTTGCGTACCTAAAAAGGCATCGCCGGACTCTCCTGTGTTTATAGATACAAACCATTCTATGAGTTCATAAAATGCACTAATAGCTAGTGATATACTGATAATAACAAACGCAAGCCATTTTTTGCCATTTACTACCTGTTGTCTTACAAATATCTCTCTTATTATGAGTGCAGGTACAAATCCCTGTGCGAGATGCCCAACCTTATCGTAATTATTTCTTGATTGATGGAATACCTGTTTTATCCAGTCGAACAGGGGGACTTTTGCATACGTATAATGACCGCCAACAATTAATATGATGCAATGTATCAGGATAATAAAATACGTGAAATTACTAAACTTGAATCTGTTGTAGGTTATAATTAGAACTGCTACTCCTAAAAATGCCGGTATACATTCTAAAAACCAGGTAAATTGTTCATAGCAACCAATAAAAGACAGGATAGAAGCGATTATAAATATAATTAGAAGTGTTAAATGCAGTTTCATAAGCGGGGGTTCAAAGGTCACAATATACTGATAAAATGAAGTTCACAAAGCGAAGGACGGCGAGTTGATTTTAGGAACATCCGAATCAAAATGGCTTTTATAAATAATAGGAATAAAAGTGGATGAGCTGCATTTAGCGATTTTGTATAGCTTTGTTTCAATAGGGTAGTA
>JAZKHD010000021.1:0-45119 GCA_040385565.1 Bacteroidota bacterium | reverse complement strand
GATGCATTTTTGATCAATTATTTCTTTGCCAAATACTGTTAAGTTTTTCATACTTCTTTTGTTTTTACCTACCCATAAAGGGGAGAGTTAGATTAGTTCTGGATTTTGGTGGACGTTGCCGATAACTTCTATTTCAGATGAGCATTGCAAGTAGTATAAAGGAGTTTCTAGTGTTGGAGTTTCAGATACTACAGTATCTAAATCCCATTTAACTACAAATCCAGCCGAAAAGGTTATAGTCCCAATCCCATATTCATGCTTATTGTAGTATTTTATAATATCCCCCTCGTATATCTCCACTCCGTTCTTGTCTTTGAGTCCGGTGTATTGCATGACTTTTGCATCGTCTGCAAATTCAATCCAGGCGTTTACATCCTTTAGTTTAAAAGGCTTGGACATATAACTTGCATTGTCCCAAACACGAAACTTTATTTCTCTTTCCATTACAGTCTTTTTAATAGTTGTTTTACTTTAACCTTGTACTCCTTATTAAGAAATTTCTTTGTCAATTAATTCCTGAATTTCTGAGGCTTTAATTTTATACTCCTGAGATGAATCCCTTAAATCATTTGATCGATTCATATCTGATTCAGACTGCTTCTTAAATTTGTCACGGATATAAGTGAGGGCTTCTATTTTAGTGTCATGAGTAGTTTGCCATGAGGTATTTTTTCGTTCTAAATACATCTTCCCATTTTTTTTAATCCAAATGGAATGATCAGATTCTTTTTCTATTTCGACTTCCGTAATCTCATTACCCCAGTCTCTTACTATGTATTTTTTCATTTTATTTACCCATAAAGGCGTTATGAAGTTCCTGTAAATATTCCTGTGTATAAATTTCGTTATGTGCTTTTTCGTGACATGAAAAACAAAGTCCCATAAGGTTTTCAATCTTGTCTTGTTGATCCTTTGTTTTTTTGCCAAACTTAGACCTGTATACTATATGATGAACTTGATTTGCAGGGGCTGTGCATACTTCGCATGGCATGTAGCTATACCCGTCATATCCAAAGTGATCTAGGTATACACGAACATGGTTCAACATTACACAGCCCTTTTAAGAGAGTAACAAGCAGCCGAAGTAAACCAGCGATCATCTTTAGATTTACGGCTTTTAACGGAGTATAAGACCTCTATTCTGTCTCCTACGTTGTAATACTCAATAATGTCCGTTTTATCGTTTATAAGCTCAAAACAAACCGTATTATGGTACTTGCTTTCGTCTTCTATTACAAAAGTTCTTTTGGTGAGGGTGTCGTTAATTCGCTCTTCGGGGTTGATTTCGATTATTTTACCGGTTAGTTCTGCCATTTTACGCTATTTTAAATAAGTGTTTATTCATGTATTTTCTGCAATCTATTACTCTTTGGTGCATGCGCTCGATTTCTTCATCGTTACGCTCTACTTTAAACTCAAAGTGTCTTTCTTCTAAAGGTATTTCAACAAATCCAGCCACTACAGCAAGGGCATTTTTATCATCCAATGGTAGGCAGTTCCTTCGATTGTAGTATTCCTCAAAGGTCTTTTTATCATACACGTGATTAGCGATAATTTGAAGCTCTACCCATGCAGGGGTATTATTTTCCTCGTACTGGTATGATTCTTTTCTTAATTCAGCCTCTATAAGATGATAAGGGGTGTTATTAAGGCAGTAATCAATAGTCCCCGACTCTGCGCCTGTCAAATCAATGTATGTCATAATTTGCCAGTAATAGAGATCTTTTATTTTTTTGTAAATCGCACGGTAAAAAGTGAAGATATCCCAAGCGCTTTTAGTGTCCTTTACCTGTTTAATTAGCTTGCTAACCTCTCTTTTTAGCACATCCGGTGTCCCTATAAAGAAATCATTTTCAAATGTAATTTCATTCTTTTCGTAACGAATGCCGTCCAACAAGCAAAGAACCGTAATACTATCCTCTTCTACTTCATTTCCTTTATCCAGGTATTTGCTATTGATTTGAGAGTGTCTATTGTATTTTTGAGATACAAAAATATCTATTAAATGGGTAATACAGCTTTCAGATAGATTCACTTCATCTTTAATCAAGGCCAATTCAGGTATTTTCTTTTCAAGTGAATCTATTGAATTAAGAGTTTTTATAGCGGTTTTAGGTTCTTTGTTTTTTATTAAAGCATAAGCCGCCTTAGCCTTACCTAGTGAATCTGTGGCCTCAATAAGCTTATCTAAATTAGATTTACCCACTGGCTCAGTCATTATATGTCCGCTAGCATGAGCCCTAAACTTTATATTGTCAGCATTAAGCATTTTTTAGCTCCTCCTTTCTGTCTAAGAAAAACTGTATATCCATGTCAGGCCATTGAACCGCCAAACCATCCACGGCTTCTTTTGTTTTGCAAGCCTGTAGCATCAAATTAAATCTTTCCAATTCTTTATCTACTGGCAACTCTTCGTTGTCCAGGTAGGTAATATCTGTTGTTTCTGAGTTATTGATCAGTGATTGATCTGAAATAACAGCCTTTTGCATGTCAACTGACAGAGGGGCATATTTTGAAAGAAGAAGTTTAAGGACTGTTTTTGTTGCCATTCCATCGAAATCATCATTCCATAGCCCAAAGCCTTTTTTAAACGTCTGGCTGAATCGTTTGCCGTGTAAGTTGAGTTGCTCGTTAGACATGTACAAGGTCTTCTCAAACCCGTTTAAAAGGGCAAAATAAGAAGCGTACCCGATAATCTTGTCAGAGGTCTTTTTAGTGAAGTCAAAAACGAATCCAGTTAAAGGGTTTTGCTCTACTAATTGCCCTTCATAAATTGGCGTGGCTGATATTGTTTTAAACTGTCCAGACCTTTGTGCAAGCTGAATAAAGCCTTTGTAACCCATTTGGAATTGAGCCACCTGTCTATATTGCCCGTCTTTTTTCTCGTTGTAAGGCACTATGTAAGCAAACCCAAGATTATTATTGAGTGGTAAATCAAGTGTTGCCGCCATTGCTGCCGCTTGCATAATGCTTTGTGGGTCTGCGTTGGCTAGTTTGTCATTTTGGGAAACAATTTGAAGAACCGAAGTAATAAAAGAAGTTGCTCTATTACCTAGCATTTCCTTGAACTTATCCTTTACATTTTCCTGAGAAAATAGGGATTTTGCCGTCATTGGCTGTTTTTGAATGTTCGTCATAAAATAAAAGTGAATAGGTTAATAAAATACAGTAGAGGTGGGCGATTCTCCCACAGTGCGGCTTCATTCAAAGTCCTGCCAACCGGTTTATTCCTTTTCTCTACTGCCTTACAAAGATAAGAAAGTTAATTTAATAAACAAGCGGTAAATTAAAATAAAGTTAAAATAAATAGAGCGCACCGATCAAGTCAAATGCGCTCGTATTTAATTCCCTTAAACCGGAATACTCCAAGCCACCAGACCAAGTTGACCACCTTTTGCTTCTACCGGGTGCTATCGCCTTGGATTTATCTATCACTCTTCGTAAATCCGGTTTAATATCTTATTGCTTTAGGTAATATAATCCTGTAAACGTGCTAGCTATCCCGCAAAGAACGTAAATGGCAAATAGTATAGGCCTTCTTTCTTTTGCTGCAAAATTGGCGTTTAATCCCCAGAAAATTGCTCCTACGATATAGCAGGTTGCATAAATTAAATTCATCATAGTTTTATTGCTTTAGAAAGTATTTTTGTTGTCTCAGGCTAAGGTTACAATACTCTTCGGCTGTGATTTCTTCACCATATACGAATACTATTTTAATCCCTACGTTTATGGTTAACTGTTTAATGCACTTGTACATATTCTATCCATTATAAAGCGTTTTAATATAAGCATGCATAGCCGAAAACATCCAATCGGAGGGTAGCTCCAAATAATCCTGACCGTCTATAAAGATCAATTTGCTGTCTCTGAAAGTGGCTATACGGGCTTGTCCATCTATCCAGGTTTCGATTAGCTTTGTCATTGTGATTCACAATTAAATCCTCCGAGGTAGTGCTGTAAATCAAAAAGATGATCGCCCTGTTTTCTTGGAACTGTAATCGTATATGTAAACTCCATTGGTTCTGCGTGGGCTAGTTCTCTTTCGTCTATTTCGGATAAGGGGATGAACCTGTCTTTTTTATAAGAGACGATAACATTTGGGCATTCGCCATGTGGAGTTACGCCTTCAATATGATAACCCTTAATATCACTTCTGGTAGAGACTTCGTATACTTCCCCTTCTTTTACTAGGCATTCTAAGTGGTTAAAGCCTCTTTTTGAATCATCTATACAAATTACTCTCATAATATTGGTTGTTCAGTTAATTTAATTTCTGTTCCGTTTAGATTAAAGCATTGCAATTTAACCTCAGATTTTCCTGAACCTAAATCATAGCTCATTTCTATAGCGCAAATAATCAATTCAGCTATAGTATGACCTTCTTTTACAATTTCGTAAACAAACAATTCTTCGGGAGATACCTTTATTCTAGGCATATTTTTAGCCTTTTCTTTCAAAGATCCGATCATAACTAAGAATTTAAATATTGAACAAATTGAATGATTAATAAGGCAACAACTACCATTAAAACAGTACCGGCCAATGCGTATAGTATCCCTTTCAAAACTGAATATTTAAAGTGAAACGACAAAACAACATTACGGCACAAATACCGCCTAAAACAGCAATCATAACGCCAACCCCTACAGCCGCATACCTTACTAATTCTTCAATAGAGTTAACAAGTACGTAATCCTCTTCTCTAACCGGCTTAGATTCCCCTTCTAACTTCATATAGACAGGGAAAGCATTATGTACATGCCACTCGGGATTCTCAACCTTATAAATCAGGTCACTATTCCATTTGTTTACTACGGGATCTCCTTTTTTGAACTTGCTCATAAAATAAAAGTTTACTAGTTAAATGTAAAACCGCCTTAACTCGCTCCCAGGCGGCCATAAATAAATCTTTCCCTAACCTAAAACCACTTATTTTAGAGAGTTAAATTAATTTGTTTATCGGGAGCGAGTTATTGATTATGTTTGTCTTTTTGTTAGTATATAGTGAAGCGGATTCTACTGAAACATCATACGGATCAGCTCTTTTTGTACGCTCTAGCTCCTTTTTAGCGTTCGATAGGTCAAGTTTAGTCTTGCTAATGTCTTGTTCCAATCTGTACTTTGATAACTCTACCTTGTACTGCTTCTCCGCTGCGTCTAGCTCCTGTTGAGATTGATCGATCAATTGTGCGTATTTCAATTGTTTTGCCTTTGTAGTTGCTGTGTTCATTTTTATCTGGGGTTAAATTGTTACTAATTTCTTTTTCATAAACTTTATATCTTGCATTCCATCCTTTTTGAATTGACTCGCCAAGGCTTTCTATAAGCGAATCAATACCTTTATTCTCTTTTGGTATTTCGTGTGGTAAGGCTTTGCGGAGTGTTTTTATATTAGGCGCTAAATAGCTCTGCTCTCCACAATGGTCTAATATTGCGTAAACGCCATCCGTTGATTGCCATTTTAGTAATCTGTATACTTCCCCTCTTTTTATCGAAGAGTTGCAATAATCTGATTCAACATAAACCCACTCACCTGCCTTAGGCACCCATTTCTCAGGAGCATCTACATACTTACCAGCAGCTATACAGGCGTTGAAGTGTTCTATTTCTTCTCTACTAGCTTCTCTAAATTGAGTTTCTGATACCCATATACCACCATTATGAGGCTCGTATCTCTTTTGATTTAAATACATCCGGTTGTTCACATTCCCGTTTTTTATATTGAAAATGCTTTCGTACTCTTTATTCTGAGGTATCGCTACACAAGGGAAGCCTTCTTTTAATTCTCCTACCTTCATATTATCTCTGTTTGATGATGTAAAGGTAAGAAGACTAAATTAAAAAGCAAGCACTTTATTAAATTAATTTAGGTAAAGACTCAAAGTTTTTCATAAGCTCCTGTTTTACATGTTGTTCACCTCCTTTTTCTTTTACTGAATTTGGCGTAACGAATAAACGTAGCGGTTCTTTCTTCTCTCCTTCGGGTTTTGCCTTACGTCCTAAATTAGCTGAGGCTATCAAAGACCTTGTGTATGAGTCTCTTTTTTGACCCTTGTCAGCTCTCTCTTTACGGGGTTTGGTTTCCTTCTTATATTTCTTAGCCATCTTCTAGTTAATTTTATGCGAAACTATGCTAAATTATTTTAAAAAACAAATAGCAAAATGTTTTAATTGTCATTTATTTGTCGTAGTATTGGGGTATAGGGAAAACGGTAATTTTATGAGCGACTATTTATTTAATTTTGATCCGGCAAATCATATTACTTCAAAAGAAGATCAGGAATTGCTTAAAACTGTGCCTGAACAATATTATGAGGGTGTTGTTTATAAGGAAATGAACGGTAATATTTACATAATTAGCGTAAAAGAAGATTAATTTTAATTACTACTACCAGATATGATAAAGAGAATATTGTTATGCTTTGTTTTCATATTTTATATGCTACCAATGGCTATTTTGATATTCCCTATAGTTGTAATATTCGGATTCCCTTTATGTGCCTTATATTGGGTTATTAGTGGGGAAAATAAAATATATGATCTATTGGACTCTGTAGCGGCTATAGTGTGCTTAATTAATTGGGAATGGCTTCATTTTGAAGATTAAACGCTAAAAAGGCATGAAATTAAAATCTACATTTGCTAATAGAACAGACAAGCCGAAAGCTATTGCTGCCAGATATAAAGGCATGACTTATCCATTTAGAGGCGGATGTTTGTTTGCCTTTGTAAGATTCCCTGTTGATTTAGGCAGCAAAAGGATGATTAAAGAATCATGGGAAATATATAAAAAGCGTAGATTATTAAACCTAAGCTACATTCAGCCAGATTTATCATTATATAAAATATTCAGTTAATGAACTACCAGCCCACTAATAACATGACAAAGAAAGATCCTTATTTAGAATTAAATGAAGCCTGGCAAAAGTTTGTAAATGAGCTTTATTACAAGTTAAGTGGTATAATGATACCTATTTTAGACAAATTAACTGTCTTCCTTGCATGGGTTGATAAGAAAACAATAAAGAAAAAATGAATTACTCCCCTACCAGAAATACAAAACAAAGCCCAATAGCAAAAGACTCAGCAATTGGTAAATCAAAAGCCGCTGATCTTATAGGATATTGGCTATATCGTTTCATTCGCCTATTTAAAAAGTCCAGGCCAGAACCAAATGGGCACTTTCTTTTGTTATGCTCAAAGATCCCCTACACTCAAAAACGCTACTACTGGAACAAAAAAGGCGTTGAATGCGTAGACTTTGAGGTAAAAGGTTCTACTCTTATTGCCGGTTTTCAGAATGGGTATGTTCTTTTAAGACTTCACAACGGGAAGCAAGCTATAGACAAAGCAATCCGTTTAAACGTCTCAGCAAAGGGATTGCAAGAGACTTTAGGGCTTATTAACTCTATGGTTGTTAGTTTGAATGATAAAGTAAAGAAAGCATGATAAGCGTATTCGATCACACCATATTTGAGTGCCATGATATTTTAAAGGATAAGCTAAACGCTGTCCCATCCGATATTTTGTACGATAAACACTATGCTATATTCTTCATTGAAGAAATTGAGATGGTTGTACGTGTAGATGATGGCTTGTTCTTAATAGAAATGAGGATAAAAGACCTTGCTTCATTCCATTATAGGCACTACATGAGCCATCCTTTAAACTGCCAGGCTATACAATTACTTCAAAAAATGATCCTTCGTTTACGCAATAAGGCACAAAGCAGACGTAAAGACCAAAATATTGAAGCTATGGCAAAATTACTAGACTCAGGCAACACGGCTAACTGGAAAAGATTTGTACCCTACCCAGAAATTTTGTAACATGTTAAAAGCTAATCAAATGAGAGTAGGCGATATAGTAGAAGCCTACGGAACAAACGGTAATCCTAACCGGTGGAGTAAGATAACCGTATCAGGGCAGACTATTATAACCGCTGAATCTCATCCTGAGTGGTTTAGAACAGATCCTATTATGAGTATTCGAAATATGACAGCTTGGGAATGGGTTTTAGTTGCTATTGGTGTTTGGAATATAATAGGTTTGGTATCTTAAAGTGTTTTACCGTAAGAATCTTTCATTTTGGGCGTTTTTATAAATTTATGGACAAGGATATTAGATATATTCATACTAAAATAAAACAAGTGTTTGGTGTAAAGCCTAATAAAGACACATATTCCCCTACAGGCTATTATCAGTCATTTTCCGATAAAGATCTGTATTGTAATTTAGAAGTAAGGGGTCAAGTAGCTACGATCCGATTAAATAAAGCCAATAAAGAGAAGTTTGAGTTTATTGTAGGCGTTGGCAATAAATGGACAAAATCTGATTGTCATTTACTTAAGCAACACAAAGAAGCTTTGATAAAAAGGGCAGAACAAAGCCAATCAATAGATTATTACCGCCCAAAGATGCCAATTTATGAGTGAAGAAAAAGAAGCAATAGGAGACGATCTAACCGATAGACAAGAAAAGTTCTGTCACGAGTACCTTATTGATTTAAACGCTACTCAGGCAGCTATAAGGGCAGGATATACGCCAGAACATGCAACTGTTCAAGGTTCCCGTTTGCTTACTTATGCTAATGTGCTGAGACTCATTGATAAGCTTAAAAAAGAACGCAATGAGCGTACAAAAATAGATCAAGACTGGATTTTAAACCGATTCAAAGAGATTTCGGATAGATGCTTACAAGCCGAGCCTGTCTTAATTCATGATGGGGAAAGATGGGTTGAATCAGGAGAATACAAGTTTGATGCATCGGGGGCAAATAAAGCCACTGAGATGCTTGCTAAACACGTTGGTTTCTTTGGTGAACATAACCATCAAAAACAACAGGTTACGCAAGTGGTAATCACTAAACGAGTAATCGAAAAGGGTGATAAAAGAGATTAATCTATCATACACTAGGCCACAACTAGATATATTTTTTGACTGGCCGGAAGGGGTCAGGTTTAAGGGAGTGCAAAAAGGTAGAAGATTCGGGGCTACGAAAGGAGCGGCAAACGCATTTATTGAATGGGCATTGGAAGGAATAAGCCCTTTACTTTGGGGGGACACTATAGCCGGCAACATTGACCGGTATTTTGAGCGGTACTTCCTTCCTGAATTAAAGGCCAATCAAATAGACTTTCATTGGAATAGCCAATCTAAGCAGCTTAAGATAGGTAAATGCTTTATTGATTTTCGATCGAGCGACCGCCCTGAGAACTGGGAAGGGTTTGGGTATAAGATCATCTTTCTGAATGAAGCCGGCATTATTCTTAAGGATAAATACCTGTATACAAACGCTGTTTTACCCATGCTTATAGATTTCCCAGACAGTCGGTTGATTGCTGCCGGTGTACCGAAGGGAAAGATTTGCAAAGATGGATCAGAGCACCCATTTTACTCTATTTGCAAGAAAAAAGACGATCCGGCATATTTGATTCATCAGTATTCGAGTTACGATAACCCATTACTTGCTGAGGATGATATAAAAGACCTGGAAAAAGAGATACAAGCTATGAACCCTTCAATGGTGGCTCAGGAGATTTACGGGGAGTTTATAGACTCTGATGCGGAAAATCCTTTTGCGTTCGCCTATGATGCTAAAAAACATGAACACGTGCTCGTACAATTCGATCCAAAGAAGCAGTTAATCATATCGATAGATTTTAACATAAACCCTTTCTCTGTTATTTTCGCACAGATTTACAACATAGCCGGCACTGATTGCTGTTATATCTTTGATGAAATGGCTATTAAAAACGGGTCTATACCAGAAATGGTAGACCGGATCAAATTGAAGTACGGTAAATATCTCTCCGGATGTTTCCTTACAGGTGACTCAATGGGTAAAAATAGGAACATCCAGGAAAGGGATAATGCAAGTAATTACGAGCAATTGAGGCGTGGCCTTGGCCTATCTCAAACCCAATTAAAACTACCCCATAACCCCACTCATGATAATAGCCGAGCAGACGTAAACTACGTGCTAACTCATTTCCCTGAGATCAAAATAAACCCTAATACATGTCCAGGTCTTTGTAGAGACTTAAAGGTTGTTCAATGTGATGTTTTTGGAGGCATAGTAAAGCGTAACCGTAACGATACCAGTCAGTTAGCCGATTTTTGCGACTGTTTTAGGGCGCTCATAAATACGTTCTTACGACCTTGGATAGATAGAGACATGAAGAAACGCTAAGAAATTTGGAATTGCATACTAAATAATTTAGATTTGATACATGGCATGCACTGAGTTTACACCGGCTAAAAATATCTTCAAATGTACCCAAACGCTTCAAATTGGCGTTATTGAGGCTAATAAAGCGGTGCATGTTTATTTTCAGCGGATAAATTCAAACCACATTTACAAGATCGAGGCTACAAGTGATGTGGATGGGTTATTGACTGTCACTATTGAGGACTTGAACTGGTTTAGGCCACTGTTCAAGTATAACGTTTGGGTAAGTGATCCGGCTGCTTTGTCTCCCGATGAACCACTAGTAATCACTTTAGAAGAAAACGAATATTTTGGATTTCAGTTCGGAGTTGAAAACGTGGTAGGTGCTGATTCTAAAATCGTAATTGATGATTGCGTATGTTAATGACCATGCTTATCATATCGCTATTTAACCACGGGCTTTACTACCTGTATACAAACACCCCTATATTTAGCGATTTAGCGGAGTATATGAAGCCTAAAGGTTACGAAGATGGATTATGTGAGCAATGGAAACACGACCTTTACCAACCCTTCTTTGGGTGTCCTATTTGCTTCTCCTCTGTATACGGATCAATCGTCTTTATCATAATTGCCCCTTATTTTGATGTGTTTGATTTGAGGGTATACCCTGTTGTCCTTATAGGCTCAGTGTTTACCTCTCAATTACTGCTTTATATCAAAGAAAAAATAGAATAAAATCTACCAGGATGTTAAAATTAATCTATTGGCTATTTAAATCGAAGTTCCAGGCGTTTGCATTCCTGGATCAGTCGGCAAAGAAAACAGGGTTTGAGAAGACAACTCGGGTACATGTTGACAGTAAGCGAAAGTCTTATTATTCCTTTGGGTCTGACATGGATTTGCCGTTGGTTAGACTAGAGGCGTTACTACCTAAGTTAAAACTGTTGAAATACGGATTTGATGAAGACATGGAAGATAAGTTGTGGGAGGCCTTAGAGGCTGCGATTAACAACGGGAAGAAGCCTGACATAGCACAAATAGGTTTTATTGCAAAGGAGCGCAAAACCCGTAAAAATATGGTGCTTAATGCGGACTTAATGTATGATATAGTCGCTTTGAGGTACATAAGAGAAGATGAAAACCCGGGGTTATTAGATATCGAGATTCATAAAGAAAAGATTGCACAGTTCAAAGTAGATAGCAAGGATGGGCTTTACAATTTTTTTTATCAAGCGGGATTAGCAGAGCTAGTTCCTTTGTTGAAAACTACGGAAAGCGACTTTCTCGAATCTTTGATGGATTCGGAGGTCAAGAACCAAGCACTGAACCTATCCCTGACAGCTTATTTGTAAAGACAGAGATAGTTAAGATAAGTGAGCAATTCGATGAAGAAATAGCAATGCTGGCGAATGGATCTAGTATTGAAATGGAAAAAATAAGGGAAAAGTCAGTGAAAAACTACCTATCGCTGGTCAAATTGAGGTTACAAAAGAACCAAAAGCCTACAGAACCACAAGAAAATGGCTAATACTACAGATGTTGAAGTTGTAAGGTATGTTGCGGATGTCTCTCAATTAGAGACAGGGCAAAGAGATTTAGAATTATCTTTGCGTAAAACAGGAGTAGCTGCAAAAGAGTCCGCAAAGGCTATATCTGATTCAGCAAAAGCAACAAAGGCCGCTGCTGGGTCTGTAGATTTTTATTCTAAAAAGATTGAAGACCTAACAAAAGATTTCAACTCACTAAGCGCTGCCGAAAGAAAGGGAGCAATAGGAAAAACGCTTGCATCAAATATTAGGGATTTAAATAAAGAGTTAGTACAGGCTAAATCCGGCTTATCTGATGTAAACAAAGAGATCAAAAACACGGGCGGTATATTATCTAAAATAGGCCCAGCATTAGCGGCTACTTTTTCAATTGGAGCAATCATAGCATTTGGAAAAAGAGTTTTTGATGTTACCTCTGAGTTCCAAAAATTAGAGGCCGTCCTAACAAATACCCTTGGCAGTTCTTCCCTTGCTCAAAAGGCTCTCGCTGATATTCGCAATTTTGCGGCTGTAACGCCATTTTCAGTTCAAGAACTTACTCAATCCTATGTAAAATTAGCAAATCAAGGATTTAAGCCTACAGTAGCTCAGTTAAGACAGCTAGGTGATTTGGCTAGTTCTACAGGTAAAGGGTTCGATCAACTTACTGAGGCCATTATTGATGCTCAAACAGGTGAATTTGAGAGGCTAAAAGAGTTTGGTATACGTGCGCAAAAAGAAGGGGATAAAGTAACGTTCACATTCAAGGGGGTTAAGACTCAAACAGATTTTACGAACCAGTCAATAAGGGATTATATTACTTCTTTGGGAGATTTAGAAGGCGTTTCAGGTTCAATGGCTGCTATCTCTCAAACTTTAGAGGGACAAGTTTCAAACTTAGGGGATTCGTTCGATAGGTTGTTTAATACTTTAGGCCAGCAAGGATCAGGAGCGTTTTCTGGTGTTATCCAGGGATTGAATGATTTTGTGAATTTCCTAGCTACGGGTTTAAGATCACAGGAGCAAATCCTTTCCGATAACACGCAAAAGTACATAGACAAACAAGCTCAAACAATTGAGAAGGCTAACCAGGTTCAAATTGATGCGCTGGTACAGAATGGGATCAAGCGAGTAGATGCGGAAAGACAAATCTTTGATCAAATCGCTAAAGAAAATGCGGATTTAGCAGAGTTAACCCTACAGAACAATACTCAAACACAACAACAAATAACAGCCGATACGGAGCGACTTGCTGAATTGAGGGCGCAAGGTTTGTTTGGTATTGAAGAAAAGAAGTTAGCGCAAGACATACAGATTAATAAGAAGATTTTAAGGGTTTCAGAGGCTAATTATGCGGCTCAGATATTCCTAAGAGACGATTATACAGCTAGGGTAAAAACAATCGATCAAAAAGCGCAATCAGATGCCGATGCTGCGGCGGCTTTAGCGGCTAAGAATGCGAAGGCGTTAGCTGATGCACAGGCCAAAGCATTTGCCTTACAAGAACAACAAAGAAGAGCTTATAACGACTTCTCAATATCCCTCATAGAAAACCAGTTCGATAAAGAAGCCGCTACCTTAAAAGAGCAGTTTTTTAGAAAGATTGAGGACTCCAAAAAGAACATCGGCTTAGAAATAGCCACCAATTCAGAGGAATATAAACGCCTTAATGATGAATTGATTAGGCAGTTACAAGCGAATGAGGTTAAAAGGAAAGATTTTGAGGATGCTGCGGCGGCTGCCAGGTCAAAAGCTATTATTGATCGGGTTAATAAAGAGATTGCAGCACAGGAACAAGCCGGAAATAATAACCAGGCTAACGAATTAAAACAAGTACGAGATAATTACGAGGCTCAATTAGCCGCTGGGGTGCAATATGCTAAAGCCAAAGAGCAATTGGATAAAGATGTAGCTGCTGTTACATTCCAAACCCGTAATGATACCCTAAATAACGAAATTGAGTTATTAGAAACAGAGTCCGTTCGTTACGCTGATGGTTCTGCTGAGAAAATAGAGATCAATAAGAAGCTAGGGGAAAAGATCCTTGAACAGGATAAGTTAGCTTTTGATGAACGTGAAAGATTAAGGCAGGAAGATTTAAAGAAGGAGAAGGAAGCGGCTCAATTAAAGGCAGAGATTCAGAAGGCTGCTATAAATGTGGTTACTGCTGCTTTGAATGCGGCCATTGATTTAAGACAACAAGCACAAACAGCGGAAATTGATAATGAAAGAGCTCAATTAGAAAATAAAACTCAGGATCAAAAAGATGCGTACGATCGTCAAGTTGAAAACGGGTATATCAGCCAAAAACGTGCTGCCGCATTAAGAGCAGAAGTAGATAAACAAGCAGCCAAAAAGGAACAAGATTTAAAATTACGCCAATTCAAGGCCGATAAACAAGCGGCTACCTCCCGTGCATTATTGGGTATTGCCTCAGGTATAATTAACGCCTTTGCTACTTTGCCTTATCCTGCCGCATTAATTGCTGCTGCTGGTATTGCTGCCGTGGGTGCTATTGAAATAGGCGTTATTCAATCTCAGCAACCGCCTAAATTCAAAGACGGGGTTATTGGATTCAAAGGCAAAGGAACAGATACTAGTGATGAAAACCATGTAATGATTTCAAATAACGAATCGGTAGTGACGGCTAAATCTACCAAAAAGTACACGCCCGAATTGAAAGCAATGGAGGCGGGTACTTTTGAAAAGTTAATGAAACAAAAATATTCTACCGAATCAATGAGCTTCTTGCCTTTCGAAAGGGATCAAAGACGGAAACAAGCGGATTACGTTGCCAGGACAGAAGCAAACAAAGCCAGGTCCGAAAGGGATAAGCTACTTGACTTATCTCAAATGGAACGCCTTACTAAAAGAAATTCACGTGTAGATATTCGTAACGCTGAGGAAATAGGGAAAGCTGTTGCAAGGAATTTACCATCTACTACAAGATATAATCCATAGATGAATCTAAGATTTACATTATCAAACCCAATTTTGGGAGCTGAGGTACTGGAATACTCACCTAAAGGTTGGGAGGATTTGACTATTAATTTAGTTCGTGATCCAGAATACCACGGTGTGAGTATGGATATTCCTACTACTTTATTATTCCATTGTAAGGCTGGCCGTCAATACTGGCTGGACGCTTACAATCAACTAGGTATTGACGCTGAGGTAAAGGTAACAATAGATAGATGTTGTGGTAATAGGCCAGTGAATGAAGGATCTGAGGATTATAGTGATGACTATTCAGATGACTACGGTAGCTCATTGAGCTCTTTGGGTTATTGCGAGTGGTCACCATTTATTGAGGGAATTGGTCAAATTAAAGACATAAAGGTTGATCCTGATTTTGTTACTGTGCCTTTGATTCAATCAACTGAGCATCAAAAATTCAAGAACAGGATAGATAATACGGTTTCTTTGTCCGATCCTGAAAGTTTAGATGGCGATCCGGTTGATACTTTAGAGCCTATGGACTTTACCTTGCATAATAAAGGGATTGTACTAGTTTCTAAGCTATATATTTCAGACGATGTTAATTTTGTGGATTATAGTGCTGATATAGTTGCGCCTCCACCGGTTCAAACTTCACTTTCTAGTACTGTTCCTTTCTTGCTGTTAGAAGAAAACTTTATCCAAACTGCTTTTGATGTAGGGATAAACATCAACAATAACCCAAACGCCTTAACCGTAATTTATAAAAACGAAACTCCTTTCTTTGTTGAAAGGGGGGTTAGTTTTAGGGTTAAGTATGAATTGAATGATTGGGTTTGTGACCCTACAGAGCCACGCCCAAACATTACTAATTTAATCATAGCAAAATATATAACAACATATACAGAGGACTTTACAATCCTGGATACTGTTAATTTATGCGGTGGAGGATCTAATTTAAGGGATGTTACATACGATCAAATCCTTACTTTTGAACCTGATGAAAAGCTAGTTCTATTTGTAAATAACGTTTGGGGTGACGGTACAGAAACAGTGCCTAGTACCGCTTTACCCCCTACTATTACTTATGACATAGAGGCTTGTTACTTCAATATAAAAGGGGAATTACCGTATGCTGAAACAATAACTAAGGCTTTTGGATTGCATGAATGCGGGGCTTTGATCTCTCAGCGTGTACTTTCTAAAAATGATGCTTTTTATTCGGATACTTTCGGGCGCAAAGATGCATGGCCTACTCCTTATTCAGAAAATGGCTGTGATTCCTTTGGCGTTCTGTTTAGCGGACTTAATGCCAGGGCTTTCCCTTATGAAGACAACCCTTTAAGATTATCCCTTAAGTCTTTATATCAAGGACTTAACCCTATTTATAATCTAGGCATGGGGCTTAAGAAGTTGGCTGGGGAATACGTTGTTACAATGGAAAGTAAAAAGACTTTCTATAACGATGAGGTATTATTTAGACTGGTAAACGTACCCAATATTGTAACAACACTCCTGCAAGATTATTTCATGAATGAGTTTAGGATTGGTTATGACAAGTGGGAAAGTGAAGAAGTTTCAGGTATTGACGAATTCAACACAAAGCGTTACTACAATACCGGATTAAAGGGCATTCAAAACATCATTGAAAAGTTCTCTATCTTTATAGCGTCCGGTTATTCTATCCAGTTGACCAGGCAAAAGCAATGGAAAAACGACAACACGAATGAGGATTACAAAACAGATAACGAAAATTTCATAGTTTGTACTAATCGATCGGTTGATTCTGCTGGCTTTCCTGATCAAATGGACATAGCGGAAAAAGATGAAAATTATGATGATGTAACTGGTATTTATTCACCTCAAACGTCTTATAACCTTAGAATTTCACCGGAAAGAAATAAAATACGTCATAATGGAATAATTGCACCTGCTTTGTTGAAATATCCAGGTAGAGTGCTTAAATTCACGTACGGGGAAGGAAATTACGAAGCTTCATATAGAGGGACAGACGATTGTGACGTATACGGGAATGAAGTTCTAGCAGGGAATCAAAATGTAGCATGGGACGATCCTAATATTATTTTGTTCTTGTCAATTTGGAATCCTATTGTAGATGAATTTATATTCCCTTTATCTGCTGATCAAATTGAGTCAATGCTTAATAACCAATACGGCTTGATTCAGTTTGGCAAAGATGAAGAAGAAATAATTGAGGGCTGGATATTAGATGTAAAGCCAAAAATTCAAGGCGGATTAACTAGTTTTAAATTATTAAGAAAATATAGGGCGTAATGGGGATTACAATCATACCAAATCAGCCGATAATGTTCAGAAATACCGATGAAATCCCTGCGGATGGATGCGAGTGTAATGAACAAACGTTTTGCCAGATAGTCAATGAAATAGATCCTACTCAATTCCAGATAAAGGCCTCAAACCTTGTCGTTAATCCTGATTTTGATGGAACGCTTGATCCTTGGTATAGTCAATTACCTATTCAGGTATCAATTGCTGTATCAAATGTAACCCCTGGTGGTGATTGTGATGGGAGTATTTCGCTTGATGCAACTAATTACTCAGCCCCTTTGTCCTATTCATTAAATGGGGGGACATTTGTTCCTGTTGGAGGTTCTTCTCAAGAATATGGGGGGCTTTGCGAGGGATGCGGATTTGTCACTGTTAGGGATAGCTTAGGTTACGAAGCCAGCGTAGAGTATTGTCTTGTCGAAAATATAGTATGCGGAGACTATTCTTTGACTACTGATTTTGTGGATGTTGAAACTATTGAATTAAGAAATTGTCTTACAACTGATTTTGTATAAAATATGGCACTATTAGAAACTTTAATCATAACCGGAGGCGGTGAACCAATTTTGGGGGCTGGTAATGCCTTCGATAAAATAAACACAACAATTGGCGCTGTAAATGATACCGTTGGCGGTGGAACTACCGGACAGGTACTTATCAAAGCTTCGGATGATGATTTTGACACTGTTTGGGACACAATCACAGGGACATTACCACCACAGGGCGGGAATGCAGGTAAATTTTTGACTACTGACGCAACGGATGCGAGTTGGGTAGATGTTGATCAAATTTCAGACGGTACAAACCTTATTAAAATGAAGGTTTTAGATATCGGTACATGGAATATGAATACCGATGCTAATAAATATGTTACTCACGGGATTCCCGATTGGACGAAAATATTGTCAGTTCAGGCTATTATTGTTAACGATGCAAACGATAAACGATATCCTTGGACGCAAAGAGGGGAATCTGGCTTAGAATCTAGCGGTATAGAGTTCATTAACTCAACTCAGGTTAGACTTTATAGAACAAATGCGGGGTCAGGAGGTACAGATTTTGATTCTTCTGCATTTTCTTCTACCGGATCGAGTAGAGGTTATTTAATCGTAACTTATTTAGGATAATGGCTAACGAGTGGTTACAGTCCGATCCAGGACAGGCGTGTTATGTTGGTGACGATCCAGGTTATTCACTGGTTCAAGATGATTTGTTTGTTATAGGACAAGTGGCTACTGTTAGTTTCACTTTACAAGGCATTACAGGCGGTAAGGTTCGCTTAGAAAGTATTGCCGGAAAACCTGAGTACGATACAAATGGGGATTACTCTGTTACAGGTGTGGCTTTGCAGTCTTCATTGATGTTTACGGCTCTTAATAAAACCGCTGTAGTATTCGATGGATGTATTACAAATGTAGCTGTATATGAAATCCCTTTCTATAGAATTGAAGATACAGCCGGTAATATAATATTTGAGCAAACAGATCAAACGGGAACGACAAGCGCAAACGGGTATATTCAATATGAAATTGATTGGACAGGCATAGCAGAAGGAACTTATAAGATCGTCTTTAATGACGGAATTATAGAATATGAGTCTTATTGTTTGTGCTTAAAGACAAATACAACGTGTACGCTTGTTTTAAAATGGAACAACGATACTGATGCCTACGGGTTTAATTATACAGATTTAGATTTTAATCCCCAGGTAAGGGTTGAGGGTAAAATATGGAAGCCTAATTATCCTAAGCAAAAAGAAACGTTTGTAGACAATGCTGGTAATGGGCTTATTCTTTCTTCAAGAACCCGTAAGCGTTATTTGATGCAATTAGAGAGATTACCACAGTATATCCATGATGCTATTGCTATCGGACTAGAACACGATCACTTCTATGGTAATGATGTTGAATATGTAGATGAAAGTGAAGGGTACGCACCGGCATGGAATAATCATTCTAATTTGGCGGTATCTGAAACAGAATTATATCCTAAAAGACAAAATTTAATCAACTCACGATGTGGGGGAACGATTAACTAAAAATAGTAGCGGTTGCCGCATGTCTCCCAAGGCACTAAAACAGGGAGGCGTAAAACCAAACGTTTAAAATTATGTCAGTTGAATGTACATTCGAGGAGTTAGATCCTCATGAACAAAATGGCTGTTACTATCCAAAAGGCGGTATTCCTGCTTTTGGCGTTTTGAAAACTGGGTGGGAGGCGATTATCACCGATTGGACAAACGCAACACAGGTGGCTGCTGCAATTACTGCTGGATTGCTAGTAATTGCAAAAAAAGTAAAAGCTGAATTAACCGAACCTTCTCCTGTAGAAGATGAAGCAATTACAGGCTGTGGAAGTGCTGAGAATATTACGGACGGGTTCGATTATACCCTTTCTGTAGTAGATTTTAACTCTTCTGCTGCAAATGATGAGTTTTACAATCAGTTAAACCGTTCATCTTTCTCAGGATTGGTGTTCTATAACTGTGATGAAGACACAATCTTTGTAGTAGACAAGAAAATAAACTTCTCAGCGGCTTTGAGTATTCCAGCAACAAATAGAACCCGTCAACGTTACACTACTTCTGTGACTTGGTATGCTTCTGTTAATGATGGAATGCCTGTAAGATACCCTGCTCCTGCTGGTATCTTTGATAACGCAGCTTAAAGTGATCCTATGGTTTAGTTGTTTTCTCCATGGGTTTGCTTTCATCGGAAGACCGTTTCTTAATTGAGGCGGTCTTTTGTTTTTATAAAATAAAGTGTTATATTTGTGTATGAAAAATTTATCTCTGCATCTACAACAACCGCAACGCCCAGCAATGAGTGAACGGTATTGTATTGTCTAGGTAATTTTACCAGCATTCAAACCCCGTTCATTGAGTTGTTCGGGGTTTTGTGTTTTAACGGGTAGTGGAGAAGCCAGGAGTTCTCGGTCGCCTTGGAAGCGACAGATCGCAAGTTCAAATCTTGCCTACCCGACTAAATTGGCCTATCGTCTAACGGCAGGACACCACCCTTTGAAGGCGTTTATACAAGTTCGAATCTTGTTAGGCCAACTTATACATGGTGACATTACGCTAACGGTAGGCGGACTGTTTGTGAAGCAGTTGGTACGGGTTCGATCCCCGTATGTTACCCAAGTTTCTGTAGGCTAACGGATAGACCAAATGGCTACGAACCATTAAGTGAAAGTTCGAATCTTTCCAGAAACACTTGCCCAGTTGGCGGAATTGGTAGACGCACCGGTCTTAGAAACCGGATTTTATAGGTTCGATTCCTATACTGGGTACTTGTATTATTAAATTTTATTATTACCTTTGAATTATAAACGTGGCGTAAATAAGGGCTACTTCGGATATAAATAACCCTTATTGCTTGTTCCCGTTTTTATTACATAAGATGAGTCGCACCATCGAAAGACTTTAACCCCGGTCAAGGGAGTTATTGAAAGCCTGGAAGAGCGTGCGACCTCAACCGGGCTTTCTGCATTTTAACCCATTTACAAGGTGCTATACTTTAACTATTCAGTTATTGGATCAGATCACTTGCTTATGCTCAATTGAACTACATAGGCGGGGCAATTTTGTTTTTATAGGGGACTTTTTCTTTTCTTTTCCTTCTTTATAGTGACTACACGTTTTCTTCCTTTTCATTTTCTTTTAATGATATATTTAATATCTTTGGTTATTACCATCTACCAGTGGTTAACCAATTTCTAAGCCTTTGGGGATGTCTGGTAGCATTCCTGGGGGCTTTATTTGTTATGGAATCAAACGCAAAGCCTATCGGAGACGTTAATACTACCAAAAACAGAGTATTACAAGAAATAGCCTTATTAGAGCTTGATATTGAGGCTTATATTTTTGATTCTCAGGTTCCAATTAGTAATGTAACTATCCGGCAAGCATTGAAGAAAAGAATAAAAGCCATTAAAGCACTGATCAATGAATAACACAATCTCAATCATAATTCCTTGTAAGAACCGGTTACAGCACCTTTTGAAGTGCTTGCCTACTGTATTGGCTCAAACATGGCAGGATATACAGGTTATTGTTGTAGATTTTAATTGTCCTGAATTAGCAACGTGGGATTTAGAGGAATTTGATAAGCGCATATTGCATTGTCCTGCAAACGTGCCTGAATCGCATTGGAATTTATCAGAAGCAAGGAATGCCGGATATCAATTTGCAGAAGGGGACAGGCTTTTATTCTTAGATGCGGATACTATTTTGCATCCTACTTTCATTGAAATGGAAGTTAAAAAACTCAATGAAAATACTTTCGGGTCTGGCCTTGATCACGCCCCGTGGAATGGATGTGGTTGTGCATTTGTAACTAAAGAACAATTCCTTAAAGTAAGAGGCTATAACGAGGCGATGAAGGGTTGGGGAATGGAAGATATGAACTTTTATCATAGACTTCGTAAAGCTGGCTATGATCGCTTTGAGTTTGATCCTGCGCTAATATCAAACATCCCACATAGTGATGAGCTGAGAAACGAGTTTCATAATGGAGAGGATAAATATAAAACACTGGAAGAAAATAACCAGAAGCATTTGAACGGAATATTTAAATCATCTATACATTAAAAATAGTATATCCCTATGCGGAAAAATAAAGACATTAAGCAAGTGACCGGTTACGTCTTCCGGTAGCATAGAGGGTATTTTAAACAAAGATTATGAAAATAAACAAAAAAGAACTTGCTAAAATTGATCTGTCATATTTAGCCGATTTAATTACAGACGATGAAGCTAGAGGCTTTTTTATCCTGCCTGAGGGTCGAGAGCATTACAAATTACTTGCTTACCTAGCTAATCAGTTCGATAATATCATCATTTCGGATATTGGGTCTTACAAGGGATGTTCTGCTTTGGCTTTATCGGTCAACGAAACAAACCTAGTAGAATCTTACGATGTTTCGGATATGGTAGCTATGCCATTAGAGCCGACAAACATCCAATTCTTTATTACTGACAAAGTGGTGTGCAATCAAGTTTTAAAAAGCTCACTTATTTGCCTTGATACGATCCATGACGGCATACACGAGCGGGCAGTAATTGATTTCCTTATTGAAAATAATTGGAAAGGCTTGCTTATACTTGATGATATACACCACTTCCCAGAGCAAAATAAGCTTTGGAATGAAATAACATTGAGAAAAGAAGACCTTACTTCTATAGGTCATTGGGCGGGTAGTGGTTTAATTTATTTCGAGTAGTATGGAATTATTAAAGGTAATTGGGAAGTTATTAATAGTGTTCATTGGTACATTCCTTCTATTTTGGTTGACAGCGTATAGTATAGAGAAAACAGGGTTTTATTCCGATAGAGAAATAGTTAATTACTCGTTTGATATAGCCTTAAAAGGTATGTGGTTCTTTGCTGACTTAGCTTTAGTTGTTGGGACTTTTGGGTATTTTGTATTTTCTTTGATTATCTTATTCCCTTTTAATAAAAAATGAAGACTCCCATAGTATCATTCCACAACGGTAATTTGCATCCTGACATTGTTAGGTATCAAAAAAGGGTATTCGATCACTTTCTATTACCTCTATTGCAAATAGAAACTAAGCTTTCGCATCCAGAGGCTATAGATGATTTTCTAAACACTAAGCAATGGGAGAGCATTATAATTTTCGATATTGATTGCATCCCTTTGAATAAAGAAGCTCCTTTTTTAGCAATGACAAAGGCAAAACAGGGTAAGATTTACGGAGCAGCACAACAAGCTAACCATATTCCAGAAAGCGGAGTTTATGCAAGTCCTGCCTTTATTTCGTTTTCAAAGGACACTTGGAAGAAAATGAATTATCCATCATTCCTCCATTCGGAATTTGGAGACGTAGGGCATGAGTTGACTTTATACGCCCCGCTTCATAATGTAGAAGTGGAATTGATTTGGCCTACTCATGTAGAAGTGCCACGCTGGAATCTAGGTAAAGAATCTACTTTCGGATTAGGGACAACATATCAAACAGGGATATTCCATGCGTTTGAATCTCGTATGGGTAATAATGATATTTTTGTAAACAAATGTAAGGAGGTATTAGGTGAAAACAACTAAAGAACAAGCCTTGAAAGACAATAAAAGGGATATTGAAGACATGATGTTAAAACATAAGCAACATGAAATCATAGAACATCCTTGGAACAGTGAACCCGAAGTAGGTGACCTTATAAAAGCTCTAATAAATATTCAGTCAGGCCGTAATGTATTGGAAATAGGAGTCTTTAAAGGGGCTTCATATCTCACTTTTGCGGATTCATGCATAGAGTATACCGGAATAGATATTGAGGATCACAGGGAACAAGTCGTTAAGGACAAAATGGAGTTGAACGCTCACAAATTCATCCTTGGTGACTCCCTTGTCGTTCTTAAGGAATTAAAAGAAGATAATGAGAAATTTGATCTTATTTTCGTTGACTCCATTCATACTTTTGAGCATTGTATGGCAGAGTTTAAGATTTGCGAGGGGTTGATTAAAAATAAAGGATTGATTGTATTTCACGATGCGGTTAAATTCTCAGGGGTTGCCGGTGTGATGGACTACATTAAATCATTCCCTCATTTTGATGTGATTACTTTAGACACTCCTGACCATCCAGGCCGTGGAGGTGCTAGTGGGATCGCTGTTGTACGTTGTAACTACCAGAAATAATGGATAAAGGAATAGAAAGAGGCATTGTTTTGCTTGCTATAGGTTGCCCTGCTTATGGGAACTTTGCGTTCAATATGGCGGTGTCATTACGTGAGCATTCGC
Organism: Bacteroidota bacterium; assembly: GCA_040385565.1. Lineage (GTDB taxonomy): Bacteria > Bacteroidota > Bacteroidia > Sphingobacteriales > Sphingobacteriaceae > Pedobacter. Next base: position 21,406 of record JAZKHD010000021.1, on the reverse strand, counting down.
CAAATATACCAATTCAGTTGATTTATGAAGAGCATGCGATTAGTCACTTAAATGACTGGCACAGGTCTTTCTTTGATTGGTTAACAGTAATTGAAAAAGATGATTCCCGTTATCCAGACGGTAAGTTATTCCCTGCAAACGCAAAACTTCATCTTTATGAATATTCCGCTTTTGAGAAAAACATCTATTTTGATGTAGACGGCTTAGTGATTAAGGATATTACGCCCTTGTTCGATCTTTGCGAGTCTGCGGGTGGTTATTTCTATTCTCAAATGTCAGGCGTGTATGAGATAAAAGAAGGTAAAAATAACTTCCCTGGCTTACAATGGGCAAATGTAGATGATATTAAAGAATACTACCAATTAGAAGCGGGTGAAGTGTTACCGGCTATTAATTCATCTTTCCAGTATTTCACTCATAGCGAAGAATCTCAGGTATTGTTTGATCAGGCATTATCTTTACTAAATAATCCTATTCCTATCAGTATGCACCCGCAAAAGTGGGGTAAAAAGGGATTCCAGCCCGATGAATTATACATGGATGTAGCATTGTGTAAAGTTAATTTAGTCCCTGAGTTGGCGGGATTCAAAGAATTAATCTATTTTAACACTCGAAGAGGTGACGGATTAGATACGCTGAAAACAAAATATTACCTTTTGGGATTGTATGGTGGGATTAACTTTACCCATATGTCTATACGTAAGATGTACGATTCAGAGCTTCAAAGAATATTTAGGGTACGAGGGTATGGTACTCACTGGTTCAAGATTGATAATTTAATGAGACAAAAAATAAGCTAATTATGAAAAATAAATGCTGCGGATCTGGAAAGCCAAAACCTTCCAAACCACCAAGACCAAGACGTTAGGAATTTAGAAAAAAAGTGTATCTTTATCATGCACTAAGACACTGATAATATGCTTTCTAATTTCGATATAAAACGGATTGTAGACAATTTAACGGCTACCCTTAAATCTAATTTGGGGAAAGATCACGTTATTTACTCCGATGAATACGAAAAGAAAGTAGAATTAGCAGAACGGGTGGCGGTTCACTGTGAGATAGGCAAATTCCCTGAGAAATTGTTTATTACCCGTGCGCCAAACCAGACTACGCAAGAATTTGACTACATCAAAGCTAACCATAAAACCGTTAGCTTCCCTGTTTGGGTGAAATACCTGGGAGTTCTTAACCGTATCTGGTCGGATCAAAACTGGTCAATTATGTGGTCGGAAGGTTCTGATGAACAAAATGAATACCTAAATAAGCAAGTCCCTTTCTACGGTTCTACAGAAAATTTTTTTAAGACCCTAGTGACTCCAATTAAAGGGAAAGACGCTAACGCTGTAATGGTTGTTAAGCCGTACGAAATCCCTTTGCTGGTAAATGATGAAGGAGAGCCAGTTTTAGATGCTGAGAACGACCTACAAATTGATCCTACAGCGAAGCCAGATACCTATCCGGTAATTTACCCATCTAGTAGGGTTATCAAATTCGTAAAAGACCGATACGCATTGGTAGAATTGCCAGAAGAAAGCTTAATCCTGGTAGGAAAAGAAAAAAGGTATGAAGGGAAAGTCTATGAGCTTTTTGATGAAAACAGAATCATTCGCATAGTTCAAATTGGTAAGCAGGATAAGCCAGAATTTAAAATATCTGTTTACTGGACTCATAATTTAGGATATTTGCCAGCCTGGGAAATGCAAGGTGTACCTATTGAGTTTGAAGATAGAATTTTATGGCAGCCTCCGTTTATGGCTGCCGTTGAATCTTTGGATTTGATGTTATTGGATAACTCTTATCTGATCACTCAAAAGGCAGCGCACGCCTACCAGCAAAAATGGGAGGTATCGAATACTTGTGAGAATAATGATGATCAATGGGGCATGTGTGTTAACGGGTATCTGGGAACAGGTGAAGACAGGCACAAATGCGGGGCTTGTAACGGCACAGGTAAACAAAGACCATCTATTTTAGGGGTTTACCAGGTAGCCGCACCGGACGCAAACAACCCTAGTATGGGGAATGTTCCTATTCCTCCTTTTGGATGGGTTGCGCCTAATCCTGAGATCCTAATGTTCCTTGTTGATGAATTAAGAAGGCATTTAGACGATGCGGAATCTATTCTTAACCTAAAATCTAGCGATTCAACGGTAAAAGGAACTGAAACAGCTTTAGGGAAACAGATTGACCGTGAAGAGTTATTTTCTTTCCTTCTTTCTGTAGCCAACCAAACCTTTGAATTATTCATAAACTGTAATAGAGCAATCCTTGAAATGCGTTTCGGAAAAGGTGCTAAATTACCAGAAGTTTCCAGCCCTAAAAACTTTACCCTAAGAACTGAGCAGGACATAACCGATGAAATTGTAAAAGCCAAAGAAGGAGGTGCACCGGATTCGGTTATCCGTAACCTTCTTTTAGAATGGGTTTCTATTCGATTTAGCGATGGGGGGCATGTAATGAAAGTTACTGAAATTGCCTTTGCTGCGGATAAATTAGCGACCCTTTCATCTAGTGAAATTACGGCAAAGGTAATAGCTAAAACAGTTTCGGGATGGCAGGACACGTTACATACCTTTGTTTATTCTTATATTGATTATTTCTTAAGAACTAATCCTAAATGGATTGACTTAAACATAGAAGATCAAGTAAAAGCCCTGGAAGAAAAGGCGAAAGAAGACCACCGCTTAATTATGGAAGAAACAGCATTACCAGACGCTAATTCAATGTTATAGTGAGTTCATTACAAGAAAGACTTAACCGATTGCAAACTGTACCCGATGATTTAGTTGAAGCTATGTCAAAGGTAGAGCGTGAGGCTATGGGTAGAGTTTTGGCTTTAATGGATCAATTGGAGGTTGTGGACGGGAATATTACCAATTCATCAAAGAATCTTTCGCTGATTAAAACCATAGAGGACGATTTAAGGACGGCTTTATTTAATAATTCCTATTACAAGGCTGTTAATGGTTTCGGTAAAGAATTTGAAGTACAAGCAGGGCTTACAAATGAGTATTTTTCATCTATTTTAGATGATTTTGAGGTAATTGGACGTTATAAAACAGTACTGCAAACCTCTCAGGCAAACGCTTTATCCTTGCTTTCTCAGGATGTTTTTACACAAACACTAATTAAACCTATACAAGATTCATTGCTAGCAAGCGTAACAAATAACGGATCTTTCCAGGAAACTTTAGCGAACCTGAGAAAGACGATTTTAGGCAACGATGAAATAGAAGGCCGGTTGTTATCGCACGTTAAAAGGATCGCGTATGATTCTTTTGCTATTGCTAACCGTCAATACACGCAAACCATTGCAACTAATCTTAAATTTGAGTGGTATTTGTACACAGGAGGCGTTGTAAGCGACTCTAGGTGTTTTTGCATAGAACGACATGGCAAGTACTACCACATTAACGAAATACGTGCTTGGGGTCGTGGTGAGCATATTGGGGTATGCGGACAATACAACAAAACGTTAAGCCGTACAGGGTGGCAAGGAATGAACCTAGACACTACAGAAATTACCATTATGGTTCTTGTGGGAGGGTATCAGTGTAAGCATGACATTTTACCGGTTGCAAAAAGATCAGTCCCTAAAAAGGTTATAGAAAAGGCAATTGACGACGGGTTTTACAAAGAAGCCGCATAGTTGGATTTAAATTAAATTCTATTTATTTTAGCAATATAATCTACCAGAAAAATGAGTGAGAAGTTAGTAAGAATCAAGAAATTAAAGACAGGAGAGCATATGATGGTTACTCCTGCTTATGCTGCCCGAACTAAAATGCTAAAAAATTCGGGATGGGTAGTCGAGGATTTGCCTGAGAAAAAACAGATTGTTCCACAGGAAATCTATGATAACGCCCCTAAGATTTTGGCTGAAATAAAAGAAATATTAAATCCTATTGATACTTTCGATGAAGCGTTAACTGAAAAAGAAACAGGCTTAAGCCTAGACGATCAACCGCAAGAAACTATTGATCTTTGGGAAGTAAAAGAAGAGCTAAAGCCTAAAACTAGAGGCCGTCAACCAGGAACAAAGAATAAAGTAAAATAAACTGCCAGACATATGACATTAGAAGAATTAGAAGCAGCCGTAAAATTTGTTAAAGACTATACCGGTTTAGATCCTGCAAATTCAGATGAATTTAAGAAAGGGTTTACTGAGAAGTTTTACACTGAGAAGGATATTACATCAAATAAGAAATTAACTGGCATCGCTACCGGTTTTCTTTCTGGCAAGTTAACTACTAAGTTAAAAAGAGATTACAAGCTTGACCAGGCAGACGTAGAAGGCAAAACAATTGAGGAGATCCTTGATTTGGCTATTCAGAAAGCAGAGACTGAAAAAGAAGAGCTTAAAAAACAAATCACTGATCCAGGTGAAGGATTAAAAGAGATCCAGGCACAACTTGAAAAAACGAAGGCGCAATTGGATCAAGAAAAAGAGGCTAAGAAATTAGCTCTTAAGGCCCTGGAAGAAAAGGATAAAGAATACACCACAAAAGAATTGAACCGGAAAAAGAACGAAGCTTTTGAGGATATTTTAGGTAAGGTAAGAAAAGGAGAAGAAGGGAAAAGAAAGCCACTTATTGCGCTTTCTGAGGAGCAAGAGTTCTTTTATAAGAACAAGTTAAAAGACACTTTTGAACTTGATTTTGAAGAAGGCAAGGTGATTTTGACCGACAAAGAAGGTAAAAAGATACCTAACCCAAATAAAGCGGGTGAGTTTCTTGATCCTTTGGATGCATTTTACCAGATTGCAGAAGAAAAAAAATACATTCAGAATAACGCTGGGGGGAAAGTTGATAAAGCCGTTTTAGATTTAGGTCTAAATAACCAACAACAACACCAACAGCAAGAACAAAACGGAAACAAAAGAACACCATCTCCTAAAGTTCTTGAACACATAGAACATTTAAAGGCTTTAGGACAAAAATAATCGCTACTAAGTTGCTTTTCTCGGCACTACAGAGAAACGTTGCTTAATCCGGCACTACAGGATTAAAACCTATCTACTCGGGGTTGTTCGAGTATATAATTTAATCCTGTATTACTATGTCAGTAGCACAAGGGCTTATTGATTGCCCGCAACTTCAAACAGACTTACTTAACCAATTCACGGCTTCTAATCCATTAAACGCTAGAGTAGCGCAAGGATTTGGTCAGTGGGTTTCCTCTCCTGCCAACGATACCGGCATAATTCAAAGACAAATTGATCCAGGTGCGGGTAAAATCCGTAAAGTGGAATTGCTTTACACTCAGCAAATTTGTGCTGACGATGTAAGTGATGATGCGATTAAATCGTGTGTGCAAACAAACGAAGCCGGTCAATTGTCCCAAACCTATGAAATTGATCCTACGGACGGGGTTTCATACGGTGAAAAATTCGACATTACACAATTGGCTTACATGTGTAAAGATAATGGCGTTTGGTTCGCTCAAAGAATCCAAGCTATTATGGACGCATTGGAAGATCGTAAAAACCAAAAACTGGCTTACCAAGCAATATTGGAAACTGGTACTTTCGGTAAAGACACTCCAAACGTTGACGCGGCACGTAAAATAGCAACTATTCAAACTCGTTATGCTGATGGTAAATTCGATCTTCAAGGATTGAAAGACATTACCTATGCAGCAATGAATACAGGTTATCCTACTATTCCTTACTTGTTCGGTTTTGGTGAAATTCTAAACTATTTCAGAGACGTTGCAGCGGGATGCTGTGCGGCAGACGGTTTGAATATCGCTAACTATAACAGCCAAAATGGTAGCATCTTTGTTCCTGATAAATATCTTGACCAAGCGTTTTTAGCCGCTGGCAATGATGGTGGTTTCTTAATGACTACTCCGGGTGCTTTCCAATTGCTTACTTACAATGAGTACAAAGGATCTTTATCTCGTATTGATGCTGGGATGTTGTACCAACAAGTTACAATCATGAACCCTAAAACAGGTACTGAGTACGATATGACTTTGAAAAACGATTGCGGTGTACTACATGTACAACTTAAATTGGCTTTCAAACTAGTTACTCTTCCTGAGGATATGTACCCTACATGTTCTGACTTTGACGGAGTTAACTTTGTTAATGCATTCGCTATTGATAATCCAGCACTATCTTAGTTTAAATAAGCGGGGTTAATAGCCCCGCTTATTTTATTCACTATTTAAACTATAGTTATGGATTGCTTCAAAGATTTAGTAGGCGTAAAAGGCTTTTGTACGGATGAATTAAGTATTTCAACCTCTGAACTTTGGTTGAATAATCTTAGTGGATTCCCTGGGCTTGCTATTGCTGACGCTTCGATCAATGAAGATACTGAAAGCGCATTTGATATCATTAAACAGTGTTTAGAGAATGCAAAAAAAGAGATTTCTATACACTTTAGAAATCACTTAGAATCAACATACAAGCTTAAAAGTATTATACAAAACGGTACGGTCGGTGTATATGCTGACCGCAAGCAAACAATGAATCCAATTGCTGGTTCATTCAAAGGGATAAAGGTTGAAATCAAAAACAGACCTTACTTTAAATTTAGCCTATCGGGTATTTCGCTTAATGTGAACTATTCAGGTGTGGTTAATATTCTTGTTTATGACCTTATTACTGGTAATTTGCTGGACACGTTTCCGATAACCGCTGTTAGTGGTCAAACGGTACGTATACAGCCTAATAAGGAGTATTCAAATGATGGACAACCTTTAGCCTTATTTATCGGCTATAACGATCAAGTAACTTCCTTAAAAACGACTATTAAAACTTCATGCTGTGGACAATCAAGCCCTGGGGATGCGTATTTTTCCTCGGCTTCAATTCCTGTAGCAGAACAAAAAATAAGAGAGAACATTAATGGTTCAAACGACACAGGGGGGCTTTCATTGAGTTACTCAGTGGATTGCACTATTGATCCATTCCTATGTAATTCAGCACGAAAGTTTGATTGGGCTTTGGTTCACAAATGGGGTGCTAATTTAATGGCAGAGGCTGTTAGATCACGTAGACTTCACACATTGATAAACTTAGATAAAGCGGATAACAAGGCTTTATTTGATGCTTATAATGCTGAGTTTAACGCCTCAATGAATGCTATTTTAACCAATTTAGCTGTGCCTGATGATTGGTGTTTTAAATGTAATCCAAATGTAAGAAAAGTGTTACAAATACCATGAGTGTAACTATTGCCGAGTATATCGCCTCACAAAAAGACCGCTTTGAAAAGCTTCAAAATGGCGAGGCTTTAGAAATAGCTGTGAGAGATACACATGCAAAACAAGTTCAAAGGATATTTGTAGACGGCAAAAATTCAGATGATTCGCAAATAGGTAAATACAATACAACCGATCCTATTTATGTGAATCCTGGTAAAGCCCCTAAAAATACACCTGTTAGAGGCAAATACGGACAATCTACATTCTCAAACGGCAATAAGCATAAAACAAGTTATTTTGAGTCGTATAGTGAGTTTAGGCAAGAACAAGGCAGAGAAGCTACATTCGTAAACTTAAACCTATTTGGCAATTTAAGAAGTGCTTGGGCCAACGGATTATTTAAAGTGAGTGAAAGAGAATGGGTAGTAGCAATACCTTTTTCTGAGTATGTTAAGGTAGAGGGGAATGAAGAACGATTTGGAGGCAAAATAAGCGCACTAACTAAAGAAGAACACAATAATTTCATTGAAGTTATTCAAGAAGAAAGTAAATGAAGGTCGTTATAGATTATATCAACTGTTTATTAAAACCTATCGCTAAAAATGCGGAGGTGAATGGATTGGTTGAAATAGTTAGAAAAGAAAAACCCCCTTTGCCTTCTGGTAAATTTGATTACTTCCCCGCTAAGTACTTCAATAACGAATACAAGAAAATAGAATACGGGATTTATCATAGGTTAATAGGTAAGGCTAAATCAGTCAGAGATGAAGAAAATTCTAGTTGCGGGGATGAAATTTATACAAAGTCTTTCCCTATGCGTTTAGTTGCTATTATTGATAAACAAGGCGCAAAAGACGATCAATATGCTGATTTGAGAATAGCAGAGAAATTAGCTTTAAATATAGGATTTGATCACAATAAAGCTCTGTCTATTGCTTTATTTGCTGACTCTGTTTATACTGAAATTACTTCTATTGAAACAGATCGTGATGCTGTATTTAAAAGGGAGTTCTCAGGAGACAATTTCATAGATTATAATAAAACATTAATTGCAATTGATTATACAATATTTATCAATGGAAATAAGGTTTGTTTGGCTAATTGCGAAAACAGCACTCCTGTAATACCTTCTGTAAAAGATTATACTTCTGATTACTCGTAGTTTCATCTACCAGGTAAAAACTAAATAAAATGTCAAAATTAACTAGAGCGCAACAAAAAGCAAAAGTAGCAGCAACCATTAAAATTAATGGGAATAAAGAAATTACGCCTCCTAAGGACAAGATATTAAGAGATGACCAATTAGATTCTTGTGTTAACTCAAAAGACGGGGGGTATGAATTTGAGGCCGCTGTAGGGTACTTAACTGAATTGTCAGTAAGCGACCCCAAGGCATTTGTTGCTTTGTTTCAAGTCGAAGTAATCGCAGCAGCAGCCGCAGCAGGAGTAGATTTATCTCCTTACTTTAAGGCAGATGGATCTATTGCGTTAACTGGAAATGCAGACGCAAACTATAATGACATTGTAAACATCAATAAATTAATTGGTGACGAACTTATCATTGACCTGGTAGCAGGAGAAATTAAGGATAATGCCAATGCGCTAATTTTAAACAAAGATCGCAAGTATTACGACTCGACAGGAACAGAGGTTTTTAGCGCAGATGCTGGTAAATTTAGGATCGGTGTAACAGGCGCAACTGTAGATATAAGTACTTCATTAATTACAGCAACTCGTAACCGATTAGAGCCAGACAAGGACGGTACATATGCAATGCTTTCGGATTTTCAATGGACAGATACGGGATCAGATATTTATCGTAATAGTAATGTAATGATAGGGGATGCTTCGGCTCCCTTAGCAAAACTTCACACAGTTAATACATCCACTAGCACATTAAGGGGCGTAGTATTTGACCAGTACAATACAGGAACAAATAGTTCTCAAATTAATTTAAGAAAGGCTAGGGGTACTTATGCGGCTCCTACGACTATCGTAACAGGTGACATCCTTTCAAATTTAAACACATGGGCTCACGATGGGACTAACTTCGTAAATGCTGCCGCTATTCGTGTGGCATCTGTAGGAACAGTGGCGACCGGAAGAACGGCTACTCAAATGATGTTAATGACAATGACAGACGTAACAACAGGTGTTCTTACGACTGCTTTAACATTAGATCAAACTCAAAAAGGAACATTTGCTAACACTGTCGAGCTTACCACTCTTTCTGTTAAAGATTTCACTAGTGGATTATATCAAACAGCTTTAGTGAGCAATGCTTCTGGACAATTACAACTAGGTTCTCAAGCTGCTTTAAACAGAATCAACGCTCCCAGTGTGTTTTATATGCACGATGAGAACAGTACATTCAGAAAAACTTTTGCTTCAAACACGGCTACATTAACCGTTGGTGAAGGATGGGCTTTTATGAACGTTGCGTCTTTGTCTAGGTTTTCCAACTCATTTAGCTTTAATACTCCTGCCGCTGCTGTATCAGTTACAGGAACTATGATCTCAGCCACAGCAGGGGTCGGTTTTGGTTCTGCGTATTTATGGTCTGGCAACGTCAATCAGACATTAGGATCTGGTGTTGTAGCTGGATTTTCAGCGACCCCTACTACAATTAGTAGTGTTACTGGAATACTAGCGGGTTTCTATTCTAACATAGCAGCAAGCCCTACAGGTGGCGGCGTAGGATATGCACAATACCACGCAGGAACAGGGTCACACTATTTTGGAGATTCTAGTATAGTTGCAGGAACAGCTACAGGAGTTAAGCTACTTACTGCAACAGGTCAAAAACTCGGGATTTGGGGAGCAACTCCTATCACACAGCCTAACACTTCGGTGGCGAGTGCTACTTTTGTAAGTAACGGAGGAACAGCTCTAACAAGTACAGATACCTTTGACGGATATACACTAGCTCAAATTGTAAGATTAGCAAGATTAATTGGTTTAGCAGCATAAATAAAAAAACTATGGCATTAACACTAGCACAACAATGGGCTGCGACACAGAGCGCAGTTAATCAACAAGCCGTTAGAATGGCTATGTTGGGTATTTGTCTAACAATTGTATCGGAAGCAGCGGAACCTACTCGCCCTGTCCGTCACCAGAAACGACATGACTTAGCCGTACTTTGTTTGCGAGATCCCGACTATTGGCAAGTAAGGTTCTTGCACGCAGGATTAGCGCTCGACCAAGCAGCGGGATACGGAAGTGATGCATTAATTATTTCAGCACTACAAACTGTCTTTGAAAAAATAGCAGGAGTAGACGCACAAGACTTAGTGCCAATCGTAACACCTTAAATAAATATAATTATGAAAAAAGTAAACTTAGATTTCTTAATTAAAGACCTAGACGGAAAAGACATTATAGGCGCCCATGCTGGTAAAACTTTAGCCAACAACTTGATAGGGCAATCCAAAGGGGATGCTTTAAAATATTGGGGCTGGGCTATTAAATTAAACCAAAAAGAGGAACTAGAACTGGATGATTCAGATTATTCTACTCTTAAAGATTTTGTAAAATCAAACGAGATTCTTCCCGTGATTACTAAAGCGCAAATATTAAAGGCATTTGAGTGAAAATAACCAGTTACATAGAACAGATTATAATTGCCCTTCATAAGTGGGTTGAATCTTTAGACCCGCATAAGGTAGCTAATGAAGTGGTATGGTATGGGGGTATTCAATTCCATGTAGTAATGCTGCATTTTCATAAAGTAATAGATTGGGCATGGAGTGTGTTTACGATCATATTCGTGCCTCTGCTTGTTTGGTTATGCCTTTTCTTTTTCAAAATTTGGGTTAAATTCTTAGTCGCTAAATATTTGCCAGGATTGAAAAAATACTTTAAACATAAAGATGAATCCGATGATTAAGCATATAGAAGTAGCAATATCTCAATTAGACGTACAGGAAGCTCCTAAAGGGTCAAATTGGGGAGAACCTGTGCAGTCTTATCTTAAATCGGTAGGTATTACATTCCCAGCCTCGTGGTGTATGGCTTTTGTGTATTGGTGTTGCAAGGAAGCCTACGGAAAAGAAAACAAACTATTTAAAACAGGTGGCGTACTTAAACAGTGGCAATCGGTTAATCCAAAGCATAAATTTAAAACCCCTTTACCTGGGGATATTTTCATTCAAGACCATGGTAAAGGATTAGGACACACCGGATTTGTTGAAAAGGTTCAAGGTGATCAAATATTTACTATTGAGGGAAATACAAATGATACCGGTAGTCGTGAAGGATATGAAGTATGCAGAAGGTTTAGAAAGATTTCAAGTTGTATAGGGTTTATTAGAATAGTTTAATTATGAGTATAGACATCAGTAAATTCAATTGGAAACAGCTATTCAACGATAGCCAGGGCAAAACATCTTTGCAGCTTGTTTGTGGAGGGATTGGTTTTTTAGTGGGGTGTGCTGGCTTAATTATTGGTGGACTAAGGGATCATTCAGAAACATTAATGATGCACGCTGAATCCCTATTAATAATGTCTGTTGGGGTTATGGGGTTGCAGCAATTAACGAAAGATAAACCATTAAGCGAAACCGTTATAGAAAAAGCTACCGAAGCCCAAAAGCCATAATCAACATACCTAAAGCCAAAAAAACATACGGCATAGGAGTACTTAAAGCCTTTCCATTTAAACCGGAAAGGCTTTTTATTGTTTGGTCTTTTTGAACTATCAAGGAATCACGAGCATCCAAACGTTGTTTTAATACCGTTATTGTAGTGTCCATTGAAGGAACTAAAGTGTCCCTAAAGCGCTTTATAATACGCTCCTTAACTATTAAATTCTGTTTAGCCTCAATTGCCCACTGTCTTTGTATGCGATACTCAGGGACACTGTAATGCACTGAGTCATTGTAAAGCTTTTGCCCTTTAGAAATTTGGCAACTGATCAGGATCAAAATTAAGGCTATCCAAAATCCTGCGCTGTGCTTGATCAATTTTATCATCTTTTGCATCTGACTGTTTTAATTTAATGGTTCTTGTTACTGTGCGAACTTCAATTACTGACCTGGTAGAATCTAGTTTTTTAAAGTTAGCGGTTTGGGTACTGTCTTGTTCTAAAAGGGTTTTAATTTGTCCTTCGGTGTTGATGTGAGCAAAAATACTAAGCCCAATACATCCAATTAGAACAGCATAGAGTATAATTAAGTGTGTTTTCATAATTTAAATTTAGCTTTATTTTTTCTTTGTCTTATCCTTTCGCCCTCTAAATATCCATTTACTATACTTTCTGCCTCGCATTTAGAAAATCCTAGCAAGATTATATTTTTTACCCTATCCTTCGTATTCAACTTACTAGTTCTTGCATAAAAATAAGCCTGTGAGCAGTCAGATAAAAGATTTGGATATTCATTACTTCCCATTACCTTTTGAATTGGTTGGCGTATAGTTCGGCTGCTTGGTTGTAGTATTCGTCAACAGATTTAGGCATCATTCTACACCAATAGATAAGTGATTTAAAGCTTTGAAATTCTCCTCTTTCGGCTATTTCTTGCTTACATTGATCCAGCGTCTTAGCGGGGGCTTGTTGCTCGATCTTTTTATTGTAGTATTCTTCGCAAAGATTAATTAAGTCTTGTTCCTCTGTTTCTGTTAATTCAATTCCGAGGTAATGTTCGTTACATATAGAGGCAAAGATTTTCTTTTTAACCTCGAATTGTTCTTGTTTGTCGTTAGGTGGGGTCATAAAATTATATTTAGACTGCATTTAATTTAAAACAGAATGGACATGTTACGTAACCTCCCTCTCTATCTAGTTGAACATCTTTTGAGTTGAAGGAGAAAGTAGATTTGCAACTATAGCACTTTTTTTTTGCTCTCTCTCGGGCTTCCTGTTATCTTTCTTTGGGGTCATAAAATTAGGGGGTTATTGTTGTCTGGCTTTTAACATGGCATCGGCTATTTTATAAGAATGGCTTGCGATATTTTCTACTATACTCAATCCGCTTTCCATTTTTAAATCCAAGTCTCTCCAATTGTCTGAATTAAGAATACCGTGCATTGCCTTAGCTGCAAAGTAATCACGCATAGATAGGCCTCTGTAAATTGTATCTCCATCCATTGATAGGTACGGAAATGCTGGCGGGTTTTCTGGTTTCTGCTTATCTGGCATGGCGGTTAATTTTGTTGAACTTTAATAAATTTATTTTCTAGTCTATCTGGAAATAGATCAATATAATTTTGTGCTTTTTTTAGCAATAATCCAGCACTATCCATGTGCGACCAATTTTGTTTTCTTAGGTGTATTTTAGACTTAATAATGGTATAGCTGCATCCGTTTCCTTTTACAAATCTAATTCTTATATCATAGCCCTTATATTCGTAAAAGCTTTCCGAAATATTACTCATTGTCGTTATTTAAGTCCGTACTTTTTAAGCTCTTTTACTATTGATGGTATCCACTTTTCGGGAATTGATCGCTCTACTCTGTTGATAGGTTTTAAAGCCTGCCTGATCGTTCCTTGTGGGCATCCGGCTAGTTCTTCCAGTTTATTCACACTGATAAGAGGGTGAGCGTTTAGCCAGGTGGTTAGTTTTTGGGAGGTCATGATACGCTAATTTATTTGTGTCTCAATTTCTATAAAATATGAGCATCTAACTCCCCTGAGGTTACCAGAACTCCATAATGGCTCCCTCTTTGCGCTAATCAGATGCATTGAATGAAGGTGAGCACAAATTTGCTCGTTATCATTTTCGTGATTAGTTGGTCCCCTTTGCTTGGTAATCTGTTTGCATTATGAAATCAGCTACCCAGTGAATGAAAAGGATTGCCAATACAAATATTAAATTTATTTCTATCTTCATCTTACTTGTTATTTGGTTGCTTTGACTGATTGTGTTCGTAATGAATAGATTCGATTTTCATGCAACACTCGTTTCTGAGCTTGTCCAGATTATCGAGCCCTAATTTATCGAAGTGTCTACTTTGAAGCTTATCTCTTAATGAGAGTAATTCGAAGTAATCTATGCTGCCAAATTTTATACTCATAACTTTGCTTTTAATTCCTGTTTAAGTTCCTCGATCTCTTTAGCCTGCTGGGAGATGGTGATGTTTGCTTCCCTTTCTCGCTTTAAATATTCGTCTTGTTGCTTATTTTTTTTATTGATCCAATAATCATACTCAGCACTTTTCTCACTCAAAAGCAACTCGAAGTATTTGCGCTGGGCTGAAAGTTTAATAGTGCTTTCAAGTATCATTTCTTCATCGGTAGTATCTTGTGACTTAGTAGCGACAATGTAGTTTTCATATCCCAATTTTAATGCCTCTTCATCCAGCAAATCCAAGTACCTCTTATCCTTTTCGATGTCGAGGGGTTGAGATGCTTCTTTGGGCTTCAATAGACTGTAAAGCTCTTTAGAGCTACCACTCCAATCAAATATTTCTCCTTCAATCCCAATCTTAATGTTAAACATTCTATCTGTCTCTGTGTCGGTAGTGTATATATAAAAAGCTCCATCTAAAGGCGTTTTAATATCTACGTATCGGGATTTAAGCTTAGAATAGTGTATCTCAAAGTTATCCCCGAAATTAAAAGATGGTATATTTATGCCCTCCGGCTTGCTTACTATCTCTGCCCATTGGCCTTCATAATATACGCAACCGTTTTCAAGCTCCTCGTCATCTCTGTGGTCGGCATAGATATTATCAGCATTGCCCCACTTAAAATCAGCCGTTGTTATTGTTCTTACTGAATAGCATTCATGATCTGCATCACTTACAGGCTGCCTATTCTGTAATAAAACAGGGATAATAAATTTAGTTCCGATAGGGAAGTCTCTAGCCGCTTTGGCGAGTAGTTCGTTTTGGTCTTGTTGGTTCATGGTTACAGTGATTTTACGTCCGTTACTGGTATATAGAAATGAACTTGCTTTTCATTTCCGTTTCTTGTTCTCCATTTTTTAACAACAGGCATAACTGTTATTGAACCACCTGTTACAGTTAGTTCATCTCCATTGTTACAATGGATGTTATCTTTAATCGCTGATACTTTAACTCCTGTTTCCATAACTACTTTACGTTTTCTTCAATGTTGTAAGAATCCAATTTATCGCTATCCCATCCATGTAAATAAACTTGGTCACGGATTTCGTTTCGCTGCTTCTCTAGGTGAGCCTTTGCGAAGTCATGCATAATGCGAATAATGCCAGCCTTAAGATTTTCTATTGCTGGATCACCTGAAACAAAAGTTATTGCTTCATTCATGAATGTCTCAGCCGTTGGTACTTTGTTTGTGTCGCTCACCGTCTCTTCGCTTGGTGGTATTTCTCCCCATGGTTCTATTTCATCATGAGTTAGCGGCCAACCTTCTGGATAACCATCCCAGGCAGCAGAATAGTAATTCCCGTTAACATAGATAAGATCTCCTTTAAAGCCAGTGATACTATATGGTTTATCAGCGTCTATAGCTCCTGGAAAATCTGAGGTATTTGCTTTAATAAGATCTCCAATTTTATAATCTGTTTTCATTTTGTTTTTACTTTAATAGTGAGAGGGGTTAAATAATTTCATCAGCGTTATAATCAATACTCGGCTCCGCTGAAACTTTAAATCTTTTAGTCACTCCTTCAAATTCAACACTTACTTCTATTTCTTCATTCATTAAGCAGTAATCACTATTGGAATTATAATGCTCTCCAAATTTCATAGCAGCATCCCAATGTCCATGCGCACCAATCTTTTTATCGTAATCATCATAAGTAACCGTATAAACTGGCAGGCATTTACCATCTGAATGAAACTCTTTGCATTCTGTACAATACATATCGTTAAAAATTAATCGTTGTTAATAAGTTAAAAGCTTTAATAAGGGTGGTGAAATAGAGGGTCTAATACCCTACCCGCTCTCCTAGTTTAATTACAAAACATCTACCTTGCCAGTTATCAGACCATTCTGGTTTTGCTAAACCAATTTCTACACCTAGGCACTCCATTCTTATAGCTGGCGCTTTTGATCCGTAACCATTTGTAAAAACTACGTACTTTATATTTTTTAGCTTTATACATTCTTTTGCGAATAAAAACTCCATAGCTGCCGGTCGGCTCTTCTTATACCCTAGACAGAAATGAAATGCTTCTCTTAACCCACTTGCTTTATACATTGCGTGTGGGATTATAAAATCCTTAACCATTTCATACATTCGGGTAACCCAATGAAATTTTATCTCCCTGTACTCCTCTTTCTTTTCCCCCGATGCGATCATGTCGAACCACTTCTTTTTTATTGGCAACTGTAACGTATATTCGTTCATACTCTAATTTTTTAGTTTAAATACTTCTTTAAGGGCTAGTGACTGAGCTATTTTTTAGGCAGAAGATCAGCAAGTAACTTTCTGATATAATCACGCATGTTAAAAGCTGGCTTATATTCACGCTTAATCTTATCATACTCTTCCTGAGTTTGATTTTTATGAGTCTGTTTAAATAAACCTGTTGCGAATTTCTCTTCCATGGATCAAATATACGACTTTAATTTAAAAAGCAAACAGTATTTTAATTTATTATTTACTCAGTCCAAACAATTGCTAATAAAGTCACCAAAAATATAACCATTAAGACAAGGGCAATATGTAGCATGATCCCACTAATATCTCCTGAAAATGATCCAATAACGGACACGATTAACAGTAGAAGGAATTCAGTTGTTGCGATTTTTATTTTTGTTCCGGTCTTCATATATGGTTCTTTAGTGGGTTAAAAACTATTTCAGGGTAAGTGTCAGAGTGATTTTTAAAGTAAGCCATAAACGACTGTAATCGGTGGAGGTAAGGAATAAAGGTCATATTACCGTTCTTCTCTTTTACAAGCGATAAATGAGCGGAAACAAACTTTTTGCAATCGACCACATTGGCATACGGAGTCATTACAATTGATTCAGGTAGAACAAAGTTTTTGAAGAATATTTCTATTTAGGTTATTTCGGCTGTCCATGGCATAATTAAAAGGGGTCTTCTTCTTTTATTGGTTCGTGAAATTGATTCGGATTGTACTCATGGGTAGCATGAAATCTTTCCTCAGCGGAATAGAACTTGCTTTTTGCCAGATCACAGTTGATTAAAACCGATCCTAAAGGCCCGTTTCGGTTCTTTGCAAAGATAATTTCAGCCTTATTTTTCAAAGAATTCCCGTTTTCATCCACTTCGATTTTATAGTATTCAGGACGGAAAGGGAATATAATTACATCAGCATCCTGTTCTATTGAACCTGATTCCCTTAAATCTGAAAGCATAGGCCTTTTATCAGGTCTGGACTCTACCGCCCTACTAAGTTGTGAAAGGGAAATAATAGGAATCTCTAACTCTTTTGCAAGCAACTTAATACCCCTAGAAATCTTTGATATTTCCTGCTCCCTATTACCTTTATTTCCTGTTTCTAATTCTGCCAATTGCATGTAATCAATCACAACGAATTTTATATCATGTTTTGCTTTCAATGTGATTATTTTAGCCCTCAGTTGTGAAAACTTAAAACACTTATCTATCAAGTGAATTTTATTGGTGAGTATTTTGGCTATTTTATGATGTATTTGTGCCCAATCAGCTTCATCTAATTGCCCTTTCATTAATTTACTAGGCGAAATACCTGTTTCTGTAGCGATCATTTTTTTAAATAAGGCTACATTTCGCATTTCTAAAGAGAAAAAAGCCCCCTCATACCCAAAGCCAACCACAGCGTTTTTAAGGATGTTTAAAGCCAGGGTTGTCTTTCCCATTCCAGGTCTAGCAGCAATGATTATAGAGTCTCCTGGTTGCCATCCTGAGGACATTCTATCCATTTCAATAATCCCCCCTGGTATACCAGTAACCCCTCCTTCGCTTTCTCTGGCTTTGGCTATTTCAGCTAGTGCCTTTTTCCCTATCTCAATAGTGGATTCATCGCTTTGAATGTTGAGGGATTCATGCATATTAATTAATTCGGTCTGTGCCTGTGTAATCAACTCGAAAATATCATCCTCTCCAGCATAAGCTGCTTGGCTTAATCGGGTAGACATTTGAATCGCTACCCTGCGCATCCATTTTTCAATCAAAATCTGAGCATGGAAAGTGATGTTAACCGCTGAATTAATTTTCATTGTCAATTCAGTGACCTTGTAAGCCCCTCCGACTAAAACTAATTCCCCCGTTCTAGATAATTCCTGAGTAACCGTAATAAAATCCACCGCTTTGAAGTCTTCATGAAGAGACTTTATAGCACGAAATATAATCCTATGCTCGTCTTTGTAAAAAACTTCATCGTTAAGAATGAAGCCCAAAATTTCCTGTATGGCATCTTTTTCTAAAAGCATAGCACCCAATACCGCCTCTTCGGCATCTATAGCCTGAGGTGGTAAAATCCCCTTATGCTCTTCATATACCTGATTTATTTTATTTGCTACAATTCTTGGTTTTGGCTTATTCATTATTCAAGGGTTGAGAAGTCTATTTTTGCAGGAGCTTTGTAAGATGGCTTTTCTTCTCCTTTGCCAGTTTTAACGATTTCTATGTTTTTTATAGCCATGAAATTCTTATGAATCGCAGCTAAATTATACAGTTGTGGTTTCCAAAAAGTGCTTTGGCCAGCGTTTTTAAACACTTTTTTAATGTCTTTCATCTCATATAATTGGATCATTTCGCGTGCGATTTCTGAAAAATTCATTAAAGGTATCACTTGAATATTCATGAAATCTTTAGGGAATGTCTCTAAAAGGATTTTTTTATAGCTATCAACAAAATCATAAAATAGAGGATCTGTTTCTTTTGCAGATTCAAAAAGCAAAAATTCAGCAATACCCTTTTTATGAAGCCTTTCTTTATCTTGTTCTTCTTTTTGTTCTTTTTCTTCTTCTTTATTGCTTTTTTTCGCTTCTTCAAATAAAGCGTTCGGTTTTGTTTCGGTTACAAAATCTTCGTTTTTAGGCAATTTTGGCCTACCTCCTAAAGCCCCATTTTTTTTGTTTGTCTGAGACTTTTCAAATCTTTCAGTAAATTGCTCGTCAAGGAATGAAATGTGAACAATATTCGGATCTTTTTCATCAACAGAAATAAAGCGATTTAAAAGCGACTGCAAAGCCTTCGGTTTTTTGTATCGATTATTTATATCGGTAATAGTTAGTGATCCTTCGCGTTGCCAGTATAAGGCGCATACGTTTATAAATAATCCTTGAACCTCAAAAGACTCAAAAACTATGTCTCCGGTCATCCATTCTCCGGGAGTAAATTTGAAATAAGGGAGAACTCTAGCCATTAGAATGAATTTTTATTAATCCTAGCCCATTTAAAACCTCCAGCAGTTATTCTATTCCCGTTGATTACTGAACTTATAGATGAGCCTGCTACTCCTGTTTCTTGTGAAGCTATATTGATAGATCCGAATCTCTTAATCTCTTCACCAGATATAACATCTATTTGAGATACTTGCACAGAAAGCATGCAATCTGAACCGCTTTTAATTTGCCCATTCATTACAGCCTTTTGCATATTCTCTTTTTTAGTAACGATCTCAAGATTTTCTAAATGGTTATTATTCTTGTTCCCGTCAATATGGTTTAACTCATAACCAGAAGGTACTTCTCCTATGTAATTCATATAAACAAGCTTATGCAAAGTCTTTGTAATCGCTTGACCATTAAAAGACAGTTGAACCTGGCAATATCCCTTTTGATTTTTATTGATCTTTAATATCCTCCCGGTTCTTAAATTGGTAATTACTCCACTTTTAGAAATAGTATAATTTGGCGCTCCTTTGATTATCATATATATATAGGTTTGTATTATGTAAATATACAAGTTAATTAATATTAAACAAATTCTTTATCATACTATTTTCAGATTATGGTCTTTACAAAATTTAATACAGTTTTCTTCTGATCCTGTGTATAGGTCAGTGTACAAATATTTACCGTATAAATATCCCCTAAGCAATAAAAAGAAGCCTAATGATACGATACTATACGGATAAGAATTGGAGTGGTCAAATGCCACTATATTGAATTTTACGAACATGATTTTGTTTTCTCCCTGGTCTAATAAACTATGTAGGAATTAATCTTTATAAGGATCGAATGTTTCGCTTCCTGCCATTGCCACTCCAATTGGGTGTAACTCATGAATAATCTTTACGCTGTTAGGCATATACCCAAGAACCTCTTTTAAGTTTTTGTAACACTGAGGCGATTCGTCTGCTCCTGCTCCACGTAGTTCTATATTATGAGTTTTAATGGTCTCTTTTACTTCATCAAAATCCACTTTGCCTTTAGATACAATAGTAGGACGGCCATTAATCCACTTCTTTTTACCGGCTGCTTCTGTTCTTGACATTATTCTACCCGCACCATGCACCGTGCTATATAATGCGTTCACAGAGTCAATAGAATGAACCCCTTCAATAATTACAGAAGAGTCTAACATGTTAGCTCCAATGAATCCGTATTGACCAGGGAAAGCAGGAGTACAGCCTTTCCTTACAACATTGTATGTCTCCCCTTTGTGAATTTCTGGCCAGGCAAAATTGTGATGATTATGAACTTCAAAAGTGGTCAATGGTTTACCTAGTATCTCAAGGACTTTATCAACCACTACATCACGACCGGCATAAGCATAAGCACCGGCCAATTCCATAGCTTGTAAATAATCTTGCCCTATTTGTGATGAGAGTTCAAGTAAAATCGGGGGCGAATCCATTGATCCTTCTTTGCCTTTTTCTTCAAATGATAATCCCTGAGACATTGCTATAAATCCCGTAGCTGTTTTGTGTCCAAATCCACGGCTTCCAAAGTGTACGCCTATCCATAAATAACCCTCATTGTCAGTAAATAAATCAATGAAGTGATTTCCAGATCCTACCGTTCCCAATTGAGCTATAGCAGACTGCAATAGTTTTCTCTGTGGTTTGAACTCTGCGTTTTCTATCACTTCAAAAACAATGTGGTCTACTTTTTCATCGTTGATCCTTCCTATTCCAAAAGATATGCGCCTAAATATCTCGTCCATAACCTTTGGTACATCCACATCAGAAGCTTGTATATTGGTTCTTACCGCCTTATTACCGCATGCAATATCAAAACCAACACCTGACACCGATACGTGATTTTTATAAGCCACTGCGCCTCCTATTGGATGCCCGTAACCATAATGAGCATCAGGAGTCAATACGCCAATATCTTCTAACCCTATGCAATTATTAATCTGATCGATGCATTTTTGATCAATTATTTCTTTGCCAAATACTGTTAAGTTTTTCATACTT
>JAZKHD010000020.1:0-42582 GCA_040385565.1 Bacteroidota bacterium | reverse complement strand
GAGCAATGGACTGAAAATCCATGTGTCGCCGGTTCGATCCCGGCCCATACCACTACTTTAAAAAGGCCTTATTCGAAAGATTAAGGCCTTTTTTGTTGCTTAATTATACGATCAAGTTCATCAACAATACACCGATTAATCCTACTACAGCAACCAAAGTTTCCATAATTGACCATGATAAAATAGTTTGCTTAATGGTCAGATTAAAATATTCCTTAAACATCCAAAAACCCGGGTCGTTAACATGAGAGAACATCAAACTGCCTGCGCCAATTGATAATACCATTAAACTTGGATTAGCTCCTGAAGCCAATACTATAGGCGCCATAATCCCTGCGGCAGTCAAACCGGCCACCGTCGCTGAGCCAACTGATACCCTGATGATTGCTGCGATAAGCCAACCCACCACCAGTGGTTCAAAATTGAGGTTATTTAAAGAGTTCGCAATTTGGCTGCTTACACCACTATCTGCCAACACCTGCTTTAGTGCACCAGAGCCTGCAATTACAAGTAAAATCATAGAGATGTCTTTAACCGCCGATCCATAGATATTCATAATATTTGTAATGGACCTACCCATCTTAAGCCCCAGAGAATAAGTGGTGACAATAAGTGTAATGAGCATAACTATTGTCGGTTCCGAGATGAAGCTAAGAACATCGCTAAACTGTCCCGATGTGCCCGATAAACCGTACAGGGCTGTGCTGGCTAACAGTATTACTGGTAAGAGCGCAGAGACCAGGCTGTTCGCCGCGCTTGGCAGTTGGTCTTCAGGCAGGTCTTCAGAGTGAAAAGCTTTTAGTGGCATGGATACCATATTTTTTAATGTGCTAGAATAAATTGGGCCAGCTATTACTATAGCAGGAATAGCCAGGATGATTCCATAGATTAATGTTAAGCCCATATCTGCATGAAATTGCAATACCAGCGCGGAAGGAGAGGGGTGTGGCGGCAAAAAGCCATGAGTTACAGATAAAGCGGCAAGCATGGGCAAGCCAATATAAACCGCAGGTAATTTGTATTTGTAAACAACTGAAAATATAAGCGGTACCATGAGTACAAAACCCACATTGTAAAACAAAGGAATACCTACAATAAAACCTGTAAGTACCAAACCCCACTGAATGTACTTGGTTCCAAATAACTTCATCATAACTAAAGCTATTTTCTGTGCCGCTCCAGTTTCTGCAACCAGTTTACCAAGCATTGCACCAAAGACGATGATTGAAATGAGGGAGCCCAATATGTCACCGATACCTTTTTGTACTGAGGTAGTGACGGCTTTAAGCGGAATGCCCAGCAGTATACCACAGGTTATAGATACAATAAGAAATGCGATAAAAGGGTTAAACTTTGCCCATGTAATGAGCAACACCAAAAGTATGATACAGCCAACAACAATAAGTATGGTCATTTGGTTAGGTTTTACCCAAACTTAGATAAAATTGTTAAGTTTGAACATAAGGAAGTTTACAATCTTAACATGATTTCATCACCTCAGCAAGCATTCGAAAAATTAAACTTGGTGCTTCCACCAGCACCTGAACCCTTGGGAATTTATAAACCTTGCCTGGTTGACGGGAAATATTTGTACTTGTCTGGACACGGACCTGTGTTGCCAGATAAATCACTTATTGTTGGACGGGTAATGGATGATATGGATATTGAAGCAGCCAAATTAGCAGCCCGGCAGGTTGGGTTAACAATGCTCTCAACCATAGTAAGCAATTTTGGAAGCCTAAATGTAATTAACCGTGTTATTAAAGTCTTCGGTATGGTAAATTGTACCTCTGATTTCGAAAAGCATCCATACGTAATTAATGGTTGTAGTGAACTGTTTGCCGCAGTTTGGGGTATGGATAATGGTGTAGGTGTTAGAAGTGCGGTAGGAATGGGCTCACTGCCCGGAAATATTCCTGTAGAAGTCGAAGCTTTGTTTGAACTACATATTTAATGAACTTAGGCTGGCAAATTATAACGAATAACGAGGCATTTGACACGCCTTTGGTTGCTATATATAAAGAACGGGTAGAAGATAACATTAAAGTCGCCCTTGAAATGGTGGATGGCGATCCTGGCCGGCTAAGGCCTCATATAAAGACTCATAAGACAGGTGAAATTATCACTTTGTTTTTAAAGTATGGGATTTATAAAATAAAATGCGCCACGATTGCCGAAGCTGAATTGGCAGCAACAAATGGCATCACTGATGTTCTGCTTGCCTATCAGCCTGCCGGAAAAAAAATAGAGCGTCTTATTAGTCTGATCAAAGGATTTCCAAAGGTTAATTTTTCATGCTTGATTGATAACCTACAATCTGCCCAGCAGATTTCAATCAAGGCAGTTCAATCTAATCTCACGGCAGTAAATGTGTTTATAGACCTTAATACAGGAATGAACAGAACAGGTTATCCTTATAATAACCAATTGGCGGCTTTCTATACACAAGTAAATTCCATTACAAGCATAAATTTGAAGGGAATTCATATTTACGATGGGCATTTAGACGGCCTTGACGACGTGCTAAGGGCTAAGCCGGCTGAGCTGGCCTTGCAAACGATTTACGGTGAATGTGCAGAAATTGCCGGAATGGGTCTTAACTATCCGCTCTTAATTGCCGGTGGCTCAAACACTTTCTCATTTTATGCCCAACAACAAAATATAGAATGCAGTCCGGGTACTTTCGTGTTTTGGGACATCAATTACCTCAGTAAATTACCTGAGCTTAAATTTAAGCTAGCGGCGGTGTTGGTTGTAACCGTGATATCCAAACCTGCCGACAATATGCTCTGTCTGGATTTGGGCTATAAATCAGTTTCTTCAGAAAGTCCAATTAATTCTAGGATTTTCTTTCCATGGAATATGGATTTAGTACCAGTTTCGCAATCTGAAGAACACCTTGTGGTACAGTGTAAAAATGACACCACTTATCAGATAGGCGATAGACTATACGCCATACCGAACCATATTTGTCCATCCATAGCATTGTATGACGAACTTAATGTAGTTGTAAATAATGAAATCGTAGCGCAATGGGAAGTGATAGCGAGACGTAGAAGGTTATGTTTATAATTGACGGCCATCTTGACTTGGCAATGAATGCCATGGAATGGAACCGGGACCTGAGGTTGCCGGTAAAAGATATGCGTAACAGGGAGCTAGGCATGAATGATAAGCCAGATCGTGCAAATGGTACGGTGTCATTTCCTGAGCTTCGAAAAGGAAATATTGGTATTGTAGTGGCTACTCAGATTGCCAGATATGTAAAGCCTGGCAGCGCAATTAACGGGTGGAATTCACCTGAGCAAGCCTGGGCACAAACACAAGCACAACTGGCATGGTACAAGGCAATGGAATCAGTAGGTGAACTATTCCAGATACATAATTTAGCCTCCCTGGAAAAGCATTTTGAATATTGGAATGACGGAAACCCTCTTGACGATAAATCCATTGGTTATATATTAAGTTTAGAGGGAGCAGATTCTTTAGTTGATATCGGATATTTAGAAAAAGCCCACGCTGATGGCTTGAGGGCAGTCGGCCCTGCACATTATAGAGAGGGTAGGTACGCTAACGGTACGGATTCAAAAGGTAAAATGGATGAGCAAGGTTTGAGCTTATTAAAGGAGATGGAGCGCCTGAACGTTATTTTAGATGCAACCCACTTATGTGACGATGCTTTTTGGCAGGCGCTGGATCATTTTGGCGGGCCCGTTTGGGCTAGCCATAACAACTGCAGGGCATTTGTTGACCATAATCGACAATTTAGTGACGATCAGATTTTAGCGCTAATATCCCGGGGTGCAGTAATTGGTGCCGCCGCAGATGCATGGATGCTTGTACCAGATTGGAAGCGTGGTGTTTCAAATGCCAGAGACATGAAATGTAGTATAGAACAAATTGCTGACAATATAGATCATGTTTGTCAGCTCGCCGGAAATCCTTTTCATGCTGGGATAGGATCAGATTTGGGTGGGGCTTATGGAACAGAACAGACACCTTATGACCTTGAAACGATTTCCGATCTTCAAAAACTGCATTTAATTTTAGCAAGTCGCGGTTATTCTACTGGCAATGTTGAGCATATTTTCCATAAGAACTGGCTTTCTTTCCTAAGGAAAGCATGGAAAGAGGGCAGCTAATTGTATCTGAAAAATATTTGGTATCTTGTATTTCCAAATATACCCCTATGCGCCAGATAAATAACTTCGCGACAGTCTTTGTCGTGGTCATTTTCTTTACTTTTTCATCCTGTAAAAAAGGGGATAAGGTAATTCCTGAAGTCCCTGTTCCAGTACTTAAGACAGCAAAATCAATGACGTCTTTTTATTTTTCAAATGCCAAGAACCCTGTTTTGGTAAACAACATATCTGCTGTGATAGATAAAGATACCATTTACGCCACGGGTTTTGCTGGGACTGATCTCAGCAATCTTCTCCCTGAGTTTACTCACGATGGTGTTAAAGTAACGGTGGGAGAAACTGAACAGATGAGTGGAGCCAATAGCCAAAACTTTAGCACGTTGGTCAAATATAATGTAATAGCTGAAGATAAAAGTCAAAAGACCTACGTTGTCAAATTTACCGATAATGGAATTGCTGCTGTTTATCTGTCTACTAGTGGTGTTCCTATTACCAGTAAGGATATTTACGTTACAGGAACATTGAAGATTGTTAGCAACTTTAAAGATATTTCTTTTGAAGGAAAGACCGAGGTAAAGGGAAGGGGAAATTCGACATGGGATATGCCAAAGAAACCGTACCGTATTAAGCTCGACAAGAAGGCTTCCCTATTAGGTATGCCTGAAAGTAAGAATTGGGTTTTGCTGGCTAACTATGCTGATAAATCATTAATCCGTACGGAATTGGCATTTACCCTAAGTCGTTCAATTGGCAGGCCATTTACTACAGCTTCCCGTTATGTAGAATTTTATCTGAACGGTGTATACCTTGGCAGTTACCAATTGACAGAACAAGTCAAGGAAGGCAAGGGGCTGGTTGATATTGAGGAGCAGCCTGACGGTGCAACTACACTCCCAGATATTGCTGGTGGTTATTTAATTGAGCAGGATTTATTTGCCAGTGGTGAACCTGTTTATTTTTATACTACCAAAAGAATGCCTTTTGTAATTAAGTATCCTGATGAAGACAAAATTACTACACCGCAAAAAGATTATATTAAAGGGCATTTCCAAAAACTGGAAAATGCCCTATATGCCACTAATTTTACAGATCCAGTAAATGGTTACCGCAAGTATTTCGATGTGGAATCATACATCGATTATTATATTGTTAATGAGGTCATAGGCAACCCGGATGCGTTCAGAAGTACCTATCTTTTCAAAAAGCGTAATGATGATAAGATTTATACCGGCCCTATTTGGGATTTTGATAAAGCGGCTAACAATGACAACCGCCTGGGAGATCAGGTAAATGGATTGATGTCGAATTCTGCGTTCGAGCCAAAAATTTGGTTTAAAAGGTTTATGGAAGACCCGGCATTTAGACAGCGAATTAGAAGTCGCTGGAATGAGTTAAAGCCAAAAATCAACGCACTTACTAATTCAATTTCTCCACTTGAGAAGAAGCTTGCGGTTTCACAAGTTAGAAACTTTACCAGGTGGGATATATTAAATAAACAATCATACCTCGAGCTAAATGTTTCCGGCTCTTATTCTGGTGAGATTTTATACCTGAGAACATTTCTTACCAACCATATTAATTGGCTGGACACCAAATTTAATAGCAACGAATACCAGTAACACATTTTTTAATTGCCTATTATCCGGTTTCGCGATTGAAATTTGTTATGTTTGGATTACAGATTAACCAAATATTTGATGTTGTATTTTTTGTTAACGATGTATAGTTATAAGAAATTCTGTTCAAATGTTAACAGAAATTTTTAATAATTAATGCAAAGAGGATTGAGCCTTGACAGGCGTATTGATAAAGATTTAAATTTAGTAACAAACACAACACCTCCATTTCATGAGTCGGCAGTTTTAGCGAGTGTTTATTCACAAAAGCTCGACTTCGCCCGGTTTATAGCAATTTGTTCAATTGTTTGGGGACATGCTGTCATTGTCATTCCCCCCACAATTCTTAAAAACTATAGCTACATTCATTCTTTTGTATTACAAAGCGGTAAGGTAGGAACTGTAATGTTTTTTATTATCTCTGGATTTTTTCTAAACAGGAAAATTGAAACCTTTACAGTACCAGGTTATTTACGCTATCGGACATTCTCATTAATAGTACCCTGGATATCTTGCCTTTCTTTATATATATTAATTTTAATTATTGATGATCTTGCTTTCAAAGAGGTAGTTAAAGAAAATGCATGGGTATCTATTAAAAGTATCGTAGTGCTTTACAAGGATTTTATTTTTTACACCTCATATTGGTTCATACCTATCGCAATTTTATCCTCATGTATATTAATAGTTTTTAAGAATTTCATAAATAAGATGTGGTTTGGGTTGATCCTGCTTTGCATAACATTATTTTACGACATCAATTTCTATTATAATTGGGTATCGGCATTACACACGAAAGCTATTTTTGGGTATGTCTTTTTTGTGTGGCTAGGTATTCAAATTAATGCCCACCTTAAAATTGTAGATATTTTATTACAGAAAATATCATGGAAGGTTGTGGTACCCTTGTTAATTGTTGGCTTATGGGCATCTTGTTACGAAGGTTGGAAATTATCATTGTTGGGCTCAGCTGATTCATATGCTTCCCTTCGCTTTTCAAATGCCATTTTCTCGGTTGTACTCTTTTTTTCCATTCTTAAATTCAAGGATATTGACTGGCTAAACTATTTACATCCAAGAAAATATGTATTTGGTATATATTTAATCCATTGCATAGTGATTAGCATGCTAAAGCCAAAAATTGAAAAAGTTCTTCTAAGTGAAGGGTTTTTTGATACCGCAATTCATCTGTTGATTGCACAGGTATTGCTTTTTGTTTTTCTCTTCAGCCTTGTACAACTTATTGTGATAGCTATAAAGGAATCACGGTTTTCTGCCTTTTTGGGACGATGATATCTGATTAAGATTCTATTTAGAAATTACGATTTTTTTGCCATCTCTAGCAGATTTTTTTGCTGCTTCCAGAATCTTAACCACTATTAAATTGTTCTCCAAAGAGGAAAGGTCGTTCGTGGGATTGATCTCATTATTTAACAGTGCAGCCAGATAATCCAGGTGACTGCTGTAAGCTTTTGTAAGAGGTTTAGCTTTTATTAAACTGTAATCAGAGCTGTTCTCTGCTTTGACTCTAAGTGTGTTGGAATTTACGGCTTGTATGTACCCAGTCTGACCAAAAAGTTCCATGTCTTTAATGTTGAATGGCCAATTCCAGGAGGCTTCGATTATTCCTGTTGCATTTGGATACTCTACCAAAATGGTTGCATCATCATCTACCTTTGGGTATACATTAGGTTTAATTCTTTTTGAAACTGCAGTAACTGAAATCGGCATTGCACCATCCATCAACCATGTCATAATGTTAGCGCCGTAGCACCCAAAATCTATTATGGCACCACCGCCATTTTTTACAGGATCAGTTAGCCAGCTTAAAAACTCTTTGCTAACCCCAATTTCCTTAGGCCCCTTATGCCCGTCATGAAAAACCATTTTCCTTATATCGCCTATAGCTTTATCTTTTTTAACACGTGTGTAAGCTTCCTGATTGCTGTCATACCAGGTAGTTTCATAATTGGTCAGCAACTTAATTTTGTATTTCCTTGCCAGCTGCGCCATCCTTTCTGCATGTTTAACAGAAACAGCCAGAGGCTTTTCTACCATAACAGGAATTCCAAGCGGCGCTGCTGCCTCTACAACTGCCAGGTGCTCTTCAATTGCATTGAATGCCAGAACTACATCGGGCTTTTTGTTTTTCAATAAGGCAGTTAATGTAGGGTAGAATATTGAGTCTGGTAATTTTGCCCTTTGCTTAAACCTTGCAATCAGATCCAGGTTAGCTTCAGCAATCCCAATT
The DNA here is from genome assembly GCA_040385565.1 of Bacteroidota bacterium. Lineage (GTDB taxonomy): Bacteria > Bacteroidota > Bacteroidia > Sphingobacteriales > Sphingobacteriaceae > Pedobacter. The sequence goes on along the minus strand of JAZKHD010000020.1, from coordinate 34,573 downwards.
ATGTCTACCTCTCCTTTTACGTAGCTATTCATGATTAGGTTAACATGGTCATGACTCAGCCCTGCTAACGCTACATTCAATTTCTTTTGAGCATTAGCGTTACTTGAGGTCACAATAGACAGATAACACACAATGCCGATTGCAACAAAAAGTTTAATGTTTATATGTTTTATGGTTAGCATAGCTGGCGGATTTGTTAAGCAATTTAGGCATTCGTCAACAATTATTCCTATTGAAAATATTTAAAGAATATGTAAAAAGGATTTGGATTCAATCTAAATAATAACAATATTTGCGTTGTACAAAACATAAATGCAAAAAACACAAACTCAATTTCTAGTACCTGCAATTAAATTTGATGAAGTATTTAGCACACACAACGGTGCTATCTATCAGTCTGATAGTGAGGGTTGCTGGTATATAGATTTTGCAGGGAAGCTTGCCCGTTTTGATTATCGTAACCTCTTAAAACTTAAGAAGGCAGTTTACAAGATTGATATTGAACAAGCACTTTTAAATAGTGAAAAATCCGCTGATGTCGAAATTCTATTCATTTGCGCATGTGATCATTGTTATGTATTGTCATTAGTGCAAATCATCGCTTTGAAAGAAATTCTTCAGGGAACTTTTGTAATGTTGGACCTAAACCACATAATTTACAATTGTTTGCATAGGTAGTCGCCTGATTTACTTAGAATTAGAATCTTTCCATATTGTCTTATTATTTACCAATGATCATTTATTGCACTATTTTTGTATTGTAAAGCAGGGTAGAGTCTCCTTATTTACATTACATATAAAAATTAGTCACATGAAAGATATCATTCGCGCTAAGTGTTTAATTTCCTCGGATGTTGAAATACTTATCAATCAACAAATAAAAAAAGAAGCCCATTCGTCTGCAATTTATCTGGCCATGGCATCCTGGTGTAATCAAAATGGATTTGACTTCTCATCAGATTATTTCTTCAAACAGGCAGAAGAAGAAAGAATGCACCAATTAAAATTCTTTAAATACGTTTTGGACATGGGTGGGTCTGCAGTTTCACCTGACATTACAAATGTGAAGCAAGAATATAACTCATTCCGTGAAGTCTTCGAAGATGCACTTGATCAGGAAATAAGTGTAACTCAATCCATCAAAAACATTGCTGCAAGATGTTATAAGGAGCAAGACTTCGTAACCTTAGAGTTTTTAAACTGGTTCTTTAAGGAACAAAGAGAAGAGGAATACAAAGCTCGCCGCGCATTAGAATTATTTGATGTAATAGGTGAAGCAGGTACTGGAAGTTGGGAAATTGACAAACATGTAGGAAAAATTTCTTACGCTGAGGCTTAATTAACAGCTCTAAAAATTTGAGGGCACAAACTGGCTATAACAGTTTGTGCCTTTTTTTGTTATACAGCTAACTATGTCAAAAAAAGATAAAGACAAAAAAAAGGATAAGGATAAAAAGAAAAAGACAAAGAAAAAATGCTGTGAAAAATACCTCAAAGGAAAGCGATGCAATAATTGTCCTCTAGCCTAAATTGTAGCAACGTCTGCAACGCGGTTCATAACTATCCTTCTCTCCTAAAAGAATCCTAGCCTCACTGGCAACTTTTCGAAATGAATAAGTTGCTGGCGACCCGCACTTTACACAAACTGCATTGACTTTGGTAACAAGTTCTGCAATGGCCATTAGCGCTGGCACCGGACCAAAGGGCCTGCCTTGAAAATCCATATCGAGGCCTGCAATGATTACTCTTATGCCTTTTTGGGCAAGCTTATTACAAACTTCCGGCAAACCATCGTCAAAAAACTGTGCTTCGTCAATCCCCACAACCTGGGTATCAGCATTCAATAAAAGTATTGCAGAGGAAGTTTCAACCGGAACTGATTGAATCGAATTTAAGTCATGAGAAACTACAGCGTTTTCATCATAACGTGTGTCTGTTTTAGGTTTGAAAATTTCTACTTTTAATCGTGCTATCTCTGCACGCTTTATCCTTCGCAGAAGCTCCTCAGTTTTGCCTGAAAACATGGAACCGCAAATTACCTCAATGCTTCCGCAAAACTCGCCTCGTCTGTAATTTTGTTCGCTGAATAACATGTTTATAGGGGTACTTGTAGCCTGCTAATATCAGAATTTTGTACTATTTTTGAGAGTCAAGTTACCAACATAAAAGATCAATTTTTTCGTTATTAAGCTATGGTTAACCAAACTAACATCTTTAGAAAAATAGGATATATACTAAATGAACTTCAAGATCAGTATGAGTTTTTGTCGGAAAACCCGGATCAGCTTAGTGAGCTTGAACTCGAGTTGTTTCTAGCAAATGCTAATTTCTTGTCAGACCATGTTCAGATAGTAAAGAAGCTTAACAGCAGCGGACCTCTTAATGAATTACCTTCACCATCGCCTCTTGCTGATAAATCAGAAGATTCACGCGCCCATCCAGAACTAGTACAACTTGAGCAGGTTGCAAATACTTCTTTTGAGTTTATCATCGCTGATGATTCTTCTAAGGTGCCCGAAAGTTTGGAAGAGATTGTTACAGATAACCATCACGAAGAAATGATCGACTATCAAGTGGAGACCGCTGAAGAAGAAGTGTATTCTCAGGAAACTGCGGCTCCACCTATCGTAATGGATGAAGATGTTGAAGATGAAGAGGGACCGGAACCATTTCTTGTATTCAAGGAAGCAGAATTGTCGCCAGAAGCCCAGGTAATTAAAGATGACGTCAACGTCCAGGAAATCTCGGATCCGATCGCTGAATTCATTCCTGATTTCAAGGAAGAAATATCGGTGCAGGCGGAAGTACCGGCACCAAGGCCCAGCCTCAATGATCTTCTGGCCAGTCGTCTAACTAACAACATAAATGATGATACCGCGCAGCCAGTGGTAACAGATTTGAAAAAGGCCGTGAACCTCAATGAGAAACTATTATACATCAAAGATCTGTTTAATGGTTACAATTTAGCTTATTCTGAAGCTATTGATATATTGAATAAACTGTCTGATTTTAAATCAGCAGATGCTTTCCTTAAAAACAATTATGCTGTTAAAAATAACTGGGGTGCTAAACAAGGTACCGTAGATAAATTTTATGAGTTACTAAAACAGCGCTTTCCAGAAAATTAGATAAAGCCCATTCTGTTCGCATCTAGTTTCAGGAAAATAAACAGTAAAACGGTAAAGCTCCAAAGAGAGGAGCCTCCATAACTGATAAAAGGGAGTGGTATACCGATTACAGGCACAATGCCTATAGCCATACCAATATTTATAAATACGTGGAAAAACAGTATGCAGGCAACGCAGTAGCCGTAAACGCGTGAGAAAGACGAGCGCTGTCGCTCAGCAAGGTTAATTATCCTCAATAATAAAAACAAGTATAAACCGATTACCACAAAACATCCGGCAAACCCCCACTCTTCACCGATTGTAGAAAATATAAAGTCTGTGCTTTGCGCAGGAACATAGCCATATTTTGTCTGGGTGCCCTGGAGAAAGCCTCTTCCGGTAAGTTGCCCCGATCCTATAGCAATTTTTGATTGAATAACATTGTAGCCTACTCCCCTCGGGTCTATCTTAAGGCCTAATATCAATTCTATCCGGGTTCGCTGGTGAGGCTTTAATACCTTTTCATACGTTAGTTTAACAAGAAATAAATAAGCAATTGCCACAATGGTAACCAATATAGCAGAGAACATAATCTTTTGTTTCCTTCTATTCTGGTACACAAAGAAGCCACCAATAACAAGTATTATTGGGATCAGTATTGATAATGGAACAAGAAAGTCTGCGATGAAGAGCACAATCATCCCTAAAAATATAAGCAGAAAGTAACCTGATAAACCTTCCCTATACATTGGGAACATAAATGCCAGGAATACCAATGCAGAACCCGTATCCGGTTGAAGAAGGATAAGAATTAAAGGGACACCGATAATGAGACCTGCAAACAGAATAGATTTAAAATCCCTGAATTTGGGGTTGTATGCACTGATATACCTCGCAAGCAATAGTGAAGTACCAAATTTCGCAAACTCTGAAGGCTGAAGCCTGAAACCTCCTCCTATCGAAATCCACGCTTGGTTGCCGGCTACTCTGGTGCCGATTACAAGTACCGCAATAAGCAGCAATGCTGTTAATCCATAAATGATAGGGGAGAATACACTAAAGAATTTTGCATCCAGTAATAAGATTGAAAAACCAATTACCAATCCGGCAATAATGTAAATCAGTTGTTTGCCATAGCTGCTGGAAAAACTAAATGCAGAGGATTCGGCAGTATTAAAAACGGACGCGTAGATGTTGATAAATCCAACGCTGCAAAGCGCAATGAAAATCAGGATGCTAATCCAATCCACATTGAAAAAGAACCTGCTATTTTGTTGATTGTTCATTCTTCAATTTGAGAGGTTTTATAGAATCAGTGGGATTCGGCTTAGGCTTAAGTTTGGCTTTTGGTGGAGGAGGCAAAACCGACTGCCTTTTCATCCATTCAACTTGTGCAAGCCTGTTATTGGCAACACTGTCTTTCAGGTATTTTTCGGTTATGTAGCTGGCTATAGGCGCTGCGTAGGTACTGCCATAGCCTGCGTTTTCTACAATTACCGCAATAGCAATCTTAGGGTTGTCCCTTGGCGCAAAGCCTATAAACACAGAGTGGTTTTTTCCACGGGGATTCTGTACCGTTCCGGTTTTACCGCACATCACAATGTTTTCAATTCTTGAAGTAATTGCAGTTCCCCATGAAGCGTTAACAGCATCCTGCATACCGTCAATAACTGGGTCAAAATGGCGGGCGTCAATCCCTACGTAATGCTTGGTTACATATTCTTTTTTTATAACACGATCTTTTCCAATTGCCTTTACTAAATGTGGCTTAATATAGTAGCCTTTATTGGCAATAATAGACATAATATTGGCCATTTGCAGCGGGGTTGCATCCATTTCTCCTTGACCAATTGCCAGGGATATTACCGTGGTGTAGCCCCAATATTTACTGTATTTTTTTGAATAGTAGGATTCGTCGTACAAACGTCCTGTCCTTTCTCCCGGTAAATCTACTCCCAAAGTGTCGCCAAGACCCCATTTGGCTACCTTCTTTTGCCAGTCGGCATAAGCGACCTTTTGATTCTTATACTTTTTCTGCATCAATAGTTTTTGAAAAACGTAGCATGCGTAAGTATTACATGAGCGCGCCAGTCCCATTCGCAAGGCAACATTTCCGTCAGTGTGTTCACACCTTACCCAATGGTTTCCAGCTCTAAAGCCACCTGGGCAATGAAAGGTTGTATTGGGGTCAATCACGCCTTCCTGTAAACCAATTAAGGCATCTAGCGGCTTAAAAGAAGAGCCTGGCGAATAATACCCCTGTATTGGTCTGATATTCAATGGCCGGTAAGGTTCCCCAAGCAGTTTCATATAGTTGTTTCCAGACTGCCTTCCCACCATATCATTCGGATTGTAACCCGGACTGCTTACAAAGGCAAGAATCTCTCCTGTTGATGGCTCAATTGCTACTATACTGCCAATTTTATTGTACATAAGCTCTTCTCCAAGCTTTTGTAACCTGATGTCCAGGGAAGAAATAAGCTGTTCACCAGAAACTGCGGAGGTATCAAACTTGCCTTCTGCATAACTTCCCTTCGGCACGTTGTGGGCATCATAAAGCATATTTACTACGCCACGCTCACCTCGTAGTACCTTTTCGTAGGAGCGCTCTACTCCAGACTTGCCAATGTAATCACCAGATCGATAGTAACCCTCTGATTTTTCTATGTCAGTTGGTGTTACTTCTTTTATATAGCCCAAAAATTGACTTGCTATGCTGTCAGGATACTGTCTGATGGTTCTGCTTTGAACAAAAAAGCCAGGGAAGCGAACCAGTTGTTCAGAAAGGCTTTGGTAAATATTGACAGACAACTGCTTTTCAATAATTGTTGGCTGGTACCTGGATAAGCGCCTGGCTTTTCTCATGTTTTTGCCAAACTTAACTGTATCAACATCAATTATTTTGCACAACGCAACGGTATCAAATTGTTTTACATCATTAGGTATAGCCATCAAATCATACACAGGCTCGTTTTGCACCAGGATTTTCTCGTTCCTGTCTAAAATAACACCCCTGGCTGGAAAGGTATAAATCCGTTTTAGCACATTGGTCCTTGCCGAGATAAAATACTTATCGCTAAAAATCTGGATGTAAAATAAAGTGCCCAACAGGATAAGGGAAACTAAAATAAAAAGCCCCTGCACAATATATTTCCTGTTAAACAGACTGTCCATTACCTCGCCTTCCTGTTATAAAAGATAAATTCAATTAACAAGACCATAAATAAGGTAAAAACACTGCTAAGCAAGCTTCTGACTATAGTATAGTTAAATTCAGTGATGCGGAAGGTTTCCAGGAAAAATAGAACTATATGGTGAGAAAATATGCACAAAACCGCATACAATGAAAACCACTTAAACCCCATGTTTCCTAAGGTAGGTTCAGGCTCATCGAAGTTGTCGCGGCTCACTGAAACTGAAATAAAAAGAATTCTTACAAAGACCAGTACAATGCATGCCGCTGTATGGACGCCCAACGTATCATAAAAAGCATCAAGCGTTAATCCTGTAATAAAGGCAATTAAGTATAATAGAAGGTTGGGCGTGCTAAAAGGGAGCAACATCAGAAATAAAACGTAAATAAATGGAGTAGAAAGGTTGTAAAAACTCAGGTTCCTAAGCAGCAAAATCTGAAATAAAAGTAGTATTAACCACCTTACTATATTAATAATTACCAGCTTACTGTTCATCGGGCGTTTTTGCTTCTAAAGCTTTCTGTTCCTTTGCAAATTTATCCTTTATCACATATACATACTGTAACGTACTAAAGTCATTTAGTAAAAGCACTTCAATCAGTTTGAAGTTTTCCCCTCTTGAAATCCCTGTGTTGCTAACTCTCCCAACCGGAATACCTACAGGAAACAGAGAGAAGTTTGACGTTACTACTGTGTCACCCAAGCTTAATTTGAAGTGATTTGGTATATCTTTTATATATGCTTTTCTATAATCAAAGTTACCCTCGCCCCAAAGCAAAGAGCCGACAGCATTATTCTTTTTAATACTTACACTCACAATACTCTTTTGATGTAGTAAAGATTCTATAGTTGCAAGGTGCGCTGATACGTCTCTGATATATCCTACAACACCTTTAACAGGCGAAATGACAGGCATGCCGGTTTCTATTCCGTCGAGACTTCCTTTGTTGATAGTTATGATATTGTTCCTGGAGGTGATGGAATTTTTTATGACCCTGGCCGACAAATAAGTGTACTGAGGAAGTCCGGAAGTGTCTTTAACCGTCACATCCTTAGCTGTATCAATGTTTTGCAAAGCAAGTATTTGTGTTTTGAGCTTTGCATTTTCAATAGCCAGGCTGTCATTTACAACGCTTAAATTAAGATACCGTTTAAGTACGTTTAAGTTAGTATAAACATCACCAACTACCTTATTTGTGCTATTTACAGTAACACTGCGCTGGTAAGAATTATTTTTAATGGTAAGTACAATCCCGATAGTAAAGAAAATGATAAAAAAAAAGAATGCGTTGTATCTGTTTAAAAAAATCCAAAGGTTACGCATACTTTATTTGTTCATCGAATGACCGGAAAAGATATTACTGCATTAAGAATTTGAAACTCCCAATATTTTTAAGCGCGATACCCGTTCCTCTAACAACAGCACGTAAAGGATCTTCAGCAACATGTACAGGTAGTTTTGTTTTTGCTGCAACACGTTTATCTAATCCTCTCAATAACGCACCTCCGCCAGTAAGATAAATACCTGTCTGATAAATATCAGCCGAAAGTTCCGGAGGTGTAATTTCAAGTGCTTTAAGAATAGCTTCCTCTATTTTAGAGATTGATTTATCTAAGCAGTGCGCAATTTCAGTATAGGATACAGTGATTTGTTTAGGAACTCCCGTCATTAAGTCTCGGCCCTGCACTGCAAAGTCTGCAGGTGGATCAGTTAATTCTGGTAATGCGGCCCCAACTTCTATCTTTATTTTTTCAGCAGTACGATCACCAATCATGATGTTGTGTTGTCTGCGGATATAGTTTACAATGTCAGAATCAAAGTTATCTCCTGCAACACGGATAGACTGGTCACACACAATACCTGATAAAGCAATAACTGCAATTTCTGTAGTACCGCCACCGATATCAATAATCATATTACCCATAGGTTCCTCAACATCGATACCTATACCAACAGCAGCGGCCATTGGCTCATGAATCAAATAAACCTCTTTGGCTCCTGCAATTTCAGCAGAGTCACGAACAGCCCTCTTTTCTACCTCAGTGATGCCAGAAGGGATGCAAATCACCATTCTTAATGAAGGAAACATCCAACCTTTACCGCCGTTTAGCATACGGATCATACCCTTTATCATGGCTTCTGCAGCGTTAAAATCTGCTATAACTCCATCCTTAAGCGGTCTAACCGTACGAATATTATCGTGCGTTTTACCTTCCATTTGCATGGCTTGTCTGCCTATTGCGATAATTTTATTTGTTTGCCTGTCAAAAGCAACAATTGATGGCTCATCAACTACTACTTTATCGTTATGTATGATCAGGGTGTTAGCTGTACCTAAATCGATAGCAACTTCCTGTGTGAACCAATTAAATAAACCCATTTATAGGTGATGATTTAAGTATTTAATAATCTGTGTACTATACTAATGTAAAACTACGTCTTTTTATTGTATTCGGTAGGAAATAATTAGTGTTTAAAATGTCTGATACCTGTAGTAACCATGGCAATTTTCTTTTCATTAGCCATGTTAATTGAATCGGCATCTTTAATAGACCCACCTGGCTGTAAAACCGCAGTAATCCCCGCTGCGGCAGCTATTTCTACGCAATCAGGGAACGGAAAAAAGGCGTCCGAGGCCATAACTGAACCTTTTAAATCGAACTTGAAGGCATCTGCCTTAACAATGGCTTGTTTAAGTGCATCAACTCTTGATGTCTGGCCAACGCCGCTGGCAAGTAATTGATCATTTTTAACAAAAACGATGGTATTGGATTTTGTATGCTTTACAATTTTGTTCGCAAAATATAGGTCCTTCAATTCCTGTTCAGTCGGTTTAGCATCAGTAACTGCAGTCATTTGATCCGGACCTTCAATAATTAAATCCTTATCCTGTTCAATTACTCCGTTTAGTAATGTCTTAAACTGCTTAAGACTCAATTCAACCTCATTGCGCTGTAAAATCACACGATTCTTTTTGGCCTTAAACAAATCGACCGCTTCCGGCTGATATGCAGGAGCAATCAGAACCTCAAAGAATAATTTGTTGATCTCAGTGGCAGTTGCCAGATCAATTTCTCTGTTAGCAATAAGCACGCCGCCAAATGCAGATACAGGGTCGCATGCAAGGGCTACATTCCATGCTTCAAGTATACTCGCTTTAGAAGCTACTCCACAAGCGTTAGTGTGCTTCAATATCGCAAATGTTGGTTCTTCAAATTCATCTATCAAAGCAACTGCAGCGTCAACATCAACCAGATTATTATAAGAAAGTTCTTTCCCGTTTAACTTGGTAAACATCGCATCTAAATCACCGTAAAAAACACCTTTTTGATGTGGATTTTCTCCGTATCTCAATGTCTGAGATTTTCCTATACTTTGTTTAAAAACCGTTAAAGGTTCTTCAGCATTAAAATAATTGAAGATCGCTGTATCGTAGTTTGAAGAAGTATGAAAAGCTGTTTTTGCAAAAGATTTACGCTGTGCAATTGTGGTTTCTCCATTTTGGTTTGCAAGTTGGTCAGCCAGAGTAGCGTAATCATCTTTTGATGCAATAATTACCACATCGTTAAAATTCTTTGCTGCTGCCCGTATTAAGGAAATGCCCCCAATGTCTATTTTTTCAATAATTTCATCATCAGAACCCCCTGCTTTCAAAGTTTCCTCAAAAGGGTAAAGGTCAACAATAACTAAATCAATTTCCGGGATCTCATATTCTGCGATTTGGCTTTGGTCAGAACTTAAAGCCCTGCGGTTTAAAATGCCGCCAAACACTTTTGGATGTAGTGTTTTAACACGTCCACCAAGTATAGAAGGATAACCTGTAAGGTCTTCAACAGCAGTAACAGGTAATCCTAAATCTTTAATAAACTGTTCGGTACCACCTGTTGAAAACAATTGTACACCTTGCTGTGCAAGCAAGCGAACCAAAGGCTCAAGGCCATCTTTATAATAAACTGAAATTAAAGCGTTTTTGATCTTAATTGATTGGCTCATCAGAGAAAAATTTAGAGCCGCAAAAGTAGTTATTTTTTTATCTTTTTTATAATGCTTTCAACTATACGCGGGTAATGTAAATGCTCTAACTGCTGACCTTTAAATTTTATCATTTCCAGGTTGTCGCTCTTCTCAATTTTGTATTTTGCCTGGTATATAAACTCTCCTTCATCATAATTAGCATCAACATAGTGTATGGTAATGCCTCCCTCGGGTTCCTTCGCTGCCATAACAGCCTTATGTACATAGTCGCCATACATCCCTTTTCCACCAAATTTTGGTAAAATTGCAGGATGAATATTGATGATCCTGCCGGGATATTCATTGATTAGGCTAACTGGTATCAGCCATAGAAACCCTGCCAGAACAATTAGGTCAATTTCCAGATTTTTAAGAAGATCAATTGTATTCTCAGTATTATAAAACTCATGTTTATCAAAAATATGAGATGGGATCTCAAAATTGTCCGCCCTCTGCAATACATACGCATCAGGGTTGTTAGTTAACACCAGTGCAATTTCCACCTCATTACTACGTTTGAAATATTCCATTAGCTTTTGAGCGTTAGAACCGGAACCTGAAGCAAATATGGCGATGCGTTTTTTCATGCGTGCGTGTTAAAGTTGACTTTGAATCAGATCAGGTCTTTTTCTTTCCAGCCATTTAAGATGTGCTTCAAAAATAACATTTTAAGTTTTTAATAAAAGCCTTTACAAAACTTTATAAGCTTTTGTAACGAATTACCCAATGTCTGCGTCTATGTATGCATGAAAAATTTGTTAATTGCGGCATTATGGGTTTTGCTTTTTGCCCAGGGCTGTAAAAAAGACCTGGAAGTAGTTAAGGAGAATGAAAAGATCGAGATTCCACCAGACCCTGCAGAATCAAATCCAATTATAGGTACACCCCAGGCAGACGGACCAAACACCAATATTCTATCGCGCAGTTTGAACCTAGTTGTAGGTTATAATAAAAACGTGTTTCTGGATGTTGATGCGGATGGAATGTCTGACTTCAGTTTTTTTGGTGTATTGATTTATCATGATAACAGGCCAAATCTTTACTTAGCTGTTACTCCAAAAACAAGTAAAGGATCAAGGGTATTGGTGAAAACAGGGGAAGAGTTTTTGATTAACGGACTTTGGTCTGCTCCTTTAGAAAAAGATGTAGTTATACAGGAGGCCTCTCCGTCTGATTACAGTTGGACCGGACCGCAAGTAAAAGGATATATTGTTGCATCGTCTAAGACTGCCGCTTCTGACGAATATTATGGGCTTTGGATTGGGAAAGCCGACAAATATTTAGGAATTAAATTCAAGCTAAATAATAAGTATCATTATGGATGGGTTAGAATAAGCCATACGAAATCGACAGATGAATTAATGATATCAGATTATGCATATAATACCATCCCGGAACAAGGTATTGCTGCCGGACAGAACTAACAGCAAAATTATTTGCATAATGCTTTTGTATTTTAAAAACATTGTTTCTATATTTGCAGTCCGAAAAAAGAAGAAGTAAAGAGCCTGGCTCTAACTATAAAAATATTATAATAACAAAAAATGGCAAATCATAAATCTTCACTAAAGAGAATTAGAGCAAACGCAACTAAACGTTTACGTAACAGATATCAGGCAAAAACTACTCGTACGTTTATTAAAAGATTGCGTGCTACAGAAGATAAACAAACTGGTATTGAGTTGTTACCTAAAGTAATTTCAATGTTAGACCGTTTGGCTAAAAAGAATGTTATTCATAAAAACAAAGCTGCAAACAATAAATCTAAGTTGACAAAGTTTGTTAATAACTTAAAATAAACAGAGGTTTACAAAATACTAAAAAGGGATGTGCAACGCACATCCCTTTTTTTTTGCTCCATAAATTTATTAATGCTTGCATATGAAAATTTATGAACAAAAACTTGGAATAAAGTTTTGGGCTGAAGCGGACCGACCCCGTGAAAAGATGCTGGCTGCAGGCCGAAGGCAACTTACTGATGCTGAATTGATAGCTATTCTACTGGGTTCTGGCAGTAGAGACGAAACTGCTGTCGACCTTGGTAAAAGAATATTGGCATCTTACAGCAACAATTTAAACAATTTGGGCAAGGCATCAATTGCAGATCTGTCAAAGTTTAAGGGAATAGGTGAAGCCAAAGCGATTTCAATTGTAGCAGCCTTAGAATTAGGCCGCAGAAGAAAGGAGGGTGAAACACCTGAATCTCCATCTATCAAATCCTCAATAGATGCTTTCAATATTCTCTTTCCATTATTCTGCGACCTAAACCATGAAGAATTTTGGATACTGATAGTTAACAGGGCCAATAAAGTAATTGGTAAACAGCTCATTAGTAAAGGAGGTTTATCTGGTACCGTTGCAGATCCAAAAATCATTTTTAAAATTGCACTCGAACATAATGCAGCGGGAATAATTTTGTCACATAACCATCCATCGGGCAATTTAACACCAAGCCAGCAAGATCAAAGTATAACAAAGAAACTTGTTGAGGCAGGCAATATGCTCGATTTGCAAGTCTTAGATCATTTAATTGTTGCAGGGAAAAAGTATTACAGCTTCGGGGATGAGGGCCTAATTTAGATTTAGCGCGACAGCATTATTTTATATCTTTGCATTTTATTTGAGAACACAGCATGAAAATTTCATACAATTGGCTTAAACAATTCATTCAGACCGATAAAACACCTCAGGAGTTATCCTTAATCTTAACTGATATTGGCCTGGAAGTAGAGAGCCTGGAGACGGTTCAACCCGTTGTTGGCGGACTTCAGGGTCTGGTTATTGGTCATGTATTAACATGCGTGCAGCATCCCAATGCAGATAGATTAAGGGTTACTACGGTTGATGCCGGAACAGGCGAAACCTTGCAAATTGTGTGTGGGGCACCTAATGTAGCGGCTGGACAGAAGGTTGTTGTCGCAACAGTAGGTACAACAGTATTTCCAAATGAGGGTGAGCCATTCAAAATAAGTAAGTCTAAAATAAGAGGAGAAGTTTCTGAAGGAATGATCTGTGCTGAAGATGAGATTGGTTTGGGCAATTCACATGCAGGCATTATGATCTTGCCAGAGGAAACACCGATAGGTATTTCTGCCAAAACTTATTTTAAGCTTGAAGATGATTACTTATACGAAATAGGGTTAACCCCCAACCGTGCTGATGCAGCATCACATTTAGGTGTAGCAAGAGATTTGGCTGCTTATTTTCGCGGCAAAATAAATTTGCCGGATGTTTCCAGGTTTGAAACTCCTGAAGCTGGTAATACAATAGAGGTATCCGTTGAAGATGGCTTGGCATGCCCAAGATATAGCAGTGTATCAATCAGCGGTGTAACAGTTAAATCATCTCCTGAGTGGCTACAAGATAAGTTGAAAGTAATTGGCATCAGACCTATAAATAACATAGTAGACGTTACCAATTATGTATTGCACGATTTAGGTCAGCCGTTACACGCTTTCGATGCAGATCAAATAGCAGGCAATAAAATTTTGGTTAAAAAGTGTGAAGAAGGAACGCCTTTTATAACACTTGATGATGTAGAAAGGAAACTATCTGCAGACGACCTAGTGATTTGTGATGCAGAAAAGCCATTATGCATAGCTGGTGTGTTTGGAGGGAAAATCTCTGGCGTAACCGAGACAACCACGAATATTTTCTTAGAAAGTGCCTATTTCAATTCGGTATCAGTTAGGAAAACATCAAAGCGTTTTGGTTTAAAAACAGATGCTTCTTTTAGATTTGAACGTGGAACAGATCCTGAGATCACGGTGTATGCATTAAAACGGGCAGCGTTATTAATACAGGAAGTTGCAGGTGGACATATTTCATCTCCTGTTTCCGATATTTATCCAGCACCAGTTGCACCTTTTGATGTTGAAATAAGCTACAAGAATATCAATAAGCTGATTGGAGCAGAGCTGGCAAGCGCCGAAATTAAAGACATTATTATTGCTTTGGGTATTGAGGTAGTTGGTGAAACTGAAGCCGGATTAGCATTAAAAGTACCAAGTTTTAAAGTAGATGTAACCCGCGAATGCGATATCACTGAGGAGGTTTTGCGTATTTATGGCTATAATAACATTGCTATACCAACAAAGGTTAATGCTTCGCTGTCGTATGCAGCCAAACCTAGCCGGGAACAAACTCAACATGTAATTGCCGATCTTTTGACGGCTAATGGGTTTTTAGAGATTTGGTGCAACTCGCTTACCAAAGGTTCTTATTCAAAAAATCCTGAGGAAGCAGTTAAATTATTGAACCCCTTAAGTTCTGATCTGAATGTAATGCGCCAGGAATTATTGATGCCGGCGTTAGAAAGTGTTGCTTATAACATCAACAGGAAAAGCTCAGATATCAAGTTTTATGAGTTTGGTAAAACTTACCACCTCATAGATGAAAAATATGTAGAGCGACCAAGGCTTTTAATTGCGCTATCCGGATCAAGACAAACTGAGCAGTGGAACCAGAAGATAACACCAATTAGCTTTTATCATTTGAAAGCATCTGTAGATGCTGTTATCGGTAGGCTGGGAATAAGTAATTATCAATCTGAAGAAATCAGTAATGAAAATTTTGCCTACGGATTAAAATATTTTAGAGGAGAAAAGACCATAGTAACCTTTGGAGCTGTAACAAATGCCGATAAGAAAAAGACCGACATAGACAAAGATGTGTTTTATGCAGATTTTGATTGGGCTTTAATACTCGATTCTATTAGAAAAAATAAGATCATCAATAAAGACATTCCAAAGTACCCTGCAGTTAGAAGAGATTTATCTATGCTGGTAGATACAAGTGTAACATTTGATGATTTGAAAACCATCGCATTCAAGACAGATAAAAAACTGATAAAAAGTGTGCAGGTATTTGATGTTTACATAGGAGATAAATTACCTAAGGGTAAAAAGTCTTATGCGTTGAGTTTCAGCCTGCAGGATGAAGAACAAACCCTAACAGATAAGCAAATCGATGCAGTTATGCAAAAGATTATATATAACTTAGCACAAGCAGCTAAAGCAGAAATAAGAAAATAATATATAGCTTTAGAGAATAATTTTTTTAAGGATAAAATACGCGCATCAAAATGTCTTCCGTTTCTGGCCAGTTAAATTCAGTTCTTAATAAAACTGCTCGGTTGATTGAGCTTTGTAATGCATTACAAGAAGAAAATGATTTGCTGAAATTAGAAAATGAGTCTGTAAAAGTTGCGATTGATGCATCAAAAAAGAAGACTCAGGACCTTGAAGAAAAGCTAAGGGTGTTAAAACTTGCTAAAAGTATTGAGGGAACAAGTGAAAAGTCTCTTGATATAAAGCAAAAAATTAACGAATTTGTGCGTGAAATAGATAAGTGCGTGGTATTGCTTAAGAAATAAAGGAATACAGGAAAGTGAAACAAAGCTAAGAAATGGGAGAAATCTCGATAAAAATAACTATTTCCGACCGCATCTACCCCTTAAAGGTAAATACGGAAGAGGAAGAAATTGTGAGGCGCGCAGCTAAGATTATCAATGAACGCATAAAAGACTACCAGGAAAATTATGCGGTTAGGGATAAGCAGGACCTTCTTTCTATGGCTGTATTGCATTATGCAACAGCTGTATTAAGAGTTGAAAACAAGGTTCAGAACCAGGATACTGAGGTTGCAGATAAGGTTGAAGAATTAGATAGTTTATTAAGCGATTTTTTCTCCAAATAGGAGCGTTCTTTATATTAGTAAAAAATAAACAAAGATATAGCCGCAGCTAGTTTTTGAGTTTCACTATTTTTAAAACTTAACACTTCAATATTTATAGGATTGAGCGAGTGTATTTCATCTGCATTTATGTACCTGAAAATGACTTAAATCCTAATTATAACTAGTTGAGGTTTTTAAAACGTGAGACTTTTAAGGTTAGTTGCGGTTTTTTTATAAATGAATTTTTAATATTAGTGCATATTGCATGATTAGTTTTTACATAAAATAAAATGGAGATAATAGGAATAATTGGATATCTGCTAGCCGGTTTAGCCATCGGTATCGTTATAGGCAGGTTTCTGCTGCGTAGCCTGCTAAAAAAGCAGGAAACCGCTGTACAGAATAAAGTAAAGAAAATACTCAAAGACGCAGAAAGCAATGCTGAAATACTAAAAAAAGACAGGCTGCTTGAAGCAAAGGAAAAGTTCCTGCAAATGAAACTAGAACATGAGCAGGAGGTGAATTCAAAAAACAACCTGATCAATCAAAGAGAAAATTCGTTAAAGCAAAAGGAACAATCATTAAACTCTAAACTGGAAAATGCCACTCGCAAAGATCAGGAGCTTGACAATCAAAAAAAGAATTTAGAGAAGCAGACCGATATTGCTGTTAAAAAGCAGGAAGAGGTTGAGCTGATTAAAAATCAACACGTTAAGCAGTTAGAAACAATTGCCGGTTTAAGTGCAGAAGAAGCTAAAAACCAACTTGTGGAAAACATGAAGCAGGAGGCGCGCACTCAGGCCATGATACAGGTTAAAGACATAGTTGATGAAGCTAAACTTACTGCAACAAAAGAAGCTAAAAAAGTAGTAATCCAGACTATTCAGCGTACAGCTGTTGAGGCTGCTATAGAAAACACAGTTTCTATTTTTCATATCGAAAGTGATGAAATTAAAGGCCGTGTAATTGGTAGAGAAGGACGTAACATACGTGCCCTTGAAGCGGCTACCGGTATTGAGATCATTGTAGATGATACTCCTGAAGCCATTATTTTATCTGGATTTGATCCGGTAAGAAGGGAAATTGCCCGTTTGGCATTGCACCGTTTGGTTACTGATGGAAGGATTCACCCAGCTCGTATTGAAGAAGTTGTAGCAAAAACCAAGAAGCAGATTGAAGACGAGATTGTTGAGATTGGAGAGCGTACAGTTATCGATTTGGGAATTCATGGCCTGCATCCTGAACTGATTAGAATGGTGGGGCGTATGCGTTACCGCTCTTCTTATGGTCAGAACTTATTACATCACTCCCGCGAGGTTGCTAATTTCTGTGCTACCATGGCTGCAGAGCTGGGCTTAAATGCTAAGATGGCAAAGCGTGCTGGCCTACTTCATGATATTGGTAAAGTGCCAGATGACAATCCGGAACTTCCTCACGCAATTTTAGGTATGCAATTGGCTGAAAAATATAAAGAGCATCCTGAAATTTGTAATGCAATTGGAGCTCACCATGATGAAATAGAGATGACGTCTATGATCTCTCCAATTGTTCAGGCGTGTGATGCGATATCCGGTGCCCGCCCTGGGGCAAGACGTGAGGTGGTAGAAAGTTACATTAAGCGTTTAAAAGAATTAGAAGAGTTGGCTTTATCATACCCAGGTGTTGAAAAGACATTTGCTATACAAGCTGGCCGTGAATTGAGAGTAGTTGTAGAAAGTGAAAGAGTAACTGATCAGCAAGCTGAGTTGCTTGCCGCAGATATTTCAAACAGGATTCAAACCGAAATGACTTATCCTGGTCAGATTAAAGTTACTGTTATAAGAGAAACCAGATCAGTAGCTTTTGCTAAATAGGATTATCTCCAAATACAATAAAAGGAGCGGCAAACATTGTCGCTCCTTTTTCTTTTAACAACAATTAGCTATATTGCATGAAAATTATTAACTCAAACGAGTGAAGTAATCTTAAGATAGGGTAGAGTTAGAGAAGAGAAAGGGAAGGAAAAATAATGATTCCACACTAAATCCACGTATAGTCCAGGGAAAGTCCAGGTATTCGCATAAAAAGCTGGACTACCCTGGGTAAAAGTTGGAATATAACTGGATTTACTATAACGTCACCTATTCGTTTCTATTAACTTATTATCAATCGATAATAAATATCAAAACAGTTAAAGATGGCAAGATTTAAAGGGAATTTTTGGAGAGGCATTGCGGGTGACGTAAGTTTCAGAGAACATCGTGGACAGCAAATTGCGACAGGGTTGTCAAGCTTAACGAAAGATCAAATGAGTGTTGCGAGTTTGAACGCAGCAACAACATTCGGGGCAGCTAGTGCGCTAAATAGTTACATTAGAAGTTCTTTTAATTTTAAGTCAGACTGGGGAATTAGCGGACGATTAAATGGTGCCATGAATATATGCTTAGATCGGGTTAAGGACAAAAAGAATAATGTTTATGAGTTTGATACCGACAGCTTCAATTATTTGAGGGGTTTTGAATTTAATTCCAATACGCCATTTAAAAAGCATTTTTTCGCTCAACCTCAGGTGCAGCTTTCAGGTCTAAACCTGCAAATACAGTTGCCTGAAATTATTACAAAAAAGGATATTAAGCTACATCCTGACGCGCATCATTGTGTGCTGGCTGTTTGTCTGGGCATGTTTGATATAATCAATGGCCAGTATCGTAGTGTAGAAGTTAAAAGCCTTAAAATTCCCAGCTATCAAAACCAGCCTAGAGTACCAGCTACGAATTTTGACTTTGTACTCAGTCCGGGCTGCATGTGTATTGTAGCGCTGTCTCTGGTCTATATAGAAAATACCTATTTGGGAGAATCTTTTTTAAATACAGAAGAATTTAGTCCGGCTGCTATATTTTATGCAACTTTATCTGATGGTGAACCGGTGATCGGAGACTGGGATGATATGAATATTCGTTTTGTCACAGAGGTGCCAGAAGACGATGCCGATTTAAAAGAAGCAGGCTCTTCTGAGTTACCTGTTGAAGCACCTCCTGAAGTCCAGGCTAAACCTGCTATTGAAATAGAGACTGAATTGACTCCTGCAGTTGAACTTGAAGCGTCTATCGACGGACCTCCAAAAGTATCTAATCAACTACCGCCTGAAAATTTCGTCAAGGCCAGTTGATATGTAATTCTAAGCTTAAAAGTTTAAATTGCAGAGCCAAATAATTTAAAGCGATGAAAGCAGGAGATAAAAGAGAAGTAGATGTGCTTTTTGATAAGTATGCAGAAAGCCATCAAAATCACACCAATGAAATTATTCATTGGATTTGTGTGCCATTAATTGTTTTTAGCTTATTGGGATTGGTATGGGCCATTCCTTTCCCTCATTTCGATTTCTTAAAACAGTACAATGGCTTTTTTAACTGGGCTTCTTTTCTAATTGCTTTTGCATTGTATTATTATTTTACACTTTCGCCGGTGTTGTCATTTCTCATGTTATGGATTGTTGGCTTAATGAGTTTTGGTATTGTACAATTGGAATACTGGCAGGGAGCGGGCGGACCTCCGGTATGGTTGTCCTGTCTTGCTATTTTTATACTTGCCTGGGTTGGTCAGTTCATAGGCCATAAAATAGAAGGAAAGAAAGCGTCATTTCTGGATGATGTGAAATTTCTCCTCATTGGGCCAATATGGCTCCTGCATTTCATTTGCAAAAAGGTTGGTCTTAAATATTGAGCCAAACGTCAGTTAACATGAAATTAACACTGAGGTAAAGGAATGGTAATTTACACCTAACATATGCCTAACATTGTGGTAATAGCTTTGCTGAAAATTAATATACAGCAAATTGAAATCACAATTGAATCTTAAGAAAGCGCTAGTAACATTGCTTTTAGTAGTTATTAGTGCAGTAGCTTTTGCACAAACAGGAAAAATTTCTGGAAAAGTATCTGACAAGAAGAGCGGTGAAACCCTAATCGGCGTAACTGTGAAAATTAAAGGTACGACCAAAGGGATGGCTACCGATGTTGATGGTAAATATTCATTGCCAGGATTAACTACTGGAAAATACACTTTGGTTTTTCAGTACGTTGGTTACAACGGTAAAGAAATTAGTGATGTAGAAGTAACAACGGGTAAAAACACAAATTTTGATGTAGTCTTAGAGGAAGCCGGAGGTGAAAACTTAAGCGAGGTAGTTATACAGGGAACTTTCAAAAAAGAAAGTGTAAATGCATTATATGCCACACAAAAGAATAGCGCTTCCATATCGGATGGTATCTCATCTGAAGCAATCAGGCGTTCTCCAGACAGAAATACATCTGATGTTTTGAAACGTGTTAGCGGTGCAACCATTCAGGATAATAAATTTGTTGTTGTACGTGGCTTAAGCGACAGGTATAATACAGCGTTACTTGATGGAGCGTCATTACCAAGTACTGAGCCGAATAGAAAAGCATTTTCTTTTGATATCGTACCATCAAATCTGGTTGATAACCTAATCATTAGTAAAAGTGCAACACCTGATCTTCCGGGTGACTTTACAGGAGGGGCAATACAAATAACCACGAAAGATATCCCGGAACAGAATTTTGTTAGTTTCGGTGTTGGAGCAGGATATAACACTGTAGCTACCTTTAATAATTTTCAGAGCGGGCCTAGAGTTGCATCAGATTTCTTTGGCTTTGATGATGGATCCCGACAGTTAGCAGGTTCATTTCCATCACGGAAAAAAATAGAAGGCAACACTGGTCTTACGCCGGCACAACAACTTGCGGCCATAAAAACTTTGCCACAAGACTGGAACATATATAACAATAACGCGCTACCCACTCAAAATTATCAATTTACAATAGGTAGAGTAAAAGACCTTGCAAATAATAAGAAATTTGGCGCAATAGCTTCACTTACTTACAGGAATGCACAGTCAGTAAATAAGGATTTGTTCCGTAATTATAATACCTATAAATACAATGACAATGCCTACAAGTTTTCTACAAACTTAGGTGGACTTGCAAACTTCGCGTATAATTATGGAGGTAGTAAAATAACATTCAAAAATATATACAACAGATCATTTGACGATCAGTATCTGTACAGAGAAGGTACTTATTCAGACAACACCCGTTACAGATATTATGCATTTGATTTGATGGAGAAGTCTCTATTGAAATCTACTGTAGAAGGAACACATAAAATTGGTGGAGATAACTCGAAATTAAACTGGTCGGCAGCTTTCAGTAATATAATTAATGATCAGCCTGATCAGCGTAAAATGGGTTACACCAAGAACATTGGCGACGCTGAATCAGTTCCCTATAATGCAGCCATATCTGCTCCAAGTAAGGAAAATGCACGGTTAACTACAAAGTTAAATGAGAATATTTATTCTGGCGCAGTGAATTATTCGATGCCTGTTAATTTGTTTGCAAAGGCATCAACAATGAAGGTTGGGTTGAACTCTCAATATAGAAACAGAGATTTTACATCCAGATTCTTGACCTTAACAATAGATCCAACAAAAAATCCTGATACCTATCAGCAAATAGGTCAGCGCCCTATCCAACATTTGTTTTCACCTGCAGTAATTAACAGCGGAGTATATGATTTATCTGATTTAGCACTTCCAACCGATACTTATAACGGTACATCATTTACCAATGCAGCATATGCCATGTTGGATAACAAATTTGGCGAGAAATTCAGGATTGTTTGGGGCGTGAGAGCGGAACAATTTAATTTGAGTTTAAGGACTGCTGATGCAACTTTGGCTGAAGTTAAATTAGATGAGTTAAAAGTGTTACCGTCAGCTAACCTTACGTATGCTCTAACTGAGAAAAGCAATTTACGCGCTTCATACTACCGTAGTTTGGCCAGGCCGGAATTTAGGGAAATTGCTCCTACACAGTATTATGATTATGAATTTTCTTCATCGTATTCTGGTAATACTAACCTGGTTTCAACAGACGTTGATAATTTTGATATCCGTTATGAGATTTACCCTCAAGCCGGTCAAATATTATCAGTCTCTGCATTTTATAAAAGATTTAAAAATGCCATAGAAGGTGTATTGGATGATAATAATTCCCTGCCAAATACATCATTCTTCAATTCTGATAAAGCAAATGTATATGGGGTAGAATTCGAATTTAGAAAATCGCTGGACTTTCTTGGAGACGCTTCATTTCTTAAAAATACAGTGGCATACTCTAACGTAACTTTGGTTAAATCAGTAGTTACCAATCCAGCAAATGGAAAGTATATTGACAAAACCCGACCAATGGTTGGTCAAGCACCTTATGTAATCAATGCAGGTCTGCAATCTTCATTTCTTGAAAATAAATTGTCGTTCAATGCATTGTACAACCGAGTAGGCCGCAGAATTAACAAAGCATCCGGATTTTTGTATCCAAGTATCTGGGAGGCTCCTCGCGATGTGGTAGATCTTCAAGTTGGTTACAAGGTATTGAAAAGTAAAGGCGAAGTTAAATTGAATGCCGGTGATATCCTAAACAACAACATTACCTTCTACTGGGATAGAGACCTTAACAAGAAGTATGATGCCAATTCTACTGATGAGACCATCAGCAGGTACAAACCAGGAAGCAATATCAGCTTATCATTTTCGTACACTTTTTAATGTTATCGGACTGTTAAGTGCAGTTTCAGATAGAAAACAATTTATTAATACTAGCATAATATTAGGGTAAAGTCTGACTCAGATATTTGCCTACATAAATAGAAAAGAACAAAAGAAAAATAAAATGAAGAACAAATTATTATTAATCGCTTTGGCGTTGGTTATTGGTGCTAGTGGATGTTCAACTAATCCAACTGAAGTAGAAGAACCGGAATTGGTTTTGCCTACATCCAGTACGGTTGAAGTTTCAGCTGATGTTACTGCAAATACTACATGGACTGCTGATAAGATTTATTTATTGAAAGGAAACATTTTTGTAACAGGGAACGCTACTTTAACAATCGAGCCTGGAACAATCATTAAAGGTGATAAAGCAAGCAAAGGTGCGTTAATTATATCACGTGGTTCGAAAATCAATGCAACTGGCACAGTTGATAAGCCAATTGTATTTACTTCTTCACAAGCTTCCGGCGCTCGTGCTCCAGGTGATTGGGGTGGTTTAATATTATTAGGTAAAGCAATTTCTAACAATGGTACATCAGCTGTAGTTGAAGGTATTCCAGCTTCTATAGGAGATAAAGCGCTATATGGTGGTACTGATAATGCTGACAATTCAGGTACGTTAAAATATGTACGTATTGAATTTGCAGGTATTCCTTTATTACCAGATGTTGAAATCAACGGTTTAACTCTTGCTGCGGTAGGATCTGGTACTACATTAGATTACATCGAGGTTTATCGCTCTGGTGATGATGCATTCGAATTTTTTGGTGGATCAGTTAATGCAAAGCACTTACTAGCTATCGGTACCTGGGATGATGATTTTGATACTGATAACGGTTATTCTGGTAAAGTTCAATTTGCTTTGGCACAACGTGCACAAGTTGTAGCTGATTTTAGTGGGTCAAATGGTTTTGAATCAGATAATAACTCTACAGGTACAGCGGCAACTCCGGTTACATCTGCGGTTTTTGCTAACGTTACTATTGTTGGTCCACTATTGAGCGTTACATCAACTAGTAATATCAATGCAAATTTCCAGCATGCTGCTCAGATTCGTAGAAACTCCTCTATAAGCATATTTAACTCTGTAATCGCTAACTATACTGAAGGGTTGTTTATTGATGATGCTTTACCTGCAACTGGTAACACTTCATCTGCGAATTTCCTTGCAGGATCAAGCGTTATTGCAGGTAACTTATTTTATGGTAACAATGTTAAAAGCAATCAAATTAAATTTGGAACTGCTACATCTGTAGCAAATAAGGATGCTATTACTTTAGCATTAACGACAGCTAATTCATTTTTACCAGCAGCTTCTATTGGTGATGTAGTTTCTGATCCATTGAAATACGGATTGGATTTTAAAGCTGCAGGAAATGCAAATGCTGGAACTCCTAATTTTACTGTAAAGGCTGGAACAGCTGCTACTACTGGTGTTGTAGCAAATGCGAAACTTACAGGTATGGAAACTGTTACTTACAAAGGTGCTTTTGGTGCTGACAACTGGGCTGCTACCTGGGCGCATTTTGATCCTCAGACTTTAGCTTATACTACACCCGGTGCAGTAAAATAATATTTCAAAATGCTCTTCAGAGAAACCCTGATCAATTGATCGGGGTTTTTTGTTTTTCTAACAGTTAACATATTGAGAGATCTGCCTAAAGGTTGCCTGGGTTATAGCTGTAAACAACTTTATAATCCATTCCCTTAAGTTTAGCCGACATCTGGCCGATGTTTAAATTTTTCTTTTGCGGGGTTGGCTCGCAGAGTGAATATATCTTGCCATTGTACAATATGGGCTCACCTATGGGTTTTTCAAATTGCACCGCCATGGTAATATGAGTGGGGTAGAGCAGTGCAATCATTGGCAGGTTATATATCTCTTTCACCAAAAAGAAAAACAACGCTGCACGGTCATCGCAGTCGCTGTATTTTGAGAATAATGTTTCCTCTGGTGACAGGCGTTTTTCTTTCCCAAAGTTATTTTCATCGTTTTCATAAAGGAAAGCATATCGGGTAAACTTCATCAAATAATCTACTCCTTTTTTCTGGTTCATTCCCTCCAGGTTTCTTTTCATTAATGGGATAAGGGAACTATAGCTTTCTTTGGTTAACGGAATATTGAAGTAAGATTCAAAATCAACACCTGGGTAATTTTTGAACAGGGCGTCTACCTCGGGGCTAACCTTTAGGTTAAAATGATAGGCTTTGTGTTTGTAGTTAAACTCAACCCGTTTTTCTGTGTAGTCTGCGGGTTTGAAATCTGGCATCCTGGTAACTTTATAAGAGAAAGCACTGGTGCCCTCCGGAACGCCTATCATGTCAGAAGGCGGGTTTTTATTGAGGTCTGCATTGTTATAGTCGTGATAATTTAAGCACATGTACTTTCTGCCTTTAAATTTCAGGAAAGGAATGTCTGAGATATCTTCGTTGTTGTATACATAAAAGATAATCCTTCCATCGGCAATAGTTAGCCTCGCATCATAGCCCGATTTTACCATTAAGAACCATTTGTAAAACGTGTAGCGCTCGTAATTATCTTTCTTTGGACTTATTTGCTCAGCAGTTTTTCTAATCAGTTGATAGTAGAGCCAATCGTTAAGCTGGTGTTTTTCTTTGTAGGAAGTTAGGGAGTCTGTTAGAACAGCGTAATTTTCGTTATCAAGCTTTTGATAGCTCGATCGGATAAAGTCTTCAGTAATTGTCTCGGATGACTCTACAGCTAAACTAGGATCCATATGGAGGTTGAACGTCTCATTAAACATTTCGAATGAAATGGTGTAACCTTTAGTTTGCGCGTTCGCTATAACGGTGCTGCAAACTAATACAAATGAAAGAAACATTTTAACTCGACCCCACATGCCTCGATTAATAATTTGGTTATATTAAATATACAATTTATTAACATAAGGTTTACATTAAGTTTTCTGCCGATATGGAGTAAATGTTAATGGATGCTTAACAACTTCTTAATAGTGTTGCTATACTTTTGTGGCATAGATACCTGGTTAGTATTTATACGTTTCGGTTTAGTTGATAATTGAAAGCCCCGATGGATGTCTGGGCTTTTTAATTTCCTATGTTAAGCCTTTGATGGTGTGTTAACATAATGATAATATTAAAGTAACATTGAATTAATTTACTTTTGAAATTATGAAAAAGAAGAAACGTAAACTAATTAAAGAAGCTGGAAAAAAAGCAGCTATATCTGCCATTAAAGAGGCTATTGTTGCAGAGTTAACTGCAGTTACATTTGAATTAGGACAGGATTCAAAAAAGTTGAAAAAGGAAATAGAAAAACGTTCAGCTCAATTGGCCAAGAAAGTTGCCAGGAAAATCAAAGTTAAAGCTCCGGAGGCAATTGCTGAGGAACCTGTTATAGTACCTTCTTAAAGGTTCTTTCCGATCTTTTCCAGCATTTCTGCCGGAATGTTCTGCGTATCTACCAACAAAAATCCATCCAGGCAATCAGAAAACTTAGGGTCGATATTAAAACAAATAATCTTCGCATTAAGATTCATGTATTGCCTTAGTAATACAGGTATCTTGATGTGTGTATTTTCTATATCGGATATCAAGCTATCCAAATCCTTTAATGATTCACTGCTTTCAACCAGCAGGTCCTTATCTATCGCTGAAAGATCGGCCTTGAATTTGTTTTTAGGCTTGATGTAGTGAGCCAATTCGTAGTCAAAGTGGTTCTTGGTGATGTAATTAACGATCAGCGATTTGGAAAACTTTGAGAAGTTATTACTGATACTTACCGGTCCAAACATGTAGCGGTATTGAGGATTGTCTAACAGGTATTTTAATATCCCTTTCCATAACAGAAATAATGGCAATGGTTTCTGTTGATACTCTTTCCTTACCCATGACCTGCCCAATTCAATGCCTTTCCTTAAGATAGGATAAAAAGGTTCTTTGATTTTGAAGAGTTCTGAAAGATAGAATCCCCTTCTACCCATAGTATTTAAAATCTCATCTCCTTTTCCGATACGGTAAGCGCCAACAATGTTTTGCAGGTCTTTATCCCAAATGAATAGGTGATTATAGTAAATGTCGTAATTATCAAGATCTATTTTTTTGTTTGTTCCTTCGCCAATTTCTCTAAATGTAATTTCACGAAGGCGTCCAATTTCTCGGAGAATGTTAGGGATGTTAGCGGTAGGTGTAATGTAAACTTCGTAGTTTTTCTCTACCCATACCCTGAAGCTTTCCAATTGCGTTACTTCTTCTACGATCAGGTTTCGTTCCGTTTCCTGAATAATCTCTTCAGGTTTCTTCTTGATCTTAAAAAGATTTATAGGATTAAATAGTTTCTTTTCCTCGTCAAGTCCTGTTCCCAATGCATAAGTTCTTGCCCGAAGAAAGTCTAGCAGTTTATTGGTATTGTTACGATAAGAGATGTCTTCTATGTGAATTGGTTTTCCAATCCTTACCTTAATTTTTAAACCCTGTTTGTTTAAAAACTCTGATGGTAGTTTAGCGGTGCGAAGGGTAGGGTGTATAAAACTGAGGATATTAAATAACACACCATTATTTCCATGGAAATATATAGGTACTACCGGAACTTTCGCCCTTGCAATCAGCTTCCCTACAACGGGATGCCAAAGGCGATCTGTGATTTCCTGCTTGTCTAAACTAAATGTGGAAACTTCACCAGCAGGGAATATGCCAATTGGGGTTCCGCTTTGCAAAAGGTCGAATGTTGCCTTTAATCCACTTATGCTTGATGAATGTTGTACGTTTTCAAATGGGTTAACAGCTACAAAGAACTCGCTGAGGTTTGGAATCTTTTTTAATATAAAGTTGACCATCACTTTAGCTTCAGGACGCACTGTACACAGTAACTTAACTAAAGCTAGACCCTCTATACCGCCATATGGATGATTGGCAATGGCAATGAAGCCGCCTGTTTTCGGTATGTTTCTTAAATCGTCTTCGTCAAAATCAATGCTAACACCAATAGTCTCCAGGATTTTGTCTACAAATTCTAAGCCGTTGAAATGGACATTTTGTGAAAAAACCTTATTGATGTCGTTAAGTTTCATCATCTCCATGAGTAAAGCTGCCAAACCTGGGACACCCAGTTTATCTATTTTTGTAGCCTTTGCAAACTCCTGGGTGGTTATGATCTTCATTGATGTTTGGTTAGTGAATAATAATCCAATTTCAAAAATAAGATTTATATTTTTAAATAACAGTAGTACATTAGCCGCTCGATGAGAAAATGGCTAAATAACTACTATGACTTCAGCAAAAGCGAATTTAACGGTCTTTTGGTCCTAACCTCCCTAATTGCGCTTTTGGCATTGGTTCCTAAAGCTTATTCCTTTTTTCATGAAGACGATAAATATTTAGAGGACGATTTGATTATTAAAAGTTTAAGGTTTAAGGAGGATAAGCTTGAGAATTCTACAGCCGTTATTGACAACCACGAGAAACTTGATAGCAAACCCTTTAAAGAAAGATATCAAAGACTGTTTAAGTTTGATCCCAATACGATTACGGCAGATGAGTGGGTGAGTTTAGGATTAACACCAAGGCAAGCAGCTGGAATAATAAAATACGTAGACAAGGGTGGCCGGTTTAGAAAGCCGGAAGACCTAAAAAAGATGTACACTATAACTGCAGCGCTTTATAACAAACTCATTCCATACGTGGATATACAATTGGTTGAAAGAAAGGAGATGACCAGGGTTACGCAATCCCCTGAAAGCAGACCGACGCTACGAGTTGTAGAAATTAACGCTGCAGACAGCGCAGATTTGGACGGAATTAGAGGAATTGGACCAACCTTCGCAATGCGAATTTTAAAGTATAGGGACAGAATTGGTGGATTTTATAAAAGAGAGCAGTTATTGGAAATATTTGGATTAGATTCTGCAAAATACTTAGAGATAAAGGAGCAGATAACGGTTAACCCATCTGATATCAGAAAGATAAACATCAATTCTGCAGAGCTACCAGATTTTAAAAATCATCCATACATTCGTTATAAGCAAATCAACGCAATTATCCAGTACAGGAAACAGCATGGTGCATTTAAAAATGCCACTGACTTACTGAAGGTTATTGTTTTGCCGGCAGACATTATTTCAAAATTAGAGCCTTATTTAACCTTTTAAATATATATGATCGCATCGCAAATAAAGCAATATGTAAGGGACGTAAAAGATTTTCCCAAGGAGGGTATCGTTTTTAAGGACATTACTCCAATTTTGAAGGAACCGGAATTGTGTGCCAAAATTGTTGACGAACTCTTGTTGCAAATGGATGATTTAAAGATTGACGTGGTTGCGGGGATTGAAAGTCGCGGGTTTTTATTTGGCTTACAATTGGCCCAGCGCTTGAATGTTCCCTTTGTGCCGATAAGGAAAGCAGGAAAATTACCTTACAGAACAGTTAAGCAGTCTTACGATTTGGAATATGGAAGTGCGGTTATTGAATGTCATGAAGATGCGTTTTTAGCAGGGCAGAAAGTTCTAATTCATGACGATCTACTAGCTACAGGCGGTACTGTTGTTGCCGCTACTAAATTGGTACAGCAGCTGGGTGCTGAGGTTAGTGGCTATTCCTTCATTATTTCTCTTGATTTTTTAAATGGCAGAGAAAAGTTAAGGCCCTTTTCCGATAAGATCTTTACACTGGCATCTTACTAGCTATAGTCCGGTTTGATATAAGCCTAGTGCCAAAAGTGCGAGTGCGCACAACTTGAGGATAAAGATAGACAAGTGTGTAGTGATTGATTTAGCAGGTTTAGTGTGCATGGTGGTGGTTTGAGTCAATAATTTTTAATATCTTGTTTGCAAAATTAACGCACTCAAGAAGTTCCATCAACTGAGAAAATACGCAATTTTGAAACTTGATTTTACTATTTGAACTATGGCGAAAGAAACCTTTGGTGATTATTCTAAAAATTTTATAACTGCGGTACCTGCAGATCTGGAAAGCGATCAAGCTTCCTATTTTAGACAAACCATTCCAAAATTTCCAGAGGAGGCCATTTACATTTATTCTTTTAAGGAAAACAGAATGATTTTCGCCAGTGGCTGGCAGGAGGTAGTAGGCTATCAGGATGATGAAATTAATATGCTGGCAATAGTCAATATGTCTGCACCACAGTATGCTCCTTTTTCACATGACCTTAATGATAAGGCACTTAAATTTATTCATAATAAAACAGAAGACCTGGAGAAATACAGTTTTACTATTGAGCTTAAAAAAATCCATAAGGATGGCAGTCTGGTGCCAATCATTGCAAGGGTAGGAATATTTAAATCGGATAGTGGTAAAATTGAATCCATAATTGGTCGGTTTCAAATAAATAGAAGCCTCAGTTTTGGTAAGGTAATGCGTTACGCGGCATTTGGGCCGGAGAAGGAAAAGTTTGAGGAAGAATTGAACAAGGTTTTATTTAGCCACTTAGCCATATCAAATAAAGAAAAAGAGGCCCTTTCACTGGTTGCGCAGGGATATTCTTTTAAGGAAGTAGCGCATAAACTAAAGGTTTCGCATTCTGCGATTGAAAAGAGGATTATACCGTTGTACAAACGTTTTGATGTGAAGAGTTTAACGCATTTGGTAAGTTTTGCATACGACAATTTGATTCTTCCGGTATTAGTTTTCATCCAGATCCATCACCTTTATGTTGGAGCTTTGGATGCCAATTTGATTTAGAAGTGTTTTCCATTTTTCTTCCAGCAAGTTATCAGGATCATCACTTCCCATTACCCAAATGATATTTTTCTTTCGGATATGCTCTATATTGTTTGGGCCATTGTCTACGTTGTTAAGTATTTCGTAAAACAGGTTTGTTGTAATGATATCGCCCTTAACAGGTTTACCGGGATTGATATCGTCAATAACCAACAACCCACAACTTCTCCACGACCACAGATAGCGATTGTCCTGATAATCATTCGGATCATAGAACATGCTTAATAATTTAACTGCAGTTACATAACTACAGCAGTGGTTTTTAATAGATGCCTCTGTTGCAATGGCAACCGCCAGCGTGGTTTTACCAGTTCCCTTTGATCCAAAAACCAATATGTGTTTTCCCTCACCGCTCCTGTTAAGAAAATCTATGATGAAAGTTTTATTTGCATCCTGAATGTTTTGATTCCACTGACTTAGCCGCAATTGAAAGGGATATTCGGCATTTTGAATGTACATTTTGGTTGTGTACCAGTAGTAAGCCGGATAGGCCACCAGAACTACTAAAATGATTAATGTGATTAGCATTTGGACATGGTAGTAGCAGATAAGGCTAGCACTTAACGCTCCCAGGCCAAAGTAAGCAAGGTCTGTAACGGTATCAAAGGTTACATTGAACCAGGCAGGCTGGAAAGTATATTTTCCATTTCCTAAGGCTTTTCTTTTGGAGGAGTTATTAAACAGCAAAGGTTTAAGGAAATTATAAGCTTCAAATAGAATCCAAAATCCCCAGACGCCAAATGTTGCCCAATATTCGGCATTGGTTAGCGGGATAGTTATGCCCAATGCGGAGCAGATTTTAATGAGAACTAAATTTTTAGAAATTAGTATATTGTAGATAATTACAACGGGGATAAAGCCAAGGGAAAAATGTCCGAATTGATTGGCGAGCCATGCGTAAGTTAGCGTGACGCCACGATAGGAATCTTTTCCGATCAAGTCCCTGTTTAGTTGTTCACGGATGTGTTTCCAAGTAATTGTATTCATGAGCGTGTGGTGGTTTTGTTTGGTTTCTAAATTTAGTATAAAAAAAAATAAAAAAAATCCCTGCTTTATTTGATTTGCCTGAATAAGCAGATGATGTAAATGAACTGAATACCGTTTCTGTCTACGTAAGGGAGGCTGCAAGGGTATATCTGCTATCCTTTTAAATGTTTAATATTGCTTAATTCAAGCAAAACAATATGTTAGATACTATTAATAATTCTGGAGGTTTTAACTTCTCGATTTCTGAAGATCAGGAAATGATCCGTGCTATGGTTAAAGATTTCGCTGAGAAAAATATTAGGCCTCATGTAATGGAATGGGACGAAGCACAATATTTTCCTGTTGAAACATTTAAGCAATTAGGTTCTTTAGGACTTATGGGGGTACTGGTGCCGGAAGAATATGGCGGTTCCGGACTGGGTTATCAGGAATATGTTGATGTAATTGTTGGCGTAGCGAAAGTTTGTGGTTCGGTTGGCTTGTCACTTGCGGCACACAATTCATTATGTACAGGTCATATTTTGACTTTTGCAAATGAAGCTCAAAAGCTTAAATGGTTACCCAAGCTAGCCACTTCTGAATGGATTGGGGCATGGGGGTTAACTGAAGCAAATACAGGATCAGATGCGCTGAGGATGATGACAACTGCTGTTTTGGATGGAGATGAATATGTTATAAATGGTGCTAAGAACTGGATTACCCATGGTAAAAGCGGCGATGTAGCAGTAGTGATGGTTAGGACTGGAGAGCAAGGAAGTTCTAAAGGAATTTCTGCTATTGTTGTTGAAAGAGGTACACCAGGCTTTTCTGCAGGTAAAAAAGAAAACAAATTGGGAATGCGTGCGTCTGAGACGACGGAGATGATTTTTGACAATTGCAGGGTTCCTAAAGAAAATTTACTAGGCAAAGAGGGCGATGGATTTAAGCAGGCGATGAAAGTTTTGGATGGTGGAAGAATCTCGATTGCGGCACTTTCTCTCGGAATTGCTAA
This sequence comes from Bacteroidota bacterium, assembly GCA_040385565.1. Classification (GTDB taxonomy): domain Bacteria; phylum Bacteroidota; class Bacteroidia; order Sphingobacteriales; family Sphingobacteriaceae; genus Pedobacter. Next base: position 2,274 of record JAZKHD010000020.1, on the reverse strand, counting down.
AGGAGCTTATGAGGCAGCTTTGGCTTATGCTAAGGAACGTCATCAGTTTGGTCAGCCAATCGCTAATTTTCAAGGCATCAGTTTCAAGTTGGCTGACATGGCTACTGAAATTGAAGCTGCGGATTTATTAATCAGACAGGCTGCAGATTTAAAGAACAGGGGGTTGCCTATGACGAAGGAATCTGCGATGGCGAAATATTTTGCTTCTGAGGTTGCGGTAAGAGCATCAACTGAAGCTGTTCAAATATTTGGAGGTTACGGCTATACGAAGGACTTTCCAGTAGAGAAGTTTTATAGAGATAGTAAATTATGTACGATTGGAGAGGGGACTTCCGAGATTCAGAAAATAGTTATAGCCAGAGAAGTATTAAAATAATTTTCTGATTAATGTTTTGATAATCAAATCTAAGCTGTATCTTTGCAGTCCTAAAAACAGCGAGAGGAGGTATTTTTACGTTATGATCATAATTAATATTAAAGACGGCGAATCACTTGATAAAGCCCTAAAACGTTTTAAAAAGAAATTTGAGAAAACTGGTGTATTAAGAGAATTACGTAGTCGTCAAGCATACGAAAAAAAATCTGTTGCCCGTCGTACGCAAGTTAAACACGCTATCTACATTCAGAATATGCAATTAGAGGGTACTATTTAGTCCTTTTAATTTAAATTATATTAAGCGTTTCCGATAATTCGGAGACGCTTTTTTTTGTTTAAAAAAAATTGCTGACTTTAATTTTTGTACATTCACTTAACGAGCATCCGAAAACAATTTCATGGCTATTGAACAATTCCTTTCTTATTTAAAACACGAAAAGCGATATTCATTACATACTGTGCAGTCCTACCAAACAGATTTGCTCCAGTTTAAAGATTTCTTATGGCTTAAGCTGGAAGCTGAGCTTAAGGATGTCACTCATGCTATTGTTCGTGAGTTTATTGTTTATCTACTTGAAGAAGTTAAGGTATCAGAAAGTTCTGTTGGCAGGAAGCTTTCAACCTTAAGAAGCTTTTATAAATATTCGTTGAAAATGGGACAGCTTCTAAGTAACCCTATGTCTTTAGTGAGGGCGCCAAAAGTTCCTAAGCGGCTCCCGGTATTTGTGGAAGACCATAAGCTTGATGAGTTGCTTGACTCTGACGTTTTTTTCGATGACAGTTTCCCTTCCGTAAGAGATAAGCTGGTAATAGAGGTGCTTTTTGGGGCAGGAATAAGGCTTGCCGAATTACTTACATTAAAAGAAGATGACATTGATTTTTACGAATCTACAATCAAAGTTTTGGGTAAAAGGAATAAGCAGAGAATTATTCCGGTAAGTAAACTCCTTGTAAATCAGATTGAAGAATATATCTCATTAAAATTGATGCAGAATTTTAATAACAAAAGCGGGGTGTTATTCGTTACAGATAAAGGTGCGGATGCATATGCTAAATTGATCTACCGGATTGTTAAAGGTTACTTAACATTTATTTCCACACAAGATAAGAAGAGTCCGCATGTATTGCGACACTCTTATGCAACGAGCCTGTTAAACAGGGGTGCGGATTTGAATGCAATAAAAGAATTACTAGGGCATTCCAGTTTGGCTGCAACCCAGGTTTATACGCACAATTCAATTGAAAGATTAAAATCAATATATAAACAAGCCCATCCAAAGGCATAAAACAAGGAGGTAAATATGAAAATTACAGTTCAATCGATCCATTTCACTGCGGACCACAAGTTGTTAGATTTTATACAAAAGAAGGTTGATAAGCTTGATCAGTTTTTTGACCAGATCATTAGCGGGGAAGTTTACCTGAAACTGGAGAATGTGGATGATGAAGCGAACAAGATTAGTGAAATTAAGCTAATTGTGCCAGGAATGACAATGTTTGCTAAAGAACAATGTAAATCATTTGAGGAGGCCACCGACTTGGCGATAGAGTCGTTAAGAAAACAAATTACGAAGCATAAAGATAAAACCCGGGCAAAGCTTAGCGAGCATAAGGCAATTGTAAATGCGGATGAAGTGTCTGATTATTAGATATATATTTCGAGTATAAAAAAATGTGAATTGGCGGGTTTATTCCTGCCAATTTTTTTTTGAAAATAATTTTGTGTAGAACTTAAATTCTTGTAGATTTGCATTCCATTTCAGAGAGGGCGTTTGCTCGTTTAGAAAAGGAATGTTCTGTGAAAGATTTAATATTATAAAATAGATTCCTGCTTTTAAGGGATTTAAGATATAAGCCTCCTTAGCTCAGCTGGTAGAGCAACTGACTTGTAATCAGTA
>JAZKHD010000019.1:101253-101582 GCA_040385565.1 Bacteroidota bacterium | reverse complement strand
TCTGCCCTTTTGCATCTTTCTGAACTTCGTTCTTTTTGGCTGTAACATTTTATTCTAATATTATCGTAAAACGATCTGTTAACTAATTATTTGCGAGGACCTCTGTTAGGAGTGTTTCCGCCTCTGTTATCTCTACCTGGGCCACCTTGACCTGGACCACCTTGACCCGGGCCTCTTCCGCCACGATTACCAGCACCGCGGTTATCGTTTCTTCTGTCGCCACCGCCACCACGGTTGTCTCTGTCTCTGCCACCTGCAAATGCACCTTCTGGTCTGCCACCTTTACCTGGAGCATTGCTCACAGCACCGATGTTTGGAGAAAGATCACG
>JAZKHD010000019.1:93488-101243 GCA_040385565.1 Bacteroidota bacterium | reverse complement strand
CCATACTTTAACACCTATTTTACCATAAGTAGTTAATGCTTCTGCTAATGCATAGTCAATGTCTGCACGGAAAGTATGCAAAGGAATCCTTCCTTCTTTATACTGTTCGCTACGAGCCATCTCAGCACCACCTAACCTACCAGAGGTCATGATCTTGATGCCTTCAGCGCCCATACGCATTGTTGATGCAATTGTAGATTTCATTGCTCTACGGAAAGAGATCCTTGCCTCTAACTGTTTAGCAACACCTTCTGCAACTAATTGTGCATCAAGCTCCGGACGTTTAATCTCAAAAATGTTGATTTGAATTTCCTTTTTAGTCAATTTCTTCAACTCTTCTTTGATCTTGTCAACTTCCTGACCAGCTTTACCGATCACAATACCTGGACGTGCTGTGTGAATCGTAACCGTGATACGCTTTAACGTACGCTCAATTACAACTTTCGCAACACCGCCTTTAGCGATACGTGCAGCAAGATATTTTCTTATTTTATCGTCCTCAACTAATTTATCAGCATAGTTGTTGCCACCGAACCAGTTAGAATCCCAACCCTTGATGATTCCTAACCTGTTACCTATTGGATGTGCTTTTTGTCCCATTTCTGTTAATTAGTTTGAGTTTCAACGTTTTTACTATCTACTACCAAAGTCACGTGGTTTGAACGTTTACGTATTCTGTAACCGCGTCCTTGTGGTGCTGGTCTTAGTCTTTTCAACTGACGACCACCGCCAACCATTATCGTTTTCACGTATAATTGATTCTCTGCAAGGGGAGACCCTTCATTTTTATTTTCCCAGTTTTTGATAGCCGACAATAATAGTTTCTCAACTCTTATTGCTGCTTCTTTATTAGTGAACTTTAAAATATGTAAAGCCTTCTCAACACGCTCACCTCTGATAAGATCTACAACCAAACGCATCTTACGCGGTGAGGTTGGACAATTGTTTAATTTCGCTACTGCTTCCATCTCTTAATTATTTTTTCTTTTCAGAGTGACCCCTAAATGTTCTGGTTGGAGCAAACTCTCCCAGCTTGTGACCATTATTTCTTCCTTTTCTCTATGATGAAACGATTTGAGTATTTTTTAAGTGTACGGGTCTTGAAGCCTTTAGAATACATACCATTCCTTGACCTTGGCTGACCACCTGATGAGCGTCCCTCACCACCACCCATTGGGTGATCGACAGGGTTCATCGCTACCGGACGTGTTCTAGGACGACGACCTAACCAGCGATTACGACCAGCTTTACCTAATACCTCATTTGCATGATCAGAATTGGAAACCGCTCCTATCGTAGCCAAACAAGTAGTCAAGATTAATCTTGTCTCGCCTGAAGGCATTTTCAATGTAGCATATTTCCCGTCACGTGCAGCCAATTGTGCATAAGCACCAGCGCTACGTGCCAACTGAGCACCACGACCTGGATGAATCTCCACGTTGTGTACAATAGATCCCAATGGGATATTGCTCAGTTTCAAAGTGTTCCCCACTTCTGGAGTTGCAGTATCACCCGATACTACTTTTTGCCCTACTTGCAATCCTTCCGGTGCAATAATATAACGCTTCTCACCATCTGCATAATGTAATAATGCGATGCGTGCTGTACGGTTTGGATCGTATTCTACAGTTGCTACTGTAGCAGGAATATCAAATTTCTCACGTTTAAAGTCAATTAAACGATAAGATTTTTTATGACCACCACCCATGTAGCGCATAGTCATCTTTCCTGTATTGTTACGTCCTCCCGATTTCTTAGAAGATACAACCAATGATTTTTCGGGCTTGGTTGCTGTAATCTCCGTAAAACTGGCACCTACTCTAAAGCGGGTTCCCGGAGTGACTGGTTTAAATTTTCTTAAGCCCATAGTTTATAATTATTCAATTCTTATTAAATGTTCGCGTAATAATCGATTGTTTCTCCTGCTTTCAAGGTAACAACAGCTTTTTTGTATTTAGGGCTGCGTCCTGTTACCAATCCGCCCTTTGTGTTTCTCGACTTAACTTTACCACTCACAACTAAAGTGTTGATGGCCAAAATGTTTACGCCGTACATTTTCTCTATCGCAGATTTGATTTGAAGCTTGTTAGCTTTTGGATCAACCCTGAAGGTAAAACGGTTTGATTTCTCAGTAAGAATAGAAGCCTTTTCTGTTAAAATCGGTTTTTGTAAAATTTCCATATTACTTGGCAAATGCCTCCTCCAATGTTTTAAGAGAATCAGTAGTAAACAAAAGCTTTCCGCAGTTCAATACATCATAAGTATTTAACTGATCTGCAGTGATAACTTTCGCTTTCTGGATGTTTCTGCTTGATAAATAGATATTGTTATTTTGTGAAGGTAAAACCAACAAAGTCTTTTCGCCAGCCAAGTTTAATGCGCTAACTAAATTGATGTAGTTTTTAGTTTTGATTGAATCAAAATTGAAATCTTCTAAAATAACAACATTTGAATCTTGTGCTTTATAAGACAATGCAGACTTACGCGCCAACACTTTCAGTTTCTTATTCAATTTAAAACTGTAATCACGTGGTTGAGGACCGAAAACACGACCACCACCATTGAACAATGGAGATTTAATACTTCCCGCACGAGCACCACCTGTACCTTTTTGTTTATATAATTTACGAGTTGAACCAGCAATCTCATTACGTTGCTTAGACTTATGCGTTCCTTGACGTTGGTTTGCCAAATACTGCTTAACATCTAAATAAATTGCGTGATCAACCGGCGATATACCGAATACCGCCTCAGGAAGCTGCACCGTAGCGCCAGTCTCTTTACCTGAAATGTTTAATACTTTAACTTCCATCTGCTTACTTATCTAAGATTACGTAAGAACCCTTAGCTCCCGGTACGGAACCACTAACTACAACCAGATTTTGATCAGCATAAACTTTCAAAACTTGTAAGTTCTGAACTTTAACCCTGTCGCCACCCATTCTTCCAGCCATACGCATACCTTTAAATACACGTGCAGGATAAGAAGCTGCTCCTAATGAACCTGGTGCACGCATCCTGTTATGCTGTCCGTGAGTTTGTCCACCAACACCACCAAAACCATGACGCTTTACCACACCCTGAAATCCTTTACCTTTTGAAGTACCTACAACATCAACAAAGTCACCTTCCGCGAAGATGCTTACTGTTACGGTGTCTCCTAAATTCAATGATTCTTCAAACGGTTCAAATTCAACCAATTTGCGTTTAGGTGTAGTGTTTGCTTTCGCAAAGTGCCCTTTTAGGGGTTGAGTGGTGTTTTTCTCTTTAGCCTCGCCGAAACCCAGCTGAACTGAAACATAACCATCTTTCTCTTCGGTCTTTACTTGCGTAACTACACAAGGCCCAGCTTCGATCACCGTACATGGAATATTTTTTCCATCGGCGTCGAAAATGCTGGTCATTCCTACTTTTTTTCCAATAATACCTGACATTTTCTTTTTTTAATTTAACACCCATCGAAGCAGTAGGGCTTCGTTCAAGGTGGATACACATCCCTGTTAAGGGAGGGCAAAAATAGGAAAGAAATCTTAATTTTCAAATAGTTAGCGTATTATTTTTTCAAATAAATGCTTTTTATTTAAGAAGGTGGGACAGCACACATTTAAAACTTGTTTTAACAAACATGCTAATTATTCCAGCCGAGCATTATCCCTGCTAAAAAGCATAAATTTAACAAAAATACCTTGGCCAATTCTCCGATTGGCATCATACAGAGGTAGCAAGTCTAGCCAAATAGGATTTAAATATATAGTGATGAACCCCTGTTCTCAAATCCAACACAATAAAATTGTGATCTCATTGTTAAAATAGACGTAACTATTTCAATATATTCACAAAAATTAAACAGCAGTTGATGAAGAAAATTACCATTTTACTAACAGTATTGATTACGTTCAATCTGAACCTAAATGCTCAAATTAAAGCAGATTCGGCTAAAGTTGATCCAAGCCTTCAGGGCCAGTATCAGCTTCTGCTCGCAAAATCCAAAACAATCAACGGATATAAGCTAATCAATCCATATCGGCTGTCCCAATTTTTTCAAAGTGTTAAAGATACTTTACGTACCGAAAGAAAGGGTCTTTCGGCAGCAAATCAAAAAATCACAGGATTAGAAAAAGGAGTAACTAATCTAAAGACTGAGATCTCGGGAACAGAGACTTCTCTGGCAGCAACTAATGCTAAAATGGATGAGATCAGCTTTCTCGGCATTTCATTTTCTAAATCCAATTACAATATGCTGGTGTGGGCCATTATTATATTACTGGCATTGCTACTTACCTTCGTCGTTATTCGTTCAACTAAGAACGTAAACGAAGCCAAATACAGGTCAGGGCTTTATGAAGAGATATCGCAAGAGTACCAAACCTATAAAACAAAGGCTAATGAGAAGGAGAAGAAACTTGCCCGCGAACTTCAGGATGAACGCAACAAACTAGAGGAGCTGAGAGGCCGGGGATAATACCCAAACGAGGTTAACACATTGGAACGCCAACTCTGCATCTTAAAATCACCATACTCAATCAAGCATCCTCAAATCAGCACAAAAAAAAGCCTTCCAGAAATTCTGGAAGGCTTTTTTTTGGCTAACTCAATAAAGTTAAACTTTGATTTCTACTTCAACACCGCTAGGTAGTTCAAGTTTCATTAAAGCATCAACAGTTTTAGAGTTAGAACTGTAAATATCTAACAAACGCTTGTATGCACACAACTGAAACTGCTCACGAGCTTTTTTGTTCACGTGTGGTGAACGCAACACTGTGAAGATTTTCTTTTCTGTAGGCAACGGAATCGGTCCGCTAACCACTGCACCCGTAGGTTTTACTGTCTTAACAATTTTCTCAGCAGATTTATCTACCAAGTTGTAATCGTAAGATTTCAATTTGATTCTGATTCTTTGGCTCATAGTATTTATTTAATTAAGGCGCCGGTTAGAGCTATTAATAACCGGCAGCCAAGATTTTAATATTAATCGATAGATTTAACTCTACCTTTTGATTTAGCAATTACTTCATCCTGAACATTCTTAGGAGCAGCTTCGTAATGATCAAACTCCATAGTAGATGTTGCACGTCCGGAAGTAATGGTACGTAACTGAGTTACATAACCAAACATCTCAGACAATGGCACAGTAGCTTTAATTACTTGTGATCCTGCACGTGTATCCATACCCAAAAGCTGGCCACGACGACGGTTCATATCACCAATAACATCACCCATGTTTTCTTCAGGAGTCAAGATTTCAATCTTCATGATTGGCTCCATCAAAGTAGGCTTACATTTAGGCAATGCCTCACGGTATGCCATTCTCGCTGCAAGCTCAAATGATAAAGCATCTGAATCGACTGCGTGGAATGAACCATCAATTAAACGAACTTTCATATCAGGAAGCGGGTAGCCTGCCAATACACCATTCGCCATTGCTGCTGCAAATCCTTTTTCTACTGAAGGGATAAATTCACGCGGAATTGAACCACCTGAAATTTCGTTTACAAACTGTAAACCACCTTTTTCGAAATCAGCATCAATCGGTGAAATCACAACCTGAATATCAGCGAATTTACCACGACCACCAGATTGTTTTTTATAAGTCTCACGGTGTTGCGTAGTTCCAAAGATTGCTTCTTTGTAAGCTACCTGCGGTGCACCCTGGTTAACCTCTACCTTAAACTCACGTTTAAGACGGTCAATCAAGATATCAAGGTGAAGCTCACCCATACCAGAGATTACAGTCTGACCAGTTTCCTCGTCAGTTTGAACTCTAAATGTAGGATCCTCTTCAGCAAGCTTAGACAAGCCCATACCTAATTTATCAATATCAGCTTGAGTTTTAGGCTCAATTGCTAAACCAATAACCGGCTCAGGGAAGTTCATAGACTCCAATACGATTGGATTTTTCTCTTCACAAAGTGTATCTCCAGTTTTAATATCTTTAAATCCAACAACCGCAGCAATATCGCCAGCGCCTACATTAGGAATTGGGTTTTGCTTGTTTGCATGCATTTGGAAGATACGGGAAATACGTTCTTTGTTCTCAGAACGTGCATTGTAAATATATGATCCTGCTTCCAGGTTACCTGAGTAAACGCGGATAAAGCACAAACGACCAACAAAAGGATCTGTTGCAATTTTAAAAGCTAAAGCTGCAAAAGGCTCTTTTTCATCAGGTTTACGCAAAACTTCAAGACCAGTATCAGGGTTAGTTCCAACGATACCTTCTGAATCCATTGGCGATGGCAATAATTCCATCACATAGTCAAGCATAGTTTGTACACCTTTGTTTTTGAAAGATGAACCACAAACCATAGGTACAATTTTTGCATCCAATACTGCTGCACGTAATGCATCCAGAATTTCACGCTCAGTAATTGAGTTAGGATCATCGAAGAATTTCTCCATCAAAGTTTCATCGTAATCTGCAACAGATTCCAACAATTTTTCTCTCCACTCAGCTACCTCATCAATCATATCATCAGGGATAGGCACTTCGGTAAAGGTCATACCTTTATCATGCTCATTCCAAACAATACCACGGTTGTTAATTAAATCAACAACACCAGTAAAGCTATCTTCAGCACCAATTGGCAACTGCAATGGAACTGCGTTACTGCCTAACATGCTCTTAACTTGTGCAACAACTTTTAAGAAGTCAGCACCGGAACGGTCCATTTTGTTAACGAAACCAATACGTGCAACATTATAGTTGTTAGCTAAACGCCAGTTTGTTTCAGATTGAGGCTCAACACCATCAACAGCCGAAAACAAGAACACCAAACCATCCAATACACGTAACGAGCGGTTTACCTCAACGGTAAAATCCACGTGTCCCGGTGTATCAATAATATTGATATGGTAATCCTGACCTCTGTATTTCCATCCTACTGTAGTAGCAGCAGAAGTGATCGTGATACCACGCTCCTGCTCCTGTGCCATCCAGTCCATTGTTGCAGCACCTTCGTGCACCTCACCAATTTTGTGACTAACACCAGCATAATAAAGGATACGCTCAGTTGTAGTGGTTTTACCCGCATCAATGTGAGCTGCAATCCCGATATTTCTAGTAAATCTTAAATCTCTTGACATTATATAATTTCAAATATTAGAAACGGAAATGAGAGAACGCCTTGTTGGCTTCAGCCATTTTGTGCGTATCTTCTTTTTTCTTAACTGCTGCACCTTCACCTTTAGCCGCTGAAATGATTTCACCTGCTAATTTCTCTTTCATGGTTTTTTCACCACGTTTACGAGCGTAATTGATCAGCCATTTCATGCCTAAAGCAATTTTACGGTCTGGTCTTACTTCTGTTGGCACCTGGAAGTTAGCACCACCAACCCTACGAGATTTAACCTCTACAGCCGGACTGATGTTCACTAAAGCACGTTTAAATATTTCTAAGCCGTTTTCGCCAGCTTTTTTCTCAGCTAATTCTACTGCATCATAAAAAATATCATAAGCAATGGATTTCTTTCCATCGTACATCATATTGTTTACAAATCTTGTTACCTGAACATCGTTAAACTTAGGATCAGGAAGGATAATTCTCTTTTTTGGTTTTGACTTTCTCATTTTTCTTTCCTCCTAATTATTTCTTTTTACCACCTTTTGTTGGAGCCGCAGCTACTTGCCCTGGCTTAGGACGTTTTGTTCCGTATTTAGAACGACGTTGGTTACGACCAGCAACACCCGAAGTATCTAATGCTCCACGAATGATGTGATAACGTACACCTGGTAAATCTTTAACACGACCACCACGG
>JAZKHD010000019.1:0-93377 GCA_040385565.1 Bacteroidota bacterium | reverse complement strand
TTGAACTCCAGTGCTACTCTACCTTTTCTAACTAATTGTTGAATGGTTGGCATTGCTCTTTTTTTGTTTTTCTATTTATGTTTAAAAACTTTACCCCTCAATAAGGGACTGCAAAGGTAAGACAATACATTTTATAAATCAAGACGTTAACAAAAATTTAGTAAATAATTGTTAATGAAATGTATTGAGGTATAATTTCTCTACTTTCTTTCTCGCCCAATCTGTTTTTCGCAGAAATTTCAAACTGGAATTCATCGTTGGGTTATTTTTAAAGCATTCAATTTTAACATAAGTGCTCATCTCCTCCCAGCCGTAGTGCCAAACAAGCTGTTTTAAAATGAACTCCAATGTTTTCCCATGTAATGGATTATTCTTTTGCTCCTCTTCTGCCATGGCACAAAAATAAACAACTTCAATGCTACCTTAAAATAAAATTACTTTACGCCTCAATTAAACAACTCCCCTTCATTTTATCTAAGTTTGAATCCGAAACTCTTACTAACTATGGACTTAAAAATTGGAGACTTTGTACGTTTTGTTGATGAAAACCTCGAAGGCTATATCACACGAATAATAGATAAAGACACAATTGGTGTAACAGATGCCAATGATTTTGAAATACCTGTAATGGCTTCAAAAGTTACATTAATACATGGCGAAATACCTACCGGAAGTAAACAGGCAAGCAATACAGCAGGACAAAGTCAGCCTATTCCGGCAGTTTTCATTAAAGAAGGGGTGTTTCTGTCACTAATTAGTGATCAGCATGTTTCTTCCGTTGCGCACTTTCACCTGGTTAACGAAACTTCATTTTCACTGCTAACCAGCCTAAGCACAGAAAAAAGCGGCGCTTTTAAAGGTGAATTTGCCGGAATTATCCACCCGAACAGTACAGCAAAACTGTATTCAGCAAACATGAGCGATATCCAGCTATGGCCTGCCTTTAAATTAGAGATACTCTTTAATACGAAAGCTGATGTGGAACCGCCCGCCGCAATTATTTATCATAAGACATTGCGCGGTAAAGATCTTTCAACAGCCAAAGTCGATATCCCAATACTCAAAACGAAAGGCTGGTCGATCAAACTAGACACTCCTCCCCCTATTCTGGATGCAAACAAACTGAAAGAAAGCTTTTTTAAATAAACAATTACATTTCAATAATAAAGCCCCCATCAGTAAGTAACTATTGGGGGCTTTATTAAATGTATTTATTTCTACTTAGTTCTTCGGCCAGGTATCATTAGCTGAATTTACATCAGGCAATACCTTCTCCGGGTCTAATTTTACAGACACAACTTCTTCTGTAGTTGGGTAACGCACAGTCCATACTTTATTCCTCATCCAAACATCTACTCCCAACTTTATGATGTCAGTTTTACCACTTTTGGTTTTTACTTCAATAATAACAGGCATGGGTAATTTCTCCAGGTTTGCAACAGTTAAATTGTAACCGGTTATAACACCATTAGCCTTCAAAGGCGCAACATCTGCAATTGCCTGGTCCATTTTCCAGTTCTCTAAAAACCATCCCCTCCAAAACCACGATAAATCTTCACCGGCACCGTTCTCCATTGATCTGAAAAAATCAAAAGGTGTAGGATGTTTGAATGACCATTGAGAAATGTAATTCTTAAAAGCATAGTCAAACCTGTCTGCACCTAATATTTGGTTTCTCAACAAGTCCAATCCTTGTCCAGGTTTACTATAAAGGTTCCTGCCAATATTTCCTTCCCTCATAGCATCCGGAGTAAGCATAATATATTCAGCTTCTGGCCTGGCATTGCCAATAGCCGTCCTGTGCATATCAGTTGGATCTTCCTTGTACTCCCCATTATTAAATGATTGCGACGATATTCCATTAATGAAGGTATTAAACCCTTCATCCATCCAGCCAAATTTACGCTCATTGCTTCCCACAATCATCGGGAACCATGTGTGCCCAAACTCATGATCAATCACACCCCAGGCACCACTGGTTTTGGCAGTCCAGCCACAGAAAACAATTCCAGGGTATTCCATACCACCAACATTACAAGCAATATTTACTGCCATTGGATAAGGATATTCGAACCATTTGGTAGAATAGTGTTCTATGCTCGTCTTCACATACTCCGCACCTCTGCCATAGCTATCTTTGCCGGCGCTTTCTATAGGATGCGCAGAAACTGCCAAAGATTTCTTGCCGCTAGGCAAATTAATGCGGGAAGCATCAAGCACAAATGCCTTAGACGAAGCCCATGCTACATCTCGTGTATTTTTAATTTTGAACTTCCAGGTCAATTTATCTTTTGCAGGACGGGATAATGGATTTGTAACCTCTGCTTCTGAACGGATGTTCACTGTTTGATCGCTATTTTTTGCAGCATTCCACCGTTTCAATTGCGCTGCAGTAAATACCTCCTGAGGATTTAACAACTCGCCAGATCCCATCACTATATGACTGGCTGGAGAAGTGATTGCAAAATCTACATCTCCGTATTCACAATAAAACTCTCCAGCTCCCCAATAAGGCAAGGTGTTCCATCCTAAAACATCGTCATATACGCACATTCTTGGAAACCATTGCGCTATAGTATAAATCTCACCATTCTTAGTTGTTAAATGCCCCATCCTGTCAGATCCGTTAACCGGAATAATAAAAGTGAAGTTCATAGAGATAGAGACGGTCTCACCAGAAGCCAAAGGCTGGTCAAGCCTAATCTGCATTCGTGTATCTTCAATTAGCGATGTAAACTTAATTGATTTAGCTTTTTGGGCAACGCCGATGTTGTTGATCTTATACCCGCCTTGCAGTTTTTCACCCCTATTTCCGTAACGACTGTTTCCTGCAATAATGCTGTTGCCTCTTGAGCCTTCGGCAAATAAGTTCTGATCCAACTGAAGCCACAAAAATGGCAATGCATCAGGACTATTATTTTTATAAGTTATAGTTACCGCTCCCGTAACCGAGTTGGCTACATCATCTAAAGTGGCTGTAATATTATAATCAGCCCTATTTTGCCAATATTTTGCTCCCGGGTAACCACTTGCAGAACGAAACTCATTGCCATTTTGCGTGTAAAAAAGCGGGCCGAATGCAGCATGCGGATCATAGTTAGAATTTAGGGTTGCCTGTTGTGCAAAACCGGAAGTACCGAATGCAAACAATAGCCCCAAAAGCAGTTTCAGTTTATTTATCATATTTTATGTAAGATTAGTTTCGCTGCTAATATAGAAAATTACCTTCGCTCTAAAAGTAATGTAAGGGGATTATTAGCTCTTCCTAATCTTGGGCAAAGCCGGAGGCTTCCTTTGATCTGCCGGCAATTTTTGCCAGGTGCTAAACGCTTTTATAATGTAAAGCGTATAATTGAATGGGCGCTCTGTTTCAACCAGTCCTGCTGAAGGTTTGTAGAGGTAAATAAAATTTTTTAAATCCTCACCTTCAAGTTTTGTAATCTTCCCGACAAGCTCAGAGGTGAAATTGGCATTTATCTCATCATCATAAAGCGCTGCTTCGGCAAGACGTTGCCGCTTTTGTTGTGCAGTACGGTATTTTCCATATCCTAAATTTAACTTTAGCCCCCCTGCCCGATCATTATTCTTCTTTCCTCTCAGGTCATCTGTTTCAATTAGCTTAATTTCTTTCGCTTCGAGATCTTTATAATAGACACTCCGGTTTACTCTTGCACCTAAAATATCAACTTCCTTAAGTTGGGTAACGGCAACGGGTAAAAATATACGTTTCAAAGAAAGGTCGATAAGAAACAATGTATCTGTATGGTAACTACTTTTGGAAAGCGTAATAATATCGCCTTTCATGGCGGGGAGATCAAAATGCCCGCCAGAATTTGTTTCTGTACGCTTACCGTTGTTGAGATTCTTTACAATCACGTTGGGTAAAGGCATTTTCTTATTGTCGAAATCAAAAACCTGGCCTTTTAACGTAGATTGCGCGTAACCGGCAAACTGAAAACACAGGTAGATACACACAAACAGTAGAGTACGCATGATCAAATATAGCATGCACAATAAATAATAAGTGGCATTTAACAAAGATTAACACATATTTAAGGCCAAAGGCTTTACTTGGGATGCATAAGGGTTACCCTTCTGGAAAACATGGAGTAGTTCAGTACAAAGTCAGTCAAAAGTAAGGGTTATCGTCAGGTTAGGTTCAGGTTATGTTCAGGTCTTGTTCAGGTTAGGCTCACCTTTTACTGAACATAACCTGAGTCAAACCTGTATCAAACCTGTGGAGGACCTGAATCAAACACATGCTTTAGATAAACTTTCAGCTAGTGTTTAACAGCAGTTCTCAGAACCTATAGGCTTTTAGTCCTTTACTTTACCAGTAACTGTTTGTATTTTTCCTCATCAAAGCCGAGAAGTATTGCCTGGCCATCAACTTCTATAACTGGTCTTTTTATAGCACTCGTATTGGTCAATAAAATAGCTATAGCTGCTTGTTTGCTTATAACCTCAGACTGAATTTCCGGCAAAAACTTTTTCCAGGTTGTTCCCTGTTTATTTAAAACACGTTCCCAGCCAAAAATATCACACCACTGTGAAAGCTTTTCTTCTGTAATCCCTTTTTTCTTAAAATCATGGAATTCCGGCTTGAAACCATTATCAGTTAACCAGACCATAGCCTTTTTAACGGTATTGCAGTTGGGTATTCCGTATACGATCATATTACAAAACTAGACATTTCGTCACTTTTATAAAGGGTTTCATCACATTTTAAAAGTTCACTGCTAAAGCCTTAGTACTATTGTACCGTAAACAAATCAAACAATGAAATTAAAGGACATATCAAAAATTGAATTTTGGATTGCAACAGGATTATATGGATTTGCCATTTTATTGCTTATTTCCAACTCCGGCAACCGCAACCCTACGCATATACAATACCTAATGAATGATGCAGGTGTTAATTATTCTTATATCTCGAATTATCTTATTCCTGAGTTGTTCAGGTTTTCCATCTTATACTTTACCTTTCTTCTGTTAAATTTTTGCCTAGCGCCGGCAATGTTTAAACCTGCATCAAGAGCTGTATTTCTTCCGGTAATTGTGGTACTGTTCTTCTGTATTGGTTTAGTAACCAGTATCCTGAACACATATAGCAAAGCTTATGAATTCAAACACTTTGAAAATTTGGACAAAGCTTACGACTATTTCTTTCTGAAGGGTTTTACTTACGCTGCATGGCTGGTTTCTATGATCATCATCTATGTAACCATAAAAAAACTAATCATCTATTTCAAAGAAAATCAGCATGAGGTTGAAGACAGGGAAAGCCGTTTGAAACTGGAGGCCGTTTTTGGTGGTGCAATATGGTTTGTTGGTCTGCTCTTGCTAATAGCAACTTCCTCTCCGTTTGAGGTAATGGTCTGCTGGACCCTCGTAATTTGTTCCTCAATATGCATTGTTTTATACTCGATTCACTTTTTAATACCACAAATAAAAGCTGATGGAAAAAGATACAAGCACTTTTTAGGAAAGCTGTTGCTTATCACAATTGGAGCATGTATACCACTTGCACTAACGGTTTTATTGTTGAGCAATCGCGGTGAAATTGTAGGTGTCGTCATTTCGTTTCATGTTGCAACGCAAATCATTGTCAGTGGTCCGCTAGCATGGTACCTCTATAAAAGACGTACAGAGAATACTGCAGAAATAACGTCGCTTAAAACCGAGTTGGGGCGTAGTGACGCAAGCCTTAGTTTTTTACGTTCGCAAATTAACCCACACTTTCTATTTAATGCACTAAATACGCTTTATGGAACTGCATTACAGGAAAACGCAGAGCGTACAGGCGAGGGCATCCAGATGTTGGGCGATATGATGCGCTTTATGCTTCAGGAAAACATGCAGGAAAAGATTTCCCTCACCCGAGATGTAGATTATCTGAATAACTACATTGCTCTGCAGAAACTTAGAATTTCAAGGTCTCCAGACATTACAGTGGAGGCTCAAATAGATGAGCAGCTTAACAACCAGCAAATTGCACCCATGCTTCTTATCCCGTTTGTAGAAAACGCATTTAAACACGGGATTAGCTTGCAACAGCCTTCGCACATAAAAATAACCCTGCAGACCAAAGGAAATACGCTTTATTTTGATGTGCACAACAGTATACACACCAAGGCAGATAACGATCCTGAAAAGTTGAGGAGTGGAATTGGACTGGAAAATGTGAAGCAAAGACTTGAGCATTTATACAAAAACAGGTACGAGCTTATTATTCGTGAAAGTGCAAAAGAGTTCTTTATACATCTTACCCTACAATTGAACGGAAAACGCTAAATTTATAACATGATTGCAATTGCTATAGATGACGAGCCCATTGCACTGGATGTTGTTAAATCGCATGCTTCTAAAGTTACCTTCATAACACTTGCCGAGGTTTTTACAAACGCCTTTGATGCCATTAATTTCTTGCAGCAAAATAAGGTAGACCTGCTGTTTCTTGACATTAAAATGCCTGATATAAATGGGATGGATTTTCTTGCCAGCTTAACCAACCCTCCGATGGTAATTTTTACGACCGCTTATTCTGAACATGCAGTTAAAGGATTTGAGTTGGACGCTGTTGACTACCTTTTGAAACCTTTTTCGCTGGCACGATTTCTAAAAGCTTGTAACAAAGCGCTGGATTTCCACACATTGCGCAATCAGAATGCCTTTCAGGAAAAAAAGGACGCCATTTTTATAAAAGACGGCTATGAGCAAATTAAAGTCCAGATAGACGATATTTTATATATTGAGGCATCAGGAAACTACACACGAATAAATTTGCAGGGCGGCAAGTTGCTGACCACCAGAGTTCCGCTAAACGAAATGCTTCTTTTGCTGCCTTCAAAGGATTTTATCAGAACACACAGAGCCTTTATTATTTCGAGGAATAAAATTACTAGATTTGATAGGTCGCAGGTATGGATAGATGAGGTAACTATCCCAATAGGGAATACTTATGCTCAATGTTTACAGGATATGCCTTAAATAAAGAGCCTTCCGGGTTAAAGAAATTTCTCATAAATCGCATTCCGAATATTATATTAGCACTCGCCAACAACACTAATTTACTATTCTGAGTTTATGATTAAATTATCTTTTAAGCAACAAGTACTTACAGGTTTTGCTGTATCGCTATTGTTTGTTCTGGTATCTGCTATTACTTCCTATTTCAGCATCAAAGCATTAATTGATGATGCAGCCATTCAAAGCCATACTCATGAAGTGATTAACCTGACCCAAAAGGTAGAAACCCATGTGTTAAATTCTGAAACTGCTTTACGGGGTTTTATCCTTACCCAAAAGGCAGACTTCCTGGCGCCTTACAACACCAATGTTAATAAAATAAGTCCAAGTATAGGCGAGCTTAAAATTCTGGTAAGCGATAATCCCAGGCAATATCTAAGAATAGATACGCTCAATACGCTTGCAAATGAGAAACTGGCAGACATGCAGGAAGTACTGCGGTTTAATGCATTGGGCGGTCGTGAAAATGCAACTAAAGTAATTCAATCCGGAAGTGGGCAGCGTTTAAAGGATGCTATGTTTGGAGTAAGCACCAGGATTATTGCTGAGGAAATGAGACTGTTAAAGATCAGGAAAACCAATACCGATGAAAGTAGTTTTAGAAGCACCGTAATCGTATGGTCAAGTTCAATTATAATCTTTTGTTTAATCCTTTTCCTGTTCTCTTATATTAAAAGAACTTTTGATCAGCAAAAATTGATCGAGGCTAAAATAACCGAATCCAATATCGAACTCGCGAGGATTTCTGCAGAGAACGAACAAAAAAACTGGTTACTTTCCGGTACCACATCCCTAAATGAAGCAATGCGTGGAGAACAGGAAATAGATGAACTATCTGGCAACATCATTTCAGAGATATGTAATTACTTGAAAGCTCCCCTTGGCGCATTATTTTTACTTTCATCAGCCTCGAAAAAGACCTACGCATTTTCAGCTGGCTACGCCTATCAGCGTTCTAAAAATACACTTTTGGAATACCGTAATGGGGAAGGACTTGTTGGACAAACAGCTTCTGAAAAGAAATTTAAGGTTATAAATGATGTTCCTTCAGATTATATAAAAGTGAACTCCGGACTGGGTAACATGGCGCCATCGTCTATATTTTTACTTCCGGTAACATTTGAAGACAGCACCCTTGCTGTTGTTGAAATTGGCCTCACATCTGCCCCTGATGAGATAACCGTTCTTTTCTTAAATACCATTGCCGAAAATATCGGTGTGGCACTTAACAGCGCCATAGCAAGGGTTAAATTGAGGGAATTATTTGAGCAAACCCAACAGCAGGCAGAAGAACTGGAAAGTCAGCAGGAGGAACTGCGTACTACCAATGAAGAGTTGATGTACAAATCTGAGCAGCTTCAGGCTTCAGAAGAAGAGCTAAGGGTACAACAGGAAGAACTACGCCAGACGAACGCTGAACTTGAAGAGAAGGCACAACAACTTGAAGAACAGAATATTTTGGTAAACCAGTCTAGAGAAGCAATGAGCCTCAAAGCTGAGGAACTAGAGATCTCCAGTAAGTATAAATCAGAATTTCTGGCCAATATGAGTCACGAATTGAGGACGCCATTGAACAGTATCCTTATCCTGGCAAGAATTTTAAAGGAGAACAGGCCGGAGAATTTAAATGACGACCAGATAAAATATGCCGGCGTAATTCACAATGCTGGTAATGACCTGCTAACGCTAATCAATGATATTTTAGACCTTTCAAAAATCGAGTCGGGAAAAATAGACCTTACCATAGAGCCGGTTGAACCAGAAGAAATAAAGGTTAACATAGAATCGTTGTTTGCTGAGCTGGCCAGGAGTAAGAAGATTAGGTTTACAACAGTGGTTGAGCAAAATTTGCCTGAAGCCATACTGTCTGACCAAGCAAGATTAGAGCAAATTATCAAAAACCTATTATCTAACGCCTTTAAATTCACGCCTGAACATGGAGAGATCAACTTTGAAATTGCCAATGCTCCTCAAAATGCCTTATACTTTTCAGACCAATTAAAAAACACCAAGGAAAAGATAGTAGCCATCTCTGTCAAAGATTCGGGGATTGGAATTCCTTTAGAAAAGCAGAAACTTATATTTGAGGCATTTCAGCAAGCAGACGGCTCTACAAGCAGAAAATACGGAGGCACCGGACTCGGACTTTCTATCAGCAAGGAGCTGGCCCATATTCTGGGCGGAGAGATCCAGATTACCAGCGAGCCAAATATAGGAAGCACGTTTACCCTTTTCATACCGGAAAGAAATGCGTCGGCAACAGAACAAAACATCAAATTGAACCTTGAAGAGGAAACAACCATTTCCAGCTTCAGCAAGCAGCAACCTGTAGCGGCAATTTTGCCAGTATTGCAACAAACCAAATCCAACGATGAGCAAACCTTACTTATTGTTGAAGACGACCCGATATTTGCAGAAGTTTTGAGCGATTATGCGCTGGAAAAAGGCTTTAAGCCAATTGTCGCAAATCGAGGCGATACCGGACTAGAGATGGCACTAGCAGAATTACCGGACGCCATCGTTTTGGATATTATGCTCCCTGTGATGGATGGGTGGCAAATTCTTAAAAAATTAAAAGCAGATCCGCGGACCAAACACATACCAGTTCACATGATGTCTGCAGGAAATGAGCGGGAGGAACGCGCGAAAAGTGAAGGCGCCATAGGTTTCCTTAAAAAACCTGTAGAAAAAGAGGAATTGGAAGAAGCGTTCGATTTATTGAGCGCCGCACACATAAAATATAATTTACGAAAGGTACTTGTTATTGAGGATCAGGAACTGCAAAGCCGGATATTAACTGAACAATTAACCAGCAAGGGTGTTGAGGTTAAACAAGCATTTACCGGAGAAGAAGCTCTTGATTTATTAAGGGACCAAACCTTTGATTGCATTATACTCGATCTTAAGTTACCGGATATTTCGGGATTTGATTTACTGGATAAGATTAAAACGCAGCCCGAACTAGTGCACGTACCGGTGATTATAAATACAGCGATGGAGCTGGATCAGGAAAAGATGGATAAAATACTTAGGTATACAGAAGCCATGGTTCTTAAAACCAACAAATCGAACGATCGCCTGATCGATGAAGTCAGTTTGTTTATGAATAAGCTCAAAAAAGACAATGGCAAGCCCGCGGCCATTGTGACAAAGACAGCTGAAAAGGGGTTTTCGACAATAGAAAAAGCTTTGAAAAATAAAACCGTACTGATTACAGATGATGATATGCGGAACATATTTGCACTTTCAAGTGCGCTGCAGCTTTATGACATGAATATCCTGATAGCCAACAATGGATTACAGGCAATAGACAGGCTGAATGAAAATGACAACATTGATATCGTTTTAATGGATATCATGATGCCGGAAATGGATGGATATGAAGCAATGACAGCAATAAGAAAAGAGAAGAAGTACGCCAGGTTGCCAATTATTGCCCTAACAGCCAAGGCGATGAAAAATGACCGCGAAAAATGTATAGAAGCAGGAGCGAACGATTACATTTCAAAACCTGTTGATATGGATAAATTGCTTTCAATGTTAAGAGTTTGGTTAAGCTGATGAACCAGATAAATCATGAAATAATTACCTATGATGAGCTCAAAGATCTGGTAGATTTAATTAAAAACAGCCAGGATTTTGACTTCGGAAATTACTCTTCGGCATCGTTAAAAAGAAGGGTGACAAGAATTATGCATTTGCAAAAACTGAGTCTTTTTGATTTACGTACATTACTTACAAATGACCAGGAATATTTTGAGTCATTTTTAATTGAAATCACAGTGAATGTTACTGAAATGTTCAGAGATCCACTGTTTTACAAATCGTTATCGACAAATGTGATTCCTTATTTGAAGTCGTATCAGCGCATCAAAGTGTGGAACGCCGGTTGCTCAACCGGTGAAGAGTTGTATTCTTTTGCCATTTTATTTCAGGAAGAAAACATTTACGACCGTAGCTTTTTCTATGGAACCGACATTAACAATGAGGTTCTAGAACGTGCGCGTACAGGTATCTACGACTTGCAAAAGATGAAGCAAAATGCAGAAAACTACCAAAAATCAAGAGCTGGGCATACACTGTCAGATTACTTCACTGCCAGGTATGATGCAGCAGCAATAAACCATTCACTCAAGAAAAACGTTTTGTTCTCTGTGCATAATCTTGCATCCGATGGTGTTTTTAATGAATTTCAAGTTATATCATGCCGTAACGTGCTCATATACTTTAATCCCGAATTGCAAATGAAAGTAATTGATTTATTTTTCAATAGTTTGGCTAATTTTGGGTTTTTATGTTTAGGGTCAAAAGAGACTTTAAGGAGTTCCGAATTAGGGCGTTTCAAAGTAATAGACAAGAAGAATAATATTTATCAAAAAATTGCCTAATCCTCAAGTGAGAATTGACTTAAATGGAAAAAATTAATATCCTGATCGTTGACGATCGAGCGGAAAACATCGTTGCCTTAGAAGCATTATTACAACGGGCAGATATTAATATCATTACTACCACAAACCCTAATGAGGCACTTAGGCTTTCATGGGAAATGGACATTGCCATCGCGCTTGTAGATGTTCAGATGCCGGAAATGGACGGCTTTGAACTGGTAGAAATATTAAAGAGCAACCCGCGGACTAAAGACATTCTTATCATCTTTGTAACTGCCATATCCAAAGAGACCAAATACGCTGTTAAAGGCCTAAATACTGGCGCAGTAGATTATTTATATAAGCCATTAGACCCATTTGTAACCTCTGCGAAAGTAGATTCCTTTATACAATTTGTAAGGAACCAGAGAGACGTAAAGCAAAAAAACAAGGAACTGGAAGCCTACCAGAAAGAGCTGATCAAAGCTAAAGAAATGGCAGAGCAGGGAAAACGCATTAAAGAGAATTTTTTGGCCAACATGAGCCACGAGCTTCGTACACCAATTAACGGAATCATCGGAATAGCCCATCTTCTTGAAAAAACAAATTTGTCTGATGAACAGAAAGAGATGATTGGTCTACTTGAAATTTCTTCTAATTCGTTATTGGGTGTTATTAATGATATTTTGGATCTATCTAAAATTGAAGCTGGGAAATTTCGTATAAACCGGGCTGAAACAGACTTAATTTCATTATGTGACTCAGTAGTAAACCTTCTCCGCATAAGGGCTAAAGAAAAAAGGTTAACGCTAATTACAGAGCTAGACCCCGATTTACCAAAATACATTATTGCTGATTCTTTGAGATTGAATCAAATATTAATGAATTTGATAGGGAATGCAATTAAATTTACATCCGAAGGAAGTGTTACATTAAAAGTTGATGTAGTAAGTGCGAAAGGCAATAATGCCCGCTTAAAATTTTCGGTTATAGATACAGGAATCGGTATTGCTGAAGCAAACAGGGATAAGATATTTGAAACTTTTGAACAAGCAGACGATCAAACAACAGTTAATTTTGGCGGAACAGGCTTGGGTCTGTCTATTGTTAAAAACCTGGCAAAACTCAAAGGGGGTACGCTAGAGGTTCACAGTGAGATAAATAAGGGCAGTACATTTTGCTTTGAAAACTGGTACCAGATTAGTAAAGAAACAAAACCGGTTGTAATGAAAAACAAAGAGACCCTCACTCCATTTACTAACTTAAGTGTTTTAGTGGCAGAGGATAATCCAATTAATAAGTTCCTGATTATAAAGATTCTGAAAGACTGGGCTATTGAGGCTGATGTAGTAGAAAATGGGCAGGATGCGATAGATAAGCTGAGAGAAAACGCTTACGACATTATCTTAATGGATACTTTTATGCCTGTAATGAACGGCCTTGACGCAATAAAATTAATAAGAGAAGGCTATGCACCTGGGAAGGAAAACATTCCCATCATTACGTTCTCTGCCGCAGTGATGGATAACGATAAGAAAACTGCAATGGATGCTGGTGCTAATGATGTGGTAAGCAAGCCATTCGAGTTAGAAACCTTACATAGGAAATTAACGATGTATACCACTAAATCTATTGATTAAAGGCAGTCATTGTTCTGGCCGGACCTATAGTTACAAAGCTTTTTATTAGGTCAACGCTTTTGTCTATCAATGCAGGCAGCTCAGGCAGTTCATCTTTATCAAAGGGTGAGAGGACGTAATCCGCTTGTCCGCCCCTTCCAAAATTATCGCTTATCCCAAACCGCAAGCGCGGATAGGCTTGTCCGCCGCACAATCCTTCAATGCTCTTTAGCCCATTGTGGCCAGCGCTGCTACCCTGTAATTTTAACCGGAGTTTCCCCAATGGTAAAGCAAGGTCATCAACAATGACCAATACATTCTCAAGTGGAACTTTCAATTCATGCATCCAATAGTTAACTGACTTACCGCTTAAATTCATAAAAGTAGTAGGCTTTATTACAAATAGCTTTTTGCCTTTAAAGGAAAGTTCAGAATAGTAAGCCAGCCTGGAATTTGTGTACATTCCCTGCATATCCTTTACCAGCGCATCCGCAATCAAAAAACCTATGTTGTGGCGGGTATAAGCATACTCTGGCCCAATATTGCCTAAGCCAACGATTAAATATTTCATCCTGGCACAAAGATAGTACTTTGACAAATATAGTATGCGTAATAGCTGTAAAAGCAAAAAGCGGTGCAGATTATAAATCTACACCGCTTTCAAATAAGAATAATTCGATTATTTCTTACCGCTGGCTTGTTCTGCTTGTTTTAAAGCTCTTGACATACCCACAGATACGATTGTATCTTCAGGAGTGTTAGTTACCACATAGTTTCCTTTTGCAAGGTCACGTACACGGAACAAGTTTCCAACTTCTAATTTTGAAATGCTTACTTCAACAGCCTGAGGCATATCTTTCGGTAAAGCTTTCAAACGAAGCTTGCGTAATTTCTGAACTAGTTTACCCCCCATTTTAACACCTGGTGAAGTACCAACCAATTTAATTGGAATCTCCATCATGATTTCTTTATCATCAAACAGTTGAAGAAAATCAACGTGCAATAATAAATCTGTAAGTGGGTGAAATTGTAATTCTTTGATAATAGCTTTAACTTTTTGATCACCTAAAGTGATTTCAACAAAGTTAGCTTCTGGTGTGTAGATAGCATCTTTTAATTCTGTTGTTACTACAGCGAAATGTGCTTGTTCTTTACCACCATACAATACTGCAGGAACTTTGCCTTCATAACGAAGCTCCTTAGCATCGCGTTTCCCTACGTTCTCTCTTGGAGAACCGCTAATTGCGATTGTTTTCATGTTTTTTAAATGTTGTGGAACCATAACGGTTCCGGTATATAATTATAAAAGTATTAAACGTTAAAAAGGTCACTGATAGAACCATGTTCATTCACATTAGCAATCGCTTTTGCAAACAGAGGCGCTGTACTCAGCACTCTTATTTTTGAACTTTGCTGTTTCAGGGGTATTGTATCTGTAACAATAAGTTCGGTAAGCATGGAATTCTCAATGGTTTCATAAGCCTTGCCTGAAAGCACTGGATGCGTACAAACAGCTCTTACACTCTTCGCACCTTTTTCCATAATCAAGGCAGCTGCTTTAGCCAATGTTCCGGCAGTATCGCAAATATCATCTATCAGTACAATGTCCATTCCTGTCACATCACCAATGATCGACATCGATTCAATTTCGTTGGCACGTTTACGGCGCTTATCGCAAATCACGACTTCGGCATTAAAAAACTTAGCAAATGTGCGTGCCCGATATGAGCCACCCATATCTGGTGATGCGATAGTTAAATTCTCCAACCCTAAGCTTTTAATGTAAGGAACAAAAATTACTGACCCATCAAGGTGATCTACAGGTATGTCGAAAAAGCCTTGTATTTGTGCAGCATGAAGGTCCATTGTCATGATCCTGTGTATACCAGCTGATTTCAAAAGATTAGCTACCAGTTTAGCACCAATGGCAACTCTTGGTTTGTCTTTCCTGTCTTGTCTGGCCAGGCCGTAATAAGGAACCACTGCAGTGATATAATGTGCCGAGGCTCTTTTAGCCGCGTCAATCATCAGTAGTAATTCCATTAAATTGTCAGAGGGCTGATAGGTAGACTGGATAATAAAAACATCACAACCACGAACCGTTTCATCGTAAGAAGGCTGAAACTCGCCATCGCTAAACTTGTTAAGCGTCACATTTCCCAGAGGTTTGCCGTATTGCTCGGCAATCTTGAGGGCTAAATCTCTTGTACCGGTGCCGGCAAAAAGCTTAACTGGGTTGAATTGCAATGGCATTATTGAATGGTATCAATAGTGGTTAAAAAAAATCGGATTGCGGTTTCTCACAATCCGAATATGTTTAGTTGCCCGACCAGGATTCGAACCTAGACAAACGGTACCAAAAACCGTTGTACTACCTTTATACTATCGGGCAATCTTCCATTAAGGGGTTGCCTTGAAACGGAATGCAAATTTACGCACATTTTTCACTTCTGCAATACCATGGAACAAAAAACATAAAATAATTTTCACTCATAGGAATTGGCATTTGAGAACCAATATATTAAGAAGCATAATATCAGAACTTTGTAACAGGCAGATTGATGTTTTCACCTACAGACCACCTGCAACAATGTGATCAGGTTAGCTATAACAAAAATGTTAAACAGGTATGGATGTTACTTAATTATCAATCTTATTCTTTATTTTCGGCAGCGATTTAGCGCACTCATCGTGATAACAACTTTGATAAAGAAATGAATTATTCAAAAATTAATAACATTACCGGCTGGCTTTGTTTTGCTATAGCCACGCTAACTTATATTTTAACACTTGAGCCTTCTGTAAGTTTCTGGGATTGCGGAGAGTTCATTGCATCCGCGTTAAAGATGCAGGTTGTTCACCAACCGGGTGCCCCATTGTTTTTAATGATACAACGTTTCTTTTCTTTAATGGCTTTTGGCGACTTATCTAAAGTTGCATACTTCATGAATGTTGGTTCTGCAATAGCTAGTGGTGCTACCATTCTTTTCCTATTTTGGACTATTACTGCTTTAGCCAAAAAAGTATTGATTGGCGGAAATGAAGAGATTAGCAAAGCGAACCTAATTTCTATAATGGGTGCTGGTGCAGTTGGTGCCTTAGCTTATACATTTTCAGACAGCTTTTGGTTCTCTGCAGTAGAATCTGAAGTATACGCATTGTCCTCTTTATTTACGGCAATCGTATTCTGGGCAATTCTTAAATGGGAAGCAAACGCAAATGAACCAAGGGCAGATAAATGGATATTATTCATCGCCTACATTATGGGTCTGTCAATAGGTATTCACTTATTAAATCTACTTACCATACCGGCTATCGCATTCGTCTATTATTTCAAGAAAACCAAAAATCCTACAACATCCGGGATTTTTAAAACCGCAGCAATAGGCATACTAATTCTAGCTGTGATTCAGTACGGCATTATTCAATACATCGTGTCGTTCGGCGCATACTTCGACTTATTCTTTGTAAACAGCCTTGGCCTTGGTTTCGGTACGGGTGTATTGTTCTTTGCCATCCTGCTCATAGCAGCGATGGTATGGGCAATCAAATATTCGATAAGACATGAAAAAAAGGTACTTAATCTTGCGCTCCTTTCAACTGTCCTTATCATTTTCGGATACGCATCGTTTGCAATGATAATCATCAGGGCGAAAGCAGATCCCAATTTGAATAATAGTGATCCAGACAATGCTTTCTCATTTCTGGGATATTTAAACCGTGAGCAATATGGTGATCGTCCGCTTTTATTCGGCCCCAACTACAATTCTGAGACGGTAGAGTACAAAGAAGGTAAAACTTTATATAGAAAAGGTGCCGACAAGTATGAAGAGGCAGGTAAAAAAACCGATGCAGTTTACGACAGGACAACTCCTTTCCCTAGAATGTACAGTGATGATGCCAGACACGTCGGTTATTATAAAGATATGATGGGCTTCGACGATAGTCATTTCCCCACGCTGTTTGACAATATTGGATTCTTTTTCTCCTATCAAACCGGCCAGATGTATATGCGCTATTTCTTGTGGAATTTTGTAGGCAGGCAAAATGACGATCAGGGGCAAGGCAGCGTGTACGAAGGGCAATGGTTAAGCGGCATCAAATTTATAGATGCACTTAGATTAGGTGATCAAACTAACCTTCCTCCTACTGTTACTGAAAGTAAAGCTTATAACCGCTTTTTCTTCCTACCACTTATAATAGGCCTGCTCGGTGCAATATGGCATTTTAAACGTAACCAAAAAGATGCGGGTATTGTAGCGCTATTGTTCTTCTTTACAGGTATGGCTATTGTACTTTATCTTAACCAAAAACCAATGGAGCCCAGGGAAAGGGACTATGCCTATGCAGGATCTTTTTATGCCTACGCCATTTGGATTGGGTTAGGCGTACTGGCGATTAAAGAGTGGCTGGCTAAAAAAGTAAATCCTGCCAATGCAGGGATATTTGCAACTGTTGTCGGGTTATTTGCGGCACCGGTAATCATGGCTCAACAAGGATGGGACGATCACGACAGGTCTACAAAAATGGTTGCCCATGATATTGCGATCGATTACTTACAATCGTGTGCTCCTAATGCAATTTTGTTTACTTATGGTGATAACGATACTTATCCATTGTGGTACGCACAGGAAGTAGAAAACATTAGACCAGACATACGTTTGGTAAACTTGAGTTTGTTTGATACCGACTGGTACATTAATGGAATGAAACGTCAACAAAACGAATCGGCCCCGCTTCCTATTACGATGAAAGAGTCTCAATATGTTCAGGGAGAACGTGACATCATGTATTATCAGGATTATAAGATTGCAGGCTCAATAGAGCTTAAAAATATTCTGGATATTTTGTTGTCAGACAATGATGAAGATAAATTACAACTGCAAGCTGGCAAAAAAGCCAACTTTATACCAACCAAAAATTTCAAGCTAACTGTTAACCGTGCAGATGTTATAAAAAACGGTGTAGTAAGTGCAGCAGATTCTGCAAAGATTGCTTCAGAATTGGTGTGGACATTCAAAGAGAACTATGTAACGAAAGGAAAGCTCGCAATGCTGGACATTCTTGTTCATAATGATTGGAAAAGACCTATATACTTTGCCAGCACAGTTCCTTCAGAACAATATCTTGGCCTAGATAATTATCTATATAGCGAAGGTCTAGCGCTGCATTTAATTCCATTAAAAGTAGATACAGCAACTGCTGGTAAGCAAGAGCTATTGAACACGCCGGTACTATATAATAATGTGATGAACAAATTTGTATGGGGTAATATTAAGAATGCAAGTTATTTAGACACCCAGTCTACAGATGATGTTTCCATATTCACTAACATCTTTAACAACACCATTACAGGGCTAATAAACGAAGGTAAAACGGAAGAGGCGAAGAAAGTTGCTGCAAAATATTTTGAAGTAATGCCAGATAAATTCTATGGTTTAAGGTCAATGATGGGAATGTATTTCATGGCTGAGAATTTATATGCACTAAATCAAACTGAAAAAGCCAACGCAATGATTGAAAAATCGGCTGCCTACATCCAAAAGGAACTTACCTACCTGGCAGATATCTCTGCAAGTAAAAACAAGTTTACGGGACAACAAAATATACAGTTGGGCATGTCATTCTTAAATCAGATGTCGCGTACCGCCGATAAGTATAAGCAAACCAAACTTAGTCAGAATTTATTAACACAGTATAATGCGCTTGAAGGCCGCTTCTCAAGATTCTTAGGTCCGGCACAGTAACCGCACGAAATCATAAAGAAAAAGGGCCCCGATAAATATCGGGGCCCTTTTTCTTTTTATATAATGGAATATGCTTATTCTACCACCACACCCATTGCGCAGAATTTATCAATTCTGTTGGAAATCATTTTCTCTGTTTTCTCTTTTTTCAACTCTTTCAAATCCTTTAAAATTTGAGCCTTTACTGTTTCGCCCATAGCTTCCGGATTCTGATGCGCTCCGCCAAGCGGTTCTTTGATAATGCCATCAATCAGTTTGTTGGCAAACATATCATCAGAAGTTAGTTTAAGGCAATCTGCAGCTCTTTCCTTATAGTCCCAGCTTCTCCACAATATTGAAGAGCAAGATTCCGGTGAGATTACAGAGTACCAAGTATGCTCAAGCATGTAAACCTTGTCACCAATGCCAATGCCTAAAGCCCCGCCGGATGCGCCCTCTCCTACAACAAAACACAAAATAGGTACTTTTAAAATAGACATTTCCAGTAAATTCCTGGCAATTGCCTCACCTTGTCCGCGTTCTTCCGCTTCCAAACCTGGGTAAGCACCCATTGTATCAATAAAAGAAATAACAGGTTTATTGAATTTTTCTGCTAACCGCATTAACCGAAGTGCCTTACGATATCCTTCAGGATTCGCCATACCGAAATTGCGGTACTGACGCTCTTTGGTGTTTTTGCCTTTTTGATGACCAATTACCATAACCGATTGCCCGGCAATCGTTGCAAAGCCTCCAATAATTGCCTTATCATCCTTCACAGTTCTGTCTCCATGCATTTCAATGAAATCTTCACAGATCATACTTATGTAGTCCAGCGTTTGAGGTCTCTCCGGATGCCTTGACATTTGAACCTTTTGCCAACCAGTTAGGTTGTTATACAAATTGCTTTGTGTTTCGGTCATTTTCTCCTCAAGTTCAGTTAACGTGGCAGACATATCCACTTTTGTTTTATCGGCAACCTGTTTCACCTTTTCAATCTGCTGTGCTAATTCAGCTAAAGGCTTTTCAAAATCGAATGATGTTT
Source organism: Bacteroidota bacterium (assembly GCA_040385565.1). Lineage (GTDB taxonomy): Bacteria > Bacteroidota > Bacteroidia > Sphingobacteriales > Sphingobacteriaceae > Pedobacter. Next base: position 73,591 of record JAZKHD010000019.1, on the reverse strand, counting down.
TTATCTGTTCCATAAGCGGGATGTAAAAATAGGAATTTTATTTTTAATGCACATACATTACCATTTAAGCACAAATAATTTGAATACTAATCCGTGCTAACCTGAATTGCGTAACTTAATAATAATATTGATAGTTGATAAAATAAGGTTAATTGTGTTACATTAGCTATTTATCAAAGGGATAAGATAATTTTTTAATCAACTAAACTACTAAATGGCAAAAAAGGTCAAGTTTACTAATGCCAGCAAATCTGCTTTTTACGCCACCTTAAGAAAGCGTGTTGACCAGTATTTCACAGAAAATTCAATATCAGTTCATGCAAATGGTGCCATGTGGTTTAAGGCATTATTTTTCCTTTCCATATTAACAGGTCTTTACTTTACTGTCTTATTTGGCGGTTTAAGCTCATCGATAACATTGTTTTTAGCCATATGTCTTGGAATGACAGGAGCTTTTGTTGGTTTTAATATATGTCATGATGCCATACACAAATCTTTCTCGTCAAACGCCAAGGTAAATAGCACCTTTAGTTTTGTTTTCAACCTGATAGGTGCCAGTCCGTATGTATGGAACATTTGCCATAATATTGTTCACCATACTTACACCAATATTGCCGGGCATGATGAGGACATTGATGTGGCACCGGGGTTGATACGTTTTTCAGAACTAGAAACAGTTAATCGACTACAACGTTACCAGCATATATACGCTTTTGGACTATATAGTCTTTCAATGCTTTCGTGGGTATTTAGAAAAGATTATAAAAAATTCTTTCAGAAGAAAATAGGAGAGCATGTTTGCGATCATCCAAGAATTGAATACATTAAACTTTTCGCTTTCAAAGCCATTTATTATGTGCTCTTTATTGTTTTGCCGTTATTGGTGATGAATATTACCTGGTGGCAGTTCTTAATAGGTTTTTTAGCAATGCAGTTTGCGCAGGGTTTGGTACTTGGTCTTGTTTTCCAGCTGGCCCACGTGGTGGAGGGTACCAGTTTCCCTATCCCTGATGACCGCGGTAATATTGAAGAAGCCTGGGCAGTTCACCAGTTACAGACGACAGCTAATTTTGCAATTAACAGCAAAGTAGCTGGTTTTCTTTGCGGAGGCCTAAACAGGCAAATTGAACATCACTTGTTCCCAAAGATTTGTCATATCCACTACCCCGCAATTGGTCGTATTGTTAAAGAGACCGCAGAGGAATTTGATCTGCCATATATTTACAGTGAAACTTTTAGCGGTGCACTTGTTTCTCACTATAGAACATTAAAAAGATTAGGTAAAGAAGCTTACAAGGAAAACCGCTACATCTACAAAGCATCCTGTACAAACACCAGGAAGGTAGCCCCTGTTTATGCCTGATAGTAGCAGCTAACAAACAAAGGTGCACCGTTCTATAACAGTGCACCTTTGTTTGTTATACAGATTTATTTTTATCCAACTATTGTCTTTTCATATTTACCGCCAAACCTGTCTGTTACCATAATTTTGACGTCCTTTACTTCAGGCTTAAAATGAGCCATGAACAGGTGATCTGTCTGCGTAGGTTTAGGAAAAGCCCTCCCCTTAGCCGGTTTACCTTCGCTGTTGAGTTTTACAGCCACAGGATCGTTTCCTGTTTGCTGAGCCAAACTACCCATCATCACTCCATCCAAAGAATATTCTACTTTCCACTCAGGATCCCAGTTCCAAACGTTAACCAATAATCTCTTTTGATTCGTCAACTCATCTACATAGGCACTAATTTGGTGCTCCTTTGGCAAACCTGTAGGTTTATAAAACCATTTTAAATCGTTGCCATCTACTTCATAAACACCATATCCGCGAGGGGTACCATCAGAACAAATCTGTCCCGACCACCATGCGCCGCAAACTGCTGCGTGGTTGTGCTCAAAAATTGAATTGGTAATTATGTTAACATTGTAGTGGGTATGGCCAGACATAATGTGGACGTTAGTAAAACCTTCCAATACCTGATATAATGCCGCGTTGTTTTTAACAGCATTGTGGGCAGGGATATGAAGATTAATAACCAATAGACTGTCCTTTTTAACATGTTCCAAATCTTTAGCCAGCCATGATAACTGATCTTCGGTTATGTAGCCATCGTATGTTCTTTCAACACCAAGATACCTTACATCATCCATCACCACGTAATGGGCCTTACCTCTGTTGAAAGAATAGTATGTAGGGCCAAAGAACTGCTTAAATGTTTTGTCAGATGTGTCATCCCCTCCTTGTCTGTAATCCATATCGTGGTTACCCAATGCCTGGAAGAATGGTATACCCATAAGCGCTACTGCCTTATTGTAATCTTCAAAGTATTCCAGAAAATCCCAGGCAATGTCTCCAACGCATATCCCATGTACCAATGCATCTGGTCCCAATGCTTTAATTTGCGCAATAGTATCAGGTACAGATGTTTCCATCATTTGCTGAACATCATCCTTAGTTCTTACCTGGGGATCCGCCCAAATTATAAAATTATGCTTGCTATCATTCCGTTTTAGGCGCGTTAACGTAAAATCGTATTCGTTTCTTGCTCCCAGTGTCTCATATTGTCTGGCAATATTAGCATTGGTTGTAAACTCGTAACCAGCCGGTGTGCTCATGAAAAGGTTTAGCGCCTTATCATTTAAATCAATAGTGTAATTCCCTTTGGAATCCGTTCGCACTACTGAAAAGCCATCTGAAATGACCACATTGGCGATTCCTTTTTTCTTCTCTGTAACTTTACCCTTTATAGTTTTACTGCGTTGTAAATTAGAAAGCGCGTTTGTGTGTAAACTGATGAAAGCACTTCCGGCAATAAACCCTACACTTCTTAAAAATGATTTTCTATTCATAATTATAGTCCAGTAAAAATTGTGGCTTCAGCAGACTGAATTTCTTCAATTCCTGATGACTTAGTTAACTTAATATGCGTATGTTTTCTCGCTTTTACAAATTTGCCCAGGCTTAAATTAAATTCTCCCCCAAGGGCAAAAAAGTATCCCTGACCGTCTGTATTACCGGCACTTGGTTGGTAAGCAAATCTCGTAGTGTTGGATCCAGAAAGATAAAAAGCCGTCTGAGTTGGGTTCTTAGGATCCGGACTGTTGTGATCTATAACATCGTATACATCGGTATTTCCAATGCGATAGCCGGCGCCACCATTTGCTGCGCTATACAAACTTCCACCGTTATGTACAAATACAACGTCTATTGGCACTGTGTTTTTATCGATTGAAATGCCTCTAAAAGCAGCCATACCGAAAGCATTACCACTGTTAGCCAGCAAATTGGTTGTAGAATTTCCTCTGGTGGTATTTGTTGAATTAAAAAACGGACTGGCAGTATTGTATGCTGCAGATCTGATCCATTTAGATGATGCGATCGATGTTGAAGCGGGGCCATTGATCAGTTTGTTGGATGCACCTACATAAAAATATTCCCCTCTTGACACTGTACCTGAAGTGAGTTCCAATTTGTAGGTCCTGACTTGTCCGGTTGCCCAGCCTTCTGCCGGAATGCCTATCGGAACAGATGCACCTGCATTATTTGTAGTTACTATGGTAAACTTTGTAGTTGCAAAGTTAATATTGGTGGTAGCCCTGCACTGAATATATTCTGCATTGGTGTCTCCTCCATCGGGGTCACTAAGAAAACCTGTTATTATAAACTCAGGAACATCAGGTACCGCGCTCAATGTATAAATATCATCAGCAGTACGTATCCGATGTTGCGGCACTAGCTTTCCATCCTGGATGGTATTTAAAACAGTGCCCCTGTAGTTGCCCATGTAAGGAGGTACAAGGTTTGCAAAAGTCGCATTGGCTTCTGTATGCAAAACAATATTTTCAGAGCCATCATTCAATACCCTGTTCCCGGCAAGTTTATCAGTTACAGCCAATGTCGGATTATAGGTACCCTTCCAAACATTTACAAATGTAGACTCAAACATATCCGGCTGACTTAAAACCAGACTGGCAAGACCTCTTCTAATCATCATTCGCCGTCCTGATGCCACTTTGATAACATCAGTTCCGGTTTTACCAGTAACCTGCAAAATACCATTGACCCTTGTTAAAGTACCGCCTTCAATTTTTACGTGTACGGAGTCTCCAGGTATATAATTCTTTGCCGCAGCCCCGATCTGAATAGCAATACCACGAATAGAATCGATGCCGTTGCCTACAATCCTTTTGTTTTGGACAAGTAACAAACCTTCAGGAAGGTTATTGCCTGAATGATCTGACACAACTTGTCCTGCCACCTGAGTAGCACCTCTCATATTTTCTGAGGTAAGAGTCAGATTTTCTCCTCTGTACAATCTGCGCAAGTCAAAATTTGCGATGTATTGACTTGGGGTACTTACTATATAATCGCTATCGCGCTCACATCCCACAAACACAGCGAAAAATGCTGAAAGGATAAACCAATTTTTTAATATCTTCTTCATAACTATATTATTCGTTGTGTAAAATTTAAGGCTTCTGCCACCAAACTTGCGTTTTGATATCGTCAGGCCCCTGAGCTGCAACCGCATTTTTGTAGCTTGTAGGGTTCGTGGACTGTGTTATTGTCGGATAGTACAATCGTGCAGGCATTACTTTGTCATTCAACAAACCCTGACCTTTCGGCAAGATTGGATATGACGTACGGCGATATTCAAACCATTGTTGAAAATCGACAAGAAATAGCGCATAATACTTTTGCTCATGAATCAACAGCATTTTGCTAGGCGTATTCACGTTGGTACTGTTCAGAGGGTAAGTATTGTCCCATTCAATATCTGCAATATTTGCGTACGCTGCCACCGCAGGATCAGAAGCTCCGCCCTTCATTACATTTGGTAACCAATAATTAATTGCATCAGCAATACCTTTATAATAATAAGCACTCCCATCACCGCTAATCCAACCTTTAGCTGCCGCTTCTGCTTTGATAAAGGCAACCTCCGCCGAATTCATAATGATACCGGTATATGGATCTGTTTGTAAATTAATAGCGACGTTGTTACTTGAAGAATAAAAGTTCGACTCTTTTTCAGGTGCACTGCCCGGATTGTAACCGCTTGGAACACCGATATAACCACTTGGCCCCGGGTCAATGCCAAACCTGTTAACACCACCAGTACCATATGATTGAAGAACACGCGGGTCACTCCACTCTACCAGGTTATTGATAAAAAATTCAGCAATTGCAGGAACATAAAAGTCATTAGCCCGCACACTTACCATAAATGGTGAAGTATATAAAGCGGTACTGATACTTGATCCAGTCCAAAGCATTTTGGCCGTGTGACTATTGTCTTCCATTACTGGATAATTGCCGGGATTTGCATCAACGATCTCTTTTATCTTAGCAATTACTGTAGACGATACTTCAGATTTACCTGAAACCCGAAGCAGCAACCTTAGGTATAATGAATTTCCTAATCGGCGCCATTTTCTTACATCTCCATTATAAATGGCATCGCTCGTTGCAACAATCGGTGTACCATCCTTCAATAAATTATTGGCTTCCTCTAACTTGGCAAACATGCCTAAATAAATGTCCTTTTGCTTGTCGAAGACAGGCTGATAATTACCTTCCTTACCCTGGTTAGCTTCAGAAAAAGGAATGTCTCCATAAGTATCGGTAAGTAAAGAATATATCCAGGACTGGATAATAAGTGATATACCCTGGTATGACTTATTTAATTTATCAGGCTGGGTGGCTATTTTTTGCATATCCACAATGTTAGTCAGGTTCACATACCAGTTGTTCCAGGTATTGTCCGATTGGTTTCGTCTAATGTCATACCTGAAAACTTTACCTTCCGCATCACCCAAATCAACAGTAACCTGCATTAACTCATTGTTAAAGTTGCGGTTACGCAGCATATTGGTTGATAGCAAATTCACTAAGGTAGGAGCCATCAATTGATGGGCCTCTATAGAAGACTTGCCGAGAGGGTCTGTATTTACTTCGTTAAAATCTTTTGTACAAGAGAAGATCGATAAGCCTAATCCTGCTAAAAGCATATATACAACTGCTTTATTTCTTTTCATCTTTATAATAATTAAATTCCCATCACTAAACGCACACCATAACTACGGGTAGATGGCAACTGCCCTGTCTCAAACCCTTGTTGAATATCTGAACCTGCAAGTGTTCCAAATTCAGGATCAAATGCTGGCCAGGGAGACCATATAAATAGGTTACGTCCATACACCCCTAATGTTAACCTGCTTATGCCCATTCCCTGAACAAACCTTGTATTAAATGTATAGGTAAGATTAGCTTCTCTAAATTTTAGGTAATCTGTACGAAAAAGACCGCCTTCAGCATGATTGAAGTATACCGAATTATAGTATCCATTTAGATCATTGGCAACAACGTCATTTGCACGGTACGTGCCATCACCATTGTCTAACACTCCTTTGCCAATTACACCATTATACCTGCCCGGAAGCGTTACCGTCGATTTTCCAAGAGATGCAAGTCGTGCAAAGGTAAATGAGTGACCTATAGCGCCCAGCTGGGCATCAAACAACCCACTTAGATTGAACTGCTTGAAATTTATACCCGTACCAAAGCTAAATCTGAATTTAGGTAAAGTGCTTCCCAGATATTTGATTTCTGCATTAGGTTTAGCAAAGCCGGTTGTTGCGTCAAAAATGATTTGTCCGTCTGGAGCACGTAGAAAGCCTGTTCCATAAAGGTCACCCATACTTCCGCCCACTGTTGCCACAATTTGACCCGCACTGCCATACCCACCAGTACGCAATACCACAGAGCTATCTGCGAGTTCTATGATCTTGTTGCGATTGGCGGTAAAAGTACCGTACAATGTCCAGGTGAAATTCTTCGATTTTATTGGAGTACCGTTAAGGGCAATTTCAATTCCTTTATTGTCTACGCGGCCCACATTAAAGATTCCAATATTGTACCCTGTTGAACGATCTATGATACGGCTTAAGATTTGGTTCTTAGTGTTTCCAGCATATACAGCCAGATCCAGGCCTAAACGGTTATTAAATAGCTTTAAATCCAAACCCAGCTCAACAGTGGTAGTAATTAAGGGTTTTAAATTGGGGTTAGGTAATATGTTAGGGTTCGTCATGGCACTATCAGGGTACACATCATTTGCTGCTATCAAGTAGTTATATGCTGTGCGATATGGTATGTTACTGCCACTTCCCACCTGGGCAAGTGAGGCCCTGAATTTAGCAAAGCTTACTGCTGCAGGAAGCCTCCATAAATCGGATGCTACAAAGGCCAGACTAGCAGATGGATAGAAAAAACCTACATTGTCTTTTCGCGTAGCGGTTGCCAGCGTACTGTTCCAATCCTGGCGTGCTGTTAAATCCAGAAACAAGTAATCTTTAAAAGACAATGTGGTAGCAGCATAAAAACTGTTGATCCTGAAACGTGCAGTATCCGGTACAAACACCAAAGGATTGATATTATTGTCCAGCCTGAAAACTCCAGGAACTTTCAAACCATCCGCGCGCTCCTCGAGTCTGTTGTATTCGTTACGCATCTGACTTCCACCAACTGTAGCCGTCATTTGAAAATCTTTGCTGAACTTCTTATCATATTTGGCCATGAAGTCGGCATTAATCTCATACGAATTTATGTTTGCTACACGGTATGAACCTTGTGCAAACATTCCACCTGAAGAGGTATCCCAGGGACGTGCAGTTTCACGGATATCCTTATTCTGATCCCCAGATGCACGAACCATTAAACTAAATTCGTTTGTAAATTTATAGGTTGCCTGTAAATTCCCCAACCAACCATTGCGTCTCTGTCCATTCAAATATTCATTTGATATGGCGTATGGACCTTCAGGGAACGAGGTAGTTAAGTTAACAAACTGCCTGTCTTCCAAGCCTGCTGCCCAATAATTTCTATACCATTCGGTATTAATATTAGGCTGGGCAAACATAAACCAATACATTAAAGATTGGTTTCCGTACCCTGTAGCGGGCAAATTATCACTGTGTCTGTTGCTGTATTGTCCTTTAAAGTTGATGCTCAGCTTTTTTGTAAGATTAGTATTGGCATTTAGCGAAACGGTTGTCCTGTCCAAGCCCGTGTTTGGAACGATCCACTCATTATCATTATGGTTTATGGATAAACGCAGCCCAACATTTTTAACTGTTCCGTCCAGGCTTAGCGTTTGACTTGATTCATAGCCGGTAGTAAAAAATGCATCTACAGGATCTCCATATCCAATCCATGGTGTAGGTGTAAGCCCTTTGGTTTTGGTTACCGGATCATATTGATAGAACGAATAACCGTCTGAAAAAGCCGGCCCGTATGTAGAGCTGGTGTTTCCCGTTCCAAATTGATAGAATGAAGAGCCCTCAGTACCGGCGCCAAATTCATTCTGCCTTTCAGGGCCACGATTAACCTCTTCCCAGGTGCTATTGGAAGAGAAGTTAATACCAACTTTTTTTCTGTTTCTGGCCGATTTAGTGGTAATGATAATCGCACCATTGGCACCTCTTTGTCCATATAACGCCGCGGCTGCCGGGCCCTTTAGTACGTTTACACTTTCAATGTCTTCTGGATTCAAATCGTTCAATCCACTACCAAAATCTACTGGCATGATATCTCCCGAAGTTCCATAAACACCGCCACCGGTAGCAGCAGATCGTCTTGAACTGCTGCTGGCGACAACCCCATCAATTACAATCAAAGCTTCATTGTCACCAGTCAGGTTGTTTTCACCTCTAAGAATAATTTTATTTGATCCTGCGGGTCCACTGTTGCGCACTAAATTTAAACCTGCTACCTTTCCTGATAGAGCATCGGTCCAGTTGCTCGAGATTGCATTAGTCAACTGCGTACTGTCAACCCTTGTAGTCGCATAACCAAGAGATTTCTCTTCCCGCTTTATACCAAGGGCAGTAACTACAACTTCATTCAAGTCGCTTGCAGATTCTTTAAGCTTAACAACCAGTTTATCCTGATTGCTGTTTAGCAGTTCTTTGGATGACGAGTAACCTATCATTGTAAACGTAAGTTCTGTGCCTTTCTCTACTTTAATATTGAACTCCCCATTATTATTGGTTAGGCCTAATACTTTACGGCCGTTGTCAATAATTGTAACTCCCGGTAACGGTTGTCCGTCTTTGGCGTCCACAACTGTACCTTTAACCGTTATAACTTCTTGATGATAGGCCCCATAGGGATTGGCGTAACTTGCCCCACGAAGCTGCTGAGGTGAGATTGCGACTGACATTGCAAGTATTGCCATCACCCAATTACCCGTAATTTTCAATCGCCTTTTACTAGTAAAATTTTTATTCATTTGTAAAGATTTTTGCATTGAACAGTTAGTTCTGATTTCATGCAAAGATCTCCTACACCCGTTAAATCAATGTTAAGCCCCTATTAATTTGAGATTGTGTATTTGTACAGACTTTGTTACCTCCATAACGGTAAAGAAATCTTGAATAAATAAATTAAACATATTGCAAATACGAACAATTATTATTTACTTTGAATCACAAAGTACTTTTATGGAAGACAAAGAAATTTATTCCGAACTAGCCTCTATTAGAAATCTGATGGAGCGCTCTGCCAAATTCATTTCGCTTAGCGGCATGTCTGGAATTATGGCGGGCATATATGCTTTAGTTGGCGCAGCCATAGGTTATTATTTTGTTTACGGCACTTCAGGTGGCTTAGGCTTTCGTGATTACTATATCAACGACGACGAAGTTATCCTGAAATTATTTATAACCGCATCGACGGTATTGGTACTATCTATCGTTACAGGTGTAATCCTCACACTAAAAAAAGTAAAGAAAAAGGGCGAAAAGATTTGGAACCCCAGCAGTAAAAACCTACTGATCAATATGTCTATCCCCCTTATAACAGGCGGTATATTAATCATCATTCTATTATTGAGGGGATACTACGGTATTGTAGCACCGGCCTGTTTAGTTTTTTACGGATTAGCCCTGGTTGCCGGAAGTCATTACACTTTTACTGACGTAAAATGGCTCGGTGTATACGAGATTATACTGGGATTACTGGCCGCCTGCCTTCCTGGTTATGGGATTGTTTTCTGGTCTATCGGTTTTGGCGTGCTCCACATTGTTTATGGTTCAATTATGCACTTTAGGTACGACAAGTGAAATCAGTACTAGACCACTTCGATAAGGCTTTTGAAAACAGGATCCGCTTACAAATTATGAGCGTATTGGTTGTCAATGAAAATTATGATTTCAATTCCCTTAAAGAACTTTTGAGTGTAACGGATGGAAACCTTGCTTCTCACCTCAAAGCACTCGAAAAAGAAGAATATATTATCATCTATAAATCCTTTCAAGGCAAGAAACCAAATACAACTTATGCGGCTTCTTCAAATGGCAGGATCGCCTTCAAAAAACACCTACAAGCCTTGGAAAATTTAATTAAGCAGCAAAAACTGTAATTTTTTTTAACTCATTACTTTGAAACACAAAGTACTTTTAAACTTAAACAAAATGGAAACACAACCCTTAGCAAACCCACAAAAATCATTTATTACGCAACTTAGCGAATCTATTGGCGTGAAACTATTCCTTATTGGAGTGCTTACCCTGATCCTTCTCCTGCCATCTTCATGGGTACAATCTTTAATTACTGAACGCGAAACACGAAGTGAAGAGGTAGTTAACGAGGTGGCTGCCAAGTGGTCCGGTAACCAGTTAATTGAGAGCCCTGTGCTGCAATTGCCAATCAAATCCTTCGTAAAAAGTATAGATACCGCAGGAAAAGTATCGTACAGAGATGTGATTTCTACTGTATATGTATTGCCCGAAGACTTGTTCATTAAAGGCAATGTATCTCCAGAGATTTTACACCGCGGAATATTTGATGCAGTAGTATACACTTCCAGGATTAATGTTAGTGGCAAATTCAGTATGCTTGAAATCAAGAAATCAGGTATTAATCCTGATCTGATCCAATGGGATAAAGTTAAGCTCATTGCCGGCCTTACTGATTTTAAGGGGTTGAAGAATACGCCCAAAATCAGGGTTGGGGATTCCCTGTTTACCCCTGAACCGGATTTCGCGCAGGAAAACCTATTCGAGAATAGTCTTGCGGTTCAAATAAACCTGTCACAATCTAAAAGTACCGCGGTTTCCTTTAACTATGATCTTGATCTAAGAGGGAGTGGAGAATTGAATTTCCTGCACCTTGGAAAGAATACTACGGTAGACTTAGGTGGTAACTGGAACAATCCAAGCTTTAGCGGAAACTTTCTTCCAGATCAAAGAAATATCACAACGAGTAAGTTCTCAAGCAGCTGGAAAATGTCCAATTTCAACAGGCCGTTTCCCCAGCAATGGCAGGGCAATCCGCAAATAATGGGCAGGGAAAACATGGAAAAGGCCACTTTTGGCGTTAAATTTCTTTTACCTATCGATCAGTATCAGAAGACAATGCGGTCGGCAAAATATTCAATCTTAATTATCCTGTTGAGCTTTGTTTCCCTCTTCTTTATTGAATTGATGCAAAAAAAGCCAGTCAACTTATTGCAATACGTTTTAATTGGTGCAGCAATGATCATTTACTACGCATTGTTATTATCATTTTCAGAACAAGTTGGCTTTGACCTGGCTTATCTAATCGCTTCAATGGCTACTATAACATTGGTGAGTATTTTTGTGGGATCATTTCTTAAAAGTCGAAAACCTGCCTTGGCATTCTCAGCTATATTGGGAATTTTCTACAGCTTTATTTATGTCATTATCCAACTGCAGGACCTTGCCTTACTCTTTGGCAGCATAGGTTTGTTTATCACAATAGCTTGTCTGATGTATTTTTCTGTAAGGATTACTACAACCAAGCAGACTGTTATAACGGCCTAAGGCAGCAGAAATGTATTGACCACTATTTCCATCGCCATTCACCTGCAATTCTAAGAGGCTCTTCAAGCTTATTCTCTTGTAAAAATAACTTGAGGGCCTCTTCGCTTTGTGGTTGAACAGGTATTACCGGCGTATTTGCCAATGCATATGTAAGCATGGCGCTATACCTGACGGTATTCTTCATACCTTGCTCATCAACCAGCTTGAATGTATCTCCGTTTGAGTGGTAATAAGGCCCTGAGTTGTTTGGCAACTTGCCTCCTGCACCACCGCCGGTAGGAACACCTTGCAGCATGAATGGCTGATGATCGCTGTGCAAACCTGCACCGGCAGAGAAAAGATTCTTAAAACCTGTATCAAGTTTAACTATATCGCTTCCCCATGCAGTGAACAAATCCTTCATTTCTTTTCTGCTGGTTGAAAACCCTTTGGGATCATTGGTCATATCATAATTCAACATGAACCTTACATGACTCAGTGATTTCGATTTCAAGGCGTCATCAACATATGCTTTGGAGCCTAGCAGTCCTTGCTCTTCACCCATAAACATAACAAATTCAACTGTACGTCGGGTTGTTAAACCCAATTGCTTAAATGACCTGGCCATGTCCAGTATAGAAAAAGACCCTATTCCGTTATCTATTGCACCGGTCGCCAGGTCCCAACTATCGAGGTGACCGCCAACAACTATTTTTTCAACCGGCAGTGTTGTTCCTTCCAGGGTTGCAATAACATTCCTAGCTTTGATCAACCCGGAGAAATTAGTCATATTTAAGCTGGCGTATTGTTGCTTAGACTTCAACTTCTCTCTAATTGACATTCCATCTTCCAGCCCGATACAAACCGCAGGAATTGGAATCAATTTACCCGTTACAGATGCTGTACCAGTAAGTAAAACCCCACCTTTTACTCCGTTGATGATGATAATCCCTTTAGCGCCGTATTTTGTAGCAATTGCGGTTTTTTCAGAGCGATGTAGTGATGGAGTACCCACAGGTGAACCAGGTAATGTGCCTAAGTAAACTAGCGCAACTTTACCTCTAACTTTATCCGGACTCTGTAAGTAATCAGCCTCCACTCCATTTCCCATATCTACCAGTTCGCCTGTGACATTTGCTTTTACAGGCGAATGCGCAAGTGTTACGGTTGCATACTTTACAAGTGCACCTTCTTTATCTCCAATCTTTGTTTCATTGGTTAGCCTGCTCCAGCTTTCCACTTCAAAAGGCTGATAACGCACATTTAGTCCATAAGATTTTAATAACTTGAAAGCATATTCTTCAGCTTTTGCTCCATTGGCAGATCCTGTTAACCTATGACCGATAGTTGCTGTGGCATCTTTCAATGTTGCATAAGCGCGTGAATTCCTCTGCACATCATCATTGATTTTAGAAAAAACGCCGGTAAAATCATCCTGTGCCCTTGCAGTTAAAGCAAAAAAGCAAACGATTATTAAAATAATACTTCTCATATTGAATATTTTAGGTCAAAGTAGGACTTTTTGACCAGCATTAGGAAACAGAACTGCAACAAAAATGTAGTAGAAGCTATTTTTTACGCTCCGTAGTGTACCTAACCAGCTGCTCCAAACCAGTTCTTGCATCTCCAGGCTCAAAAGTGTACAGAATATCAAAGGCTTCTTGTTGATATTGCATCATCTTTTCATTGGCATAATGCACACCTTCTTTGGCATTTACAAAGTCAATAATCTGCTGTATCTTTTTGGGATCATCCTGATGATTTTTGACCAGGTTTATAATTCGCTTTTTCTCTGACTTATCTGATCTGTTTAAAGCATAGATCAAGGGAAGTGTAACCTTCTTTTCTTTTATGTCGATGCCTAATGGCTTGCCCACGTCATCTGTTCCGAAGTCGAAAGTATCATCCTTAATCTGGAAAGCAAGGCCTACCTTTTCTCCAAATAAGCGCATCTTCTCCACAGTTTCGTCATTAGCACCGGCAGATGCAGCTCCGCAAGCACAGCATGACGCAATTAACGAAGCCGTCTTTTGCCTGATCACATCATAATAAAGTTCTTCGCTGATGTCCATCCGACGTACCTTTTCTATCTGCAGCAATTCCCCTTCACTCATCTGCTTCACCGCTTCAGAGACTATTTGCAAAAGCCTGAACTCACCGTTATTTACAGACAGTAACAGGCCTTTCGCTAATAAATAATCGCCTACCAATACAGCAATCTTATTTTTCCACAATGCGTTGATAGAAAAGAAACCCCTCCTTTCGTAGGCGTTATCTACAACATCATCATGAACAAGTGTAGCAGTATGTAGCAACTCAACAAGTGCTGCGCCCCTATGGGTCGATTCAACAATACCGCCACATAGCTTTGCTGCAAAAAAAACGAACATTGGTCTGATTTGCTTGCCTTTACGCTTTACGATGTAATGGGTAATCCTATCCAATAAGGGTGCATCACTGTGCATTGAAGCTTTGAACTTGTCTTCAAAGACATCAATATCTGCTGCTATTGGTAATTTTATCTGATTTATTCCCGGCATTCAGGTTAAAATGTGTGTGCAAACATAAATTAATTTCCTTTAATATGTGCTATAATTTGATCTGCATGCACCCTTGAGTTTTCTATGAACCACTTGTGGGTATCTATGCCCCCGCAAACAACACCGGCAAGGTAAAGGCCTTTTAAGGATGTTTCCATCGTCTCCGGGTTATGCACGGGACAATTGCCATCAGCTAAATGAACACCTAAATTAGCCAGCAAGGCAAAATCTGGTTGATAACCCGTCATTGCCACCACAAAATCGTTCGCTATAGTTACCGGTCCGTCTGGGGTATTAATTTCTATCTCATGGTCACTAATATTTAAAACTTCGCTTTCAAAGTAGACCTTAATTTCTCCTTCTTTGATTCTATTTTCAATATCTGGCCGGACCCAGTACTTAACGTTTTTACCCAGTGTTTTACCGCGGACGATCATCGTCACCTTCGCCCCTTTACGGTAAGTTTCCAGTGCGACATCAACAGCAGAATTGTTAGCGCCCACTACTGCAACATTACTAAATGCATACATGTGAGGGTCTTTATAATAGTGTATTACCTTTTGCAAGTTTTCACCCGGCACATTCATCATGACAGGAACGTCATAAAAGCCGGTAGCAATAATTACATTTTTTACGTTGTATACCGCTTTTACAGTTGAAACGACAAATCGTTCATCATCATTTTTCTTAACCGACTTAACGGCTTCAAACAAATTGATGTTAAGCTGGTAGCTTTCCGCAACCCTTCTGTAATACTCCAAAGCCTCATTGCGATTGGGCTTGTTGCTGATACTAACAAACGGGACCCCGCCGATTTCCAATTTTTGTGAGGTGGAAAAGAAGGTCATAAATACCGGGTAATTGAACAGGCTATTTACCAATGCCCCCTTTTCTACAATTACATAACTTAATCCAGCCTTTTTTGCTTCAATTGCACATGCCATTCCAATTGGCCCTGAACCTATAATTAATAAATCATATTGATTCTCCATCTTAGGCTGTCGTCTTTTTTAAGTCTACAATAGGCTGAGGAGTCAATTCGCCACGAAGTGACAGTTCCATTTGCCTGGCTACTTCTGCCTTTTCTATTGCAAGCCCCATGAGGTACATTAGTTTAGTTGTTGTAGCTTCAAATGTCATATCATAACCACTAACAACGCCCATCTGTTGTAGGCGTTTACTGGTTTGGTACATGCCCAGTTCTACAGAGCCACGCTGACATTGAGTAATATCCACAATAATTTTCCCACCCGCAATGGCCTCCTGCAAGCAGGACAGAAACCACTCTGCGGTAGTGGTATTGCCTGAACCAAATGTTTCCATTATAATTGCGTCTACCGGAGATTCGGTTATCGCCCTTACTGCTTGCTGAGATATCCCTGGATATAGTTTCAGGACGCCAATGTTTGCATTAAGATCAAGATGTACCATTAACTCCTTTTCAGGCTGGGGTAAGATATAGTTACCAAAAAAAGACAGCGTAACACCGGCCTCAGCTAATATGGCATAATTTGGGGAGCGAAAAGCTTCAAATTTCTCAGCATTGTATTTTATTGATCTATTCCCACGAAAAAGCTGATAATCAAAATAGATACAAACCTCAGGAATCATCGCTTTGCCGTCTTTTTTTGTCGCTGCAATTTCCAACGCGGTTATCAGGTTCTCCTTTGCATCGGTCCTGATTTCTCCTATCGGAAGCTGCGACCCCGTTAAAACCACAGGTTTACTCAGATTTTCCAGCATGAAACTCAAAGCCGAAGCAGTGAAGGCCATCGTATCTGATCCATGAAGGATTACAAAGCCATCGAACTCATCATATTTTTCCCGTATAAGCGATGCAAGTTCAGCCCAGATTGCAGGCGTCATATTAGATGAATCCAATATAGGATCAAAAGAATGCACATCCAAATGATAGTTCAAACGCTCCAGTTCAGGAACATTCTGTTGTATTTGTTTAAAGTTAAAAGGGACCAACGAACCTGTTTTGGGGTCGTTTACCATGCCTATGGTACCGCCAGTATAAATGATGAGAATCTTTACCATGTTACACTTTAAATATTTTCACAGAATTGGCTGTTGTAATCTCCGCTATCTCTTCTAACGAAATACCGTAAATATCAGCCAGCTTTTGTGCCACAAAAATCAGGTAACTGCTCTCATTGGTTTTCCCTCTGTAGGGTACAGGAGCAAGATAAGGGGAATCTGTTTCCAGCACCAATTTATGTAGAGGAATATCCTTAAGTACCGCTTCCAAGCCTGAATTTTTATAGGTAACTACGCCTCCTATACCCAGATAAAAGCCAAGTTCGATGGCATGGTTAGCCTGTTCTAAATCACCTGTAAAGCAATGAAAAATACCCCTAAGTTTATCATCCTTTTCTTGTTCCAATACTTTAAATACTTCATCAAACGCTTCCCTGCAGTGAATAACTATAGGCAGTTCCATGTCCTTTGCCCATTTGATCTGCTCTTTGAAAGCAGCCTTTTGAAATTCGAGCGTTGTTTTATCCCAATGAAGGTCAATTCCTATTTCGCCAATCGCATATATCTGCCTGTCGGCCATACCTTCACAAATTTGGTCGAGCACCAGTTCATAGTCTTCCTTAACTTCACAAGGATGAAGTCCCGCCATTGCGAAACAATTCTCGGGATACTTGCTAACCAGGTCGTCAATTTGCTTTATCGAAGCAAGATCTACGTTTGGAAGAAAAAGGCGCTTTATATCAGTATCGAAGCATCGCTGCATGAGCAAAGCCTGCTTATCGTTATCTGTCTCATAATAAAGATGGGTATGGGTATCTGTTAAAAGCATGGGCGAAGTTAATAAAAAAACCCTGTTGGTATAAAACCAACAGGGCTATTCAGCAGGCAAAGCCAGCCAGATTTATTTTTAGTTAACAGTTACCGGTGGCGCAACGTTTACTGCAGGCACTGTACCAGGTTTAGGTTTTTTAATGTCAACAATCTCAACCTCAAATACTACAGGTGCGTAAGGACTAATTTTAGCCTGTGCATTACCTGCCTCGCCCCATGCTAATTTTGAAGGGATAATCAATGTGATTTTACCGCCCTTACCAATCAATTGGTAACCTTCATCAAATCCAGGGATTGCATTACCGATACTGAAAGGTCTTGGCTCGTATTTAGCCATTGGGTTAACAATTTTAGCCTCTTTAGCAACGCTTTCAACTGAAGTATCAAAGATATGGTAGGTACCATCTGCTTTTTTAGTAGCAAGCTTACCAGTGTAATTGATCATTATCGTATCGCCAACAACTGGCTTTGGTCCGCTTCCAGCGTTAGTGATAACATACTGCAAGCCAGAAGCTGTAGTTGTAGTTTTAAGCTTATTGTCGTCGATGTAGGATTTCATCTTTCCTGCTTCAGCAGTTTTGAATTTTGCCTGTGCTGCAACAAAGTCTTTCTGAAAAAAGTCTTGCGCTCTTTTTTGGAAATCAGCATCTGCTTCGCCAGCTTTTTTCTGAAATACCTTTTCAACTTTAACAGTGAACACTAAATATTTGTCTTTAGCATTTGTAGCTGGTTTAGGCTGATTGGTACGTTTAGCCATTGTATCAAGGTCCAGCTTAAAAGTTGCACTATCACCTTCTCCAAATAACGTTAAAACGTCATTCATATCACCACTATATTGCTTTTTTGCAACAGGGAATACTTGTGGCGACTCAATATCATAAGTACTGAACATTACTGAGTCTCTCTCATTCTTTTGAACAAAGTTCAATTTAACGATGTCACCTTCTTTAATTTTCTCTTTTCCGGCATCCTCATGGATCTGGTACATTAAGCCTCCCTCAGCTTTTTTGTAGTTGTTACAAGCAGCTAATCCAAGTGTAGCTGCGAAAAGAATTACTATGCTTTTCTTCATTTTTGGTTATAAATTATTTTTGTTTTGATATGTTATTTTACTGCAGTAACTGCGTTTTATACTCTTTTAATATGTCTTTAAATTCAATAACTGTCTGCTCAAGGTTTTTCGAAGATGCGCCGCCCGCAGCATTTCTATGTCCACCGCCATCAAAGTATTTCTTACATATTTCGTTAGCGGGAAAATCCCCTGTGGAGCGCAAAGATAATTTAACTTTATCAGTTCTTTCAATAATAAATGCAGCAAGCTTTATCCCGTTAATGGACAGCGCATAATTCACAATTCCTTCTGTATCACCAGTTACTATCTTATAATGATTGAGTTCTTCGCGTGTTACAGAAATAATTGCAGTGTTGTACTCCCTAAGGATATCCAGCTTATTGCTGATGCAGTGCCCTAAGAAACGCAAACGGTTTTCTGTGGCATTGTCGTAAACCAACTGATGAATTCTCCAGTGCTCCGCGCCCGCATCAATCAAATCTGCAGCAATTCTGTAAACCGCAGCATTTGCAGATTCAAATCTGAATGACCCTGAATCGGTCATGATTCCAGTATAAAGACAGGTAGCAATGTCCTTATTCATCATCTTCCCGTCCTTAAGTTCGTTCACTATAAATTCATACACCAATTGGGCGGCGGCACATGCGCCGATACTCCAATGCCTGTAATCATCAAAATCTTCGGGCTCCAGGTGGTGGTCTATCATAACCTTATAGGCGTCTGACGCACGTACCAACTCTCCCAGTTCATTAATTCGGCTTAGGGTATTGAAATCCAGACAAAATATTATCGCGGCATCTGCAACAAGCTGGGCAGCAAGGCTGCTTTGCTCAGTATAGATGATAACATCAGAGTTGTTGGGAAGCCAATGTAAAAAATAAGGATAGTCAGTAGGTGTTATCACTGTCACATGGTGCCCAAGTTGTATCAGATAAGCATACAATCCCAGCGATGAACCCATAGCATCGCCATCAGGTTTATGATGGGTTGTGATAACTATCTTCTGGGGAGTAGCCAGTAACTCTTTTATTTCGGTAATAGACAACATAATTTCGGGCGCAAAGCTAATGATTTAATCGCGTATAACTACTTATATCATTTTCAAGCTTTAATATTAACAGTATAAAATGTAATTTTGTGAAAAATTTTAAATAAAAAAATGACTACGAACAGAACATTTACAATGATTAAGCCAGACGCGGTAGCTAACGGACACATTGGGGCTATCATTAACGACATCACTTCAGCAGGCTTTAAAATCATCGCATTGAAATACACTCAGCTTACTGCAGAAACTGCCGGTAAATTTTATGAGATACATAAAGAACGTCCTTTCTATAACGACTTAGTTGGTTTCATGTCTTCTGGTCCGATAGTAGCGGCAATCCTTGAAAAAGACAATGCAATCGAAGATTTCAGAAAATTGATCGGAGCAACCAATCCTGCTGATGCAGCTGAAGGTACTATCCGCTCAAAATATGCTAAATCAATTGATGCCAATGCAGTACATGGTTCTGATTCAGATGAGAATGCAGCCATAGAGGGCGATTTCTTCTTCTCGGCAGACGAACGTTTCTAATTATGAAAAAAATAATATTAACATTATTAATACCTGTTTGCGCATCTGTAAGTTTTGCGCAAACAGGTAAAAAAACGGTTCCTGCTAAAAAAGTTACAACCGTTAAAACAACTACAGCAGTAGCAGCGCAACCCGTGGCAATGAAAACAACGCTTGACTCTGCAAGCTATGCTTTTGGTATGGGTATGGCAGCCAACTTTAAAAGGGGTGGAATAAATTCATTTAATTATGCTATGCTTGTTCAGGGCTTAAAAGATGCTTTTACTGAGAAAAAACCCTTACTTACAGAGGAAAAAGCACAAGCTTGTATCAATAACTTTTTGAGTGATGTAAATGCACAACAAAGTGCTCAAAACAAGGCGAAGTACGCAGTTACCATGACGGAAAACCAAACTTTTTTGGAAAATAATAAGAAACAGGCAGGTGTACAGGTAACCGCTAGCGGCTTGCAGTACCTTGTGATAACCAAGGGAGTTGGCATCAACCCTAAAGCTACCGACACAGTTACAGTTCATTACGCCGGTACACTTATAGACGGCAAAGAATTCGACAGTTCTTATAAAAGAAATGAACCTACTACCTTCCCGCTTAATAGGGTAATTCCAGGATGGACAGAAGGTCTTCAGCTCATGCAGCCGGGCGCTAAATACAAATTCTTTGTTCCTTATCAACTTGGTTATGGAGATTCAGGTGCACCTGACGGTGGAATTCCACCATTTGCTACGTTGATTTTTGAAATAGAGTTATTGAAAATAAACGGAAAGTAATTACCAAAACCATTATCGTAAATATTTGTTAAATACTACAAAACAAATTTTATGATGACTAAAAGATATTTTCCACTTGCACTTATAGCCTTGCTTTGTACCACTTTAACCAGTTGCGAAGTTATTGGCGACATCTTTAAAGCCGGAGTTTGGGTAGGTGTAATTATCGTTGTATTGGTAATTGCGCTCGTAATCTGGTTGATTAAAAAAGTATTTTAGTTAAAGGCTATAGTTATAAAAAAACTATATCTGTTATGACCTCAGTACCGGCACGTTCATTGATCTTTTGGATGATGCCGGTTCTGACCATCAATAACTCATTTTTAATCACAGACGATTCCAATCGCACGAAAAGCTTTTTTTGAAATATGTAAATTTGGGTAGTTCTGTTTGCAATAGCATTGCCCATAAGCTCAGGCCAGAAAGCGAGCACAGCGGTTTCGTCAAACTTCCCCTTTAGCTTATACACATTTAGGAGCTTGCCAATCCCCTCTTTTAAGGTAATATCGTTTGGCTTACGCATGATGTATGGTTCCTTTAGTTACCTCAAAAACAGTTAGCGGCACATTTATTTTAGTAAAGATACTCACTACCCTATCTTTTCCGGTGTCTGTAATAAAGATTTGTCCGAAATCATGGTGAGACACCATCTCCATCAATTTACTTACCCTACTGTCATCAAGTTTATCAAAAATGTCATCCAGCAACAGCAAAGGCTTGAAACCTCTGTATTTCTGCAAGTACGCATATTGAGCCAGCTTCAAGGCAATAACAAATGATTTCTGCTGACCTTGTGATCCAAACTTTTTCAGAGGCATATCAGCGATAGTAAAAGCCAGTTCATCCTTGTGTATACCCATTGTAGTACGTTCCAGAACCTTATCTTTTTCTATTGATTGTACCAGCAAATGTTCAAAGGCATTATCAATCAGCTGACTCTGATATTGAAGGCTTACTACCTCATTCGATTCGGTAATAAACTCATAATATTTGTTGAAAAGAGGAATAAAATCGAGCATAAATTCCTGCCGCTTGGCAAAGATTTTTACTCCGGAAGCCACCAGCTGATCATTGTAAATTTCCAGCAGTGCCGGATCATAGCTTCTCGTTATAGAAATTTGCTTTAATAATGCATTACGGTTTTGAAGATGCTTATTGTACAAAATAAGCTCATCTAGATACCGGGTATCCGTTTGTGAAATCACATTATCAACAAACCTCCTGCGTTCTTCACTACCCTCCATAATAATCCCGGTATCATATGGAGAAATCATTACAAGTGGAAAAAGGCCTATATGATCAGCAAGTTTATCGTATTCCTTTTTATTGCGCTTAAACTGTTTCTTTTGATTTCGTTTTAGTCCGCAAGTGATTTTCTCATTCTTATCCTTACGGTCAAAATCGCCCTGTATGAGGAACAGGTCTTCATCAGTTTTAATTTGCTGACTATCGATGGGGTTAAAATAACCTTTGCATAAACACAAGTAATGGATAGCGTCAAGCAGGTTTGTTTTACCTGCTCCATTATTCCCTACAAAAGCATTTACTGTTTTAGAAAAACTAATGCTTGCATCAGCATAGTTCTTGAAATTAAGAAGGGTAATGTTTTTTAACCACATAGTATCTAATTCAAAGTTACCGTTTACCATCGTGAATTAAGATGGCTGTTAATATGTTTTATTAAATACTTAAAAAAGAGGTTGATACTTTGATGTAAAAACGTATTTTTGCAATCCTTAATTTTTTTAAATAAAATGTTAGAAACAGAAAAAGAAATAGCCCAGCCGGTAAGAAAGGGATCATTTTTACAAGAAAACTCTAAAAGCCTTTTGTTTATTGCAGGTGCAATCGTGGTGCTTATAGGTATATATATATGGTATCAAAATGTATATTTAAAGGGAAGGGCTGAAGAAGCCGCTGCCAAAATGTACAAAGCAGAGCATTTTATTGGTGTAGATTCATTGTCTAACAAGGCACTAAACGGTGAATTGAAAGGTGCAAACGGAACTGCAGGTTTTCCTGGTTTGGAAACCATAGCCCAAGAGTATGACAACACTAAATCTGCAAATCTGGCTAATCTTTATCTTGGTGGCATTTACCTGCGTAAAGGTGAGTACCAAAAAGCAGTTGCTTCGCTTGGTAAGTATTCAGAGACCGGCAGTGTAGTTATTGATCCTCTTGCGTTAGGTTTATTGGGCGATGCTTACAGTGAATTAAAAGATTACAAACAAGCTGCAACATATTATAAAAAAGCTGCTGATAAAGGAAATAATAAATTTACTTCGCCAATGTTCCTTAAAAAATTGGGCTTGGTATACGAAACGCTGAAAGACTACAAAGGAGCTCAGGATGCATATACTAAAATCAAGACTCAATACCCTGAAAGCCAAGAAGCTACCTTGATTGATGCTTACATCGGTCGCGCTGAAGCTCAGGTGAAATAATTATAACCAAATATTTTTACAAAAGGTTAGCTGTTTAGCTAGCCTTTTTTTGTACCCATTTATTAATTTTGCAGCATGGCAACACATCTAAAAAACCTATCTGATTTTTCTCATACCACAATTCCTAATGGGGCCGACTACAAAATAGCAATTGCTGTGGCCGAGTGGAATGCCGAAATAACCGGTGCACTTTATAAAGGTGCATTTGATACATTAGTTGCAAACGGTGTTACTGAAGCAAACATAATCTCCGTAGCCGTACCGGGAAGCTTTGAACTAACTAGTGCAGCTGATATTTTGTTGAAAAAACATGCTGGGCTTGACGCGGTAATTTGCCTTGGTTGTGTGATACAAGGAGACACCAAGCATTTCGACTTCATCTGCGATGCTGTAGCGAACGGCATTACCCATGTAAGTGTAAAATATAGTAAACCAGTTATCTTCGGGGTGTTAACTACCAATGACCAGCAGCAGGCAATAGACAGGGCCGGAGGAAAGCTGGGTAATAAAGGGGATGAAGCGGCAATTACAGCGATTAAAATGGCTCAGCTCGCTGCCAGCGTATAATCTGGTTTTGAATAGTTATTCAAAAGGTGTAGCTTAGTAGAAGAATCTACCTTAAAATAATAATGAGATGAAAAAAGTTGCTATGTTATTGATTGGCGTATTTTTTGCAATAACTGTTTTAGAAGCATGTTCCAGCCGCCTTTGCCCTGCTTACAGTTCTTACCCTGAAGGCAAACGAAGACGCGGATAATAGTAAACAAAAGAAAGGATTACAGATGCAGTGGAAATATATTACCGATTTAGCCCAAATCGATGAAATTCAAAACCAGCCAGGGTATAGTTTAATCTTCAAACACAGCACACGTTGCTCTGTTAGCATGATGGCAAAACGGCGCTTTGAGATGGATTGGGAGTCTATCCCGGCAGACACTTCTTTATACTTCCTGGACCTCATCGCCTATCGCCCAATATCTGCACAAATTGCAGAGACGTTCCAGGTACATCATGAGTCGCCACAAATCTTGTTATTGAAAGATGGAAGTTGCGTTTTAGATGCATCGCACAGTGACATCTCTGCCGAAGAAGTAGCTGAAGTAATCGCGAGCCAACCGGCTTAACAATTCATCAAATTCTTTACATTTGCGCCGACATGTACAAATACATCTCTGCACTGGTATTATAAATACAACACAAACTTCAGGAGATTTAGATAAAAAACCGGTTTCTCAAGAGCAGCTATGGTTAGCCCTTTTGTTCCCAGCCTTCACCATGCTCGCGCTGGGCATTGATTCTGTCTACTTTTTAAAAACATATTTCGACGGCCGTTACCTTACCAATGTATTAGCCATTGGCTATTTCTTACTGATTTATTTTTCTTCGGCCAGCCACCTTCGTAAACTGATGTTCGTAATGGTTTTCCTGTCGTACTTAGGTGAATTAATCTTTTGCAGCTGGCTGGGAATGTATACCTACCGCACCTCACACATTCCCATTTACGTTCCCTTCGGTCATGCCATCGTATATGCATCAGGGTACATTGTTGCTAAGACTTCTCTCGCAACTCACATGGACAATAAATTACGGATTTTCTTTGCCGTTGCCTTTATTACGCTATTCCTCTATGTCGGAATAATGTTGGGCGATGTATTTACACTGATATTCGGCGTTTTCTTTTTCCTTCTGCTGTATAGAAAACGCTGGGATAATATGTACTATTTCATTGCACTTTGCGTAATTATAATTGAACTGATTGGCACATATTTTAAATGCTGGGCATGGGCACCAAAGATTTTCGGATATATCCCGGGTTCAAATCCACCAATGGGTGCGGTCTTCTTTTACGGAGGAGGAGATGTGCTGCTTGCAAAAATCGTAGCCATTTGGGAAAAAAAAAATTCACAGAAAGTGCCGACTCGGGTTTAATTTTCACAGGTAATATGTTCCTAATTTAGTATTTCGTCATGCCATGCCAATGATCCGTTGCAAACATGCTCAAAGCACATTCTACTCATGTTCTAGTTTTACATGTTCTAAACACGTTCTATACTCGTTGTATACACGTTATAAACCCGTTTAGCGACGTGTATATAACATGTTGAAAACATGTATTTATGGCGTAAAATAAATGTTAAACTAAAACAAATACATGTCTTGGTATGTTATAGTAGTTAATGCGCCTCGAGCCGCATTAACTGGCCTTAGTTGCCAAACCGGAAACCAATAAAATACCTCTTCGACAATGGCAAGAATTAAAAATGGGATACTAGGAGGATTTAGTGGAAAAGTAGGTACTGTTGTAGGTTACACACTACATGGTAAAGAACACATGCGTTCACTCCCTGAGCGGACTAAACCTTTGACTAAAAACGAGAAGAAAAATACAAGTGCCTTCGGCCTTGTTCAGTGGACCTTAACACCCTTATTGGAATTGCTCAAGGTGAGTTTCAAAAATTATGGATCATTAAGAGGAGGTTCAAAAGGTGCACTTTCATGGAACAGAATGAATGCCATGATGGAAATCGAAGGGAAAGAAGTAATAGACCCAGAAAAATTTAAAATGAGTGGAGGCGATTTAGGGGGTGCTATGGATCCTGAATATGTGTTGGAGAGTCCTGGAATAGTACGCTTTCATTGGGATAAAGAAGTAAATCTTCCAGGTGAAAAAAATCTTGATCAGGTGTTGTTGCTGGCAATTGATTTCAATACCAGGGAATCAAACTATAAATGTGCAGGTGCTTTTCGAAGTATGGGCGAAGAAACCCTAAAACTGCCTAGTAAAAAGCCGGGCATGCAGTGGCATTTGTACATTGGGTTTGTATCGGCAGATAGGAGCATACAGTCTGACAGTCAATACCTGGGTAAGCTAAGCACATAAGCATAACATTACATCATACTAACACTGGGTCTTTCTTTCAATTGAAAGCTATTGCTTAACTTTGTATCATGATCGCACTTCCGGTTGTTTCAGAAAATCCAGTACAACGCAAGCCAGATTGGCTTAGGGTAAAGCTTCCCGTGGGTAAAGAATATGCCCAGGTTCGCAGTTTAGTAGATACGCATAAACTACATACCATTTGCGAAAGTGGTAACTGTCCTAATATGGGCGAGTGCTGGGGTGCCGGAACTGCGACCTTTATGATTCTCGGTAATATTTGCACACGCTCTTGTTCCTTTTGTGCAGTAGCTACGGGAAGACCATTAGCGGTTGATACAGATGAACCAAACCGGGTTGCCAATTCTGTAAAGTTAATGCAGGTCAAGCATTGCGTAATTACTTCGGTAGACCGTGATGACCTCAAAGATGGTGGTTCAATTATATGGGCTGAAACTTTGCAGGCGATTAGAAGGGAAAGTCCGGAAACGACTTTGGAAACATTAATACCTGATTTCAGGGGAATTTGGGATAATCTGTACCGTGTTTTGGAAGAGCGCCCCGAGGTTATGTCTCACAATATAGAGACTGTTAGGAGGTTAACTAAACAGGTTCGGATCCAGGCTAAATACGACCGAAGTCTGGAAGCGTTAAAAAGAATTTCCGAATTTGGATTACGCACAAAAACTGGTATTATGCTCGGTTTAGGTGAGACTGAAGATGATGTTTTAGAAGCAATAGACGATTTGGTTGCTAATGGTGTGGATATTTTAACGCTCGGTCAGTACTTACAGCCTACTCGTAACCATCACCCTGTGGTTGATTGGATACACCCTGACCAGTTTGCAAAATATAAGGAAATTGGATTAGCAAAAGGGCTCAAATACGTGGAAAGCGGACCCTTAGTAAGGTCGTCTTACCATGCTGAAAAGCATTTATTCTAAAAAAACAAAATCCATTTTGATCTTGTTGTAGATTAACTATATTAGCATCCTATTGGCACCATCTAAAAAAATAACTCTATCCGAAGAAGAGCTCGTAAGTAAATTGAAAAGTCAGGATACCCTGGCGATTCAGGCACTGTACGATATGTATTCAGGCGCTCTATTGGGTGTGATTTCCAGAATTATACAGCAATCAGAAGTCGCTGAGGATCTATTACAGGAAACTTTTATAAAAATTTGGAACTCAGCAGGAAGCTACGACAATACTAAAGGAAGATTATTTACCTGGATGATGAATATCGCCCGTAATCTTTCCATAGACAAGCTACGTTCGAAAGATTTTAAGAACTCAGCGAAAAACCAAGACATTGAAAATAACGTAGATTTCATTGACGCGCAGAGAGAGGTAACTTTCAATGCAGATCTTCTTGGTGTTAAGGACTTAGTTACAGCACTTAAACCAGAATTTAAAGCCGTCTTAGATATGGTATACTTCAAAGGGTATACGCATGTAGAAGCCGCAGAAGAACTAAACTTGCCATTAGGTACGGTTAAGACCCGTATTAGAATGGGAATAATGGAATTAAGGAAGAATTTTAATTAAGGTGGAAGAAGGAAAAGCATATATTGAATCTGGCATACTTGAACTTTACGTTCTTGGGCAGTTACCTGCTCCGGAAGAAGTAGAGGTTCAAAATATGGCTTCAAAATATCCTGCTGTTAAGCAGGAAATTGAAGCGATAGAGATTGCTATGGAACAATATGCGGTGCAGAACGCGATACAGCCTACGGCTGGTTTAAAGGAAAAAATATTAGGGAAGATTGATCGTGGCACTCCAGCCCCTCCACAGGAAGCTCGCATTGTTCCATTAAATTCGGAAATACAGGATAATTACAAATCAAAGGTTCGCTTTTTACGTCTAGCTCTTGCAGCCTGTGTTGCATTGTTATTTGTAAGTGTAGCCGCGTTATACTCAGCGCATAGCGACTTGGGTGTGGCTAGAGAACAAATTGTTAGTTTGAGTGCCGACAGAGAGAAATTTTCCAGCACTGTTTCCTTCATGAAAGAGAACAATGAAGACTTAAACAAACTGGTTTCAATGTCGGAAGATCCGAACTGGAGAACAGTTAAGCTTGCCGGTCAGAAAGATCCCAAAGATAACATGGTGGTTTACTGGCATCCTAAAGGAAAGCATGTTATGGTTAATAATACCAAAATGGCTTTACCTGTTAACGATAAGAACCACCAATACCAGTTATGGGCTTTGGTAAATGGTAAACCTGTAGATCTTGGTGTGTTTGATGTAAATGCGGACACCGCTCATATTTTAGTGAATATGAAAGAAATTGGGATTGCCCAGGCTTTTGCTGTTACTTTGGAAAAACGTGGCGGAAGCCCAAGCCCTACCATGGAACAAATGATGGTTATGGGTGGCGTTTAACAGTTTTAGGAAACTGGTTAATTAATTCTGACGCCGTAATAGAGTACCTTTTCTTAGCTAGTTCATCACCCGCTTTACCATGGAAATAGACACCTATAATGGCGGCAAATTTGGCCTCATAACCTTGTGCCAGATAAGCGGCTATAACTCCCGTTAAGGCATCTCCCATTCCACCCTGCGCCATTGCCGGATTGCCTGTTGGATTAATAGAAACAGTTCCCTTTTGGTCTATAATAAAGGTGTACTCATTTTTAAGTACGATGATAATATCCAATTCGGCTGCTTTATCTATTGCAGTTTGTAATCTGTCCCACCAGGTTTTGTGCTCGCCAAAGAGGTGATCAAATTCCTTCATATGTGGGGTAATGATTGAACCGGAAGGAATTTTGTACAGCAGCTTTTTATCTCCGGCAAGTATATTTAATGCATCAGCATCTGCTACAAGTGGTTTGTTTGCTTTGAGGACAATTGCTAAAAGTTCAGCTTGGTCTGTGCCTAAGCCTGGACCTATTCCAATAGTGGTGTATTTTTGAAAAGCATCCTCTTTGTCTTTCAGCAATCCATCCCGATCTGTGTACATTACTTCAGGAAGATGTGTATTTAACGCGCTTAAGCCAGATTGCGGAATGCTTACTGTAGTTAAACCGGCGCCTGCGTGAAGACAGCCATTGGCTGCAATCAATGCGGCACCCATGGTATTCGGGGCACCTGCAATGAGTAACGCATGGCCGTAAGTCCCCTTATGAGAAAAAGGCTCCCGCGGTTTTAAAAGTTTTGAAATATCATCCTCTTCAATTAACTGAAAGGGCCTCCTATTACTTTCCCCTTTATGAATGTCTAATCCCTTGGCTACAACTTGCTGCTGACTGTAAGGATCTGTATCAGGTAAGTAGCTGTTGAGGAATATTGCCATAATGTAAGTTACAAATTCATTTCCTTTTTAAGGAATTTGCCGGTAAGACTTATTGGGTTTTGAACCAGTCCTTCAGGTGTTCCTTCAAAGATGATTCTTCCGCCTCCCGCACCGCCTTCTTCACCCAAATCTATTACCCAGTCGGCCACCTTTACCACATCCAAATTGTGCTCAATAACCAATACGGTATTGCCTTTATCTACCAGTTCATTTAGAACGCCCAGTAATACATTGATGTCTTCAAAATGCAGACCGGTTGTAGGTTCGTCTAATATGTAGAACGTTCTGCCCGTATCCTTTTTGGAAAGCTCTGTAGCAAGTTTGACACGCTGGGCTTCACCCCCAGATAAGGTGGTTGACGACTGGCCTAATGTAATATAGCCGAGCCCCACATCCTTGAGGGTCTTAATTTTTCGGTAGATAGATGGCATATTCTCAAAGAAATCTACTGCTTCCTCGATACTCATATCGAGCACATCGCTAATAGATTTACTTCTGTAGCGTACTTCCAGTGTTTCTCTATTGTATCTTCTGCCTCCGCATTCTTCGCAAGGCACTTGTACATCAGGAAGGAAATTCATTTCTATGACCTTCATACCCCCGCCCTGACAAGTTTCACACCTGCCTCCCTTAACATTAAATGAGAAACGGCCGGGCTTATACCCTCTTATCTTCGCCTCTGGCAATTGTACATATAAGTTCCTGATATCTGAAAACACACCAGTATACGTTGATGGATTAGACCTTGGTGTGCGACCAATAGGCGCCTGGTCTATTTCAATTACTTTATCAACCTCTTTTAAACCATTGATTTTCTCGTATGATAGGGGATGTTTTTTGGCCCTGAAGAAATGGTGGTTCAATATAGGATAAAGCGTTTCTGTGATTAGACTTGATTTACCGCTACCCGACACACCGGTTACTGCAATGAACTTACCCAAAGGGAAATCAACAGACACATCTTTTAAATTGTGACCGCTAGCCTTAATGATAGAGAGTTTATGGCCATTGCCCTTTCTTCTCTTTTTAGGGACTTCAATCCCCTTCTTGCCATTTAAGTATGCTGCTGTAAGGGTATCTGACGCAAGAATTTGTGCTGGTGTACCTTGAGCAACAATTTGTCCCCCGTGAACCCCCGCAGCAGGGCCAACATCTATCACGTGATCTGCTTCAAGGATCATGTCTTTATCGTGCTCCACAACTAATACGGTGTTGCCTAGATCGCGCAAGTTTTTTAGTGCTCCAATCAAACGCTCATTGTCACGTTGATGAAGGCCTATACTTGGCTCATCTAAAATGTACATGACGTTCATGAGTTGTGAGCCGATCTGTGTTGCCAGTCTTATACGCTGGGCCTCACCGCCGGAAAGGGTGCGCGCAGTTCTGTCAAGCGACAAATAGTTCAAACCCACGTCCGTTAGGAAACCCAACCTTGCACGTATTTCTTTAAGTACTTCTTTAGCAATGGTATTTTGTCTCTCACTTAATCGCTCTTCAATACCAACATACCAGTTTTTAAGAGAACTGATGTCCATATCAGACAGCTCAAAAATATTCTTGCCATCTATTTTAAAGTGTAAACTCTCTTTCTTCAATCGGGCACCATTACAAACAGGGCAGGTTTTAAGTTTACGGAAGGCCTCCATATCGTCGACCGCACCTTCGCCTTTACGTTCATGCTGTTCTTCGAGTAATTTTATGATCCCATCAAATGTGATCTGGTAGTTTTGTACATTCCACTTGTTGTACTCGACGGCAACGCTAAGTAATTCATGGCTTCCATTTAAAATGATATTGATGTGCTCTTCGCTTAGTTTCTCTATAGGCGTTGACAGGGAGAAGCTGTACTTTTTTGCGAGCGATTTTAATACCTGGAACATCCACACGTCGCGGTATTCCCCCAATGGCGCTAAACCACCATTAATGATGCTGAGTTTGGGATTTGGGATTACAGAATCTTTATCGATTACCAGGATATAACCCAGCCCATCGCAATTTTCGCAAGCGCCATAAGGTGAGTTAAAAGAAAAGCTGTTTGGTTGAGGCTCATCATACGAAATACCAGTTGTAGGACACATTAAAAAGCGACTAAAATGCGATACATTGTTGTCTTTATCGCTAATCTTAATAATGCCCTTACCAAGCTTCATGGCAGTTTGCAGTGAATCCTGTAAGCGTTTAACGTCTTTCCGGTCAACTACTAAGCGGTCTACAACAATTTCAATATCATGTATTTTGTAGCGGTCTACCTGCATCTTTGCAGTGATGTCCTGGATGTCGCCATCAACGCGTACCTTAACAAAGCCCTGTTTACGAATTTGTTCAAAGAGTTCGCGATAATGCCCCTTTCTCCCCTTAACTACAGGAGCAAGGATGTTAACGGGAATCTCACCATACTTTTTGAATATATTATCAAGAATTTGGTCCTCGCTCATGCGTTCCATTTTCTCGCCTGTATTATAAGAGAAAGCATCTGCGGTACGCGCATAAAGAAGGCGCATAAAATCGTAGATCTCGGTAATGGTGCCTACTGTAGATCTTGGGTTTTTACTGGTAGTCTTTTGCTCAATAGCTATAACCGGACTCAGGCCCGAAACCTTATCCACATCAGGCCTTTCCATACCCCCCATAAACTGGCGGGAATAGGCGCTAAAAGTTTCCATATAGCGTCTTTGCCCCTCTGCATAAATGGTATCAAACGCAAGAGAGGATTTACCGCTGCCGCTTAATCCGGTAATGACTACCAGCTTATTACGCGGAAAAGAAACATCTATATTTTTAAGGTTATGCACCCGGGCTCCGTACACTTCAACATCTTTTTGCTCGCCCAGGTCAATGGTATTTTTACTCATATTTGCAAAGATAATTATTAAAGTCTTTTACCATACAATGGTGGTGTCATTTTCAGTAGGATGACCGGTACAAACGAGCACTCTTCCTGCTGCAATTTCATTGTCTACCAGTACCTCATTATAGTCCATCCGCACATGGCCTTTTGTGCAGGTTGCGGTGCAGGTGCTGCATATACCGGCTCGACAACTGTAAGGGATATCAATTTTGTTCAACAATGCTTCCTGAAGAATTGTTCTGTTATAGGGCACAGCAATTTTGTGTATGACTCCCCGGTTATTTAATGTCACCGTGTAAGTATTTGTATCGCCTATTTCTTTTTCAGAAGTATCATCGTCATCTGCCTCATCTTCCGGTAATACAAACGTTTCGCGTTTGATCTGACTGATTTCGTATCCGAGTTTTAACAAGGTAATGCGGCAGCTAACCATATAGTCTATTGGTCCGCAGGTATAGAATAAAGCATCCTTTGAGTCGAACTCCATGTATTCGTTAACCAGTTTTTCGATTAGGAATACGTTTAACCTGGCATACAAAAGGTTCTTAGAGTGAGACGAGACATAGATGATCTTGAAGCGGCTTGGGAATTGAGCCTCTAAAGCGTTAAGCTCATTATAAAATAAAGTTTCATCAACGGAGCGACTGCTGTACACCAGGTAGAGCTTTGATGCTGTTTCTGAATACAATGCTGTTTTTATGATGGAGTACACAGGTGTAATACCAACTCCGGCAGCAAAGAAGAATAGTGTTCTTTTAAGTTCAGGATTTGGTAAGTAGGTAAACAACCCGTTTGGCGCTAATGCATTAATTACATCGCCTACCGCAGTTTTATGGTGGAGGTGCCTTGAAATCTCACCATTCTCTACACGCTTAATTGCTATAGAAAGCGGCTCATCCAAGGCGGGAGAACTACAAAGCGAGTACGAGCGCCTCACTTCACGGTTGTTGATCTGAAAAATGAGGGTTAGGAACTGACCAGCGAAGTAGGGTGGTTTATCGCCTCCTATCGTATCAAAAAAAAGGACCAGAGAATCTCCTGGTCCGTAAATCATTTCTGCAATTCTTAATTTTAACAGTCCCATTTGGGAGTAAAGTAAGAAAAAAATTTCTTCCTATTCTACGTTAGTTGCACTAAGAGGCTTGTGGTAAGCCAATACTGTTCTGGGTGCTCTAAAACCATAACGAACCGGATCTTCAACAATCTCCTTCATGGAAATGAGTTTATAAACGTACCCCCCTGTTTCAGAGTTTAATCTCATTTTGAAGTAGTTGTCCTGGTTTTGTCTGTTAATCTGTTTCTTCATGTGGTTATCGCCTACATTGTAAGCAGCGGCCACTAAAGTCCAGCTATCAAATATGCTGTAAAGTTCTCTAATGTACTTAGCAGCAGCGATAGTTGATTTGCGTAAATTCTTACGTTCATCTACCTTTGAGTTAACCCTTAAGCCATAATTGCGAGCTGTACCCGGCATGAATTGCCAAAATCCTGCGGCACCTTTAGCAGATACGCCGGCTTGCAAACCAGACTCTACAAGAGGAACATACTTAAAATCTTCAGGGATACCATAAGCAGCAAGGATGGGTTCAATTATAGGGAACCATTCTGCAGCTTTTTTATGTAAACGATTGGTCTGAATTTTACTGTAGTTGTAAGCAGCAAGAATCTTCTTCATTTTACGCTCCACTTTGAGATCGCCCAGTGGTAGTGTTTCTTCTGCGAAATTTAACTTGGCCATCTGTGATAATGGCGCTATAATTCTTTGTGGTGTTGGTATTATTTGTGTTGTTGTGTCTTTGTGTGTGGCAACACTTTTAGTTGTTTGGGGCATGTTGTAAGCAAACACTTTTGCCATAACCAGTAATGCTAAGATTACCGTACATAGTACTACGTGTTTCTTTATCATTTTCCTCCTTTTTTTGGTTAATAATATTGAACAGCTGCAAAGGTAACATATATTGACCTAATTATCAAGCGATTACATAATTAACTCTGAAAATCGGCGTTTAAATGTAGTTAGACGCCGATTTTGAAAAGCGGATTTTAGCAGAAAACTAACTATTTTCGTCTCTATTGTAATAAGGTTTAGCAATAGCCTGTATAAGTGCACATTGCAAAGATTATAACGCTGTACTGACACAGCTACAGCGAGTTAAAATTGTGAAATTGAGCAATTTTGCCTAAGTTTGTGGCCGCATATTTTATGCGGTTAATAGCGTATCATGACAAAAGACAATAGTAGGAACAGTCGGGATGACAAGTCCAAACCGGGAAACCGAAGCACAACTGGCAGAAGACCTAGTGGAACAGAGAGTTCTTACAAAGGAAAAAGCAAGTTTGAGGATAAAGAAGGAAGAGATAAAAAAGAATACAAACCAAGGGCCGATAAAGATTCAACAAGCTTCAGACCCAGAAGCACCGGCAGCGATTTCAAGCCGAGAGACGGCGAAAAAAGAGAATACAAACCAAGAGACGGAGAGAAGCGTGAGTATAAACCCAGAGATGGTGAGCGTAAAGAATTTAAGCCAAGAGATGGCGAAAAGCGCGAGTATAAACCAAGAGAGGGAGATAAAAGAGATTTCAAACCAAGGGCATTTAAAGAAGGCAGTTCAAGAGAGACCCCTCCCGGAGAGAAACGCAGTTATATAAAGAAAGACAGTTTCGGCACGGGTGATAAACCTTTCCGCAAATTTGATGATAAAAAGACTTCTACTTCAAGAAGCACCGACAGCAGACCATTTAGAAAAAGAGAGAATGAAGGTGGCAGACCAGCCTATCAGGATCGTGGTGAAAAAGTTGAGAATACCCCAACAATTCGTAACAGAAAGGCTGCGCCGGTTAAAGACGACGGACTTATACGCCTGAACCGTTACATAGCCAATTCTGGGATTTGTTCTCGCCGTAAGGCAGATGAACTTATAGCAGCGGGAGTTGTATCTGTAAATGGAGAAGTGGTTGTAGAGCTTGGCCAAAAAGTTGATCCTTATAAGGATGAGGTTCGCTATAATGGTGAATTGCTAAAAAGAGAAAAAAGAGTTTATGTACTGTTAAATAAACCAAAGGATTATATTACTACTACTGATGATCCGCAGGAGCGCAGAACGGTAATGCAATTGGTAGAGAAAGCCAGTAAAGAACGTATTTACCCGGTTGGCAGATTAGACAGAAATACTACTGGTTTGTTATTAATGACAAACGATGGTGATTTGGCAGATAAACTATCTCATCCTAAAAACGGGATTACCAAAATCTATCACGTGGAGCTGAGCAGAAACTTAAGTCAGGGTGATTTTAATAAAATTCAGTTTGGTTTAGAGCTGGAAGATGGTTTGATTAAACCAGACAATATTTCTTATGTGGCAGGAGCCAGTAAAAAAGAAATAGGTATCCAGATCCATAGCGGAAAGAACAGGATTGTAAGAAGGATTTTCGAACACCTGGGTTATGATGTTGTGAAGCTTGACCGTGTAGTTTATGGTAACCTGACCAAAAAAGACCTTCCTCGTGGTAAGTGGAGATTCCTGGAGGATCATGAATTGATACAGATTAAACATCTAATTAAATAATATGAAAAGATTCTTTTTCTTGGGCCTTATGTTGGTGACGCAGCAATTGTATTCACAAAATTATAATTTGCTAATAGGTACCTATACCAACGGCGGCAAAAGCGAGGGAATTTATACTTATAACTTTAATGCAGGCAACGGACAATTGCAGCCTAAGAGTGTGGTTAGGAATGTAGCAAATCCAAGCTTTTTGGCTGTTTCTCCAGATAAGAAGTTCGTGTATGGGGTTAATGAATCGGGCAGCAACAGCACGGTTACTTCATTTGGTTATAACTCTGCTACAGGAGTACTTAATCCGCTAAACAAACGTGATGCAAAAGGAACTGATCCGTGTTACGTAACGGCGGATGAAGTGAATGTGATCATTGCTAATTACAGTAGCGGCAGCATTGCTGTGTATGGTAGAGCGGCTGATGGTTCACTTACAGAACCGAAGCAGGTAGTTCAGCATACCGGCAAAAGTATTGACCCTACAAGACAAACCAGTGCGCATGCGCACATGGTGCAGTTTACCCCAGATAAAAAGCATTTAATTTGTACTGATTTGGGTGAAGACTTAATGTATGTATATACTTACAATGCAGGTGCTAAGACTAATGTACTGAGTCTTAAAACAGTAGTTAAAACGAATGCAGGGACAGGACCAAGGCATTTGGCATTTAGTCCGAATGGTAAGTTTGCTTATCTGGTGCATGAGTTTAATGGCAGCATTACTGCTTTTACTTACAAGAATGGTGCTTTTAGTAAAATACAGGAAATTGGCTCTACTGATACAAACTTTAAGGGCAGAGTAGATGCAGCCGATATTCACATATCAGCTGATGGTAAGTTCTTATATGAAAGTAATCGCGGAGATGCCAACACGATAAGTGTTTATTCTATTTTCCCTACCGGCAGACTTCAATTTGCATCAAGGGTAAGTACCTTAGGTAAAGGACCGAGAAACTTTGCTATTGACCCAAGCGGAAAGTATTTATTTGTAGCTAATCAGGGTAGCGACGAGGTAGTAATATTTGATCGCAATGTTGCGACTGGTGCCTTAAAAGATTCTTCAAAAAGAATAAAGGTGGGCAGTCCGGTTTGCCTTGTATTTACTGCATTGAAGATGCACGATGATAAACTGATAAGAGAATAAGATATCAATTGAATATAAAAAGCGGCTTTCCTTTAGTGGGGAAGCCGCTTTTTTGATTTATAGTAGGTTAGCTTATTTTGAGCCTGTGTTAGCAGCCATTAGTTTGTTGGTATCCATTAAGTTCTTAACCATTTTAGAGTTGTAAGAAATTTCTTGTCTCAATGAACTGATTGCGTTTTTAATGTAAGCAACATTCTTTAAAGCTTTCAAACCTTTCATTACGCCAGCACTTTTAATTTCACCAGGCAGGGTAACTAGTTCTTTCGAAGATTTAACAAGAGTAGTACCCATTTCTACAAACATTTTAGTGAATACTACCATTTGGTCTGGCGTAATTGGTTTTAGATCTGTCGCTGCTGC
This sequence comes from Bacteroidota bacterium, assembly GCA_040385565.1. Taxonomy (GTDB): domain Bacteria; phylum Bacteroidota; class Bacteroidia; order Sphingobacteriales; family Sphingobacteriaceae; genus Pedobacter. Next base: position 36,466 of record JAZKHD010000019.1, on the reverse strand, counting down.
GCCGTCTATAGTTTGTCCCGTTACACTAGCATACAACTGAGGTATCATATTTCTATTTTCTTTCAGTTGGTTTAGCATAGCAGATACGATGTCTGTCAATGCATCTACACCTGCGATACCCGCTTCTTTAGGAGCCTTAGCTGCTTCAGATTTAGCCAGTCTTTTTTGAAACTCTTCTGATTTAACCAACGCAACAAGAGCTGCGCGTTCAGCTTTAAGTTCATCAAGACTTTTCACTTTCGTGTCTTTAACTTCTGCAGGATTATCGGTAACAGTGGCGTCCTCTTCCTGGGCATTAGCAGCAAAGCACAAGGTCAATGCGAAAAATGCGCTTAGTAATATTTTTTTCATAATTTGATAATTAAGTATAAGTCAAATATCAAATTGTCAGGAAACTATGACAATACCGTGGGTCTGGTATATTTACATACCCACCAGTACGTACATAAATAAAAAAAGCCATCTAATTGATTATCAGACGGCTTTATATATATTAGGGATAAATTATGCTTCTTTAAGCTTGAGCTGCCGCTCAATCACTTCGGAATAATAATTTACATATTCTGGCAGTATTTTTTTGAGGTCAAAGTCTTTTGCACGGATAAGAGCGTTCTCTTTAAATCTATTTAATACATCATCATCTTTTAGGATCATGATGGCTTTTTCTGCCATATCATCAATATCTCCAACATTACTCATAAATCCACAGAAACCATCAATGTTCAACTCCGGAAGGCCTCCCGCGTTTGAAGTAATTGCAGGAACCTTACAAGCCATAGCTTCCAAGGCTGCTAAACCAAAGCTTTCAGATTCTGATGGCATTAGAAAAAGATCAGAAACGGAAAGAATTTCTTCAACAGCATCCTGCTTACCCAAAAACCTTACATGATCACCAATACCTAAACTGCGGCAAAGTTGTTCATCATACGCACGCTCCGGACCATCTCCTACCATCAGTAGTTTTGATGGAACTTTAGCCAGGATCTTTTCAAACATTCTAATGATATCAGCCGTACGCTTAACTTTTCTGAAGTTTGAGGTATGTATGAGAATTCGTTCATTATTTGGCGCGATTGCCTTTTTAAAATGATCTTTCGGCTTTAAACTAAATCTGCTGAAATCAATAAAATTAGGGATTACTTTAATTTCATTCGTAATTTCAAAATGATCCTCTGTATCGCGTCTTAAACTTTCAGAAACGGTAGTTACACCGTCTGATTTGTTAATTGAAAAAGTTACTACCGGTTTGTAAGTTGGGTCTTTACCAACAAGGGTGATATCTGTACCATGCAGCGTAGTTACGAATGGAATAAAGATGCCATAAGTTTCCAATATTTGTTTAGCCATAAAGGCTGCTGATGCATGAGGAATGGCATAGTGTACATGCAGGATATCCAATTGTTCAAACCTAACAACATCTACAAGTTTGCTGGCAAGTGCTGATTCGTAAGGAGCATAATCAAAAAGTGGATAATCTCTGACCGATACTTCATGATAAAAAAGGTTTGCAGAAAAGAAATCAAGACGGGCCGGCTGGCTATAGGTGATAAAATGGACCTGGTGACCTTCATCGGCCAAAGCCTTACCCAGTTCAGTTGCAACAACTCCGCTACCGCCAAAAGTGGGATAACAAACAATACCTATTTTCATAACTTAAATTACCGTGCAAAGAACAGCACTTAATCTGACCTTTATGTTAAACAATTGCAATTATTTAACCACTTTGGGAATTGTTGTGTAATTGTTACGATTTCATTTCAGCAAGGATAACCAGATACATTTCATTGGGCCGTTGGGTACCAATAAAATATTCAAAGCCCTCATTGTCTGTAAGTACTACGGCATCCTTACCTGATGAATAAAACCTGATGCTGCCTTTCCTGTGCAGGTTGTAAACCGGGTTGTTAAAGAGATAATTGCTGTAAGTATCCTTCCTGACTTTCTTAATGCTGCTAAGTTCTATTTCTACCTTTCTGGCAGACCATAGTCCATCAATGATGATCTTCCTATCAGCAATAATTGTTTTATATTGAATTAAGAAAAGTAAAGCAATTGAAACGCCAATAATACCGAAACCAACTACAAGAAAAAGATCCTGTGTATTGTCCCGGTCCCTTTCATAAACATAGGCTGCAAAACAAAAAGCAGCCATTACCAGACGGATACAGATTCGAATGTAATCTCGGCCGATGTATTGTTTTTCCAGATAAGCGTAACGGTTTCCCATTTTGTTTCTTATTAGATGTAGTTAAGCAGCATTGGTTACAGCCCTTATGCCGGTTAATTATAAGATCGAATAAAGTTACTTGTTTTAATTGCGACTTGTTTATTTTTTTATTTCAAAAACAACTACTTCCCTGGTGGCACCATTAATCTTGTAGCGGTCATCTTGCCGGTAACCAGCCACCCAAATGACCTCACCATTGCCGTTTATGATTAAAGGTATTTCATCCTTTTCATTAAGCGGTACTTTTTCATCTATAAAAAAATTGCTTAGCTTCTTGAATCCGGTCATCCCCAAGGGGATAAATTTATCTCCCTCCTGCCGCGTTCTGATTACTAAGGGATAAATAAGTTTTCTTTCATCTACAAAGGCTTTAGCCAATTCCTTTTCAAAGAAAATAATGCTCGAATGTTCAATTGTAAGCCAGCAGTTTAAAAATTTTATCCTGTTATTGTGGTGATGCACCATTTGCACAGGCCGTTCTAACGCATCAGGGATTGGTGATATTACCATGCTACTGCGATCAATTATCGCCCTGTGAGATGAACTATAAAATGTAGTTCCACTTTGGCTTTCAAAACCACCAATCAATTCATTTATTCCCGATTCAGTAAAATTATAAGGCTTAAATAACTCATAAAGCAATAGTTTCTGGGGATTTAGATGTCTTAGGTACTCTAATTGAATATGGATCGCATCATTATGTCTTTCAAAAAGATCTCTTTCCAACGACTTTACTACTTGCTTAAGCACAGCTTCCGTTTCGGTAAAGCGCTGAATATTATGTTCGAATGTATGGTTTAGATTTGGATTGAGCGACCGCAACACCGGAACAACCTGATGTCTGATTTTATTACGGGCATAATTTATTGTGGCATTCGAACTATCTTCTACAAAGTCAATATTATTAGTGGCAACAAATTGATCGATATCAGCACCTGATAGAAATAACAATGGACGAATCAGGTTGCCCCTGCTGGGAAGTATGCCATGAAGCCCCGAAATGCCGGTCCCCCTGGTTAAGTTAAGCAATACTGTTTCAATTGCATCATCTGTATGTTGGGCAAGGGCAATGAAATCGTAACCATGATTTTCACGGATTTCTTCAAACCAATTATACCGTAATGCCCGTGCCGCCATTTGAATTGAAACTTTGTTTGTTTCGGCGTATGATTTTGTTTCGAAGTGGCCCACAAAAAATGGAACACCCAGTGTTACAGAAAGCATTCTTACAAAACTCTCGTCCCGTTGCGACTCTTCTCCGCGGAGGTTAAAATTGCAATGCGCTACTCCTATGTTAAAACCTGCCTCTTTAAATAAATGAGTCATGAGAACAGAGTCCTTTCCTCCGCTTACTGCAAGCAATATTTTGTTCTCAGGAGTAAACAAACGGTGTTGGTCAATAAAATCTATAAAAGATTGAAGCGGCAGCATGATCAAATATATAGATTTTGAGATAAATGCGTTTTTAATGCAATAGTAAATGATAGCAATAAACTAACTTTGTAACGTGCGGAAAATATACCTTTATATATTCTTACTAATCTTACCATGCACTTTAATTGCACAGCAAAAGACTAAAATCATTTTGCAGGACAATAGGAGCGGCATTATGCAGGGAGGCATTTCTTATTTGAAGTTCCCTGTTTTCAGGCACCTTAATGCTACTTTGTCTTGCGATAGCGCCGTATTTTATGAGGACAGGAATGTTTTTGAAGCTTTCAAGAATGTTCACATCAACCAGGGAGATACCATAAACATCTATTCAGATTTCCTTACCTATGACGGGAATACAAAGATTGCCCACCTTACCAGCAATGTGAGGATGATCGATAAAGACAATGTCCTCACCACCAATATTTTAGATTACAATATGGGCACCAAGGTAGGTACCTATATACAGGGAGGGAAGATTGTAAACAAAGATGTAACATTAACCAGCACCAATGGGTACTATTTTTCCAATAGTAAAGATGCCTATTTCCGTTATAATGTTGTGGTGGTGAGTCCTTCAAGTACTATAAAATCTGACACCTTGAGGTATAATACCTTTTCCAATTGGGCTTACTTTTATGGGCCAACAAACATTAAAGGGAAGGATGATAATCTTTATACCGAAAATGGTGCATACAATACCAAAACAGAGTATGCCTATTTTGGTAAAAAGAACTTATATACCAATGCCAGCAAATCTTTAAAGGGAGACAGTCTATACTATGATGGTAAGGCGGGCTACGGCAAAGCTGTCAGAAACATAATTTTCAGGGATACATCAGATAAAACTGTATTGTATGGGCAGCTGGGTTACTATTATAAGAAAACCGAACGTGCAGTGGTTACTAAAAATGCTTACGTTGGCATGGGAACTAAAGATTCTATCGAGGTAAAGAAAAAACTGCAGCCTGATAGTTTGTGGATGGGGGCCGATACGCTGGAGACACAAATGGCGTTAAAAAAATCGCTTAGGCTTATTGCCTCACCAGTGCTTCGAAAAGACAATGAACTTGGTGAGCCTGAAGAAGAAAGAAAGAGCAGCAGTACATCATCCAGATCAAGACCGGCACCAGTTAGACCAGCAAAACCTCCTGCGACGAAAAAGCCTTCAAAAGCCGATAAAAATGCGTTAATTCTGAGTGGTGACACAACAAAGGCAAAACTACTGAAGGATAGCCTCACCAAGACTGTGAAGTTAAAAGACAGTTTACTACAGGATTCCCTTCAAGTAAAAATACCGGATAGCCTGGCAAACAAGTTGATTGTAAAAAAGACCGACAGCATAAAGTTAAAGGCCTCTGTAACCCAATCAACTACTCCTTTGGTAAAACAGGGGTTAAAAAAGCCAGCGACAACCAAGATTGCCGCTTTGAAAGATACTATTCCACCAAATCCTTCTGATACTGTTAAAACCCGGATTATAAAGGCCTATCACAACGTGCGCGTTTATAAGGCAAACATGCAGGCAGTGGCAGATTCATTATTTTATACTGCGGCAGACTCCACACTGCGCTGGTATGGCAAGCCCGTATTGTGGTCGCAGGGATCACAACAAACCGGAGACACCATCTTTCTTCGCCTAAAAAACAATAAGTTGAATACGCTACAAGTCATTCAGAATGCTTTTATAGTTAATGTAAACTCAGATTCGGCAAAATTTAATCAAGTGAAAGGCAAACTGATTACAGCCTTTTTTACCAATGGTGAATTGAGCAATGCATTTGTAGACGGTAATGCAGAGAGTGTTTATTACAACCGTGATAAAGACAGTGTTTATACAGAAATGAACCAGACAGTAAGCAGCAGGATAAAAATCCTTTTCAAGAATAAGGAAATCAATACTATCCTGGCCATCAGAGATCCTGAAGGCGTGCGAATTCCAATGGCTGAATTGAAGGATGATGTTAAGTTAACCGGCTTCTCATGGCAGCCTGAGCGCAGGCCCTTATCAAAAAAAGAGGTGATCAGCGGAAAGCCTAAACCTAAACCCGCAGGTAAGCCAGCAACAAAACCTGTGGTAGCCGCTAAAGGCAAGGCGCCTTTGAAAAATGTAAAAGGAATTGTGCCAGGTTTGTTGAGACTCCCTACAAACAAAGAAATAATTAAAGCAGACAGCCTTATTTCAAAAGCAGATAGCGTGATTAAAAAGCAGCTTGTTCCTTTAAAAAAGTGATAAGCTTTCCCATTGCGATTGCCCGATGACTAATCTGATTTTTCTCTCCCGTGCTCATCTGTGCAAAAGTAATTTTATATCCTTCTGGCTGAAAAATTGGATCATAGCCGAAGCCCTGATCACCGGCAGGAATATTTCGAATAAGTCCCTCCACAATGCCTTCAAAGAAAAAATTCTCACCACTCTGGGACAATGAAACGACAGTACGGAATTGTGCCTTCCTGTTTTCTGAATCACCTAAATTTTTAAGCAGCAGATCCATGTTCTTCTGATCATCTCTGACGCCTGAATACCTGGCTGAAAAAATGCCCGGGTTGTTGTTAAGCTCCATTACCTCTAAACCACTGTCATCTGCAAAACAGGATATGCCAAAATGCTCATAAACATAGTTGCTTTTTAAGGCTGCGTTTTCTGCAAAGGTGTTGCCTGTTTCGGCTATATCAACATCACACCCAATATCTTTCAGGCAAAGTATTTTGTATTGCCCCTCCAGTAATTTCGCAACTTCTGAGGCTTTATATTCGTTGTTGGTAGCAAATACCAATTCTTTTATCATAGGTTTAATGTTTGCAATATAGCCCACAAAGCCTTTTTGTTTACAAGATCCTGATCAAGAAGCCTAAGCTCATTTGAAAAGATAACGTTAACGTCACCTTCTTTATCCAAAATATTTGGTTGACGATCTGACAAACCTAAATGTGCCGGCGTTACTCCAAAAGAGAATATCAATTTACTTGAAAAATATGCAATAAGATCGTCAAAGGAAGCATCACTATGCTTCGCATAATTTAACAAAGCAAAATCGGCAGCGGTAAGCCCAATTGATTTAACGATCTTTCTAAGTAGTTCCTTTCCTTTGTCATCGCTAACTTCATTATCAGCATCGTTTACAAGGATTAGAATATTGCGACCGTTACCTCCTAAAAACTTAAATTCTATTGCTTGCCGAACGGGTGGTATAATTATATCGGGCTGTTCCTGCACCTCGATTGCTTTTGTATTTTCTTCAACATTTGAATCTTCTGCAACGACATAAAGATCATCTGTAAAAAACAGGCGTAAAGCGTCTTCGTTCGTTGTAAGTTGATGAGGCATTCTTGCTATTTGGGATTAAATCTTTTTTCTGTTAAAATTAGTTAAATATCTTATTATAGTGCCTTTATTTATTACTTTTATGCCTTAAAATTTATACCAAAAATCTCTTGTGAGAAAAGTTTATTCTGTAATTATTCTTTGTCTCTTTAGTACTGTTGGTTTTGCTCAAAATGTTGCAAATGTGAATGGGAAAGCAATAGAAAGCAAAGAATTTATATGGTTTTATAAGAAGAACCATTCAGGAAATGCTAATGTATCGTATAGTGATCTTTTGGCTTACTTGAATCTATACATCGACTTTAAGCTAAAAGTTTTGGATGCATTGGCCCTCAGCATGGACAAAGACACGGCCTATTTAACAGAGGTTAAAAATTTTGAAGAAGCTTTGAGCAAGCAAACAAGACTATCCAAAAAAAGTCCGGAACGCACTTTTTTAATAAACGAATACAAGGAAGCTGTTTTGTTGTTTAACATCTCTGAGCAGAAAATTTGGAATAAGGCACAGGATGATGAGCGCCAGAAATCGTTGGAATTTGAATGGATAGCGGAGTTGCGAAAGCGATACCCGGTGAAGATATTCGACGATCAAGTGAGGAAAATGGCTAAGCCATAAACATTTTTTATAATTTTGCACAAAATAGAATACAATTGAAAAACGATACAATGAGGAAATTTTTAATACTGACAAGCTGCTTTATCTGCTTGTTTTTAAACTCCAGGGCTCAGCAAGCGTCAAAAAAGAATTTAGACAAAGTAGTCGCTATACTGGGTAGCAATATTGTTCTTCTATCTGAACTAAACCAGCAATATGCGCAATTCCTTAATTCCGGAAATCCTGAAAACCCAAGTTTTAAGTGTACAATTTTAAGGGATATGCTTGGCGCAAAACTTTTGAAACAACAAGCTGAAATTGATTCAGTTTATGTAGAAGAGGCTCAGGTAGATGAAGAGGTGGATAAGCGTATGCGTTATCAGATTCAAAAAGCAGGTGGAGAAGAACGTCTTGAGCAATTCTTAAATCGGTCTATACTTCAATACAAAGATGAAATAAGACCTGACATTAAAGAACAGTTGGTTGCTCAAAAAATGCAGGCAAAAATTACCCAGGACGTTAGCGTTACCCCCTTAGAGGTTAAAAAGTATTTTGAATCCTATCCTAAAGATAGCTTACCAGATATTCCTACAGAATTTGAAGTAGGCGAGATTGTGCTTAATCCTAAATTGACCAAAGCAGAAAAGCAACGGTTTTACGATAAAATTGATGCTTTCAGATTGAGGGTTAAAAGCGGTGAGGACTTTGGATTTTTAGCGAAATCTTATTCCGAAGATCATTATTCTGCCGTTGAAGGTGGCGATCTAGGTTTCTTTGACCGCACAAGAATGTACAAGGAATTTACAGCCTGGGCCTTTAAACTAAAGGCTGGAGAAATCTCACCTGTGTTCGAAACCGAAGCCGGGTATCATATTCTACAAGTAATTGAACGTCGTGGAGAGCAGGTTAATGCCCGCCATATTTTAGTTCGTCCTAAAAACACCCCGGAAAGCATGGATCGGGTAAAACTGCAGGCAGATACTATTTACAAGAACCTGGTCGACAAAAAGATTCCTTTTGCTTATGCAGCCTCCCAATATTCAACTAACAAAGATTCTCAATACAATGGAGGAATGTTGTTATATGCCGACCGTGTAACTGCACGCACCACGTTTATTCCGGCAGACAAGCTTGACCCTCAGGTTTTCCTCGTGGTAGACACGATGAAAGTAGGGCAAGTATCAAAACCGGTAGCTTTCACTAATTCTGAAGATGGTAAGGAAGGCTACAAGATCCTGTATCTTAAATCTAAAGTTGCGCCACATAAAGGCAGCCTTGAGCAAGATTATGCCAAATTTAAAGAGAAGGCGCAAGAGGATAAGGTTAACCGTATGATGAGCGAGTGGTTCGAAAATAAAAGGCAAAATACCTATATCAGGATTGATGATGAATTTACAGATTGCGAAGATTTAAAAGTCTGGAGCAAAGGTGTAACCGCTAAAAAATAAACTGGTTATGGCATTTGAAAACGAGATTAAGGCAGTTGATGCATTACACCAGACTTTTAAAGACATCAGTACTGAGATAAGTAAGATTGTTATTGGCCAGGATGAGGTTATTAAGTCTGTACTGATTGCTATTTTCAGCAATGGCCATTGTCTTTTGGTTGGAGTACCAGGTTTAGCTAAAACATTATTGGTGCAAACTGTTGCCGATGTAATGGATCTCAATTTCAATAGAATTCAGTTTACCCCTGATTTGATGCCAAGCGATATTATTGGTGCTGAGATCTTAGGGGAGGACAGGAGTTTTAAATTCATAAACGGCCCTATATTTTCAAATATAATTCTTGCTGACGAGATCAACAGAACGCCGCCTAAAACGCAGGCTGCTCTGCTTGAAGCGATGCAGGAAAAAGCGGTTACAGCTGCCGGATTAAGGCATGCATTGCCTAATCCATTTTTTGTACTTGCCACTCAAAATCCTATTGAACAAGAAGGTACTTATCCATTACCTGAAGCTCAACTAGACAGGTTTATGTTTAATGTACAGTTGGGTTACCCTTCTTTTGAAGATGAACTTACGATAGTAAAAAACACAACAAGTAACAATACGGTTCAGCTAAGGAAAATCATCAATGCAGAACAGATCCAATATTTCCAGAAATTGATTAGAAATATTCCTATAACTGATAACGTTGTAGAATATGCGGTGAAGTTAGTAGGTAAAACAAGACCTAATTCGTCATTGGCAACTGAAGATGTAAATAAATATATCAGTTGGGGTGCAGGCCCAAGAGCTTCGCAATTTCTGGTTATAGGCGCTAAATGTCATGCAGCGATCACTGGCAAATATTCTCCTGACATAGAGGACGTTCAAGCAGTTGCAGAATCGATTTTGCGCCATAGGATCGTTAGAAATTATCGCGCTGAAGCAGAAGGCCTCTCTATCGAAAAAATCATTAGCAAATTATTCTAGGCACTTACTCCAGGGCTTTCCTATAAATATTAGGATAATCGGTCACCATTCCATCTACCCCAAGGCTAATTAGGGCCTTCATATCCTTAACGGTATTTATCGTCCATGGGATGATCTTTACACCTGCTTCATGACAGCGGTCTACCAAACCTTTTCCAACAAGTGATAATGGCGGACTGTAATTTGTTGGCTTGAAGCCAAGATCGGCTACATTTGTTTCGAAATCTACCTTTTCATCAATCATCAATGTAGTCTTGATTTTAGGATAATGTTCGTGCAGGTATTGCAATGTACGAAGATCCAACGATTGAATCGTTACCCTTTTAGCTATCTTTTTGGTGTTTACAATTTGCATTATCAACTCAACAAACTCTGAAGGTTCCGGTTGGAACTCATTATCACCATTGGGTATAGTTTTGGTTTCAATGCTATATTGCGGTTGTGGCAGCTTCTTGAGCTTTACATATTCTTCGATAGCGTCAATGGTTTCGGACAGCAATGGTTTAAAAGCAGAGAATTTTTCCTGGTAAGGAAACCTGTTATGAATCTTTTTCCCGACATCAAATTTTTTGACGTCTTCGTAATCCATTTTAAAAATATTATAATTCTTTTGTTCCTTTAATGTAATTGGCTTTCCATCTGGCTTTAAACTAAATTCATGGTTAAAGTACGGTTCCTGAGACAATACCACCATTTTGTCTTTTGAAATTACTGCATTCATTGTAAGTGTATTCACACCCAGATCGAGTGCGCGCAGCATACCGGGTATAGTGTTTTCAGGCATGATGCCCCGTGCACCACGGTTACCCTGTAAATCAAACTTCTGTGCAAGCACCGCCGAACTTGAAAGAAGTAAAATCGCTATCAGGGCCCTGAATTTCATACTAACGTTCCGCAGGCGAGAACACCATTGAAATTAGGTTCCACATGGCATCAGGCTGACGCTCGTAAATAAAAACATAATGAAAACTTTCTCTCAAATCGGCTTTATAGTCTATTGTTGCTACACCGTAAGTATAGGCTAAATCACCACCGTCAGCCTTAACCACTTTGGTTTTCTTTAGGGCTACTTTGGCGAACATGCTGTTAACGAATGAAACAGCTTTATCTTTTCCGATTATTGGTTCATAGCCGGGAAAAAGGACTCTCACATCTGGATTTACGAAACCAGCGAATGCAGGCACGCCATGGGTCTTAAGCAATGTATTTAGGGTCTCTTCTGTTGTAGCAATAATTTCTGTCCCGGTTGCACGCTGTTTGTCTGTCAGAAATTTGGGCTGAAAATGATCTTTTGGCTCAATAAACTGATTTACTACTGGTTTAAGTGGCTTATTATGAGAAACACCAAGATCGAGCATTAATTCCCATTTACCATTTACAGTTTTCCATACCGAGAAGTACTGGCCATAAGCACCCTCTCCATAAGTAAAAGGTCCGGTAGTAAAACCGATGTCACCGCTTCGGGATACCTTTGCAAAAGCTGGTGTCCAGGTAATATCTTTAGAATCAGGCTGTGAACCATAAAAAGTTTTAGCGTTTACAGGGTTGGGCCTGAACACCAATCCATCTGATGCGGCAAATGTTGTAAAGGCTGTTTTGGAGCCATTTTTCACAAGGCTCTCCGCAAAAGCTTGTTCTGCCTGAACCAATGATTTTGTGCTGCCATCAGATTTTTGTGCAAATGCACCAAGTGTTACTGATACTGCTATGAATGTACTATAAAGAAATTTTGTGGTCATGATTTTATATTAACAAGGGCGAATATAAGGTTTGATAATCGGGGTGATTTAAAAAGTAATTAACAATTGAACATCTATATCTTGCTCCAGGTAGTTGCCTCCTTACTATCCTTCAATTGTATGCCCATGGAATGCAGGCCTACCCTGATTTTATCTGAGGTAGCGTAATCCTTATTTTCTTTAGCAGATTTACGAATATCTATAACAAGATCAAGAACGGCATTCAATTCGCTATTAGAGGTGTCTTCGTCTTTCAGACCAAATATTTCGAAAACGAAATCGTTCATTAGCGATTTGAGGTTAGCGAGTTCTGCAGTAGAAATTACCCCTTTTCCATCATGTACAATGTTAATGATACGAACAGCCTCAAACAACTCTGCAATAACCACCGGACTATTGAAATCATCATTCATAGCTTTTAAACATGCTGCCTTAAGTGGTTCTATCTGGAAATCACTCTGTGCTCCGGCCGGTATTTTGTCTACCAGGTTCACCGCATTCATAAGTCTCCTAAATCCTTTCTCAGATGCATCCAATGCTTCATTAGAAAAATCAAGGGTACTGCGATAGTGCGCCTGTAGCATGAAAAATTTAACGGTCATAGGGCTGAAGCCCTTAGTTAATAAGGGGTGGTTACCTGTAAAAAGTTCACCTGGCAAGAATCCATTACCTAATGACTTGGACATCCGAGAACCGTTTACAGTGAGCATATTAGTATGCATCCAATATTTTGCAGGTTGCTTGTGACTGCATGCTTCAGATTGTGCGATTTCATTAGTATGATGTGTAGCAGCAAGATCCATACCCCCACCGTGAATATCAAATTCATCTCCCAGGTATTTGGCGCTCATAGCAGAACACTCTATATGCCAGCCCGGAAATCCAACTCCCCATGGAGAAGGCCAGCGCATGATGGTTTCAGGCTTTGCCTTAATCCAAAGGGCAAAATCAAGTCGGCCGCGTTTGTCATCCTGACCTCCAAGTTCCCTTGTATTAGCCAACATGTCTTCCAGGTTACGATTAGTTAATATGGTATAATTGTATTCCTTGCTGTATCGCTCAACGTCAAAATAAATGGTTCCATCAACCTCATAAGCATACCCATTGTTAATGATTTCTTTAATCATTTCAATCTGCTCCATGATGTGACCGGTAGCAGTAGGTTCTATGCTTGGAGGTAAAGTGTTGAAAACACGCAGCACATCATGAAATCCAAGCGTGTATTTCTGAACAATTTCCATTGGCTCCAACTGTTCAAGTTTTGCCCTTTTGGCAAATTTGTCGTCACCCTCATCACGGTCGCCCTCAAGATGCCCGGCATCAGTAATATTTCTTACGTACCTAACTTTATATCCGCTATACTTCAAATACCGGAAGATTAAATCAAAGGAAATAAATGTCCGGCAATTACCCAGGTGAACATCACTGTAAACTGTTGGCCCGCATACATACATGCCCACATTAGGGGCATGAAGCGGTTCAAATGGTTCTTTTTTACGTGTTAAGGTATTGTATAACTGTAAGCCTGTGGTCATTCTGCAAATGTAAAAATTTTAAGGAGTTAAAAGTAAATCGCTGCGAACAGGAAAATGATCTGACAATTTAGCTTCAATGACCCTATGATTTAGCACCTCAAAATCCTTTGTTGTTGAAATATAATCGATTTGAAAGTTTGGGAATTTACCATTGTAGGTTCGTCCGAAACCACTTCCCTTCTTGGTAAAAGTGTTGTTAAGCGAGGAAGTAAGTTGGGTAACAGCATAGGAAGCAGGGGTATCATTAAAATCACCGGCGATGATGAATGGGATATTGCAGGCTTTCATATGCGCCTTCATGATATCAACCTGTTCACTGCGCTTTCGGAAGGCTGTTCTCAGCATTCTAAGGATACGCCGTGCAGGCATAAGTTCTGCATCCATATCAGATTTAACTTTATCCAGATAATTATAATCTTCCTGCTCAAAGGCAATAGATTGAAGATGAACGTTATAGATGCGGACCACCTTGTTTTTTACCTGCAGATCTACCCAAATACTGGAATTACCATTGAAGTTGTCGTTGAAAGCGATTTTGCCTTTGTTTTTAATAGGATACTTTGAAAAGATCGCAAGTCCGTACGACTCATAATCGTTTTCAGCAATTGGCGCGAAGAAGTAATGGGGACTTTTTAGGATGCGCTTTAAGCTGTCAGTGATATCAAAAAGCCCTTTTGGCCGTGTATAATATTCCTGAAAACAAATGATATCCGGATTTTCCTGTTCAATAACATCAAGCATTTGTTCTTTTACAGATTGAACTATGTCTTCACCAAAGGGTTTGAAAGTGTGAACATTGTAAGTCATCATTCGTAATGCCTGGTCATTGGTTTTATTGCCTTCCCCTTTTTCGCCGATAAAACCTACTGAAGCGTTAAAAGACTGCCACCCAATTAATATAATGAAAATGGTAACGGCAGCAAAAACCCATCGCTTTCTTATGCACCACCATATAATCATCAAGGCATTTAAGCACAAAACAAAAGGGTATGCTAATCCAAAGTAGGGAATGTATTTGTGCTCACGGGGATCAAATTTTCCAGCCATAAAGCCTAGTACAAGGGCAATAATTAAGAATATTGCCAATACCTGCATAAGCTGATCAAGAAATTTAGTTCCCGGTTTTTTTTTCATCAATGTTTACTGGCCTTAAATAATGTTTCTTTTTCCGCCTTGCTTAATTTATCATATCCTGTTTTTGAAATTTTATCCAAAATGGCATCAATCTCCCTTTGATCAACGTAATTATCACTTTTTATGGATTCAGAGCTCTTAGACTCATTTTTCCAGTTTTGCTTATCATTTTTTACGACCCTTAATTTAGGCTTTTTCTTGAACAAACTACTCCAGTCGCTTCCATTTTGAAGCATTTTAGTGTAGCTGAACCCCAACACAGCACCTCCGATGTGCGAAAAACTGCCGCCGGCATTGGCTGATGATGTTCCAATTATATCCAATAAAATGTAGGCGAGTGCCAGGTATTTAAGTTTCACTTCACCAAAAAGAAAAAGGCGAATGGTATAATTTGGAACCAGTGTTGCTGTTGCTGTTACAATTGCCATAACAGCAGCCGAGGACCCGATTATTGAAGCACCGGAAACTGATTTGAAAACAGGAAAAACATAGAATGCTGCTGCGAAGAAAATTGCTCCTGTGATTCCTCCCGTAAGGTATACAAAATGAAACTGGCGTGGCTTCAAAAAATCCAAAAAAATCCGTCCCATCCAGTACAACCACAGCATATTAAACAGCAGATGAAAGAAACCTTCATGGAAAAATTGATAGGTTATTAACGTATACAGAAATTGGGGTGATGAAGCAATGGCAGCAGGAAATCCAAAATATTCCCTTATGAAAGATTCATACTCCAAACCTCCATTTCCCGAAAGGAAAACTGGTACATTTATAAGTGCTGCCAATAAAAATATCAGCGTATTCAGCCCTATGTATAAATAAGAAGGATCTCCTGATTTGAATACCTTTACCTTTAACTCTTCTAAAATGTTGCTACTCATAATACTGGTAGAATCGGTTATTATCTTTGTCTTTCCAAAGCTTAACTAAAACAAAACCAAGCAATGCCCCTCCCAGGTGTGCATAATGTGCTATTGAATCGCCAGGCAGCTTAGCCACGCCAAGTGATAATTCTAAAAGAATATATACCGGAATAATATATTTTGCTTTAACAGGAACAGGAATAAACATTACATACAATTCTGTATTGGGATAAAGCATTCCAAATGCAACCAGTAAACCGAAAACAGCACCCGACGCTCCTACCATTGGAAAACCATAAATGCCGAGCAAAGTATTAGAATCAGCCTGGGTAATCCTTGGGATTTGCACATTGCCGCTTAAATAGCCTTCATGGATTTCCAAATTGGTTATGGGGTTGTGGAGAACAGCGCCTGTTATGTGATAAACTTCATAAGCCTGCACACCCATTTGCAGGAAAACCGCGCCCAGCCCTGTTATCAAATAAAAATTTATGAACCGCTTAGTACCCCACCTATTTTCAATCACACCACCGAAAGTGAAAAGCGCAAACATATTAAATAGAATATGCATGAAATTGCCATGCATAAACATGTAGGTAATTAACTGCCAGACCTTAAAAAAAGGAGAGTCAAAATAAAATGCCCCGAAGATGTACTCCAGGTTAAAAGAAGTGAGAATATACTTGGCAGCAAAAAAGATCACGTTAATGATCAAAAGATTCTTCACCACCGGAGGTATATGTATGTTATTAATCATTTTTTATTTGTCAAATTTTTTATCCAGTTCGGCCAAACCAATGGTTTGTATTACCGGCCTGCCACTAATGCTAAAGTTAGGAGTTTTGCAGGCAAATAACTGCTCAATTAAAGTATTCATCTCCTCTTGCCCTAAAACTGTGCCGTTTCTGATGGCGCTATTTCTGGCCATGCTTTTTGCAAGCGCATCTCTTTTATTTAACTTCAGATCCTGCTGAGAGTTTTTGAAACCTTCAATGAGATGTTCAAAAAGCTGGGTTTCGTTAATGTTCGTACTACCCAGATCAACGGGGATTCCCTCGATAACAAGGGTATTCTTTCCGAATTCTCTTACTTCGAACCCTAAGCTTTTAATGTCATCTAGTAAACTCCTTGCCAGCTCATAGTCGTTAGGGCTCAATGTTACTGTTTGAGGAAACAGGCTTTGTTGGGATGCCCCCTTCCTATCCTCCAGATGTAAGATAAACCTTTCATAAAGGATACGTTCATGCGCTGCCTGCTGATCAATAAGCATCAGTCCAGATTTTATAGGGGATAGGATGTAACGGTTATGCAACTGCATCAATTGCTTGTGAACAGGTGGCTGCTTGTCGGGATCTTCTTCTTCATAAAAATTCAGGCTGGGCTGTTCAACCAGATCCTGCCTGGCAATTTCATAAAGCGTACCCCAGTTTTTTGTACTTGGCGAAAGGCTCCCACCACCGCCATAGCTTTTTGTAAAACTCGCATAGCCGTGATTAGCGGGCGACTGCGTTTCTGGAGCAAACGGGTTAAAATCAGGATTGAAACTGATGCCCGGAGGAACGATATCTTCCGGTGCTTTAGGCGTAATCATAGCACTAAAACCGGTTTCCTGGTTGAAGTCTATCGTCGGACTGATATTGAACCTGCCCAATGAACGCTTAACTGCTGAATGCAGGATGGCGTAGATGGACTTCTCTTCGAGGTACTTAATCTCTGTCTTAGTAGGGTGAACATTAACGTCAATCTTTGCCGGATCGATATCTATAAATAGAACATATAATGGGAAATTCTCGTCTGACAGGAGTTCTTCATATGCCCTGTTTACCGCATGATTCAAATACGGATCTTTGATGAAACGGTTGTTTACAAAGAAAAACTGCTCTCCGCGTGTACGTTTGGCAAATTCAGGTTTTCCAATAAACCCCTTCAAATTAATAATTGAAGTTTCTTCTTCAACCGGGATCAAACGCTCATTGTAGTTGCTGCCAAATAAATGAACTATTCTCTGCTTCAATGCAGAGGATGGCAACCGATAAATTTCGACACCATCGTGGTGCAGACTGAAAGCAACATTGGGGTGGGCCATTGCAACACGTTGAAATTCATCGATGATATGACGCATTTCTGCAGGGTTACTTTTCAAAAAATTTCTTCGCGCAGGGGTATTATAAAAGAGGTTTTTAATACAGATACTGGTTCCTTCAGAAGTAGCAACAGGTTCCTGCTTTAAAACAACAGAACCTTCAATTTCAATTAAAGTACCTAATTCATCTTCATGCCGACGGGTTTTCATATCAACTTGGGCAATAGCAGCAATAGATGCCATTGCTTCTCCTCTGAAGCCCATAGTACGGATGGCAAACAAATCTTCCGCCTTCCTAACCTTTGACGTGGCATGACGCTCAAAGCACATCCGCGCATCCGTTACACTCATGCCACAACCATTATCTATAACTTGGATTAACGCCTTACCAGCATCTTTTACAATCAATTGTATTTTGTTAGCTCCTGCATCTATACCGTTCTCCAGCAACTCTTTAACAGCAGAGGCCGGGCGTTGCACAACCTCTCCTGCCGCGATTTGATTGGCAACACTATCGGGCAAAAGCTGAATAATATCTGACATGTATATACCTTGATAAAAGCTGCTAATTTAAATAAAAATAGATGCATCCGAGCCATCTTTTTGACATAAAAAAGCAGTCTTTGGCATGCTTTTTATACCTTTAGGGTATGAATAAACTCGTTATTTTTATACTGATTATCTGCTCATTTACGGCCTGTGCACAGCATCATAAAAAAAATACAGAGACGCTGGCAACCATCAATAAAATCACTGATAATACAGTGCTTCTCAATAACCAAAAAAACGTCATCCCACTCCTTAATCTCGAAAAGTTAAATATTGCATCGGTAAGCCTCGGACTGGAATACCAATCTTCATTTGACAGCCTGTTGAATAAGTATTCAAAAATCACATCTTTTAGTTCTACCAGTTATCAGAACTCAACTACCCTTAATGATCTGGAAGATGATCTCAAATATTTCAACACCGTAATAGTAAGTCTGCCAACCTCTGCAAGCAACGATGCCAGGGCGATAAATTTTATTGTCAGTTTGGCCAAAAGCAAGCAAGTTATTGTTGCATTGTTTGGCAATGGAAGGGGCTTAAGTGCATTGGATGCAGTGCAGGCGCCGATAGTTTGGTCTGACGATATCAACCGTTTGTCTGCTGAGGTAATTCCGCAGGTGATATTTGGAGGCATTGGAATCAGTAAACGACTTTCGACCGAATACTCTTCTAAATATACTGCGGGTTCAGGTTTCTCAACTATTTCGAATCGCCTAAAATATACTTTACCAGAAGATGCAGGCGTTAACGCCGATGAACTTTCAGAAATTGACGCTATCGCATTAGAAGCTATAAAAGCTCAAGCTACTCCCGGGGCTGTGGTACTAGTAGCAAAAGATGGAAAAGTGATTTACAATAAAGCGTTTGGAAACCATACTTATATTAATGGACTGACTGAAAAAACAACAGACATATTTGATCTTGCTTCACTTACAAAAACAACAGCTACTACACCTACCGTTATGCGCCTGGTTGAAGAAGGAAAGTTAAATCTTGACACTAATATTGGAGCGTATATTCCTAAAGCAAGGCAATTGCCTATGAACCCCATAAAAGTTCGTGAAGTGATGCTGCATCAGGCTGGCTTTATTCCTTACATCCCGTTTCATAATTACGTTACCACGGCAGATTACAGCAGAGACTCAAGTGCGGTCTATTCTACCAAGGTCGCAGATAATTATTTTATAAGAAAAAACTACTTTAAGGAAGTAATGTGGCCCAAGATGTTAAATTCTACAATTAAGACAAGAGGCAGCTATGTTTATAGCGATATTAGTATGTATGTAATGAAAGACATCGTGGAAAGATTAAGTGGCCTACCATTAAACCAGTACGTCGCCGAAAATTTCTATCATCCTTTGGGTATGCAGACTGCGGGTTTCCTACCGCGTAACCGTTTTACTAAAGATCAGATCATACCAACAGAACAGGATACTTATTTCAGAAAAACGCTATTGGAAGGATATGTTCATGATCAGGGTGCAGCACTTGTGGGCGGGGTATCTGGTCATGCGGGACTGTTTTCAAGTGCAAACGATCTTGCCATCATCTATCAAATGTTACTAAATAAAGGTTCGTATGGCGGAACTCAATATTTCAAACCTGAGACAGTGGATATGTTTACGCAAAAACAATCAGCAGTGAGCCGCCGTGGGCTTGGATTTGACCGATGGGATCCGGATTTAAGCAAGCATTACCCATCAGAACTCGCCTCCAATCAAACTTATGGGCACACAGGGTATACAGGCACATGTGTTTGGGTAGACCCTTCAAGAGGTTTGGTTTACGTTTTCCTTTCAAATAGGGTAAACCCTTCAGTAACTGATAAATTAAGTACCTTAAAAATTAGGGGCAGAATTCAGGATGCAATTAATAAGGCAATTGATAAAGGGCTTAAATAAAAATTACATCTTTTTTAAACCGATTTCTCTTAACCGTTCATCAAGATATTCTCCGGCCGTCATATCACTATATAATTTAGGATGTTCTTCATCTATGCATGAAGTTAATGAGGTTAGGTCCATATCCGCTCTTGGGTGAAGGAAGAATGGGACCGAGAAACGCGATGTTTTCATTAGCGCTCTTGGAGGGTTTACTACTCTATGTGTTGTAGAACGTAATTTATTATTGGTTAACCGTTGAAGCATATCGCCTACATTAACCACAATATCGGTATGACCGGCTTTTATAGGCAACCATTCGTTGGCCCTGGTTAATACTTCAAGTCCGTCTGCACTCGCTCCAATTAAAAGTGTAATTAAATTAATGTCCTCGTGGGCGCCTGCACGAACAGCATCGTCAGGTAACGCGTCGGGGTCTTGAATAGGAAAGTAGTGAATTCCTCTTAAAATAGAGTTACCATTATGTACATGCTTATCGAAATAATCAACAGGAAGCTCGAGATAAGTGGCAATAGCCCTCAAAAGATGTTTCCCATTGCTTTCCAACCGCTGGTAAATTTCCCTGGTCACCTCATTGAATTCTGGAATTTCAGCAAGGAACTCATTGGCCGGATAGTCATTTTTAATGGGATCATTGTCCAACACCTCCTGACCAATTTGCCAAAACTCTTTTAAGTCGGCAGTTTTCGCGCCTTTAGCGGTCTCTTTACCGGCACTGGTGTAACCACGCTGACCAGCGAGTTCGGCCTTTTCGTATTGTTGCTTTTGTTCAGTAGATAAGTTGAATGCTGCCTGTATATTTTTATAAAGCTTATCGATCAACTCCTGAGTTACACCATGATTGGTTATAGTTACAAAACCTGAATCGTTAAATGCCCTGCCAAGCTCGTCAGAAAACTTTTTACGTTGCGCATCATCTCCGTTAATATAGGAGCTTAAATCTAGGCTGGGGATATAGGGTGCTGACATGGTAGTATCATTTAGTAATTAAAGGATACTAAATTAAGAAACTATTATTAATAATGTTCATTTGGTTACACAAAAAGCCTTTATCAGGAAATTGTAATCTTAGGAAGCATTAGAACTATATCGAATCTATATTGCTGATGCTTACGTAATTTTAAACAGAAAGGCAAAGGCAAAAAAAACAGTAATGCGTTTTATAAAGTTGGCATTGTCGGTTTACAAGAAAAAATCAGAAAGAGATGAAAAACATAATCAGCATAATTCTATTAGTTTTTACAATCAGCACGGCTCAGGCTCAGACACAGAAACTTCAAAAAGCGACTTTTGGAAATGGATGCTTTTGGTGCTCTGAAGCAGTATTTCAGCGATTGAAGGGGGTGGTTTCAGTGAAATCCGGATATGAAGGAGGTGATGTTGCCAATCCTACATATGATGATGTGTGCACCGGCACAACCGGGCATGCAGAAGTAATCGAATTGACATATGATCCGGCGAAAATATCTTATGAGGAACTGTTAGAGGTCTTTTGGAAAACACATGATCCAACAACGCTAAATCGCCAGGGAGCAGACGTTGGCACACAGTACCGTTCCGTGGTATTTTACCATAATGATCAGCAGAAGACGCTTGCAGAAAACTACAAAAAGGAATTAAATACAAAGAATGCTTTTGGCAAACCGATTGTAACTGCAATAACAAAGGCTTCCCCATTTTATGTAGCTGAAAATTACCATCAGGATTATTACAACAGAAATGGAAGCCAGCCTTATTGTCGCGCGGTCATTCTGCCTAAAATGGAGAAGCTGGAGAAGATCTTCAAGGATAAGTTAAAAAACTAACGTCATAAACCGATAAGGGTTCTCAAATACATTAACTTTACTTAATGAAAAATGAGAACCCTTATGTTATTTTCACTCAGCAAATCCTGAGCGATTGGATATCAAACGGTGTAAATTATATTAAATTGACCGAACTTGAATCTGATTTACCAGTCAAGTTTTTTGAACTCATACCTAATTCTGAAATTCCAGATTCGGGCGATACGATTTACGCTATCCATTCAGAGGATGTTCTCGAATTACTGGAGCCCCTCCCGAAAGTAAAATTTCTTGTTCACGAAATTTACCTTGAGGAAGATTGATTATTTAATAACAGAATGGATCTCTTTGGCCATGGTTTGATGTGATTGTAAGGTAGGCAGTGTTTTTATAGCATAGTCCTTCAGCACATCGTCTCTTAAAGAAGCCGCTGTTTTGAACAATGTAACTGTTTTATCATGATCATTAACCATCATTTCAATGTAATGCTTGTCGAAGGCAGCACCTTTTAGCTTGCTCATCTCATCCATATGAGCTTTGATATCTGCAGGATATTCAGTAGGCAGCAGCACACCTGATTTTTGAGCGATCTTAATTAAATCACTTTTTGCCAGCGTATGATCGGCAACCATTTTGGCAGCAAAATCTTTCACCTTTGGATCGCTTGAATTCTGTAAGGCAACTTTACCCAGGTCAATCTCCATCCCCGATCCTAGAGCTGCTGCTTTCATGAACGCAGTTCCATCTTCATCAATTTTAGTTTGGTTGGTCTCATTTTTTGTTTCTTCATCTGAATCTACCTGGGAAGCAGAATCTGCGCGTTTACCCAGACTTGAAGAATCTGCAAGATCATTACCAGATTTATCAGTGTTTTGACAGGCGGCCATTAAACCACATAAAATTATTGAAAGGCATATTAAACGGATATTTTTCATAGTAGTTGTTTTAATTTATTTATAACCAATAAAACGGGATATAGTTTTATTAGCGTAGCACCTACCCTGCATCATTTTAAAGTCATAAGCTTAAATGGCATTATCACGTAATGGGTAACATAATTACATTTGCTAACACTGTTATTTTTATTTCCATATAAAATATTTTAAATCATATAGCATGAGTATTAAAGAAGCCTTAAACTGGCGATACGCCACTAAAAAAATGAATGGCGAAAAAGTCCCACAAGAAAAAGTTGACCAGATTCTAACTGCCGCGCAGTTAGCGCCCACATCGTCCGGGTTGCAGCCTTTTAAAGTTATTGTCGTAACAAACCAGGAGCTAAAGGAAAAAATTAAAGCCGTTTCTTTCAACCAACCTCAAGTTACTGAGTGTTCCCATCTATTAATCTTTGCGGCATGGGACAATTATACGGAGGAAAATATCAGATCTGTATTTGCCCGTACGAATGCAGAACGTGGTTTGCCAGCTGATTCAAATGGAGAATATATGGAACGTGTTATCTCCATGTATACCACCCGTGACCCAGAAATAAATTACACCCATGCTGCCAAGCAGACTTATATCGGTTTTGCCGCTGCAATTATAGAAGCTGCAATGCTGAAAGTAGATGCTACTCCGATGGAAGGCTTTGACGCTGTTCAACTTGATGAACTGCTTGGCCTGAGCAAACTTGGATTAAGGAGCACAACGCTGTTACCTTTGGGTTATAGAGATGAAGCAGGCGACTGGCTGGTGAATTTGAAAAAAGTCCGTACCCCTCTTGAAGATTTCGTAATAGAATATAAATAGTCGATAAAGGGGGATTCATCTTTCATTGAGCTGATTCCCCCTATTTAAAATTAACTGTCAAAATATGTTAAAGATATATTGGCAGTGACCTAATCAAATCTTAAATGAATATATTAGCATCCCTAATATTATATACTTCATTTGATGAGATTTCTGACCTTCATTATACCTTTCCTACTTCTTTCTTTTGCTACAGGACTTTCTGCTAATGCGCAGCAAGACAGCGTTGCCCTTGAAAACATTGTAAGTAAATCAAAACGACTTTCTGACGAACATCCTGCTGAAAAGGTTTATGTGCACTTTGATAAACCTTATTATAGCGTTGGTGATACCATATGGTTAAAAGCCTATCTCACTATGGAACAGAATATGCCATCCCTGCTGAGTAAAGTTGTTTATATTGATGTTTTAAATTCAAGGGATTCTCTTGTTCAAACATTAAAATTACCGGCGATAAATAGCGCTGCCACTGGAAATATTCCATTAAGCCCAGTGATCTACCAACAAGGGAATTATTACGTTAGAGCTTATACACTCTGGATGGTGAATGACGCGCAGGAGTACTTTTTCAGTAAAACCATTCCAATAGGAGAAACAGTCAATAAACAGCTTGTTACCAAGTTCAGTTATAAGACAATTCAAACAGATAAGAGTCAGACAATTGAAGCGCTCATACAATTTAAAAACAGGGATAATGTAATCCAGGCTGGTAAAACGGTAAACTGGAAAGCAACTTCAAATTTCGACATTGTAGCCAAAGGAAAGGGAACGACAGATGCCAACGGTATCTTAAAGGTTAAGATTGAGGCACGCAAGAATGAACCCATTACCAGTGGTGAACTTACCACTGAGCTTACGTTGGCTCCTGATGAAATACTTACATCAGTGTTTTCATTAAAGCCGGTTAAAAGTGTTAATGATTTACAGTTTTTTCCTGAAGGAGGCGAACTTATAGCAGGTATTGCTACCAGAATAGGTTTTAAAGCAGTTAACAGCGCCGGTCTAGGGGTAGATTTAAAAGGAACCGTTACAGACAATACAGGCAATACGATTTCTACCTTCAACTCTACTCATCTAGGGATGGGTTCATTTTACCTTAACTCAGAAATAGGTAAAACTTATAAGGCAAATGTTACTTTCATTGATGGCAGCAGCAAGACATATGAATTACCAAAGTCAGTTGCAACTGGGGCAGCGCTTCAGGTTACGAACACGGATCCAGCTAATATTGGCGTCAAAATAGTAGCCAATGAAAGTTATTTTAACAGCAATAAAGATCAAAAGCTAATACTCGTGGCAACCAACACGGGAATTATTGTTTATGCAGCCAAAACAGCCTTGAAAGGGCAGCTTATTTCTACAAAAATCCCTAAGGCAGAACTTCCCTCAGGAATTACACAAATTACACTGTTCACTGATAAAGGGGAACCTATAAGCGAACGTCTTACTTTCGTTAAACCAAATAATGAATTGAGTCTTAGTGTTAAATCTGACTTACCGAATTATAAGCCCAGACAGAAAGTAAAGCTTTCATTAACAGCGAAGAATGGTACTTCAATTGCAGACGGTAATTTCTCAGTTTCGGTTACAGATGAACAAAAAGTTCCTGTGGATGAAGATTCAGAAATCACAATTGTTAGTTCGTTATTATTAACTTCAGAAATAAAAGGCTACGTAGAAAAGCCTAACTATTACTTCAATAAAACGGATGAAAAGAAATTGGGAGACCTCGATCACCTATTACTAACACAGGGGTTTAGACGGTTCAATTATAAGGATATCATGGCAGGCAAACTTCCCCCATCTACGCTTTTGCCAGAGCAGGGAATGAGAATTAGCGGCACCTTAAGGGACAGGACCGGAATGCCGGTAAAACGTGGCGCACTGAGGCTAACTGTTGCAGAGACGAAATTTGGTGCTGAAGCAGTAACAAGTCCTACCGGTATTTTCGTATTCAATAACATCAACATTCCCGACTCAGCAGAAGCTGTCATCAATGCAAAATACAATGCCAATGGTTCAAGTTTAATGATCTTGCTTGATGCCCAGCAGGGAGCGGGCATTGGTAAAAACTTTAGGTCTGCAGATGAAGTTCAAAACATCGACAGCGCTTTGGCCCCGTATCTGGAAAATAGCAAAAAACAGTTCAATTATTTAAGAACGTTAAAAGAAGTTAAGATCGAAGGGGCAAAGGTCAAAAGACCAAGTCACTCAGATCATACTGCATTTGTAGGCCTCAGTAACGTATCAGGACATATGATTGAAGGGAGTCGGTTTCAAGGCTGTAACTCTGTTCCAATCTGCTTGCAAGGTATGGCGGTTGGGCTAACCTACTTCGAAAACAATTTTTATGTGAGCAGGGACTATCAACAGGGTAAAAAGGTCCCGGTACAGATATTTTTAAACTCAACCCCTATTGACTATATCGGACTGATGTCCGTTAATGCGGAGGAAATTGAAAACGTGGAAGTATTCCCCCGTGACGATATGGGAACCATCGATCGGCTGTATAATACCAATGGCCTTATGATCATCAACACCAAAGCCAAGCCAAAAGGTACAAAAATGAGTTTGGAGGACTTAAAGAAATTACTGCCAGAGGCTAACTTACTTAAGTTTAAGCCTAAGGGTTTTGCAAAGCAAAGGGAATTTTATTCTCCCAAGTACGTAAACGCAGCAAACTCATATAATTTGACTGATTTACGGACTACAATTTACTGGAACCCAAAACTAACCACCGCTGCAACTATTCCTGAACCGCTATCTCTTGAGTACTTCAATGCTGATGGAGCAGGTACTTACAAAGTTACTGTAGAAGGAGTAGACAAAAAAGGCAACGTGGCCCGTTCTGTCTACCGCTACACAGTCAAATAGTATTAACTATTCATCATTATCATGCACTGCTTCGTGCTGACATTTGATGCCATCTGTTGTCATAACAAGTTGGGTAAATTCGCTTATATCCTCATGCTCGCAATCCCAGTATCCGTAAAGACTCAGGTAACGACTAAACTCCCTGTTAATGTTCAGTTTCGTTCCTACGGGTACTTTGAGCACCATTGATATTTCCTGATTTCTCCAGTTTGCCGCCTTTTTAAGTTGCAAAATTGGGCTAAACGTTAGTAATGAATCTTGCTGTAAAAACCCGTACGGTAAAATATTCTGAGCATTTTTTAGCGCATCTTCGAAATTAAATCCTTGCGAACTATAATTTTGACTTAAACTAACCTTACCATCTTCACTCTTTTCAATACTCAGGCTCACATTTCTTGGCATATTATAGTCATCAAAATCATTTGTGAGTATTTTTCTTCCACTATAGTTACCTGAATCAAGATGATATTGTAAACTATCTTGCTTTGTAAAGAACCTGGCGCGATCGATAATTAATGTGTAACTGCTAAATGGTTTCAATTCTGAAGCCTGCGCATACTCCGCATTTTCCTTAAATTGAGACGTAATTTTTGCCGTATAATAAATGCTGATTCCTACGCCTGTAAGCCAAAAAATCAACAGTACAAACGAAAATGTTTTGTTAATAGGCCTGTTACTAAAAGCCACACGTACAGAAAACAGAATTAGGGCCAGTACTGGAATTCCCGCTGTAAGCAACGCTCCCAACATCGCCACACTAAAATATTCCTCGTTAATTACACTAAAAGGGAAATTATGGATTTCCGAATCCCATAAACCTAGTAGTGCCACCACACAGATGATCAATGATATTAGGGCAAGTGAACTGCAGACAATGATAATTACAGCAAAAGCTTTAAAAATTACCTTACCCGTTCCCTGAATAAACCTGCCGAGTAAATCAAACGCTTCAGCTAAAAATCCTCGCGAGTTCTTTACAAATGGATGCAAATAACTGTTTGCGAATCCTTTTAAATTAACTTCCTCGCCCCTCATAGCCATTTTTTCCGACCTGCTCTCTGCTTTTGGAATCATCACCCAAAGCACGATGTATGCCAATACTCCTGAACCGCCAAGCAGCACAGTTAAAATGGCGATTAATCTGATCCACCGCTCTTCAATGTCCATATAGTGACCAAGTCCTGCACATACTCCGGCCACGATCGCCTGATCGGTATCACGATATAATTTTTTTACCTGTCCAAAATGCGCTGTTGATGCATGTTCTTCTTCAGCTTCATCACTTTCAAAATCTTTGACTGAACCCATTTGAGATGTTACAGATCTAACATCGTTAATATCGATCGCCTGCTTTTGCTGTGTCGATAGGATTTCGGCAAACATTTCTGCAATACGATTTTCAATATCTGTTACGATTTCGAAATTGTCTACATTCCTGGCAAAATGAAACTTAACCTCGTTTAAATAAACAGTTAAAGTTTCGTAAGCATCTTCTTCAATATGAACGATAGAATTACCAATATTTATGTTGAATGTCCTTTTCATTATTTGTTTAGGTTAATGTTGTTGTTCGCTTTTTTATCTGCTACGTTTTTTGCTGTTTCAATCGCTTGAGAAAGCTCGTTCCACGTGTTGTCCAATTGGTTAAGCATTTGCTTGCCGCCCTCTGTCAGGACATAGTACTTGCGCGGGGGTCCTGATGTAGATTCAACCCAGTTATAGCTCAAAAGCCCATTGTTTTTCAAACGGGTCAACAAAGGGTATAGCGTTCCTTCAACTACGAGGAGCTTAGCTGCTTTCAATTCTGCGATAATATCGGAAGCATATATTTCGCCTTTCGATATGATCAGGAGCACACAGTATTCGAGTATGCCTTTCCGCATTTGTGTTTGTGTATTTTCTGCTATCATAATACAAAGATATATGTTTTAGATAGTAATATGCAATACATAGTACTATAATAAATTATAAGTAGCTGATATACAGAAGTAAAAATATTTGAAACAAAGGAAAGCGCAGTAAAGGATTGTTAATGAAGGCGAATAATATGTCTATAATATTCAAATTTGTTAGTTCAGAAAAAACTACAGAGCATTTAAGAAATGCAAGTATAATGTGCTATAAATCAGAATCAATTGCAGTTAGCTCACACATTAATCAGGGGATCACAAAAGTTATCAACATTTTAACAGTTGGATTTTAATTTGGCTTACGCTTTGTATTTAGAAAAATGTACTACTACTAAATCTACCCCTATGTTAATCAAATCACCAAGTCTGTTACACGTTTTTGCAAGGCAAAAAGAAGAAGTTGAAGCTAAGCCTCTAAGTAGAGACCAATGGGTTCAGGCCGACAGGATAGTAATGGCTATCTTATTTATTGCAGTAATTTTTGGCGCAATACTTTTCTCATAAACTAAAGCAGTAAGGTATCTATTCGGTGTGCTTGCACCCTACCCTGATACTCGGACCAGCTATATATGGTAAAATGTCCATCCTGAGAAGCAACTAACGCAGTCGCATCTCTTTGATCATGCACAAACTGAGCAGCTGATAAATGCCGTGTTCCCCCAACTTTTGCCGGGTGTACTACAACAGCATTTCCACCCTCTATCGGTTCAGAGAATGAAAGTTCGTCTATATTATCTTTCCCCTTTGCACGTCCAATTTTAGCACCAAAAGCCAATAACTCATACCTGTCACTTATTATTGTTGCACCATCGACAGCAGTTAAACCGGCGAGATGTTCTACCTCCCGTTTCAATGCAGTTTGCCAAAATATTTGACTGGCTTCTTTTCGCTCTTGCTGTAATAATTTTGAAAGTCCATTAAAAGCAGGCTGTATGTAATATTGAATTGGCTTTATTATAGATTGGAGCCAATTGGTATTATCAGTTGGTACTACCAGCATTGTTCCGCCTCGCCCATGAGCGCGCATTGATACAGCCAGTTGTATCAGAACATTAACAGAATCATTCCAGTAGGATGGTGCGGTCAAGTCTAACAATGACAACAACATTGGCGGGCAATCTGGGAAACCTGTACTGTTTCCATCTACCATTTTAACCTGGTCGCCCTTTAAAACAGCGATGTTAGTAAACTTCCCAAAACCATATATCCGGCGATGCTTTATCACCAGCAAAGCTGGTTCAGAAACATCAACCACAAAACAAAAATTAGGGATGCTTACAGTAGTGCCCCAAATGTATAATTCATCTTCCTCAATCCAAATTCCCAAATGTATACCCGCCCGCTCGATTCCTGGCGCCAGCTTTGTTAATACACTGGGATTCAATGGTAACCGTTGTTTAAACATTAAGGGATTACCTGCTTGTTGAGGTGGTAGAAAAGCGAGGGATATCTTTGGTGAATGTCCTTCCTCTTTTCGCAGGCTTGCCCAAAAGGTAGCGTCCAGTATAGATTCGACAACATTTGCCGTTGGCAATGGTGCCAGATCATCCTCACCACTATCCATTGCAGCACTTAGATGCGCGGCAAAAATCGATTCAACTTTTGGCGCAATAAGCCTAGCTGCCTGATAGGTAGATTGGTAAATCATGCCATAAAGTTAAACTATTGGATTTATTTAATTGTATATCTAATGCCAAAAAATCCCCTTATCCCCTGGTTAGGCCCGTAGACATAACTAGGATCAAAAGTTAATCCATACGGGTTCTCTGGTGTTGCAATCACCTGTCCCCCGGCATTTAATTGGACATTCTTATCGAAAGGATCATTGGCCCGGGCAATAATAAATGGATTACCTTTGTTCGGAGTCCAGTTGAGCAGATTCTTAACGCCTCCATATAATTCAAACCCCTTTAATCCTGCAAAAGTGAACTGTATGTTTTGAATACTCCATACAGGAGAAAACTCTTTCCGTGGATCAGTCTTGCTTAACAATGGCAAACGCATAGGACTATAGATATTACCCGTGTAATCTACGGTTAGTTTCAATGGCCGAAACTTATAGGATACCGCCCAGTTCCCTGAAAGTTTCTCTGTAAGTATCTGTTGCGTCTTGACACCATTTTCAACAGTTGACACATCCTGGTAAGTAGCCCCCAAAATAAACTTTAGGCCACTATTAAAAGTTAAATCAACATTTGTACTAAATCCTTTACTTACCGCGTAACCATTTAGATTGTCGTAAATTATTTTATTAGGATCCTTATCAAAATCCCCAATTATCCTATTATTGAAATAAGTGTAAAACGCTGATGATTCGATACCTATAAAGTTCCCGCTAACTGAATATATTTTTTTAAGGTAATTTAGATTTACGTTATACGTTTTTTCTGGCTTGAGTGCATTTGGTATTTCTACTGTTCTTGCTCCTGTTAAAGCCGCATGGTCTTCAGTAAAAATATTCACTACCCGAAAACCAGTTCCTGCATTCAGTCTTAAAATATTGTGCTCATTAATACTCCATTTGTAAGCTGCCCTGGGGGTGAAAATGTTACCATGCACAGAATTATAATCATACCTGAAACCTGCTAAAATTTTATGTTTAGTGTTTAAGCTAATTTCATCTTGTATAAATAAACCGGGCAGCCAGGTGTTTTTAGCGATTGCCTGGTTTAATCCGGTGGTTGCCGCGGTATTGTCGTCGTAATAAGTATATCTCATTGCGGCACCAATTAACAAATCATGATTGCCACTAGTCTTATCCCATGTAAGCTGACCAAAGCCTATTTTCTGCTGGGCGATATAAGATGTAATCCCGTACCGGCTATCCTGATCGTGCTTATTCAAGGAAAACGCTAAAAACAGTTTTTCCTTTACAGGCAACTGGTAGTTGCCAATTAACTCCCAACGTTTGGTATAAATACTTTCACCATACACCTTGTCGCCCCCTCTAAAAGATTTATTCCACTGCATTTCGCCTCCCCAACGGTCTTCATATAAGTAACGCGCGCCTAAGCTGAACTTCCTGTCATATTTTCTTTTAAATTCCCATTTCTGGAAAACAGAGATTCTATCCTGGAGTGTCACATCAGTAAAATTATCATGGTTATGATCAACAGGATGAGAATAATTAAAATAATTTAGTCCTGTTAGCACAACAGCTTTTTTACCTGCACTTACTTTTAAACCCAAATCGGCATTGTGCTCCAGATAGGAAGTCGTAAAGAAATCTCCGGAAAATACAGGGGCTTTTTCAGGCTTTTTTGTAATGATATTGATTAGCCCCCCTACGGCCTCACTACCATATAGGGATGATGCCGGACCTTTAACGATCTCGATCTGCTCTACAAGGGAATTCGGAATACCAGACAAACCATATACTGTTGATAAACTGCTTACAATTGGCATCCCATCTATTAATATCATTGTATATGGACCTTCCAGGCCGTTGATATGAATGTCTCCTGTGTTACATATATTGCAATTTAACTGTGGCCGAACGCCATTTACATTTTGTAAGGCATCAAAAATACTGGGTGTCGGGTTCATCCTGAAATAACCAGGTGTATAAACTTCTACAGGAACCGGACTTTCTAACCTATTTACCGCTTTGAGGGTTCCGGTAACAACTACCTCATTCAGGTTGGTCTGAAAATTACTTAGGTCAAAATTTAATACCACAGTTTCATCCGCATTTACGGTTACCCGCTTTTCCATTTTTTTAAATCCAACGCCTGTAACATGAATAAGATAATCTCCGACAGGGACGTTCAAAAAATTATAGGTACCCAAACTGTCCGACTTGGTCACATATTCTTTGCCCGCAATAGCAATATTTACAGATTCAACCACTTCTCCCTCCGATATGATACGGCCTGTTATCCTGCCAGTCTGAGCAAATAATGCCAGTGCTGAGACTTGTATAACGAAAAATAAACAAATAGTAGAAAGTGTTTTCATAAATCTAATTTCAATTACAACAATTACAAACAATAAAAGTTAGGCAAATCTAACATATTATATTAGATATTCTATTTTCTTAGATAAAAGACAAATTATCTATGTTTGTAACATGTTGTCCTACACCGAAGAAAACTACCTTAAAGCAATACTTAAACTAAGCTTTCAAAACGAAGCAAAACCTGAAGCAGGCACAAATGAAATGGCCGCCTATTTGGGGGTTAAACCTGCTACAGCTACGGATATGTTGAAAAAGCTTAAGGAGAAGGGATTGGTAACTTATGAGAAGTATGGAAAAATACTGCTTACTGATAGCGGTAAACAGCATGGGATAGCAATCTTGCGCAAACACCGGCTTTGGGAAACATTTCTATATGAAAAACTTGACTTCAGCTGGGATGAGGTACATGAAGTTGCAGAACAGCTGGAACATATACAGTCTCCAAAATTGGTAGACAAACTCGAAGAGTTTTTAAACTTTCCAAAGTTTGACCCTCATGGAGATCCGATTCCAAATGCAAAGGGGGAAATCCCGGTTATTGCAAAAATGCTCCTTTCTGAATCAGCCGTAGGTGATACCTATAAGGTAATGGCGGTTAAAGACACATCAACATCTTTTTTACAGTATCTTGAAAAACTAAACATCACTATCGGTACCGTCATAAAAATTCTGGAAGTCATAGAATTTGACGGATCTATGAATGTGGAAATTTCAGGCGCCCCAGCCAGAAATGTATCAATGAAATTTGCCGACAGTTTATTTGTTTGCAGATAATCGTATTTTTGCATTCCATAGTAGATCTTCCGTTTTTAAAACCCTGATTATGTCAACAGAAATTAAGTGTCCGAGTTGTGCGCATTCCTTCCCTATTGAAGAAGTAATGGCCGAGGAATACAAAAAAGACCTCCGAGAACAGATGCAGACGTTTACCCGTAAAAAAGAGGAGGAATTCAATAAGAGACTAACAGAGTTTTCTCAAAAAGAACAGGAGCAACAGCATTCATTTGAGCAGCAGAAACAACAACAGACCCAATTGTTCGAGAAGAAGCTTTTAGAAGAAAAGAAACAACTCCAGTTAAGCCTTGAAGAAAACCTTCGAAAAACAATCTCTTCTGATTTTGAAAATAAACTGCAAATACTGGGCACCGCAAACAGGGAAAGTGAAGAAAAGCTAAAACTCGCCAGGGCAAAAGAGCTGGATTTTCTAAAAAAGGAACAGGCTATGAAAGCCAAAGAGGAGGAAATGGAGCTCGAAATACAACGCAAGCTGCAGGAACAGCGCGGAGAAATGGTTGAGCAAATAAGGAAGCAGGAAACGGAAAAGAACAATCTTAAAGAAACCGAGCATCAACTAAGGGTTAAGGAACTTGAAAAACAACTGGACGACCAAAAGAAACTGGCCGAAGAGATGAAACGCAAGGCAGAACAAGGCTCTATGCAGCTTCAGGGCGAAGTTCAGGAGCTTATATTAGAGGAATTGTTAAGAAATTCGTTTCCGTTCGATCTAATAACTGAAGTAGGTAAAGGAGTTAGGGGTGCAGATTGTGTGCACCATGTGCGAAACCAATTCGGACAGGATTGCGGTAAAATTATTTATGAAAGCAAGCGAACCAAAGACTTCTCACTTGAATGGATTGAAAAGCTTAAAAAGGACATGCGGGGCATGGGTGTAGATGTTGCTGTTATTGTCACCCAGTGCTATCCTAAAGGGATGGATTGCTTTGGGGAACGTGATGGGGTTTGGATTTGTTCATTCGACGAAGTAAAAGCGGTATCCTATATCCTGAGGGATGGAATAGTAAAATTATTCAGTGCTGCCAAATCACAGGAAAATCGTGGTGATAAAATGCATATGCTTTACGACTACCTCACCAGCAATGAATTCTCAGAACAATGGAAAGCCATTAGAGAAGGATTTATGAGTATGAAACTTTCCATACAACGTGAACGCGATGCCATGGAAAAACTATGGAAGGCAAGAGAAAAGCAATTGGAAAAGGTAATGCTCAATGCTGCACATATCAGGGGTTCAATTGAGGGTATCGCTGGTACAGACAGCATACAACTTAGCTTGTCTGACGATGAAGATGATGCCCTGCTGCTCGGTTAAACTTTGACAGTCCAGCGCCTTTGCGCCCATTCGTGCTGCTCTTCTGCCGATAAGAATGTCCATGCTACAAACCTGCTTATCTTTTGGCCTTGTGCCATCTCTATAGTAACAACCCTTTCTGCATTTACACCAACAGTTAACATCGTATTGACATAATCAAGGTTTTGACTTTTAGAAACCAACGTTGTAAACCACATGCACTGTCTTCCAAAATCCTTGCTTTCCATAATCATGTTTCTAACAAAAGCCATTTCACCACCTTCATACCAAAGCTCTGCATCCTTGCCTCCAAAATTGAGTACAGTAGGCTTCCCTTGACCCTTACCCAAATTACGCAACTTTTTAGCGCTCCCTGCTTTAGCTTCTTCTGCAGAAGCATGGAATGGTGGGTTACAGATTGTAAAATCGTATAACTCGCCAGGATTGATAATGCCTTTAAAAATGTGTTGTCTGTTTGGCTGCAATTTGACAACAATAGCATTCGCAACCGAAGGATTAACTGAAACAATGGATTTAGCTGCTTTTACTGCTAATCCATCAACATCAGAACCAGTAAAGCTCCAACCATACTCCTGGTGACCTAAAATTGGATATACACAATTCGCCCCGGTACCTATATCCAGTCCTTTAATAAATTTGCCCTTTGGTATTACACCCCCATTCGCGGCACCAAGAAGATCGGCCAAATAGTGTATATAATCTGCCCGGCCTGGTATTGGCGGACAAAGATATCCCTCTGGTATATCCCAATGTTCAATACCGTAAAAATGCTTTAGCAATGCCTTATTCAGCGCCCGAACAACTTTTGGATTCGCAAAATCAACAGAAAGATCTCCATATGGATTTGTGAACACATAAGTACCTAACTCCGGATCTGTCTTAATCAGTTCCGGGAAATTATACCGTTCCCGGTGTTTATTTCTTGGATGTAACGCAGCCTTTTCTATTGACATTTTATAAAAGTTGCTCAAATGTAAGGGTTATGAATAAACAATTGGATATTAATGACAGCATAGCGTACTTTGCATTAGGCATCAACCACAAGAAAAACATGCGAAAATTCTTTAAGAGCTTCACTTATTCATTCTCAGGGATAGCGCATGCATTTAGGTACGAGCAAAACTTTCGCCTTCATTTACTTTCATTGCTACTGGTTACCCTTGCGGGCTGGCATTTCAACATAGCCGCAAACGAATGGCTATGGATTGTTACCGCGGCTGGCTTAGTAATTCTTTCAGAGCTTTTCAACACAGCGATTGAGGTCTTGGTAGATCTAGTTTCTCCATCCGCTCACCCGAAGGCAAAAATCGTTAAAGATGTTGCGTCGGCAGCTGTTTTGGTTGCAGCATTCGTTGCGCTGATCATTGGATTAATCATCTTTATTCCCAGGCTGATCTGATGCTGCACAAGACCAGGGGAATAATTCTAAAAACCACTACTTTCAGTGAAAGCAGCGTAGTAGTGCAAATGTTTACAGAGAAATTCGGCATCCAATCCTACATCATTAACGGTGTAAAAAAATCAAGGGCAAAAATCAGCATGAACATGCTTCAGCCTTTACACTTGGTAGATATGGTTGTATATCACAAAAACAATAGCGGTGTACAACGTATCTCCGAGCTTCGCCCATCCCCTGTATTCACCAGCATTCCATATGATATTATTAAAAGCACGATAATTCAGTTTCTCAACGAGGTACTTTATAAGAGCATCAGACAGCAGATGGCGGATGAAAATTTGTTCAATTTCATATTCAATGCGGTTAGCTGGTTTGATGAAAGCAAAGATGCTAACACAAATTATCACTTGACGTTTTTATTAAAGCTCACACGCTTTTTAGGGTTTTCACCAAGCTTAGAAACAAAAAGCGACTCCAGTTTCTTTGACCTGCAGGAGGGTGAACTTAAGTCTAACCGACCTCCTCATCTTAATTTTTTAGAAAAACATGAGGCCGATCTCTTTCTACTTCTTTTCACAGTACCTTTTGAAAAAATTAACGAAATAAAAATAGCCAATAAAACACGGCGCTATTTACTTGATAAGATATTGGTTTACTACACATTACATACAGCGTCATTTGGAGAAATCAAATCTCACCAGGTGCTCGAAGAAATTTTATCCTAAAAAAGTAAAAAAACTTTTGCAAAAATGAGTTATCGCTGTATATTTGCACTCCCAACAACGAAGAAGCATGTGAACATGCAGAACCGGATAAAGGGAAGAACTAAAGGGAAATTAGCTCAGCTGGTTCAGAGCACCTCGTTTACACCGAGGGGGTCGG
>JAZKHD010000018.1:0-6202 GCA_040385565.1 Bacteroidota bacterium | reverse complement strand
AAAGTATTATTTTGTAAAGCAATTTCAACATTTGAGATATACAGAAACACAATAAGCATTAAGCGGAAAAACAACATGAATATCAGAGGGTTTTACCTTGCTGATAAAGATGAAGTATTTTACCTTCACATCATACAGCTGTCATAGACTGGATAGATACCGGTCGAAGCCTCGGGAAGTCCGGGGCTTTTTTCATTTCTATTATACAAAGGAGCTAGAGCTTTTTGTTTCGGAATGGTCATTCCCAAGAAAAGAGTATAAAGACGTGATTCTATATTCAATATGTTTAAAGTGCAAGCAATTATCAACAGGGAGGTCCACGACAATTCGTACCAGATTACATACAAAACTACATGGACAGAATCCCTTTCAACTGCACAAACAAATTTTGATAGGTGCTGGGTTTAGTGAAGAACCTGGATGCGCCCAAATGTAATGAGCGATCACTGTCTTCTTTTCGACTTGAAGTGCTCAGTATTACCACTGGAATTTGCTTGTAAAAGTTTGTGGATTTGATTCGCTGTAAACACTCAAACCCATCCATTCGGGGCATATTTAAATCTAAGAAAATTAAATCGTAAAAAGGTTGTTTGCTGAGCAGGTTAATTGCTTCCACCCCGTCATTAGCTACATCACATTTGATGAAAGGATGAATCTCAGTTAAGGCTTCGGTAAAAAGCATCTGGTCATCAGTGTCATCATCAACAAGCAGTATTCGTTTTGCGGTTTGCATATTTATGGATATTAGAAAGGGTGATTCAGGGGAATATACGACAACTTAATATTGGTATCTAACAAGTGCCACAGAATGGCTGAATATTAATACACATTAAAAGGAGTTCAAAGCCGCTATCCAGCCAAATAGTCTAATTTACATACGTACACAAATAGGGTACGAATTTTCTAACCAGGGTACTGTTTTCACAGTGGCCCTTTTTTATGTTTTCTCGTTAGCATCTTCTGCTACGCCAATGCGATGTAAAGTGTTACCTCCTCAATTTAGTATTAGTGAAAATGGAAGAGAGACCACAAAATTAAAGTTTCGTTTTCATCGAAACCTTCAAAAACCTAAGCCAAATATTACCAAAGACATTCCATCTTTTCGTGTTACTGCTTGTAAATAGCAGTGGCACTTGATGTGACTAATTACGAAGGCATTCGTAGATTACAGCTATCGCTCTTGAGAAAAGATCACTTTCCGAGATTAACATCCATCATTGCCCCATGAATAGACAATATATATCTATCAAAAAATGACAATATCCGGAAAAGGTCTGTTGTGAATCCTACATGCAGAAGAGGAAGCCTAAGATAAATAAGGACGGTAATTTACTGGCATAAAACGCCTGCTTACGCCTCTTAAAAAGTTATCTTAGTGTGGCATTCGCACTAGCTACCTGCTCATAGAATAGCGCCTGCTGGTATGTATCATGCCTCGATTCAATTTCAAGCATTGCCATTTCTGCAAATTCGGTTAATAACAATGTGTCCTTAAAAGTAAAGGTTTTGTGTCTTGAGTCTACTATACACAGAGCTCCAATAAGAAAGCCATCTTTGGTAATCAAAGGTGCACCTGCGTAAAATATGATACCATCTCGTCCATGTACAAAGGGATTATCTTTAAAACAGTCTTGCAATGACGCATCTTCAATGACAAGCGGCTCTCTCGATAGAATGGCTAGAGAGCATAAGCTGTTTTTTCTGTATACCTGAGATCTTCCAAACGGACCTACCTGGGACTTATAAAATACAACATCATTATCAACCAAAGAAAGAAATGCCATGGGTGTATCAAATACTTTTGCTACCGTTTCGGTTAGTTTATCAAATGCATCCTCTGGGGGAGTATAAAGAATTTCTAATTTCTTTAAAGCAGCCACACGCTCAACGTCATTGTCAGGTCTAAGATTTTGAATCAAACTTTGAAGGATGTCAGATGTAGGGAAGCGGTGCCGTTTTACATTCGGAAACATATAAGGCGTAAAGTGCGGCAAGCCATGAAAAATGTTATCAATTACATCTGTACGCACATGCAGAAGCGATGCAACCTCCTCCACAGTTAATCCTTTAAAATACACAAGCGCAAAAACAGTTTTAGATAATACTGGCAATGAGTTGACATATGGGTTAACTGGAGCTGATTTGTGCCCATCATTATCTTGGATAAGCTGTAGAACACATTCCCTTCTTGCCAGATTTAAAAGCCAAAGAATTAAGTTGTCTTTATGCTGGTAATTCTGGAGCTCCTCGCTAAGGTTGTAAAATATTCTACTAAGAACCTCATCGGACGTTGAAGGGTCAGAAATGATTTCTTTAATAGCGCCATTGATAACAGGTGCGTACAGATCGTAGAACGACTCAATCTCGGTTATCCTAGTAGAACTTATTGCTTTATCCGGAGTCATGTTGTTATAGAAGAAAGTTTTTATAAATCATCACCGTTCGATCATTTGGTAAGATTTAGCAGAACATTACAATGGTAATATTCATGTTGATTTGCTTGGACTGAGTGTTAGGAATGCTCTGGGGAGTAGCGAGCTTTATATAGGAGGAGATATTTTAAAGGTAGGTCTTTTTTTATACCGCACCATTACAAAGATTTCCACCTAATACTTCATCAGAAGTCGTGTACAAAATCTCCAATACAATCCAGTTCAGCCAATTTTAAAGGTGAACAATTCTAGCTATTCGCTACCCATAAAGTGAAAACCAAGCACCCTAATTCCAATGATTACTTTTACACCACGATCCCTGTTTTACCAATACCTTAACCTCTTAGTTTACCATTAACATCCTCGTTATGCGATAGCCATTTAAGAAAGGCCTCTAGAGTCATTTTAAGGCCCAAGAGTAGCCTTAATTTTAGACTTGAATACCATATATGAAATCTCCGTTCTAAGACCTAGAAACGCTTTATTTTTAATCGGTATTTTAATGATTATTTCATCTATTTAACTATCGTCTAAGCATTCTAGTTATCTCAATCAATAACGTTCAAATCGACTATCTTTTTTTTATTAATGCTTCATTATGTGCTTTCACGGTGTCTTCAAACACGTCCCAATGTCTGGCGACAATCTTTGGTGTCCTGTTAGCAACAGAAGCAACTAATTTCTTTGTAATTTTCTTTTGCTCTTGCACAAGGTGCTCTATTGTATGCTCTATGCTTCTAGTGGTGTTGTTTTTACGAACCCTGCGCCCGATCTTACCAGCCCTGGATAATCTTTCACCTCGTGTTAACGTACAATGTTTCTCAAAATAGATATAGCGCAGCCTGGATGTTGCATACAACTTTCCTTGCCTCTGTTTTCTATAAAAGCTATTGAACATGCTTTTCAACTCTTTCTCTGGATAAGGTGGTTTGCATTGGCTTTGATTTATCCTGCTGAAGTGAAAATAAAGCAACGCTTTATCTACTGATGGATTCAGAACTAGCAGAGCAGATAAAATAGTTTTCAGACAATGATTTCTCTTTCCTTCTGTTATGATATAATGTTCGTTCACTTCAGTGTGGTGGATGGGAGTTTCATATTCGATGCAGCCATAGCTATCAGAAAGGCTTGTATCATGCTGGGTTTCAAAAACAACTTTTGGTTTGTTATAAATGAATGGAAAAATGGTACTTAGCCTACTTAAATAGTTTAAAGGTTTTAAGTTGTTATTATTACTAGTATTAACCGTATAATTAAAACCATTTTCATCAAAAGATGAAGATGAAGAGTAGTTCAAACTACCATTATAGCTTGTTCTTGATACATTTGGTTTCTCTTTTACTTCATAAAAAAATGAAGTCGCAAAATCATTTACACGAATATCGGGATCAAAACTTAAAGCATTCACTTGTGTGACCTTTCTAACCCCTGGATCGAAACCAATTCCAACAGCTTCGTCAATTGCATCCCACACATTGCTAAAATTATCTTGTGTCACTTGATCACATTTAACAACACAACCAACTCCTTTCCCTCCAAAAGACTTCCACACAGCTAACACATAAGGGAAGGTCATCAGGAGCTCTTTGTAGCTCTTTATTTCGTCATCGCTTAGGTTATCCTTATCAAAAAAAATGAAGCCCGTCATGGTCTGTATATAACCCTTCTTTTTGAGATTGCTGAACGTTGCATTCCACGGGATTACTGGTAGTGATGATTTGGTTTGTTGATACCTATCATCGCTCTTCCCAAGCCTACGTGCTTCTTCTATTCTTTCAGCGTTTTCATCGCCATTTTTGATATGATGTAGTACATAGTCTAAATCCACTTTCTTTTCCGTGTCTCTACTAAGCCAGCTCGAATACCAGTTAAATTGAATGTTGTTGTTTTTCATTATTTATTAATTACGGTTATGCACAGCTTTACACTGGCGGTTAAAAATAAACTTCCAGCTTAAATAGCCACTAAGTCTGCCACTACGCAGACAGCAATGGCTAGTAAGCCAGAAACTATTGTGCTTTTACAAGCGTTGATTTAGATGGAAAAAGTATTGCTACAGATACGCAGCTTTGCAAACTTCAATTTCGAGGCGCTAACTTTTTAGAAGACGTGGATTAAGGGAAAGAACCTTTCTAAACTATACGTTTTATGGTAGAGGCTTTTAATCCAACCTAACTAATCTAATATACGAAAATTAAGCTTAAGAACCAAAAATATTAAGGTATACTTCTAGATTTTATAAGAAAAACTTACAAGATTTATTTCATGCAACAAAGAGCCTACAAGAAGCCGTAAATGATCGTGCTAAAATAGATTTTACTTTATAAGATTATTAATCTGGTACGTTAACGTTTATTGATAACCGTTAGTTTAATAATGGCGCCCTGAACTATTACAAGCCTATCTATGCTGGTAATGAAATAGTGAACTCAGTATGCTCACCTTCAACGCTACTAACCTTGATTTCACCACCATGTGCTTTTACGATGTCTTAAGCTAACGACAAACCATGCCTTCTTTTTGTATTGATTGCATGCGTTGGTCAAAAGCGGTATCTACCCATATCCAATCCGAAAAAACGCTTAGTCCTATTCTTGCAATACAGTGTTTATTTTTTCGCAGTGAACATCGGAGGAGTTGGCTGAACGGAGTTATTCTTGATAGGCCTGATTGTTTTTAGATAGGCAAAAATTGCCTTCATTTCGTCATCAGTCATATGTTTGACTGGCATCATCGACATGGGTGGCATTAGGGGCCTCGATCCGGCAAGTCCTTTACTAATACTATTTTTAAGAGCATAGAGAAATTGATTTTCCGTCCAATTACCTGTACCTGTTTCATCAGGTGTCAAGTTAGCTGAATAAGAAATACCCCAGGGACCTGTCCAGGAAGTAAAGTCAGCTGTTACTATTAACCCTTTACTTTCCATTTCCTTTCTGTCAACATTCGCTGCTGGCAATTTCTCAGGATGTCCGGATAACATCAAGGTGCTGTCATCAACCGGTCCCATCGGTGTCATTTTCTTAGGGGTATGACAATCATTGCAGCCGCCAATTGTGACTAAGTGTTCACCAAATTTAACCTGCGTCTCATAACCTCCAAAATTGGGCTTTTCTACTGCATCTGTTGATGTAACGGTAGATTCGGAAGATTTGTTCTCTGAACATCCGATAAAACAGATTGTACCAAATACCAGGCTGGTAATAAGGACAAATAAGTACTTATTCATAATAGGTGGGTTTTATTTTATAGTAAAAGGAATTGTAAAAAACAATATTTTAGCGGGCACTAATTTCCGATGGGCGGATCATTTTATAAGGGAGTGGATTCACTTTCCGGGGAAAAAGCTAAGAAATCAGTTTGATAAAAACAATACCCACGCCAGTGAACATTCAGGAATACTCTTATCCAGTAGTATATATTCTTCCCTCACGATCCAACCACTGTCCAGCGAAACTCCCTGGCTTGAAAGATGAACTAGATTGAAGTATTGAACACTATTACCTTGACTGTAACCATTCTGCAAGCAGATAAGAAAAGATATTATAATAGTAGCAGTTAGTTTCATCGTGAGTAAGGTTTGCTTCCTACTGATTTGACGTTTAACACTAGGGAGTGTTCATCAACTTGTTGCCGATACTTTTAACAATCAATTTCAATATAACTTTTTTTTTTCTATTTTTTTTTGACACACCCGGATGTGTTAGCCACTGATCCGCAGCCTGACCCTACCCCCATGTCATTTCAGTACCTCTTCTAAAACATCCCCC
>JAZKHD010000017.1:0-304884 GCA_040385565.1 Bacteroidota bacterium | reverse complement strand
AAAACCTTTTGTCTCATTGAAAAATTTTACTGTTCCTTGTTGCATTATATTGTAAATTAAATATTCACAAATGTATTATTAATTTATTGGAAATCAACAATTTATTTATTAGCATGCTATGGATTCAATATTTCGGATAAGTAGAAATGCATTTTAAGCGTGCTTAAACGCATATATTTAACGCAAAGAGATCAAGAGACACCAGTATTTTTTAATTAAAAGAATAGGTTACAACTAGAGGTAAATGGTCTGAAGCATGAATGTCATTGATCACTCGATGGCTAATTGTCTGAAGCTTGCTTCGTTTGTTTAGAAAGATAAAGTCTATTTCCTTTTTCGGGTTAACATCAGGGATAGTGGGTGCGCAACCATCTAGGCAACTTCTATTAAAGTACTTTTCCAGCAGGGGCATGATGGGGTTATCAGCGGTTAAATTAAAATCGCCTGCCAATATCACTGTATTCTTCCTTTTCGCCAGCAAACGGTTAATTTCATTAACCTGCAACTTGCGGTGTTCATCTTTGAGATCCAGGTGTGTACAGGCAAAAAAGAGCTTTCCATGATGGGGAACATCAATTTTAATGACAGCAAGGGAACGTTGTTCAGCCTTCAAACCTTTTTCAAATGGAAGCAAGTAACGCTCCGTATCCAATATCTTAAATTTTGAAAGTATGGCAATACCATATTCACCACCCTCAAATGCTATGCTCTTCGAAAAATAGCTGTACATACCAGTAAGTCTTGACAGCTCCTTTACCTGATCAATCCCGCCGTTTCTTATTGTATTGACATCCATTTCCTGTAAAGCGACCAAATCTGGATTTTCAGCCATAATAACTTTAGCGATAGCATCCAGATCAATTACACCTGGCTTTGCCGGAGGGTTGGCATGATGGATATTGTATGTCATAACTTTAAGAAGCCCTGACTGTGCCTGTGCCGTTGTAAAGCTCAGCGTAAAAAGAAAGAAGCTGAACAATATACTCAGTGATTTTTTCATCTGTAAAAATTTGTGACTAAAGATAGGATGAGTATGATTAACCTGCAACCATCTTTCCGGTTTCAAAAACCGATAGCGCTATTGATTGTTGTAATACAAAAATTTAACTATGGAAACACAAGAAACAGGAGATTTACACAACCAGGAAGATGTAAATCCAGGTGCGCAACTAGATAAAATTATTGTGACTGATGACGATTCGTCAGCACCAAAAACTGATGGTACAGGTTCAAATAAGCCTGTCCAAACTGAGGGCAGCATTATCATAACTGAAGACCTGCAGGAGCGCTTATCAGATGAACCTGATAGTCTTGGAGTTGATCTCGATGGTACAAATCCCGGGGCTAACGAACATGATGAAGATTAGCAGGCTATAAATTCTGCCAAATCTTTTATCTTTAGCTATGAAATTGTTAAAAACGCTCTTACTGATCGCGGCCTTCTACACGATTGGCCTCGCTAATGCTCAAAAGAAGATAATTGTTGCCTATGTAACTTCGTGGACGAAGGTAATGCCAGACCCAAACGACGTTACGCATATAAATTACGCTTTCGGCCATGTAAACGCGACTTTCGATGGCGTTAGAATTGATAATGAAGCGAGATTGAAAAGCATTGCTGATTTGAAAAAGCAATTTCCTAAGCTAAAAGTGATGCTCTCTATAGGTGGGTGGGGAAGTGGCAGATTTAGCGAAATGGCAGGAACAGAATTGAACCGCGAAAAGTTTGCGATAGACTGCAAGAGAATTGTTGATGATTTTGCGCTTGATGGAATTGACATAGACTGGGAATATCCTTCAAGCAATGCCGCCAAAATATCTTCGTCTCCAGACGATACGAAGAATTATACATTGCTAATGGAAAGTATCCGCAAGCATATCGGTAAGTCCAAATTACTAACACTTGCTTCTTCAGCAGATGCAAAGTATATCGACTTTAAAGCCATAAATCCTCTCGTCAACTTCGTAAACATTATGGCCTATGACATGGCAAACCCGCCTTATCACCATGCGGGCCTATTTAAGTCAAAAGCTACAAATGGCTTAAGTGTTGATGAAGCAGTTAACGCGCATGTAACAGCGGGAGTTCCTATTAACAAGTTGGTGCTTGGGATTCCATTTTACGGACATGGAAGAAACGGAGTAGCAGGATATATTGATTATAGGGATATCGTTAAATTAACTGGTTTCAAACAGCAGTGGGATGAAGCAGCCAAAGCACCTTATTGGGAGAATGACAAAGGAGAGTTTGTACTCAGTTACGAAACACCACAGTCTATCGCCATC
This sequence comes from Bacteroidota bacterium, assembly GCA_040385565.1. Lineage (GTDB taxonomy): Bacteria > Bacteroidota > Bacteroidia > Sphingobacteriales > Sphingobacteriaceae > Pedobacter. Next base: position 302,598 of record JAZKHD010000017.1, on the reverse strand, counting down.
AAATGTGAATATTTGTTAACCAAAGGCATGTTGGGTGCAATGTATTGGGATTACGGAGCAGACACTGATGATGGGATATTAAGAAAAGCAGTTAGGGCCGGAGTTAAATAGGATATTATGAGCGCATATAAAGATGAATGGATAGATCTGCTTTTAAAACAGAAGCTTCCAGGGTGGCTAATAGCAAACGATAAAAACCATATTTTCATCAATGTTCCGGAAGATCAGGATCTGGAGACAGCAATGGAAGATTTTATTGCCAGGGTAAAATTACTCAAGCCAAAGGTAAAAGCTAAACCTGCAAAGCTGAGCTTCTTCATAGGCAACAGTAAAGACAGTAAATTCTACGAATTATAATATTTACCATTAATCAGAATCAAATGATCCATGTTACTTGCGCCATTATAGAAAATGCTCAAAACCAGGTTCTTGTAACACAACGCAGTGCTACCATGTCTCAGCCCTTAAAGTATGAATTTCCTGGCGGGAAGATTGAGCCCGGTGAAGATCCCGTTAGCTGTTTAATAAGAGAAATAAAAGAAGAACTGGATGTCGATATCAGTATCAAGTTTGAAATGAGCGCACACATCCATAGCTATACTGAATTAGATATTAATTTGATTCCGTTTGTCTGTGAAATCATAAGCGGCAGCGTCAAATTAAAAGAGCACAGTGCATATTATTGGCTAGACAAAGAAGGACTTAATGATTTAGATTGGGCGGCAGCAGATATTCCTGTCCTGCAAAATTATTTAGCAGCTATTTAGCCTTTGGCCTAAGCTGTAATGTTATATTTCTAACAACCAGAAATACTACAAAAAGTCCCAGAAGTATTAAAATAATTTCTGATAAACCCACGTTATATCCCGCAACACTAAAAGCCATGTTTCTCATTTGGGGAAGGTAGGGATTTAAAAACGCAAATGGTTAGATCTCAACTATTTTATGCTTAATAGCATATAAAACCAGTCCGACTCTATTTTTCACATGAAGCTTTACAAAGAGGCTGTCCCTGTAGCCATCAACAGTTCTTAGGCTTACAAACATTTTGTCGGCAATTTCCTTATAGGTCAATTCTGTACTTGCAAGGCGCAGAAAATCAATTTCTCTTTCATTAAGTTTAATGTCCGTTCCAGATTTATTGAAGCTTTCTGCCATATACTTTGCAACGAATGGCGGGAAATATACGTCACCCTTTGTTACGGCGTCTAGTGCCGCTTTGAACTCCATTGGTTCGGCATCCTTAAGTAAATAGCCTTTAATACCTGTTTTAATCATTGACAGAACTGCATCTTCATCTTCTGCCATAGATAGAACGATGATACGTATCTCCGGATAGTTTGTTTTTATCCATTCAGAGGTTTGTTTACCGTCCATTCCGGGCATATTCAAATCCAGCAAAACCAAATCTGGTTTAAACTTAGGTGTAATCTTAGCACAAAATTCTTCACCGTTGCCAGCATCAAAGAGCACTTCATAATCATTGAATGTATCAATTAAAGAAGCAATCCCTTTTCTAAAAAGACGATGGTCATCAACGAGTACTATCGATGTTTTGTTCATTTGGGGAGGTAGATAAATTTTGTTTAAATTGAATGGTAATTGAACAGCCAAGGCCAACAGCAGTATCAATCTTTAGCACTGCATTGATCAAAGCAGCCCTCTGTCTGATATTTTCCAGTCCCAGTCCAGCCTGTTTATTTAAGTTATTCGTGTCAAATCCAATTCCCTTATCTGCAAATGCAAGTGTAAAAAGATCTGGGCTGTAATTTACATTAATTGCTAAGGTTTTTGATTTGGAATGCTTTAAAGTATTGTTTGTAATTTCCTGGAAAATCCTGTAAAGAATAATTTCATGCTGTAAGGCAAGATTATAAGGTTCCCCTGATATGGAAACTGTTGCCTCAATAATTCTGCTTTTGTTTAATCGTTCTTTATCCTCTTGCATAAGCCTCAGAAGCCCATCGCGTTTAATCTTATCAATACTCAGGCTTTTGGACAGGTCTCTTAGATCTGTAATCACCCCGGCGATTAACTGAACACTTTCATCAATTTTCTCCTGTTTACAGCTTTCATCAAGCGATGCTGCAGTGCCCAGGGAAAGTTTTACGAAAGACAGGACCTGACCAATATTGTCGTGAATTTCCCTACTGATGTTATTGAAAGTCTGTTCCTGAATTTCTAGCTTCGTTTGTAACAGAAGCTTTTCGTAATTGGCAGTTAACTCTTCTTTGTTCTTATTAAGAATTCTCTTTTTGCGAACAAATACTAGAAAGATAAGTAAAGTGAATACAGCGAGTATTACAATAACTACACTGGATACGATGATGGAGATGACGATATCGTTCGTGGTTTTTTCCATATGAGCAACGCAATAGAGATACAGCCGTATAAGATTACACTTAGATATCGTGGAATAAAATTGTAAAGGGGCGTATCAAATATAGCTAATTTGTTAAGCAAAATATAGTTGTATAGGGATAGGCAAATGGATATCCCTGAATAAAAAATGAGAATTCCGCCAGCAATAAATAATCCGCTGGAATAGTGATTTTCCTTAACGTAATTGTCGTTTTGCAAATAGTAATAAAAGTGAAGACAGGCAAGTACAACCTGGGCTATACCACCCACTACAACTGCATAATTGTTGAATGCAAATGATGTTAAGATGTAATATACAATAGTGCCAATGGCCGTAGTTCCTGTTAAAATAACAATAGCTTGTTTGTGCCTTGTTACTTCAGCGTATTTGTAAAATAAAAAGGAATAGAATAGCTGCGATAGGAGCGTAAGGGCACTATAAAGCCACACTGTGCTGGTTTGATAGGTTACATACATGTACTTAGAATATAGCTCTACACCAAGTACAATAAATAAGTATGGAATAAATAAAACAAGAAATGAATTCCGCACTTTAATGATACAGAACGTAGCTACCATTAAACTGAGGAATTCAAAATAGTGTTGTATACTAAATGTCATTAGGGATGCAGCTCTCCAATGTTAAATGGATCAAAAGGATCCGGATCGATTAGTTTACCCGTTTCTTCGTTTTTACCTGTGTTAGTGGAAACAGGCTTATTATTTTTGTACGGTACAAGAAAAGTTGTTAAACGATTTAAGTATTCTTTCTGAACTCCAAAATTGTCTATCATATTCTCATCATAAACACCAAAACATACCCAAAGCTCATCGTATTTGCTCTGATCCAGCTTGGCAACCCAATCAGCCAGGCCCGGACCTCTGAAAGCAACTGCGAGTGTTTTTTTATCTGTTGGATTAGGATCAATCCAGCCTTCATATGCCTTAATGCATTTGGCAGCCGCCCAATAGGGTACGGGCTTGTTTAAAAAGTGTGGTTCTTTCTCTGTTGTCATAACGAGTTTGTTTGTAAGGTAAAGCTATTCAATTCAATGTTATTTTCTTAGGGTGTTTTCCACATAATTAGTGGTGTAAAACACTTTAGCGTTACCGTTATTCGGTCGGCATATTAGAAAATAATCTTTAACAACTTTGGTTATACAATAACCAGCAAAAATACCCGGACTAATCATCCCTGACCTTACATCGACCATGCTACAATCATTTTTTAAAAGCTGGCTCTCAAAGCAGAAAGATGCCGACAAGCATCTCACAATAACGGATAGCGGACTGGAGGAGTCCGCTTCCTTATTATCTATCTTAAATAAGCTTAACAGAGAAGAACGGTTTGCAGCAAAACTAATAAAAGTACTTCATCTTGGTGGCTCAACTTATTATCCTGAAAGTCAGCAGGTAATAGAAAAAGCCATAAGAGAATACAGGGTTTTTGATCACCTGCAGGATCAGCATAGTTTAAAGGCCGACAGCACAGACAGGGTAGAGGTATTTTATGTAGAAGACATCAATGTAGCCAAGTTATTCGTCATCATTTACATTCCGTCTGGCACATCACCATATCCAAAGCTCCTCTCAGTAATTCCAGATACCATTTATAATCCATTCTAATCTCTCTGCTAAATTTCCAGAGATTTTTCAGCTTAATGCGCCTGTGTATTTCATTTTACCTCTAATACACGGCTCCCTTAGCTAAAAGTTTAAAGCCGCACACTTCGTTCCTTATTTTTTATTAAATTAGGATCGCCGCTAATATCAGGAGTACTCCATGCTAAAGTCCATCTCGCTGCTCATATGTTTGTCTATTTTCACGCTGTCGCTGAAGGCCCAGGACACTACCCAGTTCAGGTTAGTCAAATTAAAAAAAACTGCCGATTATGCACTGGCAGAACCCAAAATAAAGAACATCTCTGAATACCTGCTCAACACACCGATTAAAAAGGACGAAATGAATAGGCTGGACGCAACCCAGTTTTTACTAAAATGGATGGAAGGTACACCAGACCATACCTATAGTTTCCATTCAAGAATCTCACAGATCACTAAAGACAATATTGACCTCATGGGAGTTTACCTTGCGGCGATGGTTAAATTCTCCCTTGAATATAAAGATGAGTCCGCCGATCTGAAAGTTCTTCAACTTAACACACTAAAAACATTGCTTACCTATGTAGCAAATCCGGAAAATGGTGTGAAAAGTAACACAGAGCTAAAAAAGATGAAAGAGCTTGCATCCAAGGGCCTTTTGGAAAAATACATCAAATAGCCTTTACAGGAGGCACTCCATTGTATTTTGTTGTTTACAATCCAGTTTTGGGTTGCAATTTGTGTAATATTAGGTACACACAAATGTAAACAACTATGAAAAAATTAATCGTGGTCGTCATGGCTTGCTATGCCCTGAACGCAGCTGCCCAACAGCATGAACCAAACAGTTACATCTACCTTTATTCCGACTCGGTGATCAATGCCAAAAGGGTCACGTTTCGTCCCGATTTTACAGGGAACTGGCAATTGAAAGCAGATTCCAGGCGTATTCCTAACCAACAAGTCAAATTCTTTAGTAATGATGATGGCTTCTTTGCCAACACTAGAAAGGTCAGTATGCTCAACCAGTCGGCCTTTGCAGAAAGGGTTATTGAGGGAAAGTTGAATTTGTTTCGAGACGTCATTTTCAATGCAGAAGCCTTTCACCATCGATACCATTATTCTACTGCAGTGCAACCTGAAATTGATCAGCGCATGTACTACAACATGGGATATGATGACTTAAAAAAAGTAAACTACAGAAATTTGAAAAGAGACCTGGCGGATAATCCTGTGAGTATGAATTTACTAAATGTTTATCGCAAAAAAACCAATGCCACAACGATCCTCTTTACAGCTGCTGGAGCATCTGTAATCGCTGGCATGATTTCCTTCCTTTCAACCGGCATGAATACAACGACGCCATCAATTGGCAGTGGCTTTGGTGGTCAGACCTCATCATTTAAAAGTGATAATTTTACAGCCAGTTATCTGCTTCTCGGAGCGGGGGTAGGCTTGGGTTTGGGAGGTGTCGTCATTCATCTTTCCAAAACAAGACAACTTGAAGCGGCTTTTGAAAGTTACAATAGATAGAATAGAATTAGGCTTGTCGCAAAGACAAGCCTAATCTTATTATGAAGCAGGTTCCAGTATCAGCTTTACCTTTTCCCTGTTTTGCCTTGAAATCGGAATTTTAGTAAGGTCGGTTAACAAAATTGTTCCGCCATCTTCTTTCAGGTAGCTTTTTACAAAATCAATATTTACCAGGTGAGACTGATGGGTTCTTATAAATCGGTGCGGAACCAGTAAATCTGAAAACTCCTTTAAAGTTTTACAAACCAGAACCTGTTCTCCCGTTTTCAAATAAAAAGTAGTGTAGTTATTTGAGGCCTCACACCTTACAATGTCTGTAGTTTTAACATACATCGTTTCTTTTAATGTTGGTAAGGCTATTTTAAGTACTTCTTTTGCACCAGCTTTAATGTAGTCCAACAGGTTGCTGATGTTCTGACTTTGCTTCTTGAGTTCAATTCTTTCTCTTGCTTTGGCAATCGCAGTCTTAAATTCTTCTATGTTAATGGGCTTCAAAAGATAATCCAATGCAGAGAACTTTATTGCCTGAATGCCATACTTATCATAAGCAGTAATAAATATTACCTCAAAATTGACCTTTGGTACAGCAGATAACAAATCAAAACCTGATTGTTCCGGCATCTGTATGTCCAGAAAAATAAGATCCGGCTCTACAGATTCAATCAGCATTAGGCCTTCTTTTGCGTTTCTGGCACTGCCGGCAACCCAAATATCCGGACAAAACTTGCTTATAACGAGTTGCAGGTTCTCGATGTTGTTTGCTTCATCATCAACTATTAATGCTTTAATCCTCATGCCAGCCAATTTTCCAATTTTACCGTAACAGTCGTTCCCATGTCACCAGTCGCAATTGATAAAGATATAGGTTGGTCTTTATAAAGCTGATTTAAAAGTTCAACTCTTTCGTCGCTTAGTTTTAACCCATAACCAGTTATTTCTTTTTCCTTGTTAAAACCTTTCCCATTATCAGATATAATGAAAATGAGGTTCTTTGCCTCTTTACTAATATTAATTGCTAGCCGCCCTTTTTCATCTTGTCCTGATATTCCATGTTTAATAGCATTTTCAACAAAGGGTTGAAATAGCATTGCTGGTACTTCAGTATTCGGCAAATCAAGATCCTGATCGCTCATTATCTCATAGTTGAATCCAAATCTTAGTTGCTCCATCTTAATGTAGTCGTCGAGTATAACAATTTCCTCATCCAGACTAATGAATTCTTCATTGCTAGTGTCCAGCACGCGCCTGGTCAATCCGGAAAAAACGCTTAGGTAGTGATTGGCAGCAACCACATCATTTTTATTGATTAAATTTTGAATAGAACTTAGTGCGTTAAACATAAAATGGGGGTTAAGCTGGCTCCTTATTGATTTTAATTTGAGTCCTGCTTGTTGTTTTTGCTGAGCGGCTAACTGTAATTTCGCCTTACTACGGTTATTGTAGATGATAAAGATCATCCCGGAGACAAATAATAGGATAAGGCATATCAGAATAACTTGTTCAATCCTAATCTTTTCTGGCAACAAAGGCCCTGGTGTTACTTCAAAATATATATGCAGGGCCTCACCATCTGGCAGCGCACCAAAATCAGCACTTCTGTTTACGATTATCTCATACTTACCGGGATAATAAAAATGCGTTCGCGCTATTTGATACGTTGATTCTTCTAGGTCGCGTTTAATTTCATTAACAAATGGTCCCGATGCACCATCTAAGTCGCTCCGTATGGATATCGTATATGGCATACCAAAATGATCATTAAAATAGAGCTGTATATCCTCAACAGCGTTCTTCTTAAACTTAAAATCAAGTGGTATTTTTGAGACTGAATCAAATTTATTTGCAAACCTCAAATTGAATTCATCATTTTTCAAACTAAAAAACTGCATACGGGCATTTGCCCTTGCAAAAACAGCAATGTCATTAAGCACAGGCTTCAATTTAGTACGCCAGTCGAACATAATTCCGTCCCTTATGCTGTAATCTTTGATGTTTTTAACTTCCACAATTAGCTGCTTACCGGGCGACTTAAAACGTCCAATAAAACCGTATGGCTGCTTAGCGCCATATTTTTGTTCCAGTAATGGAATTTTAGACCATGGTGTAATCTCAAGACTATCGTTTTCAACCACTCTGTAAAGATATTCATCAACATTAGCGCTATTAATTCCCAATGCAATTATGATTACTTCAGCACCATCACCAATAAAATAACTAGAGTAGGTTTTAGATCCTGACCTTACAGATTTGGGCATAACCGATTCACTTTCCGGATTTAATTTCACGCCCAGCATAATTGGGCTTTTCGGTGTCCATTCTTTTAACCTGTTCTTATATCCTTCTATAGCTTTGTATACTGCAGTATCTTCAACATGAATAACATGTTTTTCATAAATAGACGGCTGCATCTCAAAATTGAATTTATTACCAAATCTAGTTTTAGATTGAGCGATAGCTGGGCGGGAGATATAGCAAGTCCCAATAAGAAAAAGTAAGAGGAAGCATTTAATTTTCATGGTGGTTAAGTTTACATGTTTAATAATGATTCCCCAAAAATCCTTTTAATTGATTCTTTAAAAAATGCTCAATTAGAATTTGGTAAGTACCACCGAGAATAATGCAAACCAAACTTTTATTATATTAGAAACGTTGTTAGTTTAATATGCAAGATATAAGTTCTCCAATTCCGAAAAACGAAATGGAAAGAATCCTCGATCTTTCCGAGCTTGACCTGGATTATTCCGGACTGTCAGAAAATCTAAAAGATCTAACCCATTTAGCTGCAAAGGTAGCTGGTACTGATATTTCACTGGTCAATTTAATTGATTCTTACACGCAGTGGACAGTGGCAAATCACGGTCTCGATATAGCGCAGATGCCGAGGGACGAATCCGTTTGCCAACATACAATCATGACTAACAATGAATTTGAAGTAGGCAATCTTTCGCTGGATCCGAGGTTTAGTGATCAACCCTATGTAAAAGGGCCGCTTGCATTAAGATATTATTTCGGTGTACCATTAACAAGCAGAGAAGGCGTGAATTTAGGTGCGCTTTGTGTACTTGACACGAAACAAAAAGACCTGAATCCTGAAAAGATTGAAATGCTTAAAATCATTGCCAATGAAGTCGCCAATAGGATCAAGACTTATGGTACCGTGAACAATTTAAGGCAGCGACTTGAAGACGCTAATAAATCAAAAGCTAAAGTTGCCCATGATATTCGTGGACCGCTTGCTGGTATAATCGGACTCTCAGAAATTGCTGCAGACCAGGGCAATAACACTTCAATGGATGATATCCTGGAGTTTATAAAACTTATACATAAAAGCAGCCGGTCTATTCTCGAGCTTGCAGATGAGATACTGACTGAAGATAAACAAACCCGTAGGTTGCTTGATTCTGAATTCAATCTTTCCGTGTTCAAGGAAAAACTTATCAGGCTTTATCTACCGCAAGCTCAAAGTAAGGGGGTTAAATTTGAAGTTAATTTAAATGAGGGTAATAAATCAATTCCCTTTTCCAGAAACAAATTGCTTCAAATAGCTGGTAATTTGATATCAAATGCTATAAAATTCACGCCACCTAATGGTATCGTAACGATAGATCTTGACTTGCGTTTGAGCGAGGAAGAAAACACCTTAACGATAAAAGTTAGTGACACCGGACAAGGCATGCCAAAAGAAGTGCGCGAGAAAATCCTACGTGGTGATGCTGCCAGTACAGATGGAACGTCAGGAGAAATTGGATACGGATTTGGTCTGGCGCTCGTTAAGCATTTGATCGACTCACTAAAAGGAAGTTTAAGCATCACTTCATCCCAGGGTAATGGTTCTATGTTCAAAGTTGGATTGCCACAAAAAAGCAACTACTAAAACTTAGCGCTCGATTGGTTTACCCCTAATAAGCAATTGGTAACAAATACCCATTATCAGGTATATGCAGAACCCAATACTTAAGTTATATTTATTGCGGGATATTAAAAATACGGCGATCTGTAAACTGTGGCCAAACATCAACCAAAACTCATAGAAAAAACGGACTGGAAATACAAAATCAAGTTTTCCATATTGGGATTCCTGCTGTCTATTATAGTTTTCTTTTTTGCATTTAGAAATCAATGGGGATTTCAAATTCATCAATTATTGGTAAGTCAATTCTCAATCACATGTGTAGCTGCCTGGTCGTTCATATGGTATTTCGCATGGGCATTGGTAATCATACTGCCTTTTATATTGCATCAATACATTAGTACACCAAGAACAGCATTAGCAAGAGGAGCATCGATATTCCTTTTTAACGTACTGTTGTTTTCTGCATTGTCAACTATAGCTTTATTATTTTCTCCTTCTTTCAGTCAGCTATGCACAATCACCGAATTTCCAGATCTGCGCATTTCTCTTCTATTTATACCAACCGCTATCGTGTATACGCTCAGCATATTGTTTGAAACCAGCAAACAGTATCCTCGAAAATGACCTCTTATTCAATCAGACTAGCGCTTTCGCTCCTTCAAACATTTGTATCTTTTATATCATAAAAGGGAGAATTTAGCGAAAATTTAAAATTTAAATACTCAATAATCGTAAGAAATGCGCGTATTTACACGGGTAAGGCGTTTTTTGGATAACTGACCCATGCATTTTAATGGCGGTCAGGCATATCATATCATGAATCGCTAGGTACTTACCATCAGGCATTTAGAGCTCCTAACAAATATCTGACTCCCTCCAAAAAGTTAAACAAAACCTGAAGATAACCCCCTTATTGTTTATTAGAGGCGCTTTTTCCATGGCATGGTACTTGCAAAACGCTCAACATATCTATAAAACACAACATCACATCTACCTATGAGAAACAAAATTTTAATTATCGAAGACGAAGAACTTACGCTAACATTTTTACAAAGCAGAATTCAAAAAGAAAACTATGATGTAGATGTAGCGCGCGATGGGAATGAGGCACTGGAAAAGATCAACGCTAATAAATATGATTCAATAGTGGTGGATCTTATGCTTCCCTTCGTATCTGGCTTTGAACTTATCGGCCACATCCGTGCTGATGATAAAAACGCTGAAACACCAATTATTGTAGTTTCTGCATTAAGTACTGAAAGTACAATTGTTGAGGCTTTATCAATCGGTGCCAACGATTTCTTAAAGAAACCGTTAGCAGTTAATGTTCTTATTACCAAACTTAAATTGCTTACCGGCGGGCTTACTTTCCTTCGCAGCGCATAGTGCTTCTTACTGAAATTATTGCCTGGGGATCGCTCTATGAGCGGTTCCAGGGGTATCCTTTGTTCATTCAAATCGCATTGGTAGTCATTGTATTGTCTGTTTCCTTATTCTTATTAGGCAACGCCGGCTTAGCGCTGGAGCGTTACGAAACCACTTACAGGGAAACAAAAACGAAAGAGGCTTCCACATTGGTTATGGACGAATTGGTAGGCAACCTGGTGTTGGATGAATCCGTTACGGAGACAGAATTCAACTCCTTCGTTGGCAGGGTAGGTGAGCTCTCGAATAAAAGCCGCATTTTTAATCAGGTTGTAATAGATCAAATAATTTTTTACCACCGCAACTTCACAGACAGTACAGATCGGATCGTTAAAAGATTGTTTAGTCGCCTTAACCTGATTGAGAGTGCCTTGCGGAAAATAAAAAGCAGTGCATGGGAATTAAAAGCCAAAGGTTTAAGGGAAATGCAGGAAATGCATCCTGAAGAGCAGTTTGACAACCTGGTCGAACCGCTGCTTAACGACGAGAACGATGACCTTAGGGTAGAGGCGCAGGCCACATTTTTAAGCTTGCATACAAACAATCCTTTCGATTTCCTGGCGTCAGCTACTGAAGAATTGCTTCCATGGCATCAGATATTATTGTATGACATCATTGTTAATAACCCTGATATTCCGGTACCGGATCTTAACAAGTTCCTTCAATCAAAAAATGCATCTGTAGTTTCTTTTGCAATCAAACTAACAGACCATTATAATCAAATGGAAACTGTACCTCAATTGATCACACTGTTAGACCATTCCGATCTTCACATCAGAATGGAAGCCATTAAAGTTCTGGGTAAACTCAATGCAGAAGAAGCAGAGCCAGTTATGATAGACAAGTATGCCGAAGAAAACATTAAAGTAAAAATCAACATACTTGAATCAGTGGGTAATATAAGAAGTGGCTACAACATAGCCTTCCTAAAAGAACAGTTCCTGGAAGCAGAAGAATTTGCCCTCATCAAAACCGCAGGATGCGCACTGGCCATTTATCCGGAGTTTCATAAAGAAGAATTCGTAAACGATGCGCATACCATATCTCCGCAACGCGAAACCATTATCAATCACTGCACAAATACACTAATTAGAAATTAATGCTTCAGAAAATATTCAGTTATCTGAGAGAATTTTATGAGGTTTTTATGTTTGATTATGCCACCGTTCTAATGCTGTCTTACGCGGCATTGGTGGTACTTTCATTCCTTGAAATCAGAAAATACTTAAAGCGACAAAGTTATACAGATCTTCGATCATTATTAACTTCGCCCCATGCGCCTGGAATTACAGTAGTGGCGCCCGCTTATAATGAGGGCTTAACAATCATAAACAGTGTCCATTCCTTATTGGCACTAAACTATCCAAAGTTTGAAGTAGTTGTAATAAACGATGGGAGTACAGACCATACGCTGCAAAAACTAATAGATGAATTCGACCTGCAGGTAATAGATTACGCTTATAATGAGCAAATTGTTACTAAGCCGGTCAAGCAAATCTATCGTTCAGCAAACCCGGCTTTCTTCAATTTGCTGGTGGTTGATAAAGAAAATGGTAAGAGCAAAGCCGATGCTTCAAATGCAGGCATCAACGTATCATCGTACCCATACTTTTTGTGTACTGATGTAGATTGTATTATCCATAAAGATACACTTCTAAAGCTCATCAAGCCCTTTATAGAAGAAAGCACCAGGGTTATCGCCACGGGTGCAGCAATCCGTATTTCCAATTCCAGTGAGATCAAAAATGGTTTCCTTGTTAAGGCAAAAGTCCCTTCACAGTATCTGCCATTGTTTCAGGAGCTGGAATACATCCGCGCGTTTCTGCTCGGCCGCATGGCTTGGAGTAAAATCAACGCGCTTATGCTCGTTTCAGGCGGATTGGGTATGTTCGATAAAGAAATCGCCATCAACTCCGGAGGGTACGACCATAAATCTTTTGGTGAAGACATGGAACTTGTCACGCGTATGCGCATTTACATGCATGAGCTAAAAGCAAAATACCTGGTTAAATATATCCCAGAATCGCTTTGCTGGACTGAGGTTCCCTCCACACTTAAAGTATTTGGTAGTCAGCGTACGCGCTGGGCAAGGGGATTGGCACAAAACCTATGGAGGCACAAGAAAATTATGTTCAATCCTAAGTATGGTATCTTCGGAATGCTTTCTTTTCCATACTGGTTGTTCTTCGAATGGCTGGCACCTATAATTGAGGCAACAGGTATCATCTATTACATTTATGTGGTTGTAACAGGCCAAATTAACTGGGAGTACGCCATCATTCTACTCATTTATGTATACACCTTTTCTGTCATGATCACCGTGATGGCTGTCCTCTGGGACGAGCTGATACACAAACAGTACAGTTCAAAAATGGAAGTGTTCAAGCTCTGCTGTGCTGCCTTACTTGAGCCGCTATTTTACCATCCATTGGTAGTATTCTTTGCCCTCAAGGGCGATTTCTATTCATTAACAGGAAAACCAATGGCTTGGGGAAACATGCAGCGTGCCGGCTTTAAAAAGAAATTCCAACGCTCTAAAACCGTTGCTGAAACTAACACAATTGAAAATGAAGTTTAAGATATTATTACTGTTGTCGGTGATTTTTAGCACCACAACAATATATGCCCAGGATGTTGATGAGCTATTCAAGCAGGCATTATATGAAACCAATACCACAAAAGATTATCCTAAAGCTATGCAACTTGCCAAGTCGGCACTTTCCAGAAGTCCAGATTATGTGGATGTCAGACTCCTTGTTGCTAGACTTTACCGTTTGACTGACCAGCCCGATAGCGCCCGTCAGGTTTATAAAGGCATATTGTCAATCGCCCCTGCTAATGCAGATGCAGTAAAGAGCATCAAAAATCTAGATATTGCACAAGAGGAGCAAAGAATAGCTTCCCTGCCCAACAGGGTGAGTGTTACTTACAATCCAACTTTCTTTGAGAGAGCAGGCAAAAGATCATGGAATCTGGTCAATGTTTATTATGGTCGCCAAACCAAATATGGCTCCATCATTGGCAGAATCAGTTATGCTGATCGTTCATATGATGATGGCCTGCAATATGAACTAGAAGCCTATCCAAAGCATAAAAATGGCTATTCCTTTGTCAACTTCGCCTATTCTAACGCAACCATATTCCAGAAGTACCGTGCAGCTTATTCTTACCTGCACAGTTTTAACGGAGGCTGGGAGGGAGAGCTTGGTGTTCGTTACCAATATAAAAACCAGGGCTTATTTAGCTATGGAGGATCAGTTGGCAAGTACCTGGGAAGCTATTGGTTCAATCTAAGAACGTATATCACCCCAGATTCTGGCAGGGTATCTCAATCTTATGCGCTTACCGGGCGGTACTATGTTGGCACGGCCGATGATTATTTTACTGCAATTGTGGGTACCGGTATATCTCCAGATGACCGAACCAGAAACTTCGAACTGTCTGAAAGGCTCAATACAAGCTCATTAAGGTTAAGTCTTGGGTATCAGCGCCTCATATGGTCAAGAAATGTGGTTGGTATCCTTGGCACTTATAATAGAGAAGAGTATGTGGCTGGTCGCAAGGAAAACGAGTACGACATCTCTATCAATTTCCAGCACCGTTTCTAAATGATCAAAAAGCTTGGGCAAAGTCTGCGCCTTTTTACACCCTTATTGCCGGCATTATACATCACATTATTACTATTGCGTATTGTTGAGGTGGCCGGCTTTCAAACCCTGGCGCAGGGCGATACACTAGCAAGTATATTTAGGTATGGATTGCTGTACGACTCGTTGTTTTACTTGCAGGTGCTGGCCTTATCCTTCTTTTTGTTCCTGCTGGTACGACTCATCCAACCAGCCTGGCATTACCAGGCCTTATACTTTATAGGCAGTTTCTGGGTATTGATGGAGGTATTCCTGGTTTTATATTTCCTTACAGCACATTTGCCCCTTGGAGCAGACATGTTTGGCTATAGCCTTAAGGATGGTGTTCAGATTATTGCAGATAGCGTAGATTTTAACATCTGGTTACCCTTTAAAATCCTATTACCACTTGTGTTATTCTATTTTGTGTTAAAGCAGTTTAAAGCGTTACAATGGAAACCGCTTTATGTGGGTCTTATTCTGTTAACTGGCCTGGTAGTTAGAGGCATTAGTTTGAGCACATATAAAGACCCTATTGAGTTTGAAAATGAGTATTCTTTCTATGCCGCACATAACAAGGGTGAATTTTTTGTCGACCATATCAGTAATTATCTGTTTGAGAAACCTGTAGCTGCAACTCAATCTTACGACATCGATCCGGCTTATCCTTTTTTAAGAACGGAAAATACCCCCGATGTGCTGAGCGCATTTTTCAACACAGATTCAACTGAAAAGCCAAACCTTGTTTTCATACAAGTTGAAGGATTGGGAAGGGGGTTTAGCGGTCCAAATGCATACCTCGGAAGCTTTACACCTTTTCTTGATGAGCTGGCATCTAAAAGCTTGTATTTCACCAACTTTATTTCGGCACAAGGGCGAACTTTTGCAACACTTCCAAGTATCCTTGGCTCGTTACCTTTTGCAGAAACAGGCTATAGTGATTTGGGCAACTTGCCCCCGTTTCATTCCCTAATTAATGTCCTTGATCAGAACGGTTACCAGTCTAACTACTATGGCGGGTTTGAGATGGAATTCGATAATCAGGGCAACTTTATGGAAGCCGCAGGAGTAGATAAAATAATAGGCGCAAAAGATTTCAGTCCATCTTTAAAAATGGGATCTCCCATTGGCTATGCCGACGGCGATCTTTTTACAAAAGTTTTGAGCACAATCAAACGTTCAAAATCTCCGCAATTGCGCTACCTGCAAACAATCAGTATGCACAATCCATTCACCGTTCCCAATCAGGAACGTTATAACCAATTGGTTGAACAGCGAATGGAAAAACTACAGTTTTCAGCAGAGAAGATGGAAGAGACGAGGAGATACAAAAACGTGTTTTCAAGTATGATGTATTCTGATGAAGCGTTGCATCAGTTCATGGAGGGATACAAAAAGCTTCCAGGTTATGAGAACACCATATTCATTATAACAGGTGACCATAGATTACCAGAAATACCGCTATCAACCAAGATCGATCGCTTTCATGTACCGCTAATTATATTTTCACCAATGCTTAAGCGCACACTGCAAGTGAATTCAATATCGTCGCATCTAGACATTACACCTTCATTGCTCGCGTTCCTAAAGCACAGCTACCACATAAAAACACCGGCGGCCATAACCTGGGTAGGCACTGGATTAGATATTGCCCCTGCATTTAGAAACATTCATAAATATCCTTTAAAGCAAGGTAAAACGGTGCTGCATAATTATGTAGAAGGGCTTTATTTTTTAGATGAAGGGAAACTGTTCCAGATTAGGCCAGATTTCGACCTTGTGCCGTCTAATGACGACACACAACTTAAAAAGACTACAGCCTTGCTAAATGCGTACAAAGCAAAAAACAACAGCTTTATCAAGAGTCAGCGCCTTATGCCAGATTCCCTGATAAAACTGTCAAAATAATTTATGCCATTGAATGGAAGCCAATCTGGTTCCCTTCAGAATCGAAGGCAATCGCACAAAAGCCAAATTCACCTATTGACATTTTTGGTGCTACAACTTTTCCACCCGCTGCTTCAACACGTGACAGTTCAACTGCACAGTCGTCACATACAAAATAATTTAATGTACCGCCTGGCCCCGGTTTAAACATCGATGATTTAACCAATGCTCCGCCACTGCCGGCTGCAGCCATATCTCCAGGGAAACCAACCATTTCAAAATAGTTTTCAGAACCTTCTTCCGCATCCATACCCTGAGGCATAGGCATAGGGTGCATCGTAATATCAAGAACTGTTTCGTAGAACTTTTGCGCCCTGGCCAGGTCCTCTACATAAATTTCTGTCCAGCCAATTGGGTTTTTAACTTGTGCCATGTCTTTAGTAATTAAGTTTTGTATATACCAAATTTAACTAAAAACATATGAGATAGAAGGGTGATGTAAGACAAAAAGCAGGGGCATCTGCGACCTTTCAATCTGAGACGTGTAGTGCTCATTAGTTGTCGGTTTAGAGTTAACAAATAAGCCGAGCTGAAGGTTTAGATGGCTTACAACCATTTGGCTCTTACTAATAAATGCCTTGACGTACAATTGCAAAAGCATTTAATCAATATTACTTTTTGGAAGTCGATCTCAGTAAGAAGTATCCTAAAAAAGCTGAAATAACAGAAGCCAGTAACACAAAAAACTTAGCCTCAGCAATCAAAAAAAGATCTGTAAATGAAAGTATTGCCATAAAGATCGACATGGTGAAGCCGATACCAGCAAGCAGACCAACGCCAGCAACATGTTTCCAGTTTGCATGCTCAGGAAGCTGGCAAATACGTGTCTTAACACTAAGAAAAGATACCAGCAAGATGCCAATTGGCTTTCCAACAACAAGACCTGCAATAATGCCTAAGCCAAGCGGACTAAATATCCCGGCGATCATTTCATTTTGGAAAGTGATGTTTGTATTGGCTAAAGCAAACAATGGAACAATCAGATAATTAACAGGAGTTTCAAGCAGGTGTTCCAACTTTTCCAAAGGAGAGGTAGACTTCCTTGATGGTATAGAGCGTTTGACGCCAGTCGCAGGAATAAAAAGCGCGACGATGACTCCAGCGATTGTTGCATGTACGCCAGACTGATGAATAAAATACCAGAGGAACACACCCGGGATAAGGTAATAAATCAGTCCAAGCACCTTAAATCGGTTCAAGATAACCAGGAGCAATACCACCGCTCCAGCATATAGGAGATAAGATACTTGCAGGTTTCCAGCGTAAAATATCGCAATTACCAGAATAGCAATAAGATCGTCAACAATGGCAAGAGCGGCCAGAAATATTTTTAGGGAGGTTGGAACCCTTTTACTAAGCATCCCAATTATCGCCAGCGCGAAGGCAATGTCTGTTGCCATTGGTATTCCCCAGCCACTGGCAGTGGGCTTACCATTGTTGAAAAGTGCAAAGATTAGAGCCGGAACAATAGCACCGCCAACAGCGCATATAATAGGCAACAAAGCTTTTTTTGGTGTAGCCAATTCACCTTGTACCATTTCGCGTTTAATTTCCAGCCCTACCATCAGGAAGAATATTGCCATCAGGCCGTCATTGATCCAAAGTTGAAGGGGATAACGTAAGTGCAAACTATTCGTTTGCCAACCCCACTGCGTATCGAGCAGTTCCTGAAATCCTGTAGAAAGCGAAGTATTTGCAATTATGAGCGATAACACGACACAACCGAATATCAATACACCAGAACCTGCAACAGAGGTAAAGAATAATTTAAATGCTTTGAAGGTCATAATTCGGGGTAGGATCCAAAGGTAAATAAATCCGGCAGAAACTGTTTTGTAACTCGCACACCCTAAACGCATCTAAACCAAAAAACTTAATGAAACTTCTTCTGCAGTTTAAAAATCAAAGGTGGTCGCAAATATTCACCATTTATCTTCGATACTTAATTGGTGGCGCAATGGTATTTGCCGCAATAGGGAAAATGGAAGGGCACAGATTTATGAACGGCGATGGTGCCCATTCGCCGATTGATAGTGCGTGGCATTATTTTGAAACGATGTATCGTTCTGGAATTTATTGGCAATTTGTGGGCTGGGGCCAGTTTCTTACTGGAATGGTGTTAATGACTCAGCGGTACGCTACATTAGGCGCAGTAATGCTATTGCCTATCAGTGCTAATATTTTCGTGATTACAATATCTTATGCATTCAACGGTACCCCTTTTATCACTGGTCTAATTTTGCTGGGAAATATCTTCCTGTTACTTTGGGACTTACCAAGATTACTGATTGCTTTTGGAGCAGCCCAACCTAACGAAATTTATAAAGCACCAGTATACCTACCTTATTTTAGTCAGCCCTTGTGGACAGGCTTAGGCATTTTGATTTTCCTAACAACAGTTGGACTTGTTCTTTCTCCCATCAAGAACACCATGCTGATTTGGTTGTGCGCTTGCCTTGCCGAAGGATTAATCGGCTTAATTATCAGTCTGCGCTTTACAAGAAGTAGTAAAATAAAAAGCTAAATCCTAACTTAGCGCAATGAAATCAACGCTATTTATCTCAACAATCCTCGTGACGTTACTATCTACAGCAAGCTATGGTCAGAAAACTGACACCTTGTTCTACGATGGGAACTGGAAAGCGACTACCAAGTCAAATCAGGTGTATTACCGGATTGCAACGCCGACTGATGATGGTCATTTTCTAGTTAAGGATTATTATAAAGATGGCAGTTTACATATGACCGGAGCTTTCAAAACACTTTCTCCGGAAGTAAAAGACGGTGAGTTTACATGGTATTATTTAAATGGAAACAAGAAGACCACAAGTACTTATGTAGCTGATAAATCAACTAAAACAACGGAATGGAATGACGATGGAACTGAAGCAACATTAGTATCACTAGACACTCAGCCGGCTTATCCCGGAGGTATGAATAAGTTTTACGAATATATAGGAGAAAACTTTGAATATCCGAGGCGGCTTAAACCTCGTCCAAAAGGCGTTATTATACTAAGTTTCTACATCGAAAAAGACGGCACAATAACAGAGGTAAAAGTTGACAGATCAGTAAATCCCCTGTTAGATGCAGAAGCAGTACGTTTATTAAAAGAAATGGAAAAATGGAAACCGGGTATAAAGGATGGTAAAGCAGTGAGGGTTAAATACAACATCCCGCTCAATATGGAATAAACCAGCTAACCATCAACCCAGTCTGTTATTTTAGCATACTATTCGTTAGCGTCATTTCAGTTTTAAATTGAGTTAAAATAGAAGTTCCGATCATATTGGGCGTACCCTGAGTGATTTTCATATTCCCTATCATATCCTGATTGATTTTGCTTTCTAAAAGTAAGCCGGTCTTTTTGTCTATTTTGTTTATGGAGTTCATCGTTCCATTTAGTTTAATATTAAACAGTGGACTCGACTTGTCATTGCTACCAACTTCCATTTTAGCCTTCATGCTGATTATGTATTCAGAGCCGGTAATCTTGTCTACTTTGTAGACTGCATCCAAAGCAGGAGAATAAAGATCATCACCGGCTAATTTCTTAACCGCCCAGGTATCACCCTCTTTAATCGCCCTATTTGGGTATAAGCTAGCATTTTGGAAGCTATTTTTCTTGATCGCGCTATCACCATAGGTCTTCACAAAAGACTTTGCAATTTTAGCTTTTATCTCTTCAGTCAGCCCCGGTAAACTTTTTGTCAGGTTGGCAAAGAGCGAGTCGGCACCCACGGTTTCAACAACTCTGCCTGTATTAGACATCTTCATTTGATACTGTTTACCTTTCATCTTGTCGAAAAGATCACTAACAGGACTTTTCATCATCGGTGTAACTTGCCCATCCACTTCCATCTTCGCCGAAATAGATTCATAAGACACATTCAAATTATAAATCGTATCCTTCAGTTCAAGAACCTCAAAATTGTTTAATGCTTCGGTAATCACTGTTGAGCTTATTTTTCTGCCTTGAATGGTTTGCGAAGTTGTAATCTTAGTTACCATCTTCTGCTGATACTTTTGTCCGGCAGTAAGCTTAATAAATATTCTTTCAGGTTCAGTTTTACAGCTTAACAGTATGGCAAGGACTAACAAAAGGAGTGGAGACTTTCTCATGGAGCGCTATTTGGTTAATTATCCTGTTAATATAACAAGATAAATGCCGGCAACGGGAATTTATTCCATCATTTTGTTTTGCACCAAAAAGCTATTCTCCTCTTTCGTGATATGATCATCATCAATTGCCGGTGCTGAAATTAGTTTCGCAATGTTAATCTCATCCATAATGTCTACAAAGTTTTTATAGCTGGATGCTTTTGTAGGCTTAACAATCACTACCAACGTCTTCCTGGGGTTATTGCCATTTGCCAAAGCCACTTTATTTTTATTAGCAGTAATGAAACCCTGGATCTGTTTAAACGTTGCGATCTTCGGTTCCGAGCCTCCGGCAACTCCCATGTACCAGGCAACTTGATTGTTAGCACCTAAAAGGATAGTCATGGTTCGCGATGCCGGGAGATCAAGCCAGGCATCTTCTGTTATATCAGGCTTCGCAATATCCATCGCGATGGGTTTAGACAATGAGGTGGTCAACATAAAAAATGTAATCAGTAAAAATGCAAGGTCAACCATTGCAGTAAGGTCAACTTTTGGAATGCTTCTTCTGTTCGAGGCAATACTTAATTCGGCCATTTTAGTAGGGTTTAGGTTTAATTCAATGATGAAGATTCGCGCTCAATTCCATATAAAATTTTATATTTAATGTTATGCTTATTAAACTGAATATGCTTGCGTGTCTGCTAACCCTTTCAATTGGGTCGGCGTTCTCACAACCAGACCTATCTAAAAAACTTTATCCTAAAATAGCGGTCACAGCAACATCGCTGGTGGTGGTAGATTTGCAGTACGATGATATTCAGGGGCAGGTGGCAGCAACTGTACTGCAAGGCATAGTTAACAGAACTTCAAAAGAAAAAGTGTACGTGCTCAATACTTTCTGTGATGACAACCATGGCAACTGGAACAAAACTTCATTGCCTAACTATCCAAACCAGGTACAAATGGGTAATGTATGGTTGAAAGAGGTGTTCAGCACGATGCCTCAGCAGGTATTAAAACTCTCCATAACAACCAGGAACCCGGGCTTTATAGCACTTTTAGCCAAGTACAAGAGCTTTATAAAAGGGCTGATTATTTATGATCCCGCGTTAGAACAAGCTACCATCGAAGCGGCAACAACCATTGCAGGTCAAACTGATGGTGTTATCGTTTCACCAGACATGGCAGCGCAATTGAAATCATATAAATTCCCTGTTATTGAAGACCTCAGAGCGCAAGGCTTCAAGACAAATGCAGACTGTCTAAAATGGCTACTAGCTAATTATTTCGAGAAATCTAACCAGCAAGTTGCCTTTACCTGGTCGCACATGACCACCGACAAAAAAAGCTGGGGTGGAGCGAATAAAGATTATGTAGTGGCCAATAGATTATTTACGTATTATCTGGATATCAGAGATAAAGATGAGCGGGTACATTATTCTTCCGTTATAAATAAGTATCCAAAAGGCACACCGATTTTAGGTTGGACGGATGAGATTTTTGCAGATAACCTGTTTGCAGAAAGTGGTTGCTTCATGGTACCATTTATAGCAGTGGAAAACATGACAGTGATGTCCTCATTTCCATCAGTACAAGGAAAACAACATGAACCGAAAGCCTTACCCGTATCAAACAACGCAGTTTATATTGCATTCCATGTGCCAGATGGCGATAACCTTTTACACACCATGCTTTACGAGCCCTTTACCATTTTGAACAGTAAAGCTTATGGCGAAATACCGCTTACATGGATCATTAATCCCGCCATATCAGAATTAGCGCCGCCTGTGTACAACTGGTATCTGTCCAAATTAGGAAATCAGGAGCTGGGGGCGATGATGGGCGATGGCTCACCGAGAAGCGACAGGTCGGAAGGCTTTAAATTATATTGCGAACTCGCCAAACATTACCTCAAACAAGCAGGGATGTATTCCATGAAACAAATGGCAGAAGGAGAGGCCATTGCCTGGAATGTACAGCCATACTTTCTAAACAGTGGCTACGCCGGAACAGATTCAAGGGGAATAGGACCATACGAATACCATATGGATGGCAAGAGCTTTCATATTGGCAGTTTATTTCAAAAGGAGCACAACATAAAAGAGATCATAAAGTCGGCCCCAAAGGGTAAGCCGCTATTCCTTTCTATTTTTGCAGGTACAGCCGCGGGCGATGTTTGTACAGATGTTAAGAAATTCTGTGAAGAACTGAAAGCACAGAACGATGGTAAAGAATATCACTTTGTCCGAAGTGCAGATTTAGCAGCAACCTATCAAGCTTACAATAAACAGAAGTAACAATTTAAGTTCATGTATGTCCAAATTAAAAATCAATCATGGCAGAATATCAAGCGAAGTCTAAGAACTCAAAGGTTTTTGATCTAACCAGAGGCGACGAATTTATCGGAACACTAACTTATGAAAGCTGGTTTAAGTTTAATGCGTTAGTAGAAATGGCCAACCATCGTTTCTATCAAATCGAGCCAAAGGGATTCTGGGGAACAAAGATTGAATTGAAAGAAAATGGAAATGTCCTGTTAAAATTTGAGATGAACTGGAGTAGCGAAATTGTGATCAAAACTTATTCAAAACAGATTGATAGCGGATATATTTTAAAACACAAAGGCATACTTAAAGAATCATTTATACTTGCAGACGAGGCAGGAATTGAAATTCTAACAATGAAGCCCGACTTCAAATGGAGCAAAATGAGTTATGAATATCAATTGACTTCATCAGATAGCTTTGAGAAATTACCAGAAAAGGAGATACTATTAATGGCCGCAATCCATGGCGTAAACTACTATGTTTTTATGATGTCAGCTTCAATGGCAAGTATGTAATCGCGAACTATTAACCTATTTAATTATTCATTAAACCTGATGGCTTGCCTAACGACGCAATGATCTTTGGATTAACCTTCACCCAAATTTCAGAATAACTAACAACTCCAGAAGGACTATCATACGTTCCACCCATAATCAGCAAACTATCTTTAATTTGATATTTAATTTTATAGGTTTTACCAATCATAGGCTTATTTACCGCATCAACAATCGTTTCCGTGTAGTAGTTGGAGTCAAGCACCATAAATGTCCCATCAGTAGTCTTTCTAGCACCGTTAGGAGATAACAAGTAAAAGCCAAACTTTCCATCTGCAAACATTTTCACATTTCGTGGGCTAGGGTTAGAGCCTTTATTACCACCATAGTTGTATTCCTTTAGTTCCCAAGTTCCATCTAGAGGAGTGCCTTCTTGTTTAATAATAAAGCTGCTTAGAATCAGTGCAATGAAAAGCGAAAATAACGTGATCTTTAGTTTCATAATTTATATTTGGGCATACAATATAATAATCATCTATTTAATATAAAGTTTTTGACGAAGGAACATCCTACAACCTCTCAATAATATCTGGATTATTCTTCCGATAAAAGTCGATCAGTTTAGGATTGGTTGAGAAATATACCATGAACACATCAAAATTTTCGGAGGCAAGACTAACGAATTGATGATGAGTAAATGTATTCATAAATGGTTTTGGGTTTTTTGTAATGAATTCCACTCCGTATGTAGCTCCAGAGGGGGATAATTCTGCTTTACCTAGCTCTCTAAAAGGTTGATTCGTGTCTGCTAAAACACCAAATGGTGCCTTCACATTATTGATTAGATCAAGCTTCGTCCCGTAGGAGTGAGTATCAGGCGCAACGATCAAAAATCCAATAGCAATATTGTTATTTTTGCTAATTATAACCTTCCAGAACGTAGCCACTTTAAAACCTCGGGCATTGTAAAACTTTCCCTCATCTGCTTTAGAAATCGCAACTGAAGTAAATCCCGCAGGTGGATTAAGTTTTAGCTTAGTAAGATTTAAGTGGCGAGTAAAAGTGGAATCATACCAAAGATCTGATGGTGGTCGCCTTGGCCCTGAAAATGCAGAAGTGTCTATTTCCACTTTTTGCGCAAATGTAATAGTAGATGTTAAAACGCCACCAAGGACAACGATAACAAAAAATTTGAATATCATAATCGTTAGTCACTCTTCTTATTAACTGCCCATCCAATCTCTGGTTTTACATTGAAGGTAACAGGATCTTGTTTTAATCCCATAAAACCGGCCCAGAACTCCATATTATAAGATTGTACAACTTTACCGGTCATATCTGTTACTTCAACCAAAAACGGAACGTTTACAAATTCTTTTGGTAGATCGTTAAGACTTTTAATCTCTTTAAACTGAGATTTTTGAAGATATAATTTTCTCGTTTTGAAACCCGGATCAGTATCACTCGCAAAAAGAATATTAACTCTCGCAGTATCATTGGATGGCAATTTCGCGAGTTCAGGCGGTAGGTATGATTTTAAATAAGGATAGAATTTCAGTAACCAACCATCAATACCATCGTAAGAGCCATATACACCAAGTTTATGATATTTTACCATATTCATCCAAAACTGTTTGTCAAGCTTCCCTTTCTTGGTATCTATAATTTTTTGAATAACAGGCTTAAGTTCAGCTGTCCACCATTTCAAATCAAAATCTTCCAGGTATTCCAGCCGCGTCATAATCTTCTCCCAATCTTTCACTGTGCCCTCTACCGTTACTTCAGAAATACCGCAACCCATAATCATCAACTTGTAATTATAGAATTCTCTCATCGATTCCATAATAGCAATCTGACTTGTCACCAGAGAAGTAGGCGTTGTTGTAGTAAAATCTGCAGTAAGATTTCCGATTAGTTCTTTGCCAGCATATTTTGCAATCTGATCAGTAAATTCCGGAAATATATTTTCCCATTGAAAGTCTGCAAAATCTTTAATGCCAGACCCATCTCGTGTTACAGTCAGCGTTTTCTTACCATCAAAACCCGCAACGCGCGACCTGAACTTCTCAGGATCATAATTAATGTGATTGGCAAAGCCCTGACAAATCAATAACCAGGCGATGTCCGGACTAAAGGTGAGCGGATAATGATTTTGGTAGGCTTTCAAATACCCCGCAATTACAGGGTGAGTTCCAAGGTCGACCAATGATCCGGTCATAGACATTTTCTTAATGTCTTTCTCAACATTTTTAAAGAGCTCAGTAACAGGAACAGTATAAAGTGGCTTTTCAGGTTTACTGATATCTTCAATTTTAAAAGTCTGAGATTGAGCAGATGCCGATAAGCAAGAAAGAGTTAGAAAAAACGCGGTTAAGTAAGTTTTTATCATACAGCAATTTGGTTATATATAAACCATGATGCACAATAGCCTATAATTCCATAAGGTAAAGAAAATCTATTACTTGTATGCTTGTTTTAATTGCTGTTCCATGTAGGCCTTTGCCAATGGAGCTTCGGTCTTGTAGTCTTTCCAGCGACCCTCAATGAAGATATAACCTTTGTACTTTACAGTCTTTAATGCCTTAAGATAGGGCACGAAATTATCACCTTTAAATCCCGGATACGTCCTTTCATCTCTTTCGGCTATCTCACAATATTCTATAACAGAACCGGCATCAATAATACTTTGCGGAGGTTCATTCTCCTTAAGCATATGATAGATGTCGGCATTCAGCCTGAAGCTGGGGTGATTAACCGACTTAACAATATACGCGGCCTGACTTAACGTAGTGATGAAATTTGTCTCGGTGCTGTTCAAAGCTTCCAAAAATAGTTTAACCTTATACTTTCCCGCGAGAAGTGCTAATTTCTTAGCAAGGTTGATAAAATCCTCAGTGGCCTTTTTTACATCATAACCTTCGGGCAATCTTCTTGCAGAACCGCTACCTAAAACAATAGCAGGAATTCCGGCTTTGTTGGCCCTGCTGAACACCGTGTCGGCAAATATTAAAACCTCGTTTTCAATAACCTTATCGCCCGCAATCTTCATATCGCCTGGAAAAAAGCTGTTGCACATATAGACTTTGCACTTTGCATTTTTTAAAGATGCAGCCTTCTGTAAGAATTGCTGATAATTCATTTTAGGAGAAAGCAAGCTGCCAACCGACTCACCAATCAGTCGAAACCCCGATTGATAAAGTACTGCATCATTTTCTAACGACGCAGCAATGCCGAGCTGGGGTAAGCGCTGACTAAAAACTGGCGCGTAAGCCAGCAATAATCCCAGAGCTAAGAAAGTGAGCCTTTTTATCATATAACGATATTACCAACTTTACAGCAATAACGGCATGACTTAGGACAGAAAATCTACGCAATCGATCCCAGTTGCCCATTGTATATATCTGGACATTAATTCTTTTATTTGTATGTGCCAACCATAAGATTAGAAACCAGTATCGAAGCGCCCAGAGAGAAAGTTTTCGATCTTGCCCGGAGCATAGATACACATGTGGCTTCAACTGCACAAACCAATGAAAAGGCAGTCGCAGGCAAGACATCCGGGCTTATTGAATTGGGGGAGTGGGTTACATGGGAAGCGAAACACTTTGGAATTGTACAAAGGCTAACTTCCAAAGTGACTGAAATGGCGAAGCCAAAATACTTTGTAGACGAAATGGTCTCAGGAGCATTCAAATCTTTTAAGCACGAACATACATTTGAAGAGAACGATGCTGGAACTATAATGATAGATATTTTCTCCTATATCTCACCTTACGGTATCTTTGGTCAAATTGCAGATAAGTTGTTTCTTAAAAGATATATGACAAATTTATTGGCATTACGTAACCAAATTATAAAAGCTCAGGCTGAAGAGGTGACGCCAAATCAATTACAAGACGATGTTCCGGAAAATTATTCACCTGATTTTATTGCAATCCTAACCTACTTGACAACTGAAGAAGGAGGAAGAAAAACACCTGCATTGACTGGCTACCGGCCCACAATTAAGTTTCCTTTTGAGGTAATCCAGACTTCAGGAAAGCAAGTCTTCTTAGGTACAGCAGCCGCATTTCCTGGCGACACTATAGAATCGGAAATTACAATTATATCCAAAAAACATTTCGTTTCCAGGCTTTCAGAAGGCATGAATTTTCAGTTTAAAGAAGGGGATAAGCTAATTGGAACAGGTGTGATAAAACAAATCTTAAATAAAAGTTTGAAGGAAGACGTTATTATTTAATATGAAAATAGGGTTTATTTTATGGAAATGTACTAAACAAAAAACCAAATAAATAGCCACATGGTCTTTTACGGAATTCTGCTTTTTATTATCGTTAGTATTGCAATCGGATTAGGTGGTGCACTACTATACCTACTATATTTTCCAATAAAAAGAATCCTGATTAAAAAGGGTAAATTAAGCAAGCAGACGACTAAGAAGATTGAAATCAGTTATATTATTTTCCTCTTCTTGCTTTCAGGATATTTAACATTAGATACAATTTATCCCAGCGAAGCATATTTTAGGGAAGAATTTCAAAAAGTAACCCTTAGAGAACTTCCAGATTCTGGGATATTTATTTCTAAATCAGCTTCTTATCCTGATCTACATGGCGACTATTGCTCTAGTTCACAAATAAAACTTTCTAAACAGGAATATACCCATCTCTTAGAAGAGCTTAAAAAAGACCGGAGATTAACTTATGGAGGAGATCCAGGGGGATTCGAAGAATTCGATTACACATTAGGTAACAAATCAACCGACAACATTGCCTTCAGTTTCGACAGGCCAGTAAAAGGAAAAGATCTTTATTACTGCATCGCATTTTATAACGATGGGGAAACAATATTTGTGAACGTCTGTAAGACTTAGGTACAATATTATGAACGATTTCAACGGATACATCAATTCAGTACAATTCGATACAGAGAACGTAAATCGTTCACAGTATCCATTTAATATTCCATGTATAAACAATTTCAGCAAGCTTGTTTTTCACTCCAAGGTTACATACTTGATTGGCGAAAACGGCATGGGAAAATCAACGTTACTCGAAGGTCTAGCAGTAAACCTGGGTTTCAATGCAGAGGGTGGGGGCAAGAACTTCAACTTTAACTCTCAGGCCACACATTCCAGTTTACATAATCATCTAAGAATCAGCAAAGGCATTCATAAAATTAAAGATGGCTACTTCCTACGGGGCGAAAGCTTTTACAATGTCGCATCACAAATTGATGAGCTCGATAAAGATCCTATTGATGAACCCGCATTTGGTGGCAGAAAAATAATTGACTCCTATGGCGGCAAATCATTACATGAACAATCGCATGGTGAATCATTTTGGTCACTTTTCATGAATCGTTTCGGTGGCTCAGGTTTATATATTCTTGACGAGCCGGAATCTGCATTGTCTGTTACAAGGCAAATGGCGATGTTGTCGCGTGTACATGAACTAGTTAACCAACGCTCTCAGTTTGTCATCGCCACACATTCTCCTATTGTGTTGTCATACCCGGATGCAACTATTTTCCAGATGACGGCCGAAGGGATACAAAAAGTTAAATACAAGGAAACGGACACTTACAAGTTGTATAAAGGGTTTCTGGATAATCCAGAGCAGATGACAAAGATATTGCTAAATGATGGCGACAATTAATGGCAATTAGAAAAGCTACTTATAAGAAATCATCTCTGGCGCATTTTCGATTATGGCTTCCAAACTAACATTTGAGCCTTCCTTAATGAAGTACTCAATATCAACATTTCCCCTGTACTTTTTGTTGAGCGAAATATTTTTAACGGTCTTATATTTACCAAGATGTAATTTCTTACGCAGTTCCGTATACATAATACCGCTTTCAGCATTGAAGCGCTTCAACTCATTGGCTGTGAAGAAATGAGGTTTCAAAATGGAAGCATTTAAATGGCCGGGATGATCATACCACTGATAACTCGGGTCAGATTCCGGGTGGTATCCTTCCATACCATTAATTGAATGCTTTACCAAGGTTGAGCTTGCCTTCGAAAGCAACAATTCTTTCTCAAAAGCTGCAGAATCCTTACGCAATAACACCACTACAATGAGTGCAGTGCTGTCGGGATTTACAAACGTATAACTTGCCGAACTTCCTGGGAAAGGGGATCTAAGACTAAAAATTGGTGCTTCTGTGAAGCCAGGTGGTGTATTTACTGTTAACTGAAGGCCGTCGAGTTTATACTGGCGGGCCTTAAGCCAAAGGATTCGACGTTCAGCTAAAGGAAGTTTTGATTCAGGACTATCATCAATTATTGGCTGCGCAGTAGCTGTCAAACTCAAAATCGCGAATAAGAAAAGGAGGATTGCTTTCATAATTACACAAATGATGAAGTTATATCTATTATTCCATAACTAACTTCTTTTGTAGCTCCGCAATTTACCTTTTAGGCTTCTTGCTATTCGTAACTGTTATCTTGCGGCCATTCCTGGTGCTCTTTACCCTTATAAAAACAGGTTCAGCCACTATTCTGTTAAACACATATTTTTTATAACCTGAAAGCTCCTCTGGTAATCCGGGATCCATCTTACTATTGAAAGACGCCATTATCATATAATCCCCATCCTCCAAACGAAGGGTTGGTGCCAAATTAATGTGATACAGAGGAAATACCTCGCCCTGTGCAAGAAACAGCGGGTTAAAGCTGGGCTGTCTTTTAAGATCAACTGCTGCTGTAACTATACTGTCGCCGAAGCTTTTCTTTCTTTCATATATAGTAGAATATTTCTTTGCAAGCAGACTGGGGTAGTCAAACATTCCAGCAACCTGGCCTCCCTGGTGCAAACCACTTCTTACTAAATACAGTTTGTAAGCCTCCATATGTATTTTAAAAAAGGAGATGGAATCCCTCACTTGCGCTTCGAACATAATTAATGCGTTGGGGATGTAGATGCTCCGATCACTAGTATTTCTAACTGCAATGATCAAATTAAATTCTTTGCTGCTTTGCAATTTATTAAGCGTATCAACAATCTTTATTTCTACCTTCAGAGGAGAATTTTGTGCCAAAGCACAATTTGCCACTAAGAGTAAGGAGATCAATAGGCGCATTGTAATAAATTCCATGTCTACTTCAATGATGATGCAAACCACATTATTCCATAAATATCCTATTTTGCCTTTGTTAATGAAACTGTAGTAAATATAATATTTAAGATCATGTTGGCATTTAAGGCTAAAATAGAGATCATTGGCATTAACCCATTCGTTTTCTTACCCGATAAATTACTGGCAGCATTATTCGAGCAGGTGGGCAGGAGCAAAGGCCCGATTCCAATTAAAGGGGAAGTCAATGGCAAACCCTATACACAAACGCTAATTAAGTTTAGCGGCGCATGGCGATTGTATATCAACACCACCATGCTGGATAACTCGCCAAAAAGGATCGGAGAAACTATTCAAATAACTGTGGGGATCGACAACGCTGATAGAACAATTTCGCCACATCCTGATTTAATCAAAGCCCTTGAAAAGAACAAAAAGGCCAAAGAAGTATTTGATAGTTTAACGCCATCGCTCAGAAATGAGGTTATCAGATACATCAACAACCTAAAGACTGAAGCAAGCGTTCAGAATAACATTCAAAAGGCAATCGCATTCTTACTGGGCAAAGGAAGGTTTGTAGGGCGAGAATTATAAGTTCTAAGAATTAGCTTACGCCAAAAAGTTACTTTCCTGTTTTATAGTATTAGTTTCACTATATTTCCACAAGTTCAAATACCCCCATAGCGTATGAAAAAACTAATCTTCACATTTCTCGTATCCATCATTGCATTTTCTACAGCAAATGCACAAAAAGGTATCGACTTTAGAAGTTCTTATCCAGGCGGACGCAAATTACAGATGTACGTAGATAGTTCAGCCAGAAATGTCTTTTACGCCATGACGTTCCCTAATCTACCTAATACCTTTTTTAGTTTTTTACCTTCTGTCAGCAATACGAGCTTTCAAATCTATTTTAGAAAAGAAGACAATGTTCAACTTTACC
Source organism: Bacteroidota bacterium (assembly GCA_040385565.1). Taxonomy (GTDB): domain Bacteria; phylum Bacteroidota; class Bacteroidia; order Sphingobacteriales; family Sphingobacteriaceae; genus Pedobacter. Next base: position 271,303 of record JAZKHD010000017.1, on the reverse strand, counting down.
GGTATACAATTGTGGTCGACGGTAAGCCAACGTTGGTAAATCAAACTATCGACACCAAACAACTCAAAGAAGTTAAGAGGGAAGAAGATTTGTTCAATACATTAAGTCTTGGCGTGTTCGATGTTAAAAATAAAAGTATTACCGTTTTAATATATCGGGTCGATAAACCTCAGGAAATAAATACAGCTGTTTTTTACGGTAAGCCAATTCCGAAAGCAAAAATCCAAGGCATGGTTAAGCGCTTAGCCATACCAACAGGGGTTAACTATATATGGATTACCGACACAACGAGCAACAGTTCCAAAATCAATTTTACAGAAAAAGATGATGAGCTAACCATAGTAAAAGACAAAACAGATCTTGATTACATCTATTATACAACCTTAGTAGATAAGAAAACGGGTAACGTAGTTTTCGAATCCAGAGCCTGGAAATACGGTGGTTATCTTGAAGCTTCCCATGAGTTATCGCCGTACATACAGATCGATAAATCAGTATTCAAAACAGCTGGAGATTATGAAATCATCATACAGCCTTCATTTAAATGGACCGGATGCCGAAACTGCGATATCACACCACAAGAGATAGAAAAATACATAACCAGGTATACACTATCTATTACGTTAAATCAGTAAAGCCATAAAGGAAAGAACTTAAGGTAGCTGGGATTCAAAGTTCCCTTCCATTCCAATTTTGAAGAGGTAAACCTTCGTTTTTATGTGCGTTATAATGATCAGGGAGTTTGGAAACGTGGAGTCGTGTTCATCCAAAGAAATCGTAAGAATGTGTTAAATATTATCCCCAACCGACTATAACCCTATACCATTTGTTAAAATGCGTTAAAAAGCTAATCTCAGATCTATTTTATAGATACCTTAATACCAATGAATCAATGTAACACGCTCAAAGTATTTCTTGTCCTAATGTTCACATGTATTAGCTGTGCCATCGCACAAAATTCCAGTCTTATACACGGAACTATTATTCAGGATGGCACAAAAGCCAGGGTTGAGCGAGTGGAGGTTCGCAATTACCGAAGCGGACAATTAACCTATTCAAATAAACTAGGATTATTTGACTTGAACTGTAAAATTGGCGACACGCTTCAGTTTGAGCGCATTGGATATCTGCCCCAGAAGGTTGCAGTGAAAGCTTTCTCTAATTTTGTAATTTATTTAAGGATTACCAATCAACTTAAAGAAGTTGCCATTACCGGTCAATCAGTTTCCCAAACATTCAAAGAGGCCAGCAGGGCGATAAGCAAGGAAAGGGGAATATTCTATGAAGGGAAGCCTCCACTTGCATTGCTGTCACCTTTCGGAGGGCGACCACTCACCTTTTTTTACGAATTACTTAGTAAGGATGGGCGTAGGGTAAGGAGATTAAATCAACTTGCTGCGAATGCCGCAGAAGCAGAAGAGATTGACCGGCATTTTAATGACCTCATTATCCAGCAAGTTGTACCGATAGATAGTGCCAACTTGGAAGCCTTCAAACTTAGATATACACCTAAGCTGATTGACTTAAGGAAATGGTCAGGGTATGAGCGTTCTAGCTATATAAAAAGATCATTCGAAGAATATCATAAAAAGTAGAAACACCAACGATTTATTCGAAGGAGAATTCTGGGACAGTCAACAAGAGATTCTAGAACTACTCATCGAAAGGAAAAAAAGCAATATATTAGGCTAGTTAAACGCTAACCTCATTCAATGCCATTCGAACAAGGAATCTACGAGCAACTGATCACTAAAATAATCTCGAGCAAACTAGAGGGGCTTAATGCCGACGAATTTTTTGTTAAAACAGTCGCTTTAGATAAGACAGAAGCATCGCGATATTTAAGCCAATACCTTTCTGAGACCATTAAGCACGCTTTAAAATTTGTAAAGGAAGAAGAAAACAGCATTGAAAATAAAATAGAACTTTCGAATAAGATTATTCGGCTGCTTATAAAAGAGCTCCCGGAGGTTGTACTTACTGAGGATCTTATCCATAATGAAGGTAAAATTCTTGAAGCGGTAATAACCAAACTGGATTCTCCTTTTCCAGATTTGAATAAACGCTTAAAAGAAATAATGCCTTATACAAGGCTTAGCCAGAGTGAGTTATTTACTGGAAGTAATGTTGGAATTTCCCTAGAGAGTGAAATAAAAAAAGAAATAATGTCTGCCGACGAGATATGTTGGCTTGTTTCATTTATCAAATTTTCGGGAATAAGGATATTCAAAGAAGAGCTAGAGCAATTCACGAATAGCGGCAAGAAGCTTAGAATTATCACTACCACTTACATGGGTGCTACCGAACTAAAGGCGATTGAATTCTTAGCTGGTCTTAAAAACACAGAAATAAAAGTTTCCTACAATACTGAACATGAGCGACTACACGCCAAAGCCTATTTGTTTCTAAGAAAGAGTTCATTCGATACGGGCTACATTGGCTCCTCAAATATATCACGATCTGCCCTAACCAATGGTCTAGAATGGAACTTAAAGGTAACCACTAAAGAAGTTGGTCATATTATAGATAAATTCAAAAAAACTTTCGACACCTATTGGGAAGATAGCGAGTTCGAATTTTACCAACCTGGGAAGGATAGAGAAAAATTACAGCGTGCTATTAAACAACAAAGCAGTACCGATAAAAATACAATACTCACCTTCTTTGACTTAAAACCGTTCCCATATCAACAAGAGCTCCTAGAAAAATTAGATTCTGAAAGACAGCTGCGCGGCAGATATAGAAATCTAATTGTTGCCGCAACAGGGACAGGTAAGACTGTAGTATCAGCTTTCGACTATAAACGTTTTAAAGACTCGAATCCCCGCGCGCGGTTGTTATTTGTCGCACATAAAAAGGAAATACTTGCACAGGCGTTAGAAACATTTAGACATGTACTGAGAAACAATAGTTTTGGCGAGATTTGGGTCGACGGATTGGAATTAACTCAGTACGAGCACGTTTTTGCCTCAGTACAAACACTAAACAGTAGAAAGACAGAATTAAAGCTCTCGCAAGATTTTTATGACTTCATAATAATTGATGAAGTTCATCATATCGCGGCAAGTTCTTACAGGTCAGTGCTGGCAATGTTTAGTTCCTCAATTCTTTTAGGATTGACTGCAACACCGGAGCGGATGGATGGGGAAGACATCTTAAAGGATTTCTGCCATGTAATAGCCGCGGAAATTCGATTACCAGAAGCACTTAATAGGAAAGTGTTATCGCCATTCCAATACTTTGCAATCTCCGATTCTGTAGACCTCAATGAGGTCACTTGGAAAAACGGCAGGTATGAAAGCAAAGAGCTTACTAAGATTTATACCAAAGATGATAGGAGGGTTGGCGAAATCATTTCCAACTGTGAAAATTATCTTACAGATATTAAAAACGTCCGAGCCATTGGTTTCTGTGTTAGTACAGAACATGCTAAATACATGGCCGAAAAGTTCGTGTTTGCTGGCTTGAGAGCCGATTTTTTGACAACTGAGAACGCAAAAGACAACAGAGATGGTATAAAACAACGGCTGCGTAACCAAGAGATTAATTACTTATTTGTTGTAGATATATTCAATGAGGGTATTGATATTCCTGAAATCGACACAGTCTTATTTTTAAGGCCTACAGAGAGCTTAACAATATTTCTACAGCAACTGGGGAGAGGTCTGAGATTGGCTGACGGTAAAGACTGTCTGACAGTGCTCGATTTTGTCGGTAATTCCAGACCAGAATATGACTTCGAACATAAATTCCGTGCATTGGTAGGTAAAACGCACACTTCAATGGTAAAAGAAATCGAAGATGATTTCCCGCATCTGCCTCTTGGGTGTTCGATTATACTAGAGAAGAAGGCGAAAGAGATAATTATTAAAAATATCAATGAAGCAATTGCTTTCAATCGTAACCAATTGTTAACCAAGATTAGAAACTTCACTCACAACAGTGCATCTGAATTAACCTTGCAAAATTTCATTTCATTTTATGGTATTGAACTACCACTCATTCTTAAAAAAGGCAGTTGGAAAAGATTATGTGCAGATGCTGGCGTGATTGACGATTTTAGCGAACCAAATGAGAAACAATTAACTAGTGGAATCAAGAGAATACTTCAAAGCAGCTCTGTTAGCTATTTCAAATATGTTATTGAGTTAATTTCTAAAGGATTTACCCTGGATAAAGCTGATGAGGAAAAGTCCTTATTGGGTTTAATGTTTCATTACGATACTTGGCAATCTGCTGGGTTGAACACCGGATTTAGCGAGTTGAAACATAGTTTATCAGCGTTTAAAAAAAACCCTACAATGTTAGCGGAATTGAAGGAGGTTTTAGAAATCAAAATAAATGAAATTGATTTTATAGAGCGAGATGTCGATTTGCCTTATGTATTTCCCTTGAAGCTACATGGGCGCTACAGCCGGGACCAAATTTTGGTTGCTATGAGATTACATCAATTTGAGAAGGCATCGTCCAATCGGGAAGGGGTAATAAGAAATCATGCTTTAAATTCAGAAGCATTACTATTTACGCTTAAGAAATCTGAAAAAGAATATTCGCCTACAACACTTTATGATGATTACGCAATAAACGAAGTATTGTTCCACTGGCAGTCGCAAAATGCCGCATCGCCCAACAATCCATCTGGAAAAGCATACATTGAACAAAACGAAACTGGTAAAAACATATTGCTTTTTGTTCGTGAGCAAAATGAAGATGAATATGGCAACACTATGAGTTTTGTGTTCCTAGGCAAAGCCAACTTCGTAAAGTCAACAGGAGCCAAGCCAATGAATATTGAGTGGAGATTGGAAGAGCCAATGCCCGCTTATATTTGGAAAGAAAGTGGAAAGTTGGCAGTAGGGTAATGCCTAAAACTAAGTTTTATATATATATTTGATGAGTTTAGCTTGGTTTAATTATATACCACATTTATACATAAATTAAAATGAAAATATTAAGTGTATTAGAAGCGATATTAAAAAATCCTCAATTTATTACAAACATTTTACAAGGCGAAAAGGAATATTATTTTTTATATAAAAATAGCTATAAATGGTCTGTGGCGAAAGGTGATGACGGTATTTATTATGTTCATCTTTATTATTTAGATTATCCATCTTTAGCTGAGCTTGCTACGTTTACTGACTGGCAAAATTATAATTATAAAACGTGGAATACAGGACTTGATCAATATGATGACAACCTCTTTGTTCAGCTTTATAATTTGCTTGCAGAAAAGGAATCTGGAATAAATGATATATTTAATGATATACTTTCAGATTTATAGGAATGTAACTTAAAAATCATTTAAAACCGCTATGTTTTTAGATGTAAAGGAAAACCTTAACATATCCAAGTGTCGTTCTAATTTCCCAAAATCTCTTCATAATGACAATTAAATCTATTAAAATTGAAAATCTGTTTGGTATTTTTAGTTATAATATTTCCTTTAAAAAAAATAGTAATATTCTAATTATCACTGGACCGAACGGCTTTGGGAAGACTAAAGTGTTAAACATTATAGATAATCTTTTCAACAGAAGATTTATATATTTCAAACAGCTTTCTTTCAAAAAGATAATTGTTACTCTTGAGGACAATGTTCAAATTACAATTGATAAGCCAGAAAGTGACGAACCGATATTTCATTTTTTCGAACATAATAAATTAATAGAAACTATTAAAAAATCGAGCGACTTTGACTTTGAAAAAAGTATACAGGAATATTTACCTATTAGAAAAATATCCGACAGTATATGGATCGATACCATGTCTAACGAAACCTATGGATCTAAAGGGGATCTGATAGACTATTACATTGATAAGTTGCCCGATGAAATTAGTTCAAACATGTATGTGGTCAAATCAGAACGTTCTATTGAAATTATCGACTCTATAAATGTTCATCTCATCAAAGAACAAAGGCTTTGGACGAAAGCTAGAAAAAGTGATCGGATGAGGGACAAATCCATTAGCAATATTATGGTGGGTACAATTGAGACCTATTCAAAGGAATTAAAACAACGTATTTCAGAACTCACTAAAAAGTCCTATACTCAATCGCAAGAGCTTGATAGCAGCTATCCCAAAAGACTTATTCATGAAAAAAACATCCTAAATAAACTTGAATATGAAGCAAGATATAAGACTTTAACATTAAAGCAGGATAAACTCAAGAAATTTGGGCTTTATGAGGGCAAGCAAGAATTCCTTGAGTATAGCATTTCCGACGCTAAAGCACTATCTGTGTACCTGAAAGACTCCGAATTAAAATTAGAAGTATTCGATGACTTATTAAACAAGCTAGAACTATTTTCTGATATTTTGAACCATCGTAGATTTACCTTTAAAACGATACAAATTGATAATTTAAAGGGTTTTTATTTTAAGACTGTAAATGATTTAGACCTGGAATTAAAGCAGCTTTCCTCAGGTGAGCAACATGAGGTTGTCTTATTGTACGAGCTCATTTTTAATTTAAAAGATGACGTATTAATTTTAATCGACGAACCAGAAATTTCGCTACATATTACTTGGCAAAAAGATTTCCTAAATGATTTGATCAAAATATTAGGTAGAAATGATATTCAAGTTATAATAGCAACCCATTCCCCGTCAATTATTAACGATAGGTGGGATTTAGTTCATAACCTCGAACCAATTAATTTTTCAAAATGACCCGAAAGGATGTAAGTTATCAAGAGAAATTAAATGAGCTAATGTTGGATGTGTCTCATCCAAGTAGTGCAGGAATAACATATATTTTGGTTGAAGGTGAAACCGATATTCGTTTTTTTCGTAAATTTTTCAATCTTGAATTTAGTAAGGTAGAAAATATTCCTGGAGGTAAAGCTAAGGTAGAGGAATGCGTAGAAAGACTTTCTAGTCAGACAGCGTTGGTAATTGGTATTAGGGATTCAGATTTTTTAAAGTTTGCGCACATGCCGGTATGTAAGCCAAATATTTTTTTAACCGATCTGCATGATATCGAAATGGTTCTGTTATCGAATGATGAAGTTCTCAACTCATTAATGATCGAATACTCTAACATAGATAGTGATAATTATATTTCGACTCGTAACAACTTAATGGAAGTATTGGAAAATATTAGTTATTTTAAATGGTACAATGAATTATTAGGATGTGGGTTTAATTTCGAAGCGGTTTCAATACTTCCAGTAATTACTTTCAATCCAGTAACTTGCGATTTTTCCACCTATTTCAATCGTATTGTTGCTAAGTCACCATCTGCTGCTGAAATTGAGTTGGATGTTCTGATGGATAAGATTAATGATTTAAGGGGTTTAGATCCTGACAAATTTCATTTGTGCAATGGTCATGATTTGATGGTTGTATTATCATATTTTTTCAGGAATTATGGCCCTATAAATAATTTGAGTAAGGATATGCTTGAAAGCATTTGTAGGCTTAAGTTTGACAAAAACTTATTTTACAGCACAAATTTATACCGAGAAACAAAACAATGGGCCGATGACAGACAGAGTAAAATGTATCATTAAGTTTATTTGATAATTTAATCTAGGCAATCTCCTATAAATAATTTATTCTAGTACAAAAATGGAATATTCCTGTCAAATTCTAAGCTTTCTAAATGCACTTTCATACTGCTTCTAATTTGATTCACTATTACAAGAATTTCATGATCATAAAGGCAGTGTGTCGAGAAAATTTAAAATTTTATCGCAAAATCTTATAAAGACGTCGTTGTGAAATAGTACACCTGAGCATTTATGAGTAGTAATTGTCGTGTCTAATATGTTTAGTCTAGCTGAGTAGGATAGAAAGTTTTCGAGGAATTTTTACCTACTTGCCACTGGCTTACTCCGATCCTCAATCTGATACTCCATATTATATTGCCCTTTGGTTTTAACACCATTAGCTAAGGTTAAATCATATTCCATCAATATATTCTTACCAGTCCTCTCCGCCGTAAACCAACCGCCTGAGATGGGTACATCATTCTCACCCAATCTAACAATCCCAGAAAATTCATACTTCAAACGCTCTGCAGGACTTTTGTCGCTAAATGTATACTTGCCATTGCCTAGCAATTTTGGAGTAAAGCTATTAGCAGATAAACGTATCAATAAAGTCGACTTTGAAAGTGTCTTATTGCCAAAGAAAATATCGATCTCAAACTTCGCCACCTTATCATCCGACGAGTTCGCCACCAGTATATAGGTTTTCCTATTAGCGCCTTTTTTAAAGACCATTGGCTCGGCAGTCATTCCGTTCGGGTAGGTAATACTTGATTGCGAATTAATAGTAGTATCTGACTTTCCCAGCGCCAGGCTTAAGGCTTTCGATGAAGTCCCATCGGGATTAGTAACAGTTATTGTTTTTACCTGCGCCTCGGCAAAAACGCATGTGAGCAGTAGGATTGAGAGGGTTAAGAGTTTCATAAGGGGTGTGCTTTTCAAACTAAAGCTAATTATTTTATTGTTGAAAAACGAAATACGGGTTGATTGTAGTCGAAAGAGGTACTCGCTTCGCTCAAAAATGATACTTCTGAAGATCGAATATTTTTATATACCTAATAGCCTAATAAGCACGTGCGCCTCCAAACAGTTAGGAAACAGCCATATTCATGCCTCACCGATGCCCAACAAAGCATCTACTTCCTGATAAAATGCATACCACACCCTTCAAAACAGGGAGGATAAACCCAAAGCGACTTTGCACTAACTTTATAGCGGTATGTTAAGCTGCGATCTGGCTCCTTGCTACTTATTTGTATCGAAACACTGTCTAAAATCTTAAATGAAGTTGCACCTGGAAGTGCATCACCCTCCAACGTACCCGACCTGTCGAAGGTCGCATAAAGATCTTTTTTAGTTTTTACATATTTACCGCTGCCATCTCCCGGATCTGAAAGGGTTTCCAACAGCTTCCACCTACCATAAATCTCACCAGGACCTTCCTCCTCATTTTTATCACAGGAGATATAACATACTGAAATGCCAATTGATAGCAGTAGGAGCAATCTTTTCATAGGTACACGTTTTAGAAGGTAAACTTTTTAGAAGGTAAACGACTAAAGAAGAAATAATGCTACAATTTATAGATAGATTTTTCATCCACCTTCATTGAAGTATTTCTCTTAAACTTATAGTAGGCAAACGCACTCCCCAGGCAGCCGAAGAAAGTGGCAAATATAACTCCTGTATAACCGGCAAAAAAATAGTTAATGAAATCAAACTGTCGGGTAGGTGCATTCGTGTAAAACGTGTTTATCTGGTGTGATATAATCCACCCAACTAATACGTCAAACGTCCCCAGGATTACTGAATTTAAGGCACCAGCTTTAAGATCAACTTGTTTTGTGGTTATAAAGCCCATTATGAAATAAACGAAACACAATATGAAACCCAGGTAAGCGTAATCGAACAGCTTTTCATTTGAGGCAATTGACCCTAATGCTTCTATTAGAATTATTATGAGAAAGCTGTAGAGCAGGAGTCTGTATTTAAGAGCCATAATTTTAACGTTTAATATCTCACCAAAATTATCTAACTCCATTTAGAAATGAGGTGCTAGAATGTGAATTATGTTAGCTTCAGGCTTTCCTAATTCCAAGGTGTCTTTGAACTAAAGCTAATGATACTAATGTAGTAAATGAAATGTTGTTGAATCTAAATTCTCTTCAGTGGTCAGCCTTTTGAGCGTATCTGCTTTCAAATTCTTATATTTGTTTCTATGACATCAAAAAGCCTTTCTACTGTAAAGCCCACTCAGGAATAAACACCTAAAGCAGTGCAGAGGGCTCCCAGATGGGGTTAAAAAAACTAGGTCTTTTCTAGGTGTTTGGTAGGTGTTTGCTAGGTCTCTGCTAGGTGTGGGACACGAACAACAGGCCTTTAAAAGACCTTTTACGGTCCTGGATGCTGTACATCCATATGCCACTCTTTCCGAAGCCTTACTAAAGCGCTTAAATCCCACTATTTGTTGGTCTGTTCACATTATATATGCTCACCATTCTCCAATTCTTTTATATTCTAATACAAGAAACTATCTGTCTTATTATTTATAACGAGGAGTAGGGATTCGGTAGCTCATGCTGGATTCTCCTATATGGGATCCAGCCAAGTACCACTCTAAAAGGACTTTATTAAGAGTGTGGAAGGAGTTTGATTAGTGTTAGACACCTTCCAAAGTGGTATGAAATACCTTAATCACCCCTTTATGTGTATAAGCCATATACAACGCATCTGAAGGGTATGCAAAAGCTATGAGGAAATTCGTAACACCATATTTTTCGGTTTTATTCATTGACAGTCAATTTTTGAGGTTTTTTATACATGAAATATGCTACTCCGCTTCCAATCGAGCCCAGAATAGTAATAAAAATAACACCCACAATTGCTGTAATGAAACACATTGTTAGCGAATAGGGCTGATGAGGCAATGTCCCTGTATAGGTATTTAACTCTCTTCCTATTTTGATCCCGTACCAAATAACGGTAACTTTAATAAATACCAAATATTATGCAACGCTTCTCCCGGCATATTCAAATGCTTCTTTTTTTACTCATGGCTTTAATTGGCCCATATTCGTATGCCCAGCAAGGTGTTGTTAAACAAATTGTAGCTAAGCCGGATCACGTTAATCTAAAAGGCAATCTTAAAAATTTATCGGTATACGAAGGCAGTACTGATGTGTTTACGTTTCAATACAATGATCTACAAACTGGCAAAAACATTATCGTTCCCATCGTTAAAGACCCGGAGGGTAATTTTACTTCTACAATTTTTCTAAAGGATGTTGAGAAAATCAGGCTAACCAGATCGAGACAGTTTGATGGTACTGTCTACGATGACGGCACTATAGATTTCTTGTTTTTTGCCCGGCCAGGGGAGGATATGGAATTAAACTATTTCTTTTCTGGTGACTTCAAAACAAGAAAGATCGAATTCAAAGGTAATTTTGCAGACGTCAACAACCATTATTCGCGCTATACGGATAGCCTTGACCATTCTTATTATAGTCCATTATTCAGTTCTTCAAAAATTGACTCACTCAGTAGTGAAGATTATGTGAAGTTCGAACGCACTGTTTCGGAACGACTTACAGATGGACTTGCTTACAACAAGCGCTATTTTGATAAGACAAAGGCTGATCCTTATGTTGTTGCCCAGGCCAATGCAGATATGAAATACCAAGCTGGAAATCTGCTGGTATCAACCGTTCTGCGGAGTAAGCTTAAGGACACCATAACTGCGAAATTTTTTAGGGATCACAAGCTGTTAATCAATGATCCAGATTCCTATGCGAATGATTTTTACAAGTCTTTCCTGTTTTTGCACTACAGAGGGATTACTCAGATGGAGACCCTCGCTAGAGAAATCGACAGCTTTAAATCATTTGGCGACTATTTATTCGCCACTCACCATGAGTTGGATGCAGCTGAAAGATTGTCAATCAAAAATGTATTGGATAGCACGAGTTCCAAAAATAAAGATCAACTTCAGCAAGTCTTCATCGATTACGTTGAACCGTATTTGGATGATTATTTTGAAGCACAAAATCTGAAAGAAAAAATTGAGCATTGTGTAAAAAGTTACGATGTTTTTATTCGCGATATCTTTCTATATAGATTGATGTCCGATGCATTAACTAGGAGGGGTGTGTTTGTGGTTATACCTATTATTGAGACTTATAAACAAAAAGCTACTTCGGCGTTTCTAAAAGACCAATTCATTACCGCATATAACAAGGAGTATGATAAGGTTTTTAAAAGTAAACCTTCAGCAAAGGCTATTTTAAATAATGCGAAGCAACTTACCGGCGACAGGATTCTTACGGATATCCTCAAAAAGCATATTGGTAAGGTAATTTACATAGATGTTTGGGCAACCTGGTGTGTTCCCTGTCTGGATGAAATGAAAAATGCTAAAGTCCTTCGTGACAAGCTTAAAGATAAGGATATTGTGTTTGTCAATTTGTGTATCAGTTCTGCACGGGAGAGTCAATGGAAGCAGTTAATTGCGTATCACGAGATTGAAGGGGAAAACTATTTCCTAAATCCAGTGCAATCAATGTTACTCAAAACTGAATTCATGATCAACTCAATTCCAAGGTATATGGTGGTAGACAAAAGCGGCTTTATCCTAAACGACAATGCAGGAAGGCCAGGCAGAAAAGAAACAATCACGTTAATTAACTCATTATTGTAACTCAAGCCATTATTATAACTCATGTCATTGCGAGACACGAAGCAAACCTCCAACTTACCCTATAATATCTCCCGGAACTTTACTACCTTAACTAATGATTATGAAAAAAAGTACCTTAAAGCAAATGCACAATGTCGGCATCGTTGTCGAATCTCTTGATGATGCGATTTCCTTTTTTACAGAAGTAGGGCTTACACTCGAAGGACGAGCTATGGTTGAAGGGGAGTGGGCCGGACGGGTAACGGCATTAGGAAACCAATCTGTAGAAATTGCCATGATGGTGACGCCCGACGGACATAGTCGCCTTGAACTTTCCAGATTTCTTGCGCCCGATGTAGTGTCAGACCATCGCACTGCGCCTGTAAACTCATTAGGTTATTTGCGCGTCATGTTTAACGTTGAAAACCTGGACGAGCTTGTATCAAGGCTCATTGAACATGGTGCCGAACTAGTTGGCGAAGTAATGAATTATGAGAATGTGTATCGGCTATGCTATATAAGGGGGGTAGAAGGGATTTTGGTTGGACTGGCTGAAAATGTGAACGCTAAATAACCTAATGGCGGTTTTTAAAGACTTTGACTTTTCAGATTTTTGGGACGATAGTGTTTATTCCTCCGAAAACTATATTGGTGATACGCCAACAGACGAACTCATACAATCCGTAGAAGTGGAACTCGGTTATAAGTTGCCGGCTTCTTACATCGAACTTATGCAATTACATAATGGTGGAATTGTAAAAAATGGGTGCTATCCAACCACCGAACCAACATCCTGGGCTCAGGATCACGTTGCTATTGAAGGTATTATCGGCATTGGAAAGGAGATGTTGTATTCTTTATGCGGCGACTTAGGCAGTCAACAATGTATTGATGAATGGGGATACCCCAATATTGGTGTCTATATCTGCAATTGTCCATCGGCAGGTCACGATATGATCATGCTAGACTACTCAAGTTGCGGCAAAGATGGTGAACCAGAGGTAGTACACATTGATCAGGAGCTAGATTATAAAAAAACGCTATTAGCAAAGAATTTTGAAACATTTATTCGGGGGCTTGTCAATGCCGATGCTTATGACACTTCTGCAGAAGACTTAATTAAAACGTTAGAATCATTAAAAACCGGGTTATTTTCGGACACCCTCCAGCAATATTTCTTAAAGGATACAACTGTTGATTTTGATAAAGTGCTAAGAAATTTATTTACGAAACTTAGTAATGAGAAAGGGTATTTCGCACTTCATGACGATGAGCTTTCTTATTTGGCATATGACATTCAGTTTTATCTGTTGAGCATTAACAAGTCAATAAAGACAAAAAAGCATTTTCTGAAAGAATATCTTCCAATGGTCGCCATGAGTAAGAATGAAATTTCTACCGGAGGGTACGCAAATTTTTTTGAAACATGGTTTGACAGCAGGGTAAAAGCAAAACTTATAACCAAAGGATTGTTTAGTAGTTATAAATTTACACCTGATTTTAAAAGTCAGTTACTGGAGCGAGTAAGGGAATATGAATAGGATTACGTTATTAATATTTTCGTAGTTTTGAGTTATATAACAACCAAATGAAATTCAAATTAACAGTTCTTCTCTCGATTTTTTTTAGCACCACGATTTTCGCAAACACCTCAACAAATAAATTTACAACTGATAGTTTACACAAAGATTCTATCGCCGCCGATTTCCCGGGTGGTATAGGGCTCTTTTATAATTATTTGAAGACAACCGTAAAATACCCAATAGCGTCAAGATTAAGGGGTGTACAGGGTAAAGTTCAATTAAAATTTGTCATTGATACCACAGGAAAGGTTACGCGGGTTAAGGTGATGAAAGGGTTGGATAAGTTTACAAACATGGAAGCAGTAAGGGTGATTCGTCAAAGCCCCAATTGGATTTCTGGATCAGTCAAAGGAAAGAAAGTTAACTATACTTACAACATACCAATAAGTTTTTCTGACACGAGCTCATATAAAGATGCGGCAGTAATGATTAGCGGGAAGTTGCTTAAAAACGCTAATCTAGTGGCTAAATTATCGCTTGATACCATGCCTTATTATATCATCCCTGAAAATTTAACTCAAGCTGTTCTGGGTCAAAATTATAAGAGAAAGCTTTTGGTGTTCAATAAAACAATACTTGACCTTAAAAGCTATGATGAAGCGCATTTTCAAAATGCTTTTAAATTGCTTCAGAATATTGATACCAGTAAGGTACAATTGAATGTTTATAGTAAGGATATGCAATTAGATGAGTGGCGGAAATACCTGAATAAAGACAGTATCATTAGCATCTTCATTTATCCTCCAAGTGTTTCTAAACCATACGATCCAAAGAAGCTAGGTACTGTAGTTTTGATGACCAGAGCTGGACTTTCCGATTTGGCAAAAATGAAGCGTGATTTGATTGATACCATCATGGCATATCGAAAGGGTTCCCGCAACCCGCCCAAACAAATGATTGCAATTGATGACTGGTATAACTCTCCTGAATTGGTTTTCAACGGCATAGACACGGCAATAATAAAGAGTGTTAACATAATTGATTCTGCACGGGTAGCAAGAATACATGGTCCGGGTTATAAATCTGGAATTATCTATATCTATACAAAAAACTATAATCCTAATAAATTCGCGAATGACCGGCAGATGCTGCTTGCCATGATTGATCAATACAATAAGACGCAAATAGATCCCATCGATGATCAATTATATATAAATCATGTGCCTTATAAATTTAAAGCGATCACTGACGTGCCGACAAAGGACATCACATTTGTAAGAAGGGTTACTAAAGAAGAAACGAAGGCAATTATGGGTTTTGTCCCTATGAGAAACTCAATATATGTTCAAACCACTCAAGAGTACATCAATAGGAGTCCTGTAGAAGTTAAGATTTCCCCACCGCCAAACAATTAGTGTGGCTCTCCACGTCATTGCCAGGCGCGAAGCAATCTTCTTAAAGTCCTGGACGTATCTTTTTGAATTTGACTATCTTGCATTCACTTTTAACCAACAAATATGAATTTCAAGCTAAATTATTCGTTTCTCGCAGTTACTGCCATCTTTTTCTCATGCACATCAAATAACAACCAGAATATTGCTTTAGAATCGCCGTCACATCCTGATCACTACAGCAAGTCACTAGTTAGTGCACTATCTGAAAACGATAGCGACAACGAATTCATTATTAAAGATTACAAAGAAAGAGGTATCAATAAATACGTTATTGTAGAAGTTTCAGGCGAACATGTTCATGCAGAAATCCCCTTATTACTTACAGAAGTAAATAAGCTAGCTCAATTTATTGATGCTAAGGGGGTAAGTTATCACGGCGCTGAACTAACCGGCTTACAATTATCTCTAGTGAATGACCCTATCGCTAAATATCAAATAGATCAAGTTGAAAGCATAGTTGATTAAGCTACAGATTATAAATATCGTGCTTCGTAGGATTTGTTTAGTAATTTAAGGTGATGCAAAATGGTTTCTTCTGCCTGATGATGCTATAGTTTATTTTCCTTTCGAAGGAATTCGTTATGAAGAACTTAACAAAGCTTTGATTTATGATAAAAATGGTAATTTGCTGAAAACAATCAGCATACAATAAATGTCATTGCTAAATTTTAGGTGGTAATCCTAACACCATCAATTATTGCCGTAAGCAGCATATTGATATCTATATCAGCCAATTTTTTAAACTTAATGCAATATCCCGTAACATTCGCTTTGCCTAGTACTTTCCCATACGTTTGCGGTAGGTAGGTTTTATCTTTGATACCCATTATATAAATAGAAAGGCCTGCTGTGTTGGCACTCAACCCAATCTGAAAAAACTCCCTTGTTTTGCCGTCGGCATATTTTATAGTGTACTGTCCGTAGCCGATAGAAGGGTTGGATACAATTTTCCCGTTGGCGTCTTTTCCATTATCAAACCAAAGCTTACACCCTGGTGTTGCTTCAAGAATAAGCTGATGAAGTTGTTCCATCTCATTCCGTTTTGGTTCAGGCTGGCTGGTCAGGTACTCCTTGATTTGTTCGTCCACATTCATTAGTATTGTTTTGTAGCCAAAAATAGCTTTAGTTGACTCAAATTCCATCCTTAAATCATGACAAATATAAGGGTCAATTGCGACCAAATTACTTCCTTTCAATGCTAATAATAGCTTCTAATATGCCAAATAACTCCGTAAATTAGTATTCTAAAACATAAAAATTGTATGTCAGAAACATACACATCTAAACAAACTATTCGAGGTCAATCTGTTCAACTCAGCAGCTTAACGCTCTATTACGAAGAGTGCGGGGCCGGGAAGCCGTTAGTCCTCTTGCATGGTTTTGGAGGTTGTACTCAGAACTGGCATCCATTTATCAATGAACTTTCAGCACATTTCCGGTTAATTTTGGTAGACATGCGTGGTCATGGTTATTCCACAAACCCAGGAAATGAATTTACGCATCGGGAGGCAGCCGGAGATGTATTCCTTTTGCTTGAAGAACTTGGGATAGAGCGATTCTCGGCAATGGGTATGAGTTCTGGTGGAATGACACTTTTACATATGGCCACGGCTCAGCCTGAACGTGTTGATGCTCTGGTATTAATTAGTGCAACATCATACTTTCCTGATCAAGCCAGAGTTATTATGCGTCGCGCTTCGTTTGCCACCTTACCGGATATAGTCAAAAGTATGTACAGCGAATGCGCCAAAAGGGGAGATGAGCAAATTAAACTACTTATCGCGCAGTTTAATTCGTTGGGAGATAATTACGATGATATGAATTTCACTGAGCAAGGCTTATCAACTATTACAGCTCGCACTTTAGTGGTACATGGGGATAGCGATAACTTTTTCCCCGTTGAAATACCCATTAGCATCCATCGTGCTATTCCAAATGCGGAGTTATGGATAATCCCGCACGGTGAACATGTTCCAATCTATGATCCTAAAGTTCCATTTACTTTGAAAGCCCTGGAATTTCTTGAAAAGGGTAGTGTTGGATAACTAAATTTCCCACTTCAAATACTTACTTAAAATATCGTTATAATTTGAGTAAAATGAAATGGTTAGGTAAACACCGTTGGGTAGCAGCAATAGTTTTGTAGGATAGCTCCTGATCTTGAAATCATTTTCAACCTTGCCGTCAGACATCAGCACCTCATAAGTATATTTCTCCTTCGCCATAAAGTCGTCAACGTTCTTCTTCTTATCGAAACAAGCGATTGTAGTTACGAGCAGCTTATCGGGAGCAGGGTTTTTAAGGTTAACCGCCTCAATTTTGTCGATCTCCGCTATGCACGATCCACACCAGGTTCCCCAGAAGTCGACAAAGACAAATTTATTCTGCTGATCTTTATTACCAACTACCTTTCCGGAACGCTCGTTCAATGAGAACTTTGGAACCGCTGGAAGTTTGCTTTTTAATGCCGCAGAAAAGAATGCCTTGAAATCACCTTTTGGAAATACTTTAAAATAATTCTCTTTCAATGCAGCATACCGTTCTGGCTCCAATATTACCATATCAACATATTTATTGAGTTTAGCATCATCAGTCATGCCGGCAGTTCCGCCAGACGCCAAGTATAGATCGGTATAGGTAACAAAAGGAGTGAACTTATATTCATTCTTCAACCCATATTCATTGTCAACAATATCTTGCTGACTTGGTAGATAGTCTGCCGCCATTTGCAAATATGAAACTTCTTTATTCTTCTGTAATTTGCTTTTCCTATAATAGGCATCGGCAAGATTCTTCTTGTACACTACCTTGTTGTTCTTTAAAAACATATCAAAAGCAAATTCCGGTACATTTTCAATTGCGCCCGAGTTTATCTGATCAATCTTCTTTTGATCTACATCTATGGTATAATCGATATATGCCAATTTAATTGAATCGGGAATTCCCTTTTTCACTAACTCATCATAAATGAGAATCCTGTAGCGACCGGCCATGTCGTAAACAGAATTGAAATGTGTACCGGCTATTTCTGCCAAGTCAGTTTTATCTGTTGCCAATTTGGCCTGCACATAAGTTTTCATGCCTTTTAGCATTTCGCTCACAATTGGATTTTTAAGTTCCTCCAGGTCTGTAATAATCTTGTATGCAGCTTGTAGTGAATCTTTGTTTTGCATCCGGAATATTAATCCGCCAAAATTATCATGAATCGAACTACTGGTGTTCGACATGCTCATAGGGTAATAGTAATTGCCTTTAAATTTTGTAAAAGACAATTCGATAGCTTTTTTAACATTGCTTAGATCTCCCTTTTCAAGCTCATGTGTAAGCTTATTGTCTATATCATTTTCGCTGGGCAAATATTCATAAGGCACTTTGCGCAAAATTCCGCCATAATCACCAGTGTTGAGATAAGTTAAGAGCCGCAGTTTTGCGCCCAGATATTGGTGGTCATCCTTTGCGAAGCCCATATCCAGCGTATCAAGTTTTTTAAGAATGATAGCTTCCACTGTCTGGCTTCCTTTCTCGCGATTGAAGAGCGAGGCATATTCCTGTATTTTACGTGTTGCCTTTGAAATGGGAAGATAGTATTCGGCATAATTGAGGCGCTGCTTTGATTCTGTCATTAGCGACTGAGTTGATGGCAGCAGACTAAATTTTTTACGAATGTGCGGACTGCTTGTCTTAACACCCTCATAAGAGCTGATGTTTTTCAAGGTAGTGTCAATTGCGTATGTCCTAATGAGTCCGTTCTTCTGTATCCTGTCTGAAGCTAAGTTTGGGGTGTCAAAAAAGGACACATACTTTAAAAAGAAGTCTTCAGTGAAATATTGATCAATGAATTCCTCATGTTTTTGGGAACCTTCATCTATCTTCAGCGCTTCAACTTTAGCGAGGATTGCTGCTTTTATTTCCGGTAACCCACTTACTTTTACCGCTTTACCAGTTCTATCTATTGTTACTTGAAAAGACTTTGTGGTGATGACCTTCTTTGCCACAGCCATGAATACCGATGGCTGTTCCTCAATAGGAAGCGCAGAATCCAGAATATTGTCTCCCCATTTGGTTAAAAATAAAGAGGGAGATGCCTTTAGTATATAGTTATCACCATCCCGGCCTGTAACTTCAAAGTTGGTTTGCGAATACTCATACCTCGTATTCTTATATTGATCATTTAATTCTATGTCATTTATCGCTTCATAACTAAATTTCTGACCTTTCTTAAGTTTTAATGTTTGCGCTTTAGCCGCTCCACAGATTATTAGAAACGCAATTAAGAGGTTAACTTTCATTTGGTAATTTATTGGGTTACCGAATTTACTAAAGTGTTATTCAGCATTACTACGGTTTAACTAAATTTAACTAAAATCGGTTAGAAAAGTAAAGACGTCTGCTTGGTAACTGGCTTATTCCTAAGAGATGTCTTGAACTTGGGTATTGATACAGGCCACATCAAACAATTGGCACACTTCAGGGTTGTTAGATAGAGCAATCATCCCCATTCAATATTTCTGAATTCCGAGGACAGTACTCATACTGATGGAAACGATTGTAGCGCTAGAAAAAGAGAATGCAGTATTGAAGCTGGAAATCAACAGGCTGGAGGCAGTTGTAACAGCGCAACAGAAATCCACTTTGCATAAGGAAGAGTTCATAAGCGTAGCCAGCCATGAACTGAAAACACCGATAACCAGTCTGAAAGCTAATCTGCAATTAATGAACCACTTGCTGATAAATAAAACCCCTGGTACGGAGCAGCTCATGAAAATGACGCAAAACGCGGAGCGTAATGTGATCAAATTGCAACAACTTGTAGATGATCTTTTAAGTTCAACTCAATTAGATCAGGGCCATCTATCACTTGATAAAACCAATCTTGTGTTGGCGGATCTAGTGGAGGAATGCTGCAGTCATATCCGTCTGGAAGGAAGATACCATATTAATTATCGGGGCAACCCATTATTTACAATCTTTGGAGACAGGCATAAACTTGATCAGGTACTTGTAAACCTAATTAACAATGCAATTAAGTATGCACCGGAATCTTTTGAGATTATGATTGATGCCCAACATTCAGGCGGAATAACCACTGTGTCTGTAAGCGACCTGGGTAAGGGTATTGCGTCAGAGGATTTAGCGCACCTGTTCGAAAGGTATTTCAGATTATCAAAAGACTATAATAAGGCCTCTGGCCTCGGATTAGGGCTTTACATATCCTTCGAAATTATACGGCTCCATGGAGGCGAAATGGGTGTTGAAAGTGTCATTGGTAAAGGTGCTACGTTCTGGTTTACAATCCCTGATGAGCATGAGGCAGTAGCGGAGGCTATTGCTTAGCCAGTTGCGCAATATCGTCTACTTCCAATACCTGCTTCGGATATCCTTTGCTCACCGCATTGATCATGGCTTGCCCAACCTGTTTCAGTGTAAGGGTTTGTTCACGAAAGAAAGGGGAGAGTACTGGCTCTAACACTTTATAAAGCCATTTAACATTCTTTTGCCCTTTAGTTCCTTTCATAATAGCCGGACGGAAATTGTATTCACCCTTAAATGGGAGCTTCATTAGCGCGTTTTCCGTTCGGCCTTTTATTCTTGCCCACATCACTTTGCCTTTTTCGGTACTGTCGGTTCTGCTGCCCGTTACGAAAGTGAAAACCATATTTGGATTCAGTTCTGATATTTGTTTTGCAAAGGCAAGTGTGGTGTCGTAGGTAATGCGTGTATATTCAGCTTCATTTTTTCCTACGGAAGTAACGCCAGCGCAGTAAAAGCAAGCGTCATAACCTTTTAGCTCTTCTGAAAATTGTTCCAGGTTTGAAAAGTCAGGGATTAGCAGTTCCCGTAATTTAGGATGTTGCAATTCATAATGTTTCCTGTTTACGATTAGCACGTCAGTAACATTTGAATTTTCTAAACACTCAAATAAAACGCCTTCGCCCACCATTCCGGTAGCACCTGTTATAATTACCTTCATCAGTTAATATTTAATCCTGATTGCAAAATACGATTTATTTGGTTGTTGAATTGACAGACTTACTTGATTGTCATTCTTCTTGGTTGACATGCCTATTTGCTCGTCATTATTATCGGTTGTCATGCCTATCTGTTCGTCATTCTTACCGGTTGTCATGCCGAGGCACGAAGGCATCTTTTATTCATTCGACGTGGAAGATGCCTTCGTCCCTCGGCATGACGGCGTACTAGTTTGGGCCATGGGCATGACGGCGTACTAGCTTGGGTGCTCGGCATGACGGCGTACTAGTCGGGGTCATTGGCATGACCGCGTGCTAGTTCGTTCCTCGTCATGATGATAGATCAACCCAGTTTAGTCCTTGTCACAAGATGACTTCATTTATTTTATTAAATTTGTTTACAGCCGAAATATAGACTTAACGTTATCAAAAATTTAATCCTCTTTATTGCATTGCAGTTCTTGTTTTTGACAGGATATGCTGCAGTATTTACGGTTACCAACAATAGAGACTCCGGCGCTGGATCATTTAGGGAAGCACTTTTGTTAGCAGCTGCCAACGGCAACAGTAATCAGGATGAGATCCGTTTCAGTATCAGTGATCTGTCTGAAAGCGGCCGTACAATTGTGCTGCTTACACAACTTCCAAACACTTCGTCAAATCTCGTTATTGATGCTTCAACACAACCGGGTGCAAAATTTGGGTTGAGTTCTGCAAAGGTTAAACTGTTAACAGAATTCCCTTTTCAGGGAACATATTATGGGCTCGCCCTTATTGGAGTTCATGACGTAGAAATTTACGGTTTTTATATCCAAAATTTAACAGACTATAATCCTGCAATTGAGCGATTCTCGTGGCGTGGGATTTCTATAAGTAATTGTGTAAATATTAAGATTGGCGCTGCCGGGAAAGGAAATGTTATTTCAGGATTTTATCACAATATCGGATTTAATGTTCCAACTGGTGGTCAGGTAAAAGATTACTCTGAAGAGATTACAATTCAAGATAATTTTATAGGCATCGAATCTGATGGTTCCACTCTACCCCAGTTTGATCAAACTAGTTTACAGGCAGATTTTGTTTATGGCAAATTTGTTATAGGAGGGAGAGCAAACGAAGGAAATCTTATTCCAACTGGTTTTTGGCTTCATCAGGCAAATACCTACGACACCACAGATCCCGCAGATCGGGGATTTACACTCCCTGCCGAGGTGCTGGTAGCGAATAATAAATTTGGGGTCGATTACCAGGTTACAAAAGGTTACCCAATATCAACCGGACTGCATTTTGCAACGGTAAACCCAAATGGGAAAAGCACAATAGTTGTTGAAGACAATATAATTTCCAATACAAAGAATTATGGAATTTATACAATTAATATTGGAAGGCAGGTAACTATACGGCGAAACTATATTGGAACGGACAAGACACTCAGTAAAAAGCTTCCCGTAGGTGATGCCGGAGTATTTATTTATGAAACCGATCATGTTTTAATTGGAGGTGATGACCCGGCAGATGCCAATCACATTGGCTATTGTACTCCAGTGATTGTTTGGCCATATGCAACGGTCGCAGTGAAAAAGAATAGCTTTTTCTGCACTGTAAATGCCTACCCGATGATACCACTACCGACTAACAGATTTGTACCGGTAGTGGCTATAGATGCGTCTACTGTAACCCAGGTTAAAGGGACGGCAACTCCAAATTCTGTTATCGAACTGTTTTATAGTGACAACTGCGGCACCTGTTCTCCAGAAACCTACTTTGCATCAACAACTGCAGACGGAAATGGGAACTGGGTATACAATGGTTTGATTACGGGAGTAGTAATTGCTTCGGCGACATTTAATAACTCTACTTCGGAATTTACACGGACTGTAATCGACATTACCAGCTTTTACACTGTGCCTACTTGTACGAATACGGGAGCCATTATTGGCGTTAAACCAAAGACAACTGCACCCGTCCAATGGGTAGATGTAGATGGCAATGTTGTTGGAACAGAGGCAGATCTGAAAAATGTACCAGCAGGAAAATACAAATTAAAGGTTATCGGCATCGATTGCCCGGTAGAAACTGGCTACATAGAAATAAAGAACCCGATTACACTTGATGCTGGTAGTATAATATTGAAAAACCCTTCCTGTGGTTTAGCTAATGGAACGCTCAGGGGGTTTAGTATTTTTAATTACACGACTGAACGCATGAAGTTGGCCTGGAGAGATGCAAACGGAGTAATCGTGTCGCAAAGTCCTGATCTGGATAATGTGAAACCTGGAAGTTATACGTTTACCGCAGGCCTGGAAAACAATGACTGCACGGTTATTTATGGGCCTGTGAAATTTGTTAATATTGGAGGTGTTACTATTGATGAGCAAGCAGTTCTGATAACGTCAACGCTCTGTGGAAAAAGTGAGGGCGCTATTACAGGTATTGTGGTAGAAAGTGATGTTCCTGCTATCTATCATTGGAAAAACACGGTGGGTCAAATCGTATCCTATTCAAAAGATCTCGTTAATCAGGGGTCTGGCGACTATTATCTTGAGGTATCAAATGGTGGCGATTGCGGGATTATTAAGTCGCAAGTATATACAATAACAGAAATAAATGGCATTTCGGTTTCCGAGGACGGAGTAGCAAAGCCAGCAACATGCGGTAACAGCAATGGTTCTATAAAAGGCATCGTTGTAGATGGAGCAACAAGTTATGAATGGTATGATAGCAGGGATAACCTGATTTCGAAACCGACTACGCCTGAATTGACAAATGTTGGCCCAGGCAATTATTATTTAAAGGCAATTAATCAGTATTGTAGCAAAACATCAAAAATCTATGCCATTGCAGATTTGCAAAATAATACAGATTACGGGATAGCAGATGTAAGGATCGATAATGCGAAATGCAACTTAGTAAATGGGGGTGTAGCAGTTTCGTTCAAAGTAGCGGTACAGACATATAGATGGGTTAATAAACTGACTGGTAATACACTAAACAACAACACATCTTTAATCTCTAATTTAGAACCAGGAACGTATTCTCTTTACCTATCTGACGAGAATGGCTGTGAAAAGTTCTACGCTGATTACAGCGTTGCTCGTGAGCCGGAAATTGCAATTGATGAATCGGAAGTTATAGTAGCGGATGACGTGTGCGGATTGGGTACAGGAAGTATAAAGGGTATTAAAATAACCGGGAAGGCGCCATTCTCGTATCAATGGATTGATGAAAAAGGTAGTGTTTTCAATAGTGGAAGCAGTGTTTCTGGATTGAAGGCCGGAACCTATAAGCTGAACGTAAAAGACGGGGTGGGTTGCGAGAAATTATTCACTTTTCTGGTAAAGGAAGACGGTTTAGAACTTACACAACCAATGGTTGATGATTTGAATGTTTGTGGACCAGGAAACTTTGTAATATCCGTCAACAACACGACCTCTGAATTCAGCTATCGCTTATATGACAATCTGGAAAGCATTAATCCACTGGATGAACAGAAATCTGGCCGGTTTAATGTTACGGTGAGTAAAAACAGAAGCTTTTACATTAGCCAGCAATCGGGGGATTGCGAAAGTTCAAGGAAGGAAATTAAGGTCAAGGTGGGCTTCAGCCTCGCTAATATTCCTAACACAATTACACCAAATAACGATGGGATCAATGATACTTGGGTACTGAGTGATATTAAGAGCTATCCGAATGTTAATGTAAAGATCTTTAACCGCAACGGAGCAATAGTTTTCGAATCGCAAAAGTACCAGACACCATTTGATGGCAAAATGAAAGGGGTAGATTTACCAATAGGAACCTATTATTATCATTTGAAAATAAGTGACAGCTGTGACCCGGTAACAGGCAGTTTAACAATATTGAGGTAGACTAATATGTTGTCTGCATTCGAACACCAGCTGTTCATAAGCGGACAGTATATCGACTCTATACTTCGGAAAAACGGTGTAATACTTAGTTTGAGTACATTCTTTTAAACTGGCATTTCATTAGCAGATTAAAGATTATGGAAATGTTAAGCTTCAAAATTGCCTGGAGAAATCTTTGGAAGAACAAAGGATTTACTTTGATTAATCTTGGCGGACTTGCAATTGGATTCACTGCATCCTTACTATTGCTATTATATGTTGCGAACGAATGGAAATATAACGAGCAATACGCTAATGCTGAAAACATATATGAGGTAAAAGTTAACCACCTTGACAATACAGGTGCTATTGTAAGCACTGGAGATTTCACACCAAATGCGCTGGCCAATACAATGGAAGCTGAATTCCCAGGCATTAGGAATGCTGCTATGATCACCTGGCCGAGCCCAACACTTCTTGTTAATGGAACGCAAAGGCTGAAAGTCCAAAATCGCTTCGCAGACCCTGCAATCCTTAAAATCCTATCTTACAAATTTATCAGCGGCGATGCCCATTCTGCGTTTTCTAAGCCGAATTCTATTATCCTGACAAATAATGCAGCGAAGCGTTTATTCGGCAATGCACCAGCAATAAACCAGGTCGTCAAATTCATGAACTTTGCTGCGCTAACAGTAACAGGTGTGATTGAGGATCATGCTCAAAATATGGACTATCAGTTTGAGAGTCTGGTGTCGCTAAATGAAAATATCGGCTTGTTCCCTAAGGATGCGCATTGGGATTCCTATTCGTTTTATACGTTGTTGACTTTAACAGATGGTGTAAATCCTGACGACTTCAATTCAGGAATTAAGAATGGGATCAAGTCACATAGCACCAACGCCACCGGTGAACCATTTATTTATCCAATGTTAAAAAGCCATTTGTATAATGAATTCAGTAACGGCGTACCGTCAGGTGGAAGAATACAACAGGTAAAGATCTTTATCGGACTCGCCATTGGTATATTATTAATTGCTTGTATCAATTTCATGAACCTTGCAACAGCGAGAGCCGGAAAAAGAGCTAAGGAAGTTGGTATCAAAAAGACAATTGGCGCCAGCAGAACATCATTAGTTGTTCAATTTTTAATGGAATCGGTAATCATGGTATCTGTTAGTATGGTGATAGCGGTAGCCCTTACTGAAATTTCCCTTCCGGTGTTCAATAATTTGTTGCATACCAAAATTAGTCTTGGTTTCCTTTCAAAGACAGACTGGATCATGGTTTTACTATCGGTGTTATTTCTGGGAATCATTGCAGGCAGTTATCCGGCGTTTTACTTATCATCTTTTGCACCTGTAGAAACCTTAAAAGGTATAATTAAAACAAGTAGGACGTCTGTCTCTTTAAGGCAGATTTTAGTTGTGCTTCAATTTACTTTTGCTGTGTTGATAATAACCGGGACGATAGTAATTTACAATCAGCTTCAATTAATTAAAGACAGACCAATTGGCTATAATAGCGATCATTTGGTGGAGATGCCGATAGAAGGTATGATGTTTCAAAAATATGATGTTCTGAAGTCGAGGCTTATTCAATCTGGTGTAGTGACGGCAATGTGTAAAACAACCGCCAGCATTTCAACCAAAAACTCCAGTGTGAATGGCTTAGGCTGGGAGGGTATGACCCCTGCAGATAAAAGTACCGACTTCAACCAGATCTTTACATCTGAGGACTTTGCAACTACAACCGGGGTCAAAATGATTCTTGGAAGGGATTTTAGTTCAAAAATGGCCTCTGATTCAGCTGGAATTTTATTAAACAAAAGTGCCATAAAAACAATGCGACTTGCGAACCCACTTGGAAAACAGGTTTCTTTTGGTGGAATGAAAAGAACAATATTAGGGGTTTTTGAGGATTTGATTTGGGCAGATCCATCAAAGAAAGAAATGCCTATGATTATTGCATGGAGCAAATTAATGCCGGATGTGATTACAATGCGGTTAAATCCTGCTGAGCCAACGGCATCGGCGATTGCTAAAATCAATAAAATAGCTAAAGAACTTAATCCCGTTTATCCGGTAGAATTGAAATTTGTAAATGGTTTGTATCAAGAAAAATTTGAGCGGGAGCGGATCCTTTCAGTTCTTGCCAACCTATTCGGCGGACTTTCGATTTTTATATCGTGTTTAGGACTGCTCGGTCTTTCAGCATTCAGCGCTGAACTTCGCACTAAAGAGGTTGGAATCAGAAAAGTTCTGGGAGCAACGCATCTCAGCATCATTAAACTTCTGAGCTGGGATTTTGTGAAGATGGTATTGATAGCGGTTGCAATCGGACTTCCTGTTAGCTATGCGGCAATGAATGCCTGGCTGTCTGGTTTTGATTTTAAAGTCGAAATTACTGCGCTGATGCTCGCGGGAGCAGCGGGAACAATTATAGCTGTAGCCTATCTAACAGTAAGTTTCCAAGCGGTTAAGGCTGCTTCTGCAGATCCTATTAAAGCAATAAAATATGAGTAGTAAGGAGTCCTAATGGAAGCCATTTGTACCTGTTATTTCATGAGCCCGTTTGTTAAATATATGAAATATGCCTTTTATATCTTAAGATGTCGTGGATTTAAATTAAGCAGGTTAAATTAAATTTATACCTTTATTCAGCAGTCAATCTTCTGTGCGATTGTCTGTTAACCAAGTATAAATTATGCGTCTATCATTATATATCATTTGTATTTGGGTTATTTCTGCACCTGCTTATCTTTTTGCACAGAGCAATAGCAGCTATCAGTTTTCCCATTTGGACATTACCAACGGGCTGTCGGACAATCAGGTTAACTCTATTTATAAAGACAAAAAGGGATTCATGTGGTTTGGTACCACTTCTGGTCTGAACCGTTATGATGGCAATAAATTCAAAATTTTTAAGCGAGACGCCAAAGACCCGAACTCGCTTATCGAAAATCATGTAATGAATATCTCAGAAGGCCCTGATGATAAGTTATGGGTTTTTACGCATAGTAATATTAGTATTTACGACCAAAGATTAGAACGGTTTTCCAACGACATTACGTCTGAGCTTAAGAACTTAAATATTCCGGCAAGTACCATTACCAGAGTGAAGAAGGATACTAAGGGAGATTTTTGGTTTGTGGCTGACAAAAGGGGGCTGTACCGTTATCAGCCTAAAAATAAAAAGACCATTTATTATACAAGTTCCGCGAATTCGGCGGTCGGTTTACATTCCGATCAGGTTATTGACATCGTAACAACCCAGACGGGTTACCTGTGGCTCATTTACAGTGATGGCTTTATTGAAAGTATGGACATCAAATCCGGTAAGATTATGACCAGGTTTGACGGACTTGCCAAAGCGCTCTACAATAAGCCAAGGAATTTCATTATGATCATGGACAATAAGCAAAACCTTTGGGTTTGTTCTGATGAAGGTCCTATCGGGGTTTACTGCTATAAAACAGCCACTAATTCCCTTGTGCATTACGGCAAGGATACCCCAACTGGTAGGTTAAACTCAAATGTGATCACCAGCATCATTCAAAACGACGATGATAAGATTTGGGTGGGTTCTGACCATGGTGGAATCAATGTGATTGATCCTGCAACCGGAAAGGTGTTTTACATATTGAGCAGGGCTGATGATGCCAAGTCGTTGAGCGGTAACAGTTTATATTTGTATAAAGACAATACGGGTATTATTTGGGCGGGTACGTTCAAACAAGGTATCAGTTATTACCACAGGGGTATTATGCAATTCCCACTATATAAAAAGCAAACTACTAACCCCAAAAGTTTGCCTTTTGAGGATGTAAATACCTTTGAAGAGGATGAAAAAAGGAATCTTTGGATTGGCACAAATGGCGGGGGACTGATCTACTTTAACAGAAGCACCAACACCTACACGCAGTTTAAACACGACCACAATAATACCAACAGTATTTCCAGTGATATTGTAGTTCGATTATTTATTGATAAGCAAAAGAGGTTATGGATAGCCACTTATTTTGGCGGACTTGATTGCTATGACGGTAAAACGTTTACCCATTATCGCCATAATAAGAATGATCCAAATAGTTTAACAGATGATAGGGTTTATACGGTTATTGAAGATGCCAGGGGCGATATTTGGGTAGGCACTTTCTCTGGTGGCTTGAACGTTCTCGATCCGAAGACCAATAGCTTTAAACATCCTAGAAATCCGGGTGTATCAGAATACACTTCTATAATTTATGAAGACAGGCAGCAAAACAAATGGATTGGCAGGGACAGGGGCATAGATGTAATACTTAAAAACGGTGGGGTAAAGCATTATCTATCTGATCCTAAAAACCCCAACAGTCTGGTAGGTAATGATGTAAATACCATCACCGAGGACAGGAAGGGCTTGATTTGGATTGGCACTAAAGATGGCCTGAGCATTCTGAATACCAGAACCAATAAGTTTTTAAATATTGAAGAAGGGGTGAACTTGCCAGCTAACAACGTGTCTAACATCATAGAAGATTTTGCCGGCAGGATGTGGGTAAGTACTACCAACGGCCTATCTAGCATTATGCTTACAGAGTTTAACGGCAAATATACAGTTGATATAAATAGTTACAATGAACTGGATGGCTTGCAAGGAAGGGCATTCAACTTGTATTCTGCTAAGCGTTTAAGAAGCGGAGAATTGGTATTTGGGGGTATCAATGGGTTTAACCTGTTCGATCCGCAGACCCTCAATATATTTAAGCCGAAACCCAATCTTCAGTTTACGGATTTGAAGCTATTTAATAAAAGCGTTACTGCCAGTGATAGTTTGAATGGTAAAGGAATTCTGACTAAGGCCTTTTCTGAAACTAAGGAAATTACGCTGCAGCACAATCAGAATGTATTTGATATTGAGTTTGCAGCATGCGATTACTTTAACCCCTATAAAACTAAACTTGAATATAAACTTGAGGGCTTTGATAACCGCTGGATAACTGTGGCAGGTGATGAGCGCAAAGCTACATATACCAACCTTGATGGCGGTGATTATGTGTTTAAAGTACGGATTAAGGATGCCAATGAGATTCAAAAGAGTGAGATCTCTATGAATATTACGGTGTTACCACCCTTCTTTAAATCGCCTTTGGCTTATTTCAGTTATGCATTACTGCTGATTTGCGGTTTGCTATATATCCGCCACCGCGGTATCCGTAAGCTTAAGCTTGAATTTGAACGCACGCAAGCAACCATGGAAGTGGAACGTAAAATAGGTGAAGAGCGGGCGGAAGCACGTAGAATGCATCAGCTTGACCTCATGAAGATCAAATTCTTTACCAATGTGAGTCATGAGTTTCGTACTCCGCTTTCATTGATCTTGTTGCCAATCGACAACCTCATCAAATCTATAAACAACCCTGATCAGCACAAGCAACTGGCTACGATAAAAACGAATGGTAAACGACTACTGAACCTGGTGAACCAGTTACTGGATTTCAGGAAGATGGAATACAATGAATTGAAGATCAACAGGAGTGATGGTGATATCATTAAGTTTATCAAAGAAGTTTCAGCATCTTTTATGGACGTCGCGCATCAAAAACACATTGAATTTTTGATTGAAACTGATGCTGATGTATACATTACCAATTTCGATCACGATAAAATAGAGCGCATTTTATTTAACCTTCTTTCTAATTCCTTTAAATTTACCCCCTCTGGAGGGCAGATAACAGTCATCATTAATTTGTTTCCGGGGGTTAATACTGAGGACAATAATACCCTGGAGATAAAGGTTGTTGACACTGGTATTGGAATTGCTCCGGAAAATCAAGCAAAAGTATTTGACCGTTTTTTTCAGGATGATATGCCCGAGAGTCTGTTGAATCAGGGTAGTGGAATTGGCCTTTCCATAACAAAAGAGTTTGTTAAAATGCATGGTGGCACTATTGAGCTTGAAAGTGAGCCTAATTATGGCAGTTGTTTCACCGTAACCTTGCCTGTAGACCAGCCACTTAGTTTAATTGCGACTCCTGATGTTGCTGCTGAAAACCCCGAGTTACCGGCACTAATACCATCAAAATCTGGACAGGGACAACCGGGTGCGGGTAAAAAAACCACGATCTTGCTTATTGAGGACAATGATGATCTGCGCTTCTATTTAAAAGACAACTTGAAAAATAGCTACCACATAATTGAGGCTGTTAACGGTAAAGATGGCTGGCAAAAGGCACTTTCCATGCATCCTAAACTCATCGTTAGTGACATTAGTATGCCAGAAATGAACGGGATAGACCTCTGTAAGAAGATTAAAGGGGATTCCCGAACTGCAGCTATACCGGTCATTCTATTAACTGCCCTTACTACCGAAGAGGACCAGTTGGCCGGAGCAGCAAGTGGGGCCAACGACTATATCCTAAAGCCTTTTAATTTTGAAATACTGCTTTCTAAAATTCATAATGCCTTACAAATGCAGCAAACGCTGAAAACCACCTATCAGAAGCAGATTGAAGTAAGGGCAGAGGACATCCATATTGTATCAGAAGATGAGAAGTTTTTAAAGAATGCCTTTGAACTGATAGAGCAGAATATCACCAGGGTTAACTTTTCTGTAGAAGAATTAAGTAAACTACTTAATCTGAGCAGGGTCTCTTTGTATAAAAAACTGCTTACGCTTACCGGGAAAACTCCGGTGGATTGTATCCGTACCGTTCGCTTAGAAAGAGCCGTGCAACTGCTGCAGAAGAGCCAGTTGAGCATTTCCAACGTGGCTTACGAAGTTGGTTTCAACAACCCTACCTATTTTTCTAAAGTTTTTAAAGAAGAGTACGGACAGCTGCCATCTGAGTATGTTAACGCTTATCGTAAAATAAATGCCTGAAAATTAGGTATTTAACCAAGGTTAACATTTGTTGCATAAACATTAACATTTGTGATAGCCCATCCGTAAATGGTCTCGTAGTTTTATTTTAATTAAATCGGTGATTTCTGATAGTCGCCAGATTTATCTAACCAATTAAACTAAATATGAACTATGATGAGAAATCTATCCATTAAAAATTTTGTGGTATTGATCCTGCTCAGCTTATCATTTTTGATAAGTGCATCCGCGTATGCCCAGAACAGGCAGATTACCGGAACTATCACTTCGGCAGACGGGGTTCTTCCCGGTGCTACAATTGTTTTAAAAGGGACCAAGACAGGTGTGGTATCAGACCCTAAAGGAACTTTTAAAATTGCCGTACCTGCAAATGCAACCTTAGTAATAAGTATAGTAGGTTACCAAACACAAGAATTGGTAGTAGGAGCTGCAAGCAATTATGAAATCAATTTAGCGGCAACCGTAAGTGCGTTGAACGAAGTTGTGGTATTGGGATATGGTACCTCTAAACGTAAAGATGTTACAGGCTCTGTAAGCTCTGTAACGGCAGAGCAGGTTGCAAAGGTTCCGGTTACTTCGTTAGACCAGGCTTTACAAGGCCGTTCTTCAGGGGTACAGGTGACCAATAATGACGGTGCGCCAGGAAGTGGTGTTACTGTATTGATTCGTGGTGTAGGTAGTTTGGGAAGTAACGATCCGCTATATGTAGTAGATGGTTATCCTATCACTGGCGGACTAAACAACATCAATCCGAATGACATTGCTTCAATGGATATCTTAAAAGATGCATCGGCCACTGCCATATATGGTGTACGTGCATCAAATGGTGTAGTTATCATTACGACTAAAAAAGGTAAAGAAGGTGGTGTTGAAGTGGCATTAGATGCTTACAACTCTGTACAATCTGAACCTAAAAAATATAACGTATTAAATGCACGCCAATGGGCTACGCTTGCCAACCAGACAAATGGGTTTGACCGTTTGCCTGAATGGGCTAACCCGGCAGCTTTACAAAATGTGAATTGGCAGGATGAAGTATACAGGGTTGGTTTAAGACAGAACTACAACTTAGCAGTCCGCGGTGGTAGTGATAAAGTGCAATCGGCATTCTCTGCAGGTTACTTCGATCAAAAAGGAGTTGTGCTTGGTTCTTATTTCAAACGCTTTAATCTTGGGATGAACATCGACTACAATGCTACTAAATGGTTAAAATCATCGTCAAGTGCTAAATATTCAAGACAAAACAGCAACAACCCATTTGGTACAGGTGCCTTGGCTACCTTAAGTGAGCTCATACCAACCATTGGCGGTAATAAGCTGACTAATTTAGCTAAAGATGGCAATGGAAATTATGGCTTTTATGATCCAATCAATACCTATACGAGAAGTTGGAATAACCCGCTCTACACGATTGAAAGCCAGGATGCTAAGAATTTAACAAATTACTTTTTGGGTACTACTTCATTAGAGGCTACCATACTAGAAGGACTGAAGATCAAGTCGAACTTCGGAATTAATACTTCTGATTATTCAGGATATTTTTTTACACCTTCAGACACCCGTTCGCTAGACCAATATGGAGTTGCTAGTCCGAACATTTTAAATACCTACTCACAGAGTGCAAATAACACCTACGAGTGGCTATGGGAAAATACAGTATCCTACTCCAAAACCTTTGGGGAGCATGCAATTGACTTTGTAGGGGGTGTTTCACAACAGCAGAACACCTTTCGCCAGGTGGGTGGTAATGGAAATAATTTGATTAGTGATGCCATCAGAGATCTTTCACAGGTACAGAACCTGGTTGTGTTTGGCAATCAGCAAGCCTTTACCCTTGCTTCTCAATTTGCAAGGTTAAACTACAAGTTCAAAGAGAAGTACTTGTTTACTGCTACTGTAAGACGTGACGGTTCATCAAAGTTCTATGAAGGCAATCAATATGGCGTATTTCCATCTGGTTCAGTCGCCTGGAGGGCAAAACAGGAACCCTTCCTTCAGAATGTGAAGTTCATTTCTGATTTGAAGTTTAGGGCTAGTTACGGTGAAGTTGGTAATCAGGCCGGCATACGGCCATTCCAGTATTTGGCAAGATATAGCTCTGGCGGACCGGCTACCTCTGGAAGCAACGTAGGTTATCCTTTCGGTAATACTTACCAAAATGGTTTAGCTTATGTAAACCTTGACAATCAAGGCCTAACCTGGGAAACTTCGAAACAGACAGATATAGGTGTAGACGCAGCATTTTTAAGTGGCGACCTTACGTTAACGCTGGATTATTACAGAAAAGATTCTAAAGACTTTCTTTTACAGATTCCAACAGCATCACAATCGGGCGTGACCCAGTCAGCTCAGAATGCAGGAAGCATTAGGAATCAGGGTTTTGAATTGTCCTTAAACTACAAGCATGTTGTAAACGAGTTCACTTACGGTGTAGGTTTGAATGTGACTACAGTTAAGAACAAGCTGTTGAGTATTACAAAAAACACCAAGTTCATTGGAAACCTCGTAAACCTTACTACTCCTGCAAATGGATGGCAGCAGTTTAGCCAGACGAATGTCGGACAAGCTGTAGGGGAGTTTTATGGTTATCAAAGTCTTGGTATTTTCCAGACTCAGGCAGAGATTGATGCATTAAACTCTAAAGCCCCAGATGGTAGCTATCAGGGTAATGCTGCACAGCCAACAGTACCTGGCGATCGTAAGTTCAAAGACATCAACGGAGACGGACAAATTACTGCAGATGACCGTACCAGTTTAGGAAGTCCGATCCCTAAATTCTATGGTGGCGTTAACCTAGATCTTGCTTATAAAGGTTTTGATTTTAATGCTTTCTTCTACGGCAGCTTTGGCAATAAAATATTTAACTACCAGGCGCGCAATTTGGAGAGTTTCCAGGCACCAGGCTTTGTTGGTATCCAAAACGTGAGCGTTGATTATTATACCAATCATTGGTCGCCAACCAATCCTTCTAACCGTTATGCAAGGGTCAATTACAATGATGATGTAAGCGCCAATAACGTGGCCTCGAGTGTTTATGTAGAAAACGGAAGTTACCTGCGGTTACGTAACGTGACTTTAGGTTACACTGTACCTGCGGGACTTGCAAAGAAACTTACACTGAATAGGGTTAGAATTTACCTTGCTGCACAAAACCTGTTCACGATTACTAAATATACTGGCCTTGATCCTGAAATTGGACAGCCAACAGGTACTGATCCGAACAACAATAACAGTTCTGCAAGTAACCCTACAGCATCGGGTATTGATGTAGGAACTTATCCTTCGTCCAGGTTCTATACGTTAGGTTTCAATTTTACATTTTAGTCGAGGTTAGTCATAGATAAACGAATAATGAAAAACATAAAATATTTATACATACTGGCAGTAGGACTGCTTGTATTGATTCCCTACAGTTGCAAAAAGGGTTTCTTAAACCAAACCGATTCATCCAACCCAACGGCACAGGCCTTGTTTGATAAACCGGCAGATGGCATTGCATTGGTGAATGCGATATATGACACTTATCAGAATGCGGACTTACTAAAGAAATCACTTTGGTATTATGCCAATTTTCAGTCGCACGATTTCTTCAACTGGGGTAACGACCGTTTTTATAATACCTATGCGATACCAAGTACGTTTGGTGGAATCCAGGTTTTCTGGCAAAGAGCATATATTGGTATAGCACGAGCCAACTCTGCAATTGAGATATTAAAAACCATGAAGCAAAAAGGCGTGCTGGATGAAGCTTTGGCCAATCGCCTTACTGGTGAAGTATACTTTTTAAGAGGGATGACTTACTACTATTTGGGAGCAAGTTTTGGTGGCGTTCCACTGGAATTGTCTAACGGAGCTAACGATGGTCTGAAACCGAGAAACTCACAGGATGAAGTGTTTTTGCAGGTAGAGGCAGACCTTAAAGTTGCAGCAAGTCTGCTTCCCTGGAAAACTGACTATGCGGCCTCAGACCTTGGACGTGCAACTAAGGGAGCTGCTCTTGCATATTTAGGTGCGTCACAGATGTGGCTTAAGAAATACGCTGATGCATTAGTTAATTTCAACCAATTGGAAGGCAGGTATTCTTTATTGCCTAAGTTTATCGACATCCATGAATTCAACAATGAGAACAATGCGGAATCAATTTTTGAAGTTCAGTTTATCGCAGCAGGTACCCAGAGCTGGGGTGCGGGCAATGAAGTAGCCTGGATAGGTTCTTTCGGTATGCCGGAAGAGGTTTCAAATTTTGGATACGATTATGGTAATAAAATTCTTTATGATGGTTTTCAAACAGGAGACCTGCGCAAAGCAGCAACCATCATTGGCCCGGGAGATGTGAACCCTAGTCCGGGTATAATTGCAAGGGGTGGGATCAAATCTTATCCGTTGGTAATTGCTGGATTTTCTAGCACGGATCCTGCTGTAAAAGCTAAGTACACAGGTACAGATGGTCTGATCATTAATACTTGTGGTACTGTAGCCCGCCCATGGGTGGGGACTGACAACGCGATTCCAAGAAGTGGTTACTATTGTGAAAAGATGTGGAGAGATCCGACCTTGGAAGGCAACTCCGGTAACTCAAACATTTTTGGTGCGCAGAACCAGATCCTGCTACGTTATGGCGAAGTATTGCTGAGCAAAGCAGAATGCCAGGCGCGGACAGGTAACACTGCAGGTGCTTTAGCTACTTTGAAAGTACTTCGCGACAGGGCCTTTGGTGGAACAGCACCGCTTGTATTTATGAGTGAGGGAAAGATAATTACTGATCCCTTACAGATGATTTACCATGAATACAGACATGAGCTTACCGGTGAATATTCGACATTCTACAATTTGCGCAGGGCAGGAGTAGCCACAGCATTTGTAAGTGAAGTTTATAATATTACCATTCCAACCGGTCGTGAATTATACCCAATACCACAATACGAGATTGGCCTTAATCCGAACCTGTCGCCAAACCCGGGTTACTAACTTATGATAGTTATATTTATACATGCATAGAATTCCTTCTCTGATCATTGTATTATTTGTTCTACTCAGTGTTTCCTGTAAAAGGGAGACACTGTTTGAGCAAATATCATCAGCACATTCAGGCGTGCATTTTAATAATCTGATTACAGAATCTGACACCATAAACCCATTAGACCTGGTTAACATTTACAATGGCGGTGGCGTGGGTGTTGGTGATTTCAATGGTGATGGTTTGGCTGACCTATATTTTACCGGAAATATGGTATCAAGCAAGCTTTACCTTAATAAAGGCGACTTCCAATTTACCGATGTTACGCAAGTCGCAGGGGTAGATGGTGCCGGAAGATGGGGACGAGGTGTTGCTGTAGTAGATATCAATAATGATGGTTTGCTTGACATCTATGTTTGCAATACCATTAACAGCGATAAGCTTAAGCGTCTTAATTTGCTTTACGTAAATCAGGGTAAAGATAAAAATGGGGTACCCCGTTTTAAAGATATGGCTTTGGAATATGGCCTGGAAGCCGGTTCACAGTCTACCATGGCTAACTTTTTTGATTACGATAATGATGGTGACCTGGATATGTACCTTACCGTAAATAGTGCCTCTGCCAGTTATAATCCCAACTTATTTGGTACCGTGAATTACAATGACAACCATAGCCTGGGACAGATGTTCCGTAACGACTGGGACGATAGCCTTAAGCATGGGCATTTTGCAAATGTTACGAAGGAGGCGGGCTTAACCCTCGATGGCTTTGGTCATGCAGCCACAACCGTAGATTTTAACAATGACGGATGGAAAGACATTTACATTTCCAACGACTTTTCTGGAGATAACCTCTTATATATCAACAACCACAATGGAACTTTCACCAATCGTTCTAAAGAATATTTTAAACACACTTCCTACAATGCTATGGGGCAGGACGTTGTGGACATCAACAATGATGGATTAGCAGATGTGATTGAACTGGACATGAATCCGGAAGATAACTACCGTAAAAAGATGATGCTTGGCCCGAATAGCTATCAAACCTTTCAAAACTTTGATCAGTATGGATATCAGTATCAATATGTACGAAACACATTACAGCTTAATCAAGGTCCGAGACTCGGCCAATCAGGAGAAATAGGGGCACCTGCATTTAGCGAAGTCGGATTTTTAAGCGGCATAGCCCAGACAGACTGGAGCTGGACACCTGTAGTAGCTGATTTTGACAATGATGGTTACCGTGATATCGTAATTACGAACGGATTCCCACGGGATGTGTCGGACCGGGATTTTATGACGTACCGGCAGGAAGCATTTGCGGTTACAGCGAAGCAGACCGTGATTGCACAAATTCCTGAAATAAAACTTCACAATTATGCGTATGCAAATAATGGAGACCTTACTTTCAAAGACGTGAGTACGGATTGGGGTTTACAATTGCCTACGTTTTCTAATGGTGCAGTATATGCAGATTTGGACAATGACGGAGCGCTGGACATGGTTATCAATAACATTAACGATGAAGCGCTGATTTATAGAAACACATCGAGAGATGATGAGAAAACGCTAGCTGACAAGCATTACCTAAAGATTGATTTTACAGGAAGTAAGCAGAATATAAACGGAATTGGTGCTGTTGTGAATATTTATTACGACAAGGATAAGGAACAGGTATATGAACATAACCCTTACAGGGGATACCTTTCGACCATGCACAGTGTTACACATTTTGGCTTGGGAAAGACAAAAAATATTGATTCTGTATTGGTTACATGGCCAGATGGCAGGAGGCAAAAGCTAAGCAATTTACCCACAGATCAAACCCTAAAATTAAAAAATGCTAGTGCTACTCCGGTAAATACGCGAGTTCCCCGATACAACGCTAAAGGTTTATTTAAAGAGATAACAGATTCCCTGAACTTACATTATGCCAGTAAGGATGCCAGTTTTGTTGACTTCAATGTTCAGAAACTGATGCCTCATAAGTTGTCTGAATACAGTCCGGCTATTGCTGTGGGAGACATTGACAATAATGGATTGGACGATATGGTGGTGGGTGGTAGTGCATATAACCCTACGCAACTGTTTTTTCAGCAAAAGAATGGCAGGTTCTTACAGAAAGACTTGTTCCCGATGGTTGCAGTTGGAACGCCTTATTATAAAGATGCGGGCATTCTACTTTTTGATGCAAATGGAGATGGAAATCTGGATTTGTATGCTGCCAGCGGCGGATACGAAGCGGCAGCTAATGGTCCGGAATATCAGGATCGCCTTTACATCAATGACGGTAAAGGAAACTTTAAGCAAGATGTTGCCGCTATACCACAAAACCTGACAAGCAAGCTGTGCGTAAGGGCAACCGATTATAACAAAGATGGAAAACTTGACTTATTCATTTCGGGCAGGGTAAAGCCCTGGGAGTATCCCGAACCGGTGTCAAGTATTATATTGAGAAATGACAGTCACGATGGGATTGCGAAATTCACAGACGTTACCTCTGGAGTAGCACCTGCCTTGAAAAACATAGGTTTGGTTTGTGACGCGCTGTTTACAGATTTCGATAATGATGGCTGGCCTGACCTGATTATGGCAGGCGAATGGATGCCGTTAACCATGCTGAGAAATGATCATGGAAAATTTGTAAATATAACCGCTACTTCGGGCATTGCAGACAAGCTTGGTTGGTGGACTTCTATAGTGGCCGGTGATTTCCGAAATACTGGTCGCACGGATTATATAGTAGGCAACGTTGGTCTGAATAGTTTAATCCAGGCAACAGAGGAATACCCGGTATATATCACTGCCAAGAATTTTGACAAAAGTGGCTATAGTGCTGTGCCTTCATTTTATCTGAAAGATGAAAAAGGTGTGCTGAAGGAATTCCCCATGGCCGGTAGAGATGACATGGCTAAGCAAATGATTAGTATGAAAAAGAAGTTTACCAATTATAAGTCCTACGCAAAGGCCACGCTTGATGAAGTACTTAGTCCGGAGCAAAGGGAAGGTGCATTAAGGCTAAAAGCCAATATGTTGAAGTCTTGCTACCTCCGTAATGATGGCAATGGGAAGTTTACATTGATACCATTACCGATGCAGGCCCAGATATCTGCAATTAGCGGGATGGAAGTGGGTGATTTCGATAGTGACGGCAACCTGGATGTAATGATGAGCGGTAACGATTACGGAACTGACGCATCAATAGGCAGATACGATGCACTAAATGGCCTGGTGTTAAAAGGAGATGGCAAAGGTGGGTTTAAGCCATTAAGCATATTACAGAGTGGAATTTATATTCCCGGCAATGGCAAGGCACTTGTCAAACTGCGTAACGGATCGGGGGAAATGCTCATCGCGGCCAGTCAGCATAAGGACTTTTTGAAAGTCTTTAAACAACAGGGTGCGAGTAAAACCATAGCTATTAAACCAGAGGATGCTTATGCGGTAATCAACTATAAAAACGGGAAGAGGGCCAGACAAGAATTTTATTACGGAACCTCATTTTTATCACAGTCGGCCAGGTTCATTAGCCATTCCGATAACATTAAAAACATTACCGTATTAAGTAATGCGGGTAAAGCGCGCAGTTTAAATTAATGAGCTTAACAAACACACAAATGAATAGAAGACTTTATACCCGGTTTTATGTTGCGTTAGTACTGGTCAATATTTTAGGGATCGGTGCGATGAAGGCACAATCGCTGAAGACCAAGGTGCTGTTAGACGATTTTTCGGCTTTTAAAACACCTGCAAAGAATTGGAAACTGGTAGGCGGTGTTCATGCTGACCCATATCAGGCTGTTGATTTTACGATTGTTAAAGGCAGTGGCATTTTAGTTAACCAGTTTGATAAAGGAAAAGCAGGAGAAGACCTCACTTTTACGTTTGAGCATGGCGACATAGATGTTGAAATGGACTACATGGTAGGGAAAGGAACCAATTCTGGGATCTTTTTACAGGGCAGATATGAAGTGCAATTGTCAGACAGCTGGGGTGTAACAATTCCAAAGTCTGGTGACAACGGTGGAATTAATGAAAGATGGGACGACACAAAGCCCAATGGAGAGCAGGGTTATGAAGGCCATGCACCAAGGCAGAATGTGAGTAAAGCACCCGGCCTTTGGCAACATATTAAAATATCCTTCCAGGCACCTAAATTTAATGACAAAGGCCTGAAAAGCAGTAACGCCAAAATTCTCTATGTATGGCTAAACGATGTCTTGATACACGAGAATGTGGAACTGTTCGGTACTACACGCAATGCAAAGGATAAGAATGAAGCAGCAGTTGGTTTACTCAGCTTGCATTCGGGAGGCGCTATAGCATTTAAAAACATCAGTTATACTAATTTTAACAAGCCGCATCCTAACATTACCCAACTAAAATATGCGGTCTATAAAGGGAATTTCTCTGAAGAACCAGATTACAAAATCCTTAAAACAGTTGGAGAAGGCAGTCCATCAGTGCTAACATCTAATGAGGTTAAGGTAGATAATGAGTTCGCATTGAAGTATACCGGTATATTACATATTCAGGAACCCGGTGAATATGCTTTTAAATTAAGCGTACCTGGAGGTAAAGGAACGTTGAAGGTGAATGGCATTAAGGCTGTTGATGCTAAAGGTTTTACGGGAGATGGAACTATTGAACTTCCGAAAGGTGATTTACCTATTGAACTGTTTTACACAAAGAACGTAGATTGGGCGAAAGCTGCTTTGGG
The DNA here is from genome assembly GCA_040385565.1 of Bacteroidota bacterium. GTDB lineage: Bacteria > Bacteroidota > Bacteroidia > Sphingobacteriales > Sphingobacteriaceae > Pedobacter. The sequence continues at coordinate 229,797 of JAZKHD010000017.1, read as the reverse complement.
ACTAACAGTTTCCGGCCCAGGCATACGGGAGCACCTATTGAGTGATGCAAATGTAAGCACGCTTGAGGCTATAGATAAGATACAAATTAGCGCTACAGAAAATAAGATACTTCGCAGCTTTTCAGACCTTCCCGGGAACATCCGGGTAACACATGGCGTCTCAGTGGGTAGTCCGACACAATTGCATTACTCTTATGATTTGGACAACGGTATGATTGTTCAAGTATGGCGTGGTGAATTTTTGGATGCAACGCCGATGTGGCATGAGCGGGGAGATGGTTCATCCAGTCCGACTGGCGCTGTTCAGTTTTTAGGAAAGCCTGCACCGGGTATAAGCAAATTGGCGAATACGGATGCAGCATGGGTTATAGATACTATTGGCACCTATTTTAAGTCTAAGGGATACAAATTGACAAAAGAAAGATTCCCTGTATTTCAATATTTAATTTACGGTTCGCAGGTTAATGATGCGAGCACAATATTACCAGAAGGGAAGGGCATAAGACGGGAACTTAACTTGGATGCCGCTATACCCAACGCATTTGTTCGCATGGCTACAGGGAATAAAATCGACTTGATAAAACAAGGCATGTACTGTGTGGATGATAGCTATTACATTTCTGTAGCTGATGAGGTAAATGAAAAACCGATTGTACGTTTGTCGGGAAGCCTTAAAGAGCTCATCATACCAATCAAACAAAAACTAACCTATTCAATTATTCTATAAGCAACGGCATGACCTATCTATTAAAACAAAAGATTGACAAGATTTTGTCGTTCATGCTGATTGCAGGCATATTAACTTCCGTTAGCGGTCCGGTACTTGGCCAGGCTGAATCGCCAAAAGAAGATGATTTTTTTAAGATCATGAAAATGCCCGCACCGGAAGGTACAATACTGGAAGTTGGGGGTTTGTGTGTACTCCCTAATGGGGTATTGGCAGTGACGACCCGCCGGGGTGATATTTTTATGGTGGAGAATCCAAGTAGTCAACGCCCTTATTTCCGCAAATTTGCCGAAGGTTTACATGAAGTACTTGGTGCAGCTTACAAAAATGGTGCTTTATATGTGGTGCAGCGGGGTGAGCTAACGAAGCTTATGGATACCGATATGGATGGGATGGCTGATGTATTTGAAACCGTCTATGCCTGGCCATTATCAGGTAATTACCATGAGTATAGTTTTGGTCCGAAAATAGCACCAGACGGATCATTCTTTGTAACGCTTAACCTAGGTTTTCCGCCGGACTGGTGGCACCCAAAAAGCATGGTTCCTTACCGGGGCTGGGTGCTTAACATTACTGATAAAGGTGTTGTTACGCCATGGGCTGCCGGATTGCGTTCGCCATGCGGCATTAGTATGATAGATGGAGAACTTTGGTATAGCGATAACCAGGGAGATTGGGTGGGATCCGGAAGCATCATGCCGATTAAGAAAGGCGGATTTATGGGTCACCCTGCAAGTCTGGCCTGGGCCAACTTGCCCAACTCGCCATTACACCTAACACCAGAGAAGTTTTTTGCATCAAATAATCCGCGGATAGAGTTTGACAAAGATGGGCAACCCTATAAGCCGCAAAACATTGTAGACGAAAAGTACCGCACGCTTGCAGATGCAAAGAAAGAAATCCCTGAATTACAGCTACCTGCAGTTTGGTTGCCACATGGAATATTGGGCATTTCCAATTCAGAAATGGTAAAAATTCCTGAAGGCGTTTTCGGGCCTTTCGCCGGTCAACTTTTGGTAGGCGACCAGGGTCAGAGTATGATAGACAGGGTATTTCTTGAAAAGGTAAAAGGTGAATATCAGGGAGCATCCTGGGCATTTAGAAGTGGTTTTCAATCTGGCATTGTACGCCTGGCCTGGTTGCCTGATGGTTCACTGGTTGCCGGGGAAACGAACAGGGGCTGGGGATCTGCTGGAGAGGCAACTATGGGTTTGCAGCGACTGGTTTGGAATAACCATCTGCCATTTGAGATGCGTGCTGTTAGGGCCATGCCCGATGGATTTGAGATTGAGTTTACCAAAGCGGTAGACAAAAAAAGCGCAGAAGACCTCGCTTCTTATTCAGTTGAAAGCTTTACTTATAAATACCAGGGTGTGTATGGGAGTCCGCCGGTAGGTAATTTGAAATGCAATATTACGGGCGTTAAGTTATCAGAAGATGGTTTGAAGGCAAGAATTGTTATAAGTAACCTGCGTAAGAACTTCATCCATACTATAACACTGGATGGTGTGCGTGATAAAGAAAATTATTTTAATTTAGTGCATCCAACAGCCTACTACACCCTAAACAATATTCCCGAAGGAGAAAAACTAAGTTTAAAGGCGCTGAGTATAAAAAGTTCAAAACCCTTGCCAGCTAAGGCTGTAACAACGGTGCTTAATAAAGTTCCTACATATGATGAAGTTAAACCACTGCTGATAAGGAACACCTGCACATCATGCCACAATCCTGATGTTAAACAAGTTGGACCAGCATTTAAGGACATTTCGAAACGCAAATACAGTATAGAACAGATATTGGAATTGATAAAGAACCCTAAGCCTGAGCACTGGCCTGAGTACGCTACACCTATGCCACCGATGCCACAGGTATCTACTAAGGATGCCCGTGCCATTGCGAGCTGGATTACATCACTAAATAAATAACGATGGCTTTAAATTTCAGGAAGCTTACTAAACTTTTTTTAGTAGCCACTTTCATCTTATTTACAATAAGTTGCAGCAAAAGGAGTAAAACTCAAATGATTGAGGATGCAGCAGTGCTACATGAAAATGTGGATCAGCTGACCCAACTGATCATTTACGATGCGTTCAGCCCACCTGTAGCCAGTCGCATTTACGGATATTCCTCACTTGCTGCATACGAAGCAATCAGGTTTCAGGATAAAAAGTACAAGTCCATTGCAGAACAGATGGTAGGTTTTACTAGTATGCCAAAGCCTGAAGAAGGTAAAAAATACAATTATATGCTTGCTGCATCGCAAGCACTCTTCACAGTTGCGCACAAGGTGACTTTCTCCATTGATACGCTGAAAAAATATGAGAACAAAGTTATTGCGATGTACCAGGAAAATTTGGACGACAGCACTTTTTTACGTTCCATGGCATTTGGTGAGGAAGTTGGAAAGGCAATACTGGCCCGTGCAGATCATGATGGTTATGCTAAAAGCAGGGGTAAAGTACGGTTTTTAGGAAGTAATGACCCTGGGAAATGGCGACCAACGCCTCCTGATTATTTAGAAGGTGTTGAATTTTGCTGGGGTACACAGCAGCTATTTGTATTAAAGACATCAGAAGATTTTCCATTACCGCCACCGCCCGCTTATAGTGAAGATAAGAACAGTGCATATTACAAGCAAGCACTTGCTGTATATGAGCAAAGCAAAACGTTAACGCCCGACCAATTGCAGATAGCAATGTTTTGGGACGATAATCCGTTTGTGATACAGCACAAAGGCCATACTACATTTGCCAATAAGAAAATTACTCCGGGCGGGCATTGGATTGGAGTAACAGCTATTGCCTGCAAAAAGACTAAGGCTGATGCGGTGAAATCTGCACAAGCCTATGCACTAACTTCTATCGCGCTCTATGACGCATTTATTAGTTGCTGGCAGGTTAAGTATACCACGGAATATATACGCCCGATTACAGTGATAAATGAGAAGATAGATCCCAATTGGGTATCATTGTTACAAACCCCGCCATTCCCTGAATACCCAAGTGGACATAGTGCTATAAGTGGATCTGCAGCAGTTATGTTAACGCATCTGTTTGGCGATAATTTTGAATACATGGACACCAGTGACCTTAGGTATATTGGCATTCAACGACACTTCACATCTTTTTTACAAGCTTCTGATGAAACATCAGTGAGTCGCTATTACGGAGGGATTCACTTTAAGAACAGTGTTGACCAGGGAGCAGTTCAAGGCAGAAAAGTCGGTGAATTTATTTGGAATACTTTAAAATTGTAATTGGCTAGTCTTTAAGCGCGGGCTTTTGATTACCTTGCGCGCCGATAAACCTATTTACTACCTATTTAGATGTCATCTTTCCCAGTACCAGATAACGAAAACGATCGGTTAAGAGCATTAGAGTCCTATCAGATCATGGATACCCTCCCTGAAATAGATTTGGATGAACTTACCCAGCTAGCTTCAGAATTGTGCCAGACGCCAGTAGCATTGGTCAGTCTTTTAGACGATCACAGGCAATGGTTTAAAAGCCAGTTCGGCATTGATGCAAAAGAAACGCCGAAGGAACAAGCTTTTTGTTCGCACGCCATCCTCAAACCTAAAGAGACCATGGTGATAGAAGATGCCAGAATAGATCAGCGTTTTTCATTAAACCCATTGGTTACCGGGGATCCAAATATCGTATTTTATGCAGGCGTACCTTTGGTAAATGACGACGGATTTGCATTGGGAACTTTGTGCGTCATAGATACTATGCCGCGACAGTTAACCGATGGCCAGATTAAGTCATTAAATATACTTGCCAAACAAGTGCTAAATCAGCTTGAACTTCGCAGAAAGGTTGTTGAGCTGGAAAGAGCAAACAACGTTTTGAAGGAAAATAATGCCTTTATACGAGATTTCGCCTTGTCTGCCGCTCATGATATAAAAAACCCATTGACATCTATGCTCATGACATCGCAATTGTTGCGGGCAGAATTGGAAAAGTCAGGATCACCAAAGGGAATACGCCTGGTTGATATGGGAATAAATTCTGCAAAGCGATTGACGGAACTAGTCAATTCCATGCTGGACTATTCCTTGAAGCCATCTTTGTTGATGTCTGCACACGCTGAGTTTACGTTGGATGAGTTGTTTACAAAGATTTGCTCATTAGTGAATCCTGATGAAAAAGCAACGATTAACTGGGCAAAAAATGATCAGGTTGTGGTTTGTTCTGCGATAGCACTGGAACAGATATTCCTGAACCTGTTGACGAATGCCATTAGGTACAACGATAAAGCAAAGGTACTGATCGATATTGAGTTTGAAGAGTCAGCTGATTTCTATCATTTCAAAGTGCGTGACAATGGCATAGGTATAGAAGCTGAGGATAAGAAAAAGATCTTTGAAAAGCATGCAACGCTGGATGTTACAGATCGCTTTAAAGAGAAAGGCACCGGTATCGGATTGGCTAATGTAAAAGGCTTAATTGAGAAGTTGAGTGGTAAAATCGAAGTAGAATCTACAGTAGGCGAGGGAACCACCTTTAGTTTCAGCATTAGCAAAAAACCTTTACAGGCAGATTAATGAGATCGGTTTTTAAATAGACTTATTTTTTTTACATCTCCATATTACTGATAAGCAACTGATTGTTTATATTTGAGTAACATCAAAAGTATGAAGTCGATAGAGGTAGTATCAATTCCTGTTAGTGACCAGCAAAAAGCGAAAGCATTTTATTTAAGCATTGGATTTGAAATTATTGTTGAAGCCCCTATGGGCGATAACGGTGATTGGATACAGCTGGGATTGCCGGGTCAGGCTACCTCAATTACACTTGTTACCTGGTTTCCTAAAATGCAGCCAGGCCAGTTTCACGGAATGGTTTTAGCAAGTCAGGATATTGAGCAGGAAACAGAGGCACTGAAAGAGAAGGGAGTAAAGGTTGACCCAATTGACCAGACTCCCTGGGGTAGATTTGCAACATTTTATGATTTAGACGGGAACAGTTTGACATTGCATCAGCAATAATTTTGTCGCAATGAAAACACAGCTGGAATTTAAGATCGTATTTCTGTTACTTATTGGATTATGTAATGTATTATCTATAAATGCACAACAACGTAGATCAACATTAAAAGACTTAAACTGGTTGCTTGGAACCTGGGAGCGCACTAACATAAAACCTGGTCGTAGGGGTATTGAGTCGTGGAAAGCCTTGTCGGCTAAAGAATTTAACGGAAAGGGGCTAACATTGGCCGGCCGCGATACCCTGTTTTCTGAGCAGCTCAAGTTTGTAGAACGACAAGACGGTTTATTTTATGTGGCTGATGTTGCAGTCAATAAAGCGCCTACATATTTCAAAATTACATCATTAGGACCGAAAGGGTTTATATGTGAAAATCCTCAGCACGACTTTCCTAAAAAGATTGAATACAAGTTGTTAGGCGATAAATTGACAGCAGTAGTTTCCGGAGGAGGGAAACGTATCGTTTTCGAATTCAGAAAAATTAATCCTTTACGTGCAGAATAAAACATTTTGCAGTGGGCTATGTTGCTGAGGTATATTCAAATGAATGAAAGACCATACGGAAGACTACCTTGCTAAGTCAGGTAAAAAAATCAATCTAAAAAATTACGAAACTACATACAAAGGTAACCTTGAGAAGGAAGCTGGACTGCTACAGCTTTCTGCCTTGAAAAAGAAGCTAAACATTGCTCAGGAAAAACTATATGCGTCAGGAAATCATGCCGTTTTAGTAATTATTCAGGCTATGGATGCGGCTGGAAAGGACAGCGCAATTGACCATGTTTTTTCAGGTATTAACCCCCAGGGTTGCGATGTGCATAGCTTTAAGACACCTACAACCGCAGAATATGCTCATGATTTCCTTTGGAGGCACTATCTGGCCCTGCCGGCAAAAGGTAAAATTGGGATTCATAACCGATCTCACTACGAAAATGTACTGGTTAGCAAAGTGCACCCGGAATATTTATTGAATGAGAAGCTACACATAACTGGTGGTTTGGCAGGAAAAGATGATCAGATTTGGAAAGATCGTTATGAGAGCATCAGAAATTTTGAAGCCCATCTTTCAGCAAATGGAACAAAAGTCGTAAAGATTTTCCTGCATGTATCAAAAGAGGAACAAAAGCAACGGTTTTTAGACCGAATTAACGATCCTGAAAAGAATTGGAAATTTGCTGGTGGTGATTTGAAGGAGCGTGCGTTGTGGAACAAATATCAATCGGCCTATGAACAAGCCATTACAGCCACATCTACCAAAGCGTGTCCGTGGTATATTGTTCCGGCAGATAAGAAGTGGTACGCGAGGTTGGTTATTGCAGAAATAGTTAACAAGGCAATTGAAGAGTTGGATTTAAAATTCCCTAAGCTTAGCGAAGAGGAGCAGTCTGGTTTAGCAGATTATAAAAAAGAGTTGGAACAGAGCAATTCTTAATTCATAGAAGAACATTTTTTCATAACATAATTTGCAGTAACATTTTTTGCAATTACTTTGAGTTCCCCATCAACTAGATAATTGACAGGAAGGTGCAAAATATTAAATCTTGCAGTGTTCTCACATTCATCCATTGGTAATAGCTCAGATAATTGCTGCCATTGTAAATTATCTTTAATAATGGCATTTTTCCATACTTCCCGAGAAGTATCAAAGGAAACACTAATTATTTCAATACCTTTTTTGTTTATCGATTTGGCATTTACCAAGCTGGACCAAGCCTTATTCGCAGCGCGACTTTTCAAGTCAAATGATGCCCAGAATTGGATTACTGTTAGCTTGTAACCAAATTTAGCGGAAAGTCTATTACCAGAAATCTCATCACCTGCGAGCGGAGGAAAGTAATCACCAATGTTTACTTCACTCAACTTAGCCAGTTTGGATTTGGCATCAATGCTATAGCGGTTTAATTTGAGGGCAGGGTCTAGTTGGTTAATTATAAGATTGTAAAATATTCTGTTCTGACTTAAATCTGGCGCACTAGATATTAAATATGCTGCAATTGCTGAACCTTTGTTTTGTTGTATAAATTGATGTTCGATTTTTTCACATTCTCTTAAATAGTAGTTTTTATAAAGATTATGATAATTGTTGAGTTGTGATTTATATGTTTCTATATCATTTTTACTTAATAACTGATCTGAGAGCAGAAGAATGCTATCTCGTTTAGCTTCGTAGCGTTTAAAAATGATAATTCTACCGTGCTCAAGGCTTAGCAACTGCTTTGTCAGTATTGAATTTGTTTCAATATTAAGTTTAAGTATTTTTTTTGATTTTGGCTTTGCATTTATAATAGCCGCAGTATCTGTGATGTTGGAAGATACTTGATAATACCGTCCTTTTTCCAAATATAGAGGTATGCTAGCTACCACAAATTTATTGGGCGATGTAATGTGCAACACATATACTCCCTGAGGCAATGTTCTAGCATAGATGCTGAGCCTTTGCCTTTTAATACTTGTACTTCTGTACAGAATCTTATTCTCCGGACCCTTGAGCTCAGCAAAAGAATAATCAGGAACATTTAAATCACCTTCTATGAATTTATCGTGACTACAGCTACCTAAAATTAAAAGGGTTACTAATGCGAGGTTAAATGATCTCATTTTTGTTCCCTTGATTTTACATATCGATCAAAGAATGTTAGGATCAATGTTAAACTGCAAGTGATTACTAACAAAAGGTCATTTATTTTATTGAAGTTATCATGTGCCAATGCTATATATATTGTTACGCTGATTACTATACCAAGTATTATTACTAGAATCATTCTGGTTTTGTTCATAATTTAAATATAATAACTTGTTTCCAATTTATATTTCTGCTTTGTCCCCATTCGTGATCGTTAAATTGTCTTTATCTTGACACCTCATATATTTAGCTTGAAACGTACACGACTCCTCCTTGCCATTATTGCACTTCCCATTATCGGGCTCTTAGCTTTTATTCCGAAAGAAGATCCTATAGACAAAATTATCAACTCATTAACGAACTGGGCCAGGACAAATCCTGTAGAAAAGGTGTATCTGCATATGGATAAACCTTATTACGCTCTGGGAGACACCATTTGGTTTAAAGCCTATGTAACCATTGGAAGTCACCATCAGCTTTCTGCACTCAGTGGGGCATTATATGTTGACCTGATCAACGAAAAGGATTCGATTTTAAGAACTTTAAAGCTACCGATATCAGCTGGCACGGCCATGGGCGACTTCACCCTTGAGGATGAGTGGCATGAAGGTAACTATCGCTTAAGGGCTTATACCAACTGGATGCGCAATGCGGGAGAAGAATATTTCTTTGACCACACATTTATGGTAGGTAGTTCCACAGCAGATCTGAATACAACATCTACAGCTGGAGGTTCAAACCAGACCAATAAAAATAATGGGCAAGCAAATACACAAGGCACAGCAAAATATGATATTCAATTTTTCCCGGAAGGGGGAAGTATGGTCAATGGAGTGATTTCGAAAGTTGCCTTTAAAGCACTTGCTCCAAATGGATATGGTGCGGCGATAAAAGGAACAATAATAGACGACAGCAATACGACAATCACAGAATTTAAAAGTGAACATGCGGGAATTGGCGATTTTACTTTTAAGCCGGAGGCGGGAAAAACTTATACGGCTAAGTTAACCACCCCTGATGGTAAAGAAACCAATGTTGCATTGCCCAAAGGTACGGAACAAGGCTACGGATTGGCTGTATTTCAACCGGCGGGAGACAGTGTACTGGTAAGAATTAACGTCTCGGAGACACAATTGAAACTATTGAAGCAAAGTCCTTCGCCTGTAAGTTTGATTGTACAATCTGCCGGTGAATCTATTTTCACCATGAGTGTTAATGTGGCGAGCATAAGAACATCTATATGGCTTAAAAAGAGCGAGTTTCCAATGGGAATAGCCCAGTTCACTTTATTTGGAAGTAATGGTGAGCCCTTAAATGAGCGTATTGCATTCATTAAGAACAAGGATTTCATGCAGATTGAAGTGGCTTCACCAAAGGCACTTTACAAAGGACGGGAGCGTGTAGAATTACAGCTTGCAGCTAGGAATAAGTCTGGCGCCGCTGCCTCAGGGAGCTTTTCGGTTTCCGTAGTGGATGAGACTAAAGTTCCGGTTGAGGAAGCGGAGGAGATTACCATTTTTTCAAGCTTGTTGTTAACTTCAGATTTGAAGGGCTTTATTGAGAAGCCAGGCTATTATTTCAGTAGTAACGCTGAAGAAATAAATAAAGCACTTGATGGTTTGATGATGACACAGGGTTACCGGAGGTTTAGCTGGAAGGATATCACTGGCGTTGCGCCTGCGGTTCCACTTTTTAAGGCCGAAAAGCTGGGTTCATCTATATCTGGTATAGTAAAAACCCTTGGAAACAAACCTGCTCCAGGCGCGAAAGTAAAGCTATTCTCTCTTAAATCAGGCATCATGATGGATGCAGTTTCAGATTCTTCAGGCAGGTTTACGTTTGATAATTTGGTGCTTACCGATAGCATTAAACTTACAGTACAAGCTACAACCGTTAAAAATAGCAATAAGCTTGAGGTGGTTATTGATCCTAGCACCAAAATGGGAATGAGTAAAAGGAAGTTCAGAGGCTCAGACTCATTGGCTTACCTGTACGCGATGAAGGATTATGTTGAAAACGTTAAGAAGCAGGACGCCCTGATCCAAAAAATGGGAGGTCTGGGCAGAACGCAGCGATTGAGTGAGGTAAATATTTCTGCGAAGCGCAAGGCTAGTCAGCAATTTACAACACAAGGCATGTTTAAAGTACCGGAGGGCAGTGCTGACCAGACTTTTGTTTTTAGAAATGCAGCAGGCTGCGCAACGCTGGGCTTATGTTTGCAGGGAATGTTGCAGGGCGTGACTTTCCAAAGCGTCGGAACTGTTCAAAACTATCCCCATAGCAGGAATGCCCCTATGGATGTTTACCTGGATGGCAGGAAGATACAACCGGATGAAATTGGAGATATATTCGACAACAATCAGATAGACCCTTCAGATGTTGGGAAGATTGAAGTAGTGCGCACTAACATGGCTTTAATCAATATGTTAGGAGGAAATCCGGCACTGATGATTATCACTAAAGCAGGTTATGTTAGAAAGTCTTACAACCCAAATATTGTGAATTTGAGTCCGAAGGGTTATAATAAGGTAAGGGAATTTTATTCGCCGAGGTATAGCAGGGCGGCTGCTTCTGCAACGCTACCCGATTTAAGGTCTACCATCTATTGGAATGCTAATGTTAAAACTTCCGCAGAGGGCAAAGCCACACTAAATTACTTTAATGCCGATGGTCCGGGAAGTTACAAAGTTGTTGTTGAGGGTATTAATGCCGACGGTGAACTTGGCCGACAAGTTTTCAGATATAAGGTAGAAGCAGGCCCTCAAGTTGCACAAACAGAGTTGGCGAAAATTGAACCTAATAAAGCTACAAAAGGTTTAGATAGTTTGAATAACATCAAGCTGCCGGCTGAGCGTGTATTCTTACACATGGACAAAGCTTCTTATAATGCAGGCGATACGCTCTGGTTTAAGGGTTATGTTGTTGGAGGAGCCAGCCTTGCAGCAACAAAGATTAGCGGCGTCCTGTTGGTTGAGCTGAATAATGACAGTACCGAGGTAGTAAGACGAATAAGTGTACCGATAAAGAATGGTGTAGCAAATGCGCAAATACCGATGCCTGCAAAAATCTTTAAGGAAGGTGCTTATACCATCAGGGCCTATACGAATTGGATGCAGAACTTTGGCGATGACCGCCTTTTTACCCAGCGGTTTTACATTGGAGTTCCAAGGTCCGATCGCTGGCTAGCTAAATCTACTGCAGAAATAGATAGTACAACAAGCAGCGACGAGCTGAAGGTGCAATTAAATTTATTGCGACTGGATAAATCTCCGGTGGCGTTAAGGGATGTTGAGGTTCAGCTATTTGCCGGAGATAAATTTTTGTCACAGGAAAAGATGCAGACCGGTCAGGGTGGCGAGTTGAAGATCAGCAAAAGTTTGCGCGAACGTATAAATGGAAGAAATATAAGGGTGCAGGTAAGGAGCTTACATCCGGCAGATAAGAATCAAATACTGCAGATACCACTAACTATACAGCGAACACAGAAAATAGACTTGCAGTTTATGCCCGAGGGCGGAAAGCTGGTTGCTGGCTTACGGTCTGTTATAGGATTTAAGGCTATAGCCGAAGACGGAAAGGGAACAGCTGTTGAAGGCAATATACTTGACCGAAGTGGTAAGGTGGCAGGCAATTTTGTATCAACACATAATGGCATGGGTTCTTTTGAATTTACGCCTCTTGCCGGAGAGAATTATAGTGCAAAGATTACTAAACCTCTTGGATCAATTAAGACATACGACGTACCTAAAGTGAATAAGGAAGGCTTGGTTTTAACTGTGCAGAACTTGGCAGAAAGTACGTTTGTAACACTTAAACTTAGCAATACAGCTGAAGGATTTGTGCCAGATAGCACCTATTACCTAATAGCAACTACGCGTGGCAGGGTATATCATTCTGAAAAACTAGTTCAGAAAGCGCAGTCCATTAACATTCCTAAAAATATATTCCCTACCGGGATGACTCGCTTTACAATTTTAAAGGGCACAATTCCGGTAGTAGAGCGTGTTATTTTCATCAATCATCAGGAACAACTTGATATATCTATCGCTGCATCTAAGCCGGTTTACGGGAAGCGTGATGCTGTACAAATGGATATTTTAGTGAAGGACAAGACTGGTGCACCGGTTAAAGGGAATTTTTCAATTGCTGTTACGGATGATAGTCAGACCAAATCTGATACTGCAGGAAATAACAGTATTGCAGTATCGATATTGCTTAATTCAGATTTAAGAGGAACAATTGAATCTCCGGTTTATTATCTGGGTAAGGGCAAGCAAGTGGCGGTAGATTTGGATAACTTAATGTTAACACAAGGATGGACAGATTACGACTGGAAAAACGTATTTAAGTTACCTAAGAAGATTCCATATGCGGCTGAAGACGGGTATAGGATTACAGGATTGGTAAAAAGTTTGACAGATAAACCTGTTGCGAAGGCTCCCGTTCTGATATCATCTCAAAAGCCGAGCTTTATAAGTACGACTTTTACAGACTCTACCGGTAGATACGTATTTAAGGACTTCCCTAAAATTGATACTGGTTCATTCTTTATTCAGGCAAGAACAGTTAAAGGAAAGACAATGACAACGGGTGAAGTTACGGTTGATAAGTTTCAGGCACCGAAATTACCACGGGGTATTCCAGATGCAGTAATGCCATGGTATGTAAATAGTGATAGCACGCAATTAACAAATTACACCAATAGGGCTGTGCAGGAAGCTGCTGCTGATGGATTTAGTGGCGAAGGATTGCAGCTACAGGAGGTGAACATTAGTGCAACAAAGATTATAAAAGGATCTCAAAATCCTTACGGTGCAGGCAGGTCAGATCTTGCCTTTGATGCTAATGATATTAAGCAGTCGGGCACGGCGAATCTTTATCAGTTGCTGAAACAAAAAGTGCCAGGATTTAAGGTGATTTACGACTATGAAAACAGAAAAGGCATGCCTACAATCAGGATTGGCAAGTACTTATTGTTGGATGGTGATATAAACATTGATGGCCGGCAATTACAGCTTAGTGTTGATAAAGACTGGGCAGTAGAAGATTTGAAAGATGCTTTGGCACAATATAACATGGCTAATTTTGTAGGGATTGAAGTTATATACAGCAAGAAATTTACGGCCCAAACTGTTAATGGTGTTGCTGGTTACAAGGATCATGAATTTGCTAAGATTGAAATCACAACACTAAATGGGAAAGGCTGGTATGTGCCGGTAAACCCCGACGTGGTGTATTATAGGCCGCTGCCGGTTATGCAAGCCAAACAGTTTTACAGTCCGAAATACCTGACTTCAGGCAGTGGAGATGCAGCGACGGATCTCCGGCCAACGATTTTTTGGGGGCCTAATGTGATAACTGATGTGGACGGTAAAGCCAAGGTCTCATTTTACACATCTGATGTAGGGGGAACTTATAGCGTTGGTTTGGAGGGGACAGATTCTAAAGGTGGGTTTGGAAGTGCCAGGAAGAAAATTGCCGTGCAAAAATAATTGAACTTTTAGTAGTGTAGTTTGTTATTAATATTGTGACTTAACATTAAGATCATTAAGTATTTACAACCATTTACACATTATTATGAGGGTTCAAATTATAGAAAGATCAATGTCATTAACTGCATTGATTGTCCTGATTTTTTCTTTCAGTGCCATATCACAAAGCACAGAAACTAAATATTTTAAAGACGTAACCACAACAAATTTACCTGTTGACCCCGAAGCACATCCTTTAGATGTAGTTTTGATTGATGTAAATAACGATAAGCACCTGGATGCTGTACTGGCGATGGAAAATGCACCCAATCGTTTATACATGAACGATGGTAAAGGGGTGTTTAGCTGGAAGAAAGGTGTATTTGCTGACAAGAGTCATGATACCGAACACGTGCGGGTGGGCGACTTTGATAAGGACGGAAAACTGGACCTGGTATTTGTTGCTGAAGATGATCAAAATCATGAGTTTTACCTTGGAAATGGCGATGGTACTTACAGAGATGTAAGTGATAGGCTGCCTGGCAAGAGCGAAGCCAATGGTTTGGACATTGGAGATGTGAACGGAGATGGGCTACCAGACATTATTGTAGGCAATACCGGACCGACCCCAAAGCTTTTCTTGTGGCTAAATGATAAAAAGCGGCCAGGCTTCTTTATAGATTTCTCCAAAGAGGGCTTGCCTGAACTCAAGACTGAAACACAGTCTGTAAAATTAGTTGACCTTAATGGCGACAAGCACTTAGACTTAGTAATTGGAAATGAAGTGCCTCCTAACAGGTTGTTCATAAACGACGGGAAAGGTCACTTTAAAGAACACGCTGAAAGACTTGAGTTGTTGGTTCCTTTGCATACCAGGGAAGTATTGACTTTTGATGCGAACGGTGATAGGAAGCCGGATATATTATTTTTAAACTTAACCAGTAATGGTGGAGCGTTTGAGAAGGACCCAACTGCCCGACTGCTTATTAATGATGGTAAAGGAAACTTTAAGGATGAGACTGCAAAGCGAATACCCAAGCAGGAATATTCTGCCTATTCAGGGACGATATTTGACTTCAACCATGATGGTAAGCCTGATATCATTTTGAGTGCGACCAGGATTCCCAAGTTTGACCCAATGCAAATGCAGGCTTTGCAGAACGATGGGAATGGTAACTTCACATTAGCTACAAATGAAGTTATACCCGAATCTGCAGTGGGGAGGAGTTGGGGTATTGCTGTTGGCGATGTAAACAAAGATGGCAAGCTGGATTTGTTTGTGGGGCAATGGGGCACTCAGGCAAGATTGCTTTTAGGAAAATAATTTTCGCCTGAGGGAACGGCTGGCAATTTGCCTATATTACTGTCAATTTCTAACCAACCAAATATGAAACGTTTTGCGCTCCAAACATTTGCTTTTCTTGCATTCTTAATTTTCTGTTGTTCATGTGGCAAAGATGCTGTCTTTAATATAGAATCCTCAGGAATGGGTTATAATGCAGTAGTGAGTATATATCCATCGCCAACTTCTGAAAAACCATTGCTCGTTAAAAGTTTGAAATCTAAACAAAGCTTTAAACTTAAACCATCTAAAGCTGGTTACGGGCGGTTAGTTTTAAGTTTAAAAGGAGACAAGTCATTTTGGATCTATTTAGACAACGGCTCACATGATATCAAGTTCGATAAAGCAAATATCAGGAATTATCCTGTTGTAAGTGCCAGCTCTGCAAAAGGGCAGGAAATAATTGAATATTATCGATTAGAATCCAATATGTCAAAAGACTTGAAGGACAGTTTAAGACTTGCAAATGAAGAAATGGATAAATCAACTTCAGAGAACGTAGTTGAAGCGGCGAATAATCTCAATAAATGGAGCGAACGCCGTGATAAACATACGGTTGAGGTTATCAAAACATTTGCGAAAAAACATCCTACATCATTTTTTACATTATTAGTTATTGACGAACAAGGAACTGATGGGCCCAATGCTAAAGCTCTTTTAGGAGTAATTAAGGGACTAGATAAAGATGTGAAGGACTCTGAGCAAGCAAAGAAACTAATTACTGATATAGAAAGGGCTACCAGGCTGGAGGAAGGTTCAAAAATGGCTGAGATTTCGGGTGCAGATCTTTCAGGAAAGCCATTTGATCAAAAGGTCCTGAAAAAAGTCAATCTATTTATCTGCTGGCTTTCCTACGATAATCCATCAAGGCGTAATAATGTGAAGCTCGTTGAATTGTATGAAAGGTACAAGTCAAGGGATGTTGAATTCATAAGCGTTTCTTATGATAAGCATAAAAAGTGGTGGACAACAGTGGTAAAGGATGATAAACTTACCTGGCCCCAGTATGCTGATCTTTTGGGTTCAAAATCTCCTAACCCGGGGAATCTTAGTGATTTCAAGGCTCCTTATATGTTTATAACTGATCAATCCGGAGTGATATTATCACAAGATGTGGGCATGAAGGGATTGGAGCTGGAGTTAGAAATGCATTTGAAAAAGTTGGCGGCCAAATGAGGTCGTCACTAAATTGACTTTAATTAAAAACTTGCCGACAAGGTTTGCTATTTAAACTTTAGCGCATAAAATGCACCTGTTTTAGCAACCAGTTCGTTCATCAGCCTCATCATGTTTTCTTTGGTATCACTTAGGTAAATGATATACGCTGAAGCCACATTACTTTTATGGAGCGTTGTGATTACCCCATATTTATATTCGGTACCAAAAGAATTGTTTTTAAGTTCTATAACAGTTGTTGTGCCCCAATCTGCACCAAACTCTTTTTTAACTGCATCAGGTGGGAAGGGATTGCTTTCCATGGATGGATCGGCCTGTCCACCTGCAACGTTTAATGCTACGGTTGTTGCTATCACCTTCGCAAGTAAATCATCATTTTTAACCATTTTTTCATTTGAGCCATTTCCACCATGGTCATCTTTTGGTTTAGCAGTCCAGTTACTGGTTGGCGAAATCGCATAGCGAATCTCAAGAGGCTGATCCTTAAAGGTTACCGCATATTCATAATGCATTTGCATGTTCTTGACTATTGGAATAGCGATCGCATCCTTCGGCATGGTAAAAATCATCTGGGCGCGGTTAAGCTCGTTTTGAAAGGTATCCGGAAGTTTGACTGACTTTACAGATGGTGCAGGAGCAGTGATAGTTTGAGCCTGAATGGCAGCGTTTGTTAACAATAGCAACAGGCAGATCTTGAGCGCTTTCATAATTCGATATTTGGTTACCCAAGATAATGATATTAATTAGATCAGGAAAAGGTTATATTTATTCTCAATGAGGTACCTGGCAATCCTGTTATTAGTATGTTCTGGCGCGTTGGCGAATGCTCAGGGCACGAGTATTAAAACTATCAAGCCATCCAAAGAAGAAGCAGAATTCATACATGCATTCTTCTTTGATTTATTAGAACCCAGGGGTGATACAACCTATAAATACAGCACTAAGATCGCCTCAAAACTGTTAAGAGAACTCCCTGATATATTTACAAGAGATACCATCGGTTTGAGAATTGTTAATGGAAAACGAAGGTTGGCTGAACGGTTTTTAGTGTTGACTCCTGAAGAAAAAGCCCACATAAAAGCCGGGTACGCAGAATTTGGGCATCTTAAATGGGATGACAATATACTTCCTGAAGAAAAGCGGTTGAGCATGTCTGATGCGGTCGGCATGAATATAACAAAGCCGATATTTTTAAGAAACAATACGCTTTGTATTTTTGAATACGACTGGAGTAAAGAGGCAGCGCTGGCTATTTTTAAGAAAGTAGAAGGGAAATGGACGATACATATTATTTTGATAACAATGCATGTTTAGGAAGTAACCAGTGTTATCAACGAAATTAGACTACATCGAAAGCCACGCCAGCGGTATCATAAATCCATTAAACATTGTGTGAGACAGAATACTATATCTCAGACCGTATCTAACTCTAATATAGCCTAATGTCAACCCGCCAAAAACTTGAGAACCAGTAAAAAATATAAATGCCGGATCTGCCAGGGTAAGTCCTTTAACGTTTCCTATATGCGAGTACCCGAAAACTATAGCTGTATAGTAGAAGAGGAAAATATAGTAAGTTCTAAATAAGGGGATAGTTTTTCTGCGTTGAAGTTTTTCGGTATAACTAACTAACAAAAAAGAAATAACGATCAAAGCGACGAATATAAAGAACCTTGCATAATCATTTTTGGTAGCTGTGACCCCTATAACCCCGATGCTAAGCAACACAAACCACAAACTTGCCTTTGGCTTTTTAAGTTGCCAGCGAAATATCAGTTCTTCGATGGCGGGTGCCAAAAAAGCCCCCATGATAAAGGCCCACCAGAAACCGTGTGCAAAAAGATCAAATGTCTGATGTTTTGCAATCAGCTTGGAGTGTAAGAGAACCGCATAAATTGAGAGTACAATTATTGCAACAACAAAATCCAACAGCAGCAACCACGCGATATCCCGCCATAGATGGCTTTTGTCCTGTTTGCGGGTAACTAAATGTGGGCGTTTTAAGAATTTCCAGTAGGCGGAGAGCGTTTCAATCATGGTTTATATCTTAGTACGGTTTAATTTCTGTAGTATGGAACCAAGTTAGATATTTACTGAATAATAATTCATACATGCTGTTTGCTCGATGCGCTCATTTTTTCTTGTACATTCTGACTTTTTTTGTTTCAAATCTTAAAATATGAAACAGATAAAAATCTTTGGCCTGCTGGCATTCTTTATGTTCTGCATGCCCTATGTGCTTTCGGCACAAATGAAAAATAATGGATTTTCGACTATGAAACCCGGCAATTGGTTTGAAGTTCTGGCAGCCGACACAGCCAATATGTTTATTGCAGGAGAGCGCTTTCGTCACAATGTTAAATATGAACTCCAAAGTACAGATCGTGATGGTAACAAAAATTACAAACTAACTTTTGAGAGGACCAGATTAGTTTATACCATACCAAACAACACTATACTTGGATATGACTCTTATTATCCGGCTTTTAGACAAGGCTTAGCGCATGAAGCTGTTAAACCCACTTTCTATGCTAAAGTTGATAAGATTGGAAAAATTCTGTCCATAATTTCAAAGGAGAAAGCCGAATACCCGAAATTGGAAGCAACTGAAATCGCTCAGCGCAAAGAGTATGGTGGCATCTCTGTTATGGTGGATGGTTTGAACATAGTAAGGGCGACAAAAATTTCTGAACCTATCTTTACTGCTTTAGCAAAGGGGGATGATAATTGGTATTCTGGCCATTTAAATAAATATTCGGGCTTTAGCTATACGTTGAATGCTGCTTCATTTCCGCTTTCAGACAATGTTGTTGTTGAGGGAAAAATCCTAAACAACAATGATCAAATAAGAAAGGGTTTGGGGATGTTTATTCAGGGGATTGTCAACAATGTTCAGATCAATAATGATGGTAGCTTTAAGATGACAGGCCACATTGCTGAAGGGGCAGGAGCTGGACTGTATTGCAAGTATGAAAAAGAAGGTCGAAAATATGCTATGAACATTCCTCTATACTTGCAGCCAGGTGATTCATTAACGATTTCGGCGGACAGACATGACATACTTAATACCATGAAATTTAGTGGGAATGCTGTAAAAAAAGCGATGTATGGATTAGCGCTCGCCAAAATGGAGCAGCAGAAAAAAACCATTGAAATTCCCCATGGGGCCACAACTTTTTCAGCGGAAAACTATGCTAAAGACCAGCAACTTGATAAAGCAGCTTTCGATCAGATTACAAGAACTTTCCATAACCAGATTCCAAAGGCAGTGCTGGAATACCATAACATCAAATTCACCTTTGAGCAAGCAAAAGAGCGGCTGGATTTCTTGTCGAAAACGCATTTTAAAAGCACACCAGAAAATACTGAGATATTTGAAAAATTCCCGAATCAGTTTTTTAGTGCAATTGATACGCTTCCGGTGTTGATGATCGACTATAATGCTGCAAGCTGGTACGACTCATTTTTAAACTCTTATGGCGTTTATCAAAGCTTTAAGACTGCAAAGCTTAATGGAGGCAGCAATGGTTTCTTTTTGGGCGATTATGTCTTGTCCCTTAACTATTTGAGACGTTACCCACTTTACCGTGCGCTGGCTGAGGGTTTTGAAGACGAACTGGGTGAAAGCAACTGGCGAACAGCACAAACTCTTAATCCGTATTATTATGATTTCATGAAGAACTGCGGGGACACTTTGTTGACCAAGGCATTGGCGGAGAAGTGGCGAAT
Source organism: Bacteroidota bacterium (assembly GCA_040385565.1). Lineage (GTDB taxonomy): Bacteria > Bacteroidota > Bacteroidia > Sphingobacteriales > Sphingobacteriaceae > Pedobacter. The sequence continues at coordinate 209,741 of JAZKHD010000017.1, read as the reverse complement.
CCTATCCACGTTAGCGCCAGGAAAGTATTTTCCATTGAAATCGATACAACTGGCAGATGGAAAAACACTTGATTTTAGCAAATATAAGGGGAAGGCTACTAGCGTTACTTTTAATTTTCATTATCCTGATAAAGCTAAATTCCTGCTTGAGAGGATCAAAAAGCAAGATGCATCAAAAGTTCAGTTTATCGTTGTAAACATTAAAGAGCTGGATGATCCTAAATCAACCATAGCGGATGAGTTCAAAAAACTATCCAATGTAACTTACGTGGAAGTAAATCGTGATGACCAAAACATAGAAGATTTTCTGTTGATGAGCAATTTTGACATCAAAACATTTGTATTGGATGATGAACACAGGATTGTTGAAGATAACATCAACGATAGTCCGAATAATTTGCCCCAGGACGAACTTTTTGAAAAATCTATAGAAAGGGCCTTAGCTCCAAAAAAGATGGGTAAAGCCCAAAAGGCAGAACTAATTAAAACAATAGGATGGAGCGTGGGCTCCATCCTTTTTGCCAGCATGATCTTCTTTTGGATTTATAAAGCACGGATATCGACAATTAAAAGAAAGGAAGCCCTCAAGAGGCAGATTAAGGAATTAGAGATTAAAGCAATACGCTCTCAAATGAATCCTCATTTTATATTCAATGCATTAAATTCCATTCAATCGCTGATCAATACAAAGCAATATAAACAAGCCAACATCTACCTGGAAAAGTTCTCCCTGTTGATGCGAAGCGTACTAAATAATTCTGAAAAGGTGTTCGTAAGTTTGTCTGATGAACTTAAGGCGGTAACGCTCTATACAGAACTGGAAAAGTTGAGGTTTGATTTTGCATTTGAAATCAGCATAGATGATGATATTAATGCAGACCTTACGGAAATACCTGGAATGATTTCACAACCCTTAATAGAAAATGCAATATTACACGGAATAGCACGTAAAGGCAGCGCTGGTTTACTTCAGGTTACCATCACTAAGGATGGTAGGTACTTAAGAATAGCCGTTGCTGACAATGGGGCCGGCTGGAAAGAGAAGGATGAGACACAGAAAGGTTTTGGACTGAAACTGGTTGAAGAGCGTCTTAATCTGCTAAATACAAATGATGTCCAGGGCAAACTAGAGATTAATCATAGTATGGAAGCACATTCTGGCGTAGTAGCGATATTAACAATTCCAATAGATTAAAAAACATGGACCCACAGGTGAAGATAAAAGCAATGATCGTGGACGATGAAAATAAAAGCAGGAGCAATATCAAGCAATTGCTTTCAGAATACTGTCCAATTGTTGAGGTGATTGCCGAAGCAGATTCTGCTACTAAAGCCTTAGCCCTGATTAACCAGTATAAACCGGAACTACTTTTTCTCGATATTGAAATGGGTGAGCTATCTGGTTTCGATTTACTTAAACTGTTGAATGGACAGCAGAACTTTGAGCTGATATTTGTAACTGCTTTCGATAAATATGGCATACAAGCTGTGAAAGCATGTGCGCTTGATTATCTGCTTAAACCCATCAACGTTGTCGAACTAAGTAATGCTGTTGATAAGGCTGTAAAACAAATTGGACCAAAGAAAGAAAATGAGCGTTTAAAAGAACTGGTGGCCAACATTGACCGTAAGAATGAAGAGCAAAAAATTGCTGTGCCACTTGCTGACAAAATTGAATTTATAACCATAAGCAAAATAATTAGGCTTGAGGCGGAAGGTAACTACACACACTTTTATCTTGAAGACGGCAAGCACTACCTTGTTTGCAAAACATTGAAGGACTACCAGGAGTTACTTGAACAATATCAATTTATACGTACACACCAATCCCACCTTATTAATTTTAACAAAATTTCATCTTACATCAAGACTGATGGTGGCTACATTGCCATGGAAGGCGGCAGCCAGGTTCCTATATCCAGACAAAAGAGAGAAGAAGTATTATCAAGAATTCTGCGGTAAAAGTTTAGATTTCTTCAGTTACAGGCCAACCTTTCTGCCAGTTAAGTTTGTTTATAATTAGTTTTGGCGCGCCTTTGTCTTTCGAGTCGTATCCGTGGTAAATTAAGTAGTCGGTACCATCAAAACTACTTACGGCATTATGACCGAGTCCATACCAATTCTCATCGCCTTTACGCAAAATGGAACCCCCTCCATTTTTAAGATCAGTACCTTCCTTGTCTGTATACGGACCTTTAAAATTTTTTGACCTGCCAACAATGATCTTGTAGGTACTTGCAGGTCCCTTACAACAGTAATCAATTGATGCAAACAAATAAAACCACTTGCCTTTCCTGAACATGAATGGCGCTTCTATAGGGTTGGGAGCTTTTCCAGACTCATTTCTGCTGGCAAGAGGAACCAGGGCTGGGGGGGTTGAAATTTTAAAGCCATCATCAGACAGTCGAACCAACTTCAGTCCTCCCCAGAATGAACCAAAAGCCAGCCATGGTTTTCCTTTCTTATCAACGGTGAAGTTTGGGTCTATTGCGTTCCAATTATCACGTCCAGATACAGATTTTATAACCTCACCGTGGTCTACCCAGTGGTAATTTGGATCATTGGAATTTAATGTTTTGTTTGTTGCAAGGCCGATTGCAGAATTGTTTTTTCCGAAGGTTGAAACAGAATAATACAGATAATATGCACCCTTATAAAAGCTAATATCTGGCGCCCAAATATTGTCCTTAAATCCAAGAACAGCAGTTGTGGCCCATTCTGGAGGAGTGTTAAAAACCGACATTTCTGGCTTCCAACTTTTTAAATCTTTAGAAGACCAGACCTTTATTCCTTTACCTGTTGCGAAAATATAATAGGTTCCATCCTGACGTATGATCACCGGGTCGTGAACTGGGATAGCCTTCGGCTGACTGAATGTTTTTGTAGTGATAAATGATAAGAGTAAAAACACTAGTGCCTTCATTTACATAATAATAATCTAAATTGATATTAGAGTTGCTAAATATACCAAATTTGACGCCTAATGATTACCTAATGAGCGTTAATGAGCCTGTTAGTGGTTTTTCTGCTGATTTTTTAATGACAACAAAATAGTATACACCTGCTGGAGTGTCATCACCCTTAAATTTGCCATTCCAGCTTGCATTTGAACCTGTTCCCTGGAAAACCGTAGTACCAAACCTATTGTATACTTTAATAATTGCGTCAGGATCACTTTCTAAGCCCCCAACTGTCCATAGGTCGTTATGGCCATCACCGTTCGGACTAAATGCGCTTACAGGTATAACAGGGGAGCAGAATTCTACAACAACATAGGATACATTAGCTGTACAGCCATTTTTATCCTCAACCTGAAGATTATAAATACCCGTTGCGGTAACTTCTTTAACGTTGGATGTGCCCTGTACTCCATCCCAGGTATAAGTGATGAACCCTTGATCGGCAACTAATTTTAACCGCTGATTTCTTAATATGCATATCTTCGCCTCTGGCGGGGTTTCCAGTTTTAGTAGCGGATCGACCGTTACCGTGACTGGGGTGCTGGGATTACTACAAGAATTACCAAGACTCATTTCTACCCGATAGTCGCCGGATTTATCGGCTATAATTTCTCTGGTTGTTTGTCCGGTATTCCACTTATATGAAGCTCCATCAAAGGCTGTGGCAGACAAGGTCACTGTCTCACCGAAGCACAGCGTCTTCTCGGTACTTTTGGCAATAGTGGGTACAGGTAGTTCCACTTTCATCAATGTGGTAGAAGGCGATGCGGAGAACGTATTACCACAACTTCTAACTTCTACGCGGTAGACTCCACCTATATCGGCTGTATAGTTATTACTGGTCGCCCCACTTATAATTCGATTGTCGCGATACCATCGGTAAGTATATGCACTGTTGTATTCTGTAGTAAAATCAACCGAGCCAGCCAGACAAGTGCGTGTGATGGGTGGTGGAGCAAAAGTAACATTTGGTAGGGGGACCATCTGTAAATCTATACCTATTGGATCAACAATGTGGCCTTCGCACAAATCAACCAGTTTATACCCATACCAGCCATTTGTTTTAAAAGAACCCTTCAATTGACCATTTAGAGAAGTAATTTCCTGCCTGGTATTTTCATAGTCTGCTTCTGCCCTAAACCACTGTATGCTTAATCTGTTTTTTACTGCTTCTGAGAATTTCATCTCCAAATCAAGTTGAGAATCAGCGCATACTGTTGCAACCGGATAAATGATCTGCACGTTTCGGGTGATAAATTGGGCGTACATCGACATGCTTGTGAAGATACTTGGTAGAACAGCTAGCTGTCGAATACCTTTTTCTGTAGCAACCCAAACAGTCTTTTCGCACATCTGATAACTGTCGGCAGTAATTTGACCCGCATCACTGTAAAGTTCTGTAGCTATACTTTTTACTTTTCCAGCCTCCATCGGTAAACGGATCATCTCCAATGTCTCAATTTCGGGATCATTAGGTTCACGTTTTAATTCCGACAGGTAAAGCATAGTTGAGATGTAATAAAAGCCATTGTCACTAGCTATCATCATAAAACGCCTGTTATATACGTTTCGCAAAACGTTTAACTCTTCCAGGTCGTTAATCCTGATCCCATCTAGTTTTTTAAATATCCTGGATGGATCGCACATACCTCCATTTGCGACAAACATGCCGTTGTCGGTTCCCCAATATTCCATTTGTCCGGAACCATCTGCATCTATTGCCAGATTGAAACTATCTTCGTAATACGTGCACGTTATATTCGAGCTATAGCCTGGCCCAGTTTCGCGCAGTCGCCTAGGAAAAACAAGCAGGTTGTTATTGCTATAGTATAGCTTACTGGTGGGACCATAACAAGGATGATTTTCATTTGATTTGTATCTGATATCCACACTTTTAAAACCTGCATTGGAAATCTCAAACTCGGGGTCAGGAGCGTTACTTAAACCGGCACCCAGAAATACTTCTGGCGTTTTTAAGGGATCTTCCCTGAACACGCTATAAAGAGCTCGTTTTGTTGCTACGGCCAGCCAATCACGCCTACCGAAATGTTTACCCAGGGTTTCATTTCTTTTTGCGCATACTACCGCAATATTATTTACATCTACAAGCAGCGGACTGGCTAACAGCCTCAAATTATTGTTTTCGAATATATATACTTGCTTTCCCGCCGTTAGGAAATACATTTCATTGCTGTTGTATCCTGTTATTTCTGTGATTGTTAACGCAGCGGTAGCGGCAAATTCAGTGAAATCAACATCTGCATTACGTTTAAAGTAAACTTTCCCATTTTCCGATATCGCCCATACAGAGCGGTCGTCCATACAGACGACAACTTTATTCATGCTTACATCTGTCTTATAACTAGCTACCTCCCGCAAGCGGATGCCATCTTTGACTTGACCATAACCCGTAAAAAAGGCTAGCATTAGCAGCAAACCCGGGAAAACAGATTTCATACAATATTTAAAATATTCAGTTAAAGAGATTATCGCCACATTCGCTTTTTGGGGGAAAAGCGTGACATAAAAGCATGAAGATAAATAAAATTTCTAATTTTACATCAACACACAGTCATGACCAATTCATACTCAAACCTACCAATTTTAAATACAAAACAGCATTTCCAAATTTTAGATGGACTTAGGGGTGTTGCAGCGATATCTGTTGTAATTTTCCATTTTATGGAAATTGCCATACCAGATTATCACGATGATTTTATTGCTCACGCTTATTTAGCGGTTGACTTTTTTTTCTGCTTGTCTGGATTCGTAATCGCCTATGCTTATGATAACCGGATAAAAACATTGGGTGTTATTCAATTTTTAAAACTTCGGTTGATACGCCTGCATCCGCTGGTATTGATAGGAGCAATCATAGGGTTAGCGGCTTTTATCCTGGACCCCTTTATTAATCTTTTTGAGAAGTATGGGTATCTGCAAACCTTTTTAATGTTCCTATCGGGAAGTTTTCTGATTCCGTACGCAATTGTGCCTGAAAGATATTTCAATTTGTTTCACCTGAACCCGCCCACCTGGTCGCTATTTTGGGAATATATTGCGAACATATGCTATGGATTGTTATTTTTTAAAATTCGAAACAAGGTTTTATGGTTGCTCACTATCATAGCTTCATTCTTATTATGTTATGAAGCATACCATTCAAAATATCTGGGTGTTGGCTGGAGCGGCGATACATTTGCAGGAGGAGGCATCAGAGTGTTTTATTCCTTTTTGGCGGGAATGCTGGTTTTTCGCTCAAAATGGATTATCAAGTCAAAGTTGGGTTTTACAGCACTTGGTATATTGCTAATAGCTGCTTTTCTGTTTCCATTTTCAGAAAAGATCAATTTCGTAACTGATCCGTTTCTGGTTATCTTTTATTTTCCTTTGATTCTTGCATTAGGTGCGGGGGCGATGGTTAATACCTACACACAGACGGTTTGTAAATTCTTCGGTGAAATTTCATATCCACTTTATATGGTTCATTATCCCTTTATTTGGATTTTCTATAGCTATGTGATTAAAATGAAACCTGGAATGACTGAAATGGCCTTGATTACAGTTATAGGTCTGCCGTTGCTTCTGGGTTTTGCTTACCTGGTTTTGAAGTTTGTTGATGTACCTATACGCAGGAAGTTAACTGACAAAATGAAAAAGAATATGCTTGCTGCCTGATTACCTTGAATTCGACAAGGGGAAGTATTGCTTGTGATAATCTAAAGGGGTAAGCTTCAACTGCTCTTTAAATTTGCGATTGAAGTAGGATGGGTTATTAAATCCGCTTTCCAGCGCAATTTGAGTACTATTTAATTTTCCATGCTGTAAAAGTTTACAAGCATGACTAATTCTTAAGTCGAGTACGAACTCTGAGAAGGTTTTACGTGTATGTCTTTTAAAGTACCTGCAGAATGCTGTGGGAGAGAGACATGCAAGTGAAGCAGCTTTTTCAAGATCAATGTTCTTTTTGAAATTTTCCAATATATACTCATGAACCGGCCCTAACCTATCAAATTTTGATTCATTTGAATCTGTGTTCAGACTTCCACTTGAGATTTCTTTAAGGTCCTGCAGTTTTGCCAAACGATCCAGAACAAACAATAAGGATATCACTGCAGTGCCTGGTTCCATTTTAAGCATAGCTGTAAGGGTAGCTCCTAATTCGCCCGCATAATGGGCAGGAATCTGAATGCCCGATTTTGATAACTCAAACAATGATTTAATTTTGCTAAATGCTTTTTTGGAGAAAAATCCTTTACCCAGGAAATCTTCTTTGAATTGTAATACAATTTGCCTGATTTCTGTATCACCATCAAAATCTTTATTATAGAAGGTGTGAGGCAGGTTGGGTCCAATAAAATAAACTTCCCCTGCCTGATATTGTGCGATATGGTTACCAATGTATCTCTTCCCAGTGCCTTTTATGATGAAGATTATTTCATAATCTGCATGATAGTGGAGCGGGAAATCATTATGGGGAAACACCTCTTCTTTTAACTGAAAAAATTCGTTGGAACTGGTAATCAGTATATTCTCTAAAAACAGTTTCATTATATTGATAGGGTAAAAGCTATTTATTGTATTGAGATAAATATAAGAGTTGCTAAATGAATAAATCAATAATAATATAGTGCTATAACAGATCAATATAGTGCAATGGCGGGCACTTTGTTTTTAGCAACTTGCAGAACAATTATCACACAAACTATGAATACCCTAAAAAACTCTTTTCCTATTGCCTTGAGTTTAATGTTGCTGTTAAATTTAAGTACAGGTGCCATTGCCCAAACAAAAACTACTAAAATTATATATCCACTCAAACTGGAAGAGGTGAAGATAGACGATGCATTTTGGAGCCCTAAGCTAAAAGTTTGGACAACAAAAACGGTCTACGATGTATTTGAAAAGTTTGAGGGCAAATACGAACTTGACAGACCAGATATTATTGCTGAGAACGAAAAACTTGGGCGTAAAAGTAATGCAATGTTAAACTTCGATCTGGTTGCCCGGGGAAAGAAAGACATCGGTTCTCATGATGGTCCGCCATGGTATGATGGCCTTGTATATGAGTCAATAAGGGGCGCTGCTGACATGATGATAGAACATCCCGATGCTAAATTAGTCACTAAAATTGACAGTTATATTGATCGTATTCTAGCGGCACAAAGGATTGATCCGACAGGATATATTAATACTTACACGACACTAACCCGATCTACGCAACGTTGGGGCACCAATGGCGGTGACGACAATTGGCAACACGATTGTTATAACGCGGGGATGATGGTAGAAGCCGGAATACACTACTATAAGGCTACCGGTAAAACAAAGTTGCTGGACGGAGCGGTGAAACTCAGTAACTATATGTACAAGGAAATGGGGCCGCTACCTAAGAAGAATATTGTACCTGGCCATGGTGGCCCTGAGGAAGCGCTGCTAAAATTATACTGGCTTTTTAAGTCAGAGCCCTTACTTAAATCAAAGCTAACTTCGGCGGTGGAAGTACAGCATTACTTTGATTTGGCTAAGTTCTGGATCGAAAACAGGGGAAATCATGGTAATAAGGTTAATAGTAAGCGGATAAACTATGGCGCCTACAACCAGGATGATAAGTCGGTTTTTGCACAGAAAACAATTGAAGGGCATGCTGTTAGAGCGACGCTGCTGGCAATGGGAGTAGCGGCTGTAGCCCTTGAAAATAAAGACCCCAGGTATGTTGCTAGCGCAAATGCCTATTGGGACAATATGGTGGGAAAGAAGATGTTCATTACTGGTGGCGAAGGTGCAATTCCACAAGATGAGAAATTTGGTCCGAATTACTTTTTACCTGAATCTGCCTACCTGGAAACATGTGCTGCTATAAGTTCTGGTTTTTTTAGTGCCAGGATGAATGAGCTTCATGCCGATGGTAAATACATGGATGAGCTGGAAAGGGTTTTGTATAATAATATGCTTTCAGGTATTTCGCTCTCCGGTGATAAGTATTACTATGAGAATCCTTTGCTTGGCAACGGACACAAAAGATGGGATTGGCACGGATGCCCATGCTGCCCGCCTATGATTTTGAAAATGATTGGAGCTACACCTGAATATATCTATGCCAAAGATGCAAATGCGCTTTATGTAAACTTATTTATAGGCAGTGAGGCCAGTACAAAGTTGCATGGAACAGAATTACAAGTTAAGCAAACAACCGGTTATCCATGGAAAGGTGATGTTAAGCTTGTAGTTAATATGAATAAGCCGTCTGAATTTACAATGAATATCAGGATACCTGGATGGGCTCGAGGTGTAGAAAATCCATTTGGTTTATACAAATCAAAAGTGGGGGCACAAGTATCTTTGAAAGTAAATGGCAAAGCAATACCTGCAACTACGAATAAAGGCTATGCAGCGATTAAAAGAAATTGGAAAAGTGGCGATGTGATTGAACTTGATATCCCTATTAAGCCACGGCTTGTTTATACTAATGATGCAATTGAAACTGTTAGGGATAAAGTTGCTTTAGCAGCAGGACCCTTGGTTTACGGTTTTGAATTGGTAGATAACCCGGGTTTGATCGATTATCGTGTCATCCCTACAGGTTCACTGTTGATGAAGTTTGAGCCGGGGTTGTTGAGCGGAGTGAATACCATTAGAGGAGCAGCTGTTGATGACAAAGGACAACAAGTAAGTTTTACTGCCGTGCCATTTTATTCACTGGGAAATAGGGAAGCTGGTTCTGCTTACAGGGTATGGATGCCTCAACAACTTTAACTAATTATATTGTAACAACAAATGCGCAACCTAAATAACAGTGCCAATACATTTTACAAGTGTATTTTCCTTGCCGCCGTTTTTTTTCAGTTTCATTTCACTGCTTATGGACAGCAATCAAAAATTACTGTCAATGCCGGAAAGATCGAAAATAGGATTAGTCCTTTAATCTATGGCTCGAACATAGAAGATGTAAATCACGAAATTTATGGAGGTTTTTATGACCAGCGCATATTTGGTGAGAGTTTTGAAGAACCGGCAACTGGTGTGAACTATAATCTATGGAGAAGGTATACAGGTTATTGGCTGGCTAAAGATGATGGTGTTACAATTGTACCTGGGAGGCAAACCCATAGCATGGTGGAAATGAACGGTATGCACCAAATAGGCGTAGAGCCTGACCAAAGTGCTAAACTGATTTACGAACCGGGCCGCATTGCGAACGGCTGGATAGAGGCAGAACTTAAATTTATAGGAAAAGGCGAAAGTGCCGGGCTGCTTGTACGTACAGGTAATGTGGGTGTGGGGAATGATAATTTTGATGGTTACGAGATTAGTTTAGCAAGAAATGGCAAGTCTATTCTACTTGGCAAGCATGTTCAGAACTTTCAATTATTGAAGCAAGCCATCGTAAATTGTAACCCTGATTCCTGGAACAAGATTAAAGTGCTAATGGTGGATAGTTCCCTGGTAGTATATTTAAATGGCATGGAAGTACTTTACCATACTGATGCTAAAATACCACTTATGACAGGTAAAATTGGTCTCAGAACCTGGCAATCTGCTGTGCACTTCAGGAAAATCCAAGTGGGCATCGCCGGAAAATTTAGTAAACTTCCATTGGTAAATCAACCTAACGATCAGGTTAGCTATAATTGGGACATTATTAAAAATGCAGGCGCTAAGGTCAGTTTTATATTAGACAGTACTACAGCCTATAATAGCAGGTACGCGCAACTTATTGACGCAACAGGCAATTCTGGGAAAGTTGGTATAGCCAACAGAGGATTGAATAGATGGGGGATAGCAATTAAGCAAAACCAGCGATTTGAGGGACGTTTGTATTTGAAGGCGGCATCATTAACCAGCCCTGTTGTTGTTGCTCTTGAAAGCGCTGACGGTATAAAGACCTATGCGCAAACATTAGTCTATGGCGTAGGTTCTTCATGGAAAAAACACACCTATTCATTAATATCAAAGGTAAATGACCCAGCAGCCAGACTTGCTATCTACGTGACGGGCAAGGGTAAACTGTGGATAGATCAGGTTGTGTTAAATGGAACAGGAAGCGAGAGGTTTAAAGGACTTCCGATCCGTGCAGACATTGGCAACATGTTGGTGCAACAGGGCGTTACGTTTTTGAGGTATGCAGGCACAATGGTTAATTCGCCAGAATACCGGTTCAAAAACATGATAGGTGATCCTGACAAGCGACCAATGTACCGTGGCCATTGGAACCATCATACAACTAATGGCTTTGGTATAGAAGAGTTTTTGAGCTATTGCGAACAAACAGGAATCACACCTTGTTTTGCAATTAACATCTATGAAACCCCAGAGGACATGGCCGACATGGTAGAATATTTAAATGGCGATATAAATACCGTATGGGGGAGTATGAGGGTTAAAAATGGTCACCCTAAACCATACGGAATAAAATACATAGAGATAGGAAATGAAGAGGTTATTTTTAATGGCGATAACAAGGCAGCTTACGAAAATTATGTAGACCGATTTAATTTACTATATGCGGCAATGAAGGCGAAGGACAGGAGCTTAAAGTTTGTACATGCAGCGTGGTGGCGGCCGAATTCTGATAATATGGAGTATGTGTTTAAGTCATTGAATGGCAAGGCAGATTACTGGGACTTGCATGTTGGTGGTGATGACCCTGCTGCCGGTTTAGATACTGACAAGCAGCTGAAGGAAATGAAACGACTCTTTAAGAAATGGGATCCTGAAACGAAAATGAAAGTAGCCATTTTTGAAGAGAATGGAAGTAAGCATGGAATGCAAAGGGCGCTTGGGCATGCAACAAACCTAAATGCGGTGAGGAGGCATGGTGAATTCGTTCTGACATCCAGCCCGGCGAATGCCCTACAGCCATACTTGCAAAATGATAACGACTGGGACCAGGGCCAGATATTTTTTACATCGTCGCAGGTTTGGGGAATGCCACCGTTCTATTCACAGCAAATGCAGGCTGCCAATCATTTACCCCTTCGTGTAAGCAGCGAAGTAGACGGAGGGTTGGATGTGAGTGCGACCAGAAGCGAAGATGGCAAAATATTAATACTGCATGTGGTTAATACAGAGGGAAAGGGAAAGACTACCCAATTAAATTTTGAAGGTTTTGAAGGAAGAAAAATGGAAACAGAAATAATTGTTCTGGCCGGTGGTTTAAATCAAAAAAATTCGCAAGAACATCCAACACGATACAAGCAACAGACTTCAACGATAAAGTTAGCTTCAACATATACCTTTCCAGCCTATTCTTACACTATATTAAAACTCAGGAGGCAGATTTAAGGTTTTTTTGATATCGTAATGCGATGAGTAATTGGTTTGTTAACCTTGTAAATTTCGTTTACAAGATCGTCATGTTTTGCCTGAACACTTGCCTCGTGGTTTACAATTTCCAAATAGTCTGTTTTTTTAGCGTTGAGCCATCCATTGTGTGGCGCGTACTTAGTTACTGTATCGATTGATGCCTGATTTCTGGAAAATAGCATTCCTTTATCTTTTAAGAAATCGTATTCCACCCAATAATAATTTCGGAACTTGGATTCAACTTCACGACGGCGATTGTTCAAATCCATTATTTTTAGAGATTGAAGATGTTGTGGGGATGATTTGATTGTTGCCAGATTTATTCCCACTCCTAATTCTTTTGATGACCAATTGCCAACCGTCTTTTCATCAATTTCAACCTGGTATGTGCCAACTGGTAACCCGGTAATCGTAAGTAGCTCCTGATTAAACTCTGATTCAAAGGGGATTACACTTAGCGCTTCTGTCTGTATCTGATTATTCAGCCATACCCTAGGAACAGAATCAATAGGGTAGGGTAATGATTTTGCCAGGTATTCAAAACTAATCGAATTGTAATGCCTTTTTAAATGGGTTATAGATGAATTACCTGCCTTGCTGACTTTTAGCCTGGCCGCATCTATAACAACATCAGCTATTTTGCTTCCTGCAAGGCCCTGGGATTTTAGAAATATGTAAGCCATGATAAAGTGCCCTGCACTACCGGGATGGATACGATCAGTACCTGTATTGGTATATGCTGGATTCTTCTTTTGTTCCCTTTGATTGATTTCCGTCATTGGATTAAAAAAATCTACAAAACCCCAATTGTTTGTTTTAGCAGAGTTACGCTGGAATTCTATGATATGCTCCATTGTCTTACTTTTTCCAAGAAATAGATTACCCTCTAGCTTTGCAGTTTCATCGTAGGGCGAGGACGCCATGAGTATAGTCGAAACGCCTGGCAGCTTTTTAAGTCGTTCTTCAATTTTTTGATAGCTGGTAAATGCTTCTTTAACAATTTCTGCACGTTTGAGGTCATCCACAGGTTTATTTTTATCCAGATATTCAAAGTACTTGCTGTCGTTCATGCCGAATGTAACTGCCAATACAGAAGGTTTTTTCTTTAAAATATCACCATCTAACCTGGCATAAATCTGCCCGGCAACATCTCCGCCAATCCCTGCATTGAAAATCTCAATCTTCCTTGTTGGGTAATGGGTCATGTAGTAAAGCCAGATGTAGGATTCATATAAGCCGGCCTCAGTAATGCTGTTGCCAGCAAATACAACACGATCACCTTGTTTAAATGGCTGAAGTTTAGACTGAGAGAAAGCTGGTATAGAGAAGTTAACGCAGAAAAAAAGGATGATTAATACCTTGGTGTTAAATTTCATTTCATAAAGCTAAAGCGATTACTATCCAATTTGCAAACGTTCAAGACAAGTTAGCCTTGTATTGAAGCGTTGTAAAGCTCATACCAATCCTGATGATCCAACTCAATTTTGAATGCATTTGCCGCATTTCTGATCCTTTGTTCATTTCTGGTACCTAACAAAGGCAGGGCGCCTAATTTCACAATCCACGCAACGGCCAATGATTCAATATCGGCGTTATATTTTAAACTAAGCTCTTCTAATTTTTTACGGACAGCAAGGGCACGCTTATCGGTTCCAGTTGCGATTCGTCCTTCTGCAAGAGGGGCGTATGCAAGTGGACGCATATACCTTTGCTTAATGTAATCCAATTGGCCATTATCCAATGCCTGAGTGTTCAGTAAGTTAAGTTCAATATGGTTTGTTACGATTGGCTTGGTTAAATATGATGCCAATAGCTGGTGCTGAAAAACAGAGAAGTTTGATACACCAATATTTTTCACTTTACCCGATGACTTAAGCTTATCCAGGGTGAGTGCAGTTTCTTCTAAATTAGATATAGGATCCAGTCGGTCTAACAGAAATACATCTAAATAATCTGTCTTCAGACTTTTTAGAGATGTATCGACACTCTTAAGGATATGTGCTGCAGAGGTGTTGTAATGATTAACTCTAACCGAAGGATTGTGGGCATGCGGAAATTGGAGACCACATTTGGTAAACAGCACAATATCTTCTCTCTTGAAATCTCCCTTGCCAAGTAATTCACCGAAAAGAGATTCTAATTGATAGGATCCATAGCTATTGGCGTGCTCAAATGTATTTATACCTAAATCAAGACATGTTGCCACAATCTTCTTCAAATCACCAGCATCATAGGATTCTTCCCATCTGTAAAATCCATACACGACAGGCGATACCTTGACTCCTGCATCACCCAAATATATTTTATCCATTAGCAATTAATTTAACCAGTTTTACTGACTTGCAAAGTCATTTTGCAAGTATCATGATTCGTTATATAGCGAAAGTAAGAAATTAAAAGTTTTGGCACTGAATGTCTGCAAAAGAAATTAAATAGTATATTTAGTTATTGAAAAAATACATTGTGATTAGTGCGCTATTTATCTTGACTAACATACCTATCGTATTTTCACAGTCAAGTTCAACCGATTCTATAAAAAGAGCGGTAAAGAGAGATATTGTTAATTTTAAGCCCGATAGGGAAAAAATTAAAGAGGTAAAAAATGGACTTCTAAAAAGTACATCAGACTTTTTTAGACCGACAGAGGTAACTTCCTCGAATTTAAAATTGTTAAAGGATTCTCAATACGTTTCCCTCTATCGAACAGCTGCATATAAGAAAACACAAAAAGCCAAGACTCCGGTTCAAAAGGTAGTGAAAGGAATTGAAATAGCATTGATTGCATTTCTTGCACTATTTTTTGTAGCGATGAATGCAGCCAGCAAATAGCAGTTATATTTGATCGTCTGGTCCAACTTCATTGCCCTCTTCGTCAATTTGCATGTGCTTGTCACCAGTATTACGGTCTGCAGCATTCTGTCCAGCTTGCTTTTCGTTTGCTTTTTCTTTTTCGTCTATTTGTTCTTCTGGAGTAATCATAATCTAATATTTTTGTAACTTCATTAACAGTTGTAAATCAATTTAGTTTAGCAACTTCCTTTTTGGAGACATGGAAAATTCATTAAAAATCGCCTTTTTGTTTCTTTTCTTTTTGATGCACCAAGCAAATGCGCAAAAGACCGCACAGGGGTATACAAGCAAAACTCCAAGTTCAAATGGAACCGGAAAAATCTACATGGGAAGAGAAATTGCTGAGGTTATGGACTTTGCAGGGGTTTCATGGCTGGAAAGAAATAGCAGAACGGCTGAAGAAAACACCGCTTTAACAATTGCCAGGCTTCCATTGAAAAATAACTCCATCATTGCCGATGTAGGTGCCGGATCTGGGTTTTATACATTTAAAATAGCATCGAAGGTACCTCAAGGCAAGGTTTACGCAGTAGAGATACAGGACGATGCGATTAGCTATTTGAAGAACAGAGCTAAAGATCTTAAGGCTAGCAACGTGATAGTGATCAAAGGAACGGAGACCTCGCCTAATTTACCAGATACCCTCATTGATGTGGCTCTCATGGTCGACGTTTATCATGAACTATTACATCCAAAAGAAGTGCTTGCATCTATAAGAAAATCTCTTAAATCAAAAGGCAAACTCATCCTTATTGAATATAAGGCTGAAGACCCAGAGGTAAACATTAAAGAAGAGCACAAAATGACAGTTAAGCAAGCCAGAAGGGAGCTTGAAGCAAATGGCTTCAAGCTAGTGGAAAATGGCCAGTTTCTGCCCATCCAACACTTTCTGGTATTTGAAAAATCGCAAAGCAAGTAATATCCAAAGATTACTCTATAACTGCAGCGAATCCTCCATTTCTAACCATTTTGATGTCGAACTTATCTCCGGACTTTACCTGAATAGTTTTCTTTCTGTAATCCATAGCTTGACGGCCGGCGTTTATACCATCTTCAAAATAAGTCATAGTGTAAGATTTGTCGCCTTTTAAAAAGTCAAGGCTGATTTGCACTGTTCGATTTCTCTCCTTACCATTGGTGATTCCGCCTATGAACCATTTATTCTCCTTACGTTTTGCAACAACGGCAACTTCTCCCGCTTTGGCAGCCAAAGCCTTAGTTTCATCCCATGTAGTTGATACAGAAGTGATAAACTCTGTACAATCCAAATTTCTGTAATATAGTGTTGGATTGTCTGCAAGCATCTGAATACCGCTTTCAAAAACAACGAATAGTGCCAATTGATAAGCCCTGGTGCCGATGCTTGCTGCATTTGGCCTTTCGGCCCGGTAGGCTTCCGGCTGCATGCTTATCATTGCACCTGGCGTATAATCCATCGGACCTACTGCGTTACGCATGAAAGGCAAAAATAAACTATTGTTAGGAGCAGTTCCACCCATTTGTTCCATGCCTCTCACCCCTTCATAGGATATTATATTTGGGTATTTATACTCCAAGCCAGCAGGTTTAAACGCGCCATGAAAGTCCACAAACAGTTCGTGCTTTGCCGCTTCTTTTGCTACATTTTCATAGTAATTTACCATCCATTGGTCACTACGGTCCATGAAATCTATTTTGACCCCTTTAACGCCCCAATCTCTAAAAGTTTTAAAAAGCTCCATGTGGTTATGTACAGTCAACCAAGTTAGCCACAACACAACACCAACGTTCTTCTCTTTGCCGTAACGAATTAATTCATGCACATCAACTTTGGGATTTGGTGTATAAGGATCGCGGGTGCTTTTGGCCCAACCTTCGTCCATAATAATATACTTTAGTCCAAACTTGGCAGCAAAATCGATGTAGTATTTATAGGTTTCCAGGTTATAGCCGGATTCGAAATTTACATCCGGGCCATAAGGAGCTGCGTCGTTCCACCATTCCCAGCTTGCCTGACCGGGTTTTATCCAACTCGGATCCTTAATCACACTTGAAGAAGACAATTGCAGGGTCATTGTATTTTCCATCAATTGTCTGTCATCTGTTGTAATAACAAAATATCTCCATGGAAAACTTCTTGACCCAGAGGTTTTCGCGATGTAATCCGCTTCCTTGGTAATTTTCAAGCTTCTATCGCCATCTTCGCTAAACTCGAGTGGCGCTTTGGGAAATGAAGACGATACTCCATTTTCGCCATTACCTTTAAGGAACAGACATGGGTAATCAGAAAGATCGGATTCGCTCACCAATATTTTATACTCTTTTTTGGTATCAATTAATAGAGGAAGTGTTGCCATCTTATCCGTTGCTTTCCATGTTTTAGAACTAATGGCAGTATAATTTTCTTCATAGGCAGTTTTATAACTTCCCGGCTGCTGAACATGGAGATTGTAATCGTCTGGAAAATTTAGGGAAAAATCTTCATCTAAAATTTCTATGTCGCCTTTTTTAGCGGTGATAAACCGATATGAAATACCATTATCAAATGCACGAAATTCAACTGCATAATTGCCTTTGAATGTTAGAAGCAGTTTGTTGTATCTACTGTTTATCGTGGAAAATTTTAAAGCGATGTAAGGCTTTATAATATTTGAAACTGATGTTGTCTTTGAATTTAACAACTTGGGATCTTTACCCAGTAATTCATTTCTCAACGACAATGAAAGATGGTTCTTTTGTAATAGCTGGTCGTTATTATGGTAAATAGTATAATAGATTTTATTGGACAGGGTGACTGCTACTTTAATAGCACCATTTGGAGATTTTAGTTCGAGCGTTTTTTGCGCTAGAAGGGTTGAAATTGAGGTCAATAAAATAGAGAGTGTAAAAAGTATTCTTTTAAAATTCATAAGTTTCTGTTTCTAATTCGTGTGCCAAGTTATTTGTAAAAAATTTGTTATCGGTCGCTATCACATATGCCTCTGAAATAGCCAACAGATTCTGCGATGCCGGCTAATGGGTCTTTCATATCCTTCTCATATTCCAGTGAACAACAACCACTATATTTAATTTTTCTCATCATTCTCACCAAAGCAGGAATATTGATTACACCCCGGCCTAATTCGCAGGTTGTACCTGATTTCACTGCGGCGGTGACATTTTTCAAATGCATATCAAATATTCTTTTTGAATATTTCTGGAAAGTGGTTACGGCATTTTTGCCCGCTCGTGTATCGTGGCCTATATCAAAACATATCCCAACACGTTCATCCAGGTTTTTAATCAATTCATAGATCCGCTCGACAGTAGGATACAACTCGTCTTCAGGACCATGGTTATGGATGGCGTAGCGAATATTTGTTTCTTTTACTTTTTCATTTACGTAAGGGAGATCAGCAGGAGCGGGGATCCCAATAATGAGATTTACACCAACGCGTTTTGCATAGTTGAAGGAATTATCAATTTCAGCTTTTGATTTGGTATAAATTGGACCAACAGCATATCCCATAACATCATATTCTTTCAATTTAGCTTGAAAAATAGAAATATTTTCGGCTGTGCTGCTCAAAGGGAGGTGAAAATCCTTAATACATAGAAAATGTGTATCCAGTTTTTTCATTATTTTAAGCGATTCTTCGAGCTTAAAATTAAGAAAGGTGTAGCCAGCAATCCCTAATTTGAAGGTTTCATTCTCAGATGTTATCAGATGAGATTTTGTTTCTGTACCCACAGCTACTTCAGGTAACATTGAAGTGGCCGCAATGCCAAGGACAGTATTGTAAATAAATTTTCTTCTGTTGCTCATGCTATATTTTGATTATTCTAAGCAAGATAAGTATATCAAGTAAATAATGATGAGATATCGGTATTTTCATAGCACATAAATAAGTTAAAACTCCAGAAATCGGTATATTAACAGAATAATTTTAATTTTTTAATCTAATTGCAAATAGTTAAAGTGAATAAGCTTAAAAAAGCCTTAAATCCTATACATCTTTGGGCAATTGCTGTAGGCCTGGTTATATCTGGTGAATATTTCGGGTGGAATTTCGGTTGGGCGGTGTCAGGTACTGTAGGATTTCTGATTGCAACTGTAATCATAACCATCATGTACATTACATTTATTTTCAGTTTTACTGAACTGACCACATCTATCCCACATGCAGGGGGTGCTTTTGCTTATGGCCACAAAGCAATGGGCCCTTTTGGCGGACTGATTGCCGGCTATGCTACTCTGGTGGATTTTCTTTTCGCGACACCTGCCATTGGCTTTGCATTAGGAAGCTATCTTCATTTTTTATACCCTGAAATTGGTGTAATCAGTTCTGCTGTAGTTTTTAATGTGGTTTTCATGTTGATTAACATTTCTGGAGTTAAGGAATCTGCGATTTTTTCAGTTTTTATCACAGTTCTGGCAGTTGCAGAGCTACTGTTGTTTATGGGCATTATTGGCCCGCATTTCAAAGTTTCCAACTTTATGAAAGATCCAATGCCGTTTGGGTGGTCTGGTGTATTTGCTGCATTGCCTTTTGCGGTTTGGTTTTATCTAGCAATTGAAGGTGTTGCTATGGTTGCCGAAGAGGTGAAAGACCCTAAGAAAAATATTCCAAGAGGTTACATCGCCAGTTTGGCAACACTTGTATTTTTAGCCTTTGGAGTAATGGTGTTTACTGGTGGTATTGCCGACTGGAAGCAGATGAGCAACCTTGACTATCCCTTACCAGAAGCGATTGCAATTGTCTTGGGTAAAACAAACAGTCTGACCAAAATATTTGCCAGCATAGGGTTGTTTGGACTAATTGCCTCGTTTCACGGAACTATCCTGGCTTCATCCAGGCAAGTGTATGCAATGGCTAGAAGTGGGTATTTGCCAGCATCATTGTCAAGCATAAGCAAAAAATTCAATACGCCCCACATCGCTATAGTGGCTTGCGGAGTGGTAAGTTTTATTGCACTATATACCGGAACTACAAGTCAAGTTATTATTTTGTCTGTAATGGGCGCAGTGGTAATGTATATAGTAAGCATGATTAGCTTGTTCGTACTGCGGGTAAAGGAACCACTATTACAGAGATCCTTCAAGGCGCCATTTTATCCTTACTTTCCAGCGATAGCGCTAATAATTTCTATCGTTTGCATGGTGGCTATCATGTATTATAACTTTTGGATAAGCTTGATGTTTTTTGCAGGATTGGCCTTATCAATAGTGGTCTTCATCTTATTGGGAAAACATAAAACTAAATTGAATATAAATATCGATTAGCATGACGTATCAGCATACTGTTCGTGGGATAACTTACCGATTCAATGATTTGAAGGATTTGCTTGCAAAAGCCTCTCCATTCCGAACAGGTGATGCCCTTGCTGGGATAAGTGCGGACAAGTATGAAATGCGTGTAGCTGCTCAAATTGCTCTTGCTGATGTTCCACTCAAAGATTTCCTGAACGAATTGTTAATTCCTTATGAGCAGGATGAGATAAGCAGACTTATTATCGACGATCATGACCAGGAAGCTTTTAAGATAATCTCGCATTTTACTATTGGTGAATTTCGTGACTGGATTTTAAGTGATGATGTTTCTGCTGAATTGCTGAAGAAAATTGCTTTTGCTGTAACCCCCGAAATGGCCGCTGCAGTATGTAAACTAATGCGAAATCAGGACCTAATAGCGGTAGCGAGAAAAATACGTGTTATTACAAGGTTTAGAACTACTTTGGGCACCGAAGGGTGCTTTTCTTCACGATTACAGCCGAATCATCCTACGGATGACCCAAGAGGCATAGCTGCAAGTGTTGTTGATGGGCTGCTTTTGGGGAGTGGTGATGCCATGATAGGAATTAATCCGGCAACAGATAGCCAAGCAGCTACACTAAAGCTGCTATTGCTAATGGATCGGTTTCGGCAGCAATTTGAAATACCCACTCAAAGCTGCGTGTTAAGTCATGTTACCACCACCCTTGACCTTATCAATAAAAATGCGCCTGTTGACCTCTGTTTTCAGTCCATCGCTGGAACAGAAAAGGCGAACGATAGTTTTGGTATCAATCTGGCTTTGCTGCAAGAAGCATATGATGCTACCCTTTCATTAAAAAGGAACGACGCTGGAAGCCAGGTCATGTACTTTGAGACTGGACAGGGTAGTGAACTTTCTGCCAATGCACATCATGGGATTGATCAGCAAACCTGTGAGGCTCGAAGCTATGCTGTAGCTAGAAAGTTTAATCCGTTTTTAGTGAATTCAGTTGTTGGCTTTATTGGTCCTGAATATCTTTACGATGGCAAGCAAATCATAAGGGCCGCATTGGAAGACCACTTTTGCGCCAAAATTATGGGCATTCCGATGGGCGTAGATGTTTGCTATACCAACCACGCTGAAGCGGATCAGGATGATATGGATAATCTTCTTACACTTCTTGGGGTAGCGGGTTGCAACTTCGTAATGGGTGTACCGGGAGCAGATGATATTATGCTGAATTATCAGTCAACATCGTTTCATGATATTCTTTATCTAAGAAAAGCGCTCAACCTGCGTCCCGCACCTGAGTTTGAAACCTGGTTGTATAGACAAGGAATAATGGAAGATAGTGGTATTATTTCTACCAATGGAACTAAACAACTATTGGGCTTAATTAATAATTCATGGCAGTTTTAGACAAAGTTTATACCCAGGCAAGGATAGGACTAAGCAGGACAGGAACAAGTGTTTCGACAAAAGATGCGCTGGAGTTTAGGCTTGCGCATGCCTTTGCACGGGATGCAGTCTACTCCAGCCTTAACCTAGCTTCATTAAGCGTAGAAATTGAAAATGTAGGGTTGCATGCCTTGTTTCTTAAATCTTTGGCGACAAATAGAGAAAACTATTTAAAGAGGCCAGATTATGGCCGCAAGTTAGACAACAAAAGCATTTTAAAATTAGGAGATCAGCAACATGGTTATGATATCGCCATCATAGTCTCTGAAGGCTTATCTGCGATTGCAATTGAAAAAAATTTTATTAAAGTTTTTGAGCTGCTGGTGTCAATGTATTTGAAGGACGGACTATCTGTGGGACCTGTCTGCATAGTTGAACAGGGTAGAGTTGCAGTGGCAGACCAAATTGGTGAATTAATTGCAGCCAAACTGTCTGTTATTTTTATTGGTGAAAGGCCTGGACTAAGTTCTCCGGATAGCATGGGTTGCTATTTAACTTATCAGCCTAAATTAGGTTTAACTGATGAATCAAGAAATTGCGTATCGAATATTAGAGACAACGGAATGTCGTCAGCAAATGCCGCAAGCAAGCTATTCTATCTTAGTAAAGAAGCGCTCAGAAAAAAACTGTCTGGGATTCATTTAAAAGATGAGCAAGGATTAATTGTCTAGCCAATCAATGCCGACAACATCAAAGGGACTTTTGATTTTGTTAAATTTAAGCGTTAGTCGATTCCCTTTTAAGCATTCTTTGGAGTCATCCTTTGAATAATTTTTCATAGAAATGATCACTACATCAGGACTTGTGATGTCATAATCAAACTCAGGATTCTTGTTATACAACATTCCAAGGCAATTTTGATCGGAAGGATCTTTCAAAAATTCATATTTATATTTCCCCAAAATAAGATCCATGTCCATTTGAACGGCAGATATTTTATACAACTCGAAGGGTGTCAAAACCTGTTTGTTTCCACGCTGCTCTTTTATTAAGACAAGATAATGTCCATCGCTAATTTGATAGGTATTGAGCCTGATACTAGCGTCAGCAGATTGGAATTCAACGTAATTGTTTTCAAAGGTCTTTAAATTTAAAAAACTGTGCGTGCTATCTACGAAATAGCCTTTAGTCTCTATTCCCCTTCTTAATTTTACACGGTCCGCTTTGCTCCAGTGGAAGCTTTTTGTAATCGTGTCTGGCAATATTGAAAGAATAATTAACATGTCGCGCTTTGAAACAGAGTCAAGACGAATGGTGTCAGGTGGAAGACTTGCAAGTTTTTCAGTTTTGGTTTTGCTGCTGTCACCGCATGAAGTTAACATTGCACAAATTAAAAAACACAGATATATTAATCGTTTCATCTTAAATATTAATTGAAAGGCCGAATATACTAGATTTTTTAAAAATGTTGAACGATGTTTGGAGGAACATAATTTTTGATAATTATACTTATAACTGACACGGGCATTGGTTTTTACTAAAAAAATGATTAACTTTGTGGAAATTTTTAAACATTAATGAAGATATTTATTACAGGCCTTCCGTTAGAAGTAGGGGAAGATGAATTAACAGCCGTATTTGGTGATTTCGGTCAAGTAAAATCGCTAAGAATTATCAAAGATCGTGATACTGGTCAAAGTCGTGGTTTTGGTTTTGTGGAGATGCCGATTGATGAAGAAGCAAGAGAAGCCATTAAACGGATGAACGGTGGCGATTATAATGGTAACCGTATCAAAGTGGCTGAAGCGCAAGAAAAGCCTAACACTGGCGGCGCTGGTGGCGGAGGTGGTTTCAAACGTAACAATCGCACAGAAAAAAGCTACTAGACAGTAACTTTTTCTTATTTCATTCTACGATATAATTTAGAATATATAAGGCACTAATTAGATTTTTGGTTCTAATTAGTGCCTTTTTTTGTTTATTGATATTTACCAACATGTTAAGTACCCTAGTAGAGTTAAAAAAGTACAGTATACTTAATTATATTTTTGGCTTTATTTTTCTCAATTGTATAATTGGAGAATACTATAATCTGCAAACACTTGTATTGCTTGTTAAACCATTTATTACTTTAAGTTTAGCTGTAGCATTGTGGGCTTATACTAAGCTTAAAGGTAAATTTCATAAGAGAATCTTTATCGGGCTGATCCTTTCTTTAACTGGGGATTGCTTGCTAATGTTATCACATGAGCGTTTATTTCTGTATGGGCTACTCGCATTTTTTCTGTGCCACTCATCATATGTGCGGGCGTTCTATTTGGATTTTAGGTCTGCACCCGAACTAGACAAAAAAAATGCTAGAATAACCGTCATTATTGGTGCAATGATGTGTACAAGTTTCTTCTTTTTCATTCGTCCATATCTGGGAAATATGCGTGTACCTGTGCTTGCATATTGTTTAGTCATAACTTTTATGGGAATGATGGCCGCTTTTAGAAATAAGCGGGTAAACAAAACCAGCTTTCAACTAATAATGATAGGCGCGCTCTTTTTTTACCTTTCTGATTTCCTATTGGTTGTAAATAGATTCGTAAATCCCTTTGAGCGAGCGCACGTGGTAATTATTTCAACATACATGTTAGCTCAATATTTTATAGTAATAGGTGCAATCGACCGCAGATTATTAATCAATAACAACTAAATATCCCTGTTTAGTACAGTAAATATTTGCACCAATCGCTGTCCTTTGTCGTCGACCAACGTTAAGATATGTTTTCCTTCCGCTCGACTTACTGCCATCTGATGATACTTCTGCGTTGTACCGATGTATTCATTATCAATATGCCAATATATTTTAGCGGTGCTGCTGCGATGAGTAGCATTAAGAATCACTTTTCCACGCTTACCATCTAATTCTAAAGGAATATAGACGCTAGCCATATTCCTGGGGTAAATCATTTCCATTGCGTTTGTATTTCCTTGATCATCGCAACCAGGCATAAACATGGGAAGATTTTTGTAGTCGCTATTTTTAATTTTATAATAATATTCCATAGAAGGTGGCAACACAAACCAAGGGCTATGAACCATTTCAGATGGTGACTCGCAGGCATCTGTTACCCTATAGTGGCCCGTACGGTCTAAGTGCAGCAATTTATGAAAAGGGCACAAGACAGTCTTGTCTCCTCGTGGCGAAACTAATTGAACCACTTTATCAGGGCAGTATTCACCTGCCTTATAACCGCTTTGCAAACATACTTTTAAGGAAATTAATTTGGTTGTCGGCGTTTTAAACCATTTACTCACTGGCAGTAGCTTAAGAATATCGAACATTACGGGTGCTGCCGCATCTATCCCTGTTAAATTAGGTCTACCTTCGCCATCAGCATTACCCACCCATACACACACCACATAAGAGGGTGTGACTCCAATAGCCCAACCATCACGAAAACCAAAACTTGTACCTGTTTTCCATGCAAGTCTTTGAGATGATGAAAACTGCTCCCACAGTCCTTCGTCACCAGGCCGCATAAGCTCCTCCATTGCGTTAAATGTGTTCCAAATCGAACCATGATCTATTAGGGGGTTTAACTGTGGTTCAAAAACATCTCCAAGCGTATTGTCGCCATTTTCATAATAAGTTGGAGAGTCGTAATCATGCGAATTATATTTTCCCTGGTAATCGTTAAAATGGTTCAGCGTTCTTGCCAAGCCCATATAGGCGGTTGCCAAGTCCCACATAGTTACTTCGCTTCCACCTAAAATAAGCGATAGACCATAATGATCCGCAGGCCGATTTAAAGTACTGAAACCAAACTGCTTTAACTTGTCATAAAACCTTTGATATTTATACTGTTGTAATAGCTTTATCGCAGGGATATTAAGTGAGCGGCTCAGCGCACGATCGGCAGGTATGGCTCCATCATAACCCAGGTCGTAATTCTGCGGCGCATAACTGCCTATTTGCGTTGGCACATCTGGAATCAGTGTTTTAGGTAATATGAACCCATCATTAAGCATACTGGCATAAAGCAAAGGTTTTAATGTACTCCCTGGGCTCCGTGGCGCTTTAATCATATCAACATGGCTTTCCAGTTCATTATTTTCCGGCTGATATACATTGCCTTCGTAACTCTCTACTGTGCCTTTTTTAACGTTAAGAACAAGGGCTGCTATATTATTGATCCCGTTGGATCTGTAACGATTGTTATATCGCTTCAATAAATCATTAATACGTAATTGAAGGTCATAATTCAGTGTAGTTTTGATCCTGCTTGAAATTTCTGAGGTAAGATTAATAATATTCGGGTTATTATATTCTCCTTTAAATCGGTTTAGTAAATGTGGCGCCAACTGCGGTAGCTTCAAAGGCTTCCCTGGAATGGCTTCTAATTTAGATAGGTTAGCCGTCTGCTGGTCAATAATACCCAAGCGCGCCATTTTATCCAGCAGGTCATTCCTTTTCTTAATAAGTTTCGCCGGATTCTTCCCCGGGCGCACCAAAGAAGGACTATTGGGTAGTACAGCGAGGGTAGCCATTTCGCCCCATGACAAACTTTCTTCGCTTCGACCATAATAACGCCATGCGGCCGCATCCAGGCCCACAACGTTGCTCCCAAAAGGAGCATTGGCCGCATAAAGATCTATGATTTCTGCTTTCGAATAAGAAATTTCCAAACGAACTGCCAATAAAATTTCCAACACTTTCTGCAACAAGGTTCTTTCTTTTTTTCTCGAAAGCCTAATTACTTGCATGCTCAATGTACTCCCGCCGCTCACTACACTTTTTGATTGTAAGTTCTGTCTTGTGGCCCTGGAAATTGCAAGTATATCAAATCCTGGGTGTTCGTAAAAGCGTTTGTCTTCATAAGCAATTATACACTTCTTGAATTTATCAGGTACAGCATGGCTTGTGGGAAAGCGCCATTGACCATCCCTCGCAATTGATGCACTTAATAGTCGACCATCAGAAGACTCAATAACAAAAGAGGTAGGGGACTTAAATAGTTTTGCCGGTATTGACCACACGAATAATGGTAAAAAAATAATGCAGACAAAATCTGTAAGTAAAACAGGTAACATTTTTCCATGATAATTGATCTTTATAAAATCAATCATCATGGAAAAATTTACTACCTTTTTAAAGATTGCTGCAGGTTTTGTTCGTTTCATTTTCATCAATGTCTGGCCAAGGCTCTAAGTAGCCAGACCTTATTTGATTACCTGAACCCACTTGCCGGGTACAGTTGCGCTAATGTTATTATTATACATGGCCTCACCCTGCACTGCCGACAAATAATATCTACCAATGTATGATGCATTTAGCAGCACTTTATACACCGCAGTCTCATTTTCTCTCAGGTTGAAATAAGTAAACACACGATCGTCACGTATATCTCTGTATGTGTATGGCGTTGACGCCAAGATACTTTCATTATCATTTAATCTGGTATTGATAATTTCCCATCCTGAAGGAAATATTTGAGTGAGGGCCATCTGCTCATAATACCCCTTCTTACCTGGGTTCCTTATTGTTACCTCAGCATAGAAATCTGTACCTTGTTTTAAGGTGGTAGGGTCTAATGCCTTTCCGTTTAGCAACTTGTAGCTAATGTTAAGTAACAAAGCATCTTTGTTACCCGGTAAAAAGTTATTCTGTCCGGCGGCTGGCTGACCTTGCAAAATTAATCTTGCAAACAAAACTTTATCACCTGTATTTCGAATAGAAATTCCACCTTTAAAAGACAAAGGGATGTTACTCATGGATTTTGTTGAATTCACAGCTCCTTTATTGCCATCAATTGTAAAGTCATATTTCAAATTAGAGGTTAAGGCATTTTGTCCGCAAAACTTAGCTATTGCCAATAAACTGTAAGCTGTAGATTGTGTACTATACCAGCTATCTTTGCCCATCTTTGCTGCAACCGATTGTAATGATTGTGTCGCACTGCTGCGTTTCAATAGCGTAAGTGTTTCCAGAATCATGCTCTCGTCACGTACATCAGAACCATAGGTTCCGCCCATCTGGTTGTAAGGTTTAACAAAAGTGCTCAAGCCTTTTATTAGGCTAGCTGCAACATTTGCCTGACCAGCAAGTTGGTAGGCAGCCGCCAAGCGCCATTTTGCAGTTTCCGATAAGTATTGGAAGCCTCTCAATCTGTTCATTGCCGCTATGTCAGGTTTTTTGGCCAGTGCCAGGGTATAAAGACGATATGCCTGAGACAAATCCCCGCCATAAAAATTGTCGCTGTTAGGCACCCAGGCGGCTGCTTTTGCTTTCTGATAACGGATTAATTCATCAAACATGCCTAATGGTAAACCATAACCGTTATTCTGAGCTTCAATTAAAAAATGACTGGCATAATTTGTTCCCCATTCATCTGAAGAACCTTCCCCAGGCCAGTAGCTTAAGCCACCATCTGGTGTTTGAAAGCCCCGAAGTCTTGATATTCCAGCCTTAATGTTTCTCTCTGTGCTTGCTTTTTGCTGATCAGTGAGATCAGTCAAGCTTCTCAAAAATAACTGCGGAAATACCGACGAAGTAGTCTGCTCCACACAACCGTGTGGATATTGCATCAAATAGCTTAATCTTTTCTTTAAATTGATAGGGGGGATGGAAGACAATTCGACTGAGCCAGAATTTGTTCCCGCCATGCCTATTTGCTTGTAATTAGCCATCCAGCTGGCACCCGGCTTTATTACTGCCGAAACTACGTTCGTTATATAAGGATTGGGATTTCTAACATCAATTTCAGTTTCGTACACGGCTTGCTCACTGCCACTTTTTGCAATGATTTTTACTTTTGCAACACCTATAATTTCCGGTGCCTTAACTTGAAAATATACTTGTTGCTCACCCGTTTCATTAAAGGTTAATTGTTTTAATGCCCCTCCAATAATCTGTAAGTTAGCTGTTTGTACACTTAGTGATACTTGTTTTAAGTTTCGTTCCGTTGCAAATACAGTAGCAGGCAATGTAAAGCTTTCGCCAGGACCAATCACACGTGGCAATGTTGCAAGCAGCATTAAAGGCTTTTTAACCTGTACAGACTTTTCTGCAAATCCATAGGCGCCATCTTGCCCGGCAACTACCATCGCCCTAACAGCACCAATGTACTGGGGTAGTTTAAAGCGATGCATTTTGCTAGCCCCTTTAGTTAAAGCGAAGGGTCCTAAAAATTTAACTACCGGTACAAATCTGTTTGCCTTAGCTGGACTAAGGTTCCGATTAATAGAGCCATCACCACCAATGCTTAAAATACGTTGCAGATTTCCTCCCCACGCACCAAGAACTTCGTCAAACAAATCCCAAGTTTTAACTCCCAGTCCTTCACGGGCATAAAATACCGCATGTGGATCAGGCGTCTTAAATCTGGTCAGGTCAAGTAACCCTTCATCTACAATGGCAATGGTATACGTCATTGCCTTGCCATTCTGCTCAGAAACAGACAACGAAGTTTCGGTCTCCGGTTTAATTTTTTCGGCCATTTTAATCACCGGTTTTAAGATGCTTTGCGGATCTTCAATAAGCAGGGGTATAGCGCCGTACATTCTTATTGGCAAATCGTTTAATGTTTGTGCATGCGGTTGCAGTAAGGCAACATTTGCAAAAACGTTAGGTGTCATCGATGCTTCAGCTTTAAATACAACCTTGGTTTGCCCAGGCTTTGTATCTGTCCAGAACGTTTTCAATACCCTACTTCCATTCTCTATAGAAATTAGTGCTCTTCCGCCTTTGCCAGAGGGGATAGTAAGCACCACATCTTCGCCTACACTATACTTAGTTTTATTTGCCGTAAAAGATAACATAGATGCCTCGGTAGGGTTGGTAGATTGCTCACGTTGTGCCCAACCTGGCCAATCTACATAAACCGATTTGCCACTGACGTGTCCGCCATTAAGGTCCCTAACAATTATTAGATAGCGACCCCATTCTGGTTCATTGACCCGGAGGTTCCATTTCCCTTTACCATCAATAAGTGTTATTTTATCTTTACTTATCAATTTGTTATAAGAGTTTTGACTAAAGTTGGCATATGAATACTCGTTATCCTGTTCCCACCACCAGCGCCATTGCACTTTGTATAATTCCACATCAACGGTCTTTGCACCTTTAACTAACGTACCGTTTCTGTCTACGTTAACCACACTTACCAGATGGTCTTGTCCAGTAAGCAACATACCACTAAGGCGCTGACCATCTGGTGTTTTAATGCCGTAGTAATTATCGTAGACATGATAAGGGATGCTAAAATTATCAATACTAAAACCGCCACCAGCTTCAAAGACTTTGGTGGTGAAATTTGCTTTAAGCATTCCGGGTGCATTTTTATTCTCATTTAAACTAGTGCCAACCTGTGCAATACCTTTTTCATTAAGCTTACCGTCAAATATTGTTTTAAGCTGAGACTGAAAAACCACTGTAGGATTATCAAATTCGTAAGATTCAAACCCTTTAAAAGTGGTTTTCATTGTGTTCAGGCTCACGTCTACCTTAGCCCGCAAATTTTTACCAACAGCACCAAATAGCCAATTAGCTGATAAAGTAGCATATGATGACCCTCCAATGCCGAGATAAGTTGCCTTACCAATGTCAAACCCAATTTTAATCCTGTTTGGCATAACGGTTTCAATCTTAACTGTTTTGGTAAAAGTTGAGCCGCCAGCTTTGACTTTAACCAGCCAGTTTCCTGTCGGAGACGTCCTTTCTGTAGACGTTTTGAAAAGGTAAAACCCGTTTAACGGATTGCCACTAATAAGCCGTTTATTAAGCTGGCCCTGAGGCGTATAGAATTCAAAAGTCACCGGATAGCTTTTGGGTAGTTTATTTAGCTTATCTTCAAGCATAAAAGAGAGGTAAAGAGAATCTCCAGGTCGCCATACACCACGTTCACCATAAATAAATCCCTTCAAGCCGTTTTGAACAATATCACCACCCACGTCAAATCTGCTAAGGGGTAGTGATGACCCATCATCCATTTTAAGATAACCTCTTTCCTTGCCGTTTTTAGCAATCAGCAAAAATGGTTTGCGCTTAACATTAAAACTGGCTAGCCCATCGCCATCAGTTTTTAAGGTGGTAATTATTTGGCTCTGGTAATCCAGCAACTCCAATGACACACCGCCTATAGGCTTTGCGCTAAATAAATCCGTAGCTACAACTAGCATACTATTGTCATTACCTCTTTTTGCAATCAAACCAATGTTGGATGCTAGTAAATTTCTACTGGCCCATCTTTCGTTGGTATAGTAAGATGGGGTGCAAGGATCTTCACGATCTTCCCAACGATAACCATTTGGATAATAACCACTATATTCCTGCCAAAACTGATCATCCTCATCAAGGCCTTCCCCATAACCGTCATACTCCTCACCGATATCGCTATTTGAAGAAGCATCACTCGTCGCAGTGCAGGAATATACATTATAACTTTGCCTAAAGCCAATAGTTACCCTGTAAATTGCGCCCGGTTCTGTTTTTAGCAACTTATCCAGATCTAATGTAAATCGATTTTTTTTATGGAGATTAAGCGCTTTATCCTCATCAAGACGAATGGTTTTATGCACCACAGGTTTGGCTACACGCCTTAATTCATTACCGTCTTTATAACCATTGCTTTGATAGAATTGAGCAACATTATTTTCATAGATTTTAATCACAGTAACATCAACTGCCCTAAGGTTAACCGCGTCAAATGGTAAAACTAACTTTCCTGAATTAGGTAGAATAGTTCCGCTACCAGAGATAGTTACAGATGGTAATTTTTTCTCAAAAACTACAGTAGCCAATTTTCCGGTAGGAAGTTGTTCTTTATTTAGGTTTTCAATTCCAGAATTTACCTTTACCTCATAATCTCCTTCAAATGTTTCCGGTGCGTATACTTTAACCTGACTCCTGTCAATCGTAAACCTCAAATCTGTTAGATTCCCGACAGTAAGTAGTCCTGCCAAATCTTGAGCCACACTTATTGGTTGAGAAAACTGTATGAGAACATAGTCCTCATTGTCTTGTATGGCCCTAATGTCTAACACTTGAAATGATTCCAAAGCTGGTACTGGAACATCAATTTTTCCTTTACTGTCTGAACCTATTGCTTCGCCAGACCAGTTCAGTATCAACTTTTCCTCTTCATTGGTCTTTTTAATGCTGTCAATTGTAAACGTTGATGTTCTATTCAATGCGTTGTGTTGCCATCTTATTTTTAACGGCTGCTTAAAACTAAGTTCTAACGTTTTCTCAAGAAGCTTTGGATCTTCCTCATCGGCAGTGTTTACAGTACCAGTAAGACTCATGTATTCAAATGATGTACTGTTTTGAGAAACTAAGCCATTCTCTGTTAAACTTAGGCCTGGCTTAATTACCTTAAAATCAAATTCAAATTCTTCCAATCCTTCTTCAGCCTTGGTTACTTGATCCAATTTGAATTTTGCAGTGTAAACTTCTCCAGACTCCATTGGCTCTTCTTGTCTAAACTCAATCGTTTGAGCATCAATCCAATAGGCTTTTCCTTTTAAAGCAGGAGAGAAGCTAAATAACTCTCGATTATCTACCTTACCCATATTACGCAGAGCCTCGTCGACCTGACTAACAAAATGGATTTTTATGAAGCTTTTTTTAGAGACAGTACCAGAAGTGTACGCCTCTATGTATTTGGCGTATTTCTGATTATAATCTACAGGTTTACTTTTCTTGAATACAATAAATAGTGCTATGGCAACCAGAACAGTTGCTACAATGCCGATAATTCGTTGCCATTTTTGAGGGGATAATTTCATACGTACTTTTTGAGGAAAGGTCGGTAGGAAAATTAAGCAAAAAGGACGGATAAATTAAACCTGCAGGCAAAAATTGGAAAACTACCTGATCATCACACCCGGCTTATTAACCAAAGGTATGTGAATCATATTCTCGTCAACAATACTCTCCGGCAGGAAGATGAATTTCTTATCGTATATCACTCCGTTAATATAATAACTTAGCCAATATTCATTAGTTAAACCGAATACCTGTGTGTCAATTGCCTCAACACCCTTGAAAGACTTTGCACCTAGATCGCCTAATGAATGCCTTAAAATAGAAGTCCTAACCATTTTACCATCCTTTTCACCGTAACCTTTAGAGCTGATCAGTACATTTTCTATAGACACTTCTTTGAGGTTGATAAAATAAACTGTAAAGTTGCGTACTTCAGGTGTTTCTCCCATCAGCACCACCGCCATAGCTACATCTTCAACTATATTTTCTGGAAGATCCTTCTTCATAAAACTATTTTTTCGTTACAGCTTTCTTTTTAGCAGGCGCTTTTTTTGTTACTGAACCGGCTTTTTTAACCATTCCAGCTTTTTTAGCACCTGCCTTTTTTGCTTTTGGCTCAAAGGCGTTAGGCACTTGCTCTACTATTAGTGCTTTAACAGCATCCAAAGATATTGTTGCCAGTTCTTCTGGCGTGTACTTATCGTTAGTAGCAGGGTTCTTTCTCAGTTTTAACATTTCTTTGCCAAAACGGATGAAAGGTCCCCATCTACCATTTTCAATAGCAATTTTATCAGCGCTCCATTGCTGAATAAAGCGATTTGCTTCTTTATCTAATTTCTTAAGGATTAGCTCCTCAATATCCTGCTCGCGCAATTGATCGAAGTTATATGCCTTAGGCACATTAATAAATAAGTCGTTCCATTTAATGAAAGGACCAAACCTACCTGTACCTTTTGTAACCGGCAAATCTTCATAGTGCGCTACAGGAGCATCAGCGGTTATTTTCTCACCAATGATTTCTATTGCCCTGGCATGATCAATAGTAAGCGGATCTTCGTTTTTAGGAACAGAAATATAAGCTTCGCCCCATTTCACATACGGACCAAATCTTCCAACACCCACAGAAACATCTTTATCCTGATAGCTTTCTAGTGTAAATGGTAGTTTAAACTGCTCCAAAGCTTGTTCCAAGCTAACAGTTGCCACAGATTGCGACTTGGCAAGACTTGCGTAACGTGGCTTTTCAGCACCTACATCATCACTAAGCTCACCAATCTGTACCAGCGGTCCATAACGACCAACCTTTGCATAAACATTTTTACCACTAACTGGATCAACACCTAACAAACGCTCACCATTAGCACGATCTGCCGTTTCAAGTGTGGTTTCAACTTCTATATGGAAAGGCTTATAGAAGGAGTGGAGCATCTTAGTCCATTCCTGCAAACCTTGTGCGATTTCATCAAATTCTTTCTCTACGTTAGCCGTAAAATTAAAATCAACAATACCTTTAAAGTGTTCAACAAGGAAGTCATTCACAACCTCGCCAATGTCGGTCGGAAATAATTTACCTTTTTCTGCTCCTGTAATTTCTGTTTTAGTGAGTCGCTTAACCTGACCGCCACTCAAGGTGATCGTATTAAACGATCTAGTACGACCGTCACGATCTTCTTTAACCACGTAACCACGGTTTTGAATGGTAGAAATAGTAGGAGCGTAGGTAGAAGGTCTACCAATACCCAATTCTTCTAGCTTCTTAACCAGGGCCGCTTCTGTATATCTGGCAGGCGGTCTAGAAAAACGTTCTACAGCACTCATTTCATTTAATATAAGCTCTTGTCCACGCGTTAAAGGTGGCAGCAAGTTATTATCTTCAGAATCATCAGCCTCATCTTCATCAGAAGACTCAAGGTAAACTTTCAGAAAACCATCAAACTTCAACACTTCGCCTTCAGCTACAAGATTTTCCTTACGGGTGCTTATGGCGATTTGTGCGGTAGTTTTTTCAAATAATGCTTCGCTCATCTGCGATGCGATGGAACGTTTCCAAATCAGTTCATATAAACGCTGTTCAGAACTATCACCTGGAACGGTATGATGGTTAAAATATGTAGGGCGGATAGCTTCGTGAGCTTCCTGCGCACCTGCAGATTTGGTTTTATAAACCCTCAGTTGATGATATTTATCTCCATATGCCGATTTTATCTCGGCTGCTGCGCCCTGCAAAGCAGTCTCAGATAAATTCACAGAGTCTGTTCTCATATAAGTTATTCGTCCACTCTCATACAGTCGCTGTGCGATTTGCATGGTGCGAGAAACAGAATAACCCAATTTACGGGAAGCTTCTTGCTGTAGTGTAGAAGTTGTAAAAGGTGCTGCCGGATTTCTCTTGGCAGGTTTTGTTTCTAAACCTGATACAGAAAAGCCAGCTTTTACACAATCCTGTATGAATTGCTCTGCATCAGCTTCCTTCTCAAAACGATGTGGTAATTCGGCTTTAACAACTTCTCTCCCTTTACCAGTAGAAAACTGAGCAGATATTTTAAAAGCTGCAGTGGCATTAAATTTATTTACTTCACGTTCCCTGTCAACTATTAAACGTACAGCAACCGACTGAACCCTCCCCGCAGATAAGGAAGGTTTAACTTTTTTCCACAATACCGGAGAAAGCTCAAATCCCACTAATCTATCCAATACCCTACGTGCTTGCTGAGCATGTACAAGGTTATAGTCAATTGTTCTTGGTGTCTCAATGGCTTTTAGGATAGCGGGTTTGGTTATTTCATGGAAAACAATACGCTTTGTTTTTGCTTCTTTTAGTCCCAGCGTTTCAAACAAATGCCATGATATGGCTTCTCCCTCACGGTCTTCATCGGATGCTAGCCATACCATTTCCGCTTCTTTAGCTAATTTTTTGAGCTCAGAAACAATTTTTTGCTTATCGGCCGGAACCTCGTAGGTTTGTGCAAAATTATTATCGATATCGATTCCCATGTCACCTTTAACCAAGTCGCGGATGTGGCCATAACTTGATTTTACGAGAAAATCCTTACCTAAATACCCTTCAATAGTTTTAGCTTTTGCGGGTGACTCAACTATCAGTAAATTTTTCGCCATTCAGAACGTTTTTCTGCAAATAAAGCTATAAATAAGGCTAACTTCAAAATCAAACCTAAATTTAATACGAATTATTTTTCAAAAGACCTAATTTAAGTTCAGGAATTGGGTCCAATATTGTCCACCTCATCTTCAGTGCTATGTTGTGTTTCAGCCATGTGTACGGTCTCTGTTGTATGGTGAGAATTTATACAAGCTAAACTCAACAAATCGATACTCAATAGGTTGGTTGGATGCGGTTCAGCTAAGAATTGTCAACCGCTGGACAACCACTGGCAACCGCTGGACAAACATACTATGAGAAAGCAACTTATTACATAGTAATTATGATACAGATAGCAAGTAATACTTTTTGTAGTTAACTTCGTAAGTACATAAAAAATAAAACTATGAATACATTATTAATTCTACTGACCCTACTTTTTAACCCACCTGCAAAAAGTGTTTACGACTATTCGTTCAAAACTATTGACGGGAAAGAAGTTAAACTTTCAAAGTTTAAAGGCAAAAAGATCCTGATTGTTAACACTGCATCAAAATGTGGTTATACACCTCAATACGAAGATCTTGAAAAGCTACATAAGCAATATGGAAAGAAATTAGTGATACTTGGTTTCCCTGCAGGGAATTTCAACAACCAAGAATTATCTACAAATGCAGAAATTAAAGAATTTTGTACAGGTAAATACAATGTTTCTTTTACACTTGCTGAGAAAACGAGTGTTAAAGGTGCTGACATAAACCCTTTATTCGCTTATTTAACCTCTGCTGAAAATCCAGACTTCAAAGGTGATATTGCCTGGAACTTTGAGAAATTCCTAATTAATGAAAAAGGACAGTTGGTTCATCGCTTTAAATCAAAAACAACACCACTTAGCGAAGACATTACCAAAAATTTGTAATTGTTTCCTAAAAGCATACAAAAGAGAAATCCTTAACCGGGTTTCTCTTTTTATTAACATCAAATTGCATTCTTTGTAGTAAATTTAAAAATCACTAAGTTTTCATGGCCTGCGACAGATTATTAAATTCATTATTTTTTGGCATCTCTTTATTCCTTATTACCGGATGTGCATCAGGATATAAGTTAACCAAAACTGATAGATCAGAATACAACATTAATAACACATTAACAGTTGATAGCGCTATCATTAAAACCTATCTTCCTTATAAAGCTCAAATGGAAGCAGAAATGAGTCAGGTAATAGGCCATTCTGCAGTCCTGATGTCTAAAAAAGAAAACGATAAAAATCCTGAAAGTTTAATCAGTAACTTTTTTGCAGATGCGAGTTTTCAGCAAGCTTTGAAAATAGATCCTACCATAGATTTTGCTATGCCTTCTACCAAGGGTGGAATCCGTGTTGATATTCCTGCAGGAGCCATCACGATGTCGCACATTTTTGAGACAATGCCGTTTGAAAACGAATTTCTGGTTTTCACCCTTAGTGGTAAAGATGTGCAAGACCTTTTAAATTTCATTGCAGTTAATAATGGTGAACCTGTTGCAGGGTTAAAGATGACCATATTTAATGGTGAACCCACACAGGTTTATATTGGAGGTAAGGCATTTGATCCTGCCAAGAACTACAGGGTATTGACCACTGACTACATTGCCGGCGGCGGCGATAAATTTCAAAGCTTTAAACAGCCTATTGATAAAAAAACCTTAGGCCTTAAAGTTCGAGATGCATTAGTAAATTACGTAAAAGAACAAGAAGCGCTGGGTAAATCCATAAATCCTAAACTAGATGGAAGAATTACTAAAAATTAATCGCCGCGGCTTTTTAAGAAACAGTGGTGTAGCTGCCGGAGCGCTGGCACTCGGTTTCAGCTCCTTAGAAGCCATTGCAGCTGGTGATACTGTGAAGCTCACCATTTTACACACCAACGATGTGCACAGTAGGGTAGAGCCTTTCCCAATGGACGGCTCGGCTAACCAGGGATTAGGCGGTACTGCCAGAAGGGCTGCACTGATTACTTCCATCCGCCAGAAAGAAAAGAATGTATTGTTGCTGGATGCGGGCGACATATTTCAAGGCACTCCTTATTTCAATAAGTTTGGTGGTGAGTTGGAAATGAAATTGATGACTGCAATGGGCTATGATGCCGCAACGATGGGTAATCATGATTTCGACAATGGCCTTGAAGGTTTTCACAAACAACTACCACACGCAAAATTCCCCATTTTGTGTAGTAACTACGATTTCTCAGATACTTTACTAGCTAAATCAACCCTTCCGTACCAAATATTTAATAAGCAGGGTATTAAAATTGGTATTTTTGGAATTGGTATTCAGTTGGATGGTATCGTGGATAAAAAGAATTATGGCGCTACGGTATTTCAGGATCCGGTAGTGAAAGCAAACGAAACGGCCGATTTGTTAAGGAATGAACTTAAATGCGACTTAGTTATTTGTTTATCACATATTGGATATAGTTATGCTACAAATAGAATATGCGATAAGATATTGGCTAAGAATAACAGAAACATCGACCTGATTATTGGCGGCCATACTCATACGTTTATGGATGAGCCTGAAGATGTTAAAAACCTGAGTGGGACTATTACCACCATAAACCAAGTAGGTTTTGCAGGTATAAATCTTGGCCGTATTGATTATTATTTTGAACGTTATAAGGGTAAAAGGGCTAAAAGTGGTGCACCTTATATCATATCAAATCACCTTGATACTTAACTTAGCATAAGAAACCGCCACCTAATAAGTCGTTTCCTTCATAAAATACGGCTGATTGTCCGGGTGCTATTGCTGATACTGCATGGTCAAATACCACGCGCATTTTATCTTTTTCCTGAACTATGGTGCTTAATGTTCCGGCATCCTTATATCTAATTTTGGTGATTACGTTATCCATAGGCTCGTTAATATCTGCATACTTGACATGGTTTATATTTCTCACCATGGCCTCTCTGCGTTCCAGTTCATCGGCCCTGCCTAAAACAACCGTATTACTTTCTGGTAAAATTTGTAAAACGAACATAGGTTCGCCGAAGGCAATACCAAGGCCCTTGCGCTGACCAATTGTGTAAAATGGATAGCCTTTATGTTGTCCAACCACCATGCCGTTACTTAACACAAAGTTTCCGCCTGCAACGCGGTCTTCCAAATCTTCAACCTTATGCTTTAAAAAAGCCCTGTAGTCATTATCAGGTACAAAACAGATCTCATAGCTTTCACTTTTCTTCGCCAGCTCTTCTTGTCCCATATCTAATGCCATTTGCCTAATCTCTGATTTGGCAAAAGAGCCTAGGGGAAACTTAGTGCGTGCCAAGTTTTCTTGTGAAACTCCCCAAAGCACATAAGACTGGTCTTTATTCTCATCACGACCTTTAGAGATCACATGCCTCCCATTTTCTTGAAGCCTGATATTTGCATAATGCCCGGTGGCAATAAATTCGCAATCCAGTTTATTGGCCCTTTTTAGCAGGGCTTCCCATTTGATATGGGTATTACACAATACGCAGGGGTTAGGTGTGCGGCCAGATAAATATTCATCAACAAAATTATCAATTACATAGTCGCCAAATTCGTCTCTGATGTCAAGAATGTAGTGTGGGAAACCATAGTTAACCGCTAGTGTTCTTGCATCGTTTATGCTGTCTAAACTACAGCAACCTGTTTCTTTACTGCTACTTCCAGATGTAGCGTAATCCCAGGTTTTCATGGTTAATCCAATTACTTCATAGCCCTCTTCATGAAGCATAACTGCTGCAACTGAACTATCAACACCGCCACTCATGGCTACTAGTATTCTACCTTTTTTACTCATTTTATTTAATGCTGCCGCGGGTTCAAAGCCCGGTGATTAGATATAAGCTGCAAAAGTAGTGGATTTTAACGACAGATTCTTATATGGAAGTCAGTTGCGCGTAAAAGTGTGTGCAGTTTTTTTTACCTTAGGCGCATCCTAAACGTTTACATCATTATAAGATGAAGAGATTTCTTTTATGCAGCCTGTTATTATCGGGTTTAGCAGTTCATGCCCAACAAGGCTTGGTTCAATATGTGAAACCAATTATCGGTACACAGAAAATGGGTCATACTTTTCCGGGAGCAACCGTACCCTTTGGTGCAGTTCAGCTTAGCCCAGATACTGATACTTTGTCTTACGAGCTTAATGGCAAATATAATGGCGATGTTTATAAGTATTGCGCAGGTTATAAATATGAAGATAAAACTATTGTAGGCTTTAGCCATACACATTTTAGCGGGACGGGGCATTCTGACCTGGGTGATTTTTTAATTATGCCTACTCAAGGTAAACTGCAAATGAATCCCGGTACGGCTGACAATACTAAAAGTGGATTCAGATCTGCCTTTTCTCATGCCAATGAAACAGTAGAAGCGGGGTATTATAAAGTTAAATTGGATGATGATAACATAACTGCTGAGCTAACTGCTACAAACAGGGTAGGTGTGCATCAATATACATTTCCTAAGTCAGACCAGTCGCACATCATTCTGGATTTGATGGCAGGCATTTATAACTATGATGATAAAAACGTGTGGACCTATGTTAGGGTTGTGAACGATACTTTAGTAACGGGATACAGGCAGACAAATGGATGGGCCAGAACAAGAACGGTATATTTCGCTATGTCTTTTTCTAAAGCTTTTGGTTCATACGGACAAAAGAACTATGATGATGCGCAAGTATACCGGGGTTTCTGGCGCAAGTTTGATCAAACTAAAAACTTCCCAGAAATTGCAGGTAAGCGTTTGCGGATGTATTTTGATTTTAAAACTGCAGAGCAAGAGAAGATTAAAGTAAAGTTTTCCATATCTCCGGTAAGTCAGGAAAATGCAATTGAAAACATGAAAGTTGAGGCATCTGGTTGGGACTTTGCTAAATTTAAAGACCAGGCACAGGCACAATGGAATAAAGAATTGAACAAGATAAAAATTGAGGCATCTAATGATGATAAAATTAATTTTTATACGGCAATGTACCATGCATTTATTAATCCAACTACCTATACTGACGTAAACGGTCAATATAAAGGATTAGATCAAAATGTACATACTGCCAATGGTTTTACAAATTATACAACATTTTCGCTTTGGGATACTTATCGTGCGTTACATCCTTTCTTTAACATCATGCAACCATCCAGGAACAATGATGTAGTTAAATCAATGATGGCACATTATGATCAAAGTGCATTAAAAATGCTTCCTATATGGTCTCACTACGCCAACGACAACTGGTGTATGAGCGGGTACCATAGTGTTTCTGTTCTGGCTGATGCTATTATTAAGGGAGTATATGA
The DNA here is from genome assembly GCA_040385565.1 of Bacteroidota bacterium. Lineage (GTDB taxonomy): Bacteria > Bacteroidota > Bacteroidia > Sphingobacteriales > Sphingobacteriaceae > Pedobacter. The sequence goes on along the minus strand of JAZKHD010000017.1, from coordinate 168,854 downwards.
CGGGGATGCCAATAAGGCGTTGGAGGCATCTATTGTGACAGCAAATCATCGAAACTATGAAGGCATTGGAGATTATATTGACCTTGGGTACATCCCCGCAGAGAGAAGTGGCACATCTGTATCTAATACATTAGAATATGCTTATGACGATTGGTGTATTGCTCAGATCGCTAAGAAATTGGGTAAGCAGGATGTTTACGATACATTCATAAAGAGATCAGGTAATTGGGTTAATAATTTTGATAAAACTATTGGGTTTATGCGACCAAAACTTGCCGATGGCTCGTTTAAAAAAGACTTTAACGCGTTGAGTACTCATGCCCAAGGCTTTATTGAAGGTAATACCTGGAACTATAGTTTTTTTGTACCACATGATCCAAATGGAATGATTGCCATAATGGGAGGTAAAAAGAAAGTAGGGTTGAGGCTTGACTCATTATTTAATATGCACCTGCCAGACGAGTTCTTTGCTGAAACGGAAGATATTACAAGAGAAGGCATTATTGGAGGTTACGTGCATGGTAATGAGCCTGCACATCATGTGGCATATCTTTACAATTGGATAGACCAGCCCTGGAAAACTCAGCAACGTGTGCGCATGATCTTAAAGATGCAGTACAAGCCGACTCCTGATGGACTTGGCGGAAATGATGATTGCGGACAGATGAGTGCCTGGTATATGTTTTCATCTTTAGGATTTTACCCGGTTGCTCCCGGCTCCGATGAATATTCATTGGGTAGTCCAGCCGTTAAAAACGCAACATTAACTCTTGAAAACGGAAAAACTTTCACAGTTGAAGCCATTAATCAAAGTGATAAGAATGTATATGTGTCTAAAGTTTTTCTGAATGGAAAATTGCTAAGTAGCCATTCGATAAAGCATTCGGATATAACTATGGGTGGCAAGATCACTTTCTATATGGCATCAAAACCTACACTAAAATAACTGGTAAAATAAACAAGGGGTTGCCAGTTGACAACCCCTTGTTTTATACAAATGCGGGTACCATATCAGGATCGTTACCCTGAATCTGATTCCTTCGAACATCAGAAAGTTCCTTAGGTTTCTTAATGATTTTTTTCCTTAACCCGCTGGCTGCTGCATATAGTAGCAACCCACTAAGGGCAAACTTTTGTACGGCTTTGAACGGATGATTCGGTATATCGCCAATCGCTTTCTGTAATAAATACACTCCTGCGATGCTGGAAACGATGCGTTTACCGGAGTCTAGTTCACCTGTCTCATAAGAGTTTAGGATAGAATTTACAAATGATAATGTTAGTTTATCTTTTAGGGAGTTGAACATATCGCTTAATGTTATATTATAAAATCAACAGCGGGCAGATTATTTTTGTTTCAATATTCTGGCAAATACTTTTATAAATATCGTTAAATATATTCAAGAAGGCCAAGTACATTTTGTATTGCACGGTCTACAATAATCGCCGGATCTTTAGAGAACTGAAAACCAACACGACTAGCTAAGATTGCATTTACCGACAAAGCTTTATGGCCAAGCGTTTTAGCTAGTGCATAAATTCCTGCGGTTTCCATTTCCAGATTGGTGATGCGGATCTCATCATATTTAAAAGAATTAAGGATATTTATTAAGTCAGGAACTGTATTTCTAGCCCGTACTTTCCTTCCTTGGGGTGCATAGAAACCTGGTGCGGTTGCGGTGATACCCATCATCATATCTTTTCCAATGACATTAAGCAAGTGCTCATCTGCTGCAGTAATGTATGGGTTAATATCCTGCAAATTTGATGAGTGAGCTTCAAAGGCTTGTAAAATACTTTGCTCAGCATTATTTGGAGCCTGAACATAATATCGCATAAGGGCATCAAGACCCAATCCATAGCTAGACGCCAATATCGAGCCCGTAGGTACATCCTCTTGAATAGCTCCGGAGGTGCCAACTCGTATTATGTTTAATGATGTTAATTGATTCTTTACAACACGATTTTTAAAATCAACATTAACTAACGCGTCCAACTCATTTAACACAATATCAATATTATCTGTACCAATACCGGTAGACAATACTGTAACGCGCATTTTACCAATATAGCCAGTGTGCGTAATAAATTCCCTGCGCCCTTTCTTTATATCAATGCTATCAAAGTACTTGGAAACATCACCAACCCGATCAGGATCACCAACAGTAATAACGGTAGGAGCGATATCTTCAGGTAGAAGATTTAAATGGTATATGCTACCATCAGGATTAATAATTAGGTCCGCCTCAGATATCCGGTTCTCCATATCACAAAATTGATTTAAGCAAACCTATTAATAATTTATCATGCGGTAAACAGGTACTCGATCTTTAGCTGATCTATTTTACGGAGTTTAATTAGAATTTGGTCTAATAGGGACTTTCTGACCGCAATCTGGATCGAGCATTCATTATCAAATTGTTGATTTACTACTTTAGGCGTTTCATCTTTAATAACACGCATTACCTCATTCATTACTTCAAATGGGAACGATAGCTTGTATATGTCATCTATCGTTTTCTCGATAACTTCAGCTGCAATAATTGCTTCAGCAGCGGCAGTTCTATAAGCATTAATCAAACCGGGCACACCTAATAATGTACCGCCGAAATATCTTACTACTATGATGACTACGTTTGTGATATCTGCAGAAAGTAAGGCATTTAATATTGGCCGTCCACCCGTACCTGAAGGTTCTCCATCATCCTGAATCTTAAAAATGCTTCGATCGGGAGTAATCCTCATTGCCCAGCAAAAGTGCCGTGCTTTAACATGTTCTGCGCGGAGTGCAAGAATTATATCTTTTAATTGGCTTTCGGACGATATAGGGTAGGCATAGCTTATGAACTTGCTTCCTTTATCTTTAAATACACTAGTGGCAGGTGATGCTAAAGTTTTATAAGTATCATCAAATAGCATACACCTGTGCTATGGTGATTAATGATATGGCCACTATTGCCAACATTAATCCGACAATATTTGATGAGCTGAGCTTTTCTTTAAAAATTAGCACACCTGCAAGGCACCCTGTAATAATAACACCCAGATTCATCGCAGCAAAAACTGTTGATGGATGATCGGCCATTGCCTGGTGTGCTTTCATGTAGAACAAAATATTGAAAAAATTAAAGAAGCCAAGTATACCGCCACATAAGAAGTTAATCAATTGCAATTTTTTATGGTTGACAAAAAAGGTATAAAGTATAGCTAATAATGAAACTATAAATGCGAGAGCAAATATGTAAATAAGCGAACTGGTGTAGGGTATAGCTCTCATTTGAGCCACCTTCTTGAACATGATATCTATTAATCCAAATCCGGCAAATACTACCACTGGGTATATCCAATTGCTGGCGTTATTTTTCGAACTATTTTGTTTATTTAGTAGCAGCACAACTGCAAGCAAGCCTATTACGAGCCCTGCTACTTTTGCAACGCTAAACTGGTCTCCAAACAGGAAATATGCAGCTGCAAGGGATAAAATAAGGGAAAGTCGTTGAGCCACATCTGTCTTTGCAATCCCAATGCTTTTTACTGAGGCTGCAAGGAACCAGAAGACCAGCGGAAGTAGGACGCCTAAGGCATAGTAGACGGGATCAGGTTGTAAATTTACCAGATCGGTAATCTCTGGTTTGAAGAAAAACAAGCCAAGGAGTATCGCAAAAAAATAGTTCCATGTTACTGCCTCAAGTACATTAATTTTATACCTTTTAGCCAACTTTAGCATAATGGATACGGTAACGCTACATAATATGCTGATAATTAGAAATAACATGCTAAATATGATTTTCGAAAATGCTTAATCTATCGTTGTTTACAAATAGGTCTTTTACAAGTTTTCCATGGATTTTAGGTGCTTCTAAACCTTCATCCCATGAAATATTAGAGGTAAATACTCTGGCCTCGTCCCATAAGCTGGCCTCTATAAACTGCTTTAGTAAATTTGCCCCCCCCTCAATAATAAAAGATTGTATGTCCATTAAATACAATTGAAAAGCAATTTTTTGTGGGAGATAATATTGCATGTCTTCCATTTGTATATAATGAATGTTCCCTGATACCACAGTTTTAACTTCGTTAAATACCACCGTTTTTGCGCCTCCATCAAAAATATTTGATGTTGTTGGCACATGAAGCTTTTGATCTATTAAAATCCTTAGCGGATTTCTTCCTGGCCATTCTCTTACATTTAAAATAGGATTATCTGCCAGAGCTGTACGCTTACCAACAAGAATAGCGTCTTCTTCGGTACGCCATTTATGCACTAATTTTTTAGCGATCGAACCGCTTATCCATCGTTGTATAGCGTCCTTTGGTGCAAAGTAACCGTTCGCAGTTTCTGCCCACTTCAATAAGATGTAGGGACGCTGCTTTAATATCCTGGTGAAAAAGCGTCTGTTAAGTGATGCACATTGCGCTTCATTAACGCCTGTGACCACTTCAATACCAGCTTGTTGTAATTTTTCTATACCCTTTCCATTTACATCAGAAAATGGATCTGTATTTCCAATAACAACTTTTTTAACCCTGTGCCTAACCAATAAATCTGCACATGGAGGGGTTTTGCCAAAATGAGCACAAGGTTCGAGGTTTACAAAAACTGTAGCGCCTGCGAGCAATTCTTCAGCATCCGCTCCGTAATTGGAAATAACATCATTAATGGCATTAACCTCTGCATGTGCCTCTCCGAAACGGGCATGGAAGCCTTCACCAATAATTGTCCCCTCGTTTACAACAACACAACCCACCATTGGATTTGGGCTTACACTATCCATACCCATTTCCGCTAATTCAAGGCATCGCTGCATATATTGCTCATCTGTCATTGTAGCAAAAATAGGTATATTGTTTGATTTGATTACTTTTGTGGCCAATGAATTTGAAAGAGATATTATCAGCTTTTAATCAACAACTAAAAGACATTTACGACCAACAAGAGATCCTTTTCATTTTCTATGTGACTGCCGAAGAAGTTACCGGGTTGCAAAGGTCTCGTCTTTTAATATTACAAGATATTTCCGTCGACGACAATCAAATTCAGGAATTTTTTAACATTGCAGATAAATTAAAGCTAGGTATACCTTTACAATACGTGCTTGGATCATGCCTCTTTTATGGAATAAAACTTAATGTAAACCCATCAGTTCTTATTCCCCGACCAGAGACGGAAGAATTGGTTCAATGGATACTAGAAGATGAAAAATCGCAACCTGCTGAATCTACTAAGAGTATTTTAGATATTGGAACTGGAAGCGGATGCATAGCTATTGCTTTAAAACTCAATCGTCCGCAATATACTGTTTCTGCTCTTGATGTATCTGAGAAGGCATTAGAAATTGCGACTCGAAATGCAAAAGAGAACAAGGCTGATATAAGTTTTATTTTCGCTGATATTCGTAATTATAACACTTTAGAAAAGTTTGATATAATTGTTAGCAACCCTCCATACATTACTTTTTCCGAGAAAGTCGACATGCATGAAAATGTGCTTGATAATGAACCTCATTTAGCATTATTCGTTAAAAATGAATATCCTTTAGAATTCTATGAGTCAATTGCCAAGTTCGCCATCCAAGCACTCAATCCAGAGGGCTTACTGTACTTCGAAATTAATGAGTCTTTTGGTGATGAAATGGTATCGATGCTTCGAACCCTATCATTTAAAAAAGTTCGGTTAAGAAAGGACATGCAGGGGAAGGACCGTATGATTTCTTGTAAGCTGTAATTAACTTCTTGGATGAAAGTCTTTTATCACGCTTTTTAAATAATCTCTATCTAAGTGTGTATAAATTTCAGTAGTGGTGATGCTAGCGTGTCCAAGCATTTCCTGTACCGCTCTTAAGTCTGCACCACCTTCGATCAGATGAGTTGCGAATGAATGTCTAAGCGTATGTGGGCTAATACTTTTTTTAATACCAGCCATGGCTGCTAATTCTTTAATAAATTTGAACACGGTTATTCGCGACAGTCCCTTACCATATCTATTTAAGAACAAGTAATCCTCAAAACCTTTTATCACGTTCAGATGAATGCGTACTTCCTCAAGATATATTTTGATATGTTTAAGGGCTGATGTGCCAATTGGTATTATTCTTTCCTTATTTCCTTTTCCCGTAACAATTATATATTCACCTTCGGCATGCACATTGGACATTTTAATTGAAATTAATTCGCTAACTCTCAGTCCACAACCATAAAGTAGCTCTAAAACTGCTTTAGTACGTATTCCCTCAGTTTTAGATAGGTCTATGGCTGACAACATTGAATTGATTTCTTCTATGTTCAATGTGTCAGGAAGCGACCTCGAAATTCTTGGGCTCTCTAGGCCTTCTGATGGATCAAGGTCTATAATCTGTTCTATCACTAAAAAACTAAAAAAAGATTTCAGCCCGGACACCAGCCGGGCTTGCGTGCTACGCTTCATTCCTAGTTCATTTAGCCATAATAAGAATGCTGTTAAATCAGTAGCCGTAATACTTTTGATACCAACGCTTTTATGCTCAACATTTAGGAAATACTCAAACCTTTTAAGGTCGCTCAGATATGCAGAGATAGTATGGACGGAAAGTCCGCGTTCAAGTTTCAAATAAACTCTATACTGTTTGATATAAGAAGGGTTGATCACACAAAAATTTTCTAGTTTAATATTTAAACTCTAAGTTTGAAATGATGAAGATACAAATTATTAACGGACCAAATTTGAACCTTTTAGGGTTAAGGGAGCCTGGATTATACGGCAATAAAAGTTTTGAGGAATATCTAGAGAACTTGCGAAATATGTATAGCATAATAGATATTCAGTATTTTCAAAGTAACGTAGAAGGGGAGTTAATAAATAGACTTCATGAAGTGGGGTTTGATTATGATGGTATAATTATCAATGCTGGTGGATATACGCATACATCAGTAGCAATTGCTGATGCTATTGCTGCTGTTAAAACTCCTGTAATTGAAGTTCATATCTCGAACATATATGCCAGAGAAGAATTCAGGCATGTTTCATTAACGGGTAAAAATTGTAGAGGTGTGCTAACAGGTTTTGGTATGGATGGATACCGTTTAGCCATAGAAAGTCTTCTGTCTGTTACCAGTTAGTTAACCCTGTGAAATATTTGATTTTCTTAATAAAGTAAGCGTAGACAATGCTGTTAGGGTATTGACCTGTATGACTTAGGAAACTCACTTGCGTTTTAGTTCTCTTGTTAGCATTGTGCCAGAAATGCTTAAAGAAGTATAGATGAGCCTTCGTAATTGCCATAGCAAAATCTCTTTTACCCTCAACAAGGAAATGTATCCAGGCAATAAAATCCATAAAAAACCGAATAAGGATTCGGAAATAGGCATCATTTAATGGAAGGTTCTTTTGCAGGATAATTAAATTGTTCCGAAAGTTTAGATAGGTTTTATAAGGATTATTTGCCTCTAAGGTGCCGCCGCCAACATGATAAACTTCTGCATCTGGACAATAAACCACCTTGTAACCGATATTTTTTAGTCGCCAGCAAAGGTCAATTTCTTCCATGTGTGCAAAGAAATCTTTGTCGAGTCCACCCGCTTCCTTCCAGCACTTACTTTTAATGAATAACGCAGCTCCACTAGCCCAAAATATTTCCACTGAGTCATTGTATTGGCCGTTATCAATTTCCACAGTGTCAAATATACGCCCGCGGCAAAAAGGATAACCATGCAAGTCAAGAAAGCCACCGGCTGCACCGGCATATTCAAAAGACTGTTGTTGCTTTTGCCATTTTATCTTGGGTTGTGCTACTGCGATCAATGGATCTGCCTCCATTTGAGCAACTACAGGAGCTATCCAATTAATTGGAACTTCGACGTCTGAATTTAACAAAACATAATAGTCTGAATTAACTTGCTCCAGAATTCTGCGATAACCTTCAGCGAATCCGTAATTTTCCTCATTTTGGATTATAATAATCTCCGGATAACGTTCTTTTACAAAGGCTACAGATTTATCGGTTGAGGCATTATCACCCACAACTATCTGAAGATTCTCATAGGCAGATTTTACAACACCCGGGAGAAATTGCTCAAGAAGTGACCGTCCATTCCAATTTAAAATCACTACTGCAACACTTGGTAGGCTCATAGACTATGTTCTGGTTTATGTTTCCATCGCCTATGGCTCCAAAGCCAATAGGGAGGGTTTTTAGTTATTATCTCTTCAAGCAATGCAAAATTCTTTTGTGTAATCTCTCCATCTCTTAATGATTTTGGATTATCAGTTACCAAATAGCAATCAACCTCATAATAGCCTCTTTTTACTAATTGCATATTGAAATAAATAACTGGTCTATTTGTTTGCATGGCAATTTTCTCAATGCCCGGCAATACTGGAGTTGACTGGTCCAGAAAATCTATCCATACTCTGGCTTCGTCTTTAGCGGGCGTTTGATCGCCTGCGAAACAGTACATGGTTGTTTGGTTTCTGGTAGACGCCATAGACCGTAAAGTTTGCCGCATTGGGATAAACAAATTACTAGTACTGGTTCTAATTTTGTAAAACCATTTATCAAATACTGGGTTGCTTAGTGGCTTATATATTACATATGCCGTAGATTTAATTCTTAAACCAAGTGCCATCATGCCTAGCTCCCAATTACCATAGTGCCCAGTGCATGCAAGAATGCTTTCTCCTCTATTGATATATGCTTCAACCAGTTCAAGGTTATTAAATTTTACTCGCTCCTGAATCTCTTTGTCAGACATGGTAGCTAATTTTATAACTTCAAATATTAAATCTGAAAGATACCTGAAGTAAGATTTCTCTATTTTGATAACTTCTTCCAAACTTTTATTGGGAAATGACTTCTTAAGGTTTGTATTTACTATATGTTTCCTGTACCGCAAAATGTAATAAAGAATATAGTAGCCACCTGAAGATAACAGGTAAAGAAAGGAGAGGGGTAATGCAGATAAAAGGTTTAAAAAAGAAATTCCTATATAAGAAAAGCTTTTTTTTATCATTATTTTGCGAATTGAGAATGCAAACATAATTTATCAAATGGAAAGTTCCGCTATATTCCCAATATTTTATCTACCCCCAATTGGCTATTTTTCAGAATGGGCAAAGTTTGATGATAGTATTGAACTTGAATTATTTGAACACTTTCCAAAACAAACGTACAGGAACAGGGCGTCCGTTTATTCTCCTAATGGCATACTTGATTTAATAGTACCAGTTGTTAGAGGTTCAAAGGTTCACACCAAAATGAAGGATGTTAAAATAAGTTACGAATTTAACTGGCAGCGACTGCACTGGAAAAGCCTGGAAAGCTGTTATCGTAATTCCGCTTATTTCGAATATTATGAAAGTGAATTTTATAACTTTTACAATAAAAAGTACGAATTCCTTTGTGACCTCAATATTGACATCCTTGAATGGTTATTGAAGCAAATTAAATGGCCTGCACAGTTAAAATTCAGTTCTGAATACCAGAAACTTTTGGCTGTCGATTTTGATTTCAGGAATGCGTTGCCGGTTAGGAATAGAGAAAATTACATGAAACAAAAGCCTTATTACCAAGTATTCGAGGATAGACACGGGTTTATCCCAAACCTAAGTATAGTTGACTTGTTATTTAATCAAGGCCCCCAAGCAAAATCCTTTATTTAACTATGCCTAAATCCATCAAACCTAAGCATAAAAAGTACAGCCTACCTATTGCAGGAAGCAGTCCTGGTCTTGTATACATAGATGAAAATGCCCTCAAACCGTTAATAAAGCTTTATCGGTATAATTCCGACCTCTACGAAGTGCTTGACGTCGAAAACATGAGAGACATTATACACCTAACTGCAGATACAGCATTTACTTACTGGGTAGAAGTGAAGGGTTTTGATTCATTAGATCTTTTTGAAACATTGCATAGCGATTTCAACATCAATAAGCTTGTACTTGAAGATATAACAAGAACCTACCAGCGACCAAAGCTGGAAGAATATGATAATTATGTTTTTGCCATCAGCAGAATGCTTCGTTTCGATAGAAATCGCGATCTGGACAACTCTCAGGTTTCATTTATACTTACAAAAAGTATTATTTTCACATTTCAGGAAGGATACGAAGATTGTCTCGAAGCCATCAGAAGTAGGATAAAGGCTGGTAAAGGAAATATCAGAACTGCAGGCGCAAGCTATCTCATGTACGCCCTGATGGATATAATTGTTGATACCTATTTTGAGATTCTGCATCAATGGGGAGAGAATCTGGATGTAATTGAAGAACGCTTGTTTAACAAACCAGACAAATCAATTATGTACGATACTCAGGTTATAAAGCGCAACCTGATAAGCATTAGACGCGTAGTATGGCCTGAAAGAGATAAGCTTAATGATATCTTAAGGACTGATAGCCATTTAATTTCCGATCAAACCAAAATGTTTGTGAAGGATGCTTACGACCATTGTATTCAATTAATCGACATCGTGGAGTCGTTGAAAGAAATAGCCATCAGTAATATTGACATGTATCTGTCGGTTATTAGTAACAGAATGAACGAAATCATGAAAGTGCTCACCATTATCTCTTCCATATTTATTCCTCTTACATTTATAGCAGGTATTTACGGAATGAATTTCTCCCGGCAAGATCCTGTTTCAGGAAAAATTTTGCCACTGAATATGCCGGAACTTTACAGCCAGCATGGCTACTTGTATACAATGATTGTAATGGCGGTTATTGCGATAGTACAAATCCTGTATTTCTGGCGTAAAGGATGGTTTAAATAGGTTCGATTATTCTTACCTTAGCAACGTATGCAATCCTTCGATCTAGATAAATCTGACGTTTCTAAGATAAGGCTGGCCTTAAGTGGTGATGATGAGCAACTTCAAATAATTCTTGAAGAATACCATGCGTCTGAAATTGCAATTCTGTTTGAAAGCATTAATCAGGAAGACAGAGAACGCATAATTAATCTTCTTTCTATAGAGCTTGCTTCCGAAATCATTTCGGAAATGCATGAGGAATCTCATCCTGAAGAACTTTTGCTACAGTTACATCCTGACAAGCGTACAGAGATTGTTGAAGAATTGGATTATGATGACGCTACGGACATCATTTCTCAGCTTGACGAGCAAGAGCAGCAGGAAATTCTTGAAGATCTGAATGAGAATGATGCAAGTAGCATTAGAAACCTGCTTAGCTATGATGAGGAGACAGCGGGCGGGTTGATGAATACGGAATTCATCAGAATCAATCTTAAGCTAACAAAAAAAGATGCTATTGATGAAATTATTAGACAAAGCGAAGAAATTGAAGAGTTCTACACAATATTTGTCATTGATGATAATAACGTTTTCCAGGGGATAGTTTCACTTAAAGATATCATAAAGGCTAAGGGTAACGCCGAAATTACAGAATTAGTTAAAGCAGAAGTAGCTTGGGTGTATCCAGATACTGATCAGGAAGAAGTGGCAAAACTTATTTCACAATATAATATCACCAGTATACCAGTATTGGATAAAGACATGAAGCTTCTTGGCCGGGTAACTTTTGATGATGTAATTGATGTACTTGAAGATGAGAACACGGAAGATATCCTGAAAATATCTGGAGTATCAGAAGATGAAGAATTAAGCGGTAACTGGCTCGAAGCTGTAAAATCAAGGCTTCCATGGCTTATTTTAAATTTAGGTACAGCTTTTTTAGCATCAGCGGTAATTCGCCATTTTGACCCTACTATTAAGCTTTTTCCATTACTTTCCGCATACATGGTTATAATTGCAGGGATGGGAGGAAATGCAGCTACCCAGGCCTTAGCTGTAACAGTGAGACGCATATCATTAAATGATCTAACTGATAATCAAGCATATAGAACTGTCCTAAAAGAATTCACCGTAGGTGCAATCAATGGTGCTGTAACTGGTGCAATTGTATTCATATTTGCTTATTTCTTTGATGCCAGCCCAATGCTTGGCTTGGTTATTTTCCTTTCGATGACAGGAAATCTACTCATTGCAGGTCTTACTGGATCAGGAATCCCACTTATACTAAAAAGGGTTGGAATAGATCCAGCCATCGCATCTTCAATTATTATTACCACATTTACTGATGTTTTCGGATTTTTACTATTACTAGGCTTAGCTAGTAAACTTTTACTTTAACTACTTACCGTTTATATGCAACCAACAAAACACAACTGGACCAAGGAAGAAATTTCCAATATCTATCACAAACCATTTCTGGATCTTATATATGAAGCGGCTACAATACATCGAGAAAATAAAGATTATAATGAAGTTCAGGTAAGTTCGCTAATTTCAATTAAAACAGGGGGCTGTGCTGAAGATTGTTCTTATTGTCCTCAAGCCGCCCGTTATCATACGGATTTACAAGTTCAGCCGCTAATGCAGCTTGGCCAGGTTGTAAGTGCAGCGGTTAAGGCAAAGGAGGGAGGTGCTTCACGTTTATGTATGGGTGCCGCATGGAGAGAGGTGCGTGACAACAGGGATTTCGACAGGGTAATTGAAATGGTTAAAGCTGTGAACGACATGGATATGGAGGTTTGCTGCACTCTTGGAATGCTTACTGAAAATCAGGCCCAAAGACTTGCTGATGCTGGATTGTATGCTTACAATCATAACATAGATACTTCAGAAGATGATTACAAGAGAATCATTTCTACACGTACTTATGATGATAGGTTAAATACTATTAAAAACGTTCGAAAAGCGAAGCTCACTGTATGCAGTGGCGGAATCATAGGGCTTGGTGAAACAACAGATGACCGGGTTGCTATGCTGCAAACTTTGGCCAACATGGATATTCATCCTGAATCTGTACCAGTTAACGCTTTAGTGCCTGTTAAAGGAACACCATTGGAAGATCAGCCAAGAGTACCGATCTGGGACATGGTTAGAATGATTGCAACTGCCCGAATTGTAATGCCAAATTCAGTAGTAAGATTATCAGCAGGAAGAAATGAAATGACCACCTTAGAACAGGCTTTTTGTTTTATGGCAGGTGCAAGTTCGATATTCGCAGGCGACAAACTCCTAACTACTCCAAATCCAGCATTTGTAGATGATATGGCTATGTTTGAACTTCTCGGCTTGAAAACCCGTGATGCTTTCAAAAATGGCCGTCCTGTTAATACCTTAGTAAATGAGGAAGCTTAGTGTTTTTAAAGCTCAAATTTCTCGGAAAGTTTAAAGATATCATATGACACCTTTTGTATCAATTCGAACTGTTGAGAGATCTCCAATTCTCCTGCAGGTTGTTCATCTGAAGATAATTTTATTTTAACCAGTGGTACATTACTTAAAATCTTAGTAGTCCTGGTCAAATTATCAGAAGCGAGGGATAGCAGGTATGATGTATTTTGGACAATAGGTTTGAGGTCATCGAAGTTACTTAACTTAAAAGAGTGATCTTTGCTGTAGAGGGACAGCGTAGCAATGTAGGATGATAATTGGTGATTAAGCGCCGTAAACTGATGCAGTTCTTTAATCATTATCTGCTTGCTTTTGGGTTCTGAAAACATCCTTTGAAAAAGTGAAGCTAAATTTGCGGTGGCAACGTAAACCTCTTTCCTTGCCACTTTATAATTCGTTAAATCCACTATTTCAGAAGTATAAAAAAGCGTAACCTGCTCAAAATAAATTAAATTAGCTCTCAAAATCTCAATCATACCTTCCCTGAGGTTTTTATATTCCCAGCTGGGAAATAATGAATAACTGGCTATCAATGCAATGCCCGAACCTATAAAGGTATCGTAGATTCGTTCTCTTGCCACAGACATTCCACCCATTCCTAGAAAGTCGAACAGGACAAGGATATAAGGGGTCATAAACAGCACACTTACTACATAATTTTTCCGTTGAAAGCTGTAACATCCTATCATACATATGAGTAATATCACAAACAGAAAATGCTTATCCTGGATGTGAATTAAAATACCCATGCCAATAAGCGCCCCAATAACGGTACCTATAAGTCGCTCGAAATTTCTTTGTTTGGTTAGACTGAAACCAGGCTTCGAGATAACCAGAATTGTTAGTAAAATCCAGTAGCTATGCGAGAACGTAAGCATCTTTGAAACTACGTAACCTATAAACATTACAATAGCAACACGCAATGCATGCCTAAAAACAGAAGAATTAAATGATAAATTTTCGAAAAATTCATTCGCATCTAAGCGCTGCGGTGTAATAAACCGCCCAACATCTATTTTCCTAGGTTTTAAGTTTTTCTTTTCCTCCTCATTAAAATAACCATTTATAGCTTTAATGCTGGATAATATGTTTTCAATATTTATTTCAATGTTCTTTAAAGCAATTATACCTAGCGTAGTGTATTTACCAATTTGGTCATCTCTTTCTAGCGTTAAAACCTTTTGCTTCAATCTAAAAACCTCATTTTGAAGACTTCCAGATAGGCTAGGTGTGCCACCTGTTTTCAGCGCAAAGGCAATTTCATCCAACTCATGGGCTATTTTATTTATGATCACTTCATATTCAGTCAGTATCCCTGAATCATCAAATTGATCATGGAGTTGATAATAATTATAAAATGTAGACATAATCTGCTCAAATAGGTCTACCGTATCTACAAAAACCAACATTAAAAAACGGCCCTCAGGCGTAGTTTCTCTTAGAATCTCCCTTGTTCTAAATAAGATCTCCCTAACAGCATCTTGTTTCTCGTGTACCAATACCTGTAATTGTAGCAACTCCGCATAGTTTTTCTCGTAATCCGCATCTTGATGATAGAATTTTGCTTTGGCCCTTAAAAATGCGCTGATCTCAAAAATAGAATCACTCAGAGTTTGCTGGGCCAACCTGAAAGGTCGAAGGCGGTAGAACAAATAACTTAATATTGTATACCAGATACTGCCGCCACATATTAGTGCTGAATATAATAAAACTTCATTCCATGGACGGATGTCATCAATACTCAGCACCATAACCAACAGTGCGGCTGTACCGATAGATGCTGCTCGTAAACCGTATACAAAGAGCATAGAGAACCCAAAGCTCGACAAAATCAGTATGATTGCAATAAAATATGGATTAGTGTTGGCTAGGCCAACAACGACTGATATTACTGTAATCAGACTAGTGGTCACCAACATTGCATTCCGACGGTGAACAATCGGACCAGGGGAATCGACAACACTTGCACATAAGGCGCCTAGCGATAATGTCATTCCAAGTTGAAGCATTCCATATTGTGCAAGTATTAATGATGGACAAAGCACACCAAAAGTGATCCGCAACCCATCAGCAAAATATGTGCTGAGTAAAAAATCCTGAATGCTTCTTATTGGCCTATTCAACATTAATGCAAATTTAGAATAAGAATAGGAATAAAACTCTTCTAATTATTCGGCAGCTATACGTGTCCTATAATTAATATTATGTTAACCATAAGAAGATTGTCGCACTAAGTTTCATTTCTAAAACTCTTCTAATTTTGATTTCAGCTCCTGAACTTTATCGAGCTTATTTTTACGTGTATAGATATCAATCAACAGTTGCACTGTAGATTTATCATTCTGGTTAATCTCGTGAGCTTGCAAAAGTGCAACTTCTGCACGGTTGATAAAGGCAGCAAATTTCTGATTGTTCTCAGCAGTTTTACTTTTCAATGCTTCATTTGCAGAATCTACATATGATAAGCCTAGTTGATACAACGCCTCAAAATAGTTCTCGTCAAGGCCAAGCGCCTTATTATATGCAAGCTCTGCTGTTCCAAATCCATTACTTTTCTGATGCAGATAGCCATATAGAAAGTAAAGCAATTTGTTGTTTGAAACCACCTTCAAATTTTGTTCGATGACGCGCGTTGCTTCAGCGTATTTTTCATTGTCAAGAAGCAAGTTGATGTAATCATTAGTTAGATTAGTATTGTAAGGATTTGCAGCAATACCGTCCTCCAATGTTTTCAAAGCCTGGTCATGTTCAAATTTTGAACTATAAAGCCTAGATAATGTTTGAAAAATAGCGGGGTCTTTAGCACTGTTGTCCTTAGCTCTTTTAAAATAGATCAGTGAACTATCAAACGCTCTGATGTTTTGAGCAGACAACGCTGTATTTATTGCTAATAGCGTGTCTTTTGGAAAGAAATCACTAACCTCTTTTAATAAATTAAATGATGTGGTGAAGTCATTATTCTTAAAAGCAATATTCGCTTTATTCTGTTTTTTGATATTGATATTATAGATAGATGCTTCAATTAATCTTGCATTTGCCTGAAATTTATCCAATCTCCTCGCGGAATCAATAGCATCTAACGCTGAACCATATTGCCTGTCAGAGTTACCTTCATCCCCATCCAAGATTGAAATGTAGGAACTTAGATAAGCCTTTATAGCCCAAGTTTCAGGCCACTTTTTTGTCTTTTTATCATTTTGAGCCGCTTCTGCTGCCTTGACACCTTCCCCTAGAATACCCAACTGTGTCTTATCATCTTTTTTGTTATTGATCGCTACCTGCAATTTTCCAATGCTATTACGGGCAATCTGAAGTTGACTTTTCTGACCAAAAACAAAATTCTTGCTTACCGCTAAAAGAACTACAATAGTTAAAAGGGATATCTTCTTCATATAAACAAATTTAAAAAAAGAGAGGGATTATCAAATAACCCCTCTCTCAATTCTGCTAGTTTTACTGGCCTTCTAGTGTTTTGAGCAATTTACTCATCGCTTCATAATTTGGTGTATCATTCTTAAATCCGTAAATAGATTTAAGCTTGTCAACCGCATCAGCATACTTTGGATCCAACTCCAAGGCCTTTTTATAATAAGGAAGCGATTGATCTAAAAGCGACATCATTTTGGCGCTCATAGCATCATAACCTTTTTTGTCTTTTGCATCAATCTTTCCTCTGAGATCCTGGGAAATCAAAGCTTGTTTGAAATAGGTATCACCCAACAAGTATGGGTAAACTGCATTCTTCGGATCTTTGGCAACCAATTTACCCAACATCTCCTGACTTTTTACCACATCACCTTTTTTCATGTAATAGTCTGTAATACGACCAATGAAGGCAGCACTGTCAGGAAATTTTGTATTTGCTTCAGTTAACACCGCTAAATACTGTGCGCTGTCTTTTAATTCTGATCCAGTGAAATTTATAATCTGGCTGTATAATGGATATGAATCTTTAAATCCTAATTCAATAGCTTTTCTGTAATTAGCTACGGCTTCAGGATATTTCTTAGCCAAACTGGCAGCTAGGCCAACATTGACGTACATTGAAGTGTCATTCGGGTATTTTACAGTCCTTTGCTTGAATGCTTCGTATGCCGCAGCATAATCTTTCTTTTTGAAGGCAATTGCTCCCCAGTTAGATTCTGCATTTTCAACATAGTTAACAGCATCAGCAATTTCATTTGTCTTAGTTTTCTTTTTGTCAAGTTCTTTAGCCTTTTCAATTGCAACAACAGCTATCTTTTGTTTTGCCATTGAGTTAGATATGTCAGCAGTATCAATCAAAGAGATTCTAGACGAAATCAGCGCACGATACAACCATGCATCTAGCATTTCTTTAGATTTTTCGTTGCCGATGGCAGTTTCAGTATGAGCCAAGCCTGCATTAAGAAGTGCTAAATCCTCGGCCAGAGTTGGTTTGGCTTTCGGCGCTTCTTCTACTTTCTTTTTATCGCCGCTCACTTTTATTTTGCTTGCTAAAGCTCCCAGGTCCATAGTTACAGCACCTTGGCTTTTTGCATAATCAACCCATTTTGCCTGAGCGGCTTCCACTTCCGATTTTTGAGCATTTGCAAGTAATGCCGTACCTGCAAAAAACATACTTAAAAGTATTTTTTTCATTTTAGTTCTAATTTGTTCTACAGTTATATTTGTTCGTTTTGTTCTTCTCCTGCAACATCATCTTCAGGTTTGTCGATAGCATCTGGCTCCTCACCTGGAATTTCAACTACCTCATCGTCTTCATGCTCAATTTTCGCTACCGATGCAATTTCATCGTTGCCTTTTAAATTGATTAATCTAACGCCTTGGGTAGCCCTTCCCATAACTCTTAGTTCACTAACTACAATCCGTATAACGATACCTGATTTATTGATGATCATAAGGTCATCTGCATCAGTTACGTTTTTAATCGCTACAAGGTTTCCGGTTTTCTCAGTTACGTTAATCGTTTTGACACCTTTACCTCCCCTGTTAGTAACGCGATAATCATCAATATCAGTACGTTTGCCATAACCTTTTTCTGAAACTACCAATACAGTTGCTGATGAATCCTCTACAGCAATCATGCCAACTACCTCATCCTGCTCATTAGCAAGAGTAACGCCACGAACTCCCGTAGCAGTTCTACCCATTGGCCTAACAGTAGCTTCATTAAAGCGAATCGCCCTTCCAGACCTTAATGCCATAACAATCTCACTTGACCCTGTCGTCAAACTTGCCTCAATTAACTGATCACCCTCATTGATATTAATGGCATTGATACCGTTAACCCTTGGTCTTGAATATGCCTCCAGAGAAGTTTTCTTAATCGTTCCCTTCTTAGTACACATGATAATGTAATTATTTTCAAGGTACTCCTGATCTTTCAAATTTTTAACCTTAATAAAAGCTTTGATCTTCTCTTCTTTAGGAATATTGATAATATTCTGGATTGCTCTTCCTTTGCTTAATCTGGAACCTTCCGGAATCTCATAAACACGTAACCAAAAACAACGGCCGGCCTCAGTAAAGAACAACATGTAATTATGGTTTGAAGCTATCAGCAAGTGCTCAATAAAATCTTCATTTCTAGAGTCACTTCCTTTTGATCCTTTTCCACCTCGACCTTGAGTTCTGTACTCGGTAGCAGGTGTACGTTTAATATAACCTTCATGAGAAATGGTAATAACTACATCTTCATCTTCAATGAAGTCTTCCATACTCATGTCTTCAGCAGAGTGAACGATTTGAGTGCGACGTTCATCACCATACTTATCCCGCATTTCAGTAAGCTCATCCACAATGATCTGCATGCGTTTACCTTCATCATCTAAAATTGACTGCAAGTATTCGATGGTTTTCATTAACTCTGCATATTCGTCCTTGATCTTGTCACGCTCAAGTCCCGTTAACCTGCGGAGTGTCATATCAAGAATTGCACGAGCTTGAATATCACTCAAGCCAAATTTCTCCATCAATCCAGTCCTAGCTTCTTCAGGAGTATCAGAACTACGAATTAATTTAATAACTTCCTCTATGTGGTCTAAAGCAATTAACAACCCTTCTAGAATATGAGCACGCTTTTTTGCTTCGGCAAGTTCAAATTTAGTACGGCGAACAACAACTTCATGCCTGTGTTCAACAAAATATCTGATTAGATCCTTCAAATTCAGCATTTGAGGTCTTCCATTGACAAGAGCGATGTTATTTACACTAAATGAAGTTTGAAGCGCTGTTTGTTTGAATAGATTATTCAGGACGATAGATGCATTTGCATCTCTTTTAATCTCATATACAATCCTAATTCCATCCTTGTTAGACTCATCCTTGATGTTAGAAATGCCTTCAATTTTCTTTTCACCAACAAGTTCAGCGGTACGCTCAATCATCATAGCCTTATTAACCTGATAAGGAATTTCTGTAACAATAATTGTCTCACGCTCCTTATGTGTTTCAATTTCCGCTTTGGCGCGCATTACAACACGACCTCGTCCAGTTTCAAACGCTTCTTGTACCCCGGCGTAACCATATATGATAGCTCCGGTAGGAAAATCTGGAGCTTTTACATGTTTCATCAATTCCGCAATAGTAATTTCTTTATCACCTATGTAGGCAATTGTAGCGTTAATGACTTCTGTAATGTTATGGGGAGGCATGTTTGTCGCCATACCAACAGCTATACCCGAAGAACCATTAATAAGCAGGTTTGGAACCTTGGATGGAAGTACTGTAGGCTCCTGTAAAGAGTCATCAAAATTAAGTTGAAAATCTACTGTATCTTTATTGATGTCGGCCAGCATGTCTTCAGCGATCTTCTGAAATCTGGCCTCAGTATAACGCATCGCTGCTGGTGAATCACCATCAACAGAACCGAAGTTTCCTTGCCCTTCAACCATTAAATAACGAAGGCTCCAATCCTGGGCCATACGGACCATTGTGTTGTATACAGAAGCATCCCCATGAGGATGGTATTTTCCTAATACTTCACCCACAATACGTGCAGATTTTTTATATGGTTTGTTGTTTGCTAATCCGAGATCGAGCATGCCGTAAAGTACACGTCTGTGTACCGGTTTTAAGCCGTCACGCACATCAGGGAGGGCCCTGGATACGATAACCGACATCGAGTAATCGATGTAGGCCGACTTCATCTGCTCGTCAATATCAATTCTGATTATTTTGTCGTTTTCTTGATTTTCTAAATCTTCAGCCATAAATATTAATGTTCCTTAAAGAACGTTTAAATTTGGTTTTTCTATAACCTTGCGAAGCTAATAAAAAAACTGCCACTAAGGTACAATGTGGAAAAATTTTAAACCCAGTCTATACCCTTTTTTAGCTTGTTCAAAGTGTCATTTTCTCTACTTCCGGGTGCAGTTTGATGGTTATAAATCCACTTGACCATTGGAGGTAAACTCATTAGAATAGATTCAATTCTCCCGTTGGTTTCCAAGCCGAATTTGGTTCCTGAATCATACACCAAATTAAACTCTGCATAGCGGCTTCTCCGCAAATACTGCCATTCCTGGTTCATGGAGTCATATTCTAAATCCCTGTTTCTATCAATTAGTTCAGTGTAAGCCGGCAGAAAAGTATTGCCAATTGCTACAGAAAAATCAAGTATTTGATCAAAGGTCAAACCGGTATTGTCTGGTTTCAAACGATCGTAGAAAATACCGCCCACCCCCCTTGTTTCATTTCTATGTTTGATAAAGAAATAGTCATCTGCCTGCTTCTTAAATTTCGGGTAAAATGAAGGCTCAAATTCGTCGCAGGTTTGCTTAAGTAAATGATGAAAATAACGTACATCTGTGTCAACCACGTAGTGTGGCGTTAAATCAATACCACCGCCAAACCATCGTGTTTGTTCGTCCATTTCAAAGTACCGGATGTTCATGTGAACGATAGGAACAAACGGATTCTCCGGATGCATAACAATGGAAACCCCCGTCGCAAAGAAATCTTCAGTTTCCACTTTAAAGGCATTCTTTACTGCATCTGGAAGTTTCCCGTGAACTGCAGAGAAATTTACTCCTCCCTTTTCTATCACATTGCCCAATTGCATAATGCGGGTTTTACCTCCACCACCACCCTCTCGCCACCAGATTTCTTCCTCAAACTTTCCCTTACCATCAGTTAGCTCCATGCCTGCACAAATGTCATCCTGGATTCTCTGGAACGCTTCTACTACCTGCTCTTTAAACATCATACTTTATATGTGAAGCCAAAGTTAACGCTTACACAAAGAAATGCCCTTTTTAATAGTAGATAGTACAATTTCTTGACACTATTCTTCTACATAATTTAAATCTTTTCCATAAGTTTCATCAAGATTATAAAGTGCGACATAGGCTATAGAAACCGTTCCAACTGCGACAATTAATCCGGCATTGATAACGCCATATTTTGCAGACAAAAACTGAAATAGAAGGGTAACTAAAATGAGGGATCCACGAACCATATTTGGCACGCTCGTAGTTACAGTTGCGCGAAGATTGGTTCCGAAATGCTCTGCAGACATGGTTACAAATACTACCCAATAACCAGTAAAAAGCCCAAAACACACACATAGAATATAAAACTGATTTGCTGTCCAGCCAGTATTTAAAAGGTAAAACAACATGGCTGCGAATGTCAGCGTGATTGAAACAAAAACCACCTTCTTTCGTGTCTTAAACAACTGACTTAAAGCTCCGCTTATAAAATCCCCCAAAGAAATGCCTATGTAGGTAAACATCACGCCTTTACCGTTATCTAGCACATCTACAGCGCCCAGAGCTTTACCGAATACGGGTGCAATACCAACCAATATACCCACTACATACCACAACGGCACAGCAATTAAAATACAATTCAGGTACTTGAAAAATCTTTTTCGGCTTGAAAACAGCATAAAGAAATTTCCTTTAACCACATCTTTCTTAGACATTTTCTCAAACATTCCTGATTCAAAAACGCCGAACCTCAGCAATAATAAAATGATACCTAAACCTCCGCCTACAAAAAATGCAGTCCTCCATTCAAAAAGATCACCAACTATATATGCACCAACTGCTCCCATCAATCCTATACCGGCAACCATCATGGTTCCATAACCGCGCTTTTCCTTGCTCATGCTCTCGCTAACGAGCGTAATTCCTGCACCGAGCTCCCCTGCTAAACCAATACCTGCTATAAATCTTAATGCGGCATACATCGGAATGCTGGTTACAAACCCATTCGCAATATTGGCTATGGAATACATAATTATTGAACCAAAAAGCACAGATAAGCGACCTTTCTTATCACCTAAAATGCCCCAAAAAATACCACCAATAAGGAGTCCAGCCATCTGCCAGTTCATTAAACTTAACCCGGTCTCTGTAATTTTATCCGCTGGCACACCAAGTGCAGCCAGGCTCTTGTTTTTAATGATGAGGAATAAAAGAAGGTCGTAGATATCAACAAAGTAACCCAGTGAGGCAACAAGTATCAGAAAGAAAATCTTTTTATTTTCAGAAGTTTCAACAGTGTTCATAAATTTTTATTTGGCTGTTGAAAATACAAAAAAAGCGTAAGCTATAACAATAGAAATAAAATTGCCATCAGCTTACGCTCATTTATGATATTATGCTGTGCTTACAACGGCTTAACCGTGGTATCCGGCGGTAACATTGTTGTGTCCGCAGGCATTTTAGTACTGTCAATTGCTGCCGTGTCTACAGGCGTCATTGTAGAATCCACAGTTGTGCTATCCGTTCCGTCGGAAACACTCTTCGTTGAGTTGCATGCTGATGTGGCTGTCATTATACAACCTGCTATAGCAAGACTTAGAATTAACTTTTTCATGTTCCTATGTTTTTGTTTTATAATTAATTCAACAACAAGAAGATATAAAAGTTTTAAAAAGATACTTATAAGTAAAAGGTAAATTTTACTTATAAAATTTCATACTACGATAAACTTTCTGATATTTAAGCATCATGGTTGTATCAGAAAACACGCTTAAATGGGGCTTATGTCTTTATCCGCCACTTCTCTTCCAACGAATCTGGGTTAAGAAGTTCTATAAAGGCTTTCGCGGTGTCGATGTAAAAATTAATAAGAGTCTTTTCAACACCAATTATAATAAATCTATTTTTGGAGGCACCATCTACGCAGCTACAGATCCTTTTTATGCTTTGCTTTTCGATCAGCTGTTGCAGCGCGAGGGATTTAAAGTTCGCGTATGGCTTAAGAGCGCATCAATCCAGTACCTAAAACCTGGTCGCGGAGATTTGTTTTTTTCCATCCATGTAACTGATGATATGCTTAGTGATGCTATAGAAGCATTGAATACCTCGGGTAAGTTTGTAAAA
Organism: Bacteroidota bacterium; assembly: GCA_040385565.1. Lineage (GTDB taxonomy): Bacteria > Bacteroidota > Bacteroidia > Sphingobacteriales > Sphingobacteriaceae > Pedobacter. The sequence goes on along the minus strand of JAZKHD010000017.1, from coordinate 145,362 downwards.
GCATATCCAATGGAAATTACGAATCAGGCTGGCGAAATCTGTGCGACTGTAATGAATGAGGTTTACGTCCGCAACTTACACAATGGCGAACAACCGCGGATTGCTTACTAAAATGAAATCAGATGAACATCAAGCGTTTAATTTTACAGGGCGAAGGCACTACACTGGATTTCAAAAAGACAATTACCAACGTAGAAAAAATTGCAAAGAGCCTGGTTGCTTTCGCTAATAATAAGGGTGGACAACTTTTGATTGGCGTAGCCGACGATGGCAGTATAAAGGGTGTTAAGTCCGAAGATGAGGAACGCTATATGATTTCTAAATCGGCTCATCAATTTTGCAAACCTGCTATCGAACCTGAATTCGAAGAAATTTATGTAGATGACAAACTAATTTTGGTAGTAAAAATACCTGAAAGTGATACAAAGCCCCATTATGCGCTGGATGAAGACAAAAAATGGTGGGTGTACTATCGGGTAAACGACAAAAGTATCCTCGCAAGTAAAATCATTGTAGACGTAATCAAAAAAAGTGGATCGACAACGGGGGCGCTTATCAATTATACCGATCAGGAAAAGAAACTTTTTGAGTATCTAAAGCTGGAAGGCCGCATCACACTAAAAGAATTCAGTAAACTAACCAGAAGCTCTTACAGACAAGCACAAAAAATAATTGTTAACCTCATACTCGGGGGTGTAATCAGGCCAATTACATCAGAAAAAGAGGAATATTATATTTCCGCCTAGCATATCACAAGCAAAAACACGATTTTTGCATCCATGCTGAGCACATTCTACGCCAAATATAAGCCTTACTATCGGGACAATCTTCACCTTGCCCTCCCCATCGTTGTATCTCAACTTGGCCATACCTTGGTGCACCTGGCAGACAGCGTAATTGTAGGTCATTTTGCAGGCACTATACAGTTGGCGGCAGTCTCATTGGTAAATAGTGTCTTTATGCTAATCCTTGTCATAGGAATTGGTTTGTCTTACGGCTTAACTCCACTTATTGCACGTGAAAATGGTAGTAGAAATTATGATGAATGTGGCAAATTACTTTCAAACAGCCTCGTTATAAATTTCAGCATGTCGCTAATACTATATGCCCTTGTCCATTTTGGTTCGTTATTGGCTATTGACCACATGAGGCAGTCACCCCAGGTCGTGGCCTATGCTAAACCATATTTAGGTTATCTCTCATTGTCAATCATACCTCTGTTAATTTTTCAGACGTTCAAACAATTCGCCGAAGGTCTTGGATTCACAAAACAAGCGATGTACATATCCATATGGGGAAATGTGATTAACGTTATATTGGGGGTAATTTTTGTAAAGGGATTGTTTGGCATCGCCCCCATGGGGGTAAAAGGGGTTGGTCTTAGTACATTGATAGATAGGGTTTTGATGGCCATCGTCATGTTCATCTATGTCATGCGCTCTGTCCACTTCAAAAAATACATAGAAACTTTCAAGATTACTTTTATTGATAAAGTAAGGTCGATGCAAATCCTTAGAATTGGTGCACCTGTCGCTCTTCAGTATTCATTTGAAATCAGTGCCTTCAGCGGTGCTGCAATTCTAATAGGTACTATTGGTGCTATTGAGCAAGCCGCACACCAGGTGGCAATCAACCTTGCAGCGATAACTTATATGATGGCCAGTGGAGTGGCATCAGCAGCAACAATTAAAACCGGAAACAACCTTGGTAAAAGTAACTTGCTGGACCTTCGGCGATCTGCAATTGCTAGTTACCATGTTATTATACTTTTTATGGCTGTAACTGCAGTCTTTTTTACCTTTGCTAATAATCTCTTACCATTAATCTATACAGAAGACAAAGCTGTGATTGATATCGCCGCGCAGCTTCTCATTATAGCAGGCTTCTTCCAACTGTTTGATGGCACACAAGTAGTGGGTTTAGGAATTTTAAGAGGTGTGGGAGATGTAAACATTCCTACCGTCATAACCTTCATCGCTTATTGGATCATTGGTATACCCCTGGCCTATTTGCTGGGCATTACACTTCAACTGGGTGTAAATGGCATTTGGTACGGCCTAACATTTGGCTTACTAACTGCTTCAGTCCTCTTGTTTTTTAGGTTCCAATTTAAAACCCGGCTGCTAGGCGCGCTATAAGCGATTTTTTCTATTTTTAAGAGGATCATTTTGTTTCTTCAAAAACTTGCAGTAATATTGTCTACTAAATCTGTAGAATTTATATTAACCATATGACCCCTCAAGAAAGCCAGGCCAGTTCTGTATCCATTAATAATTCTCAGGAACGTAAATGGAAAATTATCGCCTATGCCTGCCTGATTATTTTAACGGTGCTTTTTATCGGAATTGCTGCGTATACATATCTTACATATGATGTTGTGGTATCGATTAGTAAAGATTTGTACTCCCAACTTGATAATAAATTTCTTTGGATGCTATTGGTTGGCTTCATGGCGCAGCTTGTCGATGGCGCTTTGGGCATGGGTTACGGAGTTATATCAACTACACTTTTGCTTTCTGGTGGTTTAAATCCGGCTGTTATTTCGGGCAGCATACATACAGCAGAAATGTTTTCAAGCGGGGCATCCGGCTTTAGCCATTACCGTTTTGGAAATGTAAACAAGAAACTATTTAAAACTTTATTGATACCTGGGGTACTTGGCGCAATTGCCGGTGCAATATTGCTTGGGTATGCTGGCGAAGCTTTTTCTAAATGGATCAGGCCCGTTATTTCCATCTACACACTTTTACTCGGCATAAGGATTTTGTTAAACGCATTCAAAGAAAAACAGAAACCTCAAAAGGTTAAAAGAGCTGGCTGGCTGGCAGGTGCAGGCGGTTTTCTTGACTCCTTTGGAGGGGGCGGATGGGGCCCACTGGTAACTTCCACCCTCATTTCAAAAGGCCGTACACCTAAATACGTAATCGGATCTGTTAGCTTAACTGAGTTCTTTGTAACAATGGCTAGTGCTGTAACCTTCTTTTTTATCCTGGGTGTCAGTCACTGGCAATCCATTCTTGGACTTATCATTGGCGGGGTCTTCGCTGCACCGCTGGCAGCAAAATTAGTTGGCAAACTTCCTATCAAGAAAATGTTTATTGGAGTTGCAGTCATCGTGATTATATCAAGCGTACGTATAATATGGATGTCGGTAACGAAGCTTATATAATAGTGTTAAAGTCGTTAAATCGTTAGTTAATTTCAAACTAATGAAATAAATTTGCCACAAGCACCACTAATGGCAAACTTAACACTCAAACAACAGGCTTCCCATATTTTCAAAAACTACCGTTGGGTGCTTCACATGCTCTTCTGGGTTTTTGCTTTCATTGCTTATTATTCCAGTCACCATTTTTCGGGCTACTTTCAAACCAAACTCTATCCTCAATCGGTACTGGCTGGCCTCTTTGTAGTAAGATTCTTTATGTACCTGATGGTATCATATTCGTTTTTGTTTATCGTCGTACCCCTCTACAAGAAACCTCAAAAACTCAGGTATTGGCTTACTTTCCTTAGTGTGGTGCTATTTTGGTATCTGATGCAAACGTTACTGTTTAGTTTAATTTACCACAGCGCGCCCGTTCAGCCGTCAAATGCCGACAATAGTTTAATGGGTATCGCCGGAAGGCATTATTCTAACTACCTGATCTTCTTTTCTATCTTTATCGCTTTCTTCTATTTTGTGGATATATATGAGCAGCAGAAAGGCCTCAAGCAGCTTGAACAGTATAAAACACAAAAAATCACTTTAGAAAGCAGTTTTCTTAAATCACAAATCAATCCACATTTCCTTTTCAATACACTTAACAACATTTATGCGCTAAGTCTTAAAAAATCAGACCAAACTCAGGTTATCATAGAGCGCTTAGAATCATTACTACATTACATGTTATACGAATGTAAATCGGAACTGGTACCACTGGAAAATGAGTTCACATTCACAGACAGTTATATCGCATTGGAAAAACTTCGTCATAAAGATGATCAGTGCGCGGTAACGGTAAACATAAATGGCGACATAAAAAATAAGCGCATCGCACCTCTTCTGCTAATTAACTTTTTAGAGAATGCATTTAAGCACGGAACGAAAACCAGCTTTGGTAAATCATGGATCAATCTTGATGTTGATGTTACAGAAAACATCGTCCATTTCAAATTACAAAATAGTAAACCGTTCAATCTGGTTGGTCAGGCCATATCAGATTATAAAGGAGGCATTGGTTTAAAAAATGTGAAGCGGAGACTTCAAATCCTATACCCCCAGCGTCACCAATTGCAAATCAATAGCTTTAAAGACAGGTTTGAGATTGACCTGACCATTAACATATAATTGCACTCTCCTAAACATGAGCGAAAATAGGTCTAACATCGTCGAACTGGAAATCAACCGCAAAAACCGGTTGGTTTATTTTTCAAAGTACCGCTGGGTAGCTCATATTGGTTACTGGATATGGGTGCTATGCGTTGGCACTTTATTTCGCCCTAATATCGAAATCACACCTTCAGTTATCCTTAACCACTTTGTTTTAGATAATCTTCTTATCGCCTGCTTTTTCTATATTTATTGCCTTTACATCATTCCATATTATTTCAAACGGAATAAGAACCTGCAATTTTGGGCAATTGTATTGGCAGCATACCTGCTCATACCGGCTTTAGATGTATATTTCAATAAATACTTTGTGCATCTAAGTACAGCTGGCCACTCCCGTTCCGGTTTTTTAGCCTCTTATTTAGGTAACTTGGGAAATTATCTTCTAAACTTCATGATATTTTCCATGATGCTTTTCTTCATGGAAAAAAATGAGGAGAGCCATACAAATATTGAACTTGAAAAAGAAAAACAGGAAATAGAACAGGTAAAGCTAGACATGCTTAAGACCAATATCAGTCCCGATTTTCTGATGAGATCTCTATCACAGCTTAAAATTGCCGCCAGTAATCAGGATCAAAATACACCGGAATCCATTTTAACATTTTCCGATCTGTTGCGATATCGACTTTATAGTAAACGTAAACAATGCACCTCTTTAAAAGAGGAACTAGATGCGCTTAATAGTTTCATCCATTTCATAGGGCTCAACAATCAACAGACCAATCTCAAGATAAATTTTGAGCTACAAGGTAATATTGAAAACAAAAGCATCGCCCCATTGGCCATAATAAATGTTGTAGAACCTTTCTGTAAAGCCACATCCAATAAATTAGTGGTACTAAACATGGTGCTGTTGGTTGACGATACCGAAATTACACTCGAAATGGACTATGGTTTACGTGCAAATCCATTGCTATTAGCTGATTTGCAAGAATATGGCAATAGTTATCACCAATTATATCAAGGCAGTGTTAAGTTTCATTTTGAGAACTGCGAAGACGATCGCTGTGTAATTAGCCTAACACTGCCTGTTTTACCTAGTCAAGATAACTAATTGCAAAAGTTTGATAAACCGTGCCGCTAGTTTTATTAGCTACACTAATTTTAGCAATTCTTCCTTTCGTATCAAAATCATAGCTGTATAAACGCGTACCATCGCCAGTGTAAGCAAATTCCTTAATCAGATATTTGGAAAACAATATGATTTCAATATTTGTCCATAATCCTTCAGGTAAGAATGCAAAAGAAGGATTCTTTTTTAAGCTATACAATGGATTTAGCTTATCTGTGTAACTAAAGGTCGCTATATTTTTAGAAGTACCTTGTACGTACTCCGCACTTGTAATATTGCCCGTAGCATCTGTTGTATAGATCTGAGAACGCAACAACACTGTAGAACCATAGTAGAAATTAGTTTTCGAGATCTGACCATTTGAATATTCAAAAGTCCTGAAATTCTCTGTCAACCCACCCGGACCGGCGCCTCTAAAAATCTCAGTCACTTTGGCTACTTCTCCTGCCGATGTATAATCCACCTTTATCGCATTGGCATTTTTTGCAGTTCCTAGTTTACTTAACCTACCACTGGCGTCGTAAGTAATAGCAGTATAAATAGAATCTGAGTTGTAATATTTTATTTTAGTAACCTCTTTTTTGGCTGAGTATTCAAATTCAAAAAGATTTACTGTTGAAGTGGTAGTCGCATTGATGTAGGTCGATACAATTTTTGTTGGATAAGCTGCTTCTGTATTCTGAACTGGCTGCTCATCAACTGTTTCATCTTTTTTGCAGCTAGTTAGCAATAGCGCACATGCCGTGAGGGAGTAGATTAAATTTTTCATAGTTTTTATAGTTTTATTTATCGCCAAAATTGTACTTCTCGCCGTTTATAGGCAATGCCCTTACGTTGGTATATTTATCTGCGTACTGGTGGGTACAAGCTTGGTATTTACATGCCTTTTTTACTTATCTTCGATAGCATTAACATTAGCTTCCAAACGATGAGCCCAGTAAACATTTTTATTGTTGATGATCACCAATTAATTATCGACGGGATCCAGTCTCTATTAAACGGATCTGATGTTTACTCCGTAATCGGCTCAACCAATCATCCGGAATTGGTCTTGGATTTACTACAAGACACTCCTGTAGACATTCTTATCACAGATGTCAGCATGCCGGTATTGAGTGGTGTAGAACTTACCAGGATGGTTAAAAAAAAATATCCTAAATTGAAAGTAATCGCGGTTTCCATGCATGGCAATAGCGAAGTAATTAAAGAAATGCTCAATGCCGGCATTTCAGGGTACATTTTGAAGAATACCGGCCGAAAAGAGTTGATAGACGCGCTAGACAAGGTAGTCTCTGGTGGAACCTATTTTGATGAGAATGTTACCAGGGAAATTCTCAGCAATTTTAGCAAAGGTGATGAAGAAAGCCGCCTAACCAATAGGGAGATAGAGATAATCAGACTCATTAACGACGAGCTAAGCAACAAATTAATTTCCGATAAATTGTTTATAAGTGAGCGTACAGTCGAAACCCATCGCAAAAACATATTTAGAAAAACGAATACGCAATCGGTAGTCGGTTTATTAAAATTTGCGCATGCTCACAAACTCATTTAGCTGATAAAACTGCCTTTATCTTAAGCTCAAGCATGTCTTCATTATCCTCATTTATCATAAATCCCGACATTATGATCATGCCCTGCTGGTCAATCAGGTAATTTTGCGGGTAACCAAAAGCTGGTAAATTTCCCGGGTCCCAGTCTTTATCGATTTTCAAAGGCGTAAAGCTAAAACCTGTCGATTTCATAAACGGAATAACATATGGGTCTTGTTCAGCAACCGCATTTATACCCAGATATACGATCCTGTCTTTATCAAATTTCTGTAAAACGTTTTCAAAGTGGGGGAATTCACCCCTACAAGGTCCGCAACCTGGAAACCAATAGGTCAACAATACCACCTTACCTTTTAGATCCGCAAGTGCTACCTTTTCCCCTGAGTATGATGTTAAAGTAAAATCAGTCGCACGCTTCATTTTTTCCAGCCAGCTGGCTGAGATGGCCTGATATAATTCGACGCTGTCTTTTCCGAACTGTGCTGCATAACGGTTAATCTGATTTCTTAGTTTGAAGGAAGGGCTTTTCTTGTATTTAACAATTAGGGTATCCAAAATGGATTCCCCTCTTCCCGTCCCCATCAAAATAGTTTCCTTTATAGCCGCTATTTTGTCTGACGCCTTTACATAGCTCATGCTAAAGTCGTCATTCAATTTTATCAACTTCAACAACCGTTCCGCCTCTATGTATTTTTTAGCATTTATCATTGCTTCCAATTGCTGAAACTGCTCCGCAACCTCAACTTTATGCTTCCATTCTAGTTTATTTGTCACAACACCACCGTTCATGCGCTGTGCAAGCGACAAGGCCGTATCATAGTTTCCATTATTAATTAGCAATGAAAAGTAAACACTCATGGCGTTACGGTACCGAATACCACCCGTTTTTTTGAACAAATTAAGCCCTGCGAGACGAGTAAATTTTGTTTTCAAATCTTTTTCACGCGCCGCAAGTTCAGTAATGGCCCTGGCCCCGGCTTCGGTGTCATGAAATACTTTAGATACATCCAATAGCAATGAATCAGAAAGTTTTCTGGAAACCGAAGTAGCTGAATAGGCGTATTGAAAAGCATAATCTCCATTCAAAAGGTCAGCTTTCATTGCTGTTTCCAGGTATTTTAATACTAGTGTATCATCTCCAAGCCGCATAGCATCAATACCTAACTTGAACCATGCTTCTGCGAAATCGGGTTTAATTTCCGTAGTCTTGAGCAAGTATAGTTGTGCTTCCGCACGTTCCATACGGAAATAAAATTCACCTAGTACAAAAGGAATAGTTGCATTCTTAGGATACCGGGAAATCCAATAATTATACTGCGCTTCCAGGTCCTTGTAATCAGCAGCGGCATTCGCTGGGCTCTTTCTTTTTCTGAAAGCTGAAAGATAGGCCTCATGAGCTTTTAGGTCACTAATATTTACTTCAACAGCCATCCTTAGCTTTTTCATTTCTGCGGATTCGGCTAAAATCAACGGATCATTATTTAACCCGTGTAAACCACCAATTTCCTGAGCAGTTAGTCTTTCAACAAATGAAACACAAAAAAACGTTAACAGTAATGAAAGGCACAGCTTTAAACTTTGAGATCGTCTTACCATAGGGTTAATTTAGGCAAAATCTCCCAATATTTTTATAGGCAAATTTTCATCTTACCTAATTGGGCGCTTTCAGATATACCTAAGCAAGGAGCTTGCTAACTGTTCTGAAATTGCCAGTTATGTGCAATATTATCAAAAACCCCCTCATTGTCAATATATTGATTAAGTAAGGTAATTTGGTTCATCGCTCTCTGCAAATTATGATTCGGCCCTGTTACACGGTAGTATACATCACCATTTAGAAAATCAGTTAGAAAGCGAAGTGCTTGCATAAAAAGCATAAACTTCCCGCTATAAATGAAAAGTTCTTTCTCAGATTCCGCTAACACACCATCCATTTCTTCCATATAACCCTTATAAATTGCTGCAAAAACCTCTGGGCGAATTATAATATTGTTTGTGTTGGTATCTTCTTCATTCGTTGGCGAAAGATAAGTTCTCATCATATCGCCAACATCGCTTATAAAATACCCTGGCATTACCGTATCAAGATCGATTACACAGATTCCTTTACCGCTGTTAATGTCAAGCAGTACATTATTTATTTTAGTATCATGATGAATTACGCGCAGATTTAATTTTTTCTGTTGTATAATTTCATTGAAATCTACAGCGATATTCATGTGCCTGTTAACTTGCTCGATTGCCCATCGCGCACGCACTTTACGATCGTTGTCTACTGCTTCTAATGCCTGTTGATATTGCGTTATCCTAAATGGAAGGTTATGAAAATCCTTAATAGAAATTTTTAATTTTAAAGGATTAAAGTCATTTAGCAATTTGGAAAATCGACCAAATTGTTTTGCAGCCTGATAAGCTTGTTCTGCATGCTCCACTTCGTCAATTGTTTTAGAATTTGGAACATAAGGAAAAAGCCGATAAACACCGTCAGTGGTTTCACAAACAGAGTCTCCATTATTTGCAATAATTGGCCCTATAAATAGATAACCTGGAGCTGTCTTATCAAGGTATTGCTTAATCATCATTATATTATCTGATATGTCCCTCGGGTTGGAAAATACATCAGTATTGATTTTTTGAAGAATATAGTCATCCTCTACATGCCTCACTTTCCAAGTATTGTTAATCAACCCACTCCCGAATTGTTTGTACTTGGCAGCCTCTTTGTTTAAACCAAAGCAAGCTAATACGCTATCTATCATTTAATTATGTTGGTTTTTAAAAATTGTAGTCACCAAAACAAAAGTGCTCTAAAGCACCGTTCTTGCAGGTTCATTCTCAATAGAATTACTTATTTTAAAATAATTATTTTTTCTTTATTATATAAATTCCAACTTCTTTACCAGAATCATCCAACATGTTTACTTGTATTTCCTTTCTAGTTGCCTTTATTTTAGTCAGGGTCCTTATCCCTTGTGTTGGCCCTCCTCCAATTATTATCGGATAGTTATTCAAGCCTTTAGCTGGTTCATGTATTTTGTATTTATGCGTATGCCCGCTTAAAACCAGATCAACCTTTCCACGGTTCATAATGGGTTCAAAAAGTTTGGTGCAATGCGTCGGGCCATGCCAATCGCCTGAATAACGTGGAGGTATATGCATCATTACAATACGGAAGGCTGCATTCTTGAATTCCTTGCGTGTTATTTCTTGTTCAAGCCATTTTGCCTGTTCTTCACGATATTCATCAAAGTCTGTAATGCCGGCATATACAGGATGAGTATCTGGTTTGTCTTCACCAGTATCTAAAATAATGAAATGAACAGGACCCAGCGTAAATGAAGTATGAGCTACATGGTCAAAATAGTTGGGAAATTCACGTGCGAAATCTCCCCTGGTCTCATGATTGCCACGTACAAACACGAAAGGCAAATTTTTAGCAAAATGGTCAACACATGGCTGAAGCATGTGGTCTATAATCTGCTTTTCGTTTGATTGGTAATCAAATATATCTCCATTAAAAAATACAAAATCACGCTTGTTGCCTTTATCAAGATCTAAGAGAAGTGGAATAGATTTCGGCCTGTCATGAATATCATTCAACATCAAAAAAGAAATTTCATCTTTTGAACTATCAGCATTTAAAAAGCTTTCTATCCCACTTGAAACCGTTTCTCCATAGGTAAGTTTATAGGGCTGGAAATCCTTTATTTCCTTGGAAACGATCTTATAATAATAAGTAGTCCCTGGCCTTAGGTTTTTTAACTTTATACAATTTAAACGGTCTGCCGGCTTAAAACCTAACTTGCTGTCGCCATAAGCTTTTTGATCAAGTTTGTTTGCTGAGGTACCATACTCAACCCAGCTTGCACTTTTTTTACTGGTAATCCACAACACTGACATGGTGTTTCCGAAAGTCGTTTGTAAATATGGTCCTGTGATAATCTTGTATTCACTATCCTGGATAGCAATTGATTTTGACAGCGCTTTTTCCGGACTAAGGAAGGCCAGTCCACCAAGGGTCAGGCCGCCCTTCAAAAATGACCGGCGGTTTTCCTTTAAAATATTTTCTCTCATGCGGCGTGTATTCTCAACGACAATTAAATTAAAATAAGATTACTCAATTATTTCAAACTTCTAACGGTAGTAGTTCCGCCGCCCTCTAGAGTTAAATTTACTGGCTTATTATTGGACCATGCACCCTTAGTGAAATCTGGAATATCTATACTTGTTGACCTTTTTAATACAGATTTTTTGCTCAATGGCACAACACTGCTCCATGCTGCCGCATCATAAACGTCCTGGTCAAGGGGCAGTCCATTGCGTAAACAATCAATTAGGCGCCAATCCATTATGAAGTCCATTCCACCGTGACCACCTACTTTTTTGGCAATCTCACCAACATGTTTAATAATTGGCGGGCTATAACTTTCATACAACTTCTTTAATTCAGGCTCTTTTACCCACGTCTCTCCAAAGGCAATCCGTTCTGGGTCAGGATACTTGCTGGCAAAGCCTTTGGTACCACTTAACAAATGAATTCTGGAATACGGTCGTGGTGACGTCACATCGTGCTGCAGCATAATTGTTTTCCCTTTTGCAGTTTTTATCGTAGTGGTGTTCATATTTCCACGATACGCTTTACCAACAAACTGCTTATAGAAATCATCGTTTTGTGCTCTTTTAATTGCTTCTGCTCCCATCTGGAAATCATTGCTTGAAATAGAAACAAGAAAATCCATTTTATCGCCTCTGTTAATGTCCAGACATTGTGCTATTGGCCCAAGACCGTGAGTTGGGTACAAATTTCCGCTAGATCCTATGTTTTGCTTTAGCCTCCACATATCCGCATAACCATTCTTAGCAAAATTTAAGTCAAGCAAGTTGTGGTTATACGCACCCTCTGCATGAACAAGTTCGCCAAACATCCCATTACGAACCATATTTAAGGTCAGCATTTCAAAGAAATCATAGCAGCAATTTTCTAACATCATACAGTGCTTTCGCGTCTTTTCAGATGTTTCCACTAATTCCCAGCATTGTTCAATTGTTAGCGCCGCCGGAACTTCGGTCGCTGCATGACAACCATGCTCCATTGCATAAACTGCCATCGGGGTATGTAACTCCCATGGTGTGCAAATGTAAACTAGGTCTAAGCCTTCTTTATTGATCATCTCTTTCCAGCCATTATCTCCGGAATATTCCGTTGCCTTTGGGAGAGATTTACTTGTTAAATATTTCTGTGCTGAAGTCACCCTTTGAGGTAACTTATCACATAAGGCTTTAATTTCCACGCCCTCTATCAACGACATCCTGCTTACTGCGCCGGGACCACGCATTCCGAGGCCAATAATTCCAATTTTAACTTTGTCGATTTTGGGTGCTGCATAGCCACTCATATTAAACCTGTCTGCAGGATTGTAGCTACCGGAATTATCTTTTATCGATTCGCCGTTGGAACTCGATAAACTGCTGTCATTACTGGCTTGAACAATTGTTGGTAAACCTAAACTTAGCGCACTGGTTCCAATTGCCAGTTGTTGTAAAAATTTTCTTCTATTTGGTTCCATTACTTTGACTTTCTGAATGTGGTGTATTATCTCTAGTAAAGCAAAACATCATCCCCTTCTGTGGCGGTTGATAAAATACTTGGTATATCTAAATTATAGAAAAGAATATAAGTATCCCTTAAAAATACTGAGCAAACGTTTGCGTACAATTACTTCAAATATTAAATAATAAGCAGGTCTAAATCTAAAAACACCACTCCATCCAGAAATTGATAGATCCCGGCTAAGAATTTTATATTGAGGATATTTCCGTCCTGGGCTTATCTTTTTACTTGAATTTTTTTGTGGCAGTATTTTTTTGGCATATGTTAAACTAGTTAAGTTTAAGAAATATCGTTTACTTATTGAATACGACCAACTATTAAACTTAACATCAATATTAAACTCAAGAGAAATTCAATACTCGAAAGCGCGAACAAACGTTTGCGTCTAGCCTTATTTAGATTGTTCGACTTTATATATGGTCGTTTGACTATATATTTCTCCCGGTCTTAACACTGTAGAAGGAAACTCAGGCACATTGATGCCATTCGGGTGGTGTTGTGTTTCTATACAGAAAGCTTCAAACGGCTGATAATGGCGTCCTCCTTTTCCATTTTTTACGTCTGTATATTTAGCTGTGTAAAAGTGTGCAACAGGTTCTGTAGTGTAAACCGTTAACTTTAGGCCACTTTCTGCTTCGGTAGTTTCAGAAGCCAGGGTTAATTCCCCGTATTGCTTATCGAGCACAAAAGTCTGGTCGTAACCTTCTCCGGAAACCCAGTCCTGCCCAATCGGTTTTGGAGCCAAAAAATCATAAATCGTTCCTGTAACATGCAATAAACGGCCGGTCACGGTATAGCTATCATCCTGTTCCAGGTAGTTACTTGCAGGGATCCGGTGAACATGACTGGCAATGGATCCGCCATTTCGCGAAAGATTGAAATAACCATGATGAGTCAAATTGATAGCTGTCGGCGCATCAGTTGTCGCCTTAATATCTATAATCAACTCATCTTCATCAGAAAGCTTATAGGTAACCTGAAGGGTTAAGTTGCCAGGGTAGCCCTCTTCCCCATCCGGACTGGTGTACTGAAGTGTTACACTAGGATCAATGGTTGATAACACTTCCCACATTTGCTTATCGTAGCCTTTTTTACCACCATGCAGTGAATTCCCGTCCGGTGTAACAAACAAATTGTAAGTGTTACCATCAATTTCAAATTGGCCGCCTTTAACCCTGTTCGCGTACCGACCGATAATAGCACCCAGGTAAGGGTAATTTTTGAGGTAATCATCACTCAAATATTGATCGAAATCATCGAAACCAAGAACAATATCCTGCTGCTCACCATGTGCATTTTTAACGATAAACTTGGCTACAATTGCCCCATAATTATAGATTTTTACGTAACTGCCCTTAGTGTTAGTGAGTTCAATTCCGAGAACCTCCTTGCCATCAATTATTTTACCGGTTTTAACTAAGTTAGTCTTCATATTTTGTGCTATAAAATGTGGATTCAATTGACACGATTCGGTGTATAATTGTATATTAGACAACGATTCTGTATGGATAACAATACTATCAATACTTATCTAAAACTAAAACATTAATTTAAAAAATTACAATGAAAGAGGAATTAGCCCAAAAATTCTTAGAAACGTACAATCACGAGGCAACTGCCAATTATTTTACACCTGGAAGGGTTAACCTTATCGGAGAACATATTGATTATAATGGTGGTTTGGTAATGCCATGTGCGGTAACCATGGGAACCTGGTTGGCAATAGCTCCAAACAGTGACAAAGTTTTGAGGTTTAAAAGTCTTAATTTTCCTGAAGACGCAGCTATCGAGCTAAAGAAACAATATACTAAAACTGGTGATGAGTGGTTCAATTATCCATTGGGTGTCTTCAATGAATTGCTCAAAGATCATGTAATCCCTACAGGCCTCGACATGCTTTTTTACGGAAATGTCCCGATTGGCTCAGGCCTGTCGTCTTCTGCTTCCATAGAAGTGATAATGGCCTATGCTTTAAACGACTACTTTAATTTAGGTTTAGAGAAAATTCAGCTGCCATTATTGGCACAAAAGGTAGAAAATCAGTTCATCGGTGTAAACTGTGGCATCATGGACCAATTTGCTGTAGCTTTTGGTGAGACTGATAAAGCCATTGTCTTGAACTGTGATACCCTAAAATATAAAATTGTTGAGTGCAAACTTGGCGATTACAACCTGGCCATCATCAATACAAATAAACCACGCAAACTGGCCGAATCAAAATATAATGAGCGTGTTACGGAATGTCAGGAAGCCCTCTCCGACCTCAACAAAGAGATTAAACTCAATAACCTTTGTGAACTTAATTATGAAAAGTTTACGTTACACAAGCACCTGATACAGGATGAAACGGTTTTAAAACGTGCTACACATGTAATTAAAGAAAATGACCGTGTAAGCTTGGCTGCCAAGGCGTTAAGCAGTGGTGAACTGGAAGAATTCGGGCGTCTTATGTACGCATCCCACCAGTCCCTAAAAGACTTGTATGAAGTATCCGGTCTGGAGCTAGATACTGTTGTTGATTTCTGCAGAGACTACGAGCATGTTATTGGTGCCCGTATGACAGGTGCCGGCTTTGGAGGCTGTGCCATCGCCTTGCTTAAGAAAGGACAGGAAGAAGATTTCGCTAAGAAAATTACTGATTACTATGTAGACCGAGTTGGCTATCCTGCAACAATTTACATCAGTGAAATCGGCAATGGTGCCACTGCAATCTAGTATTGCTCATAAACAGCTTTGGAAAAACTAAAATTAGATCAGCTAAACCGGGTAAGCATAGCCCAATTTAAAGAGCAGGATAAACTACCCGTTGTCGTTGTGCTTGACAATGTGCGGAGCATGCACAACATTGGCTCAATATTCCGGACCTCAGACGGGTTTTCAATAGAAAAATTGGCACTTTGTGGCATTACCGCTCAGCCCCCTCACCGGGAAATAGAAAAAACTGCCTTAGGTGCTACACAATCAGTTGAATGGGTTCATTTTGACACAACTCTTTCGGCTGTTGACGCACTTAGAAACGAAGGTTACCTAATTATCGCGATTGAGCAAGCTTCCGGTAGTACAATGCTCAATAACTTCAGCCCCTTGCCAGATAAAAAGTACGCGCTTGTTTTTGGTAATGAAGTAAACGGAGTTGACGAAGAAGTAATGGAGCTCATAGATGAATGCATTGAAATACCCCAGTTTGGTACCAAACATTCATTCAACATCACGATCTCTGCAGGAATTGTACTATGGGATTTCTTTGCTAAGTTAAGGTTATAAGCAATTTGCTGTTACTTATATTTATTTTCAAATCTAAAAGGAAATGATTCAGACGTTCATATACAATCAGGAAAACGCCTTATTAAAGAAACTACAGCTTAAGGCGGGTTTTAAAGTACTTCTTATCAATGCGCCAGGGCAAGATGCCTCTATTTTAGGTGAAACAGCAGATCTCACTTTCGTAAATGACCAGGGAAACTTTAATGCATTGATAATTTTTATACAAAACAGTCTTGAACTTAAGGAGGCCCTTTTGAACTGGTCTGCACAGATAACACTTGATAAAATTGTTTGGATGGCGTATCCTAAGAAGTCATCGGGCATACCTTCAGACCTTAAAATGGAAAAATGGACCGAGTTGGAAGAATATCAATTGACGCCCTGTGCATCTGCCTCAATTAACGAAACATGGACGGGAATTAGAATTAAACCCATTACTGCAGTTAAACGCTCAGGTGTAGGCAATGCGCAAATCAAGACCAATGAATTTGCAGATTTTATTGACGTCGAAAATAAAGTAGTCACCCCTCCTGCCGATCTTGCCAAGTTGTTTTTACAGCATCCCGAAGCTGGCAATTTCTTTAATACCCTTGCCTATTCTCATAAAAAAGAATACGTGCTTTGGATAGTTACTGCAAAACAAGAAGCTACGCGTAACAACAGGCTTCAAAAAACAATAGAAATGTTGCTGCTGAAAAAGAAGAATCCTACAGAAAAGTAATATTGACAAAAGTTAATATCGAACCCTAACCTAAGCAGCTAACGTCATTGCGAAGACCGGCCGTCGTTGCGAGGTCCAGCCGTCATTGCGAGGTACGAAGCAATCTTCTATACAAACGTCATTGCGCGCACATAGTACTCTATACAAACGTCATTGCGAGGCACGAAGCAATCCTACATACCAATAAGATTGCTTCGTTCCTCGCAATGACAAAATTTACTAATGACAATATAAACTTACGCGTAAGGAATGCCGTCCTTAGATGGTAAACTACTATGTCCCATTAAATACTGATCTACTTTACGTGCAGCTTCCCTACCTTCAGAAATAGCCCAAACCACTAATGATTGCCCGCGGCGCATATCTCCTGCAGCAAATATCTTGGCGATATTGGTTTGAAACTTACCTTCTTCTGCTTTCACATTACCCCTTGCATCCAACTCAACGCCTAATTTCTCAATTAAGCCTTCTTTCTGAGGATGCAGAAAACCCATAGCCAATAATACCAGCTGACAAGGCAAATCTCTTTCCGTGCCTGGAGTTTCTTTAAAGCTCACTGGTCGGCCAGAAGGGTCTATCTCCCACTCGACATCAACAACTTTTACAGCTTTTAAATTACCATTTTCGTCTTTGATAAACTCTTTAGTATTGATACCCCATCCGCGCTCACAGCCTTCCTCATGAGAAGAAGTTACTTTAAGTACCATTGGGTAAGTTGGCCAAGGCATATTGTTTGTTCTTGATGACGAAGGCATCGGCATGATTTCAAACTGCATTACAGACCTTGCACCCTGACGGTTAGACGTTCCAACACAGTCGGACCCAGTATCACCACCACCAATAACGATAACATCTTTACCAGTAGCAGAAAGTGGTTCGCCAGCAATATCAAAGTTACGTACACGTTTATTTTGTTGTTTTAAAAAGTCCATCGCAAAGTGTACACCCTTAGCATCTCTGCCCGGTGCAGGCAAGTCACGTGGAATAGTAGAACCTCCTGCTAAAACGATAGACTGGAATTCTCTTAAAAGTGTATTTAATTCAACGTTAACGCCAACATTGGAGTTACATTTAAAAACCACTCCTTCTTTCTCCATTAAAGCAATACGTCTCCTAACTACATCCTTTTGTAGCTTGAAATCAGGAATGCCATAGTTTAGCAAACCTCCCGGTGTATCGTCGCGTTCGTAAACCACAACCTCATGACCAGCTTTATTCAACTGCGCTGCTGCTGCCATACCTGCCGGACCAGATCCAATAACCGCTACCCTTTTACCAGTACGAATTAATGGTTGCTCTGCTTTTATATAGCCTTTATCAAAAGCTATCTCGATAATGTGCTTTTCAATTTCTTCTATAGAAACAGGAGATTTGTTAATGCCCAATACACAGGCAGACTCACAGGGAGCCGGACAAATTCTTCCCGTAAATTCAGGAAAGTTATTAGTGCTCAATAAGATAGTAGAAGCCAGATGGAAATCACCTTTGTATACTGCCTCGTTAAATTCAGGTATCACGTTGCCAAGCGGGCATCCCGACTGGCAGAAAGGTACACCGCAGTCCATACATCTGGCGGCCTCTATGTTAACCTGTTCAATTTCAAAGTTCTTAACGAACTCGTTATAATGGTTTAAACGCTCTTTTGCATCTTCTTTTGCAGGAGCAGTTCTTTCATATTCTAAAAATCCAGTTACTTTTCCCATTGTTTAAGATATAGTTTGTTTGTTTGCCCTGCTTAATAAAACCGCTTTGTATTCTTTAGGGAATACCTTGATGAAATGTGCCGATTGAGTTGCCCAATCACTTAACAAGAACTTAGCTAAGTTACTATCAGTCAACTTAACATGCATCTTAAGCAAATGACTAATCCTCAATTCGTCTTGCTCATCAAGCGGATCAAGATCAACCATTTCCTTATTACATTTATTGGCGAAGTCACCTTTAGAGTCATACACCCATGCAACTCCACCACTCATACCAGCAGCAAAGTTAAACCCGGTATCACCTAAAACTAATACTTCTCCACCAGTCATGTATTCGCAACCATGATCACCTAAACCTTCAACAACTGCAGTTGCACCAGAGTTACGCACAGCGAAACGCTCGCCGGCTTGTCCGCGTACATACAGTTCTCCGCTTGTTGCACCATATAATGCAACGTTGCCTATAATGATGTTTTGTTCCGGAACATATTTTACCTCACTAAAAGGATAGATTGACAAACGGGCACCGGATAAACCTTTACCTACATAATCATTTGCCTCACCTTCCAGCTGAAGCGAAATACCTTTACAAGCAAATGCACCAAAACTCTGACCGGCAGATCCTTTAAACTTAAAGTTTATTGTATCAGCAGGAAGACCCTGCCCCTTATAGATTTTCGA
Organism: Bacteroidota bacterium; assembly: GCA_040385565.1. GTDB lineage: Bacteria > Bacteroidota > Bacteroidia > Sphingobacteriales > Sphingobacteriaceae > Pedobacter. The sequence goes on along the minus strand of JAZKHD010000017.1, from coordinate 126,382 downwards.
CACCTCGTTTGAAAGCATCGTACCAATTGCGCGGTTGGTATTCTTCACATCGAATTCAGCATAAATCGGTTCTTTAGAAGCAAGCGCCGGTCCAGCAGCTTTAACAAGATCATGATCCAATATTTCACTCAATCCGTGATCCTGTTCCTCAGTTTGATATAAGCTCAAACCATTATCAGGTGCTTTAAATAAGATAGCAGATAAATCAAGGTCTTTTTGCTTCCAGTCTTCTTCTGAAACAGCGCGCACACCTAATGCGTCAGACTGTCCAACCATTTCATGAATAGTTCTGAAACCAAGCTCAGCCATTGTTTCTCTAAGCTCTTGCGCTAAGAAATAGAATAGGTTTACCACATGATCAGCTTCACCGGTAAACAACTTACGCAAGTTAGGGTCTTGAGTAGCCACACCAACCGGACAAGTGTTCAAATGACACTTACGCATCATGATACAACCAGCAGTTACTAGTGCAGCAGTCGCCACACCCCATTCTTCCGCTCCTAATAAAGTAGCTATCGCGATGTCCTTACCAGTTTTAAGCTGTCCGTCGGTCTGCAATACCACCCTGCTTCTCAACCTGTTTTTAACCAAAGTTTGGTGAGCTTCTGCCAAACCAAGTTCCCAAGGTAAACCAGCATGTTGTATAGAGGTTAAAGGCGAAGCACCAGTACCCCCGTCAAAACCAGATACCAAAATCACATCCGCATGTGCCTTAGCAACACCGGCAGCAATGGTTCCTACACCTGCTTTAGACACCAGTTTAACATTGATACGTGCGGCGCGATTGGCATTCTTCAAATCAAAGATCAGCTGTGCTAAATCTTCAATAGAATAAATATCATGGTGCGGCGGCGGAGAAATCAATCCAACACCTGGAGTAGCGTGACGAACCTTAGCGATCCAATCATCTACCTTATGACCAGGTAATTGCCCACCCTCACCAGGCTTAGCACCTTGTGCCATTTTAATCTGTAACTCATCTGCATTAGTCAGGTAGTAACTGGTTACCCCGAAACGTGCAGAAGCGATCTGTTTAATAGAAGAACGCATAGAATCACCATTTGGCAATACTTCGTAACGCAATTCATCTTCACCACCTTCGCCGGTATTGCTCTTACCGCCAATGCGGTTCATTGCAATCGCTAATGTCGAGTGCGCTTCATGAGAAATAGAACCGAAAGACATTGCGCCTGTCGCAAAGCGTTTCAGGATGTTCTCAATAGGCTCAACCTCTTCAATCGGCACAGCCGGACGGTTGTATTTAAATTCAAACAATCCGCGGATGGTATAAGCCTGTAAAGTTTGCTCATTAACCAGCTTAGCGTATTGCTTATAAGTATTGTAATCGTTTTTACGGGTTGCATTTTGCAACAAGTGGATCGTCTGAGGATTGAACAAATGTTGCTCACCTTTACGTTTCCACTGGTATTTTCCGCCGGTTGGTAAAATGGTATCCGGACGCGTAGCCAACTTAAAGATCCTGTTGTGCTTGATCAGAGTTTCGCGGGCAATCTCGTCTAATCCTAATCCACCTATTCTTGAAACTGCACCGGTGAAGTATTTATCAACCACCGACTTATGAATTCCCAATATCTCAAATATTTGAGCACCATGGTAAGATTGCAATGTAGAAATTCCCATTTTAGAGAAGATCTTGAGCAAACCACCGTTGATAGAATAGATGTAGTTTTTGATCAGCTTTTCCGCTGTAATGCCAGATTCCTCTACAAAAGTGGTGATGGTCTCTAGTGCTAAATACGGATTAACCGCAGTCGCACCAAAACCAATCAAAGTAGCAAAGTGGTGAACTTCCCAAACATCGCCAGCTTCAACAACAATACCTACTGCACCACGATATCCTTTACGGATCAAATGATGGTGTACTGCAGAAACCGCTAATAATGAAGGAATAGCAGCATGCTCAGAATCCAAAGCCCTATCAGATAGGATAATTACCTGGAAACCATCTTCAACTGCATCTACCGCATAACGACATAAACGCTCTATGCCTTTAGCCATTGAACCAGGCTTGCCATCCGCCCTGAAATAAGTTTGCAGGGTTTTAGATTGGAATACTCCGGTATCTATACTTCTTAATTTCTCTAGTTCTGTATTGGTTAATATTGGATGCTTGATACCCACACAGTGACACTGCATAGCCGTTTCTTCCAGCAAATTACCATTGGCACCCATAAAGCCGGCCAAACTCATCACCACCTTTTCACGGATTGGATCGATCGGCGGATTAGTTACCTGGGCAAACAACTGTTTGAAATAAGAAGAAAGGTGCTGAGGTTTTTGAGATAACACAGCCAATGGAATATCAGTACCCATTGATCCAATTGCCTCTTTACCTTCAACAGCCATTGGCTTTAACACCAAATCAATATCCTCTCTGCTGTAACCGAATACTTGTTGGTAACGGAAAATAGACTCTTCAGATAAACCACTAAATACTACGCGTGGCTCAGGAAGCTCTTCCAGTTTAATCTGATACTTATTAATCCATTCACCATATGGCTTGCTACCACAAACCTGTTGCTTAATTTCCGCATCAGAGATGATCCTACCCTGCTCCATATCAACCACGAACATCTTACCAGGCGTTAAACGACCTTTTTCAATGATCTTGCTTTGATCTAATGCAACCGCTCCGGCTTCAGAAGCCATAATTACGATGTCATCAGAAGTAATGGCATAACGCTGAGGGCGTAAGCCGTTTCTATCTAAAGTAGCACCGATTAGGTTTCCATCAGTGAAGGAAACAGCAGCCGGTCCGTCCCATGGCTCCATTAATGTTGCATGGAATTTATAGAAACATTTCTTTAGCTCATCCATGTCTTCATTGCCATCCCAGGCTTCAGGAATCAGCATCATCAACACATGAGGCAATGAACGGCCAGAATGCAATAACAACTCAACAACATTATCTAAACATCCTGAATCGGAGTTGGTCTCATCAATAACCGGCAATAAAATGTTTAGCTCTTCAGCAGTAAAATAAGAAGAAGCAAAAGATTTAACACCTGCACGGAACCAGTTTAGGTTACCCTGCAAAGTATTGATCTCACCGTTGTGCGCAATATAGCGGAACGGTTGTGCCAGTCTCCATGAAGGGAAAGTATTAGTAGCAAAGCGAGAGTGAATTAACCCGAAGGCTGATACCACACGTTTATCGCTAAGCTCAGTAAAATAGGTACGCACCTGCAATGAAGTAAGCTGACCTTTATATACAATTGTTTTTGAAGAGAAAGACGCAATGTAAAATTCGTGGTTAATTCCCTTAACTGTACTATTTATAGTTTTTAGCAAGTAGTTTTTGAACACGTATAATTTACGCTCAAAATCAGCACCAGCTGCAATATTATTCGGACGGGCAATAAATACCTGTTCCATTTCAGGTTCTACAGACAATGCCATATCACCTATACCATCGGTATTGGTCAGCACTTTTCTGAAGCCCAGAACTTCAACGTTTAATTTTTCTGCGGCACGGTAGATGATCTCCCTGCACTCTTCTCTTGCTCTTACATCTTTAGGTAAAAATAGCATGCCGACCCCATAGTCTCCCGATTCATTCAGACTGAAGCCTATTTTAAGGCATTCGTCGTAAAGAAATTCGTGAGGAATTTGGATCATGATACCAGCACCATCGCCAGTATTAATTTCAGCTCCGCATGCTCCGCGGTGATCAAGATTTTCAAGAATGGTTATTGCATCGGAAATGATCTGTTGTGACTTTCTGCCTTTGATGTGGGCAACAAATCCGATACCGCATGCGTCGTGCTCAAAACGCTGGTCGTACAACCCCTGGTTATCTTGGTTTGGTTCCATAAGTCTCGTTTAGTTGTTATTCGGTATAGTGTATTACTGACACTAAGTTAGTAAAAAAATGTAAGCTATTATAATAATGGCATCTTTTTTAAAAATTATGCAGTAAGATTGAAATCATGAGTCCTAGAATTGACATATTTGCAATATTAGCCATAAGACATTGCGAATATCGTATTGCCGTTATTTAGAACAATTTTACTTAACAAGCGGCGCAATTGTAGCCCTAGCCTATTTCTTTAACTAATTTACGATTATTAATTCTAGCAATCAATCACTTAAGGATAAATGCCCATAGTTCATTAAAAAAATACTGTTTAATACTTTTGTAGATTCAATTCAATTGCTACATTTGCGCCGGGCAAGTCTTTTACGATCAGCTCCTTTTGAACTCCCCCAGGTCGGGAACGAAGCAAGGGTAGAAAGTTGTAGCGATGCGATAAGAGGTGCTTGCCCATTTTTACTTTCCTATAGTAAAAATGGTTCTCAGTCCAGAGATATTCCAAAATAATCTTCAGCACTTAAATTCTAATTACTTAATTTAGCCGTATTCAATATTGTTTACCGGCTACAGCTTATGGTAAATGGTATTGCAACCTCAAAAATCATAAATACTTAAATTAAATAAGCATGAAATTTTTCATTGATACCGCTAACCTTGATCAAATTAAAGAAGCTCAGGACCTTGGCATATTAGATGGCGTAACAACAAACCCTAGCCTAATGGCAAAAGAGGGCATTAGTGGCCAGGACAACGTAATTGCACATTACAAAGCCATCTGCGATATCGTGGACGACAATGTAAGCGCTGAAGTAATCGCTGTAACGTACGACGAAATTATCAAAGAAGGTGAAGCATTGGCGGCCTTAGATTCTAAAATCGTTGTAAAGGTTCCTATGATTAAAGACGGCATTAAGGCCATTAAATACTTTTCATCTAAAGGCATCAAAACCAACTGCACTTTAATATTCAGCGCTGGTCAGGCTTTATTAGCTGCCAAAGCAGGTGCAACTTATGTTTCTCCATTCCTTGGCCGTTTAGATGATATAGGTACTGAAGGTATCAGCCTAATTGAAGACATCCGTTTGATATTTGACAACTATGGATTTGAAACACAAATTCTTGCTGCCTCTATCCGCGGACCATTACACATTATCGACTGCGCAAAATTAGGTGCTGATGTAATGACCGGACCATTAACCGCAATCCTTGGATTACTTAAACATCCATTAACCGATAGCGGCCTGGCAACATTCCTTGCAGATCATAAGAAAGCAGCTGCTGCAGCTGTGACTAAATAAGAAACATCAATATTGTGAAAGGCCTGATTGCGCAAGCAGTCAGGCTTTTTTTATACAATAACTTTTACTCAAAAAAAATCAAATTAAAGAACTCAGTCATGTTAACAAAGCAAGTTTTTTTAATCCTAATAAATTATAAGTTTTCCGCTTACGTAACCACTTAATGCATCAGGATCCCAAGCACAAAATGTAATGTCAGTACTCCATTTTGCCTTCCCATTAAAAAGCGGTTCCAACTTTGTTTCAGGATCCGTTATTAAGTATGGCCCACGTAGATCAAAAACATAACGCATTAAAAAATCGAAAAATTTATCGGCATTACTCCCTGTTAGAAATGCAATTCTCCTTTCTAAAACACTTATATCGAACGGATTCTCAGTACCTTTTATATCCTCCTTTAGATTTTCCACCCGCTCTGCAAGATATACCTTAGGCGTCCAAATGCCTGTTAGTTTTCTTATCATTGCAGGATCATATTTAAATTCCTTTGCCTGCAGTTCTTTGTAGGGAAACTCCGTAAACGCTGCATCTGCTGCATGGGTTCTACTCAGCAGAATGTCGTCTTTTTGAATTTCAAGCACAAAAGGAATTATCGGTTCTGCCCCGTCTTCCGCAACAATACCATTATCACCTTTGAAGACGGGATCTTTTGCGAGATTTACTTTTGCTCCAACTAGAATATGGTCTACTCGTAGTTGTCCATCTACAATTACGCTTTTCACTTCAACACCAACTTCTGGGGTATGGCTTCTCCTCAGGACCGGAGGCTGAAATCTTATAATTCGATCCAAATCAGGTTCTCCCGGATATACTTTAATCATTCCACTTATTCCTCTTGGCTCATCTGCTGGGTCAGGATCAGTAGCTAAACGGCATTGAAACCATCCTTCAAATAATACTTCAACCATGATTATTCAATTATACTTTTTAAGTTGATAAGGGTATTTACAAAATTATCTCTGAGTTTAGGAATTCTACTTAAAGCAGGATATGCACTAACATCCATCAATATCTGATCTATATCTTCGATATGCTGCAAAAGACGTTCCTCTAGGATAACCCACCGTATAGCAATTTTACTAGATTGTGATAATGGACCGTAAATCTCAAATCCAGGGCCCGCCATACCTTGCTCCAAACTTTCGGATACGGGAAGTTCTGTTAATATTTCTGCTAGAGGTCGGATTAGCGCGCTCATCATTCTGCGAGAAGAATCCCTTAACATCTCCCTCTGTTTATCTGTTTCTCCTCCATAGTTATAATATTGAATTAGCATAGTCAGCATAGTCGCGTAAGTTGTATTAAATAGTTCAGCAACTTTTAAAGTTATTGGGTTACTTATTACTGTAACACCCCCCCCAGCATCTCTGTGTTCACGCGTCTGCGGATTAATTACTACAGTTCTTGCGGGTTCAAAGGCAGCATCAAGACTTTTTTCATCGTTATAGGCCTCCCTTACCTTTAAAAACTTATCATAATGCGAATTGAGCCTAGCAGCAGGAGTACCCTCACCCTCCTCAACAATCTCTTTTATGGCTTTTAATGCAGAATTTCTATCCTTTACTGTATGCATAGTTAAACGAAGTGTCCATTGATCGGAATCCTGTTCGTTGTGTGGCCCGATAAATAGCTTTTCCTCAGGAATGTTTAAAAACCCTTCTTCAATACGCTTATACAATTCCCCGATATGGTTATAAACGATAGGATCAGGTGCGAACTCGGCTTTAAACTTCGAATTTTTCTCACCAGGCAACCCTTTTGGTAAAGAGGGCGGTGGCTCACCTTCTGGTAACTCAAAAACGATAAACCTATAGAGAGATTCATCATTAAAACGTTCTAATTGAAAGTCAAAAGGATAATACTTTTTAAGCGGTTGTGGGAAATTTGGACGCTCAAATCTCGGCGATCCGCCTACAGCTGATAGCAAATTGCAAACGTTACCTAAGTGATACATTTCCTGATGAGCTACAGAAAGGATTGTTTTTTCCCAGTCTTCAATAAGAAGTTGTTGACTTGGCGTTATGCCCTCATCTTCTCGCCGTTTAAAAGAAAAAGCAGTAAACAGATATTGAATGAGCAATCCATGCTCTAATTCAGCTGCCTCAACCAAGGCATTGAGGAGTTCTTCTCGAGTATTAATCATATGTAGTTTGTGGTTCTTTATCTAATATAATATAATCCTTAAACAATACAAAAAAAGTGATCGGATAGCGATAATTCAAACGCTAGACCTCTATGTAATGCAAGGAGCTAAGAATTATAATAGGCTAAGTTCCAAAAAGGATAATTATCAAAAATATGGATAGAACCAACGAGCTCTAAATTAATATCTAAGGAACAATATAAAAGAAAATGGTGTCAAAAACTTTAATTTATTCAAGTTTATGGATGAGAACACTCGAACTTCCGACCTTGCACAAAAATAATACTACTCGGTCAACTTTACCATACCTGCCGACTTACTTTTCATTTCCGCACCCGCAAGTACTTTCTTAACAAGATCATAGTCGATCTGCTCATCAGGAACAATCTCAATCCCCTTTACTCCTGCCCCATTTGCGGCGTCAACATCTCTGGGCTTGTCCCCAATCATTACAGAAAGCGATGGATCAATATCAAACTTAGCGATGGCTTCCAACAGCATTCCCGAATTAGGCTTGCGGCATTCGCAATCGCCTGTAACCGTTGGGTGATGCGGACAATAATAAGCATGTGAAATTACCGCCCCCTTTGCTTCAAACTTTTCGAACAGCACTTTATGCATTTTGCCCAATTCTTCTTCGGTATAGCGCTGTAAAGCAATCCCACCCTGATTAGTAATCACTATCAGCATATATCCCTCATCATATAATTTCTTTAGTGGTGGAATCTGGTATTCCAGAACTTCAAAATCTTCAAGCCTGGTTATGTAATCAAAAATCTCATGATTAAGTACCCCGTCCCTATCTAAAAAAATTGCCTTGTTCATAATGTTTGCTTTAATGTATCTTGCTTAAAGTAATGGTAGCCCAAATATGAGTATATAATATAGTATAGCGAAGCGACCAGCCATTTTTTAAACAAATGGCGCTTAAAACTGTTAATCAAGACAAATAAAATAAAGACAAACTTATGCCTTACATCAAAAAGAACTTCGAAAATAGTGCTTCAGTAAACATATTTTTTGAAGACATAGGAAGAGGAAAACCAGTGGTATTAATTCATGGCTGGCCGGTATCTCACGAAATGTGGGAATATCAGGTAAACGCACTAGTAGAAGCCGGTTACCGTTGTATTTCTTATGACCGACGCGGTTTCGGACAATCCGACAAACCATGGGATAATTACGATTACGATACCCTTTCAGACGATCTGCATGAAGTATTACTAGCACTCAACTTAACAGACGTAACCTTAGTTGGTTTCTCTATGGGTGGTGGTGAAGTTGTAAGGTACCTAGGTAGATATGGATCATCAAGAGTTACAAAAGCAGTTTTGGTAAGTTCAGTAGTGCCCCTGTTGGTTCAAACAGAAGATCACGAAGAAGGAGTACCACGAGAAATGTTTGATGGAATTGTGGCTAACATACATAAAGACCGACCAGCATTCTTAAAAGAGTTTGGTAAAGGATTCTTTAGTGAAGGCGTGTTGAACAAACCGGTGAGCGATGAAATACAACAGTGGATGTGGAATCTCGCTATAGTGGCTAGTCCGCGTGCGACAGCGCAGTGCGTGCGTTCATTCTCAGAAACTGATTTTCGTACTGACCTAAGCACCATTACCATCCCAATGATGATCATCCATGGAGATGACGATAAAACAGTTCCAATTGGCGCAACCAGCGAACTCACTTCATTACAATTGCCGAATGCGGCCTACTATAGAATTGAAGGCGGTCCGCATGGCTTATTCATCACACACAAGGATGAATTAAACCAATTGTTGATCAATTTTATCGCCTAAGGATAATTAATTAGACTAAGAATCAGTACGGTAAGCGATTTGTAGGTTTATAATTTGCAGATTAATTAACGTACTTCTATATTTGCACCACTTTAAACGGAAACGCTTAAAGTAAAGTTCCTCAAAGAACTTTGATTCCGTAGCTCAGCTGGTAGAGCATTACACTTTTAATGTAGTGGTCCTGGGTTCGAATCCCAGCGGGATCACAAGATAATCCTCTAATGAAAGTTAGGGGATTTTTTGTTTTCGATAGCTAGTCTGTATATATTATTACCATTCACCCCAGATTCAAGTCGTTTGCCACATAAATTATGGAGTATCTTTTGGTTAATCTACTTTTAGAGAAACATATATAAAATGAAAAAACTTTTCTCCAAAATTATGTTAAACTGGGCTATACACTCGTTCGTGGCCTGGGTAATAATTAATCTGTTTACGATGGTAACTTATATCTATCATGTTAACCGTCATGGTAATTATATTATAAATGAAGATAGGACTCCAGTAGGTGCATGGCAATATTTTGTGATGACTTGCTTTCAGTATAATATGTTTGTTATACTATTATATCTCTTGTTAGTAGAAATTAACTACAACTGTCTTTTTACAAAGGCAAAGCAGTATTTTTTTGCTACTAGCTTGTTGATAAGTCTCACATCAGTGATAGTACTGGCTTTTCACCATCAAGAAATAATAAACAAAAATGGTATTTTATCTGCTACCGGACCTTTCATCGTAATGTTGGTCTATGCCATAGTTTACGCAATAGTACGTGATTATTTCTATCAGTTGCAATATAGGAGAGAATTTCAATTACAACAAAAAGAAATTGAGCTGAGTGCTTTAAAATCTCAACTAAACCCACATTTTCTATTTAATAGCCTCAATTATTTATATGGAACGGCTTTAAAAGAAAAGGCTATTACAACAGCTGATGGCATAAATCAACTATCTGATTTATTAAGGTATACGATAACTGGGATGCATACTGATTTCGTTCGACTTGAAGATGATGTAGCATTTATCAATACCTACCTTTCACTACAAAAGTCTCGGATACCTGAAAAAGAAAATATTGCAATAGACGTTCAGATTGATGTTGCAGAACCCAATTGGAAAATTGCGCCTATGCTTACACTGACTTTTATTGAAAATGCATTTAAATATGGGATTAGCATGGATGAAGCTTGTAACATTACTATCAAACTGAACATAAAAAATGGATACTTAACCCTGCTTGTAAACAACAAAATATTTGAACGCCATAATGCGGTAAAAGGAAATAACATTGGCGTAAAAAGTACCATAAAGCGACTACAACTTCTATATCCCGACAAATTTTCATTCGAAAATTTTAACACAACTACAGAATATAAAATCTCACTTCAAATTCAACTAAGTAAATAACTTTTAAACTTATGAAAGCCTATATTCTTTTTATGATAACCATGTTATCATGCCAGCTAACTAGTGCCCAAAATAAAGCCATCCAATTCAAACTTATTGTTAACACAAAGGGATTTTACAGACAACCAGCGTTGTATCTGGCCTACCAAATTGATGGACGCAAAATTATTGATTCTGCAAAATATGATCTGAATAAAGATGTATTCGTTTTTTTAGGAAATATAGATAAACCCTTACAGGCTACGGTAGTTGCAGACTATGACAACAAAGGGCTCCCTGAGTTTATACAGAAAGCGAAGAGCGGCGCAAAGGTCGACCAGCTTAAAATTTACCTCCACCAGGGCACTATAAATCTCAGTGCCATATCGGCATTATCAAATGGACAGATTACTGGCTCGTCAATTAATACCGATTATTTGATACTGAATCGATTATTAGCACCGATAACTGAACAGAAAAATATAATTAGCAATCAGTTTAAAGCTGGGCTAGATCATGTTGCAGCTAACCTCTTAAACCGGCAAATAGATAGTTTGGGAATTATAGAAAAACACATCAGTTGGAAATTTATTCAAGATCATTCGGATAGTTATTATTCACTGATAAGTTTAGCTGAATATGGTGGTTCTTCTCTCGATGAAGATCACACCACTGCCCTTTACAATGGGCTAAGTAACGAAATTCGAAATACATCCTTTGGTAAAAAATTTGGGCAATATTTGAAAGACGATAAAACCCTAATCATCGGAACAAAAGCACCTGAATTTACCCAGAATGATACTGCCGGGCGACCAATTAGCCTGTCAAATTTTAGAGGCAAATATGTATTGTTGAATTTTTGGGCTTCATGGTGCGGACCTTGTAGAGATGAAAATCCGTACATAAGGGAGCTATATCAAAATTTTAAAAACAGATATTTTACTATCTTGGGTGTGTCACTAGATGGAGCCGATGGAAAAGCTGCCTGGATAAAAGCTATTAATGATGATAATTTAATGTGGACGCAGGTATCAGACTTGAAACACTGGAACAATAAAGTTTCAACCCTTTTTTGCGTTACTGCGATACCGAAAAACTTTTTAATTGATCCTAACGGGATTATTATTGGTAAAAGTTTAGATTTTGAAGAACTAAAAGGCAAACTTGAGGAATTATTACCAAAACAATGATCAAAGCAATTGCCATAGATGACGAGCCTGTAGCACTGGATATTATAAATGTACACGCACAAAAAGTCCCCTATTTAAAGTTGAATAAACTATTTTTAAGTGCAACAGATGCTTTGGCTTATCTGAGTTCAACAACAATTGATCTAATTTTTTTGGATATAAATATGCCTGATATTTCTGGGTTGGAGTTTGTTAACCTGATAAGGAGTAAACCACAGGTAATTTTCACCACGGCTCATGTAGAACATGCCCTGAAAGGGTTTGATCTGGCTGCTACCGATTATTTACTTAAACCAATAAATTTCAATCGGTTTTTACAGGCGTGTCAATTGGCAAATGATAGAAAACAGCAACCAACTAATGCAAACAAAGCCTATGACGAATCCTTATTTGTTAAAGATGGGCACAATTGGGTGCAAATTATATTTGACGATATACTATACATAAAGGCTGAGGACAATTACATCTCCATAGTAGAACAAAATAAATATACATTAACCCGTATGAAGCTCTCTGATATACAAAATAAGTTGCCCAGTAATCACTTCTTGAAAATACATAAATCGTACATTATATCAATACCAAAAATCATCAAGGTTGAGAATCATCAGGTGATTATAGCAAATACAAAAATTCCATTGTCAAGATCCTGCCGCGAAGAATTGTTAAGGCATTTAAGTCTTAAGTATGGCCTATAGTAAAGCTTTTTCAATATCAAAATAATCATTGACTACTAGAGAACCTTAATTCTAACTAAACTTGGAAGCCACTGCTTAGGTATTTTACTTGGTTTAAATCTTGCAAGCACGGCGCATCAATATCGTCCAACTAACCTTTTAAATAATCGCCCAAAGCTTTTGGACTGTAGCCAATTCCTGCCCGAAAAAATAATTCAATATTTTCTATATCTTCTATTAAGTGTTAAGATTTGCTGGAGACAATCATCAGGTCGGCGGTTTTATTTTCCTGTTTTAATCTTTCAGAAACGACATTATTGTCGGGCAAAGCATTTACTATTTTATTTCTTTGAAACTATTGTTTTGAAATATTAAGCCTTCCCTTGTAACTCCCAATGTGGCCATTCATATCAGCACCTTGTAAATTCAGTGTATATGATCCTGGAAGTCGATTGGCATAAAATATGATTTTTGCTTTCCCGAATTCGTCTGTAGTAATATTATGCTCCCAAAAAACTGTTGGTCTAAAGTCGATTGGTTGTGGAGCGGAATCAGTAGAATATTTAGGAGTATAAAACTTCATTGCGTTTGTAAAGCTATATACTTTGTTTAAAGTCTTATTTGCTGTTGTGATCTGCACTACAGCATATTCTTTAACCTCATTAGTAGGTGGAGACATTCCAGCTTCTGCATAACGTTCCACTATTCTGGCCCTTTCTCCCGGCTCGTAGGGTTTGGGAAGCGATGGAGGAAAATATTTCCACAAGTATTTTTGAGAATACATTATCTCGACACTTAGCAAGTTATCAACTTTAATCTTATTGAGCAGCCTTTTCAGACTTTCAATATTATGTCCAAGGTACATTTGAGAGATATCCTCATCAATTCTTATTTTCACAAGCTGATTCTTTATCTTGAGCGCCATGCCATGGACTTTGTCTCCGACATAAGTATATCCGATAGACAGTTCAGGCCACTTTTGCTTAAGCAACTGATAAAGACCGGCAGCTTTTGATGTTCTTATATCATTTGTATCCAAAATAATATCTGCCTGGCCATATCCGTTTAAATTAAAGGCATTATAGTTCCGCTTTTTTGAGACGATTTCCACTTCCCGCAATACATTCCCAGTAATTTTCATTTCAATTTCCTGTAATTGTTTCCAAGAAGTTTTTGATTCTGCAGTAAATGTGGTCTGATTAGGTACCCATGGATAAAACTGAACGTGGTCATCCAAGATAAAAGGCAAGCCTTCATACTCTTCAATATCTCGAAGGTCCGTTTCAGGTTCGTACTTAACTGGTTTAGCTTTTGAAAATACATCTTTCCATTCGAAACTCTTCCAACCTTGAATCAGCATCAGGTTATCTAAGGCATCCCACGCTATCGGGCTCTTCCTGTGAATATAAAATCCTGGATCTTCAACACTACCTCTGATATCGCTTTTTAACAAAAGATTTGTCCTTATACTGAAATTTTCTGCACTGTCCGATGATACCAGACCATCGTAATTAACCGCTAGCGAAAAAGACCCCTTAACTGGCCTCCCAGCGCGATCTGCGACATCTAAAAAAAGCACGATGCTATCCGTTGCTTTGTAAGCACTTTTTTGAGGGTGCAGGGAGATATTAAAGTGATCGTTATGATCTATGAAAATCATTCGTTCACATATTGCCAAAGTATCTCGAATCAAAGTAATGGCAGCAGCTCCTGTTGGAAATACCGACTTAGGAATTAAAACTTTTTTTGAGTCATCTGAGATATTTTGAGCAAAGCGTACGACACCATTAGTCGTCCCCAAAAGAAAATACCTTCCTTTTGTGATCAAACCTGGTGAACTAACAATAGTGACCGATACTGAATCTTTGTTGTCAGAATTAGTAACACTCATAACACTACCTGCCGGTTGGATTGTCGGCAATTTAAAAGGTTTGTGCCCTGCAACAACAGCATGATAAGCTTCTTTGATTTTCGGTGTAAATTCGAACACACCCATTCCATTATGCAAGCTCTTGAAAGTCGCAACAGAATTATTTTTACTATCGACAATTCGACCTTCGACTGGCATACTTAAACCGATTTCATTCAATGCTTTAAAACCCACTTTGGATTTAATACCAGCTACCAGATGTCCACCTTCGGGCAAAAACTGTAAATCCAGTTTAGCATTTCTGTAAAGATTTAATGGAATAACAGTTTTGGAAACAGTTTTATTTTTACTTAAGTCAATCAGTTCCATTCTCAAACCAGTGCTGTTGGCGGCATTACCCGCATCGTACTTTAAGGCCACACTGCCGTCCTGCGATGTCCTTGCCTCCTTCTCATAGTAAATTTTTTTATCATCCAGGATTCTGACTCCGATTTCTTTTAGAGCAACGGGTTCCAGGCCTATTGTCTTCAAATCAAAATTTAGCTCAAAGACATTCGTCTTGTTTACTTCAGGGAGAATTTGTTTAACATTTACCAACCATAACCTTGAATCATTTATGTAAATTTTCTTTTTAAATAAAATTTGCTGATCAAAATTTCTCATCCAGGTTGTATAGGCCAGGATAGTATGCTCCCCAGAATCAAAAATTTCTTGAATTAATGGAATTTGAACATTACCTTCTCCCCTGGTTATTTTCATACTAAGCCTTCTGACCAGTTCGTTCTCCCTGTTTCGCAGTTCAACATATGCTATGGGACTGATTAACGAACCCTTAAGATCAGCGGCCGTAAAAACATAACTTTTTAACCACAATGTGTCCCCAATAAAATATTCGTGCTTGTCAGTCTGTACATAAATTTTTTCGGCGGGACGTCTATTTTGAAATCCTGAAGAAGCTTTCACAATTCGATGAAGTGCATCCTTTGTATTTGTTTGTGAGAAAACCTCAAATGATCCAGATACCATCAAAAATACTCCTACAAAAATTTCAAACTTTAAGGGCTTTGAGATGATACCATGATAAAATGGAAACATATATGAAAATTGAGATTCGCCAATTATATTATCAAACCAAATTTAACATTTTAATTGACATGACAAAATACGTTCATCGCAACCCACCTCACTAGCCCGCCGGCTTTTAATACGTCAAAGAACTTCCGCTGCCTGTTATCACAACTGACGGCACAAACCAAAATAGTTATACATGAAATTTGAAAACCGGAACACTAGCCTATTAATTTCAGCTGAATAGCAAAGGCAAAAGCACCGCGGGATGTCCTTAAAAGACAAATAACTTAATCGATTATTATAATCATGGCCTTTAAAGGCTCGTTAAATTATACCAATAATATACGTAACATAGTTGAGATTTCCAAATAAAAAAGCAAATATTATTTATTCTAATATGTTGATTGTCTGTAATTTAAACGCGTTTGTTTATGCTTTGAAAATGAATAAACTAAATAGCTAATTTAGCTGGGTTTTGCAGCTGTGCTAATTACAATTTACTGCTGATAAAAAAAGTTACATCAAACCACCTAGTTAGGATCTCAATCGACACTTCTTCGATACAAAGCCGATACAAGTACGCAAAACAAGTACCTTTTGCGGACAAGTATCGAACCTGTATGGTCTTTGTATTGCTTCTGTACTGAGGTTGATATTAGCTTGACCAGATAGTTTTAGCAAGTTTCTTTTAATCCAGAATAACCTAAAACGAAGCTAAATCTTCCCTCAAGCTTCTTTAGTGGCTTCCCCTTCTCATTCTACTTACGAGAAATCCAACGAGGCATTTTAGAAAGATATGCTAATAAAGCACAACCGAGTTTGGTAATATAACGGGTATTGGGGTCGTTTACAAGGGTTGGATATGACTGTACACTGACTAGCATCGTCCAAGGACATAGAAAGGTCTTTCAGACGTTTTCTACTCTTACCATACACCTCTCTCAAATTCTTGCACACTCCTACCACAGACCGTAGTTTTAAAATTTGTCATGTCGAAAAGATCCTGCAATACATCGCAACTGATCAATCTTCCTTAATCTTCTGCCTGTGGATCATTCCCCAATCGATCATTTCCTGGAGCATCGGCACTAAAGTCTTGCAATAATCTGTAATTTCATATTCGATACGTACTGGTGTTTCGGGATAAACAGTCCTGGTAACGAGTTTGTTCAGTTCCATTTCCTTCAATTCTAGAGAGAGCATTCGTGACGTGATTCCAGTGATACTTCGTTCTAACTCCCTAAACCGATGCTGATGCCCTTTACATATCGCAAATATGATTGGCATTTTCCATTTACCACCAATAACGTAGATTGTATCAAGCAGGGCGGCAAGTTCTTTACTTGTAGCTTCTTCAATGTTTTTTACCATACTAAATAGCTGCTATACTTTGTTATACTGCTTACAAATATATAGCATGCAAGGGATACCTTTGTCGGACAATAATAAGAAGATGAAAAAATTTGAAAATAAAATAGCGGTAATTACCGGTGGTAACAGTGGTATGGGTTACGGTACAGCTAAACTGCTAAAAGAGTTAGGTGCAACCGTTATCATAACTGGAAGAAGAAAAGAAGCTATTGAACAGGCTGCGGAAGCACTGGGTGTTCACGCTATTTTATCTGATCAAGGCAAACTAGAAGATATCGAAAATTTAGTAAGCGAGGTGACTGCGAAATTCGGTAAGGTAGATATCCTGTTCATTAACGCCGGCATCTCTGGAACTTCTTCGATAGAATTAGAATCGCCTGAACACTTCGATCAAATGATGAATGTTAACTTCAGGGGTGTTTATTTTACTTTAAGCAAATTCATTCCACATCTAAACGACGGCGCATCTGTTGTACTTCTTTCTTCTGTTCTGGCTTCTACTGTAAGTCCGGGTTTAGGCGTATACAGCGCAAGCAAGGCAGCTGTTAATGCTTTAATGAAAACTGCAGCCTTAGAGTTGGCACCAAGAAAGATTAGAGTAAATGCCATTAGTCCGGGTGCTATTGACACCGAACTATTTAGCAAAATGGGAATGGATGAAGCAACATTGGCTGGAATGACCGACTACCTGATCAGCCTTACCCCCATCGGTCGCATTGGAAAGCCAGAAGAAATAGGTCAGCTAGTTGCTTTCCTTTCAAGTGATGAGGCATCGTTTATTACTGGGTCGGAGCATATCATTGACGGCGGATCAACGCTACTTTAAAAATTTAATTCCTGATTAGTCTAAATCGGCGTTGATACGCACCATAAGCCCTGCAGCATCCGTAAAAATTTCCAATACACCAGTTTCATGCCCAAAATCTCCAGTGAAATCAACTTTAGCCACAATCCTACCTGGTTCGACATGTTCTAAAGACATCAGCTTTGTAGTTGTATGATAGCCTATGAAAAACGTTTCAAAGTATTTTTTAATCCCTGCGATGTGCTCAAATTTATCCCCTACGGATACATCGTCGATCACTGCATCCTCCGCGAACAGTTCCAGGACTGACGAGGTATCAAACTGGTTGGCCGCTGCTATGAATTGGTGAACTGTCTGTTCAAGTTCTGTTTTGTTCATTTCTGTTAACTTAGTTTAATGACTGCCTGAAATCAAGCGGTGATAATTTGGTTTTGCTTTTAAACAACCGGTTAAAGGATTGCGGATGTTCAAAGCCTAATTGGTAGGCAACCTGTGCGACGGAAAGTTCGCCCGAACTTAATAGTTCTTTCGCTTTTTCAATTAATCTGGCATGGATATGTTGCTGGGTGTTTTGCCCGGTTAAAGTGCGGAGCATATCACTCAAATAGTGTGCTGATACATTAAACGCTGCGGCCAAATCATCAACTGCCGGCAGACCATTATTTAATGGCTTGCCGGTATCAAAATAGTCATTAAGCAATTCTTCAAAACGAACCAGTAACTCACTACTGCCTGTTTTGCGGGTAATGAATTGGCGGTTATAGTAACGTTTGCTGTAATTCAGCAATAGTTCTAACTGAGAAACCAACACATCCTGGCTTATTTGGTCAATAGCGGAATCTAGTTCCATTTCAATGTTCTTGAATAACCCTATGATCACTTGCTTTTCTTTATCAGAGAGATATAATGCTTCATTAACAGCGTAGGAAAAGAAACCATAGTTTTTAATGGTTTTACCCAACGGGTATGTTCTGATAAAATCTGGATGTATAAGTAAAGTATACCCGCCATAATCTGCTTCTCCTTCTAATGCTGTAATGACTTGATTTGGTGAAATGAAGGATAAGCCGCCCTCATCAAAATCATAATGGCTTTGCCCGTATTTAACCTTGCCGCTAAAGGTCTTTTTATACGAGATTTTATAAAAATTGAACAGCATTCCTTTTTCCAATTCAGTAGTTTCCACTGTGATGTTACTATAATCTACCAAACTAATCAGTGGATGAGAGGGCTTCGGTAAACCTAATGCCCTATGCAGTTCTGATATTGAATTGAAGACTACGGGTTGGTTACTTACGCTTTTCATGCTTGTGGGTATGGGCTCTGCAAGTTAAGGTATTTAGTCAAATTGATTCGGTAAGCTTCAGGTCCTTCAACCAAACGTTTGGCATACAGTCTGACCGCATCGTTACCGGCCGGGTAAGTTAATTGATCTTTTTCATCCGTGGCGGCCTGGTAAACCACTTCCGCAATCTGCTCTGCTTCGGTAAACTCCATTAAGGTTCCGTCATTAAAGCCCTCCGTCATTCTAGCCATGGTGGCTTCATAGGCTTTGTCTTCTGTAACTTGCATGGCTTTCATAAAATCACTTTTAATCCCGCCCGGCGCTATGTTTTTAATCCCTATGTTAAACTGTGCGAGGTCGTAAGATAGACTCTCTGCCAATCCCTGCAAGGCCCATTTTGAGGCGTTGTAAATGGCCGACTGTGGGTTCGATACTAATCCGCAAAGCGAAGTTGTATTGATAAACAGGCCTTTATGCTGCGCTCTAAAGTAAGGAATAAAAGCCCTGATTACCGAAAGCGTTCCGAAGAAATTGGTATCAAACTGCGCCCTGATCTGTTCCTCGCTGTGCGATTCAACTGGGCCAATTAAGCCGTAGCCAGCATTGTTAAATACTACATCTATGTCACCAAGAGCCAATGCGGCTTTAACGGTATTTTGAACTTGTTCGCTCTTGGTAATGTCTAACGGCAGTAGCGTAATGTTATCCAATTCATTAAGCTCTTTTTCTTTTTCTGGTGAGCGCATAGTAGCGACGACGCTCCATCCCTTTTGTTGAAATAATTTAGCGGTTGCTTTGCCCAATCCGGCAGATGCGCCGGTTATTAAAATAGTTTTCATTTCTTCTCTTTTTTGTGATACAAAGGTGGAGCTTCAATCAAAAGTGATTGTAACCGAAACGGACGATGTTGTAACCGAAATGAATATATATTCAGTTTTGTTTCGTTTTAATTCGGGGTTTAAAGGTACTTTACTCGCGCTTTGCTCGTGTATTGGGTACCTGCTTCCCAATAAAACACGACCAAACCACGAACAAAACGCCAACAACCTGTGGACGACTTTTAAATCATATAAACACATACGGATAGCCACAAGCTTCCATTTTTTCTGGTCTGCCTAAATTATTTAACACTAAATGGTTCCGTAAATGTTATTAAAGGAAACATGACTATTTATGAACAAACACTTCATTTACATCTGCTTAGGCTTAATATTTATAGCCAACACTACCCGTGCTCAGGAGAACTTAAAAATTGCATGGCCGGGTGAGTATAAATGGAAAATAGCTACTAATCAAAAAAGCGGAAATGCAATAATGGTTGAGCTGATTCCAGGTAATGAAACATTAAAAAATTGGACAATTATCGGCACTATGTTGTCTATGATGGGTTCAACATCAGTTTCGGTCGAAAAAGCGATGAATATGACTTACAGTCAAACGCTCAAAAACGCGCCGTTAGCCAGGCTTAAAATGATAGAGAAAGGCATAAAGTCCGGCTCGCCCTGGATTTTGTTTCGTATTCAATCACCAAGGTTCAACAATAGTCCCGTTCCAGAGTCGCAACTCTATTATATCATTCAGGGTAGGAAGGCTTTATACTCCAATTTTGTAGCTATAAAGCAGCCAGGATTAGGAGTGTTGTTCGTAGAAAAATGGGCAAAGGTGTTTAAAAACAGTATGCTAGTTGGAAAGTAAGACTTTCGCTAATTTGACTTCCAGTAAATATTATTCAGCTCAAAAGACTCTAGTAGAAATTACTGTTCGCTTACTTTTTAGCTTTGTCAATTTTATAACCCAAGGCTGTAGGTTTCTCCTTTACGTCACCACCTGCTATCCATTCCGACTTGACATAAAAATTGCCCTGGTTCTTAACTAGCGTAAATTCCGGGTTCATCTTTTTGCCAGTCGTGTAACCTGAAACGTTTTTAAGATGTGTTAAAACCAGTTTCGAACCACTTACATTAGCTTTCAATTCATCCATAAATGCCATTTGGAAACCTTTGCCTTTTGCGGTAATCTTATCCTTTGTAATATTGATTTCTAATTCCCAGCCTGCGGCTTGTCCGGCAACATCGCCATAGCTAAAATATGCGGTATACTTACCTAGCCAACTTGCGGGAATTGGTGTAGGCGATGCAACATCTGCGTAGGATTTTTCAGTTGAAACCGAAGCCATAGCAGCTTGAGTATTTTTCTGTCCAATCGGTTTGCCGGTGCTGCTGCTGCAGACAAGCAAACTCACTGAGATAATCATAATTAACTTCTTCATATTAGTTAAACAGATTAATTGAAGAAAGGATTTCTTTTCTTAGCAAATGGGAGAATTTAGTTGTGTCACCTAGCCTAACCGTCGCCCTCTCCTATCTTTTAAAACAATACCTTAGCACAGCAAAGATATCAATGAAAACAAACCTGGAATTTCAACTCATCGAACCCGGCGGGCCACTTGCTGATTTTGTCTATTGCTTTTCTTCGCTACAGAACTTTTCACCGATGAACCAGGCTGTTATTTTTCCTAATGGCAAGATCGACCTGATATTCTCAAAGGCCGACGGACGAGAGCCTTACGTCGCGCTGCTTGGCCTTGAAACCAAACCTAAATATACCAACCATGAAGTTTCCAGCTTTTTCTCCGTCAGCTTCCATCCTCTCGCAATCGAATACCTCTTTAAACAGCCGGTAGCAGACATTATCAACTCAGGAAGGTTATTACCAAACAACTTTTGGAATATCTTTCCAGAAAACATAACTGACTTTACGGATTTCTGCGCGAAGATGACGCAAAAAATCTCTGAGCTTCTGCCCACCGAAATAGATGAACGCAAACGAAAGCTATTTCAGCTTATCTTGTCCTCTAATGGCGAAATCCCTGTTAAAGAAATTTCTGAAAAAATCTTCTGGAGCCAAAGGCAAATTAACCGCTATTTCAGCCAACAGTTCGGCCTTTCTCTAAAGGAATATTGCAAAATATTACGCTTCCAGGCCTCATTGGAGCACATCAAAAATGGCCAGCTCTATCCCCAGCTTAATTTTACAGATCAATCCCACTTCATCAAGGAAATCAAGCACCTCTCCGGCGTTTCGCCTAAAGAACTATATAAAAACGAAAACGACCGATTTTTACAATTCCTGGCCTACGGAAACAAGTAGTTTTACTGCATAAATTATAAGATTATGTTGTTGCAGAATAAACAAATAGCAATCATAGGAGGCGGTCCGGGCGGATTAACACTTGCAAAACTTCTTCAAAATAAGGGTGCTTCAATTCAGGTATACGAAAGGGACATAGACAAAAATGCGAGGGTACAGGGTGCTCCCCTCGACCTCCATGAGCAATCGGGCCTTGCTGCTATTAGTGCTGCCGGTCTACTGGAAGTGTTCAAAAGCAACTTCATGGTTGGTGCCGACAAGACGACCATTACCGACCACAATGCCAGAATATTTTTCAGCGACCATGAGACAAAGAAAGAAGAGAATTTCGGCGACGCGCATTTCCGGCCTGAGATAGATAGAGGTGTCTTGCGGAAGATGCTGATTGAATCGCTTAAACCCGGTACCATTGTATGGAATAGCCATTTCATTAGTATGGAACCGCAGGGCGAAGGCTGGCTGTTGCACTTCAAGAACAGAGAAAGCGTATATGCGGATCTTGTAATCGGAGCCGATGGCGCAAACTCTAAACTAAGGCCATACCTTACTGATATCAAACCATTTTATTCGGGAATCACCATGCTTGAGGGTAATATTTATGGTGGTAAAAGCGCTGTTCCAAAAATTGATGCCATACTTCGTGGTGGAAAGATCATGGCTTTTGGAAATCAGAAAGATATCCTAATGGGACAGAAAGCGGAAGGGGAAATTGGTTTTTATGCTAGTTTTAAAACCGAGGAGAACTGGACAAGTATATCTGGTATAGATTTTTCAGATAGAATAGCCGTTCTGGAATGGTTCAAAAGCCATTATTCCGATTGGGACCCGCTATGGTACGAGCTTTTTGAAAATGCGGTAACTCCATTTATCCCCCGGCCAATCTATTGCATGCCGCTCAACCAAAGCTGGCAAGCACAATCCAACTTAACTATTATTGGCGATGCGGCACACCTTATGCCGCCATTTGCTGGCGAAGGGGTCAACATGGCCATGCTGGATGCTTTGGAATTGAGCAAAGGCTTAACGATTGAGGGATCAAATTCAATACAGCAGGCTATCTCAGCTTTCGAAGCCAATATGCTGGAAAGGGCGTCAAAGATGGCCAGGGAATCACTAGAAAATGGCGACAAGATGCACAGTGAAAACGCATTGACTACAATGCTTGATTTTTTTGGGGGCAACATATCCTAAAAGATTGTGACTTTCTTCGACCTGTCAACTGCTATTTCCATAGTTTTTATTTTTTTACCCTATTACGCTATCGCATCGAACAATTACACATGAAATGTGTTGAGTGATAATGGGTGATAATGATCAATTCTTTACCGGCGCACAATTCCAGACATTCTTCAAGAATTCCAGTCGGTCATTAGTGCTAAAAGCAGATGCACCGGATTTCACCATCCTCGCTGTAAGTGATACTTATTTATCGCTAACTCATACTCAGCGCGACCAATTGCTTGGCAACGGATTATTTAAGGTTTTCCCGGGCAGTAATGATGATCTTTCAGAACAAAACAGTGTCCACAGTTCATTCATGCGTGCAATAATCAGCAAGACAACAGATGTATTGCCGGTGTTTAAATACGAAATTTATTTAGAGGAAACCAAAAGCTACACAACAGAGTATTGGACAAATGCAAATGAACCAGTGCTTGACGACGGGGGAAATGTAGCCTATATTATCAATACAACAACAAACATAACAGGTCAAATTCAAAAGCAAGAAGCCCTTGTTGAGGCAGAAAGCCGACTCCAACAGCTAAATGAAGAGCTGGTTGCGGCGAATGAGGAATTGGAAGCCGGCAATGAAGAATTTGCAAATGCCTTTAAAGAGTTGCAGACTATTAACCAACAGTTGTCGGAGCTAAACCAACAGCTAAAGGTGAGTCAGGATGAGGTGCACCTCGCTGTTGAAGCCGCAAACCTGGCTACCTGGGATTATAACCCTGCAACCGGCAGCTTTGGTGGCAATGCTTTGATAAGGGAATGGTTTGGCCTCCAGCCCGAAGATGAAATAGAACTTTACAAAGCAACGGATATCATTGCAGAAGCCGACCGGGATAGGGTACTCGAAGCAATACAATACGCACTTAGCTATGAGTCAGGCGGCAACTACGATATCTATTATACCATTATCCCACTAACAACTTTGCATCCCCGTATTGTACGCGCAAAGGGCAAAGCGTTATTTAATGAAGAGCAAATTGCCTACAGATTTAGCGGTGTGCTACAGGATGTTACAGAAATAAAACGTGATGAGGAGCGGAAGAATGATTTTATCGGCATGGTTAGCCATGAGCTCAAAACACCAATTACTTCGCTAAAGGGTTACTTGCATGTTTTAGAAAAAAAAGCTTCAAATTCTGAAGATTCAGTCGCTCAGGGTATGCTGGAAAAGAGCATGCGCCAGGTTGGCAAAATGATATCAATGATAAACGGCTTCCTTAACATGTCGCGCCTTGAATCTGGAAAGATATACATTGACAGACAACCGTTTGATATGGCAGATCTGGTACGGGAAGTTGAGGAAGAAAGCCATGCCTCTTTTACCTTCCACACTTTGGTCTTTGCTCCTGTTGAGCCAACGCATGTAGTTGCAGACCGTGACAAGATCGGCCAGGTTATTACAAACCTGATTAGCAATGCTGTTAAGTATTCCCCGGTTTACAGCACGATCAATATTTCCTGTGTTACGGAAGATAAAATGGCTGTAGTAAGTGTGAAAGATCAGGGGATTGGTATTACTAAAGAAGACCGTGAACGTCTTTTTGAACGGTTTTATCGTGTAAATAATGAAAATACCAAGTCTATTTCGGGTTTTGGTATAGGCCTCTATCTCTGCAAAGAAATCATCGAGCGCCACAAAGGATCAATTTCCGTTAAAAGTGAAATAGAAAAAGGTTCTACGTTTTATTTTACGTTGCCTGTAAGTCCGTAAAACCAAGTTTTACTGGTTCGATACAAACACCCTATTCGTAAACTTAAAGTAATAACTTGTGTAGTTGTATCGAGTTTCCATGATGTTTGTATCGTTTCAGTTGTTTATAAGTATTAAAATTTCCAGCGTACAAAAGCTTCCATTGCTTCGTAGTTCGCTAGCCCCAACTCATCATAGTGGTTAGCAGTTTCCTTATTCCTGTCTTCTGCACGCTTCCAGAACTCCCTCGAATCATCACCGGGGAAAACTGCCCTGTCTTTTTGCGACTGGTGCTTAAAAATAGCTAGTTTCTTACGTTCCACTTCCTGCGGACTAAGCGGTACTGCCATTTCAATTTCATGGGGTTCAAATTCGAGCCACGCCCCTCTGTACATCCAAACCCAGCAATCTTCAACCCAACTTTCGGTTTCCCTCAATCTTCTGAGGGCCGCGGCAATAATATTAAAACAAACGATGTGGGTGCCATGCGGGTCTTCAAAATCGCCTGCCACAAACACCTGATGAGGTTTTACCTTTTGCAGAAGCTCCATTGTTAGCAGAATATCTGCTTCGGTGACGGGGTTTTTCTGCACTTTCCCACTCTCGTAAAACGGTAAAGCCATAAAATGGATATGGTCATCATCCAGTCCACAATACCTCGCACCGGCTATTGCTTCACCTTTTCTAATCAAACCTTTAACGGTCTGGATCTCAGGTGTATCAATCTGGTTAGGTTTCTTATGTTCAATAAACTGACGCATGCCGGCATACGTTTTTCTTATCGATGAAGAATCCAAGCCCATTTTTTCCGTGAAGTCGATGTTGAATTCTATGAACCTAAGTACATCATCATCCCAAACAGCGGTATTACCAGAGGTCTGGTAGGCCACATGCACCTCATGCCCCTGATCTACCAAACGGATGAAGGTGCCTCCCATTGATATCACGTCATCATCGGGATGCGGGGAGAAAAGTACCACTCGCTTTTTAGCTGGTTCAGTCCTTTCAGGCCGCTGACTGTCGTCTGCATTTGGCTTGCCTCCCGGCCATCCAGTGATGGTGTGCTGTAACTTATTGAAAACATGAATGTTGATATTGTAAACAGGGCCTCTTTCCAGTGCCAGTTGTGCCATCCCATGGTTATTGAAATCATCGACAGTTAACTTCAAAATAGGTTTTTTCAGTTCTTTGGCCAACCAGATTACTGCTTGGGTGGTTAACTCCTCCGTCCAAACGCAGTCTTTTACCAACCATGGCGTAGCAAATCGGGTCAGTGCTGATGCTGCATCCTGATCTACAATAAATTCTATTTTCTCAGATAACTGAAGATAGGTAGCAGGTACATCACTGGAAATCTCACCCTCAACAGCTTTTTTAATGATCGAAGCTTTTTTCTTGTTCCACGCCAGCAGCACGATTTCTTTAGCCTTAAATATGGTGCCGATGCCCATCGTTATTGCTTTTGACGGCACATTGGATTTACCACCAAAATCCCTTCCCGCATCTCTTTTGGTAAGGTCATCTAAGGTCACCAATCTTGTTCCAGAATTTGGCGCAGAGCCTGGTTCGTTAAATCCGATATGCCCAGTACGCCCGATACCTAAAATTTGCAGGTCTATCCCTCCATATGAAGAAATCTTTTGTTCGTACGCCAAACAAAATGACGAAATCTGATCTAAAGGAAGTGTTCCATCAGGTATATGAACATTGTTCCTGTCGATATCAACATGATTAAACAGTTGTTCATTCATAAACGTCACATAGCTTTGAATTGCGCCAGGCTCCATTGGATAATACTCATCCAAGTTAAAAGAAACCACGCTTTTAAAGCTCAAACCCTCTTGGCGATGCAAACGAACCAATTCATTGTAAACTTTAACTGGCGTAGCGCCGGTAGCTAGTCCTAAAACGGTATTTTCACTTCTAGCGTTTTTTTGATTGATGAGATCAGCAATTCGTTTAGCTACTGCTAACGATGCCTCGTCTTCACTTGCATAAACTGTTACGGGAACCTTTTCAAATCGAGTTTCTTCTAGAAGATTTAATCTTGACATGTTGTATTTCTATTTTATAAATCAATTCGTTTTTGAAATATTAAGCGTAGAATTTAAAGGGACTTTTTCCACTATCTGCACTTAAGTTTAATTGTTAATACTAGAATTTCAAGCTATTAAGTTCCTTATCAACCAATAAACCATCAACTGGCTTCAAGTTAAAAGTTAGGTTGCGCTTAGCTTTAAGTTTGATGATGAAAAGATCTACATCTCCTTTTACATTTCCCTTATCACCTACGTTCACAAAAGTTGGATACAACGCTTTCTGTCCATTTGTATGTAACCTGTCATACGTAAGGTTGTCCATTTCCTTTAACGCTAAAGCCTGCACGGTTACATATTCAAAATCCTGAGGGCTGTAAGGCAAGCCAAAACTAATGGCATTTACGCCGGCTAAACCTGTGCCTTTCACTTTAATTTCAATGAACTCACCTGCTTTATAAGCTGTTTTCGTAATATTCAGGGTCACTTTGCCAGCTAGTGGTTCTGTTTTGCCTGATTCTACCCCACCGTCTAACTTCACTGCTACATTTGAGACATCAAAGGCATCAATGAGGTTGTTTTTATTTATATCACCTTTAATGATATAGCCTTCAAAATCTCCATCACCTAAACGCAGACCTGTGTAGTTAACGTACGATGTAAGGTCATTTCCGTCAATCACCTTATCATTATTGATGTCACCCGGTAAGTAACTTTCAGTACCCGGCACCTTAAATACATACAATTCTCTTCCTGAGCCGAAACCGCCAACACCATCGGTTACTGAAATTTTGATATAACTTGCTGTTGGCTGGTCTTTCAGTTCGAAGGTTTTCACATCACCATTTCGTGCCCAGGTGAATTTCCCCGCTTCTGTCCATGTATTTTTATTCGTGCTGTAATAAATAGTTCCTTTCAGCAACACACCATTCCCACCGCCAATACGTGGCAAATATTGAATTTTATCCAGTTTGTTTACTCCTTTTAGGTCCAGTACTACGTCGAAAGGCACAGCATTTTGACCCCATTTGGTATGCCATCCATTGTCCTCATCAAAATCAACTAATTTTCTGATGCCAGATCCACTTTGATCCTCAGCTGTGCTAGTTGCCCTGATACCTTTAATTGCAAATTGCAATGGATTAGTAGCGGTATTGGTATTTATTGGAACCCATTCAGAATTGCCATCTTTATTAACTGCCCTTAGTTTGAATGCATAGGCAGTTTCCGGAGTTAAACCCTCAAATAAAAAGGTGGTATCCCTAATTGTGCTGTACAACATTTCATTGAAAGTAATCTCATAAAAATCCGCATTCGCTACTTTTTGCCAGCTTGGTTTCAAGCTAAATGCACCGCGGTTCTTTTCTGAAACCTGGGCCAAAATAGGTGCCACCAAAGTTCCTGAACTAACTCGAATCTTCTCCGCAGGGTCAAATATGAAGCCTTTAATATTTAGTTCAACTTTGTTTAATGTAATGTCTGTAACCGGTAATTTCACCATAACCTGTGGGTTTTTCATTATGGCTACTTTCTCAAAATCACTTCCCTTAGTAGGGAACTTGTTCAAATTCGGTGATGCATCAAAATAGTAGGCGCTTTCCAATTGGGCAAATTCCCCGGCTGTTTTAGCATTAGTTAGTTTTACGGTTTTACCTCCAATTTTTGCCGTAATAAGCTTTGGTCGGGCAGTTACATTAACTACAAAAGAAGTTGCCTTATTCTTTACAAAACCATCAAAATCTCCCTTAGAAGCCTCAACTACAATTGTTGCATCACTTTTGTCAACAGCTGAAGTAATCAATGTTGACACACCTCTTCCTAACTTATAGGCTTCAGTTGATCCATCATCATCGTACGCTGTAAAACTGCTGTTTCCGGAAAGATAAATCTCGTAACTGCGTATACCTTTATTTATCTCCAAAACATTGTTATTGGGGTTCACCATGGGAATGATAGAGCCACTTTTTACAAAGACCGGAAGCTTCCAAATGGGCACGTCAAAACTGTTAATGATTACATTTCCATTGTAAACCTCACCAGAAAAATAATCTATCCATTTCCCTTCCGGTAAATAAATATTGTTACGGATGTCATTTCCTTTCTCATCAGCTTTGGTCGACTGGTAAATTGGCGCCACCAAAAAGCTTGGTCCGAACATATATTGATATTGCGTAGCGGTTCCCTGGGTATAATTGTTTGGCGACGCTAAAAACATTGCCCTAATAATAGGCAATCCATTCACTGCTTCTTTTGCAATGCTATATTGATAAGGAAGCAGGGCCGATTTCAGTTTTAAGTAGTTGCGGTTAATGGATGCCACCGGCTCTCCCTGCGCATGTGGATATTTCTGACTTGAGCCCCATCCATCCATATTGAGCTGCATAGGCGTAAATGTTTTCCACTGGAAATCCCGGATGTTAACTGCAGTATTTTTACCGCCAAAAATGCCATCCATATCGGATGTGATGTTCGGCTGCCCCGACAAACCGGAACCTATATAGGTTGGTATGTGAAAGCGAATGTACTCCCAATTGCCACCAGTTTGATCTCCCGACCATATTGTTGCGTATCGTTGTGTACCCGCCCAGCCATCTAAAGAGATGATGAACGGTCGGGCATTGTTGCCGTATTCAGGCATAATCTTACCAACATCGGCAACGCCGTTTAAGCCAAATGAATATCCTGCCCCAACCCATGCTACATCGGTTTTTAATACACGTACACCCGCTTCTTTTACTTCTTTTAAAATATTACGCTGCAATAGTGCACTTACAGAGGGTTTAGGATGCAAATCCGACTGTGTCCAGAGTCCTATTTCTACTCCGTTTTTACGGGCGTATTCTCCAAAACTTTTGAGGTTTGCGATGTTACCGTCTAACGTTTCAGTTTGTCCATAGCCTGCACCATAGCCATCGTTTGGCAAAATCCAGCCGAAGGGCATGTCATGGTTTTTATACCGGTCAATAACTGCCCGGGCAGAAAACTGGTAGTTTCCTTTCTCACCATTTAACGATTCTTTAATCCCGCCGTTGTCTTTTTGGCTTTCTTTATATTTTATGCCGTCCTCAAACAGGTTTCCAGTCGTATCTGCTTTCCAATAATCACGGTTAAACGCATTTAGGTGTCCCTCGTAGAAGCCGAACTTAGGAAGTAAGACAGGGTTTCCGGTAAGCTGATAAAAATCATTCAATAATGGAACGGCACCATCGTTAACCATAAAAAACACATCGAGATAGTCGGATTCGTGTGCAAGCGTTACTTTTCCTTTATCAGCTGCTTCAAAATCGTAGCGGCCCTTTTTAAATGTATAAAATAGCACACCATAGCCTTTTGTACTCCAATAAAAAGGTGTTGGTGACGCCACACCTCCGTCAGTCCAGCTGTTCTGGTTTTCAATGGCGATAGCTTTCTCTTTATGAGAAAAGCGACCGTTTTGGACACCACCTCCATAAAAATATTCTCCTTCTTGCGCCGCAAGCGTTAAAGTTACCTTGCTATTGTCAAATGCGATTGGCATGGTCTCTTCTGCAACAAGCGCTTGTTTTACTTTATTAATGATCTTGAAAAGTGAAGTTTTTTTGTCGATCAGCACAGTCGTATTGGATGTGGAAATAAAGAGCTGTCCACCCTCCTCTTTAACCGTAAGTTCTGACACCGGTCTGCGTGGGTTCTGAACCAGGATTTGTGCAGCCGGCTTTGCCTCAGGATCTCTCATGGCGCCACCGCTGTTATCCTGGAATAGCCTGAAGATGTTATTCCCATAAAAATCCAACAGGAGTTTCTGTTTACTCGCAAGTTGAACCTCCACTGTAGTTGGGTTGATCTTTTCAGCACCTATCACTTTAGCATCCTGCTGCTTGTCCTGTGCTACAATTGACAGCGAAAAGAGCATTAAAACCAATGAAATTGAAGCGTACATTGCCTTCGAGAACTTACTGACAGATAATTTTTTTGTGGCCATTGCATCAAAATTTACAGTCTAAAATAGGCAGCTAAATTCTTCAAAACGAAAACTATAAATGCGCAAACGTTTGTTCTTATTAATACCTCATAATTCCTGATTTTTTTTATCTTTAAGTTCCACTAACCAGAAAGGAATTTGTCAACCAAACCAGCGACGATTAAAGAAATTGCAAAGAGGTTAAATGTATCCCCTTCTACGGTATCACGCGCGCTTCACAGCCATCCAAGCATCAGTACAGCAACAACTGAAAAAATAAAGCAAACTGCTAAAGAATTAAAATACGAGCCTAACGAAAGGGCCATCCTATTTCAAAAAGGCAAGACCTACACCATTGGCGTTATTTTGCCTGAACTCGCTGAAGCTTTTTTCTCGACAGCAGTTAGCACGATCGAAGATTTAGCCTATAGGAAGAATTATACCATTCTACTTGCGCAATCTCATGACGACGAAGAACGGGAAAAGTTGCTTGTTCAAAAGATGAAAAACCACAGGGTTGATGGTTTGATTATATCAGTTGGTAAAACCACAACAAATTTCGACCATTTTAATCTGCTAAATCACTATAACATCCCTGTTGTGTTTTTCGATAGGATACCGCCTCTTAAAGACATTCATTCGGTCGCTTGCAACATAGAAACCGGAAGTATCGCAATTGTAGACTACCTTTTAAAAAGAGGGCACCGTACTATCGGTTTAATTAACGGTCCGCATTCACTAACTGCCAGCGGCCAAAGAAAAGAGGGCTACATTAAAGCGCTTCTAAAAAACAGGCTTAAGTTTGATCCGTCCTTGATTGTAAATTGTGACTTGTCGGAAACAGGTACAAAAGCTGCTCTGGATCAATTGCTTGCAAATAGCAGAAAACCAACAGCAATTGTAACGTTTAACGACTACGTATCAGCATTCGCCATTAAATACGCCAAAACCCTGGACTCGCTCAAAGACTACAAACTGGATTTTGTGAGTTATGCGAATACACCCATGATTAATTTTATGGAGAATAAACCTCTGGCTTCCATAGAACAATTTCCTGCAACACAGGCACAACGGGCTATGGATGTATTGTTTGACATATTAAACACCGAACACCAAGAAGCTCAGTTTTACTATAAAATTGTTATAGATGCTGAACTTGTAGAGAACAATTAATGATTTACCAACAAGCCAATTGCAACTGCCATGAATAATTATTTCATCACTCAAAAGCCTTATTCTGTATTTGACCGTAAGCAATCTAAAACGCTCGATCTGATTAACAAAGGCCTGCGTTTCCTTAAAACTGGCTATAACGTTCAGCCGCTGGATATTAGTGTAGACATGAATACTGTGGAGCAAAGGATCAATTACTTTCATCTTTTGGATTCAGTAATTACGTTTGAAGTACCAGGTGATATTGTAGAACTGGGTTGTTTTACGGGACAGTGCGCTTTGCTGTTTCAAAAAATGATAGAAGACCGCCACACCACTAAGCAACTCCATTTATTCGACAGCTTTAAGGTACCATTTAGTTTTAAAGGGGATGTGGAAGAAGAACTGAGGAATAACTTTTCACGTGCCGGTTTAAAGTTACCGGTTGTGCATAAAGGGGATTTTAATGATACTTTACCATCAGAATTACCGGACGTGATAGCTTTCGTACATATTGATTGTGGATTTGGTGGTGATGCAATTGCTCACCGCGACGTAATGTTGCATTGCTTTGAAAGCATTTATCCGCGTATGAGTAAAAACGCCGTTTGTATTTTAATGGATTACCATGATAAAAATGAAAATGCCCAGGGTGTTGACATCAATCCCGGTGTGAAGCTGGCGTGCGACTTATTCTTTAAGGATAAACCTGAAACTATTGTTTCTCTTTATGGCAATATGTATAACCATGCTTTTTTCAGAAAAAAGTAGTACTTGATTTTGCTTAAGAAATTAAGGTTTGCTTGGATTGTTTACATAGTTGAAACTCCAGGGAAGTTTATTGTTGTTGCTCTGATATGCTGACAACAAAGTTTATATGTACTGGCAACTTACAGCAGATCATTGGCCAAATTTGCCAACTCACTACGCTCGCCTTTATCTAAGGTGATGTGTGCATACAAAGGGTGGTTCCTCGCATTCTCGATCAGGTATGATAATCCATTACTTTCTGCATCCAGATATGGGGTGTCAATCTGATAAATATCACCGGTGAAAATAATCTTGGTATCTTCCCCTGCCCTTGAAATGATAGTCTTGACCTCATGAGGAGTTAAATTCTGTGCTTCATCTACAATAAAGAAGATCTTTGTTAACGTTCGCCCACGGATATAGGCCAAAGGAGTAATGACTATCTTTTCTGTATTTACAAACTCGTCGATACGCGATTGTGCTTTTGGATCGGCATGGTACTGGTCTTTAATGAACTTCAGGTTATCCCATATCGGCGCCATGTAGGGGTCAATCTTTGACTTGATGTCTCCTGGTAAATATCCCAGGTCTTTATTGCTCAAAGCAACAATCGGGCGGGTTACAAATATCTGGCGGTAGTTTTTACGCTGTTCTAACGCACTTGCCAAAGCCAGAAGCGTCTTTCCTGTGCCTGCCTTTCCCTGGATGGTAACCAACTTAATATCTGGATTGAGCAAAGCATGCACTGCAAATGCCTGTTCATGATTGCGGGGTGTGATGCCAAAAACAGTTTGACGATCTACAGGATATAATTGTTTGGTTCTGGCTTCAAAAAATGCCGGCGTAGCTTTGCGACCGCTTTTCAATATGTAAAACAAGTTGGCGTTGTCTTCGGGCAGGTTGAATCCTGTTGTATCTGCACTGCCACTTTCCTTTAAATTATTGATGTACTGCTCCGGAACTTTAGTGATTGTCGATTTGCCTGTATATAGTTCATCTACATTCTTGACTTTACCTGTTTCGTAATCCTCCGCATGAAGGTCAAGCGACTTCGCTTTTAGCCGCAGACAAATATCCTTGGATACCAATACTACTTTTGCCTCTGGAAATTCTTGCTTCAAGCTGAGTGCTGCATTGAGAATGCGGTGGTCAATCTTACTGGTCCCGAAAATTGCTTCGGCATCTAATTGTTGTGTTTTATGATCCATTACCACTTTAAAGCGCCCACTTTTACTACCTATTAATGGAATCCAATCGTTGATAATTTGATCGTTAGACATCCTGTCGATCAGTCTGATAAAGCTCCTGGCCTCTGCATTGCGGGTTTCATTGCCACTTTTCATGTTGTCCAGTTCCTCCAACACCTGAATGGGAAGGGCGACGTCATGTTCCTGAAAATTGTTAAAAGCATTGTGGTCGTATAAGATCACCGAGGTATCAAGAACAAAAATCTTCTTTTGTGCAGAGGGGGACTTTTTCGCTTTACTCATGTAAGCTAAAAATAGTTATTTAATTATAAAGGGAGGAATGGTTTGTTTGCAAAGATTGGTTTGTCAGATTGCTTCGTTCCTCGCAATGACAAGCGGGGGGCAATGACATGGGTGGGGAAGTTGGGAATTAGGTGGAAGGGTTTGGTCTTGGAATGACGGGGAGGATTGGCAGGAGGATTGGCGGGAGTAGTGGTGGGGAGTAGTGGTCATTGCGAGGCAGATCGCCGTCATTGCGAGGCATATCGCGGTCGTTGCGAGGCATGTCGCGGTCATTGCGAGGCACGAAGCAATCTATTCTGCATAGTAATAAGGATTGCTTCGTGCCTCGCAATGACAAGCGGGGGAGCAATGACATGTTGCCTCGCAATGACATTAGAGGTACAATTACAGATAAAAACTGTTATAAAACAGAAAACGGAGCCCTCTTCTTTCGATTTGGATCTCCGTTTTCAACTTCCGTAACCGTAGTTAGTGGAAGTTCTCTTACACTTCGTCTTATGACATTTCCACAGGCTTTCCGTTCTTTCGAACTTCGCAACTGCTGATGATCACCGCAATGTGACTTTCTCCTTAGAGTGCATCACCTTTGGTAACGTCTGGTCCGCCTAGACTATAAGATACAAACCCTAAGGTTGTTGCTTACCGATGCTTAATTCTTTGTCTCCAAAGGTTTTAAGCGATCTGCTAAATCGGCTGGTAGATTCCAGAACATGTTGTCCTTAGACTATTGTTCTTTTTGGAATTACTTTCAGACTGTCAATGTACTCCGTATTTGATAGAACTAATATACAGGTCATTATGTTTTAATGCAAATAAAAAAGGAGAATAGTTGTGCACAGTTTTTGCACAACGAAATGGCGGTTATCAACATGCGCTTGCCGATTTGTTAACACTTAAAGCCAACTAATAAACAGAATGTCCCAACATGTCCACAAAACACCTATTTTATCGCGTTCAGTTCGGCTTGTGTGAATGCCTTTTGTCTGCCTTTTAATTTCGCCCGAACCGCCGAAACATCATTAGTTTCTACTTTTGCTGCATCATTTTGCCATGAACTTCTGATAAAACTCAACAGCTGACCAATATCTTCATCGGTTATTTCTTCGCTATGCGCAATGGCAGGCATGTCGCCCGCAATCTCTGGAGCCTCATAAACTTTACCGTTTACTTTTACCGGACCAGTTAGCCCATAGAGCACTATAGAGATCAGTTTGTCCCGGTCGCCTGTCACCCATTCCGACTTATTAAGCGGGGGCGCTAAAGATTTGATGCCATTGCCGTCAGGTCCGTGACAAGTTTGACAGGTAGACTGAAACACATTTAATCCCTTCGGATATAATTTGGCCAAAGCTGCAGGATCCCTGTTCTTTTGTGTTGCCCTTATGCTATTGATAACTTTCTGTAATTGCTTATGGATGCGCAGGTTAGTGTCTGGCAATGTTTTAGTCAGACTAGCTTTAAACGCTTCCTCCCGGAATGCCAGATTACTTACCACAGCATCTGCTACGTAATTGTTGTTGCTATATTTAATAGCTAACCGGAGCAACAGCTCTTCCGCTACTTTGGGTTGGTAAGGCTTCAAATAGTACAGCGCATAACCGATGTAAGGCATCAAACGCACATCACCTTCTCCAAACACAGACAACAAAGCGTTCGCAAAAACCTTTCCGGAACTGGTATTGATTACTGAAGGTAAAACTGATATTGCCTGCGCTTTAATGTGCCAGTCGCTGTGCTGCAATAAAGCACCTACTTCAAGACTGGTCAGCGCGTTCAGCCCTTCGAGCGCCCACATCGCATGGATCGCCTTTAAACTATTTTGTTCAGTAAGCGCAGATTTTAAATAAGGTATGGCTGCCGACAACCGTCTGTCTATGATCGACTGCTGTGCCATGTCTCTAATAAACCCGTTTGCATTTCCCAGTTGGGCAACCAATTCGGCTGGATTTTCCGCAATATTGGTATTTACAGCCTTCTTGCCTTTAGGAACAATCTTATAGATCCTGCCGCAATTCAATGGGGCGCTCAGGTCTCTTTTTTTAATTTCGTTGATTAAATATGGTGTTTCGTAGGTCTTATGCTGAATAATTCCTCTATACATATCTAAAATGTAAAGGGCTCCGTCTGGTCCGTTATACATAGCAACAGGCCTGAAACGCTCATCTACGCTTGTTAAAAATTCCTTTCCGGCATAGGCCTGCTTACCTTTTACCATTAGTCCATCTTCATTAAGGATATTCCTTTTGATGAGGTTAGCGGATGGTTCAGGAACAAAAGCATTAAAATTATACGCATCGCCAAAAAGATCGCCACGGTAAACCAGTGGGCCGCAGGCTGCCGTAAAATTAACCAACCGCAGGCTATCGTCCAGCGTCCCGGGCATATACCCCCTGTTCACACCTGGCGTTGGCCGCGCAGGATAAACCCTGTTGTTGGGCACTGGTCGCTCGTTATACCCACTTACCCCTTTTTGGTTTTTATTGGTGTATCCGAAACCCGGACTAAAGTAATCCCCTTCTACATTGGAGGAGTTGCCATTGTAATACAGGCGACCGTAATTATCTTGACTGATACCCCATTGCCCTCTAAAATGTGTATTTTCTATTAACCACTCCCCTTTTAATTTGCGGTAGCGCTTACTCGATTTCGCATTGTAAATCCAGTTGTCCAATCCCCTTAATAAACCATTTGGTTGATGTTCTACATTACCGTCAACAGCATATTTAGCGTCGACCAGTTTTTTATTCACAGGCTTATCATGCTCTATATCGTAATACCACAAGCTTGGCGATTCTGCAACCAATATTCCCCCATCAATTAAACAGATTGCCCTTGGTAACACCAGCGAATCAAGAAATACCTTGCGGGTATCGAAAACACCATCATTATTTTGATCCGAAAGAATTACAATTTTTCCATTAGGTATTTCCTCGCCACGACCAAGGGTATCAGGCATATAACCTGTCATCTCTACTACCCACATACGTCCTTTGGTATCAAAGGACATCGCTACCGGTGTACTTACCAAGGGTTCTGAGGCAATGAGCTGAATGTCAAAGCCTTCCTCAAGTTTCATCCTGCTGATCGACTGATCTGCGGGTACGACTGGTGAACGGCTAAAATCAATGTCCTTAGCGACAGGGGCCGCTGTAGTTGCAGTCTTTTTGTAGCTGGTACACTGGTAAAGTGTAAAAATCAGCACTGCGATGGGTAAATATTTGTAGTGTTTCATTGTGGTTGTGTAAACAAATCTAAAAAGTTATATCATATTATGGTATTGTTTTTAATATCAGTGTTGTTACCTGGTTCGGGTTTCTATACCTTTGCTATCCATACAATTGGATTATCATACACCAACAATTGAATTGTACTATCCTATGAAACGACTGCTTTTATCCCTTTCATTATGTTTATTAGGTCTGGTTGTGAATGCTCAGGCGCCCCTTCCCGGATCAGTAATTCCAACAGGAGTATTTTACACGATGGATGGAAAAACATTTTCTACAAGCATGATGACGAAAGATAAAAAATCGCTGATCATGTTTTACGATGCAACCTGCGACCATTGTCAGCGTGTAGGGTCGGTCTTATCAAAAAGAAGGAAGGAATTGGCGGGAGTTAACCTGTACATGGTTAGTCAGGATGAACCTGAGTCTATCAATTACTTCATGAAAAATTATGCAAAAGGTTTACCGGTGCTTAAGAATGTAACCCTATTGAGAGATATAGACAGGGTGTTTATTCCATTGTTCCATCCTACCCAATACCCGTCGCTTTATTTGTATGGTAAAGACAAAAAGCTGATCTATTTTTCAAGTGCGGAAAAGGATGTTCCTAAGTTCTTTCCCTTGCTAAAATAGAAAAACTTGCTAATTGATGAATTGGCAAGTATAGGATACAACACTGATACGGTACTAGTTAAGAATTGATGATATCCCCTTTGCACGCCTTCTATAAGGCCGTAATATGAAGGTTATTTATTACCGTCTTGTTACCATCTCTGTACCGTCTTAATACCATCTCAGTACCGACTCAGGTTGGCCAGTAGTTGTTTAAAGCAAGTTTTTCGATTGTTTCAGTTATCCTTCTGCTTTCATTCCATATTAACAGCAGTTGCGAGGCACCCAAAACAGCTCATGCGTAATTTGCGATAAATTTACCCTGCCGGGGATACCTGTAGCCTGGCCCTTCTGCTTTTTGCAATCAGCATCCATGCGAATGAGGCACCAACCAATGCCATCAAGGCTCCTACTGCAACTGGTGATGTGTAATCATAGCCTGCCGCTAATGGCAACCCGCCTAGAAAAGCGCCTAAGGCATTGCCTATATTGAAACTAGCCTGACTAACAGATGCCGCAAGCATTTCTGAACCTTTAGCGGTATTGATCATCAGCATCTGTATTGGAGAGGCAGCAGCGAAGGCTACCGCACCGGTTATAAAAGTCATGATTAAGGAGAGTGTCTGGTTTACTGATACAAAATGTACGATGACAAGCGTTACCGACATAATAAGCAACAGCGCTATGGTCGCGTTTGCCGGTGAGAACTTATCTGCAAGGCGGCCGCCAATGAAGTTACCAACCATCATCCCGAAGCCGGCAATAACCAATATATAGGTTATCGCATCAGGAGAGAAACCAGATACATCTGTCAGCAGTGGCGCGATGTAAGAATACCATGAAAATAATCCACCCGTACCAACGGCAATCATCAGGATGATCAGCCAGGATTCAGGCTGTTTAAAGAAATTGAGTTCCTGGGCAAGGTTCCTGTTTTTTGTAGCAGGTAAATTTGGCATCCAGGCTTTAATACTGAACATGGTGATAAGACCAACAAGAACGATGATTACGAATGTATACCTCCAGGAATAATGGTGACCAATGTAAGTACCTAATGGCACACCCAATACGTTTGCAATGGTTAGGCCGGCAAACATAAGGGAGACAGATTGCGCTTCTTTACCCTTTTCTGCAATGCGACTGGCTACTACTGATCCAACTCCAAAGAATGCACCATGAGGCAAACCAGCCAATAAGCGTGCGCCGAACATGGTAATGTAGTCGGGTGCAAATGCAGACAGCGCATTGAAAACTGTAAACATCAGCATCAATACCATAAGAATCTTTTTAGGGGGATAACTGCCCGCAATGACCACCAGTAGAGGGGCGCCGATAACAACACCCAAAGCGTAGGCAGAAATTAAATGGCCAGCCTGGGGTATGGTGATAGAAAGGTCTTTAGCAATATCTGGAAGGAGGCCCATCATCACAAATTCTGTGATGCCAATGCCAAGGCCTCCAAGGGTTAAAGTGAGTAAGCTCTTCTTCATAACTTATATAGTTAGTGTATAAATTACACTAAGCAAATGTAGAAATAAAAAAGACTGAGTTAGGTCTTTATTTGGTAAAATAACTGGTGTGGTGCTTACTGCTTTAAGGCAACTAAGGCCGGCTGGTAATTTGGATTTTCTTCAATCGCATTTTGCAGCGCTTTAAGGTATTCCTGTTGTTTATTTTCCGACTTATAAAGCAAGGCCTGAGTGTAATGGTATTCTGCCTGTGTAACTTTATCTCCAGATGGTTTAAAGTTTTTAAAGAAATTATTAGCCATGGCTGCGTTGTTGGTCTTCAGCAGCAAACGTATGTACCGCATTTGATCAGTTCCTCTAATGGGAGTCTTGCTATCGGCTAGTTGCTGCACATACTTAGCGGCAGTATCAGTCTGATTGAGTTCTTTGTAAAATTCTGCAAGCCTGAGCGTATAATCTGCCCTTGCATTGCCTGAAGCGGAAAGGATCCGCTGAGCCTCTTTAATGGTGGTTATAGCATCTGCGAACTTGTTTTCCTGCGCCAAGATATCCGCATACTGGTTTCTGAATTCGAAGTTTTGTGGCTTTTGTCCAATAAGCTTTTTGAGCACTACCGACTGAGTCTTATCGCCCATGGCTGAACGGAGCGATGCTGAAAACGCCAGGGCTTCGTCCCTCCTGTCCCTCAAATAAGTAGACACTGTCGCCCCATTTTTGGCATAGTTGTCAGAAGCCTGAATAGCATCGTCATATGATGCGTTTTTCCGGTACATCTCACGAAGCATTTGGTTGACGCGTGCAATTTCCTGAAAATCTGTTTCCAATTTTAAAGATTGCTTAAGGAAATCTGCTTGCTGATTCACGGCTGTCTGCTGGTCGATTTGTTTAGCAGTAAACTTAGCCGCGGCCAATGAAGCGTATGCAGCATAGATGGGTGCATAATTTGGGTTTATGTTCTTGGCTTTATCCAACCATTGTTGCGCGGTTTGAAAATCATTACTGGTTTGCTTGATCTGGGCCATGCGCAGATACACCGGCAGGTAATTGGCATCAAAGGTTAAAGCAGTATCCAAATATGAAATGGCTTTCTGTGTAGTGCCATAATCGCCGCTCAGGTTTAGATAAACTTCTGCCCAGTTGCTGGCCATTGCCTTTTTATCGCCTGCCAGATACGCCCGTTCTTTTTTCACCAAACGGTCTATAAAATTATACATATCAGGGTCCTTAGCTTTAAGGTCGCTGGTAGTATTCATCGATTTAAAATCAAGCGGGTGTACTTTAACCGGCTCAAAGTATGCAGGGTAGGTTTGCGCAAAATATTCGCTTTCATTATTTTGCGAATAGTAATCAAGTGTGCGGTTTTCCTTCATGGCATTATAGTACAAAGCGCGGATCTGCCGGTTTTCGTCATCCGTGAGTACGCTGCCATGGAACAGGTGAACATATTCGTGAAGGATAACATTGCGCTCCATGAAAGCACCGCGTTCTACATATTCTATTGCGGCTGCACCACTTCCAACGCCCCTTATGTCCATCCACTGCCGGTTATCGAAAGTAGTCATGAACCTGAATGACGGCGATTTCATGGTGATGGCCAAGTCATGGTGCAGGGGTGGAATGCGAAAGCTGTTGCCTTCTTTAGAAAGAAAGGGAAAGTAAACGACCGATGTATACATCTGGTTCCACACCATTGCTTTTGCAGTCTGACCGGGATAATAAGCCACATCCGGAAACACACTTAAAAAGTTGTCCGGATCTGTGATTTTAGTGTTTTTTAACACTTTGGAAAGGCTATCGTATGTGCCCAGGTAAGGGATCCGTTTCGATTTAATTACTGCTGAAAGGCCATTATGTGCTGGTCCGTAGTGTTTTTTCTGCGTAAGGATTTCCGCAAATAGTTGTTGGGCCGAATCAAGGTTTGCGTTGCGATTGCCGCTAAAATCACTATAATAAATAGAAGCCCGGTGCATTTTAGGTAATACTGATCCTGGATATTTGCTTTGCACCTGCCGTGTAAGCTCAATTGATTTCGACAACTGACTAGATTTTACAAACTCATCTGCCCTCGCAAGTTCTTTACGCACTTGATCATCGTTGGGTTCGGCGTAATCTGCATAGGTTAAATTTGTATGCCCATTGCCCCAGTGCCAATTAGTTTGGTAATGGTATGGATTTAGTGCTAATGCGATGTCCCATTGCGCTGCCATAGCATTGAGCTGGGTAGCATCTACCCTTCGCCAGATGGCATAACCGTAACTGAAACGCGCATCAGCATTAAAAGGATCGAGCTGTAATGCTTTTATGAGCGGTGCCTCTGCTTTCTCGGGGTGCTGGTTCCAAAAATAAACATCAGCTTCCAGCAAATACGCTTCCGCATTGTTCTGATCTAGTTTTATCAGGTTCATCGCAATTGCTAAAGCCTCTTCATAGCGTTTCTGCAAAAGCAAAATCCTTCCAAGCATCAGCTTTGCAGACTGGTTAGCCGGTTTAAGTTTTATTGCCTGTTGTGCGTAGGTTGCTGCTGAGGGCAACCGCCAGGCCTGAACCTCCAGGTTCGCTTTTGCCAGTAATGCATCAATGAAACCGGGAGTTTCTTTAAGTACTTGATCTACATAAGTTTGAGCGGCTTTGAAATCGTTTTTCTGAAAGTGAAAAGCTGCTATTAGCAACATTTTATCCGCTTGATTCAGCTTGCTTTTATTTGTTAGCAGTATTGCCTGGTTCCATAGGCCAAATCTTTGCATGGAGTACAATTCCTCTTTTGTTGGATCCGCTATTTTACCCAGCGCTTCTTGCTTCTGTTTTAGGGCATGCATGATAACAGCGGTGCTATCAGGATGCAGGCTTTGGGAAAACAAGTTTGGTAGCTGTAACGCAATGGAAAAGAATAACGTGAGGAAAAGGTTTTTCATGTAATAGAATGTGATTTGGCTTGAATACAGCTTAAAACAAATATAACGATTTTAAAAACATTGGTACGGAATGTGTTAGACGTATGAAAACAACACTATTATGAATTACAAGAAATTAATATCAGGCGGTATCTCCGATTTAACAAGCAGATCAAACGATAAAAGCGGAGCGATAGTAGCGCTATTGGCGGGTCTTGCTGTAGGCGCAGTTTTAGGTGTATTATTTGCACCTGATAGTGGTAAAAACACCAGGGAGAAGATTTCTGATAAGGCACTTGATCTCGCTGATAATGCAAAGGATAGCGTGCATTCACTTAAGGATAAAATTAGCTACGGCAAAGACAGTCTGATTGGCTTGAAAGACCGTGTTGTGGATTCCGTAAAAACTAAAGTGGAAAGTGCCACCCAGGAATTTAAAGATTTCCGCGATGCAGAATTGGCTAAAGCTAATGGCGCACCGGCTGAAGAGTCTACAAACGTTTAAAGAACGATCTGGTAATTGGAATCAATGCCAGTCCGCATATAGCGAAAATGATAAATGAAATACGCAGGTTGAATGCATGGGCCAAATAACCTATTAAAGGTGGCCCAAGCAACATCCCTGTGATTGAATAGGTGGCAATGATTGAAATCGCCATCCCTGGCGAATACTTTTTAGACGCCCCTGCCAGTGCATACGACATTGGTATGATTGCTGCAGTTCCAAAACCTACCAGCGAAAAGCCCAGCATTGCCGTCCAGAAAAAGGGAAAGACAATCGCTACCATAATCCCCAATGCTATACATAATGCACTCATAATATAAGTTAATGGCATTCCGATACGCTCAATGATCCGGTCTGAAAGGAACCTGGATATCGCCATAAATGTCATAAAGATCAGGTAGCCATAGGTAAAGATGTTCACCCTGATGATTTCCTGAAAGTAAATCCCGCTCCAATCGAACATCCCTCCTTCACAAATTGCACATAAAAAGACAACGAGACCCAGATGGAAAATGTAGGGATCTGGCTTGTTGATGATTAGTTTATTGCCTGTCTCAGATTTGTCGCCCTTAAGCAAAGACGGGAATGCATATAGCGTAACCAATAGCATAACCAGGGCTACAACTGCGAAATGCAGCATCATAGAAACATTCTGGGAAATAAGGATGGTGGACAATAATATGCCACCTATACCGCCCAGGCTCCAAAAGCCGTGAAATGAACCCAGGTTTTTCCTTCCGAATTGTTTCTGCAGCGTTAAGGCCTGCGTGTTCACTGATATATTGAATATCCGCGTGGTAAAAGCAAAAATAGTAATTGCGATAATAAGGGTGAAAGTTGTATGGGCGCAGGCAATACCAGCAAGTGCCAGCGCATTTAATCCATAACCTATAGAAAGCGGCACCCTGCTGTTATACTTCGACACCAGCCAGCCCGAGATTGGTAATCCGAGTAACGACCCTATTGGCATGGACAGCAATAACGATCCCAGTTCGGCCTCGTTAAAACCAAATTCTTCCTTGATTGTGGGTATTCTGGATGCCCAGGTGGAAAAACTAAAGCCCGACATAAAGAAGAACAAACTTAAAAAGAAACGGTGCCTGGTTTCAGAAATCATCGATGCAAAAGTAGCAATCCCTTGTCACGATAAGAACTTGATGCAACTTTTTAAAAAATATTTTACTTTTTCCTACCACTTTATTGGGAAAACGACACAGACTTGCAATTACTTATTAAACACTAAAAATAATCGCAAAATATGAATGATCAAATCACCAATCAGACCGACGGGAAAAAGTACAAACTGGAAGAGTGCCTGAACAAACTCACTTACAATGAATATCGATTTGCCAGAC
Source organism: Bacteroidota bacterium (assembly GCA_040385565.1). Taxonomy (GTDB): domain Bacteria; phylum Bacteroidota; class Bacteroidia; order Sphingobacteriales; family Sphingobacteriaceae; genus Pedobacter. Next base: position 82,155 of record JAZKHD010000017.1, on the reverse strand, counting down.
AAGTACTTCCAAAAATTATTGGTAAATGCCACAACACATTGAACAATTACATTAACATAGCGCTCAACTCTAAAGAAGAAATCCCATACACCATTGGTATTAAAATGGAGCGCTTTTTTGGTCTGGAGGCCGGGAAACTGAGCAATACTGAAATAGACAACGTGTATTATGCGGACTTATTCAGCGACTGGATGAATAAAAAAGGTTAACTTTGCTTTTTCATTACAGAGGGCCCTAAAAGCCCTCTTTATTTCATCATGATAGCAATAGGACAATACAACGATTTAAGAATAGTTAGCAAAACCGACATCGGATTAATTTTAACCGAGGGAGACCATGAGGTACTTTTGCCTTATAACGACCTTCCTAAGAATGCCGAGATTGGTGATAACATTAATGTATTTGTCTACGTGCAAAAGGATGGCAGAATGGTTGCCACTACGAAAAAGCCATTGGCTTGCGTTGGTGACTTTGCCTACTTAACCGTTGTGGATGACAATGATGACGGTGCATTTATGGACCTTGGCCTTGACAAGGATATTTTTGTCCCTGTTAGAGAACAGAAAAGGCCGATGTTTAAGGGAGACAGCCATGTTGTTTATCTTTTTCTGGATGAACAGAACGACCGTATGGTGGCATCATCAAAATTATTAAACTTTGTTGAGGTTGACGACATCAACCTGGAAGAAGGTGATGAAGTGAGCTTACTGATTGCAGACCGCTCTGATTTAGGTTACAATGCTATAGTAGACAATAAGTATATTGGTTTGTTGTATGCAAATGAACTGTTCGACATACTAAATCCGGGCGAAGTGCGAAAAGGCTGGATTAAAAAGATCAGGGTTGAAGGTAAAATAGACCTTAGTCTCCAGCCAATGGGTTATGGCCACATCCTGGACAACAAGGATACGGTTTTAATGGAACTAAGAGAATCAGGTGGTGTGATTGCGCTTGGCGACAAAAGCTCTCCTGAAGAAATTTATGATCGATTCAAAATTAGCAAGAATGCCTTTAAGAAAGTTATTGGGGGCCTTTACAAAGACCGTTTAATCACAGTTTCTGATCATGAGATTAAAATACTCATAGATCACGAAGCGGATTAAAAGCTAAACCCTATTGAGATGTAAGGCATTGTAGCCTCTTTTGAGAAACCTACCGCAGCCTGAAGCAAGATTACCTGCCCCGGCATTACATACAGGCCTCCCCCATAACCCTGGTGAAAAGTGCCCGATTTTTCTCCTTTTACCCACACACGACCAAAATCATTAAATCCGATTACGCCGATAGTTCCCGGAACCAGGTATGAGGTAAAATTGAATAACTTAAGCCTGAGGTCCAGGTTGTGATAAAGCATTGTTGTACCTGTAAAACGCTTGCTATTAAAACCCCTTAAACTATTAACACCTCCTATTTGCATCATTTGAAAAAAAGCAGGTGCCCCTATTACCGTTCCGGCCCCAACCCTGTTTGCGATTACGAGACCTGATTTACCGGGGTTGATAAAGAACCTGAGTTCTGAAGAAACAGACCCATATTTATCGCTTGTTTTGTCCAGCCGGTGCTGACCAATCAAAGTGGTTTTCCAATAAATGCCTTTGGTAGGTATGTTGATGTTGTTCCTGGTATCGTAAGTTAAGTCTGCGATTAGTCCGCCATAATATTTGCTGGAGAAGATTTGTTCTGAAGGGTTTGCCAAATCATAATCGTTAAAGAAATGTTCTTCATTTCCGGAGAATTTGCTGGTATAAAATGAACCAATTATACCGCCTTCTACCTTCAGGTTTTTACTAATCTTTCTGCTGAGTCGTACATCAGCATTGAGGTAGTCGTAACGATTTCTGTAATAAGAGATTCCTTCTTCACGGATGTCATCACCAAACAGTTCTTCAGCATCTAGGTATTTGGTATCATTCCCAACTCCGAAGAAATTACTAAGGTTGTTAGGACCTAGCAGATTGGCATGAACGATCAGATCGTTCTTTCCTACTGCCTTTTTAAAATCACCCAGATAATCAAGAATAAACGACTGCCTGCCGGTGGAATAGTTTGCCCAGAATTCATGTTTCGAGGCATAAGGAGTCTTTCTAAACCCTTGCTTTTCAATAACGTAACCAAGTCCCAGCTGCAGTCCCTGATCGATATTGTAGTTAAGGCTGAATAAAATACCTTTCCTGTCATACAAAAAACTTTTTTTATCAAACGTATTCACACTGGTGTCTCTATCCAGTCTTAACCTGGCGAGTTTGCGTGATGGGAATGTATTGGGCTCGTCTGACCTATCGTAGATATATGGCTTGTTCTGAACATCATCAGCAATTTGGAAGGCATCAGGATCAGCACCTCCAATTGTGCGGATTTTAATAGGCGATGAAAAATTACCTTTAACATCAAAGAGATCCTCACCTGCCATGCCGTAAAGCCTGATTTCTTTTGTGATTGAAGAATTGAATGTTCTCTCGAAAACTTTCCTACCCTTTTTTCCTTCCTTATTGATGTTATAGATTTTAACACCTACTGAACCATTTGACTTATTTTCCAGTTCAAAATATTCCTTTTTATCGGAAGCAGGTATATCGACGTTAGTAGACAGAAAACGGTAATAGTGTAGCGCAAGGCTGTCCAATTTATCTTTTCTGGAGAGGAAGTTTTTAACCAGTTCAGGGCCGTTTATCCTGAATATGGTATCGGGCATTTGCCTGAATGCCCGGTTAACAACCTCAGGCGTAAGTTTCGTTTGAACGTATTTTACGGTTTCTTTCCAATCTGCCTCATCAAGCTCATTTAAAAAATAACGGTCGAAGTAGCGCTCATTGAAACTCCAGTGATCCACATCCCTGATGTTATCGCTATAGGGCTGCAGGTAAGTTTTTAACCATTGGTGATTGAGTACCCATGGAAAAACACCTGACGTTTTATAAAATACTTTATCCCTGTCGCGCGGCACAGGAATATAGGTTGTCTCTCCTTTTTCTTTATCCTTCTTTTCCAGCCATCGCCAGTTGTCTTCATGCCTGTCCCAGTCGCCCAATACAAAATCCAGCAACCTGGCCCTGAGTACCAACTTTTGATCGGCATGGGTATCATTGTCTTCCTGAATTTTGCGCTGAACTTTATCTGTATTGTCGGTATCCTCTTCAAATGGCGACCGCGGTTCTAAAAGGTATGCTGCATTGGCAAAATCTTTTCTGTATTCGCCCAATGCGGCATCGTCCAATACATACACAAGTTCTGGCGTAGCATAAGCAAGACCAAGTGCATCAGCCAGTTGGGGAACAATTAGTGCAGCAAAAGGGTGATTTGTAGAAACCTGGTCCTGCACAATATCTTTTGCTATTGTGGCTTTCAGGCTTGCCGGCAAGCCCTGTTCAGGATACTTTTGAACGGTTCTTAATGCCCACTCTTTGCCCGATGGATCAACGAGTCGCAATGACCTGGTTTGCATCCCACCACCTAACTTGACTACTTTAAAACCTCCTTTTTCTTTTTGCAGGTCTACGATACGAATCTTAACAGGCGTTGCCCAAAGCTTACGGTAACTTTCCCCAAGGAAAAAACGGTGAAGGTTGCCAACCTTGTTGTATTCAGGTGCGATGGCGACGGTTATTGAATCACCGGCTTTCAGGTTGGATTGTGCAACTGCTACCGAGCAGGCCATTGTTACTATCAGGAGGGTACAAATGACCTTTAGTTTCATCATAGAAAATTGATTGGCCGCTTTAAACTGACACCTATTCTTAAGGCTTTTAAACCTTCTACTCCCTGCAGTTCCTCCAGGTCCAGGTATTCAAGATCGTCATTCAGCAGACCTTGCTTTTGAAGTTTTTTAATGTAGCTAACGTATTCTTTTGCTTCAGCACTGTTGAAATAAACGATCGCAATTTTGCCAGGCTGTGTAAGTCGCTCTTCCGTTCCTTTGATGTGCGCCTTGTCTATACGCTTTTTCACCATCTGGTAGCGGATGTTATAACTTCCTTCTACATCAAAGCGCTGCTCATCAATACGGAAGCTTACATCAATTGGTTTGTCGTACACGAATATCAATTGTGTAGTTTCAAGTGGCAGAGAAAAATAAGGTCCGAGGTTGTTCGTGGTCTGCGCAATTTCTGCCAGCACCCTAAGCTGCTTTAAACGGAAGTTATTGAGTAAATCATCATTGAAGGGTTTCTTCGGGGCGATAGACTGGCCCAAATAAATGTCAAACTCGACACCATCGGTACGAAACTTTTCAAAATAGCATGGAAATATTTGCTGAAGCTCTGCATTAAAATCGTCCAAATGCCTTGTAACCGCCACATTGATCATCTGCAAGCTCTTTTCATAACGTTCCCTGTGTAGGAACACTTTAGCATTAGGCCCGGTTAACCTGAAATATTCATCTATAATTTCTGTCAGTTCAGGGTGACTCGCTTTGAGGTTATCAAAAGCCGTAGGTATTTGACGTTGTAAGTAATCTTCCGTTTTAAGGATTTCTCTGTCGGAAAGTTCATCAAGGTTTTTAAAATTCCATACGGCTTCTTCCTTTGGAATCTCGCTTTCACTACAAATACTAGATGTACCTTTTATGGCAGTTATGGTATTTTCCAGCACTTCAAAATGTGCGTACAAATCTTTTCTAATGGCGGAATTACGCTGGATACTTGAATTTCTAATATCTATGGCTCCGTAAAAAGGATAAACAGAACGAAAGAAAACAGGTTCGATAGGCAAATTCCTTTCTCTGGCGCCAGACTGCATGTAATTATAGGCAGCATCATTAAAGCGCCATTGTATAGAGGGTTGTAATGCCGTAAATTTATCTGTAATGATGTCTTGAATATCGTTATTGAAGTCGATGATTATGTTCTGAAACAGCTGGGCCAGTATTGGAAAAGCAGCTTCTACTTTTGTCAATGTACCACCATTAAACTGAGAAGCATCTTTGGTGTATAATTCAAGACAGCCAACCAGCTTTCCATTGTAAAAAAGTGGGAACAGGGCATACGACTTTACCGATATCTTGCCCAGCAATTTAAGCATCGGGTAGTTTGTGAACTCATCTTCTGAAATCTCAGGAAATATTAGGGTTCTCGGATTTGAAAGATAATCGGCAATCAGGTCGTGATCCTGATCTTCATCGAGGCCATTTTCTTTAGCCAGCTGAATTAAAATACTGGTAAAGCCTGAAAGCTCATTGATTTGAAGCTGACCGTTTAGCTTCAGATAAGGTACAAGTCCGAAATCAATTTGGTCAGTTCCAACAAGCGTTTTGAGGGCCATGGAGATGTCTTTTGGATACTGCCCTTTTTGAGAATCGCTATGCTCTATTACCAGGTTTTTAATGCTCTCTAAGGCATATTCGCTGGTCACATCAGTTAAAGTGATAATTGAAATGCCTTCGATGCTAAAAATCTCAGGTGGAATAAGCTTCGATAATATTTTTAAAGTATTTCGCTCATCTTTAATGTAATCTTTGACATCATTTAAGCGATAGTCCGGCAGTTCCACGTTTGCTTTGATATCGAGAAACCTGGTATCTACATTTAAGCGGTAGTACTTCATCAAATGGGTATGCTGGTCGACTATCGAGTTGACTACCACCTGATTTCCAGACATGGATATATTATAAAAGCGCTCCAGAATGATGTTGTAAAATGCGGAAAGCATATTTTTTTCCATCTCCCTTTTCGAAGGCAAACTAAGATCCTCTCTTAGACTGCAATTCGAATAATCCATCAATACGTTATAAAACGCGTCTGTTCCATAATGGAAACACCCGGATAAAGGAGTGCCGATAGCCCAGAACTGCTGCTTTTCATCGTTAATGATGGGCGATAACGCAGTGTAAATCAGTTCATAAATTTCCGTATAGTTGCCGGCATTCTCAACAGGAATAGGATATTGTAATTCAGGATAATTATTGAATTGTTCTATAATGTACTTATAGAAATTGATTTTAGTGGTTTGCTCTGTTTCTGCCCTTTTTTTGATGTACTGAATAAAAGGGTTAAGCGACAGTTTAATGTCTGTACCAATCAGTTTTTTAACGGATTCGGCATTTGGTTTATGATTAAGATTAAGCGTTACAGTTTGCATAGTATAAAAAATACCTGCTCAAATTTACCATCTGTTTCCACAATATTAGTAAAGCTAAGGTAATTATTTAAGGGCATGTTTGAATTTCAATATGTTGCCATCAGTAACTTCATCACCCTCATTAGCAATGTAAAGGTTATTGGCAGCATCAAAGGCAAGACCTTCCGGCTGGTTGAAAGTAGAAGAGTTTAGGCGGTGTACGCCTTTAATCTTCCAGTTCGCATCTGCAACAACCAGCAATTTATTAGCTGATGAAAGAATATACCATTCGCCGGTTTTAGGGTTCTTTGTTAGTGCTGAAGGGCTCAACGATGCCTTCAGCTTTGGGTTGAACAATACTATGTCAGTCAAATCAATTGTAAAAGTGCTGGCCAAACTGAACGAATCCAGGTCGTAATTGTAGTTTAATATATAACCGGTGACTTGTTTTGCCTTCTTGTCTATCTTACAGCTTTTACAAAGAATATATACCCTGTTGCTATCAGGATCTGCATAAATACTTTCATAATCGGCTTTAGGAATCAGGTGTTTGCTCTCTTTAGCTGCTTTAGATTCTTTCTTGGACAACTCGCTCATTGGCAGGCTAAAAATACTACCATTACTATTTAGGATCAGCATTTTATCGCGGTAGATTGCGAGATCTTCAAAGTCGGCGCCGGGTGCAAATTTTGTATTGGTCTGTTTTTTAACATCCCATTTTTGTTTGAATACTTTCCCTTCTTCATCCTGAATACTGTAAAATGCATCGGGATTCCCGTCTTTTAAAGCAATGCCAGATACCTCCAGTAAGCTTGAGGGCATATTGAACCGATCGGGCTTCTGGAAATCGTAGCCCTCAGGGCTGGTGTAATTGTTTTTATTTTTACATCCCCAGGTAACTATCAACCCAGAGCATATTATGATAAATGCGATAAAACGTGATAGCCTCTTCATATGTTATTTAATTCAAGGATTTAAGTTTTTTAATAATTGATATATTGAATGTTGCTCATCATCAGCTAATTGCAATTCAATTAATTTTAGCAGGAGCACCTTTATTTTTTGGTCATAAATGGGAAAGCATACTTCAATCCTATCGTAAATATTTCGGTTCATCCAGTCTGCAGAACCCATGTAAACATCAGGTGCTCCATTGTTTTCAAAGATGAATATCCTGCCATGCTCAAGGTAGCGGTCTACGATACGTTTGACGGTAATGTTTTCACTCATCCCCATCACACCCGGTACGAGGCAACATATTCCCCTTATTAGAAGTTTTACCCTAACCCCTGCCCTGGATGCCTCATATAGTTTTGCAATTAGTGTCCGCTCTTCCAGGTTATTCAGTTTTACAGTAATTCCTGAACTGAGGCCATTGCCGGCATTATCGATCTCCCGCTGCATTAGTTCCAAAAAGCGGCTTTGCAAATTAAACTGCGCCACAAGGAGGTGTTTAAAATCGATCTGATCATCGGCATTGGGTGACTTTTTACGCTTGATGAGAAAATCGAACATAGACCTAAGCTCAGCCAGCATAGGCTGATGGGTAGTGAGCAAGATATGATCAGTATAAAATTTAGCTGTACTTTCATTGAGGTTCCCGGTAGCCATGAGACCATAATATGGTATCTCATGATTTCTTTTAACCAGGGCTACCTTTGCGTGCACTTTGAGATCGATGTCGCTATAGATGATTTTTACACCAGCATTTTTCATCTTCTTTGCCCACTTAATGTTATTGGCCTCATCAAACCTGGCTTTTAACTCGACCATTACCACAACCTTCTTACCGTTTTTTACCGCACTGATCAAAGCACTAACAATCTTGGAATTGTTTGCCACCCGATAAAGTGTGGTGTATATCTCCTCTGTTAGCCGATCTCCGGAAGCCTCATTAAAAAACCGCAGCACCGGATCATAGCTTTGGTATGGAACATTAATTAATATATCCTGCTTGCGGATCACATCAAACAATGTTAGCTCCTGAGGCACAACGACGGACGATATTGATGGCCACGGATCATAGCTCCGCAAGCTTTTTGACAAGGGGAAATCCACCAGGTCCTTCAAATTATGATAAACACCGCCCTCGACAATCGATGCATGCTTTAAGTTCATTTGATACACCATGCCGTAAAGCAGACGGAGCGGCACGCCTGGTTCTGCTAAAAACCGCGATGCAAAACCCCTATCACGCTGCTCAAGCTGCTTTTCCAGATCGTCGCTGTACTCACCCTTGTAATCTGATTCTATATTTAGTGCGGCATCACGTGTAATCTTCAGATTAAAGACCCGGGTTACTTTCTCATTAGGATAAAAGTAGGTAATGTTGTGCTTTATGATGTCTTCGAGAAAAACAATGTAGGTTTCCCCATCAGTTTGAATAACATGTAGCCGTTCCACATCATCGGAAGGAACATTAATCAAATCAACACGCTCTTTTCCGTCTTTATCCTGAAGCAATATGGCCTGATACAGCTTGTTATTTTCTGCAAAGAAATCCTGTGAAGTATTCCCGACCGGACCAACCTGAAGGAATGCCAGTACCTTTGAAAAAAAAATATCTGTTACTTGCTGTGATAGGTTTACGGGAATGGTTTTACCGTATATCCAATGTACCCCCTGCTTTTCCAGGACGGGCAAAATTCCATCAAAAATTATACGACCGAACCGCTCCTGCTGGCGGTTTACCTCATGTTTAACCTCTTTGTAGATGTCTGTCGTTTTTAAGGATGGTACCCTAACACGGTAAAATTCATCAAGGTTGGATGAATAGATGGAAAGGAATTTAATACGCTCCAGAATAGGCACACTTTCTTTCTCGGCTTCTGACAGTACCCTATCATTGAAGCTAAGCCAGCTTAAATCCCTGTTCTGGAAAACATCTACAGCCATGCCTTATAAGGTTATCGCAGCTACAGCAATTGTAAATGCCAAAACAGCCGCAATGATACCGAACATGAACACATTATATGCAATGCGCAAAAGACGGTATTTACGGCCGAGCACTACACCTTGTGCGTATACATCCTTAATTAGACTTCCATATAAGAAACCTCGGTCTTCCATCAGTTTATTCATCCCGCTTTCGTAATCATTTAGGCTCATGCGGTAAAAATTACCAAAGAAGAGCAGGTTTACGCGCTTCTCCTGAACATCATTAGTAGTGAAAACGCCCTCTGGAATGGAAGGCCTTGTTGCAAGGATTGAAAAGACCATAGTAACTACGCAAATGATTAACAGTAACATAGTTGGGATGATCAAATGGGGATTGTCTTCCAATTTTCTCAGCAACAAACTTAAAATTACGGACAGGATAATTGAGTTTGTTGAAATCATGATATGGGCCTTATTATCGGCCATGTCGCTCAATCTTTGGTGGTTGGTAGAGGTGATCCTAAACATGGTTTCAATACCACGCTCAGGTTTATCGCCTTTTTTCTTTTTTTCCGGCTTACTTGCTTCCTTTGGAAGGAGCGGAAAAATATCTTTAGTTGCCAATGAATTGTCTTTTAGTGATTTCTTTTTGAGTTCAGCCAGATTTTGAGCTTTTTTGTCATCCAGTAATTGCTTGCTGAAGTCGGTATGATAATGATGCGACTCAAACAATGTAATTGTTTTGGCTCGCCAGTCTGCCCTATCAATCTCCTGATTTGAAAATGCAGTGGCTTCTTTGCGCATTAGTTTGTTCCTGGTTTTGAAAGAATTACCCCCCAGATGAAATAGATCTGCATCACAAACTATTTCCTGAAGCAGTCCAACAGGTAACTGGGGCATTTTTGTTGCCAGGATACATCCCGTTATTTTATCGATATCATCCTGTTCAACACCATGAGCTAACATAAATGAAGTCAATATCTCTGCACCTTTGGCTTCGTGACTACTGCGATCAAACAAATAGCCAATATCGTGACACCAACCGGCTGCTAAAACAATAAAGAAATCGTGGTCTGTAAGTTCGTAGTGATTGGCAATTGTCACAACATTTTCAACTACCTGCTCCGTGTGTTCCAGGTTATGGTAAAAAAATCTGGTGTCATTATCTGCCTTAAAAAGATTTGACACATGAATTCGAAGCTGCTCTAAAATTTCCCTGTACTGCATCTATAGAAGTTTATTTTATCAGGATTGGTAATTGTTACTGCTTAAAAAACGCAATATGCGGGTTTTTTGCGACAGTTTTAAGCTCCCTCACATTATGAACACATATTACCCTAAAATGAATAAGATAAATTAAATGGTTATTGCTTTTTTTACAATAAATCAAGCAAGTCATTTTTTGTTAAAGTCTTGAATATTGATTCTTCGGTTCTAATAAGATCGTTGGCTATGGTTTTCTTTGCATCCTGCATTCTCATGATTTTTTCTTCAATCGTATCCGGGCAAATTAACCGTACTGCCACAACATTTTTCTGTTGACCGATGCGGTATGCCCTATCTATAGCCTGATTTTCTACAGCAGGATTCCACCATGGATCTACAAGGAAAACGTAATCTGCCTGGGTGAGGTTTAAGCCGGTACCCCCTGCCTTCAGACTGATTAGAAATACCCGCTTATGGCTGTCGTTCTGGAAAGAAGCTACAACATCAGACCGCCGGGTAGTTTGACCGCTGAGGTACTCAAAACCGATATTTCTCTCTTCAAGTTGTGACCTGATTAAGTCAAGCATAGTTACAAACTGCGAAAACACGAGGATTTTATGATTTGGCGCTTTGTTTTCAATCTGCTCAATAAGCATATCCATTTTGGATGATGCATTTCCATAGTATTTATCATCCTTGATCAATGCAGTTGAATTGCAGATCTGCCTGAGTTTGGTAATACCCTGTAAAACATGCATGCTGCTTTTGGTCAATTCATCTTCAGTCTTTCCAATGAGAAAATCTCTAATTTCTTCCCGGCAGGCATCATATACCTCCCGCTGCTGCAGTCCCATTTCACAGTAAATAACCATTTCTGTTTTATCAGGTAACTCTTTAGCCACCTGCTCCTTAGTTCGACGCAGTATAAATGGCTTTATCTTGCGTAGTAAGTCTTTAGCCGCCCGGCTATCTTTAAACTGATCAATAGGGACAGAATACAATTCCTTAAATTGAGTTTTATTTCCCAATAGACCCGGACAAGCGAAGGACAATTGGCCGTACAAATCAAAGGTATTGTTCTCTATAGGCGTGCCTGTGAGAACCACCCGATTACGCGCTTGCAATAGCCTTGCAGCCTTGTACCGCTGGGATTCAGGATTTTTTATTGTTTGCGACTCGTCTAGAAAAATGTAATTGAAACGATAGTCTTTTAAATGTCTGATGTCTGAAAGAAGCGTACCATAGGAGGTCAGAATCACTTCGTAGGAGTCGAAATTGTGTATCTCTCTTATTCTGTCTGAGCCGTAAAGCGTCTTAACGCTCAGCGATGGTGCGAATTTCGCTATTTCCTGTTGCCAATTAAATATCAGCGAAGCCGGCACAACGATTAAATTGGTGTTTCGACCTATTTTTTCCTTTTGAGAAAGTATAAAAGCGATCACCTGAACGGTTTTACCTAATCCCATGTCATCCGCAAGGCAGGCCCCGAAATTGAAATCATCGAGAAAGTTGAGCCAGTTTAGACCGTCTTTCTGGTAGGCTCTGAGTTCCGTTTTAAGTCCTTCTGGCACTGCAATTTCCTTTATGGATTCGAAAGCTGTGAGTTTTGCTTTATAGAAAATAAGCTGGTTTTTAGCTTTTTGGTCCAGCAATTCATCTTCGTACAATTCATCCACAGCGACATAATTAATCGCAGGCGTACGTATCAATTCTTCAACAATTTCGCCGGCACCAAAATACCCCTGGAATTTTTCAATCCATTCATCAGGCAGCAGTCCTTGAGTACCATCATCCAACTGCACAAACTTACTTTTATTGCGAATTGATTTATGGAGGTGTTTAAGTGCGACAGTCTGCTTATTAAATTTCACCTTAATAGCAGTTTCAAACCAATCAATGCCGCTGTTGACTACAATAGATATATCGGCTTTAAACGGACTAAATGTATTATTCTTTAATTCATTGAAACCAAGAATAGCTATACCTTTACTTCGCCATGCAGTAAAAGCATCTAAAAACCAGCTGTGTTCTAAAAAGTGTTTTCTGTGCATATAGAAACAATCTGCATGTTTCTGTTCGGGAAATTCATCCATTTGCTCTTGAAAATAGGGATGCATTCTAGCAATGTCTGTAATGAATTGAAGCTCCCTATCTTCGTCACGATAGAGCGTAAACATGTTTCCGAGCCTGTCTTTGGACCTGATCTGTTTTTGAGAAATGACTGGTATTTCAAGACTTCCATATTTCATTACTGGTGTGATCAGCACAAATTCGCCTGATTCAGACAAGTAGACAATCTTTTCGTTTTCCAGGTCAAAGCCTTTTTCCTCAATCTGCTTTTTACTTGCAGGCTTTAAGTAGGAATAATGAATCTTCACCCGCTCCTCAATCTTTGAAAGTATGCTTTCCTGAAATTCGGCATATTGAGACTCATGTATTACAATGATGTCGCTATAATGCTTAAAAAATTCTAGTATGGTGAGGAAGTAGGGATTGTCTACCAGGTATAGGTTTTGCTGAGACTGGATAAAATAATGGTAACTAAGTCTGATAGACTCCAGCGCATACGACTTGTTTTCCAATAATATTTTACCAGACAGCTCATAGTCGGCGCCTTTTTTATTCACAAATAAAGTAAGGTCTACTTTAAGCACTTTAACATTTGCAGGAACCAGGGAAGTTGCCGTAATTGTAGATGACTTTTTGTCATCATGCAAATATGTATCTAACTTTAATGGATTAATAACCAATGCTTTTAATGCATTCAGATCAGATTCTGATTTAACATCGTTGTAATTGTTTTTGAATTTTGATACTGCGCTATAAAACTTTAATTCAAGGGGATCAGAGGTCTTCCAAATCAACTCGGTAGGGTCAATAAACTTGAGTGGGCTCTTTAATTTCCCTGAAGCGGCGACTGCGACTTCCGCCAACTCAATGACCAGGTTTCGGTAAAACCTGTGTTTACTAAAAACAAGAATTATTTTGGAGTTATCTGAAACTATTTTGGGCAAGCCCTGAGTCTTATCTGACTGCAGAACATTGCCCAACTTAGTAAAATCAATATGCTCCAGGGTGAAACCTTCAGTGTCCTTCATTTAAAGTATAATCCGGTTCTAAAGATAAAAAACAAATGAGCAGTTCTAATTAAAAAGGTAAAGATACATGTACCATTAATCTGTTTCCAGCCCTTGCCCTGCCACCGGCAAGGTCTTGCGACGCCACCATTTGGTAATTGGCGCCGAATGATAATTTAGTTAACGCAACTTCTGCACCTGCGACTACCGAAGAAGAATACCCGCCGGAAACATCAATACGATAAATACCATCTTCTACATCTTTAGTGGCCGTTTCATATAAACCACCAATATTGGGAGATACAGTTAACCTATTAGCAATGCGGAACTTATGGTATAACAGGATATTGGCAGTGAACTTATTGCCATACCTGTAATGGTCGCGATTTTCTGTATTCATCTTATAGGCAATATTGGCATTGATGCCCAGGTCATTATACCTTACGTCATAAGCTGCATTAATCGTAAAATCGGTGCTGGCAGTACCCAGCTGGAAGTTGTTAGGTGACTCCTGGACCGCCATCCGCTCTTCCGCCGAATACCTTCCCGTAGGAACTTTTACGCCGCCGCCAATCCAGAGTGATTGCACAAGTAACCGATCATTCAGGGTTGAAGTATTCTCCAGAAGCTTGTAATAACCATTGATAGCAATATCTCCTAAGCCATACTTGCGTCCGTTCCCAGTTTGGCTTTTTCTGCTATTAAAATTGTAAGGTATGAAAGTCAACACCCTGAAACGGTTTCCGATGTTCCAGCCTGCCCAAAGTTCAGTGCTCTGGTACCGCTCATCGGCAGTAATCGGGCTCCGTTCGCCTGACGGTCCGAGGTGGGTAACTAACGTTTTATATTGATACCTCAATCCGATAAAGCGCTTATTGTACTCAGGTAATATGCCAAGGTAATAACTCCCTGCACCACATCCACAAATATCACATGCTTTGGCAGTTAGCATACCTATGATAAATGAAATAGTTAATATAATTCTCTTCATTTTTATTTTAATTATTGTTCAGAAAATGCCTTATTGCTGATGAAATCGGCATCATTAAGGGTTGCTAAAAATGCGGTAAGTTTGGTGATCTCGCTATCGCTAAACTGAATTCCCAATGTAGTACCTGCTGAAAGCAAAGGATCCAGATTCTGCGTGTTCCTGACACCTGAACTATAATGTTCAAAAACAGTTGCTAAAGACAAAAACCTCCCGTCATGCATATATGGCGCAGTATAAGCCAGATTTCTTAATGAGGGCACCTTAAATTTGTACTTATCCTTATCCTGCAAAGTTGCTGCATACAGTCCCTGATCATTTATTTGACTTGGCGGCATGCCATTGTTACGGAAACTGCCGTCAGTAAACAATGGTTCGGTGTGGCAGGATGCGCATTTTTGCTTGAATAGCAGGTATCCTTCCCGCTCATCCTCTGAAAATGTTGCTCCGCCTTCCTTACGCATCACTTTGTCGTATTTGGAATTGCTACTCACGCACATCACCATAAACTGAGACAATGCCTTCATAAATCGACCGGTATTGATTTCTTCACTTCCAAAAGCCTTTTTAAACAGGTCCCTGTACTTGGGCAACTGTGAAAGTTTCAGATACACATTTTCCAATTTCTCATCCATTTCCTCATGTGCTGTGATAGGCACAATAGGTTGCAGATCCAGATCAAATACGCCACCGCCCCACATAAAGGAGCTGTTCCATGCGAGGTTCATTATGGGCGGAGAATTCCTCGTGCCCAATAAATCATCGATACCGTGACTTACATCATGGCCGTGCTGGGTGAAAGCAGCCGATTGTATGTGGCATGACCCACATGTTATGGTATTGTTCCTTGACAACCGCGGCTCATAAAAGAGCGCTCTCCCCAGCTCAAACCCAGATTTTGTTACTGGATTTGCCTGTAGATTGTAAAGTGGTGCGGGAAAGTTTGCAGGTTTAATAAAACCAAAAAAGTCTTCTATTTCGGTTTTTAAAGGATTGTCCTTTTTACAGGCGAGCACAAAGAGGCCCATGCACAAAAGGACAATCCAGTGTTTTTTACCCATCATACTAGTTTTCGGTATGGTCGTGCTTAAACATCTCTGTGAGGTTCGATGCAATTTTGGTACTAAAATCACTAAACATCACAGTGGGATACCGAGCTATACTAAAGCTATTGGAACCATTGAACACCTTCATTACATCAACAAGCAAATGCACATTACTTTGTCTTGCTTTTCGGACTTTAGCAATGCCACCGACTGTTAAATCGACTGAAACGATTTTAACATTGTTGAGCGTTGGCGCAGAATAGCCTCCGAAACCACCGATATGGAACTTAAACTGATGTTTACCTGTTGGATCGCCATTTACATCATTCGAGATTACATCTGAGTTTCCCTCCATTTTGAAAAAGATATAGCCAGAATTCCATCCCCAATACATACCAGTTAAATCATGGCCTCCACCGTAGGCCGGATCCAAAACACCAGTCCGCATGTCTACCGGCATGGTGCT
This sequence comes from Bacteroidota bacterium, assembly GCA_040385565.1. Taxonomy (GTDB): domain Bacteria; phylum Bacteroidota; class Bacteroidia; order Sphingobacteriales; family Sphingobacteriaceae; genus Pedobacter. Next base: position 66,444 of record JAZKHD010000017.1, on the reverse strand, counting down.
TCTCAAACTATCCACCCCAATGGTAAATTTTATCTTCGAATAGTCGCCTTCAGGAACCCTTACCCTGGCAAACCTCGTACTCTTGTCGGCCCCACTTATTAGAAAGTAACTACTATCTGGATTTACACTATAAGTCTTTCCATTTGTGGCAGTAACCTGCAAATTGCTAACATAATACTGTAGCATAGAAATGGAAAACTTCTCACCGGATTTATTGGTATATAAGCTTGTCGAATTATTAAGAGAAAGCGTTCTATCGCCTACTATATTATCGAATTCTACGGACAATGAGGCCAGGTTTGCCTCGTTAAAGTCCGGAGTTACACTTTCATTTTTGGCACAAGCCAATAGCATCATCACTGCGCAAAGCAGCATGAATTTTATATTTTTCATTTAATTTGTTCTAATGATTATTGAAATCGTTTTAAGTAATCGCCGGATAGTTTAATTTGTAGTCTGTACAAACTGTCTATTTTACCAACTTTTGCCTTTTCAGCAATAAAATACTGTACGGCCTGATCATTTGTCTTACCTTCAATATCCGGCTCGAACTGCTGCATCCAGTGGTTCATAGCGTCATCAGCTTCGGCAAGGCTTTGAATTAGCCGCTGTGTTTCAATCTTTTCCTTAAGTGTATCTATTTGGGATGCTTTAGCTGACAGCACTTTCATGCTCTTTAAAAGTGTATCAAGCCTCATCTGATTTTGGATGACGACAGGCTGACTGCCCATTACTTGTTCGTGATACAGTATGACTTCGTTACGAACAACTTTATAATCTCTGACTTTATCTTTTTGCTGGCCACATCCAAGCACAATTAACCCTAAGATTAGGGAAAACCATAATATCCTCATTACAATAGTATTAAATTTTCACTATGTACACAGAAGCGCATACATATCCATAAATAAACCTCAAGAAAAAGACTAACCTAACTGCGGAGGATGGAAAATTGAATTCTTGATAGATTGAGGCATTCCGGAAGAAAATGGAATATGGAGTTTTAGTCGTTTAAAACTAAACCGTGTAATGGAAAGTGCATCTCCGATAACAGCATCCTGTAATTGAAGTTTTTGAGATTGCCTTTCCTGCCTTTGCTCTTTTTCCTGTGCCTGTTTTAACTTTTTCATCAAGTAACACTTTCCGTTACAGTGCATTTCAGGTTTGCTCTTATTTACACAGAGTGCTGCGGCAATGTATTTTTGATTCAATTGAAAGCCACTATATACCATGAAATTTGAACAGTTTGCTATAAGCAAACTAAACAAAAGCAATATGGCTATTGGTTTCAGGAACATGAGTTCAAAAGTAATTATTTTATTATAGAAACTGGTTTTTTGTGTTCATCAATGGCTACAAAAGAAAATTCACCAGTCACCGCTTTTTCTCTGATTTCGGAATACATCTGTTCTATCCAGATCTCTACCCTAACTTTCATACTGGTGTTTCCAATATGGATAACGCGCGCAATCAACTCCACAAACGTACCAGCAGGTATTGGTTTGTTAAAATCTATTCTGTCGCTGCTTACTGTAACCATTAATTGCCTGCTAAAACGGGTTGCCGCGATAAAAGCTACCTCATCCATCATCATCATGGCAGTACCACCAAAAAGCGTATCGTAGTGATTTGTAGTGTTTGGAAATACCGCTTTAAAAACCCTTGTTTCTGAAGCTTGAATTTTTTCTTCGATCGTCATTAGCTTCTGTTCCTTAACCTGCCCCATTTCAGATAGGTTGCACCCCATGAAAAACCGGCACCAAAAGCAGTGAGGATCATCTTATCACCATATTTGAAATCATCTTTAAAATCCCATAAACATAAGGGTATCGTTGCTGCAGTTGTATTGCCATAACGATCAATATTGACTTTCACCTGATCAGATGACAGACCCAGGTAGTCGCCTACTGACTGAATGATACGAAGATTGGCTTGATGAGGAATTAGATGATTGATCTGGGAACTCACAAGGTCGTTTGATTTTAAAACCTCATTGCAGGTGTCGGTCATACCCTGTATGGCCGCCTTAAACACTACCCTTCCATCCTGGCGAACGTAATGAAGCTTGTCATCCAATGTAGTCTGAGATGCTGGAAATTTCGAACCACCGGCTGTTACAATCAAGTTTTCCTTACCAGACCCATCCGTTCTAAAAAAGCTGTCCATTAAGCCTACCGGATCTTCCGTTTGCTCCAATAATACTGCCCCTGCTCCATCCCCGAATAGTATGCATGTGTTTCTATCTGTGTAATTTACTATAGAGCTGTTTTTATCCGCCCCGATTACGACTACTTTTTTGCACCGACCGCTTTCAATCATACTTGCCCCTAAAGTAAGTGCGTATAAAAATCCGCTGCATGCGGCATTGGTATCAATACCCCAGGCATTAGTAAGTCCTGCTTTTTCGCAAACCATACTTCCTGTGGAAACCATTACATAATCAGGTGTTGAAGTCGACACAATCACACAATCAATTTCATCTGGTCGCACGTCGCCATCTTCCATTAATCGCTTTAAGGCGTAGGTTGCCATGTCTGAAGTGGCGATGTTGGGGTCGTTCACAATTCTTCGCTCCCTGATACCCGTTCTGGATATGATCCATTCGTTATTGGTATCTACCATCTTCTCAAGGTCATGATTACTTAAAACAGTATCCGGAACATAACCTCCAACCGCAGTAATCACTGCATTTTTCCTTATTCTCATTCGTGTGTTTGTAGTTCTCAAGAAAAGGCCGGCTAAAGCTGACCTTTAATTTTCAACAAAGTTACGGGTTCTTGAACAGATTTTCACAGAACTTTTAAGAGCCGCTTTTGGGGTGCGAAAACACAAGTGGATAAAAGGTTTAATGACTTATAGCCTTATAGCAACTGTTACTTGATTTGAATCCTGTTAAATATTTAATTTATAATCTGTTATTGTAGTTTTATTAGGTAGAAACTATATTACAGCGATAACCGTTGAAACGAGAAATATTGGTGTTAAAATAGTATCAATGACTGTATAAAAAAATGAAATATTATTTTATATAATACTAATTTACAGACCTATACATAATTTACATAAAGTTTAAGTTACTAAACATTAAAATCCTCTAAAAGAGCTACCTTTGTGTCTTTACAATTTATAAAATGAAAAACTTAAAATCTATATTTCTAGTTCCAGTAACACTTTTCTTAATCCATTTTGCAGGGTGTAAATCTGAAAAGCCACTTCCAATAATGGGGAATGAGCCAATCGCTAATTTCACTTTTCTTAATCAGGACAGCGTTGCGATAACAAATGACACTTTCAAGAACAAGGTATATATAGCAGACTTTTTTTTTACGTCTTGTACCAGCATCTGCCCTATTATGCACCGAAACATGAAAACCATATTTGAGGAGTATAAAGATAACCCTGAGGTAATGTTCCTTTCGCATACTATCGATTTCAAATATGACACGCCGTCTAAACTTAAAAAGTATGCGCAAAAGCTAGGCGTAGATGGGGGCAAATGGCAATTTGCTCATGGCAGTAAGGAAAGCATTTATGGAATTGCTGAGAACAGCTACCTATCTGCTGTGCATGAGGACAGTACCGATAGGGAGAATTTTGTTCATCAAGGTTATCTTTTGCTGATAGATAAAAACAGACGTATGCGGGGTGCTTATGATGGGACGAATAAGGAACAGGTAGCACAATTAAAAAGGGATTTACCTATATTATTGGCAGAACAGGCTGGGCAATAATATGCGGAAATATCTAATCGGTTTGTCGTTTCTTTCTATCCTGACAGCATGTATTTACTCCTGTCAAAGTCAGGATAATATCCAATACGACATGTACTATGCCAATGGAAGGGACCTGTACATACAACATTGCCAAAATTGCCATGGTGCAGAAGGTGAGGGTTTGGCAGCACTGGCGCCCCCATTGACAGACACCGTGTTTTTAAAAACGAATAAAAATAAAATTGCCTGCTTCATCAAAAATGGATTGACGGATTCTATAGTGGTGGGCGGCATTGCGTACGATGGCAAAATGCCTGGAGAGAATTTTGCAAATATTGATATTGCGCAGCTGACTGTATACATTACCAACAGTTTTGGTAACAATCAGGGTTATTATACCCAAGAGCAGGTTGCTGCAGATTTAGCAGGATGCAAATAGAAGTCGGCCCATTAGCGACAAATATTATTTAAATTCGAAGTTACCGCCGTAATCTTTTAAATGATCTCTATAAACAGTATGGTAATGGATACCCTGCGGGTAGACTGCCCCAGGTTGACAAATAAATTCTATCCAAACACCTGGACCATCAATGCGAACATAATCTCCTTTGGAATTGAGTTCCCTGTTCCCGAAATAGGAAATATATGTATCATCTAATTGCTTTGAATAAGTTCCAAGAATTGAAGCTGCAGTTTCATTGTCTGCAATTTGAACCCAGTTTCGCATAGCTGCTACGATGAGTACTTTTTGCGCTTTATTTAATGAAGAAGCCTGCAAACCGGATTTAGTCGCGGGGAATTTGCCATCCTTACCCGGTCCTACCAACACATCTGCAAAACCTTCCTGTAATTTAGCTTTCGCCAATTGTTCTGAGTTCAAAGCGTTGAGCATAGCGATCATGGCATTATGATTTGCTTTTAGTGTATTGTTTTCTGGTGGCTCCAATCCCATAAAATTTGGAGAAGCGCCTGTAACTTTCCCTCCATTGAAACTTAAATTAATAGCCAAATGGTGACCTCCAAGCTGTAATTGCCACTTTCCACTCGCACTAGGCCTACCTAGAAAAGCAATGATATAGTTATTTGATGAGTAACCCTCTCGATTTTTACCAAGATCAGCATCTGCTTCCATGATGCCAATATATTGATCGTATCCCGTGCCCGGTTTAGCACCTAGAGCAGCTTTTGCAACAGCTTTTGCCAGCGTTAACTGCCCGGGACTTAACGACCCAAACATGATACCCACCCTGCAGGCTAAGCCACAAGGCAAATTAGTCCATTTCACTGCATTGGCCTGAGTATAATCCACTATAACCATGCTTTGTTGTTCTTTGTCGAGTGAATTTATAAATGCATTTGAAGCAGTAATAACATCGTTGACTTTAACAGGAGTAGAAGTTTCTGCATGTGCCAAGCCACTAAGAAAAGAGGAGGCGACAATATATAGGCATATGATTTTTTTCATTTTATTTAGACATTGTGTGAAATGCCCTAATTATTAGTGATGGTGTATAATTGGTTGTGACTAATATAAGAAATAGTGCCAGATTATACTTAATTTGGTTAGGTGGTAATTAGCTAATCGCTAGTTATCATCTAACCAAATTTGATAAGGAGTATGTTATATAAACGAACTGTTCTGCTATTGCTATTTTTAGGATTGAGCTTTATATCTGTTTCACAAACATTAAACAGTGCGAATTTCAAAATTTCCGATAAACGTAAGGGAATAAATTTCATTGACTTAATCGTTAACAGCGACATCTTAATTGGAATTTCCGGAGATGGAGATATCAGTTATGTAGATGCAGAGAAGGATGTGGAATACTATGATGGTTCTGACAAGGAAAAAGCCGGAAAAGTTAAGGCTATAGGCAATATTCAGATTGACTATTATGATAGCTACGACATTAATGATCCGAAGGGAAAGTTAAAATCTATTGGCAATATTAAAGTTGTTTATAACAATTCCTTCGACATCCATGACAAATTTGGCACTTTAAAATCCATAGGCGCAGTTAGTGTGAAATACTATAACACGTTTGATATTCACGATCCGGAAGGCCAGGTGAAATCTATCGGGAACGTTAATGTTACCTATTACAACTCGTTTGATGACAAGGAACTATTTGGGCGAATTAAATCAATTAAGGGTAATTCTAAATCTGTTTACGTGACCAAGTTTAGAGGAAGGCAGTATTAACGGTAGATTATTTGATAGGTTTAGTTTGAATAACCAGTAAATGGGGATGTTAGGTGGTTAAGAAGATTGCTTCGTTCCTCGCAATGACGGTAGTAGGTGGTTACTCAGATTGCTTCGTTCCTCGCAATGACGGTGCACGAATGGGTTAAACTCCGGCAGGACGGTTAAGGTCTAAAACTCATCATTGCTGTCGGAACAAAAACAGCTTCTCTGGAGAGGCCTAGGAATTTTCGCCCTTTTTCAGGGCGGAAGGTTCCAGCCTCGTAACGAGAACGCTTTTTTTGTATCTTTACAGCAAAAATGCAAGCCGTTCTATCGCTGCGACATGTTCGGAGAGGAAAGTCCGGGCAACACAGAGCATCTCGCTTCCTAACGGGAAGAGGTTTGGGAATGAACACCCGAATTATGGAAAGTGCCACAGAAAGCACACCGCCGATGGCCGAAAGGAACAGGTAAGGTTGAAAACGTGAGGTAAGAGCTCACGATTTTTCCGGGCGACCGGAAATGTTGTAAACCCCGGGAGTTGAAAGACCAAATAGGCTAACGCATGTAGGGCTGCTCGTCCGATGTTAGTGGGTAGGTCGTTTGAGATAAATGGCGACATTTATACTGGATTAATGATAGAAACCCAATTTAATGGGGACAGAACCCGGCTTACAGGCTTGCATTTTTTTCTATTCCAATTTAAAAAGTAATATATTAGCACCCTAATAAAATCTGAGAGAGACATCTATGGCAAAATTGTTAATTATTGATGATGAACGAGCAATAAGGAGTACTTTACGTGAAATTCTGGAGTATGAAAATTACGAGGTAGAGGACATTGACAATGGTGTTGAAGGATTAGAGTTAATAAAGAAAAAAAAGTTTGACCTGGTGCTGTGCGACATTAAAATGAATCGCATGGATGGATTGGAAGTTTTGGAACAAGCATTGGCTTTTAGTCCGGATCTTCCATTTATAATGATATCTGGTCACGGAACAGTTGAAACTGCTATTGAGGCAAGTAAAAAAGGTGCTTTTGATTTTATTTCGAAACCACCTGATTTGAACAGGTTATTGATTACTGTAAGAAACGCGCTCGACAGAGGCAACTTAGTTACTGAAACTAAAGTACTTAAAAGGCGCGTTAGCAAGACAAGAGATATTCTTGGGACTTCAGAAAATATCAATAAAATTAAAGAAACAATAGAACGTGTTGCTCCTACTGAAGCACGCGTATTAATAACTGGCGCTAATGGTAGCGGTAAGGAATTGGTGGCCCGTTGGTTACACGAAAAATCAAATCGTGCAGACAGTCCGCTTATTGAGGTAAACTGTGCTGCGATTCCATCGGAATTAATTGAGAGTGAGCTATTTGGTCACGAAAAAGGTTCATTTACATCAGCTGTTAAACAGCGTATCGGAAAGTTTGAACTAGCAAACGGCGGAACTTTGTTTTTGGATGAGATCGGTGATATGAGTTTATCTGCCCAGGCTAAAGTATTACGGGCTCTGCAAGAGCACAAGATAAGTCGGGTGGGTGGCGAAAAGGAGCTGGATGTGAATGTACGCGTACTTGCGGCGACCAATAAAGACCTGATGAAAGAGATTGAGGCGGGTAACTTTAGAATGGATTTGTACCACAGGCTAAACGTGATAAATATTCACGTGCCTCATTTGAGGGAACGTATTGAAGACATTCCTGAAATTGCTCAGAACTTTTTGGAAGACATTTGCAGGGATTACGGAATGCCTGTTAAAAAGATTAGTGAAGGCGGGATGACAGCATTGCAAAGTTTACCATGGACCGGTAATGTGCGTGAGTTGCACAATATGATTGAGCGTTTGATTATATTGAGCGATAAGGTGATTACCGAGCATGATGTAATTGCTTTTGCAAACCCAACCGGGGGAACAAATATTGGAGCAGCTACAAGCAATGATGGTGCATCGTCAGTAGCTATTGTTCCAGGATTAGATTATGACCGTTTCAGCAATTTCCAGGATTACAAAGACCACGCTGAAAGGGAGTACATTAAGTTCAAGTTGGAAAAGAATAATTGGAACGTATCAAAAACCGCTGATGATATTGATATTCAGCGAAGTCATTTATACAGTAAAATAGAGAAATTCGGGTTAAAAAGAGTTGCAGAATAAACAGCGCATCGAATATTATCCATCAAACTTGTCGAGCAGTTTAATCAAGGTTGCAAAGTCTTTTGGGTATGGTGCGTCGATAAAAATATCCTGATCATCCATACCTTTAAAGGTTACAAAACGGGCATGTAGCGCAAAGCGTTTGATAAGGGGTTGCTCTTCGTCATTTTTAGCAATTTTATAGCTTTTTTTCATGCTGGACAAAAATACGTCCTTCCCTTTATACATGTGATCACCCACAATGGCGGCACGTTGGGTAGCCAGGTGAATTCTTATCTGGTGCATGCGCCCGGTGATGGGTTTACATTCAACTAAAGTGTAATGACGGTAGTGCTTAAGGGTAGTAAAAATAGTTTCGGCCCTCTTACCTTCTTTTCTGTCTATTGTAACACTTTTATTGCCATCATTCAAAATAGGAAGGTCGATAAATAACTGGTCAAACGTAAACTGCCCGTCAACGATAGCATGATAAACTTTATTGACACGACGTTTTTCAAATTGAATGGCTACGTTGCGATATGCATCTGGAGTTTTGGCGATAATGATGGCGCCAGATGTCTCTTTATCGAGCCTATGACATACTTGCGCATCATCGCTGTATTGTTTCGCCAGACGTAGAATATTAACTTCACCTGAACCTCCCCGCTCATCTAATGATGCTACGAAGGGTGGCTTGTTTACAACGATGTAATCATCGTTTTCAAATAGGATTAGGTCTTTAAAATTTGGGTACTTCACTCTTTAAATTTATTTAAAGCACAAAAGTACGGAAATCTTAGCGTTATTGAACGGAAGATAATTATGCAAGCTGTTAGGAAAGTTCAAATTTATAGCCAACACCTTTAACTGTTGCTACATAAGTCTCACCCAATTTTTCCCTTAGCTTACGAATGTGTACATCAATTGTCCTGTTTGTAACTACGACAGAATCTTCCCAGATATTTTTCAATATGGATTCCCTGGTGTATACCTTGCCCGGCTTTGATGCCAGTAAATAAAGTAGTTCAAATTCTTTTTTTGCCAAAACAACCTTTTGTCCATTTTGATAGACTAAATAAGCTTCACGGTCAATCACCAAATCCCCTATCTCTACCTTATTGTCAGAAATCTCGTCTGTGCTTGTGTTTCTTCTAAGAATTGCATTAATGCGACTAACTAAAGCCCTCGGTTTAATTGGCTTCGCAATATAATCGTCGGCACCAACGTTGAATCCTGCGATTTCAGAATATTCCTCACTCCTTGCAGTTAGGAACACCATAAAAGTGTTTTTGAATTCAGGAATGGCTCGCATAATTCGACAGGCTTCTATGCCGTCCATTTTCGGCATCATGATATCGAGAATGATCAGGTCCGGGTGAACTTTCTTTGCAACGCTAATACCTTCCTGTCCGTTATTCGCTAAAAAAACCTGATAACCTTCCTTTTTTAAGTTGTACTCTATTAACTCTAAAATATCCGGTTCGTCATCAACAATAAGTATTTTTTGTTTTACGGTACTCATAGCTTTATTTATTTGTTACGAAAATAGGTATTCAGTTATAACATAGCGTTAAAGGCAAGTTAACAAATTGTTAAGCCCGATAAGTATTTTAACATGAAATTAGGGTTCTCATAAAGTTTTGCTTAAGAAGCTATCCAGTTCTTCACCCCTGAGACCTTTTGCAATTATGACACCTTTAGGGTCAATAAGAAAAGAACTAGGGATTGCCTCTACCTGATATAGACGTACTGTTGGACCTTCAAAGTCTGCAAGTTCACTTGCATGCGTCCAGGTTAATTTATCAGCATCGATGGCTTTTTTCCAGGCTACTGGATCCTTATCGAGGGAAATCCCTAACACAGTGAAGTTTTTGCTTTTGTAGGTATTGTATGCTTTAACCAGGTTTGGGTTTTCGTTACGACAAGGCATGCACCATGAAGCCCAGAAATCAACCATAACATATTTACCTTTGAAATCAGACAACTTAACCGGTTTTCCATCAATACTATTTATTGTAAAATCTGGTGCAGTTTGCCCTACCTGTACCGCTTTTAACCCAGCCATCTTTTTAAGAAATTCAACTACAGAAGGATTGTCGGTAAAACTCCCTTTGATTTTATCTGAATAGGCAACCATTTCTTTCTCATATTCGGCAGGATTCAACAGATTAATGGCGTAAAATCCAGAAAGTGACTCATTATTATCTTCTGCGAACTTCAGGATAGATTGATTTAAGCCGTTAACTTCTTTTTGATATTGAGGCCTCATGTTCTCCATTATTGCATCGCGGTTATCTGGCTGGGCTTCCACTGCCTGGTCAAATTGAACTTGAACTGCATTGATGCGTCCAACAGCTTGATTTTTAATCGTATTGAGTTCTTCAAGTTTATCTGCCTCGGCTGCCCCCGATATGGTGTAAGTCATTGTTTTTTCGGTTAGGTCTGCCGCGATTTTAATGTGATCACCATTTTTTGCGATGATCATGTATTCGTTTGACCCGGTTGAAATTTTAAAAAAATCGACCCCTGGTGTACTGTGCTCAAATTTAAACTCTCCTTTTTCAGAAAATACTGTAGAGTCTAATGGCGTTGTATTGTCTTTATTCAAACCGATCAAATAAACCTTTCCTTGCGGAGTGGTGTTAGAAAACTGGCCTTCTATAATAAACTTACTGTTATCTTTACAAGCTGCAAAAGCAACACAAACAACTAATAAAATAAGTAATCTCTTCATAGTGTATATTGATTATAATTTTAATTTCTCTTGTAAAACCTTATTGATTTTTTGGGGGTCTGCTTTGCCTTTAGCCAATTTCATGACTTCTCCGACGAAAAGTCCCAACACACCTTTTTTTCCTTTTTTATAGGCTTGCACTTGTGATTCGAATTTCGCAAGAACTTCATCTGCAAACATTATTAGCTCATCTTCGTTTTCCTCGATAAGCAGGTTCATTTCTTTAGCCATAAGTTCAACATCAGTGCCAGCGGAGATCGCCGGAATTAATTGTTGTAAAGCTGTTTGCTGGGTAATCCTTTTAGCATCAAATAGGTTAATAACTTCTGCAAGTTGTACAGCACTTACGTTAAATGTATTTATGTCAATCTGCATTTCATTCAACAAAGCCCGTATTGGACCTGTAAGCCAATTAATTAGACTTCTTTGATGTTTTATTACGGGCAATGCCTCGTTAAAATAAGCCAACAATGAATGATCATCCGCTAACATAGTGGCTTCTGAAGCATTCATTCCATAATCTAAATGCAATTGTTTTGCAATTTGAGCAGGAAGGGCTGGCATAGTCCTGATGATTGAATTGAGCCACTCATCTGAAATATTTATCGGCGCCAAATCAGGATCAGGGAAATATCGATAATCATTAGCCTCCTCCTTACTGCGCATTGGAGATGTGGTACCATTTTCAGCATCAAAATTAAGCGTACTTTGAATAACTATGCCGCCATTGGCAATGACCTCTTGCTGACGCTGAAATTCAAAATCCATCGCTCTGCGTACGTTCCTGATTGAGTTAAGATTCTTTACTTCGCAGCGGGTACCGAATGATTTTGCGCCAGTGGGGCGAATTGAAATGTTTGCATCGCAGCGCAGACTTCCTTCTTCCATGTTACCATCACTAACATTTAAGTGGCGGACGAGCTTTCTCATTTCAGTCAATAGTGCCGAAGCCTCTTCTGAACTGGAAATGTCAGGCTCGGTAACAATCTCAATTAAAGGAACCCCTGCCCTGTTTAAGTCAACATATGAATTTAATGGATCCTGGTCGTGCAAACTTTTGCCGGCATCTTCTTCCAGGTGGATCCTGTTAATACCGATGCGCTTTTCTTGCCCGTTGACTAGCTTTATATCAATATAGCCTGTTTGACAAATGGGTTTATTGTCTTGCGTTATCTGATACCCTTTTGGAAGATCAGCATAAAAGTAATTTTTACGGTCGAAATAATTTATCTGGTTGATGTTACAGTTTAGGGCAAGACCCATTCTGATCGCTTTTTCAATTACTTCCTTATTAAGTTTAGGCAGTGCACCCGGTAGTGCGAGTGTAACAGGAGATATGTTCTCGTTGGCTTTAGCCCCAAAAGAGGCACTATCGGAAGCAAATATTTTCGTTTGTGTGTTCAGTTGTACGTGGATCTCCAGACCGGATACCAATTCAAACTTTGATGGAGATACAGTTTTATTCGTACTCATTTATAGGCGATACTAAGCTTAACTCAATTTGTTATTGACATACAAACATAACCATTTATGCGTTATTAATACAGATTCGGGGTAACAATGTGCTTATGGCACAGACTTTGAATTTAGTAGTACACACACTTAAACCTAAATAATTGAGATTATGAAAAAGTTAATTTTATTGGGAATAGCGCTAACAGCAGTGGCTATTTCCGCAAATGCCCAGGTTAATATAAATGTTAACATCGGTTCCAGACCACAATATGTACCAGTACGATACTATGAGACAAATTATACGTACACAGAGCCAGTAGTTTACTACGAGCCAGTTCGCCGTCCTGTATATGTTAATCATGTAAATGTTGTTAGACGCCCGTATTATACAAATAATGTGAGAATGACCAGAAGACCTGTAGTTGTTTACAATAAAGCTTACTATAAAGGCAACAAAGGACATTTTAAACATCATCAGAAAAACAAGGGCCACCACGGCAGAGGAAGAAAATAAGTTCTGGAAATTTCACTATTACCGAAAGATCGAGGTGCTGATTTGCTTAGATAACAATTTAATAGCTAAATTTAAACAATGAGCTTTCAGGGCGGCACTATCTTTAACTCAGTAATTAAAAATAAGATGGAAAACATCCCAAATACCAATAAAAAAGAGGCTATTGTTAAATGGCTTAGACGCATTGGTATTTGGGGTTTTCTTTTTTTCCTGGCAAAAGGCCTTGTATGGTTAGCCGTATTCTATTTTGCAGGCAAAGCAGTAGCCTAAAGATTTTTCATTATATTGAACGGTCTTAACCAGGTATTAATTCTTATGAACAATTTTTTTCTTAAGTCCATTATAGTTTTGGCGGTCTTTATCGGCACAAACTGCGTAGCACAGACCAAAAATCTTTTTAACGGAAAAAACCTCAAAGGGTGGCATGTTGATGTACCGGAAATAGATGAAAATCCTTCCGCGATAAATCCGTTCATTATTAGAAATGGTATGCTGGTGAGTTTAGGAACACCAGGAGGACATTTAATTACCGACGCTGTTTATAAAAATTACCGGATTGAAGTGCAATATCGTTTTGCAGGAAAACCGGGCAATTGTGGTTTACTGGTTCATGCATCAACTTCACGCGCTTTGTACGGCATGTTTCCAAAATCAATTGAAGTTCAAATTGAACATACTAATGCCGGCGATTTTTGGTGCATACAGGAAAACATAGAGGTTCCGGATATGGAGTCCAGACGTGGAGACAGGGCGAGATGGGGCGTAAATGGCGATAAATTAAGGAAAATTGAACGGCTGGTACAGAATGTGGAAAAACCAGTTGGTGATTGGAATAAAATGGTAGTCGAGTGCAAAAACGATGAGGTAATTGTCTGGGTGAATGATATACTGGTAAACCACGGATACAAATGCACGGTAAGCAGCGGTCAGATCGCTTTGCAGGCTGAGGGTTCTGAAGTGGAGTTTAGAAAAGTAGCATTGACTAAGTTATAATCAACGCTACTTTTTTATGTTTTAGGAAAGAAGGTGTTCAACCTTTTCAAGTACTGATTTTAGACCATCTTTGTTTTTACCGCCCGCCGTTGCATAAAATGGCTGACCACCACCCCCGCCCTGGATTTCCTTGGCGAGTTCTCTAACGATGTTTGAGGCATTCAGGCCTTTATCTTTTACCAGATTTTCTGATAACATTACTGTAATCCCCGGCTTATCATCAACAAGTGTGGTGAAGACAAGAAATAAATCATCTACGAGGTCCTTAACCGCAAACGCAAGGTTTTTAACTGCATCGGCGTTTGGCAGATCTACATGAGTTGCGATAACATTAATACCGTTAACTGTTTTTAAATGATGTACAATTTCGTGCTTAAGGTTTACCGATTGCTCTAAAATTGCTTTTTCTGACTCTTTTTTGAGCCTGTTATTTTCTTCGATTATAGCAACTAAGGATGCTGATAAATCCTTACCTCCTTTTAGCAGGGCTCTAAGCTCATTGAGTTCTCTTGTTTGATCAAGTATAAAAGTCTCCGCTTTATCAGCCGTAATGGCTTCAATACGTCTCACCCCTGCTGCAACACCGCTTTCTGATATGATTTTGAAATATCCGATTTGTCCTGTAGCCTTAACGTGGGTTCCACCGCAAAGTTCTTTCGAATAATGATCATCGAATGTAATAATCCTTACCAAATCACCATATTTTTCACCGAACAAGGCAGTTACTCCACTTGAAATTGCCTGATCATAAGGCACGTACCGCTGTTCTTTTAAAGAAATGTTCTCCCTCACCTTTTGGTTCACGATATGTTCTATTTTGGCAAGGTCTTCTTCACTAATTTTCTCAAAGTGTGAAAAGTCAAAACGAAGGTAATCTGCATTAACAAGGGATCCCTTTTGATTTACATGACTACCCAATACACGTTTTAACGCCGCATGTAGTAAATGTGTTGCGGTATGATTAGATTCTGAAAGTCCCCTCTTATCTTCATCGATAACTGCCCAAAATTGACCTTCAAGATCTTCCGGGAGCGTATCAGTAAAGTGAACAATCACACCGTTCTCTTTTTTAGTATCTGTGATCTCAACAAAGAATAAACGTGAATGGTCTTCGAGTCTACCGGTATCACCAACCTGACCGCCGCTTTCCGCGTAGAAAGGGGTTTTGCTTAATACAATTTGATACTGCTCTTTTCCTTTGGCAGTTACTTTACGGTATTTAATTATTTCAGTCTCTGCTTCAAAATTATCGTAGCCTACAAATTCAACTTCCAAATCTGGGTTAACCAATACCCAGTCGCCAGTATCTATTGCAGTAGCTGCCCTGGATCGTTCTTTTTGTTTTAGCAATTCTTTTTGGTAACCTTCCATATCCACAATCCATCGTTGTTCTCTGGCCATGAGATCAGTTAAGTCAATAGGAAAACCGTAAGTGTCCTGGAGTTCAAAAGCAAATTCTCCAGAAATTACCATCTGATCCTTAAGGATGCTGTAGACCCAACTATCTGTAAAAGGTTTCTCCAGTTCAATTGCATTCTCTGCCATCAAGTGTTCACCTTGTCTTTTAGTGTAGCTATCAAACCGTTGAATACCTGTAGCTAAGGTTCTTAAGAAAGATACCTCTTCTTCCAGAACTACTTTTTGAACAAAGTCCTTTTGAAGGACAAGTTCATCGAAAACACCGTGAAATTGATCTGCAAGTAAAGGTACCAATTGGTTTAGGAACGGATCTTTCAGGTTTAAAAAGGTGTAGGCATAACGTACAGCGCGGCGTAAAATACGGCGTATTACATAGCCAGCTTTATTGTTAGAAGGAAGTTGACCGTCGGCGATGACAAAAGCAATTGCGCGAATATGATCTGCCATAACACGCATGGCGATATCCGTTTTTTCCTCTGTTCCATAGTCTATGCCGGAATGCTTAGCGATGTATTGAATTAATGGCTGAAATACATCTGTATCGTAGTTGGACGACTTCTCTTGCAATACACGAACTAATCTTTCAAAACCCATTCCTGTATCAACATGTTTATTAGGCAAAGGCTGTAAAGAACCGTCTTTTAACCTATTAAATTGCATGAATACGTTATTCCAAATTTCAATAACCTGAGGGTGATCTGCGTTTACAAGAGATTTTCCAGGAGTTGCGTTGCGTTCGGACAATGGACGACAATCAACATGTATTTCAGAACTGGGACCGCAAGGGCCAGTATCACCCATTTCCCAAAAATTGTCTTTCTTATTACCAAGAATAATCCTTTCTTCAGGTACATATTGCTTCCAAAGTTCGTATGCTTCAATATCTCTTTCAAGGCCTTCTTTGCTATCGCCCTCGAAAATAGATACATATAGCTGGTCTTTAGGAATATTATATATTTCAGTAAGCAATTCCCAACTCCACGCAATTGCCTCTTTTTTAAAATAATCACCAAAGCTCCAGTTACCCAACATTTCGAACATGGTATGGTGATATGTATCAATGCCAACTTCTTCTAAATCATTGTGTTTCCCAGATACACGCAGGCAGCGTTGTGTATCGGCCACCCTTGGATATTTTATGGCTGCCTCCCCAAGGAATAAATCTTTAAATTGATTCATTCCTGCGTTTGTAAACATAAGTGTTGGGTCGTTTTTTACAACGATAGGTGCTGAAGAAACGATGTGATGCTGTTTAGTTTCAAAAAAATTGAGGTATGCTTGTCTAATTTCCTTCGCTGTCATCATTTGATTGATTAAATGGCAAACTTAGATAAATATGTTTGAAAATAATACAAATTTATCTAAGTTTGAATACTTTAAATAAATGCTGTAAAACGCTAATAATCAACATTAATTATGCCATACAAGGAACGGGAAATCAACAAAATGTACTATACCATGGGTGAGGTTACCGAAATGTTTGGCGTTAATGCCTCTCAGATCAGATTCTATGAAAAAGAATTTGATGTGCTTCAGCCGAAAAAAAATAAAAAGGGAAACAGGCTGTTTACACCTGAAGATATTGAAAATCTAAAAATGATCTTTCATCTTGTAGATGATAAAGGCTTTACACTGAAAGGTGCCAAGGAACATTTGAAAAGTAACGGCGGAGATGTGAAGGAAAATCAGAAAATTATTGCGTCGCTGGAGAAACTAAAGGATTTTTTAATAAAATTAAACGAAGAGATTTAATATATAGGATTTTGATGTTGGTTTTATAAATACAAACCACAGTGATTTGGCATTATCATGTCAAACAAAATCTTTTTAATACTACTATTTATTCTAATAACCACTGTGCGCGTTTTTGGGCAGGAAGATTCTTTTATAAAGGATTTAGTAGAACTGATTTCGGAAAATCTTTCTGAGGACATTGACTTAACAGAACTTACAGAGCGATTAAACTATTACAGGCAACATCCGTTAGACTTAAATAAAGCAAAATCGCATCAATTGAGAGAGTTGGTCTTTTTATCTCCATTGCAAATAAATAACCTTCTTGACCATATCGCTAAAAACGGAAGTCTTCTAGACATCTCCGAATTGCAGGGCATTGCATCATTTGACCTTCTCAGTGTTGAGCGCTTGCAGAAGTTCTCTAAAGTTGAGCTTGTAAATCCATTGAAAGAAGTTGATCAAGATATGTTAGTAAAAACCGGCCTCAACGACTTAATACTTCGATATGGTGTGCTAATGCAAACTCAAAAAGGTTTTAGGGATTTACCAGGAAGCCGCTATTTGGGCAGCAAAAACAAAATGCTCCTCAGGTATCGTTATAATTTCAAAAACGTGATTTCAGCAGGGTTGGTCATGGAAAAAGATGCAGGTGAAAATTTCTACAATCGACGCCGCGTATTGGACCACATGACAGCAAATATCTCACTCAGTAATGTAGGTAAAATAAAGAAGCTTGTTTTGGGCGATTATAGTCTTCAATTTGGGCAAGGGTTGACGCTTTGGTCTGGCTTTGCTTTTGGTAAAGGGGCAGATGTAACAAGCGTTGCATCAAAACCTCTTGGTTTAAAACCCTATTCGTCTGCAAATGAGTTTTCATTTTTTAGAGGTGTTGCCGGAACCATTGCTATCGCAGAACATACAACTATAACTTCCTTCCTATCCTCGAGAAGGTTAGATGCAAGTTTAAAATCGACCAATGACAGCAGTTTTGCTTTGCAGACATTGAATAATAGCGGATTACATCGTACTAAAACTGAGTTAACAAATAATAACAGCCAGGGTCAGTTGGTATTTGGAGCTGCCGTTCAATATTCAATTGATAGATTAGAGCTCGGACTAACAGGATATCGATCAGTTTACGAACATCCCTTTATTACTGGCAGTTCGAGCTATAACAAGTATAGTTTTACTGGAAAAAGTTTAACTAATGCTGGCTTTAACTACAACATTACTGTTAAAAATATGTACAGCTATGGCGAAATTGCGCATAGTATAGGGAGTGGTTGGGCAATAAACAATGGATTGCTTATTAGCATATCACAAACATTATCGACAGTTGTTATGGCAAGACATTATGATAAAAATTACCATAACTTTTTTAGCAATGGAGTTGGAGAAAACACGGAGGTTGTAAACGTGGAAGGAATTTATATTGGACTTAACTACAGCCCCAATAAGCGATTTATCTATTCATTTTATCTGGATCTTTTTAAATTTCCATGGCTGAAATATAGAGTTGAGGAGCCATCATCCGGTCATGAAGAATTTTTTCAATTCAGCTATAATCCATCTAAAACAATGAAAATCATTGTTAGACTAAAACAGGAACGAAAGAGTCAGAACGCGGATGCAATTGATCCATTGCCTGGACTAAAAGGTGTATTGAAACAGAATGTTAGGATTGGTTTTGATTGGAAATCCTCTACATCAACAACATTTCAGCACCGTATGGAGCTAGTAGGATACAAGAAAGGGTTGGCAAATTATGAAACCGGAAAACTAATCTATACAGATATTAGCTTCAAGCCCACAAAGGCGAAAGTTTCCGGCAACTTACGTTTAGCATATTTCGACTCTCCATCTTACAACAGCAGAATATATGCTTACGAAGATGACGTTCTATATAATTCCACCTCAGGGTTGTATTTTAATAATGGAATTCGAACCTATTTAAATTTTAGGTACAATATATTTAGCGGGCTGGCATTTTGGACAAGATTTGCAGCATATTATTACAATGATCAGGAAACCATAGGTTCTGGGTTGGATGAAATTACCGGAAATATAAAATCTGATGTCAAGTTTCAATTCCGGTATCAGTTTTAATGCTTTTTTTGTAAAAATATTGATTCCATTTATCTTTGGAATTTTTACATTTTACACATTATCGTTTAGTCTAATTCCCTGGTTAAAAGCAGTTTGCATAGCCCTTGCAACACTTTTATTTTTCTTCAATCTTTGCTATTCGAAAACTAAAATTTACAAAAACAAAATAGTAATAAGCTGGATAATATATGTCTTTGTTTTCTTGATTGCCGGACTTAATACACTCTCTTACAACGAACAATCTAAAAGTACTTTTTTCGCTAAGTGGGGACATGATTTTCTGAAGGTAAGGGTGATGCAGGATATTCGACAAACAAATAACATTGTTCGAATTAAAGCTCGGGTTATACAGTCAATAGACAAAAATGAAGACAATCTGTCTTCTGGATATATTAATCTTGCGATTCGCATAGCCTCTCCAGGATCTTTTAAAGTGGAATATGGTGATCATTTAATCATCCCTGCAAAATACAGGTCAGTTGAAGAACAACGCAATCCAAATACATTTAATTATAAAAATTGGTTAGCAGCCCAGAACATTTATCACGAGTCATTTTTGTTTGAGCGTGAGGTAATCAAGACCGGGACAAATAGTGGAAATACAATAATAAAATATGCCTTAAAGCTAAGGCAAGAGCAAATACACTATTTTAAAAGTCACTTGAAGGCTCCTGGTAACGTTGCTTTTACGGCTGCATTAATCTTGGGTTCGAGAGAAGAGCTAGATAAGGACTTGTTAAATGTTTATATAAAAACCGGAGTTGTGCATGCGCTTTCAGTCTCAGGAATGCACGTAGGATTGATCTATCTACTACTTAACTTTTTGCTTAGGTCAATGGATAAAAAAAAGTATTTAAAGCTTATTAAATTCTGCTTAATATTTTTTGTTATATGGTTCTATACCATACTATCTGGACTATCTCCATCAGCCTTAAGATCCGCGATCATGCTTTCTGTATATTTAATAGGCGTATTATTAAATAGAACAGCTTCCGGCTACAGCACACTTTCATTTACAGCATTAATAATGTTACTACATAATCCCTATTTAATTTGGGACGTAGGCTTTGAATTATCTTTTGTTGCGGTATTTGGATTGACGTTATTATATTCTCCAATATCCAGTTGGATTTACTCGAAGAACAGAATAGTAACTGTTCTTTGGAATACCCTGAGCATTTCAGCTTCCGCTCAGCTAACCACCTATCCATTAAGTATTTATTATTTTCACTTATTTCCTAATTATTTTCTCTTTAGTAACTTAATAATCAGTATTCCAATTTGCATCCTAATGTATGGCGGAATATTTATTCTGATTTTCAGGCTGACATTTCTAATTCCTATATTCGAATGGGTGGTTAACGTGACAAATGCGTGCCTTGAATATATTGCGGAACTACCTGGCGCCAGTTGGACAGGGATTTGGATCAGCAGGCCCGAATTACTTATACTGTATGCAGCAATAATACTTTTTTCGTGGTCTTTGTTATATGCTTCAAAAAAACTTCTTATTGCATCTCTCGGCTTTATCATGGTTTTTCAACTGAGCAGTATCTATTCTAACATTGTGGCTCAAAATCAAAAAAAAATAATAATATACAGCCTAAATAATCAATACGCAGCGGCATTCATTAAAGGAAAGAACGCATTTTTAGTAACAAGCCTGACTAGAAGCGATCCTTTATATATAAAGCAAGTACTTCCATTTCTGGACCAACAAATGGTGGATTCCATTTTAATCATCAAAAATCATGAAGATTTTAATTCGAAATACTTTAATATTCGAGGGAATGGGTTAAGTTTTTGTAGTTATAGAATGAGTAGACTCGAGTTAATAAATTTAAAAATAGACAACAATAAAGCGATTATCCAGGATATTGATTAGTGTTTATTAATATATTATGAAGCTTTATATATATTTGATCAATAAAGGCAAACTACAAACATGACAGCAGATCTTGTTCTCTACAATGTATCAGAACGTATAGCAACCATCACAATAAACCGTCCGGAAAAACGAAATGCCTTAAATGAAGCGTTAGTAAAGGCACTTACTGATGCATTTATTTCAGCTTCTGAAGACGATGAGGTTAAAATCATTGTTTTGGCAGCCAACGGGAGTACTTTTAGTGCGGGTGCTGACTTAGCTTATCTTCAAAATCTTCAAAATAATTCTTATGAAGAGAACCTTGCAGATTCTGAAAACTTAAAGCGACTCTTTACGACCATATATTATTTGCCCAAGATAGTCATTGCTCAAGTTGAGGGTCACGCCATTGCCGGAGGTTGTGGTCTGGCGATAGTATGCGACTTAGTATTCTCTGTTCCAGAGGCGAAATTTGGTTATACAGAAGTAAAGCTGGGTTTTGTTCCTGCAATTGTTGCCTGTTTCCTGGTTAGAAAAACCGGTGAAACATTGGCCAAGCGATTATTGATGACGGCAGAGCTAATTAGCGCTGAACAAGCATTGCATTATGGCCTCATTACTTTTGTAGTGGATGGAGATTCAATTACTGATAGTGTAAGAAATTTTGCCTTGAATATTTGTACTGAAGCTTCAGCAAACTCGTTAATGGTTACGAAACAGTTAATTGGGCAGACGACCAACCCTATGCTAGACAAAAGTCTTGATTTTGCAGTTCAGATTAATGCAAGGGTTAGGGATAGTGATGATTTTAAACGCGGAGTAGCCGCCTTTTTAAATAAAGAGCAAATAAATTGGTAATAAAATAAAATCTATAATATGTTTAAGTCAATAAAAACCAGCGTTGTAGCGCTTATTCTAATTGGAACTGCTTTTATTGCAAAAGCACAAAAAGTAGTTGACCAAGGTACACTTACCTATGATATTGAGTATAACTTATCCGATGATCAAAAGAAGTCAATTGATCCTAGTGTACTTCCGAGCCAGAGTAAGGTTAAATTTAACGGCAATTTTTCAAAAGTTGAAATTGATATGGGTGCAGCACAGATCAAAATTTTAACTGATGCTTCAGAGCACAATGCATTGGTATTAGTAGATGTACCAATGATTCAGAAACAATATGCTGCAAAAATGACGAAAGCAGAACTGGATAAGCAAGCAGGTAATTTAATTTACTCTGACTTCAGCCCCACCGGTGAAAAACAAAAAATTGCAGGTTACGATGCTGAAAAATATAGCTATAAAGACAATAATGGTGCGAACTATGAGGTTTGGGTTGCGCCTGGTTTAAAACTTTCAAACGGAGCAATTTTGCCGCAGTTTGCGAAACTGAAAGGTTCACCGGTAAAGTATTCTTACACTCAGAAAGGTCTGAAGAACACCTTGACTTTAAGGAGCATAAAGGAAGAAAAAATTGCTCCTATGTCTTTGGTTGTTCCTAAAGGTTATGAATTAACCACCATGGAAGCATTAGATGCCATGCGTGGAGGGAATTAACAATCAACACAATGATTAAGGGCATACTTTTTTTTACCAGATTTTTTATTTTCTGGTTAGTGTTCTTTTTCATAGACCGTGCATTTTTCCTTTTAATACAGGTTAAAGAAGTTAGTAAATTTCCACTAACGGAAACCTTGGCGACCTTTTACCATGCATTGCTACTTGACGCTTCAATGGCTTCATACATCATTGCGCTACCCGCTATAAGTTACATCTGCTGGTTTTTTAGCGGTCGTAAAACAGTTGAACTAAAGTGGCTAAGCACATATGTGAAAGTTCTTATAATATTCTTCAGCATTATTTCTGTTGCCAACTTTAACATCTACCGTGAATGGGGCAGTAAGATTAATTCGAAAGCGCTGGAGGTAGCATTTACAACGCCCAACGAAGCCCTTGCTTCCAGCGCGTCATCACCAATAGCCTTAACGTTAACATTACTAGCGCTACTAATTACGCTCGGATTTGTTTTACAGCGATACATTATAATACGAAAAGTAGCGTTTGGATCTGTTTCAATAGCAATTAAACTATTGATCGCAGTGACCATTCTTGGACTGAATTTCTTAGTAGTGAGGGGTGGATTTTCTGGTTCACCGATTAACCAAAGTATGGCCTATTTTTCTAAAGAACAAGTTTTGAACATAGCTGCAGTGAATACGGAGTGGAATCTGCTCTCTAGCCTCATCTCTGCAAAAAAAACTCAAAATAATCCTTATGTATACTTAAATAATTCTGATGCAAAAAACTTGGTTGATAATTTATACCACATATCTAAGGACACGAGTCAACTGATATTAACCAGTAAAAGACCAAACATTGTCTTATTCATCCTTGAAAGTTTTACTGCTGACCTTATTTCGTCTCTTGGTGGCATAAAGGGCGTTTCACCCGGCTTTGATTCGCTCATAAATGAAGGGTATTTGTTTTCTAAAATTTACTCCACAGGTAATCGAACAGATAAGGGATTTATAGCAACCCTCTCAGGCTTTCCTACCCTTGCAGCCGTTAATATTGTTAAATGGCCTGAAAAAACTGAAAAATTACCTGCTTTGTCCAGAACCCTACACCAATATGGATATACCAATTCTTTTTATTATGGCGGAGAATCGGAATTCGATAATTACAAAGCGTTTCTCCTTAGCCATGATATTGGACAACTTGTTGATAAAAATGATTTTACAGGCGGTGATTTAACAAGCTGGGGGCAGTATGACGGAGCAGTCTTTGACAGGCAACTTAGCGAAATAGGAAAGGCAAAACCACCATTCTTTTCAACTATACTTACACTCACTAATCATGAACCCTTTACGGTACCGGGAAGAGCAAGATTTGGTAACGCTGATAATTTAGCTAAATTCAAAAGCACAGCGTATTACACTGATTCGTGTATTCAGGCTTACCTCTCTTCTGCGAAAAAACAAGCATGGTATAGTAACACGTTATTTATTTTTATTGCAGATCACGGTCATGTCTACCCCTTAAACCGTACTGACGTTTTTGTTCCCCAACGATACCACATCCCTTTCCTATTATATGGTGACGTAATCAAAAAGCAATACAGGGGTAAAAGATTTGAGCAAGTAGGAAGCCAGGCGGATGTGGCGGGAACATTATTGCCTCAGCTTGGGATTGGTGCAGGCGACTTCAAATGGAGTAAAAATTTGCTTAACCCGTATGTCAGTTCATTTGCATTTTTTAGCTGGGATAATGGAATGGGCTTTATCGATAACAAACAATGTGTTACATTTGACAACGTCGGTAAGATGATCCTTTACAATGACAAGAGGACAGATGTTATGCAAACGGAATTGACTTTGAAAAATGCGAAAGCTTACCTGCAAACAGTTTACCAACAGTTTTTAAAATTTTAAAAATGAACGTGAAATTTTTATTATGCGGATTGTCAATCGGATTCTTCCTATTAATGACAACTTCAGCGTTTTCACAAAACGTAAAATGGTCAAAAGACGGAACATCATATTACCAGGCTACTGATGGTGAGATCGTTTCTATAACCCTTCCAAAAAATGAGAGAAGGACTATTGCCAGCCGGGCTTTATTGCAAAGTGGCAAAAGAGGTCTATTTAACATTAAGGATTTTGCTATTTCAGATGATGGTACTAAAGTGCTGATTTACACCAATAGCAAAAAAGTTTGGCGTGAAGAAACCCGAGGCGATTATTTTGTAGCTGACTTAAAATCAAACCAACTAATGCAGATAGGCAAAGACATGCCTGAATCGTCTCTGATGTTTGCAAAGTTTTCTCCTGATGGTAACAAGGTCGCCTACGTGAGTAAACACAATATATACGTGGATGATTTGATTGGCAAAACTACTCTAGCGCTAACAACAGATGGGACTGACCGGATGATAAATGGCACCTTTGACTGGGTTTACGAAGAAGAGTTTTTTTGCAGAGATGGTTTTAGATGGAGTCCGGATGGGCAGACCATTGCATATTGGCAATTGGATGCAACAAAGACCAGAAATTTTCTGATGATAAACAATACTGATTCCATTTATCCATTTACTATACCTGTAGAATACCCAAAAGTTGGGCAGGATCCATCAGCATGCAGGATTGGTGTTGTTAGCATAGCCAATCAGGTGACGAAATGGATAAATGTACCTGGAGACAAAGTGCAAAATTATATCCCACGAATGGATTGGATTCCAGGCACGAACGAAATTATTTTACAACAAATTAATAGAGAACAAAATGTAAGTAAAGTATATGTAGCAAACACCACATCAGGCACAATTCAAAATATCCTTTCAGAAACTGACAAAGCTTGGGTAGAGCCAATTGAGAAATGGGATTGGATTAACCAGGGAAAAGAATTCATTTGGCCAAGTGATAAGGACGGATGGAACCATTATTACAGGATAAGTAAAGATGGGAAAAATCAGACACTCATTACGAAAGGGAATTACGATGTCATTTCCAAATCACTTATTGATGAGAAAAGCGGCTACATATATTTCCTGGCCTCACCTGATAATGCTACGCAAAAATATTTATTCAAGACGAAATTAAGTGGCGGAGGAAAATTAGAAATGGTGACCTCTTCTGTATTCACCGGAACCCATAACTATGACATCTCTCCAAACGGTCTGTTTGCACGCCACACTTTTCAGAGTGCGTCCGTGCCCCCTATTTCTGAGTGGATGAATTTTGCGACGTTAAACCCACTTACAATGGAAGGGAGTTTAACCAACCAATTGGCCAGAGTCAAACTACCTAAAAACAAAGTAGAGTTTTTTAAGGTAACTACAGAAGACGGCGTGGTAGTGGATGGTTGGATGAAGAAGCCTGACAATTTTGATCAAACTAAAAAATACCCGGTTGTATTTTACGTTTATGGTGAGCCTGCTGCACAGACAGTTACAGACACCTACGGAGTTGGAAGAAACAATTTATATGCCGGAGATATGGCAAAAGACGGTTATATTTATATTTCACTAGATAATCGAGGAACTCCTGCCCCAAAAGGAAGGGAATGGCGTAAAAGTATCTTTCAAAAAATAGGGACCTTGAATATCAGAGATCAGGCATTAGCGGCAAAGAAAATTCTTGAATGGCCGTATGTCGATAAGTCGCGAACTGCGGTTTGGGGTTGGAGTGGTGGCGGGGCATCTACGTTAAACCTGATGTTTCAATACCCGGAAATCTATAAGACCGGGATCGCAATCGCAGCAATTTCAAATCAGATGACCTACGACAATATATACCAGGAACGTTATATGGGATCTCCTTTAAAAAGCACTGGAGCGTATTTAGCAGGTTCGCCAGTTACTTATGCAAAAAATTTACAAGGGAATCTTTTGTACATCCATGGTACGGGAGATGATAATGTACATTATCAAAATGCCGAAATATTGATCAATGAGCTTATTAAAAACAGGAAAGTATTTCAAATGATGGCGTATCCAAATCGTACACATAGCATTAACGAGGGTGCGGGTACTTCTGAGCACCTGTCATTGACTTACACACAGTTTTTACAAAAAAACTGTCCTTCTGGTGGAAAATAACAATAGTGGCTCACAATTTGATCAAAACCGGATATTACATTATGGCAGATAATATAATCGCAATTTTAAGTTCAAAACATGGAAAGTAGCTCTGAAGCTCCAGGTAAACTTGGCAGGATGTTTCTTACCTTGTACGATGTTTTTATATTTATAGGTAGATTTTTTAAGGAAGGCTTTTTTCCGCCTTACGAAGGCAAAGAGTTAATGAAGCAATGTTATGACATTGGTTATAAATCTCTTGCTTTAATATCCTTAACAGGATTTATAACCGGGATAGTTTTCACTAAGCAATCCAGACCCTCCCTGGCTGAATTTGGTGCGACATCATGGCTGCCTTCACTCGTTGGGATAGCGTTATTAAGAACACTTGCTCCCCTATTGACTTCTCTTATTGCAGCAGGTAAAGTGGGCTCAAGTATTGGGGCTGAACTCGGATCAATGCGGGTAACCGAGCAAATAGATGCGATGGAGGTTTCTGCTACAAATCCTTTTAAATTTTTAGTTACTACTCGTGTTTTGGCTGCAACAATTACAATTCCAATTCTCACATTCTACACAGCCATGGTTGGTATGCTTGGCGCTTTGCTCAACGTGTCAGTTAGCGAAGGAACAAGTGCAAAAGCATTTTTTCAGTCATCACTTGAGTCCATTACGTTCCTGGATGTCACAGCTTCTACTGTGAAAGCCGTTCTTTTTGGTTTTACCATTGGAATGGTCGGTTGTTATCAAGGCTACAATTCTTCGAAAGGCACAGAAGGTGTGGGCAAAGCTGCAAATTCAGCGGTTGTTATTGGAATGTTCCTTATTTTCATAGAAGAAGTAGTATCCGTGCAATTTTTTGGTCTTTTTAGAACCTAATTATGCTGCAAAAAACAGAGACATCAACATTAGAAAAAGTAATAGAAATAAAAAATCTATTCAAGTCTTTTGGAAATTATCACGTGTTGAAAGGCGTGGATGTCAACCTTTATAAGGGAGAAAATCTTGTAGTTTTGGGAAAATCCGGTACAGGTAAATCCGTACTGATTAAAATAATCGTAGGATTATTAACACCTGATAAAGGTGAGGTAAAAGTACTTAATCAAATTGTTGACGAAATAAGCTACAAACATTTACTTGAGTTGCGTTTAAAAGTTGGTTTTTCTTTTCAGAATAGCGCTTTGTACGACAGTATGACAATCCGAGAAAATCTTGAGTTCCCTTTGGTAAGAAATCAAAAACATCTTTCTAAAGACGAAGTAAATAAGTCAGTAGAAGAAATGCTGGAGGCTGTAGGGCTTTCACAAACCATCAATCAAATGCCATCAGAACTATCTGGTGGGCAGAGAAAGCGAATTGGAATTGCCCGAACGTTGATTTTAAGGCCTGAAATTATGCTTTATGATGAACCAACTGCCGGCTTAGATCCCATTACTTGTCTTGAAATTAATAGCTTAATTAATGAAGTGCAAGAGCGTTTCCATACCAGTTCTATAGTAATTACTCACGATTTAACCTGCGCTAAGGCCGTTGGCAACAGGGTGGCCATGCTGCTTGATGGAAAGTTTGAACGCCAAGGAACGTTTGAGCAGGTTTTTGATACAGACGATGAACGCGTACAACCATTTTATGATTACAATTTTATTCAATAGAAATTATGCAGGCAAAAGATAACCGCCGGGGAATAACAGTAGGCGCTTTTATACTTCTGGGACTAGTAATATTTGTTGTTGGTGTTTTTACACTTGGCAGCCAAAAAAAAGCATTTGTAAAAAGTTTTACTGTTGATGTAGTATTCAATGACATACAAGGACTTAAAACAGGGAATAATGTTTGGTTCTCAGGTGTAAAGATTGGAACAATAAAAAAAATCCAGTTTTATGGAACTTCGCAGGTTCAGGTATTCCTGAATATTGAGGAAGAAGCACACAAATATATTCACAAAAATGCAACAGCAAGTATCAGTTCAGACGGTTTGATTGGCAATAAAATTATTGTGATCACAGGGGGAAGCCCAAAGTATCCCTTTGTTGAGGATGGAGATCATTTGCAGGTTAATACAACCCTTTCTACAGATGATATCATGAAAACTTTTCAGGTTAACAATAAAAACCTGGTGGATGTCACATCGGACTTCAAAATTTTAGCAAGAGGACTAGTTGAGGGTAAGGGTACTGTGGGTAGTCTGTTAACTGACCAGCAGATCGCTGATGATTTTAAGGCTATTGTAGTAAACTTGAAGACTACCACAGCTTCGGCAAATAAAATGGCGAAGGAACTCGATGCTTTCACAAAGACGCTGAACACCAAAGGTGGCCTGGCAGATAAATTGCTTACTGACACAACGGTTTTTGCAAAACTTCAAAATTCTGTTGAACAGCTTCAAAAAACTGCTGGTTCTGCTGCTGTTCTTACAGACAATTTGAACAAGGCATCTGGCAAACTAAATCAAAATGACAATGCTTTAGGCCTGCTATTAAATGACCGCCAAACTGCGGACCAGGTAAAGGCAATAATGAAAAATCTTGAAACGAGCAGTAAAAAACTTGACGAAGATCTGGAGGCTCTACAAAGTAATTTCTTATTAAGAGGTTTTTTTAAAAAGCGCGCAAAGGAAGAAGCTGCCAAGAAACAGTAACTTAGCTAAAAAATATTGTAATAGTAGTTCCCTGATTTAATGTACTCTGGATTGTAACTGTTCCACCCATTGCATCAATTTGGTTTTTGGAAATAAATAGACCAATCCCTTTTGCGTCTTTATGGTCAGTAAATGTTTTATACATTCCGAAAACATGGTCGCCATGTTTTTCAAGATCGATACCAATACCGTTGTCAATAATTTGCAGGGAAATGCGGTTATTTTCTATGCTACTGCAAACTTCGATGACTGGCTTTCGGTCGGGGCTAGAATATCGGATAGAATTGAAAATAAAGTTTAACAATATACTTTCCAGATAAGCCGGATTAAAATTAACCATTGCATTAGCAGGCACTAGATTTGTAACTTGCGCTTTTGTTTGAATGATCTGATCATTAAGTACTCCAATTGTCTTGTCGACATGCTCCCTCAAACTAAGTTGCTCTTTGATCTCATTAATATTGGTGTTAATATTAACCACCTTGTTAAGATTGAGAAGTGTTTCATTTAGGGTTGAAGAGACAGTTTTCATCAATCCAAGTAACTCCTGCCGCTCTGTTTCGTCAGTTGTATTTTCGATTAACGCACTTATAGCTTGTATATTAGAAGTATGAGACCTTAGGTTGTGTGAGACGATATAGGAAAAGTTTAGCAACCTTTTATTTTGCTCAGTTACCATTTGAAAAGATTGGCGAAGATCTTGCTTGGATGCATCAACCATGCGTTGCAACTGTTGAGGCTTTTTCAATAGCTCAATTATTAGTATGCTGCAAAATAAAGCCAAGACAATACCGAAAATAAAGGGGTAAAGCAGCTGATAAAAAATATCAAGTTTATCTTTTGCTATTAAATACAGTCTCCAGTTTCCTTCGGGGAAAGTTATTGATTCAAATTCATGGTCAGAAAAACTGGAAGATCCTTCCAAAAAGAATTCTTCACTATTGGTTGTTACATTTAATCTAGAAAATTGAAAGTAGAATTTGCTATCAAGTTTGTTGTCTATACCGGCAACTTTTAAAAAATTATGGAGCTTGATAACTACTGCTGAAAATCCCCAAAATTTATTATTTAAATAAATGGGCAGACGTCCAACTATTCCTGTACCTCCCTGCCATAATTTATCTGGGCCAATAAAATACATCTTTCGAGAAGCAATAGCTGTATATGCCCTGGCTACGTTTGGAGGAGAACCATTGAAAATGTTGTAGCCTAAAGCCTGTTGATTAGGTTTGAAGGGATAAACATATTTAATAATTCCATTAGGCACTAATTGCAATGCCTGATAATTAGAATCAATTAATTTAGCAGCAATTTTATCAAAGTTTTGGGGAACTCCCTTGTCATCTATAGTAAGGGATAGCGATAATGTTGACGTGTAACTATTTTTAATAGCCTGTTCTATATTTTGCCTTACTATATCAAGCGTATTAATCATTTCATGGTGCTCATTTTCCTTGATTATACGGTATCGTTGGTTTGTAATCAAGAAAATTGTTATTAGTAACAGAAAGAACACAAGTGACCCAGCGATCCTTGGTTTTTTGAGTAGCCAATTTAATATCATAGAAACGCTTTTATCTCTTATCATTTTGGCATTATATTAAACTTTCTTATAGCCTATAAATCCTTTTAACTAATCCAATTGTACGGGTTATAACGATTTTATTTAATTTAGTAAAATTAATTGATTACAATGATTTATCTCGAAAACAACTTTATAAAAGCTAGTTTTTCTCCGGAAGGCGCAGAACTTCAATCGCTAATAAATAAGCATAATGGTACCAACTACCTTTGGAGTGGAAACAAAGATTTTTGGGGGAAATTTAGCCCAGTATTATTTCCTATAGTTGGCGGCCTAAAGGATAACACCTATTATTTCGAAGATGTACCCTATCATTTAAGCAGACATGGTTTTGCAAGAGACAGTAAATTTACCACATCCAAAATGTCTGAAAGCGAAGTTATTTTTAGTTTGACAGAAACCGCTGGAACAATGAAAAACTATCCATTTAAATTCAATCTCGAAGTCAGCTATAAATTGGAAAAAAATGTACTTAAATGCAATTATTGTGTAGAAAACACTTCTGATAGAACAAACATGTTCTTTTCAATTGGTGGGCACCCAGCATTCTCTGTGGATGTGAATGAGCAGGTCGACTATTCTGACTATTACCTAAAATTCAATGCAGATGAAGAACTTATTTATCATAAAATTTATAATGATCTTATCTCTGATGAAATAGATAAAATTAAGCTAGATGGCAGAAAACTACCTCTCGCTTACGAACTTTTTTATAATGATGCATTGGTGTTTAAATCTCTGAAAAGCAATCAAATATCTCTTAGGAATAATAAAAATTCAAACCAACTGGATTTCAACTTTGAAGATTTTCCTTATTTCGGCATCTGGGCAGCAAAAAATGCAAATTTTATTTGTTTGGAGCCTTGGTGTGGAATAGCAGATACAGAGTCTCATAATCAAAATTTAATATCCAAGGAAGGTATCAGGTCACTGGGTCCAACTGAGAAGTTTACGCGAACCTGGTCTGTATCGCTGACATAATTAGAGAACCTTCGCAATTCTTTTGCTGGAAGTGTGAACACTAAAAATTCCGAGAGCTCCATTTGTAAAGTTACTTGGAGGATTTGCCGGAGCAACCGGTGGCCCCCCCTCTCCCAAGTTTTGCTCAAAACTAAAATAATAGCGATAAACATTTCTGTCTATTGACTGCAAATCCAACTCGATTGCATCTCCCGGTAATAGGTCATTCAGTTCATGGTAAATCGTATTTGACACCTTTTTGCCATCATTGAATCGATCGTCACTTACCACATCTTCGACAACTTTACCTTTAACAGATAATACATACCGATATTGATTTTGAACGTCACCAGGGTCTTGGAAATTTGCCACAATATGTGTGTTCGACTTTCCTAGAAACGAGACTTGTCTAAAATTTAATGAATCTAGTACAACTTTTTCAGGCATAATGGAAATTGCAGAATATTTCTGACCGTCCAAGGTAACGTCCAGTGTGTAACTTTGTCCTGACCTCCCACGGAACCTTGAGCTCTGATAGATGCCAGGGGAAGTTTCCGCAAAATTAATGACGCTTCCGCCTTGTGTTGTTACAGTAACCCTCGCCCCTGTTGCACTGTTAAAACGATTAGGTTCTGTAAAGCTATAGGTTCTGGAAATTCTAACATACTGATTGTCAGTCTGGTCGCTAATCTCACCATAGATAACTACTTTGGGGTCAGCATCTTTTAAATCTAATGTAATTACCTTCTCACAGCTAACTAAGAAAATGCAAGCAATAAATAGAAAGAAAATACTGTAAGGGTTGTTGTTCATTGCTAAAATTTAAAGTTCCAGGTTACCGAGGGAATGATACCGAATAACGTTGTTCTAACAACCTGTGTTTTCGTTGGATCATCAGGATCATCTTTAAAGTCAATAGAAAATGCATTCTGACGGTTGTATACATTGTATATTCCGAAAGACCAGCTAGACTGTAATTTCTTTCCGGGTTTAGCCTCAAGCGTTGCGGATAGATCCATCCGATGATAAGCTGGCGTTCTATAGCCATTTTTATCTGTGTATAGGAAAGCGGTTCGTCCATTGACCTGGTATTTAGCGCTTGGGTAGGTAACTGCGTTACCAGTATTGTAAACAAAGACTGAAGAGAAAGTCCATCGTTGGGAGGCTTTGTAGATACCAACTAAAGACAAATCATTAGTACGGTCCTGCTTTGCATAAAACCAATTTCCATTATTTACAGCATCAAATTTTCGCTCAGTTTTAGATAAAGTATATCCAATCCAACCATTAAACTTCCCAAATCTTTTTTTCAGGAAAAACTCGATTCCATAAGCGCGACCTTTTCCGTAAAGTAAATCGGATTCAACATTACTATTCCCTCTCAAATCCGTGCCAGTTCTATACTCAATTTGATTTTGGAGCCACTTATAATAAAGTTCTACGGAAAATTCGTAAGTATCATCAAAGAAATTACGAAAATACCCTGCCGCCAGCTGATCGGCAACTTCTGGTTTAACATTATTGCTGTTTAAAATATAAATGTCTGTTGGGGAAGTTGTAGTGGAGTTTGACATTAAATGTATGTTTTGGACATTTCTTGTATAGGCAGCCTTTACAGAACTTCCTGACTGGATTTGATAACTTGCGGATAATCTTGGTTCCAGGAATAGATATGTTTTGATAAGCTCACCTTGACTATATGTTGTAGTCTCCACGGTATTTCCGTCGTCATCGTAAGTCTTAAAATTTCCAGGCCCAATCGGAAAGAAAGAACTAAGTCTTAAACCAGACACCATAGTTATTTTATCAGAAATGGCCCATTCATCTGAAACATAGGCGGCCAATTCAATCCCTCTTCGCTCCTCTGTTGTAGATTGATTTACACTTGAAGACGCGGTCGAAGTTATTTTTCCAGGCGAAATTGAGTGGTGAATTGCATTGAGTCCAAATTTGACATGTTGGTTATTGCTAATACTATAATCATAATCCTGCTTGAAATTGATGTCTTTGATTGACGAGTTAACTTCAAAATTATTGACATCATTTTTATTTTGAATTACATAGTTGTAGTTGCTGTATATTAACGAAGTGTTTGAAAAAAGCTTATCGCCATATAAATGATTCCAACGTGCAGTAATAGTTGCGTTACCCCAATTAAAGCCAAATGTTTCAGAAATACCGAGTTTATCCCGACCGAAATACCCTGATAAGAAAAAAGTGTTTTTATCATCCAATCTATAATTTGCCTTCGCATTCAAATCGTAAAAAAACAAAGTATTTCCATTAATTGCACTGTCTGGTGAAAGCGCTAAAAAAGCATCCAGATAGGTTCGTCTACCGCTGATCATAAAGGAACCTTTGTCTTTAACAATTGGGCCCTCCACTTTCAATCTGGAAGAAATTAGTCCAATGCCGCCCTCTGCTTCATAAGTTTTATTATTTCCTTCGTCCATTCTTATATCAATTACGGACGATAAACGACCTCCATATTCAGCTGGCATACCGCCTTTATAAACGCTGAGATCTTTAATTGCATCTGAATTAAATGTTGAGAAGAATCCAAGCAAATGAGAAGCATTGTAAACAGGCGCTTCATCCAACAGAATTAAATTTTGATCAGTAGACCCACCCCTTACATAGAACCCACTGTTCCCCTCACCAGCTGATTTAATGCCAGGTAATAGTTGCAATGTTTTTAAAACATCTCTTTCTCCCAGAAGTACTGGAACATTATTAATTTCCTTAACATTTACTTTCTGTAATCCCATTTGTGGGGAACTCACATTTTCATCCCTCTTAACAGAAGATATAACTACTTCAGTTAACTGGTTATCTTCCGTAAGTGAAAGGTTAAGCTTTTCATTTTTAGAGACCTCAATTTTTTGAATCAGTGTTTTATAGCCAATGAAACTGATGGTGAGTTCATATGTTCCTGAAGGCACACTAAATGCAAAAAAGCCATAAGCATTGGTACTTACACCTGTATTTACTTTCCCAGACAATTTAATGCTTGCCCCGATCAATGTTTCGCCACTGGCAGCATCAGAAATAACGCCGCTAAGGCTAAATTTTTCCTGGGCTTGTGAAAAGTTTGAAAACAGCGATATTATTATAAGTAGAAATGTAACGCGTAGAATATTTGGCATGTATCGGGTATCTCATTACAAAAGTAGTAAAGAAAACCGTTATCGGGGTAACGGGTAATGTTAAAACTTTGTGAACCCTAATATGTTAAATACCAATGGAGCTGATCAAATTTACAAATAAAGGCATCTATTGCATGCAAGGAGATTTTTACATTGATCCCTGGCAACCAGTAAAATTGGCCGTAACAACCCACGGACATGTAGATCATGTTAAATGGGGAAATGAAGCGTACCTATGCCATGAATTGACTAAACCGATTTTGAATCAACGACTAGGACCAGACCTTAAAATAGAAACATTACCTTATAACAAGGAGATTATCATAAATGGAGTGAAATTGAGTTTGTTTCCTGCCGGACATGTGATAGGTTCAGCGCAAATAAGATTGGAATATAAGGGTCAGGTATGTGTAGTTTCAGGAGATTACAAAGTGGAATACGATGGCATTAGCACAGCATTTGAACCCGTTAAATGCCACACATTCGTATCAGAAAGCACATTCGGATTACCGATCTATAAATGGCAGCCCCAAGAAATCATATTTTCTCAAATTAAAGATTGGATTTCCAGTAATCATGATCGAAATAAGACCAGTGTACTGGTAGCTTACAGTTTAGGCAAGGCGCAACGTTTAATAAAAGGCTTAGATGGTTACAGCAAAATTTATGTTCATAACTCAATTGCAAACCTAAATGATGGGTTTTTAAGGGCAGGAGTCAATTTGCCTGAAACAACCAGAATTACTGCTGAAACAAAAAAAGAGGATTTACAAAAAGGGATTGTCATTGTACCTCCAGCGCTTGCGGAGGGACGATGGATCAAAAACCTCGTAAATGGAGCTACAGGAGTTTGTTCTGGATGGATGCAAATTAGAGCCAGCAGGCGGTGGAGAAGTGCTGACGCAGGCTTTGCATTGAGCGATCATGCAGACTGGCCTGGCCTATTGTCTGCTATCCATGCCACAGAAGCAGAAAAAGTGTATGTTACACATGGTTTTACCGCCACTTTTTCTAAATATCTTAATTCAATTGGTATTGAAAGTGAAGAGGTAAAAACGCAATACGGAAATGAAGAGGAAGAGGAAAAAACCGAAGAGCAGCCATTAGTTCCTGAGGAGTTATCATGAGAAGATTTACTGAACTTATCCAGCAGTTGGAAATGAGTAACAAGACCAATGATAAGATAGCAGCTCTTGTAGATTACTTCAATGAGGCTGATGAGCTGGACAAACCGTTTGTGATAGCCATGTTTACGGGCAAAAAACCAAAAAGGCCTGTTAATACATCTTTAATTAGACTATGGGCAACAGAATTGAGCGGTATACCTGACTGGCTGTTTGCGGAAAGCTACCATAGTGTCGGAGACTTGAGTGAAACTATCGCGCTGGTGTTACCACCTGCAACGCATCTTGTGAATAGAAAATTGCATGAATGGATTAATGACCTGGCAGATTTACACGGAAAAAGCGACGACGATAAAAAGGCATTTATCGTAAATGCCTGGAATAGTTTGAGTACGCAGGAAAGATTTATTTTCAACAAACTCATTTCCGGAAATTTCAGGATTGGAGTATCTAATAAGATGTTGGTAAATGCATTGGCAAAACAGAGTGATACAGATAGCAACAAAATAATGCATAGCATAATGGGTAAGTGGCAACCCTGGGATATTAGCTATCAGGATTTGGTTGAAGGTGCGCATGTTAATACTGATAATTCATGGCCATATCCTTTTTGCCTCGCTTATGCACTGGAGGCTGAACCACAAAGTTTGGGTGAACCGGAACAATGGCAAGCCGAATGGAAATGGGACGGTATACGCGGACAGATTGTTAAAAGAAACGGCGAACTTTTTATCTGGTCTAGAGGAGAAGAACTGGTTACCGATCAGTTTCCTGAATTAGACTTTCTGCTTGATGAGTTGCCAGATGGTACCGTGTTAGATGGTGAAATACTGTCTGTTAAAGATGGTCAGGTCCAGGCTTTTAGTATCCTTCAACAACGACTCAATAGAAAAACAATTAATAAAGCTCAATTAAACGACGCTCCGATCGGTTTTTATGTATACGATCTGCTTGAGTATAACGGAAAAGATATTAGAGAAGATCCATTGAGTGCTAGAAGAAAATTGTTAGAGGATGTAATTAATGGAATGAAAGTAAAAGATGTTGCTGTGTTATCGCCAGTGGTAGCTTATAGTTCCTGGGAGGATTTAGCAGAGAAACGCCTTGGCTCACGCTTAATCAACAGCGAAGGTATCATGTTAAAAAGGCTCGACTCCCTTTATCATGCCGGCAGAAAGAGAGGTGACTGGTGGAAATGGAAAATTAATCCGTATACTGTAGATACTGTTATGATTTATGCCCAAAAAGGTAGCGGCAGAAGAGCAAACTTCTTTACGGATTATACCTTTGCGGTTCGGGATGGCGATAAACTGATAACAGTAGCAAAAGCATACTCTGGATTAACTGATAAAGAAATAAAAGAAGTAAATTCATTTGTGGTGAAAAATGCCGTTGAAAAATTTGGCCCTGTACGAACTGTAAAACCAGAACTTGTGTTCGAAATTGCATTTGAAGGTATAGCAGAAAGCAAACGCCACAAGGCTGGCCTCGCACTCAGATTTCCCCGTATTGCCCGCTGGAGAAAGGACAAGAAGGCTGATGAAATCAATACACTTGATGATCTGAGACAACTATTAGCATCCACGCTAGTCAATTCCTAACATGGGCATCGAAACGAGTAAAGGGTATAAAAGCGTAATGAAATGGCTAAGGACAAGCCGTAAAAAACCCTTCCAATTTCAAACTGATGCCTGGCAATATTATGCTGAAGGTTATAGTGGGTTAGTTAACGCGCCTACTGGCTTTGGCAAAACCTTTTCGCTATTTCTGGCAGTTATAATTGATGAACTAAACACGCGTGCAGAATTTGATGATGCTCAAAAGAAAACAGCCACTGCAAAAACAAAAAAATCTGCCGCGAAAGCCACAAAATTGCCTACAGGATTAAAATTGATTTGGGTAACACCTTTGCGATCGCTTGCAAAAGATCTGGCCAGGGCGATGACAGAAGTATGCAAAGAGCTTGAACTGGATTGGCAGGTAGGCGTCCGTAATGGCGATACATCGCAAAGCGATAAGTTAAAGCAAAAAAAACAAATGCCGGAAGTGTTAATCATCACCCCGGAAAGCATCCATCTTTTACTGGCGCAAAAGAGTACTTTTAATTATTTCGAACACTTGCAGTGTATTGTAGCTGATGAATGGCATGAACTGCTCGGCACCAAAAGGGGTGTAATGGCTGAATTGGCCATTTCGAGAATAAAGGGACTAATCAGCCAAAATAATCCCGAACGGTTATTGAGAATCTGGGGCATCTCTGCAACTATCGGAAATATCGATCAGGCTCTTGATGTTCTAGTCCCCTACACAGATTTGTTAAAAACAGTCATTAAGGCCGATATGGAAAAGAAGATCATTATCAAATCGATCTTGCCAGACCACATTGACATGCTGCCATGGGCGGGTCACTTAGGGCATAAATTAGCCGATAAACTGTTGCCAATTATTTATAAAAGCAAAACCACATTAATATTTACCAATACACGCGGACAGGCCGAAATGTGGTACCAAACATTATTGGCAAAGGACGAAAATTTAGCGGGCCAACTAGCAATACATCATGGTTCAATTGATTTTGAATTAAGAAACTGGATTGAAGATTCAATACATTCAGGCGTTCTTAAAGCGGTAGTTAGCACATCTTCTCTTGACTTGGGAGTGGATTTCAAGCCGTTAGATACTGTAGTTCAAATTGGCTCCCCCAAAGGTGTTGCCCGTTTCCTCCAACGCGCCGGTCGCAGTGGCCACTCTCCTTATGAGACTTCTAAAATATACTTCCTCCCTACCCATGCCCTGGAATTGGTTGAGGCGGCAGCAATCAAGGAAGCAGCAAGAACTCAGAATATCGAAAGTCGTGAACCTATTGTCATGGCCTTTGATACCCTTATACAATATCTGGTTACATTAGCTGTCGGCGACGGCTTTGATGACGAGACAATATTTAAAGAAGTAAAACAGACTCATGCATTCAGAGAGTTGTTGCCGGAGGAATGGAGTTGGATTATGCAGTTCATAACTACAGGCGGCGATAGCCTAACGGCCTATAATGAATTTAGCAAAGTAAGTAAGGTTGATGGATTATGGAAGGTGGAGAGCCGCCAAATTGCAATGAGGCACAGACTTCACATCGGTACAATTGTAAGTGATGCAATGGTAAAGGTCAAATACCTAAGCGGTGGTTTTGTTGGGATGGTCGAAGAGTCGTTCGTCTCCAGAATGAAGCCTGGAACCAGTTTCACGCTGGCAGGAAGAGTGCTTGAGTTCATCATGATTAAAGACATGATGGTATTGGTGAGAAAAAGCAAACAAAAAACAGCAATGAGCCCAAGCTGGATGGGGGGGCGCATTTCTTTAACTGCCAATCTTGGTGCTATTTTAAGAAAAAAATACAATGAGACGCTCTATCAGGAACATGACGACGAAGAATTAGATATTATCCTACCCTTATTTCAGCGGCAAGCAAAAGTATCACACGTACCAAAGGATGATGAATTTCTAATTGAATTGATCAACACAAAAGATGGCTATCATTTTTTTGCTTACCCCTTTGAAGGCAGGCAGGTACATGAAATTATGGCGTCGTTAATCGCTTACAGACTTGGCAGATTAAAGCCGATAAGCTTTTCAATAGCCATGAATGATTATGGATTTGAATTGCTAAGCGAACAGCCAATACCTTTGGACGAAGAAAATATAAAAGCATTATTCAGTCCGGAAAACTTATCAAATGACATCATCGCTAGTATCAATGCCACAGAAATGGCAAGAAGAAAGTTTAGGGATATTGCATGTATCTCCGGATTAGTATTTCAGGGATATCCGGGAAAATATGTGGCAAACAAACACCTGCAATCGTCGGCCGCGTTATTTTTCAACGTTTTTAGCGATTATGATAAACATAACTTATTATTGCGTCAGGCTTACGACGAGGCATTCTATCAGCAAATAGAGGAACCGAGGCTGGCAGCAGCACTAAACCGCATACAGGTTAGCAAGGTAATTATTGTGAAAACAGATAGCTACACCCCGCTTTGTTTCCCTATTAAAGTAGATAGTTTGAGGGATAATATGAGTTCTGAAGAACTTAGCCAGCGGATTGAAAGAATGACTGCAGATGCAGAGAAGAAAAGTTTAAAGAAAAAGAATGAACGTTAATTGCAGTGGCGAAGATTTAATATTAAGTAAAGAAAAAGCAATTTATTGGGACCGCGAAAAGATGCTAATCGTAAGCGATCTCCATATCGGAAAGTCAGCACACTTTCGAAAATCAGGGATTCAAGTCCCACATACTGTTGGCCTTACTGATTTACAGCGACTCAACACACTAATAAAAGAATTTAGCCCGGCAATATTACTGGTAACCGGTGATATGTTTCATAACAAAATCAATAGTGATGCAAATGCTTTTTTAGAATGGAGAAAAACCCATCCTGATTTAAAAATAGTATTAATTAAAGGCAACCACGATGAACTCAAAAATGAGGATTACCAATCCCTCGGTATCGAAGTCCATAGTGAGGAGTTATTAATTAAGCCATTTAGATTTATTCATGATAAACCCAAAGTATTTGACGATTATTATAACATTTCAGGACATATTCATCCCGGCGTTGCGCTTTATGGAAAGGCAAAACAACAGCTAAAATTTCCGTGCTTTTATTTTAGTGATACTTGTGCAGTCTTACCTGCCTTTAGTGTGTTTACCGGGCTATTCATTATCAGACCCAAAGATGGCGATCGTTTTTACGCAATAACGCCGCAAAAAGTAGTTCATGTTTAAGCAATTAGTTTCCCTAATGCAGAAATCCAATCATTAAACATCTGCTGCTCAATCGCAATTACTACCTCAGCATGTTTCTCCCAGTCTGCTGAAAAAGTTTTAAGTTGATTTAACATCTCTTCCAAATGCCCTTCTTCTTCGAGAATTATAGACTTAACATTAACTTTGCTTCTGGATTCAGTTAAAATCTCCTGATAAATTGGATAAAGCTCGTCCGCCCTTACTTCAATTGCATACGTAACAAACAGGTAAGCAGCAAATTTTAACTCAGAGCCACTCAAGTTAAATTGTTCTTTTAAATACCGGCATACCGAAACATCAAGCGCATTAAGGTAAAACTTTGTATTATTAGGGGTTAGTAATTCAGCATTGGTGTAAGTCTTACACAGATTTCCGTCAAGCTTATCTAATTGCTTTTTTAAATAATAAGCGTGTCTGTGTTCTTCTGCAGCATGTTTAAGGATAATCAAGTTAACGTTTTCCTTATCCTCAGACGCAGAGATTTTTTTAGCCCCTGCATTTTCCATATAAGATAATGTGTTTAACCATTTGGCATGTAGGGTATTGTCACTAACTATATTTTCTAAGATCGGCTTGATATTCATATTGGCATATTTATTCTCGCCGTCATTGCGAGGCAGGAAGCAATCTAAACTAATGATAAAGGTTAGATTACTTCCTGCCTCGCAATGACGATATTATTATAAATCGTTTAACGCTTGTAAAATAGTTCGGTAAATATAATCCAGATCATCATCACTGATGACATAAGGAGGTAAAATATAAATTATATTGCCTAAAGGTCGTAGTATGATGCCTTTTTCAAGAAAGTACAAATACAGTTGATTCCTAAATTTGCTTAAATATGAACTGTCAGTTCCTGTCTCCCACTCCATCACCAAAATAGTTCCTGTTTGTCGCACATTTCGAAGTTTAACATGTCCCTCGATCTCCTTGGCAAATACAGCGTGCTTGTTAGCTACGCGTAGTATATTCTGAACAGTTTCCGGCTCCAGTAAAATATCTAAGCTCGCAAGTGATGCCGCAATGCTTACAGGATTGGCTGTAAAAGAATGCCCATGATAGA
This sequence comes from Bacteroidota bacterium, assembly GCA_040385565.1. GTDB lineage: Bacteria > Bacteroidota > Bacteroidia > Sphingobacteriales > Sphingobacteriaceae > Pedobacter. The sequence continues at coordinate 24,696 of JAZKHD010000017.1, read as the reverse complement.
GTGTTTTCAACTGATCGTCACTAAAAAACGCATCATAAATCTTCTCATTACATGTGGTAATCCCCAATGGCATGGTACCCCCGGTTAAGCCTTTGGATAAACAGAATATATCTGGAGAGGTACTCAGCTTTTCAGAAGCGAAATAGGTACCTGTACGACCAAATCCTGTCATTACTTCATCAGCGATAGTCAAAATACCGTGCTTCTGGCAAGTCGAAATCAATTGATCCAGATATTCAGCTTCATACATGAGCATACCGCCCGCTCCTAAAACAAGCGGCTCGAATATAAAGCAAGCTACTTCGTTTGACAGGTAATTTATTTTAGATTTCAGTTGCTCAATATTTTGTTCATTAGGTAGGTCAATAAACTCTACATCAAACAATAACGAATTAAATGGATCTGTAAAAATACTGCGTCCACTTACAGACATCGCTCCAAAAGTATCTCCGTGATAGGCTTCTTTAAACGCTATTATTTTAGTTCTTGCCGCTTTAGTGGTGTTAGACCAATATTGCAAACACATCTTTAGGGCTACCTCAACTGCGGTAGATCCATTATCGCTATAAAACACTTTTTCTTGTTTACCCGGCAGCAGTGGCAGCAAACGTTCTGCTAAAGTAACAGCAGGTTCATGCGTAAATCCTGCAAAAATAACGTGTTCCAGCTTTAACAATTGTTCGGCTACGCTAGCCGCGATGTGTGGATGGGCATGACCGTGGATGTTTACCCACCAGCTTGAAACTGCATCGATATATTTTTTACCGTCCTCATCAAATAAATACACGCCGCTACCACTTACAATAGGAATATTAGGCAATGCATTCTTCATTTGCGTGTAAGGATGCCATATTACCTTACGATCTCTTTCCTGTAAATTCATAATGCTTTTTGCTTTATCAAAAGTTCTACCACAGTCTTATCGGTTCTAAACGTAACATCATTGGGGCTAAGCGAATCCAGACTTACCCATCGAAACGATTGCATGCAATCAGTATCAAACTCAAACACGTTATTTTTAAAACTTAGCTTTAAAGCATGTAGCGGCTTTACCAGGTAATAAATACTCAGAATCTGACTATCGTTAAAGGACGATTGTTCGTAAAAATCGGTAGTATAAAAATGGCTTACAACCTCAATTTCCGACTCACATTCTTCCATAAATTCCCTTTTCAATGCGTCTATCAGGCCTTCCCCAAGCTCCAGTCCACCTCCAGGAAATTTGCTGAAAGTACGCCCGCCAGATTGTTCATCGCTAATCAGCAATTCATTATGTTCGTTTATAAGCAGTCCATACACTCTTACGTTAAAATAACTCATTGGTCAAAATGCTTTTGATTTTTGGTTGCGTTCTCCAGGTTCCAGGTGATCTCATTGCGAAAAGGTTCTACTCTTACCGGGCATTCTTTCATCTTGCAATAGTTACAGCATGCCGGAAGACAAGGATCCGTATGAATAAATAACTCAGTTTGATGTCCGGTTTCACCATTTATTAAAACATCTAAATCGGAAACTTCCCGATGAACCTGATTAAGGTCAAAGTAGTACGGTAGTGTTACGTGACAGTCTATATGAAGATCTGCACCGTATTGCTGTGCTCTTAGGTTGTGGACATCTATCCAGGGATCCCTCCTATTCTGTTGAAGAATAACAACAATATCTTTTACCAGCTCCGTATTACTTTCGTCCATAAGTCCCCCTACAGATTTGCGGGTAAGTAAGTAACCGTTATAAATAATATATATGCCAAGCAAAATAGATATAATACCATCAAGCCAATAAATCTGTGTTAGCTGTATCAAAATTACGCCTAATACCAATCCCGCACTTGTTACTGCATCGGTAAGTAAATGTCGGCCGTCTGCCTCCAGTGTGATAGACTTATGAGTTTTACCTGCTTGAATCAAGTAGTACCCTACCAGCAAGTTAATAATCCCGGTTGCGCCTATAATAGATGCTCCTTCAAATAGTTGATATATAGGTTTGGGAAAAATAAGGTCGTAACCTGATTTAAAAACAATGATAACTCCGGCTATACCAATCAGAGTACCTTCCAAAAAAGCAGAAAAGAATTCAACTTTCCCATGTCCGTAAGGATGGTTGGTATCCTTAGGCAGCGTAGCCAGAGAAATACTGTAAAATGCAAATGCACTGGCAAGCACGTTTACAATACTTTCAAGCGCATCTGTTAATATGGCATTTGAATACGTAATAAAATATGCAGCAAATTTTGCAACCATTAGCAGAATGCTAACACACAGCGCAATTAAGATGGCTTTCTTTTTGGGTTGCAAGTTAAATCAGGTTGAGCGCCAAAAATACGTTATCGCATGCGAATAACATTAAAAAGTATTTTTTTTAGTTTATAATTCCGTGAGGTTCATATATTTGCGATCGCACAAAATTAAATTTGCTGAGCACAATTATTATGACATTTTTATCGAAAAGAATCAACAACCTATCTGAGTCGCAGACAATTAAAATGGCTAAGCTAGGAAGAGAACTATCCGCCAAAGGGATAGACGTTATTAACCTAAGTTTTGGTGAGCCAGACTTTTTTACACCTCAATTTGTTAAAGAAGCTGCCAAGACAGCAGTAGACGAAAACTATTCTTATTACACCCCAGTATCAGGTTATCCAGATCTTAGAAAAGCTGTAGCCGAGAAGTTGTTGAGAGAAAATGGGCTGGCCTATAATTTTGATCAGATTGTTGTTTCTACGGGTGCAAAACAATCACTAGCCAATGCAGTGCTTTGTTTGGTAAATCCGGGTGATGAAGTGATTGTACCTACACCTTATTGGGTGTCCTATTCGGAAATGATCAAACTTGCTGAAGGCAAATCAGTATTTATTAATGCTTCAGTAGAAAATAACTTTAAAATTACGGCATCAGAACTTGAAGCTGCAATTACGCCACAAACCAAGTTATTCATGTTCTCCTCACCATGTAATCCTACTGGATCAGTTTACACCAAAGATGAACTGGAAGGCTTGGTAGCTGTTTTTGAGAAATATCCGAATATTTACATCATTTCCGATGAAATTTATGAGCACATTAATTTCGTTGGAAAACATGCATCAATAGCTGAATTTGATTCAATAAAAGATCGGGTAGTCTTAATTAATGGATTTTCAAAATCGTATGCCATGACCGGCTGGAGAGTTGGCTACATGGCGGCTAATAAAGAAATTGCCAACGCTTGTGATAAGCTACAAGGTCAAATCACATCAGGTACATCTTCGATAGCTCAACGTGCTGCGTTGGAAGCTTATCAGGGCGGATTAGCTTCTGTCAATGAAATGGTAGCTGAGTTCAAAAAACGCAGAGATATTGTTTATGCCCTTTTATCAGAAATTCCTGGTGTTAATGTTAACCTTCCAGATGGGGCCTTTTATTTCTTCCCAGAAATTAAGGATTATTTCGGAAAGAGAAACGGCGAGATCGTTATCAATAATGCAGAAGACCTATCCCTTTATTTATTAAATGAAGCCCATGTGTCTACAGTAACTGGTGAAGCGTTTGGAAACGAAGATTGTATAAGAATATCATATGCGGCTTCTGAGGATCAATTGAGGAAAGCAGTTGCACAAATCAAATCAGCTTTAGAAAAATTGAAGTAGTTAATTAACGACTTAAATAAAAAAGCCTTTTTGCAAATGCAGAAAGGCTTTTTTATTTAAGATCTAATAGCTTCCACCGGATCGAGTCTTGATGCTGAGAAGGCAGGCCAGAAACCGGATATCGTCCCGATAGCTACGGATATTCCCACACCCAATACAACATTCTTGAAAAAGAGAATCATTTCAAATCCTCCGGCTGTCAATCCAATTGTAAGCAAATAAACCAGAAGAAGACCAAAAGCACCACCCATTAAACACAGCGCTACGGCTTCGAACAAAAATTGCAGCAATATGAAATAATTTTTTGCACCCAACGATTTTTGGATTCCAATAATATTTGTGCGTTCTTTGACAGAAACAAACATAATATTAGCGATACCAAATCCTCCTACCAGAATAGAGAAGCCCCCAATAACCCAACCTGCAATGTCCACCATACCAAACATTTGGTCAAGTTGATTCGAAGCAATAGTGCTTTTATTTAGCGCAAAATCCTCTTCTGCTCCCGGCTTAATGCGCCTAATTGAACGCATTGCCCCCCTTATTTCACTCTCAATTTCATCAAGATCTATATGCTCGTAACCTCTAACTGTAATCGTTGGATCATAACGCTCACTTTCAACATCCATAATACCTTTGGCAAAATTTAAGGGCATTACGATGTTCTTATCTTGAGACATTCCCATCATATCCTCACCTTCTTTTTTAAATACTCCAACCACAGTAAGTTTGCGCCCCATAACAATGATTGTCTTACCAATTGCATCATTACCATTAAAAAGACCATCCGCAACCTCTGCGCCCATCAACACTACAGGTGAACCGGCTCTGCTTTCATTATCTGTAAAATACCTTCCATCCTGGAAATCCAAAGTCCACGTTTTATTAAAATCCTGGGAACCTGCTCTAATACCAACTCCTTCAACTGAATTACTTCTGTATTTTACAGTTCGTGAATTGGCAGAAATTTCAAAAGAAACACCTTGAGCATACTCGAGTCTATCCTTCAATAACTCATAGTCCCTCAAGGAGGGTTCCGGTCTGTTAACATATTTCCACCATGGATAATCGCCAAATCCACCCCATGGCCATTTTTGAACGAAAACCGTTTTGGATCCTAGTTTGTCAATACTTTCCTGAAGTTTACTTCTGAGAGTATCCACAGCCGAAAACACAAAAATGATTGTAAAAATTCCTATAGTAATACCTAGCAGTGATAGTATGGTACGCATTTTATTCTGGCGCAGCGCATCAGCAGCAAATCTAAAACTTTCCCCTATTAGTCTGAAAATAATCATAATTGAAGTTTAGATCAAAAGTACCTAAAAAGGTTACAGGCTGACAGCTATATAATATAAAAGATACATTGAAGTGCTGTTATTTCATCAAATAAGATATTTATAAAAAAGAGGATAATAATTAGTAAATTTGCGCCCTTAATTATCACATCAAAAAATATGAAATTATCTCAATTTAAGTTTAATTTGCCTGAGTCTTTAGTTGCTAATAATCCTTCAGAACAACGGGACGAAGCCCGTTTAATGGTTCTTCATAAGGATAGCGGCAAAATTGAACACAAAATATTCAAGGATGTTTTGGGTTATTTTGATGATAAGGATGTCATGATCTTAAACAATACAAAGGTTTTCCCGGCACGTTTATATGGCAATAAAGAAAAAACAGGTGCTACAATTGAGGTCTTCCTGCTTCGTGAGCTTAACAAAGAACTTCGTCTATGGGACGTACTTGTTGATCCGGCTCGTAAAATCCGTGTAGGAAACAAACTTTATTTTGGCGAGGACGACTTGTTGGTTGCAGAAGTAGTTGATAATACAACATCTCGCGGCCGTACAATCCGTTTCTTATTTGATGGAACGGATGAAGAGTTCAGAAAAAACATTGAGATATTAGGAGAAACTCCACTTCCAAAATACATAAAACGAAAGGCTACAGCGCAAGATAAAGAGCGTTACCAAACCATCTTCGCTAAGCATGAAGGTGCGGTAGCAGCTCCAACTGCTGGTCTTCACTTCAGCAGAGAGCTGATGAAGCGACTTGAATTGAAAGGAATCAATTTTGCAGAAGTAACGCTTCACGTGGGTCTTGGAACTTTCAGATCCGTTGAGGTTGAAGATCTTACCAAACATAAGATGGATTCTGAACAGTACATCATCGAACAAAAAGATGCAAATATTGTTAACAAGGCCATTGAAGAAAAAAGAAAAATTTGCGCGGTTGGGACTACATCTATGCGTGCAATCGAATCTGCAGTTTCATCAAACAAAACGCTAAAACCAGCAAACGACTGGACTAGCAAGTTCATATTTCCTCCATATGATTTCAGTATTGCTAACTCGATGATTACCAACTTCCACACGCCAGAATCTACTTTATTAATGATGGTAAGTGCATTTGGGGGATATGATTATGTGAGAAATGCTTATGAAGTAGCACTAAAAGAAAAGTACCGCTTTTATAGCTATGGCGATGCGATGCTTATAATATAAAGTATCAATGAACTATTATGCTATAATAGTTGCTGGCGGCTCCGGGAACAGGATGAATAATCCTGTTCCTAAACAGTTCCTTTTACTCGATGGCATACCAATATTAATGCATACAATCCAAGCATTTAATAAAAGTGTCCTAAATCCTGAAATCTTAGTTGTACTCAACAAAAACCTTCATGCAGACTGGATAAATCTTTGTAATAAGTACAATTTTTCGATTCACCATTCACTAGTCAATGGTGGCGAGCATCGGTTTCATTCCGTACAAAATGCACTTGCTGCAATAGAGCATGATGGCCTTGTGGCGGTACATGATGCGGTACGTCCATTAGTATCCACGGCACTTATTTATAAATCATACCTTCTGGCGACCAAAATGGGTAACTGTGTTGCTGCAGTTTCATTAACTGACTCTATCAGAAAGATAAGTGCAGATCAATCAACTACATCAATGGATCGTACCCTATTTAAACTCGTACAAACCCCTCAAACTTTCCAAGTAGAAATTCTAAGGTCAGTTTATCAGACAGAGTTCGATAGCCGATTCACTGATGACGCTAGTGTAGCTGAAGTTAAAGGCATTAAAATAAATTTAATCGAAGGAGAAAGGGAGAATATTAAAATTACCTACCCTGAAGACATAGAGATAGCATCAATTTTGCTCAAAAAAAAACGCCCCAGTTAATCTGTGGCGTTTTTTTTTTTAATTGTAATTAAGCAGCCCTATTTATGACTTTTAAAATTATTGCAATTACTGCGATAACTAATAGAATATGGATCAGACCGCCTACGTTTGGCCCAAATCCTTGAAAGAAAAAGCCGATAACCCATAGAATTACTAAGACAACGGCAACTAGATAGAGTAAATTTCCCATAACGTTTAATTTTTGAAGTTTTTGTTTTTAGATAGTTAATGAAGCATAACACTTCCGTGACAAATCATAAACAATCATCGTTCCAAAAATGACAATAGCCTAAATATTCAGGCGGCCATTGAATATCATTATAGTTAATATTCGTCTTCGTTAAAGAAGAAGTCGTCTTTTGTTGGGTAATCGGGCCAAATCTCTTCAATAGTTTCATAAGGTTCACCATCGTCTTCCAGAGCCTGTAAGTTTTCTATCACTTCAACCGGCGCTCCAGATCTAATGCCATAGTCAATCAATTCATCTTTTGTTGCAGGCCATGGAGCGTCTTCCAAATGCGATGCGAGTTCTAAAGTCCAGTACATATTTTTTTAGTATTAAGTTCTAAAATAATTTCCGCAAAAGTATATTAAAAATAGGGAGCAAAACAAACTTTTTTTTCCACCATTTTAGACTCTTGGAAACCAAATGTTTTCTGCTGTACCAAGATCCATATTCAGTCTGCGCGACAACATAAACAGATAATCACTTAACCGATTTAAAAAGGTAGTGACTTTACCGTCCACTTCATTTTCAGAACCAAGTTCAAAAACCAGTCGTTCACATTTCCTGCAAACACATCTAGCTATGTGACAATAAGATACCGTAGTATGGCTACCTGGTAGTACAAAGTTTTTAAGTTCTGGGAGAGACTCGTTCATCTGATCCATCTCAACTTCTAGTAATGTGACATCACTTTCCCTTAAGTCCGGGATTTTCATTTTAGAACGCTCTGGATCAGAAGCAAGATAAGCTCCAATTGTGAATAATCTGTCTTGAATCTCTTTTAATATGGTTTGATGATGTATGTCAATTGGCTGACAACCTATTAACCCTATGTATGAGTTGAGCTCATCAACTGTACCATAACATTCAATTCTGAGATCATATTTCGCTACCCGAGTCCCCCCAATTAGCGATGTCAACCCCTTGTCTCCTGTTTTGGTATAAATTTTCATAGCGCACTAACCGATTTTTTCGAAATCACTACCTCTTTTTTCCAGATTAGATAACCTTGGTGATACTGTTTTTATGTCAGTGTTAACGTAGTCTTTTTCAATCAAACCATCACGCATGCGAACAATGCGATGTGCATGTTGTGCAATATCTTCTTCGTGTGTAACCAAAATGATGGTATTTCCTTTACTGTGAATTTCTTCTAATAGCCCCATAATTTCTATGGAGGTTTTTGTATCTAGGTTACCGGTAGGCTCATCAGCCAATATTATTGATGGATTATTTATCAAAGCTCTTGCTACTGCAACGCGCTGACGTTGACCTCCAGATAATTCATTAGGTTTATGGGTAACACGATTGCCTAAACCAACGTTTTCCAATGCTTTCTGGGCTCTGGCGTCTCTTTCTTTCTTATTCGCACCAGCGTAAATTAGAGGAAGCGCCACATTATCCAAAGAAGTTGACCTTGGCAAAAGGTTAAATGTTTGGAAGACAAATCCGATCTCCTTATTACGAACTTCAGCCAACTCATTGTCACTCATCTGACTTACGTTAATTCCATTCAGAACGTAATCACCCTTACTAGGAGTGTCCAAACATCCTAAAATATTCATTAGTGTGGATTTTCCGGAGCCTGAAGGCCCCATTAATGCAACAAATTCACCTTTAAATATATCTAATGATACAGATTTTAAGGCATGAATTACTTCCGAGCCTATCACATATTTACGCCCTATATCTTTAATATTTATCAGTGCTTTTTCCATTGCTATTTTATTTTTAGACTATTACACTGTTGTCAATGTTACAGTAGGCTACAACTATTCAGATATTTGTTATTTGTCAATAATTTTAGGAACTAAGAAAAATCGATCACTATGGTTGGCTGAATTTTTCACTCCATCTTCCACAGAAATTTTTTGCTCGACTATATCTTCCCTCCAAACATTTTCTTCGGCGTTCATATAAATAAGTGGCGCTACTCCCGCGGTATCAAGCTGATTAAGTTGTTCCATAAATGTAAGGATCTTGTTCATGTCGGCAATCAATGTATCAACATCTTTATCCTTTATTTCTATCCTTGCCAGATTTGCAACCTTATCGATGGTTTGTTTATCTATGATCATTATTGGTAAACTTGCTATTAATTATCGCAAAGATAGCGTCTTTAAGGACATCTGCATCTGCTATATCCAGATCGGAAGTCGCAATCGGTTTATGAACATAAATATGGCAAAACCCGGGAGTAGTGCCATGCCTCGAACCATCATCCCACATCCTTTTCCAAGCATCAATGAATGTGATCGGCACAATTGCTATGTTTTTCTCGATCGCCAACCTAAAAGGGCCATTTTTAAAGGGCAGTAATTGAGGTGGATAATGGTCCTCATCAATTCTACCTTCAGGAAAAATCATAAGACTCATTCCTTTGTCCAAATTTTCTCCTACTTTTTTGAAAGCCCTAAAAGACGACATCTTACTATCCCTGTTTACAGGTACATCGATCGTATTAAAAAAAAGTTTTAGTACCGGATTATTTAATAGTTCCTGTTTCCCCAAAAAATGAAATCTGCCATGTCCGAGGATGCATAACATCATAATATCAAGGTTTGAAGTGTGATTCGCACAATAGATGAATGTTTGATTTTTCAATAGGGGGCGCTCAAATTCAAACACAAAAAAAACACCAATTAATAAACTACAAACTACGCTGTGAAGTTTTCTGGATAAGTTTAGTGCAACATACCATTTTTCATTTCTCGAAAACGCGTAATAAAAGGGGTAAAATAAGCATGAAAGTACAAGAATTATTACAATGGAATAGACCCAGTGTGCGCGCCTAAGAAATTTTATCATGAATTCAATATTACAAATTTTGAAATTATAAGGGTCCAAATTATTGTTTTTTATTAATTTCGGCCACATGAAAGAAACAGTAGTTAGTGGAATCCGTCCGACAGGAAAATTACATTTAGGAAATTATTTTGGTGCGGTTACGAACTTCGTAAAAATGCAGCACGACTACAATTGTTACTTTTTTATTGCAGATTTACATTCATTAACAACACACCCTACCCCGCAAGATCTCCATGGATATGTGAAACATGTTCTTGTCGAGTACCTAGCTTGCGGCATAAATCCAGACGAGACTACTATTTACATTCAGTCAGATGTTCCGGAAGTTGCAGAACTATATCTGTATTTAAACATGAACGCTTATTTGGGCGAATTAGAAAGAAGCACTTCTTTTAAGGATAAGATTAGATCTCAACCTAATAATGTTAACGCAGGCTTATTGACCTATCCTGCGCTGATGGCAGCAGATATTCTAATACATCGTGCAACAAAGGTACCTGTTGGAAAAGATCAGGAACAACACCTCGAAATGACGCGAACCTTTGGAAACAGGTTTAACAGGCTATATAATTCTGAATACTTTCCTGAACCCTCTGCTTTTAACTATACACATAATCTTGTCAAAGTCCCGGGATTGGACGGGAAAGGCAAAATGAGTAAGTCTGATGGTGATGGCAACTGCATTTACCTTTCAGATAGTCCTGAAATTATCCGTAAAAAAATGTCTCGTGCAGTTACCGACGGAGGTCCTACCGTCGAGAATCAAACAAAACCTGAGGCTATCCAAAACCTTTTTGACCTCATGAAGATTGTTTCTACATCAGATACATTGACACATTTCGACAACCTTTACAACAGCCTCGGAATTAAATATGGGGATTTCAAAAAGCAGATTGCAGAAGACATGATTGTCTTTAACACTCCTATCCGCGAGCGGATTGAAGAGCTTTCTAAAGACAATTCGTATTTGAGACAAGTAGCAAAACACGGTGCAATTAAGGCTAGGGAAAGCGCTCAAAAAACCATCAAAGAAGTACGATCACTAATCGGGTTTAAATCTTTTTAAATTTCAAGTAAAATAGTTACCTTTTGACCTACGGTTGCTGGTCAGAGGATTCACTGTAAATAATAAGTTTCAAATAGTTACACATTTAATTTAGTATGCACATAGCAATAGTTGGAAACATAGGCGCTGGAAAAACTACCTTAACAGGGTTGCTCGCAAAGCATTATAATTGGGAAGCTTTGTATGAAGCAGTGGATAACAATCCCTATCTGGAAGATTTTTACAGTGACATGAAACGCTGGAGCTTTAACTTACAGATTTATTTTTTGAATAGCCGTTTCCAACAAATCGTTGATATTCAAAATTTTAACAGAAATGTAATCCAAGACAGAACAATTTACGAAGATGCGCACATCTTTGCTGACAATCTACATGAGATGGGCTTGATGACTACCAGGGATCATCAAAACTACAAAGCGATTTTCGCAAACATTACTTCTTTTATCAAACCACCAGATCTTCTGGTTTACCTTAGGGCATCTGTTCCTACCCTAGTGAATAATATTCAGCGGCGAGGTAGAGAATACGAAGCAGGAATTCGAATTGATTACCTTTCAAAACTTAATGAAAAGTATGAAGTCTGGATAAAAGATTACAAACTTGGCAATTTATTGATATTAGATAAGGATAAGCTAGACTTCACTAACTCTCCTGAAGATTTAGGTACCATTATTCAAGCCATCGACGCAGAGATCAACGGCTTATTTTAAAGATGAAGATACTGGGAATTATACCGGCAAGATTTGCATCCTCCAGGTTTCCTGGCAAGCCACTGGTTAACATCCAAGGTAAGAGTATGATCAGGCGTGTTTACGAACAAGCAGTTAAGGCTTCGAAACTAAATGATGTGATTGTGGCGACCGATGATATACGTATTGCTACAGAAGTTCAGGCATTCGGTGGGAAGTATACTATGACACGTTCAGATCATATTAGTGGCACAGATCGCTGCGCAGAAGTAATCAATACTATGCGCGGTTTTAATGCGGTAATTAATATTCAGGGCGATGAACCTTATATTGATCCAGCACAAATCGATCTTGTGGCATCATGTTTTGAAGATCAAAAGGTTAAACTGGCCACGTTAGTAAAGAAAATCACCAGCAATGCCGATCTTTTTAATGAAAATATTCCTAAGGTCGTAGTTAATAAAAATCTTGAAGCAAATTACTTTAGCAGGCAAACTATACCTTTTTTAAGGAATATTGTTAAGGAAGAATGGCTGCTCCATGGTGACTTTTACAAGCACATTGGCATTTATGGTTACGATGTGGAAACTTTGAAGGAAATTACCCAACTTAAGCCCTCACAGCTTGAGACGGCTGAACGTCTGGAACAATTACGATGGATAGAAAACGGCTATTCTATTCATACCAGAATAACTCTGTTTGAAACCATTGCTATAGACACTCCAGAAGACTTAGAAAAAATAAACAGTACTTTGTGAAAATCCAAGTGTCTCTCTTTTTAATTATTTTAATACTGGCCGCCTGCGTTGGCGAGGGTTCTTCTGGCGTTCAAATAGATCAGGATGAAAAAATAATTGTTAAGAAATTTAGTGACTCTTTACAGGCCGATACATTTAAAGTTGCGATTATCAACAATGCCAAAACTGATCGGCAGCTGGCATTTAGTATAACCAATTTTAAAGGCTCAGTAATCTATCAGTTGACTCTGAACTCAGAAACATTGTTTAATAATTACAAATCCACTTTGGATTTAAAAAAGGATAATGATAAAGTAAGTTTTTTAAATACAGAACTTTCACGCTTTCTGGACGAGGAGAATTTTATGGAGCCGGCAGTGACTGAAAACGAATCTGCTGACAACAATGTCCCAGATAAAATCTTATACGAAGAATTAAAGAACAATGGTTTAAATGGCTTTATGTACAGGGTGGGGCCAGACCAAAAAGTATACATTGCATGGTCCGCCACAAATGGCAAAGTAAAAACCTACTATGCATGCTGCAACTAGGTTCGCAACTTTAAAGACAAAAAAATATCATAATGCACATAGGGTCAAATCGTTGCTAAAACGAACATACCGGCGTTTTATGAAAAAATTTTAATATTTTATTATGAAATTTATAAATTTTGTATTATGTTTATATAACGAAACGTTTTTAGCGTAGTCAAAAAAATGGTTTTGTAACGAATTGCATATTCTAACCAAATATATTTTTAAAAGTGCCCGGATATTTCGGGCACTTTTTTTTTGAATCTTCACATTCAAAAATTAAATTTTAATTTTTTTAAGAAACTACCGAGAACTTTTACTTAACATTTTAAGCACTAACTGCTTACAGATCGCTTGGTACAATCATTAATAATTCCTATGAATTGGTTTTATTTACTAACTTTGTATCCCGTACAAAAGCAATAAAGCAGCTGTAAAAACACTGCTTTTTCATCACAAACTTACAAACATGACTAAGTATATTTTTGTTACGGGCGGTGTTACTTCCTCTTTAGGTAAGGGCATCATCTCCGCTTCATTGGCTAAATTATTACAAGCAAGGGGTTACAGTGTTACTATTCAGAAATTTGACCCTTACATTAATATAGATCCTGGAACTCTTAATCCATATGAACATGGCGAATGTTATGTAACTGAAGATGGCGCTGAAACCGATCTTGACCTTGGTCACTACGAGCGTTTCCTCAACGTTCCTACTTCCCAGGCCAATAACATTACAACAGGTCGAATTTATCAAAATGTCATTAATAAAGAAAGGTTAGGCGAATATCTTGGTAAAACAGTACAAGTAGTACCACACATAACAGATGAGATAAAAAGAAACATGCGTATTTTGGGCGAAAGCGGCAAATACGACATTGTTATTACTGAACTCGGAGGTACTGTTGGAGACATTGAGTCATTACCCTTCATAGAAGCTGTTAGGCAGTTTAAATGGGAGGAAGGTGCAAACAATGCCATCGTAATCCACCTTACGCTAGTACCATACCTAGCAGCCGCGGGTGAGCTTAAAACAAAACCAACACAACATTCTGTAAAAGCTTTATTGGAATATGGTATTCAGCCAGACATCTTGGTATGCCGTACAGAACATCACATCAATCAGGACATTCGTAAAAAAATTGCATTGTTCTGTAATGTCAACGTAAATGCTGTTGTTGAATCAATCGATGCATCCACCATCTATGATGTACCACTGTTAATGATGAAAGAGCAGTTGGATAAAACTGTTCTCAGTAAGTTAAAGCTTGCTCAAAAGAATGAACCCGACATGGAAAGCTGGAAAGACTTTCTTGGCCGACTTAAAAATCCAATTTCAGAAGTTGTTATTGGAGTAGTTGGTAAATATGTTGAATTACCTGATGCTTATAAATCAATTACCGAATCGTTTGTACATGCAGGTGCAAGAAATGAATGTAAGGTTAGAGTGGAGTATATCCATTCTGAAGGCGTTTATCCAGAAAATGCAAAAGAAAAGCTCGGACATCTTGATGGATTACTTGTCGCTCCGGGCTTCGGAAGCCGCGGTATTGAAGGGAAAATTGATGCCATTAAGTACGTAAGAGAAAATAATGTACCGTTTTTTGGTATATGTCTGGGCATGCAGTGTGCAGTTATTGAATATGGACGAAATGTCTTAGGCCTTAAGAACGCGAATACAACTGAAATAGATGATCAATCTGAACATCCTGTAATCAACATGATGGAAGAACAAAAAAACATTACCAGTAAAGGTGGTACTATGAGATTAGGTGCTTACAGCTGCGATTTAAAAAAAGGCACTAAAGCTTTTGCTGCGTACGGTAAAGCACACATTACAGAACGTCACAGACATCGTTACGAATTTAACAGTGCATACTTAAAGCAATATGAAGATGCGGGAATGATTGCTTCAGGCATAAATCCAGATAGCAAACTTGTAGAAATAATTGAGCTAAAAAACCACCCATTTTTTGTTGGCGGACAGTTCCACCCTGAATTAAAATCAACAGTTGCTAATCCTCACCCACTTTTTGTTAAATTTGTCGCCGCTTCGGTTGAGTTTGCGAAAAGAAAAATAAGATAATACGCGTTTAATTAACAATAATGGATAGAAATACTTTTACAGGATTATTCCTGATCATGATCGTCTTGGCAGGATCATTCTACTTCTTTAAGCCGAGCGAAGCTGACATTAAAAAAGAAAATGAAAGAATAGCCGCCGATTCAGTTAAAAAATCTTCAGCAAATACAAATCTTGCCACCATTCCAGCAACTGCTCAACAAACTACAGCGATTGATTCAAGTACGCTAAGCGGACCTTTTGGAACAAGCATCGCCGGAACAGAACAATCAACTGTTCTTGAAAATGAAAACTTGAAATTAACATTTAGCAATAAGGGTGGCAAAATCAGTTCAGTTGAAATTAAAGATCAAAAAACCTTTGATGGAAAACCTGTTGTCATGTTTAGTGGAAATCAAAATAAGTTTGGCCTCAATTTAAACATTGCTGGTAAAATTATAAACACCAATGATTTATATTTTACAACGACAAAAAATGCTAACAGTTTGAGCATGCGGGCAAATTATCTAGCCAATCAATACATCGAATTTGTATACGATTTAAGTGCCAACAGCAACAATGTAGAATTCAACATTAACCTAAATGGCTTAAATCAAGTTATTCAAGGCAACACAATTTCACTAAATTGGGAAACTGTATTGCTTCAGCAAGAAAAAGATGTGGCCAATGAGCAACGCTATTCTGCCCCTTATTATAAATATACTGATAAAGCGCCTGACCATCTAAACGTTGCAAAAGACGAAAAAGGAGAACTTAAAGAAGGTAAAATAGAGTGGTTTTCATTTAAACAACACTTTTTCTCTGCCGTTCTTTTACCAAAAGTTCCTTTCGAAAAAGGAGATGTTGAAGTAAAGGTTAGTACACTACCCGGACAAATTAAATGGTATGCTGCAAACATGCAATTGGCATTCAGCCAACTTGCGCAGCAGTCTTATACAATGAGTTTTTATTTTGGCACCAATAAATTTTCTACGCTTAAAGCGCAGGGCCATGAAATAGAAAAGCAGGTAGACATGGGTTACTGGCCTTTGAAATACATCAATAGATTTGTTGTTTTACCCGTATTTAATTGGTTGGAAGGTTTCAATTGGAATTATGGCTTAATTATCTTGCTTCTAACCATTGCGTTAAAAGTTGTTATGTCGCCGTTAACTTATAAGTCTTATTTATCAATGGCAAAAATGAGAATTTTGAAGCCTGAGATGGATGTTATTAAGGCAAAAGTTGGAGAAGATAACCCTACCCTATTACAGCAAGAATATTTGAAGCTATATAAGCAAGTAGGTGTTAATCCTTTAGGAGGGTGCTTACCAATGTTACTGCAGTTGCCGTTTGTCATGGCATTCTTCTTCTTTTTCCCTAACCTTTTCGAACTCAGAGGGCAAAGTTTTCTTTGGATGCACGACCTTTCTACTTACGATGACTTTATTAAATTCGGTGTAACTATTCCTTTCATCGGAAATCACCTAAGTTTGATGTGTATCCTTATGACAATTTCAACGTTGATCTACACTTATTTCAACAACCAGATTTCGGGAGCTACGGGTCAAATGAAATACATTGGATACATCATGCCAATCGTATTCTTGGGCGTACTAAATAGTTACCCATCAGGACTTAATTATTACTACTTCCTTGCAAACATGCTAACATTTGCACAGCAATTCATTATCAAATCAATGGTAGATGATGATAAGATTCACAGGACCTTACAGGAAAATAAAACAAAACCTGTAGAGCAGAAGAAAAAATCAAAGTTCCAGTCTCGGCTTGATGATTATATGCGCCAGCAAAATCAACTTAAGCAGAAAAAAGAAAATTAAAAATACATTAGAGGCATCCTGAAAAGATGCCTCTTTTTTTGATTGGATATGCACATATACCCGTCACAAAATCCAACCAATACTTATTTGTAACATTCCAACAAGCCAACTATATTAAGTAATGCAGTTATAGATGCATTTTTGTAAAATTTGGCATACATAACAAATCACGTTAATATTTTTGCAATTTTTATAGACGCTCTATTAACCACCACATTTTAGAATTTACTATGCGAAAGAAATTTACAATTGCGCTATTATTGCTTAGTGGGATCGTTTACGGTCAAAAAAAACCAATCGATCATACGGTATACGATAGCTGGGAATCTATTACAACAAAAAAGCTTTCTAACAATGGAGTATGGTCGGCTTTCGGAGTTGCCCAGCAAGAAGGAAATTCAATATTATATTTAAATAACCTCAGCTCCAATGCAAAACTTACAGTAAATCGTGGTGAAGCAATCCAATTCAGTGCCGATTCAAAATTCGCAGCCTTTCCAATAAAGCCTTTATTCTCAGAAATCAGAATGGCTAAAATAAAAAAGAAAAAGCCAGACGAAATGACAAAGGACACTTTAGCCATAGTAAACCTAAATACGCTACATGTTATAAAGGTTCCAAGGGTTAAATCTTTTAAATTCACGGAAAATGGTTCTGCTATACTTGCCTATCAAATGGAGAAACCAATTGATTCCCTAAAAAAAACTCCCGCAGTTACACCAGCAGAAACTAAAAATGACAATGACTCCTTCCTGGCTGATGAAGAAACCGGTGCCGGAAAAGCAGTTGAAGGCACAGATTTGATGGTCAAAAATCTAATAACAGGTATCGACAGAACTTTGAAATATGTTTCGGAGTATGCATTCAGTAAAGATGGAAAACAGTTGGCTTATGCTTGTACCGGATCTAAAAAAGATAAAACCGCACCTTCTGGTGTATACTTATTAAATACCGAGAAAGGCACAATTAAAACGCTGATAAATAAAAAAGGAAATTTCAAAGGCTTTGCTTTTGATGAGGATAGTGAAGAGCTGGCGTTTTTAGGAGAACATAGTCCGGAAAAAGCTGAGATCAAAGATTACTTTATCTATTACAACTCATTGACATTGGATTCTGCACAGATACTTGTAGACAATTTAAGCACAGGTATGCCATCGAAATGGGGAGTAAGCGGAGACGGAAAACTTAACTTTAGCAGAGATGGCAAAAAACTGTTCTTTGGAATCGCACCTATAAAAAAACCAAAGGATACGACATTGGTAGATTTCGAAAATGCCAAACTCGATATCTGGGGCTATAAAGATGATTATCTTCAGCCTATGCAGTTAAAAAATGCAGACCGCACACTAAAGAAAACATTCCTCAGCACAATTGAAATTTTTAGTGGTGATGCAAGAGTTACTCCTCTAACTGATTTAAAACTTCCTGATGCAGTATTAATTGATGAAGGAAATGCCAGTTCAGTTTTAGCATCTACCGATTATGGAAATAGAATAGCGGCACAATGGACTGCCGAAACGTTAAAAGACTATTACCTGGTCGACACAAAAACAGGTGCCAGAAAGAAAATATTGGAATCACTTGCCGGAAACGCTATGGCCTCCCCTTCCGGAAAATATGTGATCTATTTCGAAAAAAATACTGGATACTGGTACACTTACAATATTGCCACGGGTAAAAAAACGCATTTAAATGCAGGCATGACTGTTAAATTGGTAGACGAACAGAATGACGTACCAGATGATCCTTCACCTTATGGTATAGCCGAATGGACCGAAGATGACAAGTCAGTGCTTTTATACGACCGTTATGACATTTGGGAGTTCAACCCAGATGGAAAAAATGCTCCTAAAAATATTACCAATGGCTTTGGTCGTGCTAATGGCATAACTTTCCGATATGAGCAAGTGGATCCTGAGGAGCGCTTTTTTAACAAAAAACAACTCATTTGGCTTAGTGCATTCGATAATTTAACGAAAGAAACGGGGTATTATAAGAAGAATATTGGCGACAGTAAAAACCCTGAATTGGTTGCCATGGCTAAATCAAGGTATTCTGGTTTGATTAAAGCAAAAGATGCAGAGCGATACGTATTTGATAAGGGCAACTACACCAACTCGCCAAATGTATTTGTAACAAGTGATTTCAAGACAGAGACAAAACTCAGCAATACCAACCCACAACAACAAAATTACAATTGGGGTACTGCAGAGCTGGTAGCTTGGACAACACCAAAAGGTTTCAAATCTGAAGGTATACTCTACAAGCCTGAAAACTTTGACCCGAGCAAAAAATATCCGATGATTGTTTATTTCTATGAAAAATTATCAGACGGTTTGTATGCTTATCAAGCACCGGCCCCTACGCCATCGAGATTGAACATTCCATATTTTGTAAGTAATGGATACCTGGTTTTCGCACCCGATATAAGCTATGAAACTGGCTATCCAGGACGTTCAGCTGAGGAGTATATCAATTCGGGTGTGGAGTCATTGAAGAAAAATGCATGGGTTGATGGGACAAAAATTGGAATTCAAGGACAAAGTTGGGGCGGCTATCAGGTTGCGCACCTAATCACCCGAACCAATATGTATGCAGCAGCATGGGCAGGAGCGCCGGTAGTGAATATGACTTCAGCCTACGGTGGTATCAGATGGGAATCGGGCATGAACAGGCAATTTCAATATGAAAAAACACAGAGTAGAATTGGTGCCACTCTATGGGATAAACCGGAATTATATATAGAAAACTCTCCCCTATTTTCACTTCCAAAAGTGAGTACGCCGGTGGTAATTATGTCAAACGATGCCGATGGCGCAGTGCCATGGTACCAGGGAATTGAGATGTTTACAGGATTGAAAAGACTTGGTAAACCGGTCTGGCTTTTAAACTACAATAATGAGGCGCACAACCTGGTGCTTCGCCAGAACCGCAAAGATATCCAAATCCGCGAGCAACAATTTTTTGATTATTATCTAAAAGGAGCAAAAGCGCCTGTTTGGATGGTAAACGGAATACCTGCTGTAGATAAAGGTCGGACATGGGGTTTTGACTTGACAGACGAAAAACCGTAGGATGAATGTTGCCGATATATTAGAAAAGTATGAATTGTTTAAAGAACCTGAAATAACAGACAGGTTCTTTAAACATGAAAAACTAGATTACCTGCTAAAAAGACTTCCTTCAGAAAAATTTGCCGTAGATGAAGTAGGAAAATCTGAGGAACTCCGGTCTTTAAACCTCGTTACTTGGGGCAGCGGCCCGGTCAGGATATTTCTATGGAGTCAAATGCATGGTGATGAGGCAACAGGCACAATGGCATTATTCGATCTTTTTAACTTCCTTCAAACAGAACAATTTGAGGAATCAGCTAACATGCTCTGGCAAAACTGCACCCTTTTTATGCTTCCTATGGTCAACCCGGATGGCGCAGAAAGGTTCACCAGAAGAAATGCCCTGCAGATCGACATCAATCGTGATTTTCTGATTACTTCGAGTGTAGAAGCAAGAATATTAAAATCATTGAGAGCTTCAATTCAACCACATTTTGGTTTCAACTTACATGATCAGGATACTTTGTGGAGTGTCAATGGCAGCTTAAAGCCGGCAACACTTTCTTACCTCGCCCCTTCATTCGATGCATCATCAACAATAAATGAAACCAGGGGGGATGCTATGCTTGTTATTGCAGAAATCTATAAGGAATTAAATGCTATGCTCCCGTTGCATATTGGATTATTCAAAGATGAATATGAACCAAGAGCATTTGGCGACAATTTCCAACTGGCTGGCACATCCACGATTCTGATTGAGGCTGGTGGCTATGCAGATGATTACGAAAAACAGAACATCAGAAAATACTATTTCTTATCTGTTATTGCAGGTTTATACGCTATTGCAGAAAAAACTTATATCGGAAACAACATTGCAGACTACTACAATATACCTAAAAATGATAAGCAGATATTCCACATCCTAATTCGCGATATTGATTTGGATGGTATGGAAACTAGCATTGGTATAAATTACGACATGAAGTACATTACCGAACATCAGGCTGTTGAAAGAATTTATTACATCAAAGACATAGGCGACCTAACTTATTGTAACGCTTATGCAACTTATAGTGGCAAGAATACTCAGATTGAAGGCAAAATCATATTTGATTGTTGTGCGAATTTCAATCTTGTCGAAAACGGCAAAACTATTTTGTCATTCACTAATGGATTATTAAGCTAAAACCTTAATTTAAACGGATAAAACATCAGAAATGGCATTAAGTAGAATATGGTCTGCCTTTATAATCGTCGCAATTGTTGTTGGTAGCATAAAGTGCTTCTTCCTTGGCCAGGAAAATATTTTCAATTGGATGATAATTGGAAAGGCAGATGACCCTGCTAACCCATTGAAAATTGATGGCGTTATTGAAACCTGCTGGACAGCGGTCAACATCTGCTTGAAACTAATAGGTATCATGGCTCTTTTTATGGGTTTTATGAGCATAGCCGAAAAAGCAGGAGGCATCAGGTTGCTTTCAAGGGTAATAGGTCCATTTTTTTCGAAACTTTTTCCAGACGTCCCAAAAGGGCACCCGGCCACTGGCCATATGGTAATGAACTTTTCAGCTAACCTTTTAGGTCTGGATAATGCGGCCACCCCTTTTGGTTTAAAGGCAATGGAAAGCTTGCAGGAACTTAATCCAAGTAAAGAAATCGCGTCAAATGCGCAAATTATGTTTCTGTGTTTGCATGCTTCGGGTCTAACGCTCATTCCGGTAAGTATAATCGCTATAAGGGCATCATTGAATGCCGCTAACCCCACAGATATATTTATACCGTGTATGATTGCAACTTTTGTGGCCACAGTTGCAGCAATGCTAATCGTATCTGTTAAACAAAAGATCAATATTTTTCAGCCGGTTATATTGGGCTGGGTTCTGAGTATTTCTGCCATAATTGCATTGCTGGTGCTTTATTTAGTTAAGTTAAGTACCACTGAGCTGCAATCTTTTTCAGGTATACTCAGCAACGGATTGCTTTTACTGATCTTTTTGCTGATTGTGTTAGGTGGTGTATACAAGAAAATAGATGTATTTGATTCCTTTATCGAAGGAGCAAAAGGGGGCTTTGAAACTGCCATAAGAATCATCCCCTATCTGGTGGGTATGCTTGTCGCCATAAGTCTGTTGCGTACAAGTGGAACGTTTGACATCATCATAGGTGGTTTGAAAAGCGTATGTACTTTAATGGGTGCCGACTCGAGATTTATAGATGGAATTCCAACTGCATTAATAAGGCCTTTGAGTGGTGGTGGAGCAAGAGGGATGATGGTTGATACCATAACTACACACGGTGCAGATTCTTTTGCCGGGAGGTTATCGAGCATCCTGCAAGGATCATCAGATACCACATTCTACGTAATCGCAGTTTACTTCGGGTCAGTAAATATAAAAAACACAAGGTATGCCATAGGCGCAATGCTACTGGCAGATCTGGTAGGCATCTGTACAGCAATTACATTATGCTATATGTTCTTCGGATAGTTAAGCTAATGACCCCTGCTTACGCTCTGAAAGTTCATTAATTATTCTTTGAAGAACTGAAGGCTCTACCGATGCATTTCTAGAACTTTGCCAATTTGCCGTGGCGTCTATCCAAACACAAAATGAATGGTAGCCGTCCACAATCACAGCATAAGTTTCATGGAAATCATCTTGTATCCTCATACAAAAACCTTTAACAGGTTTACCCTGAACATCAAATTGAAAATTCAAACAATTATTTAACATAGCAACATTTGGTTAGAGTTACAATAACAAACATAGTTGACTAATGTTTGCCCAGTATAAGGAAAATGATATATAATTGTTAAGAATGACTTCTTGTAATACAGAACTATATTCTAGACAGATTTTACAAAGATATATTCTAAATAGTACAATTTGCTAGGCAACAAATTGAGCCTTCACTTTTTTAACTAGATAATCAATATCGAATGGTTTGGCTATAAAATCATTCGGAGAACCTTTTTCTGTAAGAAGGTTATGCAGATTGTGACTTGCTGAGATCATAACTACTGGAATATCACTCGTATTTGCGTCAGCTTTTATTGCCCTGCAGATGTCCCTGCCATCGATTCCGCCTAACATTACGTCCAATAATATTAAATCCGGCCTGGACATCGCAATTGACGTTAAAACTTCCCGGCCGTTGGTTAAGGTGGTGACTTCGTAACCTTCGTCCTCTAAAATGATCTTAATAATATCAACTATATCATTGTCGTCATCTACTGCTAATATCCTTCTCGACATTTTTATTGAATCCCTTTTGTTTGTAGTTCCCATTAAGCTATAAATATGCCAAACCCATTTTTTTCAAAAAGTTGAAATTATTTACTAATTTTATTAGCATATTTAAACTTTCTAAAAACACACACCTATGCTTTATGCAGTTGTAGATATTGAAACCACCGGCGGTTTTGCATCTGGAAACGGAATAACAGAAATTTCCATCCTTATTCATGATGGTAATAGTGTTATCGATCGTTATGAAACACTAATTAATCCTTTACAGGATATACCTCCCCATATTGAGGCTTTAACAGGAATTAGCAACGATATGCTTGTCAACGCTCCGTTATTCAGTGATGTTGCACCAAAGATCTTCGAGCTATTGAGCGATAAGGTTTTTGTGGCCCATAACGTTAATTTTGACTTCTCATTTATCAGACATCAATTGTCGGCCTGTAATTTTGTTTTACAATGTGTGAAACTATGTACTGTTCGGTTGAGCCGTAAAATAATACCCGGTCACCGGTCTTACAGTTTGGGAAAGTTGTGCGCCGATTTAAAAATTGAAATCATTAACAGGCATCGCGCCGGAGGAGATGCGGAAGCTACAGCACAACTGCTCACCTTGCTAATAAATGCAGATACAGAAGGGCATATCAAGAATTCTTTAAGCAAATTATCTAAGGACCAGGTACTACCACCTAATTTACAACGAACCGAAATAGATAAATTACCTTCTAGTTCAGGAGTATATTATTTTAAAAACCATAAAGGAAAAGTGATCTATGTAGGTAAAGCGAAAGATTTGAAAAAGCGGGTCTGCTCCCACTTCACAGGGAACAACATTGGCCGCCAACGACAAAGCTTTCTGAAAGACATTCACACTATCGATTTTGAAGTTTGTGGTACAGAGCTAATGGCCTTCATACTGGAGGCCACAGAGATTAAACGTCTATGGCCTGCCAACAATCGCGCACTTAAAAGTTTTGAACAGAAATATGGCTTGTATGCTTTTGAAGACCAAAATGGGTATATCAGACTGGGGATAGACAAGTTTAAAAAATATGCTGTGTCTTTATTTAGTTTTCACAGTCTACTGGAGGGTCACAATCTTTTGAAGATGCTTATTAAGCAACATATGCTGTGCGAAAAATTATGTTTTGTCCAGCGAAACCTGAAGGCCTGTACTGCGCATGAAGCAGGTCAATGTTCAGGGGCATGTCTCAAAAAAGAATCTCCGGCCTCATACAATGTGAGGGTAAAGTTTGCCATTGAAGAATTGAAATCTATGCTTCCTTCTTTCGCCGTGATAGATAAGGGCCGTAACGAGGATGAACAAAGTTGCCTGCTGGTTGAGAAGGGTAAGTTCTATGGAATGGGTTATATTTCTAATTACAGTGACATTCAGGTACCTGAACTGTTAAAATCAGCTTTACAGGCTTATCAATCAAATGATTACATTTTACATATGATCAGTTCCCATGTAGACCGCTTTCCACATAAAAAAATTTCAATATAAGATTTGTTCATTAACGCTGTAAATTCTATATTTGCGGCTTCTGTAACAGGAAATGCATCCATAGCTCAGCTGGATAGAGCACCGGTTTTCTAAACCGTAGGTCATA